>CAXBME010000006.1:0-315469 GCA_963976765.1 uncultured Planctomycetaceae bacterium
CCCGCTGCAAACTCAAATCCATCTACCCAAAGATTTTGCTCTGACGAAGCACTAGATCGTCCACCGGTCGAAATCCTGAAGTCATGCCAATCTCCCTGAACAGTTTTGGGACAAGCGACTTGAGTGCCGGAACTTGCCACACGTGGCGAATTCCCGCCACCTCACAATGACTCAAATTATCCGTAATCGTTGCAATCGTTACATTCGGAACACGGCGACAAATCCCGTCACGGTAACTGTTTGCCGCTGCTGACAAGAAGTTGACACTCAAATCGAACCGGCACTACAGTCTCGTCGCGTAAGCACGAGGGAGCGTGCACAATCGCATGGATGAGACGCGTCAGGGAGGACGCCATGAACAGGATTGTTCGATTATTTTGTCAGGTATTAACTGTCGGCAGTCTCGCTGGCTGCATGCCATCGCCAATGCAGTCCACGGTAGGCTCGGTTCCGGCGATTCAATCTCCGGCCCCACAGCCTGCTTTCAGACCTGCCCCACCAGTCGTCGTTCAAAACCCCTGGAAGCCTGATGCGGTCGCCCGAAAATGGCGGCATATCGTGCTTCATCATACAGCATCGTCTGCCGGCTCTGTCGAAAGCGTTCACGAAGCACACATTGGTCGGGGATGGGACGGAATCGGATATCACTTTCTCATTGGCAACGGAAAGGGAATGGGCGACGGAGAGATTCAATCCACTTTTCGCTGGCGAGAGCAGATTCACGGGGCTCACGCCAAGAGTCCCAATAACGAGTACAACGAGTATGGCATTGGCATCTGCCTTGTCGGGAACTTTGAGGAAACAGACCCCTCGGACGCTCAACTGGCAAGTGTGAAACGACTGGTCAGCGTCCTCAAGCATGAATACCAGCTGACTGACTCTCAGGTGATCGCTCATCGGGATGTCAAAGCGACAGCCTGTCCGGGGAAGAATTTTCCTATCGGAGAAATCAGTCGAAGTTCGGTGTTTCCAGTTCTCGCAGGTCAGTTCGGAACTTACGTTACAGCGCAGCCGAGAGCGTTTCAGATCGTGGAAGTTGAACGGAGCAACTTGCGATGATGCATTCCAGAAACCAATTGCCACCACCGACTCGTGGACATCAGAAATCATCGCAGAAGGATGCCGGGTATTCTCAGGTCGAACCGCCGACAGCCACGTCGGAGCCACAAAGCGACGTTCAGTTCTGGCAGGTCAATGACTTCGCCGCTGGCACGATCCCGGAAAGTTACGAACCTCGTTACGCGTACCCGCTGATTGTCTGGCTGACCGGCGGTGACTGCGGAATTGACGAATCACTCGACCACATTGCCGCGATGAGTCCACAGAACTATCTGGGTCTGGCGATCGATGAATGCCTGTTCGACACGCCCGCTTCCGACCAGTACGACTTCGACATGCCCGTTGAATTTCTGAAGCGACTGGTCGATGTCGAAAACCGCGTCGTCAGCGCTGTGCGGTCTGTCCGGCAGGTTCTGAACGTGCATACCGAGCGAATCTTTATCGCTGGAGCCGGTGAAGCCGCTTCAGTCGCACTTCTGCTGGCGATTCATCAGCCCGAATGGTTTGGAGGCTGCGTTGCGTTCGGAGGAAGTTTCCCGGCGGCAGCGAGATTGCTGGCCCACAAGTCAAAACTGTCTGGAAAGCGTTTTTTCCTGGGCGCCACCGGCGGAAGATCGGCATGGCAGACGACAAGCAGCGTCCGTAACACCGCTCGACAGCTCGTTGCAACGGGTGCCGATGTTTCGGTCTCGGTCAACGCTTCCGAAACGGAATCACTGATCAACCCGCGTTCGCTACGCGAGGTCGACCAGTGGATCATCTCGGGCATTCTCGCCAGCGCGTAGAACCTCGGATCGATATCGCGAGGTCAACGACTGGCCGTTTCGATGCAGATCGGAGGATGGCACAGGTTGCTTGCAATCTGTGTGGCGCAGCACACGAGATTTTCAGGGACTGGCTGGTAAACGTTACTGGTCGCGTGTCCAGCCCCGACGTCTGCGATCGCAATCAGGGATACCACGCTCCGCCGCATCACTTGTTGAGCAGATCATCGCCAAGCATCCACATGTCCACAGCGCAGGCAAACTTCCGTTCGTGGAGCGAATGCTTCGACGAATGCCCGCAGACGTTAAGCCACGGACAGCCTTACTGCAGTGCCTCAATGTTCTTTCGCCAGAAGCCGGTAGGAAACCTGCTGCCGTGCTTGCGGTAAGTCTGCCCGAAATGGCGTCTGAAGCAAAACACGTCGTCGACAGGATGCGGGATATCCAATTGGAATTTCCACGAACCAGGCTTCCTTCGTCGTCACCGAGCCGATTTTGAAATCCCTGCCTCGTATCTGTCGACGAGTTTCTAATCGGTAATCGCAACGTATCGACTGCTGGCATTCCGCCGCTGCATTGAACATCCGGCGCGGGCTTCGTAATTTCGCTCTGCTGAACACACCGTATGGGAAACTCGCACCCCCACAGAATTCAAACGCGCTTCTTCGGAGAATCGAAATAATGACTTCACTCAGTCGTCGAACCGCTCTCAAAATTGCCGCCGCTGGAACAACCTTGCTGGCCGCCGGCGAAGCGGCTGAATCCACCGCGCAGACAGCTGCAAGCCAGAAGGCGGGAACAGTCGTTGGAAAGTGGAGCACGACTCATGACCGAGTCTTTCTGGGCGAAGAGTTCTGGGCCAACCCGATGGAGAACTGGGTGATTGTCGATGGAGCGGCTGAGTGTCAGTCGACCGCCGGCAATCGCAACGTCCACCTGATCACTCATCAGATCACAAATCTGGCAGGTTCGTTTGAGATGTCTGTCGACATCGAGGAAGTCGAAGCCGCGAAGACAGGTGGCGGCGCCGGTTTCAGGATCGGCATCCGCAGCGACATCAACGAATACCGCAGCAACAGCTTCGCGAAGAACGGCATCAATGCGGGTCTGGAGAATGGCTCACTCATTCTGGGGCGAGCGACGAAAGCACTCGCCGAGGGCGCCAGTACGAAGATGTTTGCTTTGCAGCTGGTCGGCAAATCAGCGGACGGTGGCCGTTTCGAGCTGAAGCTGACTGCGACCGATAAGTTGGGAAAGGAACTCGGTACTGTTTCGTTTAACGCGCCCTCTCAGGCTGTGCTCGGCAACGTAGCCATCGTCAACAACTATGGACCGGAAAAGGGAAAGGTGAGAGGAGGACGATTCCGATTCCGCAACTGGGCCGTTGACGGGGACGTGTTCACGATTACCCCGGAACAGAAATTCGGGCCGATCCTCTGGTCGATGTACTCACTGAGCGATTCCCGGAGTGACGAAGGTTTCGTCATGAAGATGAATGCTCTGACCGGACCGCTCGGCGAAAAAGATAATCAGCACGTCGAGCTGCAGATTCAGAAAGACGGCGAATGGAAATCTCTCGGCACCGCGAAGCTGGACCCCGATGCCTGGACGGCGACGTTCCGTATTGCGAACTGGGATGAGAAATCTGAGACGTCGTACCGACTCGTTTATAACGAGAAAGGAACCGATGATTCGGTGACGGAAACCGAATGGACCGGCACGATCAAAGCCAACCCCAGCGGTCGACCACTGCGTCTGGCAGCGCTGACCTGCCAGAACGACTACGGATTTCCATACGAACCCGTCGCCAATAACGTGATCAAACTCGATCCGGACATGCTGTACTTCTCGGGCGATCAGCTCTACGAAGGCCACGGCGGTTACGGCCTGATCCGTGACCCGGCTGACCGAGCGATCCTGAATTACCTGCGCAAGTTCTACCAGTTCGGCTGGTCATTTCGACACGCACTGAAGAACGCACCGACCGTCTGTATTCCCGACGACCACGACGTCTTCCAGGGAAACTACTGGGGCGAAGGCGGTGCTCCGATGAAGATCACGCCGGAGGATCCCGGTGCCTCATCAAAAGGCGGCTATCGAGAACCGGTCAAGATGGTCAACGTCGTGCACAGTACGTGCGCCGGCCATCATCCAGACTTCTACGATCCCACGCCGGTCAAACAGAACATGAGCGTCTATTACGGCGACATGGTTTACGGCGGTGTCAGCTTCGCCATTCTGAGCGATCGACAATTCAAGAGCGGCCCTGAACGGGTCGAAACCGGCAGCGGTCGCGCAGACCATGTCAAAGATCAGAATGTCGACACGGCACACCTCGATAAGCCGGGTCTCGTGCTGCTCGGAGAGCGTCAGGAAAAGTTCCTGGCAGAATGGGGCAATGACTGGCGAGGCCACTCGGTCAAGGTGCTGCTCAGTCAGACAGTTTTCGCCGGAGTGGCCACTCACCATGGTGGCTACAATGGCTACCTGAAAGCCGACCTGGATTCCGGTGGCTGGCCGCAGACCGCTCGCAACAACGCGATCAACATTCTCCGAAAATCAAAGGCGCTGCACATTAACGGCGATCAGCATCTTACGTCGCTTTCGCAGTACGGCGTCGACAAACAGCGCGACAGCAACTGGTCCTTCTGCACGCCCGCGATCGCTGCGGGTTACCCTCGCTGGTGGCGTCCGGACGAAGTCAACATGCCTCATCAGAATCGTCCAAAGCACGGCCATGACCACACCGGCGAGTTTCTCGACGGGTTTGGAAACAAGGTCTACGTCTACGCCGTCGGCAACCCTGAAGTCGCCTCAAAGAAAAATCGTTATGAAGTCGCTCATCAGAAGGCAAGCGGTTTCGGGCTGGTGACCATCGACCCGGAGAAGAAAACCTACCATCTGGACTGCTTCCGCTTCCTGATAGACGCCACAGACGGCAATCCCGAAAACCAGTTCCCCGGCTGGCCAGTGACAATTCACCAGAACGAAAATGCCGGTGAGAACAGGCTTGGATAGCAATAATCAGTCGCCCCTGACGAGGATTTTTACAATCCCGAAAGACGCGAACGATACGAAAAGGAAGTTATCTCTTTCGTGCTTTTTGAGTCTTTCGTGGTTAATAGAAGTCAGAGAAACCACACAGCGATAACTCCTGACGACCTGTCGCGAACAACGACACACGTAGAACATGTAGAAGTAGAAAAGGAATTGGCAGTTAATGTCTGGCGAGTCGACTGGTCCCTGCCTGGACCAGATCAGCATCTTTGATTCGGAAGCGGTGGAGCAACTGCGGAAGGAAGCGCGGCTCGACCCCGAGCATGTTCGTGTGTTACGGAACGCTTTGCTCAAGAAATTCGAAGCGGACGACGTCGCGCTGGCTCGGTTTCCCGAGAGAGACCGAATCGTTTGCCACACGCTCGAACTGTTTCGTCGTTGCGATTCGCAGGTCGATGGTGCTTCGAAGCTGCTGCTGAAAACCGCGACTGGTATGCTGATCGAATCGGTCATTCTGCGTATCGCGACGGGACGTTCGACGCTGTGTGTATCCAGCCAGGTCGGCTGCGCCGCGGCGTGCGACTTCTGCGCGACCGGCAGGATGGGCATCGCTCAGAATCTGTCATCTGCCGAAATCCTCGATCAGGTCGTTCAGGCGGGACAGCTACTCACTGCCGAAGGACGACGGCTTCACAACATTGTTTTCATGGGAATGGGTGAGCCGTTTCACAATGAAGACAACCTGTTCGAAACGCTGGACGCTCTGACATCGCCGAAATTATTTAACCGCTCGCCCGGCAGCATTCTGGTTTCAACAGTCGGCGTTTCGGGCGGCATGCGGCGATGTGCTGAGCGATTTCCGAAAGTAAATCTGGCCTTGAGCCTGCACAGCGTGAATCCCGAAGTCCGTCGAGACTTGATCCCGCTGACAAAAAAACATCCGCTCGACGAACTTCAGGCAACCATCCGCGAGTTGAACAGTCAGCAGGGCATTCCGGTGATGATCGAGTATCTCATGCTGGCCGGAAAAAACGATTCGGATGACGACGCGGCTCAGCTGGTCGAGTGGCTGCACGGCCTGAACGTGCACGTCAACCTGATCCCGTACAACGAGATCGAAGATGCTCCTCACCTGACCGGAACTGCAGACGTAAAGATCAGAACCTTCGCCGCTTACCTGAAAGATTCCGGCCTGACAGCCACCGTGCGATACTCCCTCGGCAGCGACATCGCCGCCGCCTGCGGTCAGCTGGTCAGAAAAGAAAACCGCCAGCAGGCAAGGACCAGCAACTGGGAGCTGCCCCGCGTCTGAGACAACAGGGCTCGTTAATCAAGTTGCGTCTCGACGTACCACTTTGCAATTTGCAACTTCCGAATCATGGTGCCAAGACGCACCCGGCCAACCAACCAGTGAGCCCCTCGAAATGACTTACTCAAAGCAGGGTCACGCTCGATAATTAAGTAATTGGTTGAGACACTGCACAAGCGGTGTCGAGAGCCCGACGACATCCACCCAAAAGCAGAAATGCCTCTAGGAGATCATCGAATGCGAGGAGCACTTGTCTGTTTACTGTTGTGGCTGGGCCATGAAAACGCATCACTCGGCCAGCAGCCCAAAAGGATCGCTACCAGCAACCGTATCTCGCTCGTTCTGGTTCCGGCAGGAACGTTCATGATGGGATCACCGGAAACAGAAGCTGGCCGGGATCCAAACGAACCGCAACATCAAGTAACCATTACTAATGCCTTCTACCTTGGTGTCTCGGAGGTAACACAGGGCCAATGGGAATCGATCATGAAGACAACACCGTGGAAGGGACAGGAGCTTGTCGAGGAAGGTAAGAACTTCGCCGCGTCCTATATCAGCTGGGAAGACGCCGTAGAATTCTGCAAACGACTTAGTGAAAAAGAAGGAAGACAGTACCGCTTACCGACCGAGGCGGAGTGGGAATACGCATGCCGCGCTGGAACTACGACCGCGTACTCATTTGGAGACACGTGGGCTAACATCACGAAAAACGGTTGGTGCAAGCTCAACACCAACGGTGAATTCATTGGAAAGTCAGAACAGTACCCTCACGAAGTGCGTCGAAAACGACCGAATCGCTTCGGACTGTATGACATGCATGGAAACGTTTGGGAGTGGTGTTCAGACTGGTATGGTGGCTCTTACTACAGAGACTCTCCAGCCAAAGACCCAATGGGCCCCAGCTCTGGAGTCCATCACATTTTTCGAGGTGGAAGCTGGAGGAGTCCGCCTGAATATTGCCGATCAGCCGGGCGGGGCGTCGACGAGAGATCGGGCAATAACGGCTGTCTAGTGGGATTCCGCGTAGCCGCAGATAAATAATCTTCCAAGCAGGGCATGGAACCAAATCGCAACGCACGTTTTCTGTTGTGGTTTCGAGTGATGACGTAGCCGGGTAATGGTGTCCCCTAAACTTTCTACATACTGACCATTTCTGGTCCGGATACGTTGACGATGCTCTCAAGCCGCAGTGGCGCAGGGTGTGCTCGACGCACCACTCCATCTCGCAATCCGATGCCGGTGCGTCAAAACGCACCGGCGTGATGGCATGTTGTGCTGGTGGGCGGTGCCCACCCTACGGTTTTTACACCTGCGGTTCCCAGCCGGGTTCGTATTCCCGTTGCCAGAGCTTCATGGCTTTTTCGTCGCCGATGATGTGGCCGTCTTTGGTGCTGCAATTCAGGTTTCGGCCGGTGCGGTGCGAGATATTGCCCAGGTGGCAGAGCAGCGTACTGATGTGACCGGACTGGATTTCCTGGTTCAACTCCAGGGGCTTGTCGTTGCGGATGGCGGCGACGAAGTTGTCGATGTGCTCGACGTCTCCCTTGTTGCCCTTGACTTCTTTCTTCACCTTGTCGGTCGCGCCGTCGAAGAAGGTGCAGTTGCCGCCGCCGTCGATCGACATGGCTCCGTCCTCTCCGTAGAAGGTGACAAAATCGTTGCGATGCCGGTTGCAGCTCATGCCGTCCCAGGCCATCGACTTCTTGCCTTCGAACTCGAACGCGACGTTGTGAGTGTCTGGCGTCTGCTGATCATCGTCGAAGCGGTAGCGTCCACCGGCTGAAACCACTCGGGTGGGATAATCGACCTGTAGACCCCAGCGGCAGAGGTCCAGCGCGTGGATGCCGTTGTTGCCGAGTTCGCCGTTGCCCCAGTGCCAGAACCAGTGCCAGTTGTAGTGAATGCGATTGTCGTAGTAGGCGACTCGCGGAGCAGGCCCCTGCCACTGGTCGTACTGCAGAAAGTCCGGAACCGGAGCGGCCAGGCCTTTGCCGATGGGACCTCGAGCGTTGCCGTACCAGGAATTCGCGTGGTAGACGCGACCGATTTCGCCGTCCCACAGCAGCTGCATGGCTTCGGTAATTGACGCCGAGCTGCGACGTTGCGTACCCATCTGAACGGCACGGTTGTGCTTACGAGCCGCCTGAATCATCAGCTCGCCTTCGTGCGGATTGTGACTGCACGGTTTTTCGACATAAACGTGCTTGCCAGCGGCGCAACCGAGGATCGTCGCCGGGGCGTGCCAGTGATTCGGAGCGGCGACGACCAGCGCGTCGATGTCTTTGTTGTCGAGAATCCGGCGGAAGTCCTGCACGACTTCCGGAGCCTTGCCGCCAGCTTTTTCGATGGCCGCCCCGCCAGCCTTGGCTCGGTTGATGTCGACGTCCGCGGCACAGGCAACTTCGACACCCGTCTGGCCGCCGAATGTCAGAGCCAGCGACTTGCCACGACTGAGTCCCATGACTCCGACGCGAACGCGAGCACTGGGAGCGTCCTGCGCGAGCGCGACTCCCGTCTTCACGACATAGCCCGCCGCCGCGGTCGCCGCCGTGGCCCCTTTAACAAACTGCCGCCGATTGAGGTTGTCTGGCATGTTTCGATCCTCTCAAGAGGTAGGCTGGGTCTCGCCCCAGCAGATTCCTGGTGACAAAGCTGGGGCACGACCCAGCCTACGCGCTACTTGGGTGAAGTTTCCATTGAGGGCACCATTGCCGCCGCTTCGTCAAACGCCTGCGTTGCTTCGCGGAAAGAACTTCGGGCTTCCACGAGGTGACCGTCAGCGGCCGCCGACCAGCTACGGTTAAGCATTCGCTCTCCGTAGGCGGCGGTGACCAGCAGATCGGCTCCGACTCGCATGCCGAGTCGGTCGAATAGTTTCTGCCTTGCTTCAGCAAACGGCAACACGGTCTGTTCAAGAATCTGCTCGACGTGAGCGATGATGGTGTCGCTGTCGAGTTCGTCGATCTTCCCGGTCAGTTCGCGAAGTTGCGGGATGAGCCCTGCCAGTAGTTTCAGAGGGTTGGATTCGTCGCTGTCGTTTTTCTGGTTCGCCTTTCGCCGGGCGAACACATCTTTCCACCAGATGATCAGGCCAATGACTGTGGCAGTGAATGCGATGCTGAATTCAGGGAGCGTGTCCGGAAAACGGTCCAGCAATGCTGGCTTCGCGCCTTCGGGGATTGTGGCCGGAAGTTTCGCGGCTCCGGAAATGGCTGCCATGATGCCTCCGCCGAACAGAATGTATGCGAGGATTCTCACTGACCACCTCCTGCCATCCATGATTGGAAGATATTAAAGAATGCATGTCCCATGCCTGTCAGAGCCTCGCCGACGATCAGACCAGCACACAACGGGACCAGCTTGTGCTCACAGAATTCCAGCCCCTTCACCTTCTGGATTCCCATCTGAGTCAAGCAGCCGATCCCATAGCCCAGCGTGATCGAGAAAGGCAGGTACATGGCGAGTCCGACCAGGACTCCGAGCCCAGGCATCGGAGCCGCTCCCAGGCAACCTCCAACTAATGCTCCCATCAGATACTTGTCGACCGGCACGTTGCCACTTTTGACGGCATCGATGATCCCCATCAGTGCGCCGCCCTGAGGGGCGGGCAGGCTGGTTCCTAGTCCGAAGCCTCCCTGTCCGCCTTCGCCGCTCTGCCACAACGCGTAAACTGCCGCCAACGCGACCAGCGCGCCGAGCCAGGTGACGGCGAACTGAACGACCTGCTGTTTGATTGGGCGCGCTCCGATCATGAAACCAGTCTTCAAATCCTGCATCATGTCGGCGCCCTGGCCAATTGCTACGCAAACAGCGACGCCCACGACCATTGAAGCGGCGATGTTGCCATTCAGCAGAACCATCATCAGCGTGACTGAAATCAGAGCCATGCCGGACATCGGCGAGATGTCGGTCATGCCTGTCGCCTGTGCGACGATCAAGGCTGCCAGGCCAAGCCACAATGTTCCTACAACTGCTGAAAGAAGTGCCTGCGGAATGGTGACACCTTCAGTCAGCATCGAAGCGACAAAGAACAGAATAACCGACAGCACTGTTCCGAAGATCAGAGTTTTGAGCGAGAGTTCATCGCCGCCGACACGGCTTCCCGAACCGGCAGTCTTCGCGGCGGTGGCGAGTGATCTCATGGCACTTTGAATTGCCGGAAAAGCCATCACAACACCCATCAACGCTCCACCGACCAGCGTTCCGATTCCGAGCGGTCGTAGCATTTTTGAGTAAATCGCCCAATCGATTCCGCCAAAGTCTTCGATCAGTTCGGGCGAGACCCAGCCCAGACTGGCAGCCGCCGGCGCGATGACCCACCAGGAAAGAATTCCGCCAGCAAAGAATGGTAACCCGCCTCGTCCAGCCAGCATTCCTGCTGCCAGATTCATCAGCGACAGATAAATCACCGGTGCAAACTGTGCGGGAATGAAGCCACAACCGAAGTAGAGTTCTTCGTGTGTGATGCCAAAGCCGGATGCGGCAATCGCTTCCGGCGTTGAATCCAGCCAGCCGGAAAGCATGACCAGCTTCCAAGCTGCGGCGATCGCAAAACCGATTGCCAGCAGCCTGGCTTTCTCAACACCGGTCGAGCCCGCTCGAATGATCGTCGTGACGGCGACTCCGGTTGGAAAACGCAACCGATCCATTTCGATCATCTGTTTCCGCAGCGGGATGATCACGACAACACCCAGAATCGCTCCGGCGATACCGGCAATCGCCAGTGGAAGAGCTTCAAACGCCAGCGAACCGGTGCCATCCTGCTGCCACTTCTGATTCAGCAGAAACAAAGCCGGGACGGTGAAGATGACTCCCGTTCCAGCCGTGTTGATACCTGAGGCAATGGTCTGGTTGATGTTGTTTTCAACCATCGTGCCTTTACGGAGCACTCCACGCAGCAGGGCATAGCCCATAATCGCAGCGACGGTGGAGCCTCCGAGCGAAAAGCCCAGCTTCAGCGCGGCATAACAGAACGCCAGATTCAGAACGATGCCCTGGACGACGCCGAGCGCGACGGCTTCCCAGGTCAGCTCGCGATACGGCTTTAAGTTGACATCCTCGCTGGCGTTTGTCGAAAGGTTATCGCCAGCGTTGTTCGCATCGGCCATGAAGTCGCTCCGTGACTTCTACAGGAAGTGTTTCAGCGGCTGCTGAATCCTGACTGCCGAATGAATGCCGTCAGAGGTCGGCGATCCATCCTGCTCGTCAGACTCAGGTTTGCACGATAGGAAGTTGATGCTCGCTTCGGAAGTTTGCGGCAACACCGAGGTCGCTTCTGGAAAACGGTGGCTGGTGGTTGAGTTCGCATGCTGACCATATGATTTGAGCCACAGAGAGCACAGAAGTCACAGAGTCGCTTTCAAGAGCATCTCTCTAAGGTCTCTGTGGTTGAAACTTTTCGTGACTAAGGAGCGAACGATGAGCGACTCTCAGACTGACTCAGGCAATGGCAGGATCCCACGGCTCGATCGTCGGGAACTTCTCGCGATGTCGACGACGTTCGGGGCGTCGTTTCTGGCGACTCAGGGGCTGATGTCCCAGGCCGAAGCGGCGGATCAGGAACGCGAGATTCGCAAAGCCGCCGAGCCCACAGGCAAACGCTACGACATGAAGAAGTCGATCAATCTCTGGGCGTTGCCATATCCCGACAGGATGTCTCTGAAAGATTGCTTCGAACTGGCAGCGGACGCAGGCTTCGACGGCGTCGAAGTGAACTATAACCTCGAAGGCGACATCTCGCCGGAAGCCAGCGAGGCGGATCTCAAGGCTATCGGGAACCTCGCGAGGAAGTGCGGTGTCGAGATCAGCGGCGTTTGTTCGTTCCTCTTCTGGCCGTACCCTCTGACAAGTAATGATCCGGAACGGCGGGCAACCGGAACGGAACTCGCCGGCAAAATGGTTCACGCAGCGAAGGCTCTAGGAACGGACAATCTGCTGGTTGTCCCCGGAGCCGTGTACATTCCCTGGAACCCGGAACCGGAACCTGTCCCCAACGACGTCTGTCTGAAACGGGCGACCGAGGCGATCAAAGCCGTGCTGCCAGCCGCCGAGAAAGCCGGAGTCTCGCTCAACATGGAAAACATTTTTGCCAACGGGTTCCTCTTCAGTCCCCAGGAGATGAACTCGTTCGTCGACAGTTTCAACAGCGACTTCGTCAACATTCATTTCGATACTGGAAACATCATGCAGTTCCAGTTTCCGGAACACTGGATCGACAACTGTGGTAAGCGAATTCGCAATGTTCACTTGAAGGAGTACAGCAAGCAGGCCGGCACAGCGTTCACGCTGGAATCGTTCAGACCATTGCTCGATGGCACGACGAACTGGCCGGCTGTTCTGGAATCCTTCGACCGGGTCGGCTATCGAGGATATCTGACCTTTGAATACTTCCATCCGTTTCCGCACTGGCCGGAAGCGTTAATCTACCAGACGTCAGACTCGCTGGATCGAATGCTCGGGCGAAAGGCGTAAACGCCGCTCTTCTCAATCCTCGAACACTGACGCAAAGCCGCAACAGAATTAACTTCAACCACGGATTTACGTGGATGGAATGGATGCATCACAAGACATCCGCGTCTATCCGTGAAATCCGTGATTCTTTAAAGGACGGTGAAGGTTCGCTTCCATCGCAACGTTGAAGCAGACCCTGAATTCGGCCTGCTGAATTTTGATTCGCTGAGATGTTTACTTATGACCAAACCTCGACCGATGACAATTCCTCGCTTTGTGGCTGCCAAGAGTGGCGATCGCAAGCTGACAATGCTGACGGCTTATGAGTACTCGTGGGCCCAGATGTTTGACGAGTCCGGCGTCGACTCGATTCTTGTCGGTGATTCGCTGGGCATGGTCGTGCAGGGAAAAGGCTCGACGATTCCCGTGACGCTCGACCAGATTATCTATCACGCTGAAATTGTCTGCCGAGCCGTCAAGCACGCCCTGGTCATCGTCGACCTGCCGTTCATGACTTATGAAGTCAGTCCCGAACAGGCCGTCACGAACGCAGGGCGAATCCTGAAGGAAACCGGAGCGACCGCGGTTAAGATCGAAGGCAGCGCGAACCAGGCCAGGACGATCCGGGCGCTGGCTGACGCCGACATTCCGGTGATGGCTCACGTTGGCATGCGTCCTCAGTCGGTCAACAAGCTGGGCGGCCACGGGCGAATCCAGCGGGACGCCGACAGGATCATCGCCGACGGAAAGGCTGCTGAGCAGGCAGGAGCGTTTTCCGTCCTTGTCGAACTCGTGCCTCAACGGCTGGCCGCTGAGCTGACTTCGACGTTAAACGTCCCAACCATCGGCATCGGAGCCGGCCCGCACTGCGACGGACAGGTTCTGGTCAGCTATGACATGCTGGGCATCACGTCGAGCGACTTCTCTCCGAAATTTCTGAAGCGATATGCCGATCTGAGGTCAGTGGCGACTTCGGCAGCCCGGTCATACATCGAAGATGTGCAGTCAGGAACATTTCCCGACGATGAGCACAGCCACTCATAGTCGGTTATCAGGACCGATCGTAGTCAGGTCGTACGAGTTCTGCGGTTCAAGGCGGTCGCTGGCAAAGCTGGCAGACTATTTCTGAAGAATTCGCTCTCCGAAGGGTGGAACTCTCCGAACCTCCCGGCAATAATCCCGGTCCACCAATCACAACGACGCGGGGTGGAGCAGCCCGGTAGCTCGCGAGGCTCATAACCTCGAGGTCGCAGGTTCGAATCCTGTCCCCGCCACTTGAACCTCTTGGTTCAGCAACAGACCAAACCCCACGGTAGCGAACTTCGCGACCGTGGGGGTTTCTCTTGCGCCCGTCCCGAGCCCCACGCCCTCGCCCGCAACTATCGCTAATCCCCGCAACGGGTTGCGTGTCAGCGAGTGCTCTCACTTCCCGGCCGAGACCAAGCGAGGCGCGACATCCAGTTTCAGCCCAACCGCGTGCTATCAGTGACTTACAGTCAGCTTGCGTTCGTGCCTGATTTCATCCTCGGTGGCTCAAACGTCGTTTTGGACTGGGGGGCGTAACTAAGGGCAGGATCTCTGCCCTCCGGGTTATGTGCGTGACTCTCAGCAAACGCCCTCTGTAACTTACATATGCAATTTGCAGTCCGTCTGTACTTGCTTCGTGTGTTCTGCCAGACGACCGCAACTTGCATCGCGCCGTCTACCAGAACACATATGCTTTTTTTCGCCAAACTGTCCGCGATACCGGAGTTTTCGTGACAATTCGCAGCGGGAGCTCGACATGACGACAGCCGACATCACCAGAATTACTCGGGATGATCTTTACCGTCGCGTGTGGTCAACTTCGATCCGCACACTGGCAGCCGAGTTTGGCGTCTCGGATGTGGGGCTCGCGAAGATTTGCGACCGACACCAGATTCCGCGGCCAGCGGCAGGCCACTGGTCCAGGAAGCGGCATGGAAAAGCAGTGGAGCAAACTCCGCTTGCGGAGATTGACGACGACAAATTGCAGACGATCGAGATTTCCGTCTGGGACCGCGTCGACGAGCCATGCACTGCGGATCCGGTGATCGCTGATTTGATACTCGCGGAATCGGATCCGGCACAACAAATCACAGTAAATGACCGGTTGCAGCTTAGGCATCCTTTCGTTCAGGCGACCCGGGACTCATTGAAACGAGGCGACCTCAACGATTACGGGCGAGTGCGACAGAACTGGCCGGTGACTGACCCGCAATTCGAAGTGCAGGTGTCTCGTGAGAACGTTTCCCGGGCTCTGCGAATTCTGCAGGCGCTGACGACTGCGATGGGAGGACGCGGTTATGCATTGAAAGCGAGCACGAAACCGACCTACCACACGAATAACTGGGAGCCTTACTTTGAGGTTCTGGGAGAGCAGTTCCGAGTCACACTGCGGGAGAAGTCGACTCGGTCCAGGCGAAAGCCTGACCCAGCAAAGGACGGTCGCTCGTATGGCTCTCAGTACGAATACACGCCGTCCGGGAACATAGAGCTGTTCATCAACTTCGGTTCGTACTCGAACGACGGCGCGGTTCGCGATACGAAGAACACAAGGCTTGAAGAGCGTCTGAATTCGGTAGTCAGCTCCATGCTGCAAACGGTCGATACGCGCAGAGTTCAGGCGGAACGTGCGAGGGTCGTGGCGGCGGCCAAGGCTGAGCGAAAGAAGGTTGCCGTCGAGGAAGAAATTGAGCGGCGTTCGGATTCGGCCCGCATCGAACGACTGCGCAACCTCGTGCAACAATGGGAGACGTTTCAGCGGTACAGGGCATTCGTCGAAGCTGTTCGCAGTGAGATTGATGCCATGCCCGTCTCAGATCAGGAAACGCTGTACTGGCTCAATTGGGCTGACCAGTTTCTTGATCAGATTGATCCATTGGCTGGCGGAACGAACCTGCCGACGTACTCGCTGTCAGAAGAAGAGCGTGAGTATCTGCGCCGGGAATGTGAGGCGGACTGGTGCGACTACTCCGAAACATTCCGGCGGAGCGACCCCAATCTGGCTATTCCCGCCCAACCACGCCGGGGAAACCAAGATGAACTGCCGTGAATCACCCGGACTTGCCCCCGAGCTGCCGGATACAGTTTGACTCAGTGCCGATTCCAGCCGATCATCCTGACAACAGGACTGGGAATGCCCGGTCGGCAATAGACCCCGGAGAACTCCGGGGTCTTCTGCTTTTCAGGGGAAGACAAAAAGCCCATTCCCCTCGATCTCGCCGTCTTCCGATGAGTGGAATTTCGGCTTGAGAATGTCCCATGCCCGGTTGTCCTGGTCGACTTCAGCAGCTTGCGACCAACGGGCCGCGCGACCAGATCCGCCAGTTGAAGCCCGCAGGAATTACTCTGCTTGCTGGCGAATACGATTTGAAACGGAAACCGCTCGCCGGACGAATTGGCGCCGTCGCAGACACGACGGAATTCCAGTTCGAGCTCGTTGTCTTCCCGCTTTCCCCGAGCCTCAAACACAACGTGGGTCACGGCCTCGTCGGCGGCGGCGGGTAGAAACTTGTGCAAAGCTTCGAGGCAGGATGTAACGGCCACGTGATAAAGATTGTGGCCTTCGTTTCCGTGCCTTGCCTGAAACTGGTCCTTGTGAATCGCGGCTGCGAACAGAGTGAACGGCGCTGCCGAGACAATGTTATTGAGGTCCTGCATGAACGGTTCACGACGTTTCGGATTCAGCAGGATGTTGAATGGGCCCGATGCCTTTCGAATCTCGTGCTCGTGCAAGACCACCATGTCATGGCCGAAGTGCCGAAACTTGAATTCCTGCAGCGATGGAGTCACGTGTCGAGCGTACTCAGATTTTTCGAAGACACAGAACGCCAGGACGAACATCGGATAGTTCGGGTCCATTGAGCTCAGACCGTGATCGCCGCTCTCGTCGACGTACACGATATAGTCACTCTGCTGCGTCACTTCTGACTCCGGTTCAGACTGGATTCTGAATTCAGACCAGAGAGAAGATTAACGCGGGACTCATCCGTTCAACAGACACGAACAGCCCCGTCGGACCGAGACAACGCCGGGCTTGGTCGCGCTATAACGGAAAAACCTCCTGGGATTGTGCTCGGCTCTCTTCGCCGAATCCCACAGCGAGAATTCGGCCTTAATGCCAGTTTCGACAACCGTTCGGCCCGTGCCACTTGAACCTCCTGGTTCAGCAACAGACCAAACCCCACGGTAGCGAACTTCGCGACCGTGGGGTTTTCTCTTATCAAAATGCACCTTCGTTCATGCCTTTCGGCCGACGTAGAGTGTCGCAATGCCAAAGGTCAGCGGCGTCCAGGTTATGTCGGACAGCCCGGCTGCCCGCATCAGGCCAGCAAGTTCCTCGTCCTGCGGAAACTGTGAAACCGACTGCGGAAGATACTTGTAAGCCGCCTCGCTGTTTCGCGCCAGAAGCTGTCCAATGCGAGGGAGGATGTTGCGGAAGTACCACCGGTAAACAGCTCCGAAAAGTTTGTTGCGCGGCATCGAAAACTCAAGCACCGCGACGTGACCACCGGGCTTGCAGACCCGAGTCATTTCTTTCAGGCCGGCGACGGTGTCCGAAACATTTCTCAGACCGAAGGCAACGGACACAATCTGATAGACATTGGATTCAAGCGGCAGGTCCATCGTATCGGCTTGCTGAAACATCAGTGGAGCTTTCACGCCGGGCGTTGCCGAGCCGCTTTCTGACGAAGCAGCTTCTGCCGGGATGCCGAGCTTCGCCGATTTCTGTCGAGCGATGACCAGCATTTCCGGCGTAAAATCGGTACCAACGACCGCTGTCTTTCCGCCAGCTTTTTTCCAGTAAGCAAGAGCGAGGTCGCCAGTTCCGGTACACACGTCAAGAATTGGTGAATCACCTTGCGGACGGACCTTTCGCACGGTTCGCCAGCGCCAGTAATAGTCCACGCCGCCCGAAAGAAAATGGTTCAGGAAGTCGTACCGTCCGGAGATCTCGCCGAACATTTTCTGAATTCGATCGCCGGACTTGTCGACCTGCGCGGACGATTCAGCCGTAGCGGGTTCGGAGTTTTCAACAGCGGTCATCAGTCAGACTTTCGAGAGGTGATTCCATAATTCTGCCAGCGTTGCTCAACAAGCTGCGCCGTTTCTTCGTCAACATCCAAAGCGTCCGGCCAGTCTCTCGGATGTCCTTCTTCCGCCGACTTGGACGTCGCGTCGATGCCCATGCGGTGTCCGACTCCACGAACGGCAGCGGCATGATCCAGCATGTCCGCCGGGCCTTCCGAGAAGATGGTATCGCGACCGGGGTGACAGTTCGCTCCGACCGCCGACCACACCGCAGCGTCGTCGTGGATGTCGACATCCTCGTCGACAACAATCAGCATCTTGACATTGCTAAGCCGGTCGATGCCCCACAATGCGTTCATGACTTTGCGAGCCTGCTGCGGCCACGACTTTCGAATACTGACAAACGCGATGTTGCGATGATCGCCAGCAGCCGGCAGTCGCAGATTGACCAGTTCGGAAATCGTCAGTTTAACCAGCGGCAGAAAGATCTGATCGGCAGCGTGCGCGAGCCAGCCGTCTTCGCTCGGGGGAGCCGCCGGAATGATGACGGGCAGGATGGGATTCGCTCGGTGAGTGATCGCGGTAATGGTGACGCGAACGGCCAGGCAGCGAGTGTCGTAGTAACCGGTCGGCGTCGAGATAGTAGACGCTTCGGTGAAGGCTCGTGCCGGATCGACCATGCCTTCAAGAACGATTTCGGCATCAGCCGGAACCTGGGTCTCAACGCTGCGTCCGGGAATCACCTTGACGTTTTTTTGCCTCAGGAATCCGGCAAAAACCAACGGATCAACATACGGTGGCAGCGGTGCTCCGGCAGCGAAAGTCACAATCGGATCGCCGCCCAACGCGATTGCCAGCGGAAGCTGTTGGCCGGCCTTTGCTGCGTGTTCGACGAGTTGCCATTCAGAATCGTGAGGTGTCCAGTAAACCTGCACGGTGTTCCGGTCGACAATCTGAATCGGAACCCGCGAGACGTGCCGGATGATCGTCGACTCCGATTCCGAAGGGGCAGCACGCGACTCGCGGGGAATTCGCTGCTCGACCAGAAGCTGCGCGGCCGTCAGCACCGGCTGGGATTCCTGTTCCCAGCAAACGGGCACCGGCAACTGACCGAGATCAACATCACTGCCCATGTGAACGACCTGTTGGGCCATTGCGGTTTCGACCACCTGAACTGGCCATTGAGTTGCTTCGAGCAGATTCGGAGCGAGCCGCAATGCTTCGAGCCAGCCCGCCGGCAGATTTGGTCGGACGAGAGCTGTAATCCGAGCGGCGATCTCGTTCAGAGATTCAACGCCGAGAGCGCGACGGGTTCGTGCCGCCGTGTTGAACAGACCGACGGCCACGGGAATCGACTTTCCACCGACATTCTCAAACAGCACCGCCGGACTCCCGGGCTGCTGAGCGACTCGTCGCGCGACTGCTGCCAGCTCGTAATGCGAGTTCACCTCAGCGCTCACCCGAACCAGCTCGCCGTTTTCGGCGAGCATGTCGAGGAATTCGCTGAGATGTTCAACAGACATGTGGAAGTCCGGGGCCGGCAGCAGCAACAGAACAAAATTGAGACGAACAGGGATCCGAGCCGGAATAGTAGTCGAGCAGGTTCCTGCTGCCACTTAACCGCGAGCCGTCCTGAAAGTTAACGCTCCTCAGCGGCGAGGACACGACGACGACCGTTCTCTGCGACTGAAGATCGGACTGCCTGAACGTTCGCCATGATAAACAGCCGGATGCAGAACTGCGTGATCGCTGGTTATCATTGAGGTCGACTGCTCAAATGTTTTCTCGGATGGAGAGACCGATGCCGGCCGTGTTTTTCTGGGAGCACACTGTTCGCGAAGAGGAAATCGACGAGCAGGGTCATGTCAACAATCTGGAATACCTCAGGTGGATGCAGTCGGCGGCTGTCGCGCATTCCACCGAGCAGGGTTGGTCGCCGGAGCGGTACATCGAAGAAGGCTCCGCGTTCGTCGTCAGGTCACACTCGATCGAGTACCTTGCTCCAGGCTTTGCCGGGCAGTCGGTCGTCGTTGAAACCTGGGTGACGGGTTTCCAGAAGGTGACGTCGCTGAGGAAGTACCTGATCCGTCGTCCGGAGGATGACACTCTGCTGGCCAGAGCGGAAACCAACTGGGCTTACATCGGTCGCAAACACGGAGTCCCGCGCCGCATTCCTCAGGAGCTGATCGACAGCTTCGAACCGGCGGCGGATCACGGTGACTCCGCTCGCGAAGACAAGTGAAACATCGACCATCGCGGAATCCCGCGGACGGCACGCGAAATGTGCCTGCTGTCTTGAAAATCGCAGCCGCGAACTATCGACGGGTGACGCTGCTGGCTCATCCAGCACTGTTTGGGGGGAATTTGGCGCACTGCCGGGCATGCCAGCAGTGCGTCCTTCATCGGGAATTTCTTTCCGGGCGAATCCAAACGCGTGACGAAAACTATCGAGGTCAGACGATCTCGCGGATCGGGATTCGGTTTTCGATCAGGTATTGAGGCCGGCCGGTTGGGTCTGAAATGGTCGTCGTACCGGGATCGATGCCGAGGTTGTGGTAGATCGTGGCGATAACTTCCTGCATGTGGACCGGGCGATCGAGTGCGTACTCGCCGAGTCGGTTGGTGGCTCCGATGGCCTGGCCGGTTCTCATGCCGCCGCCGGCCAGCAGGCAGCAACTGACTCGCGGCCAGTGATCTCGACCGGCGTTCGGATTGACTCGGGGAGTACGACCGAATTCTCCCCACACGGCAACGGTTGTGTCGTCCAGCATGCCTCGGTCGTCCAGATCCTGAATCAGCGCGGCAACGCCCTGATCGAGCTTGCCGCCGTGATCGCGGACCAGGTCAAAGTTTTTCCCATGGCTGTCCCAGCGACCGTACGACATTGTGACTGACCGAACGCCGGCTTCAACCAGACGACGAGCCACCAGCATGTGCTCATTCACGGTCGGAGCACCATCGTACTGATACTGGTACGGCTTCCCGTCGCCGTATTTAGCGACAAGGGCGGGGTCTTCTTTACTGACGTCCAGCGCGTCGAGCAGTTTGTTTGACGTCAGCACTCCGAAGGCTGCCTGATTGAACGCGTCAATCCCCTGGAGCAGGCCGCCTGAATCGGCTTTGCGTTTCAACTGGTCGAGCCCGCCGAGCAGCGACTTTCGATCCTGCAGTCGGTCGAGCGTCACGCCGTTGAGAGTGAGATTGGCCATGCCGTCGCTGTCCGGTTTGAACGGAGCATAGGCCGCTCCGAGAAATCCTGGCCCGCCCGGTTCCGACCAGGGGACATGCCTCGTTTTATCGGCAAGCGCCATCGCTGGCGGAACACTGGGCTGCGTCGGGCCGAACAGTTTCGACAGGACAGGACCAATCGCCGGTCGACCGCCGATCGATGTACTGTCGCGTCGGTCCCAGCCGCTGAAGCATTGAAAGGCGTCGTGGCCGCCAGCGCAACCCACGATTGATCGAATGAAAACGAACTTCTCGGCAGCGGCAGCGATGTTCGGAAAGCACTCGCCGATCTGAATTCCGGGAACGGAGGTGGCGATCGGGTCGAACTCGCCGCGAATCTCCTGCGGGGCGTCCGTCTTGATTTCCCACATGTCCTGATGGGGAGGTCCACCGCCCAGGAAAATATTGATTACCGCCTTGTGGCGTCCGCCGTTCGGGCTGATGGATTCGGCTCGGAGCAGATCCGGCAGACCGAGGCTGGCCACTCCGGCCATTGAAAAGCCGCCGACTTTCAAAAAGCCGCGGCGAGAGATTCCGTCACAGAATGATTTCTGGCGAGGACCGAGGATGGTCAGCATGGCAGGGCTCCGAAGGTGGGAACGAACGCTGGAAATAAGATCGGCAGATCAATTCAGCATTCGTTGATCTGTTTGAAATTACCCGCGCCAGCGGCAACGGTCAACGGATGTCTGCCCGGACGCGGTGTATCCCTGAGGTGGTTCTTCGGAATCAGCAAGGGTGATCGCCATGAAATGGGCAGGCAAAGTGTCCCATTCGAGCGGCTCAGTCGTTTCGGCTGTTGAAATCAGCGGCTTTTCTCGTACAGAAATGACAGCTAGCCTTTGACCGACTGACCTCAGCGACCGAAACTCACGTAACGCGACGTTGTTCATAAGGTCGGAGACTCAGGCCGTCAGTCGCCGCTTTCACCCACTCGCTCAAATCTGCACAAGCCTGAGCTGATTCAGGAGGACTTGATGACTTATCACCCCACCGCCCAGACGAAGCATCAGGCCGATAACCGGTCGGTGGGCGACGGTGACGATGTTATCGAGTTTGCCGAATTCACCGGTGACGACGACGCGTGGGAAGGCAGCAGCGAATCGGCCACTGAAATTTCTGCTGTTCCATCGGAAGCTGTCCCCCCGGCATGGTTCAGAAGTAAATCGGAAACCTCGACCGGCACCGACTCGACGGAAAACCCAACTCCCGCGATCGCCACTTCTCAGCCGACGCTTTCAGCACAAAGCTCGTCCCGGCAGCGCATCAGAAAAAAGAGAGGCGGCAATAAAATTCGCCAGTCTGTCGGCGCCTTGATCGAGACCAGTGACGAAACTCCAGAGCCGCTTGATTGGAAAAAGGACTGGAAAAAACTCGCACTTGTCTGGCTCGTCAGCAACGCGACGGCTGGTTACGGTGTTTCGCTCATCTTTCACACGGTATTGCTCGGTGGATTGTCAGCCATCGTTTATCACAGCATGGACGACAATCAGTCGATTTCGATGATCATCACTGATGCGGACGCGATGCCCATCGAGTTTACGGAGATCATGGATCTGACTGTCGAGCCTGCTGGCGGAGCGGACAGACAGCTTCCACAACTTCAGAAGATCCCAATTACCGCATCCGAAGCCGAAATCAGCAGTAGCCTGCTCGACAGCACGGCCAGTAATGCCGGGAACGATGGCGACGGTGGCAGCACGGACGAAGGTTTCGGTTTTGCATTCAGCATGCCTGAAGGCGGCAAAGTTGTCAGCAAAGGCAGCTTCAGCGCCTGGACCGTACCCGAAGATCCGGAACCTGGAAAGGACTACATGATCGTGATCCGGATCAGACTGCCAGAGTCCACAAAGCTCTATCGAATCACCGACCTGTCGGGCAAAGTCGAGGGATCGGACACTTACATTCAGCACTTGCCGTTCGACCCAGAACTTCGAAAATATAGTGCAAGATCCGAACGCAATGGTCAGGTCGTCGAACTGCGGTCGTCGTCACGACTTCGCGTCATCAATAATCATGTTCAGGTCATGATTCCGGTGATGGGTGGAGACAACCTGGTCCGCGACACGATTTATGTAAGGTCGCGCATGCTGAACGAGGATCAGAAACTCGAAATTGAGTTCTGAACAACGGGCGTCTCTGAACAACGGGCGACATGCTTCGCGGCCCGGATTGGCCGAGCCTGTGAAGCACCTCGTCGTGAAACTCCCACACTGACCGAATCCTGATGTCAGATCCTGCCCATCCGCTGACGCTGTGGCTCGCTCAGGCCAGTGTCGTGTTTTACGCGGTGGCCGTGCTGATCGCGGTCTCGAACGGGGCGACGACCGGGCGAAACTTTCGACGGTGGCGAGCCGCGTGGTCGGCAGCCTGCCTGCTGTTAATCATCCACGTTGCGGCGGCGTTTCACTTCGAACACGGCTGGAGCCGCGCCGCCGCGTTTGAGTACACTGCCGATCAAACGGCCCGAGTGACCGGCATCAACCGAGGCGAAGGTCTCTACTTTAACTACGCGTTTCTGATTCTCTGGCTCGTCGACGTTGCCGTTTTGTGGACAGTGGCCAGCAAGGTTCCGTCCAGGCTCCGACGAAGCACGGACCTCGCCTGCATTTTCATGGTTTTTAACGCGACGGTCGTTTTCGGTCGGCGATGGTGGATCGGCCTGATGATCGCCTTCGGGGTGATTGTCACGTGGCTTCGGCAGGAAAAGCCGGGCTCGGCGGACGCGGCTGACTCGACCAATCTGGAATGAGGTCGCAGTCGCATTCGAAATACCGCCAGCAGATCAGCATTGGCATCTTCGCTCTCGTGCCTGAATGCCCGGCTGATTTTCGGTATGGACACGGATCCGGCGTTTCCCCAAGAATCCCGCCCTTGCGCTGAGGGGCTGGGAGCCTCGTGGTCATTCAGGCCCGCAGGAGAAATGGGAATCAGCTGTTTTTACGCGATCAACTCGCGTTGAACGGCTCAAAGCTGCGTCATCGTCGGCGAACGTTGGGACGAAAACCGCACGACGCTGCTTAGCAAGGGAATGCGGCATGCACCAGAAACACGCTTATCGCTCGCTCGCTGCTGGAGTGGGTCTCTTCTTTTTGTCAGGCTGCTACGCGCCCTACGGTGGTTACCCGCCTGGAGCCTACGCCCCTCAAGGTGGAGCCCCGATGCAGTACCAGGGCGTCCCGCAGTCGTCGTACGTGATGCCAGGCGACGCGTTGGGAAGCCCGTCGTCAACGATCGGAGCACCTTCAACATTCACTCCTGGCGGAACCATCCAGGCTCCGGTTCCTGCGACTCGAGGCGGCAGCAACGGCTCGCCGTCGCCAGTTCCGCTCCCGCGCGACCCCGATCCGTCAGCCGCAAAACCATCGGGACAGCAGACTTCTCAGTTCGGAATTCCTGTCGGGCCGCCGGAAGTTTCACTGGGGATGCCAGCGGAACTCGACTTTCAGTCACCCATTGTTTTAGCGGGAGCCGACGACCGGTCAGACGGTGGAGTGGTGACTGTATCCGGACAACCCACGACCGGTGGCTCGTTCGGGCACGACCCGAACTACAACTGGTTTCAGGGCCGACTTGAATTTGTCGCCTCGGACCAGGCCTGGCACCTCACCTACGACGATGCTCCGACAGCTGCCGATCAGCTTGGCGGCGACATCTCGCTCAGTAGCGACGTCAAACTCGAACCGAGTCATAACGGATCGTATGTCCGAGTGACCGGACAATTTGACGACGTCAAACTCGATCGACTCGGTAAGCCTGTTTTCCGAGTCAGCCGAATCGATGAGGTCAAACCTCGATAATCCTGGACCGACTCACTCAGTTCGAGCAAGACCTTCGAAAATCCGGCTGCCGATCCGAATCAACGTCGCGCCTTCCTCAATCGCGATTTTGAAGTCGCCACTCATGCCCATCGAGAGTTCGGGCAACGACAGCTGGCCAGCCGACTTCGCAGCCAGCCTGTCTCGAAAATCGCGGAGCTCTCTGAAAACTGGTCGAGCCGACTCAGCGTCATCCGAATGCGGGGCCATCGTCATCAGCCCCTGAATCTCGACATGCTGCAGATCGAGAATCCCGACCCAGTTTGATTCGAGGTCAGCCGGCAGAAATCCATCTTTCGATTCCTCGCCCGACACATTGACTTCCAGCAGCACCCGCTGACGCCTGCTCACCGCAGCGGCGGATGATTCGATTTTCCGCAGCAGACGCAGACTGTCGACCGAGTGAATCAGCTCGGCAGCGGGGATCACCATGTCGACCTTGTTGCGTTGCAGGTGACCGATCATGTGCCAGGACACGTTGTCCGGCAGCTCGTTGACACGCCGGCACATTTGCTGGGGGCGACTTTCTCCCAGCTGCGTTTGCCCCAGTTCAACAAGATCGCGGACCCAGTCCAGCTCGGCGTACTTTGTTACCGCCACAAGCTGAACACTGTCTGACGACCGGTTGGCGCGGGCACAGGCTTCCTCGACGTCGTTGCGGATTTGTTCCAGATTCCGGGCGATCAGTTGGTGGTTCGGCATGGTGTCCAGCGGGCAGAAACCCGGCTCCAGAGTGACAGAATCAGTTCTTGCGTGTACGGTGATTCAACCAGAGGCTCCGATTGTAGTGGCTTCTGCACGCGGCGACTCTTCTCCCTTCACGAATTCAGGGCTGGACTCATGGCACTTCGAGATCTCGATCGCCGCGCTGCATTTTGCCTGACAAAATTGGCAAACCTCGTTCTCCTGGCAGCCGTGCCGGGGATCGGACTGGCAATTGTCGGCTGCGGCGGTTCCAGCGAAGCGCCGCCAGCATCGTCGGAAGTTGCAGATGACTCAGCCTCGACGGACGCGGACATGAGCGACGCAGCAATGATGAGCAGCTCGGACATGAGCGACCCCTCAATGAACTCGTCGATGGACGTGTCGTCGATGGAGTCGTCAATGTTGGAAACGGCAGTCACGCATGAGACCAGTTCCGAGTTTGCTGACACGTCTTTGGGTCACGGAGAAGGGGAGCCAGGATCAGAAGCTGAAATGCTCGCGACCGGAACCACGTCAACTGAGCCAGGTGACACGGACACAGCCATGTCTGCTCAGATAGCCGCTGCTGAAGCTGCCGCAAACCCGTCGTCGACTCTGCCGTCAGATCCGGGTACTGACGCCGCGATGTCTGCTCAGATGGCCGCAGCAAACAATCAGCCCGGAATCGGATCTGAAAGCGGCGAAATCGGGCAGGAAGGAACCGACGCCGGCCCTGATGGAGAAAATGGAGGTGGGGCTCAGGAACCGCCAGCCGACTCGCCTGACTATCCAGCGTTCAAGGTTGTTATGGGGTTGATGCAGGGCAACCACGAAGGACTCAAGGATTTTATCGCGACGACAGGTCGCGGCCTCACTGAGAAGATTCGCAGCGGCAGTCTGACGGCAGAAGAGAAAGATGATCTGAAGAAAACCTTCGTTCAGCCGCAACTTGTCGGAGCCCCTCGAACGATTCGCGGCAGCCGAACCGTCATTCTCAACAGCGGCGGCCAGGTTATCACTCTGGTCAGTAAGAAGCAGGGGACGAGCTGGAAAGTTTCCAGCATCTCGATCAAGGCCGCTTCGAAACGCTGAATTGTGAAGTCCTGCGTAGATTTTCCGCTACCGGGGCAGTCGACCAGCGAGAATTTCAGGCTCAGACAGAACCTTGTCGCGAAACCGTCTTCAGGCAATCAGAATTAGCGGCCTGGAATTTCGCTCAAGCAGTTTTGTCTGCCGAGCAGCCAGCACGTGATTTCACTTTGTGCTCTCACGAAGTATCGTCCGTGGCACGGCAGGGCGATCGTCGTTTGCTGAACCTGATCGCGAGCTTTCGCGTCGTGACAGTCTTGCCTCGCGAATCGTTGATGATGAAACCGCAACTCTGTTGAAAACCCCGAGGACTGGCATGTCTGACTCCATCAAATTTCCTGGCGAAGAACGATCCAACGCAGCAAGAGAAGTCATCACTACCAAAGAACCGATCGCGCTGCGAACTTTTACTCCCAGCCAGGCGGTCTTCGCAAAGTCGGCGGGCGTGTTCCACTACACCGCCGACGGGCGAAAACTTTACGACTACAGCTCGGGCGTGCTGGTTGCGAACCTCGGACACAATCCGAAGAGCTGGGTGAAACGGTTTCTTGACTACCTCAACTGGACGCCCGAGGCCTTCTCAGGCGGAGACGGCTATCACGAGTTTGTTCCGCTGACCGCCTACAACGCCGTCACCGAAGTCGAGGCGCTGGCTGTCGAGCGACTTTTGAAAAGCGTCCAGACAACGCCGTTCGGTAAACGACTCGACACTGTCATGTGGTCGGCATCCGGCTCCGAAGCCGTCATTAAAGCTTTGTGGGCATGCCTTCACCGCGACGAAGATCGAGACATCATCATCGCGACGCGATTTGGATTTCACGGAAAGAAGGGGCTCGCCGGAGCAGTCACTGGCTCAGAGAAAGACTCCAACCGTGACCCTCGCGTCAAATTCATCAGCTTTCCGATGGAAGAAATCGCCGACAGCAGCCAGTATGGCCAGCCGCTCGACCTGTCAAAGTACGAGGCGGAATTGCAGGCTCTCTATGACGAATTCGGCAGCCGCATCAACTGTCTCATTACGGAACCGTACCTCGGCGGCGGAGGCAGTTATCATCCGCCGGCTGAATACCTGCAGATGATTCAAAGCTTCTGCCGCAAGCACGACATCCTGTTTATTCTCGACGAGGTGCAGTCCAACTTCGGTCGAACAGGCAAGATGTACGCTTTCGAAAAGAACGAAATCGAGCCCGACTTTGTGACGCTCGGCAAAGGTCTCGGAAACGGAGTGGCTGTCAGCGGAGTTGTCGGGCGAGGCGACATCATGAGCAGTCTCAAATACGGCGAAGCATCCGACACCTGGAGCGCCAACCCGCTGGCGTCAGCCGCCGTGCTGGCAACGCTCGACGAATTTGAATCGACAAACGTTCTGGAAAACGGTCGCGTGTTGACAGACGTCTTCTTCGAAGGTCTGAACCGACTGAAGGAGACCGGGCTGGTTGCGAAGGTTCGAGGTGAAGGACTTGTCTTTGGCATCGAGTGCGCCGACTTCAACGGAATCGCTGCCGGAGACATCGCCAATGCGATCGTAAAGGCATCGTACGTCGGCAAGGGCGATCGCGGCGCAATCCACTTCCTGGGAGCACTCGCCGGCAAAGTACTTCGAGTCAGTCCGCCGATGACCATGACCATGGACGAAGCCAACGATTCACTCTCGCTGCTACTGTCGATCTGCGAAGAACTCGCGGCAGCTGGAGGCGTCGTCTGAAATCGCTTTTTCTCATTTGAAGTCTTTGGTATCTGCCACAAAGTCTTGAACAGTGACTGTTCCTGGTCAACAGCCCAATAATCAACCGAGTGTTTAAAGCTTGAGGTTTCATTGCGAAGCTCTGCGCCTTCGTGGCTTTGCGTCAGCTGCTGAACTGCCAGGTCAACTTTCTCCGCGAAAGACCGTCCGTGATCGAGATAAGAAACGTCACAAAAACTCATGTCAAAGGACAGACCGAAGTTCATGCTTTGCGAGGCGTGACCTGTTCGATTGAACGCGGAGTTTTCCACTTCATTCTGGGCCCATCCGGCAGCGGAAAAAGCAGCCTGCTGTACCTGATGGGTGCTCTTGACGAGCCAACATCCGGCGAGATTCTGTTTGAAGATCGCTCGCTTGCGGCTCTGTCGAATTCAGAACGCGACGCCTATCGCCGCGACGATGTCGGGTTCATCTTTCAAAGCTTCAACCTGCTGAACAACTTGGACGCTATCGATAACACGCTCGTACCTTACCTGCCTCTGGGAGTTTCGACCGAACTTCGAGACCGAGCCGTTGAGATGCTCAAGCAGGTCGGACTCGGCGACCGACTCGACCATCGACCGCATCAACTTTCCGGAGGCGAACAACAACGCATCGCCATCGCACGAGCATTGCTGAAGAAACCGAAGCTCGTCCTCGCCGACGAACCAACGGGCGAACTTGACTCCGCAACGGGAGCAGAAGTTTTTGGACTGCTGCGGAAACTGTGCGCCGAACGCGAAACAACCGTCGTGGTCGTCACCCACGACCACAGTTTTGTCGACCCGACCGACCGAATTCTGAGAATGAAAGACGGCCAGCTTCAGCAGCCCAACGAGTAGGCTGGCGTTTTCAGACTGCGGTGAAACCGGTCAGAAATCGACGTTGACTATCGAGTGGGTGATTGACGGTTGGGCAGGCTACCGCGACCTCGGGAAGGTGGTCCGCCAATGTGGTCGATCCTGCCGTCACCGTCGCGGTCTTCTCCGTACGGGACAACGCTGTCGAAATAGATGCCAAGTTTCGTGCCCTTCGAGACGTGGCTGGAGTAGACCTTTTTCTGTGTGGTCTTTGCGAATTCAGAGTTTGCGGCAAGAAGTGTGCTGACGATTTCTGAGTTGTTCGTGTCGAGCGGCAACTGACTCATTACGGTGCCGTCCATGCCAAACTCACCCGGTCGAATGACGACGAAACTCGGCTCAGCCTTCAAGCCTTTTATCTGCTTATGCCAGTCGGTGGTCTCGTCGAAGTCGAAGTGAAATCTGCCGACGATGCTGTCGTTGTTGGTGACAGATTGCAGCGAAGTTCGCAGCTCATTCGTCCGGTCGGCGGGTCCGCTGACGACAACCAGAACTCGCTGATCAGCCGAGGCTACATTCAACGCCTGGCGGACACTGTGGAAATCCTGGACGATCGCCTGGCTGCCGTCTTTCTTATTCGGGTACTTCGCCGCGATGGTCTTCATCTGAATGACCGACGAGCGGTGTCCCAGAACCATTTCCGGCCCGCGTCCGGCTCGAGTCAGCCAGTCCTGACCGTTAGGAGCCAGCAGGCAGAACGCGCTGTTTTCGAAGCGACCGTCGAGGAACGTGCGGACGTATTCCTGGTGCTCTTTGGTTTCGTACGAGTCGATCCTCACACAAACGAAGTCACGTGAAGCATCAATAAAATCTTTGGACGCGAACAGACCGTTCTGCGTAGAGGTGTAGCCTGGTCAGAAAACGCCCGACACGCCGTGACACTGAGTGGCTGCGGCCACAAACATGATCGGTCGCCCGCTTCGTCTGGCTTCTGCCTGAGCGGTTTCCCAGGTCGTGTACCAGGCAATGCCCGGCTCGCCGAGATCGAGCTTTGAAGCTCCAAGATCGCTCGGCCGAGGCCCACCCTGACCGCAGGCGACTCCGCTTGCAGTTGCCACAACGGCCAGCAACCACGTTGCCAATGTACTTTTCGTATTCATTCTTCCCGGTCCATTCTTCAATACATTTCGGGCTCTGACTCGCAGATTCAATTCACGAACCACGACGTAACCGTGCGAAACGACCGCGTTCGCCAGAACTCTGAATTCCGTAACCGTTGCTGTAAGTCCACCCGGTCGTCGAAATTTCTCGTCGAAATTCTGAGCGGGCGGGAGCGTTGTGCTACTTCGGAATGCGGTTCAGCGTGTACCAGGCGTGAGGGTGGAGCAGTGGTTCGCCGTTGTGACTGCGGATTTTCGAGGCAACCAACTCGTGAACGAAGAGGTCGCGAAGACCGTCGATGTGAAGGCGAACTCGCAGACCATCTTCTGAAACCGTTGCATTCTTAACTGTCAGATTTTGCTTCTGGATTTCGTCGCTGCCGTAGGTTGAATGGTAGAGGTACGTGTGGCTGCTCACTTCGCAGGACGAAGTTTCCATCGCACTCTGGCGGTCGACCGGCTTTGTGAAAACCAGCTCGAAGCCGTCGGGCATCGCTCGCATTTCCTGAATTTCGAACGGCACTTTGCCCGTCCAGACGAGCCGTTGCAGACCGTACGAAGCTGTACCCAGGCTGCTCCATCCTCGATTCGTCAGGCCAACGAAAACGCTGCCGTCGGTCCCCTGAGCCATTCGCAGCACGGCAGAGGCGAAACGCGATCGGAACGGAAAGCAGGCTCCCTGGTACTCGCCGTCGACCTTTTCCAGGAAGACTCGGTGCATGGCTGCCTGAGTAAACTCGCCGATGAACAACTGCCCGGCGAATGGTCCAAACTGACCGTCGCTCTCGTCGAGCATAATGTCCGTCGCGGACTGCCCTGCTTTCTTATAGGGAAACCAGACCGCCGGTGGCCGAAGCTGAGGAAACTGTTTCATTGCTTCGGGGTAGGACAACCCGCCAGCTACTTTCTTCACGTTGCGAATCGGTGAGCCTTCTTCATTCATTGAGGCCAGCGCCTCGACGTGATGGAAGAACGCGCCCTCGCGCATGTGGTGCAGGGAGTTGGTCGCGACCCAGTTACCCTGTTGATCAGTGTAAAACATATCGCCTTCGGCATTGGCGCCGATTCCGCTGGGAGATCTCATGCCCGCACAGACCGGCACGAGTTCACCATCCGGCGAAACTTTCATTCCCCAGCCGCGCCAGCGACCCTGTCGATAGCCGAGAATCGGATCCTTAATCGTTCGATCCAGCTCAGCCCCTTTCAGCCCCATTCCGATATTCAGCGTCAACCACAAGTTGCCGTCGCGGTCGAGTTTCGGTCCGTAGGCGTACTCGTGATACCCGCCTGTGACCCCCCAGCCTTTGGCGACGGTCAGGTATTCGTCGGCTTCACCGTTTCCGTCCGTATCGCGGATTCTTGTCAGCTCGCTGCGTTGAGCAGTGTAAAACGCGTCGCCGTGCTTGAGTAATCCGAGCGGTTCGTGCAGCGCCGACGCAAAACGTCGATAGGTCACGTCCTTTGGCGGTTCGTCGTAAACTCCATCAAGAATCCAGATTTCTCCTTTGCGAATGGCAACGGCCACACGGCGATCATCAAGAACGGTCAAACCACTGACTTCCAGGGCGAGTCCGTCAGGTGCCGGCTTCCAGTTCTTCGCTCGCGACGATGTGCTGGTCTCGGCGACGTCCACCGAGACCAGCCGGTAGTAGTCATTTTCGTCGGCGAAGTCGTCGGCAACGGCGTTCGCAGCGACGACAGTCATCAGCCAGCAGAACAGTGCGGCCAGCAGAGTGTTTCGATTTACCATTGGTATCGCACCTCGATCATTTCCTTCTGCTCGACCTTCAGCGGAACAATCCAGTGAGTCCCGGCTTCTCGCGTCTCCATTTTCCCAGCATGTTTCAGTCCCTTCGGCACGCTTATTGAGACTCCCACATCGTTTGTGTAAGCAAACGGTCCATCGTGTTTCAAAGACTTGCCGAAGTGCCCACGGAGCCACAACGTCGCTGGCGGTTCTTCCCGGGTCCGATCGGTGATCGACAACCGGCGGACCAGAGTTCTGTCAGCATCCGGCCTGATCCGATCTTCAATGTCGAAGCGACCATACCGGTAGAGGAACGTCGGCACTCCCGACTTGTCCACGCGATATCCCTGAAATCGATAGCCCGCTTTCTTCGCATCAAAATTCGGTTCCGAAAGTTCGTTGCCTTTTCCCGAGGACTCATTGAGCAGGACGAAAGGCACACCGGGCGGGAAACTGACCTGCTCCTCTCCGAGCGGGTCAGCTGGCGGAGCGAACCTCACGAACCAGGTTCCCTGCGCATCGAGAAACCGCCCTTGCCACGCAGCGGCCAGCCGGACCTGTTCGGCGTCAAAGGCGAAGTGGACCTGTTCGGGAAACCCGACGGCGATGGCGTGTGTGCCGGCTTCTTTCATAAAGGTTCTCAGCACAATCGGTCGGTCCTTCGGAATCAGCTCGTAGCTCTGCGACCTCGCCTTCTGAATCTTCGGCGGCAACTCAAGCCTGTCTGCATTTTTGAGGTACGCCCACATCGCCGCGACCTGTCGATCTGCGTTGCCGTCCAGAATTGCCGGGTTCTGGCTCTTGCCATTCGGGAAGAAAGTCGGCATCCGGGTTCGCGGTTTCAGCTTTCCGGGATCAAGCAGAAAGTCGTGAAACCACTGAGGCTGCACGCGAGCGGCGATTCCTTCCAGGTCCGTTCCGACGACGCCGGGAAGAGCATCTCCACGCAGCGGGTGGCACTGCACGCAGCCCGTGTCGAGCAGCTGTCGCCCGTCCTCGGCCAGTTTGCTGACGTCTCCGAAAACGTCTTTCCCGGATGCTGATTTCCTCGACTCCTGATCCGCCTGTGCCAGCCATGTCGGCAGCGACTTGACCTGATCGTCAGTAAACAGTGGCATGCGAATTCGCAGGTGAGGCCGAACGTCGCCCGTTCCTTTCAGGACACGAGTCAGCCAGCCGGGTTGCAATTTCTGACCAACAGCAGTCAGCGGTGGCGGCAGTCGCCCTTCGTCACCAATGTCGACATGACCAACCGTTTCAAAGTACGGACGGCGATATCGACCCACTCCGCCCTTACCGTCCCGCTCGTGACAGGCCAGGCAGTTCAGTTTCAACATCGCAAACTCAGACTGCTGTTTTGGAAGCGGGTCTCGCTGGTTCGAATCGTTTTCGCGATTCTCCTTCAGCGCTGATTTCAACGTCTCCGCCTGAAAGCTGTCCAGAGGGAAATGCGGAAGGCCCGCCTGCACTGAGCCGACACAACTTCGCGGCGTCGCCATCGTCAGATCGACCAGTGGCTTCGACATCTTTGGCGCGGCGACACCGTTAACCGAGTGGCAGTTTGAGCATCCGAGTTCGCGGAAAAGCTGGCGACCAGTTTGAATGACATCCTCACTGAATGTCAGTTGCTGCTTATTCGGAACAATCTCCGAACCGCCGTCTTTCAGAAGCCAGGCCGCGATGTCTGCCGCCTCGACAACACCCAGTTTAAGATTCGGCATGCGCCCGCCAGCTCGCGTTCTGTGTGGATCGAGCAGAAAATACGTCAGCGACTGCGGTGAGTATTTGGCAACAAGGTTGCCATGTGGCACAGAGGGAACGCGGCGGGTCGCGGCGGAGAGTCCCAGTTCCCTGAGTTCGTCTTCGTCGAGCTGCTCAATCAACTGGTCGAGCGGCGACGGCTTCGTCTCAACCGTTTCGTAATCGTCGTCAGGTTTGTGGCAGGCCACACAGCCAACCTGATGGTAGAGCCGTCGCCCCTGGTCGGCATCGCCCTGCTTCCAGAATTCGAAGGGAACTCCTCGGGCACCCGTTCCCTTGATGTCTGGAAATGGTTCGTGGAGCGACGACAGGAACGCTGCCAACGCGTGTGCGGCAGCACCTCGTTCAGCTTCGGGAAGACTCGCCAGCACATCGGGCATCGTCGTTCCGGGTTTTGCCTGTTGCGGTGCTGTGAGAAACTCCGCCAGCCAATTGTGTCTGAATCGGCTACCCGCACCGTCGAGCCGTGGTCCGAGTTTCGGTTTCAGGTCGTTCGAATTCGAAGTGTGGCACGCCGTGCAGCTCAACTCGGAAAGTAACAGTCGTCCGGCGACGGCTTCATCAACATCCCGATGCCGGGCAAATCGTTCGAAACCAGCGACAAACGGAACGGCAACCGACTGAGCAACAACCGGCCCGTTCAGCACAACTACCAGCCAGGCAAACTGCCACCACGTGAAACTCCGCATGTCCGATTCCTGACGTACTAAAACGCACGAGGGTTTAGAGTTGGATTAGCCGCAGAGTGCGGCGAGACGCAGCCAGCAGATTTTCTGCATCACGGCCTTCCACGAAACGATAGAGTTTTCGGGCAAACGGAGCGACGACTCAGCACGAACTTTATGGCAGAGGACGTGCCGAACTAAAGTTCTTCGACCATACTTCCCACTCAGAAAAAAATTACCTCTACGTTCGCGACGATCAGGAGTCCCCCATGAATCGACTTTCGTTTGCTTTGACCATCTGTGTTGCCGCCGTCTGGAATCTGAACTCGCTGTCGGCTGCCGACGACAAGGTTCCAGAACCTGACCTCGTGTTTCTCCTGATCGGACAATCAAACATGGCCGGTCGCGCCGCATTAGAAGACGGCGACGAAAAACCGATCGCCAACGTGCTTCTGCTTGACGACAAAGGAAAATGGATTCCGGCGACGAATCCGCTGAACCGGTTCGCGACGGATCGCAAAGTGCTCAGCATGCAGCGGATCAGTCCCGGAGCCGGCTTCGCTCACGAGATGTCTGCAAAACTGCCCGGCACAACGATTGGGCTCATTCATAACGCAAGAGGTGGGACAAAGATCGAACAATGGGGCAAAGGGCAGAACCTTTACGTTCACACAATCAAGCGTCTGTCAACAATCAGGAATCTGAAAATCGACGGCGTGTTGTGGCACCAGGGCGAAGGCAACCGCAGTGACACATCTTATCTCGAAAAGCTGACGGACCTCGTTGCCCGCCTGCGTGCAGACTTGAAGAATCCAGATCTCTGCTTCGTCGCTGGAGAAATCTACGGCGAAGCAATCGTGAACGACCAGATGGCAAAGCTCGCCGAGACCGTTCCCAACACCGGACTGGCGAAGGCCAACGAGTTGACGGTTTTCGACAACGTCCATTTTGATCGAAAGAGCCAGCTGATTCTGGGAAAACGCTACGCCAGCGAGATGCTCAGACTCCTCAAAGCAGATGGCCAATAGGAAACGCGTGAGAAATTCAGCATTGTCAGATCGGGAAGTTCTTTCCAGCCCGTTCCTCACGCTGTCGGTTCGGCCAGCGCGGACGTAATGTACCGGTGCGAATCATCCCCCTCATCAACCGAGCCCATGCCGAAATTCGATCAATCATCGCTGAGTCAGACGCCTCGCCAGACGGACGAGCAGCTTGAGCGATCGCGGTTATTGAGTGAGCGTGCTCCTGGCAACGCAGAATTGAAAGTGCCAGGCTTCTCACTGATTGAGCGACTGGGTGAAGGAGCATATGGCGAAGTCTGGCTGGCTCGCGAAGACAAGACCGGCAAGCTGGTCGCCATCAAGTTTTACACTCACCGTCGAGGTCTTGACTGGTCGCTGCTCAACCGGGAAGTCGAAAAACTCGCGCTGCTCTACACGTCGCGAAACATCGTCAGGCTGATCGACGTCGGCTGGCAAAGCGACCCGCCTCATTACGTAATGGAGTATCTTGAGCGAGGCTCGCTGGAAACCCTCCTGAAGGAAGGACGACCGGAGCCTGAAGAAGCCGTACGAATCATTCGCTCAGTCTGTCAGGCACTCGTCCACGCTCATGGACGAGGCGTTCTGCACTGTGACCTGAAACCGGCGAATGTGCTGCTCGATTCAGACCTCGAACCGCGGTTGTGTGACTTCGGTCAGTCGCGACTCTCGCATGAACAGAACCCGGCGCTTGGAACGTTGTTTTACATGGCGCCCGAGCAGGCCAGTCTGGACTCGGTCCCGGACGCCCGGTGGGACGTTTACGCGCTGGGTGCTTTGCTCTTCCAACTGCTGACAGGCTACCCACCATATCGCACCCCGAAGAACGAGACGCTGCTCAAAGATACTACGACGCTGGAAGTGCGTCTGCAGACGTACCGCGAGATTGTGACCACCAGTCCGAGACCGCGCGAGCATCACCGAGTTGCCGGCGCTGATCGACGTCTGGTCGAGATTGTCGACCGCTGCCTGCACCTTGATCCGGAACGCCGCTACTCAAACGCGCAGGCCGTACTCGACGTGCTCTACATCCGCGAACGCCAGCGGCGAGTTCAACCTCTCGTCGCGATGGGCGGAATCGGCCCGGCTGTTATTCTGCTGGCGATGTTCCTGTTTGCGTCGAGGTCGATTCAAAGTGCTGTCACCACAACGAGCGACAACCTGACCGCGCGAGCACTGGAAAGCGACGTCATTTCGGTCACGATTCTGGCATCGGGCGTCGAGAAGGAACTTCAGGACCGACTCGACGAGCTGATCGAAATCGCGTCTGATTTGAAACTGCGAACTGCTCTCGAACACGCGGAATCCACAGACTGGACCGATCGTCAATCGTTTCAGAAGATCCTCGACGAAACTCGCGGAAGCGTTGATGATCGTCGTCAGAAAAGGAAACGGCAACTCGATACAAGCTGGTTCTTCGTCGATACCAACGGTTTTCAACGATGGAGAAACCGCTTCGACCCGGCAGTTATCGACAAGGATTTTTCATACCGGGACTACTTCCACGGACACAGCATCGAGTACGAACGAGGCAAGGCTCCGGAAGGCACCGGCCCGATTCAGCAACCCTACATCTCGCTGCCTTTCGAATCGAAGTCAACGTTTCGAAACATGGTCGCACTGTCAGTCCCCGTCTGGGATCAGGCGGGCAAGCGAGTCATCGGCGTTCTGGCTCGGACGACTCACCTGGAGCAGCTGCTTTCGCAGTATCGCGGCAGTATCAAAGGCAGCAACGGAGTTGCTCGAACAATCGCGCTGGCTGACAACCGCAACGGACGACTGCTCGACCATTCGCGACTCGCCAGTCTCGACCCCGACGTTGCGGCCTCTGAAGAACCGCCGGAACGTTCGGATTCAAAACTGGAATTGACCGAGAATGTCGCGATCCCTGAAGAAACGTTGCAGCGAATCCGATCCGCCGGAAGTGAAGCGGTTCGACTGGAACATTACTCAGACCCGCTGCAGAAGATTGACCCCGACGGCTCAAGTGGCGAGTGGCTTGCCGCTTTTTCATCCGTCGGAGAAACCGACTGGACGGCGATTGTTCAGGAACGCCGATCGGATGTCTTACGACCAGTCTTTGAACTGCAAACGACCTTGCGAACCTACGCCTGGATCGCGTTTGGAATTGCCGGAACCGTCGTGGCTGTTTCCTGGTACCTCGTTCTGAAATCCATCAACGAGCGAGGGATCCGTCACTGGTCGCGGCCAGCTCGTCGCCACCCGCAAGCATCGGATACTTCCTCGTCTTAGATCGCACCGCATGAATTCCGAGCCACGCTCGAATCAGCCGTTAACCGTGTCGTCCGTTCTGTTGACGATGTTGACGGTCGTTCTATGGGCAGGTACGCCGACAGCTGTTCGATTTTCGACAGACCTCGTGCCGCCAGTTTCAGTGGCGGGTTTACGATTCGCAGTCGCGATTGTGTTCATGTTTTTCTGGTCGCTGACTCACGGCACCAGTTTGAAGCTGACGTGGCGTGAACTTCGCAAGCCGCTGATCGGTGGTATTCTGCTGTTCTTTCAGATTGGCACTTTCACGCTTGGAATCTATCGGTCCAACGCGTCGCACGGAACGATTTTCATTAACACGTTTATCTTCTGGCTGGTCGCGATTGACCACTTCTTCACGAAGGCAGAACGGCTGTCGATTCGACCGATCATCGGTCTGATTCTGGCAGCGTTCGGAGTCGGTTTGATTCTGGCGACAACCGCCCAGCCCGGCACGACCACCGTTCTGGAAGGTGCATCGCTGGATGGTGACTTACTGCTGATGCTGAGCGCCATGATTCTTGCCGTGAAGGTTGCATACACAAAATACTCTGTCGGCAGCATTCACCCCGACAGTTTCGTTTTCTGGCACGCCGTCTTCGGAACCGTGCTGTTTGCCTGCTGGGGCTTCACGGTGGAAGGGTTTCGCTTTTCGATTCTCGCCGACCTCAATGATGAAACGACGCAGGCAGCACTGGCTGGTATTGCCTACCAGGGAATCGCTGTCGCGGGCTTGTGTTTTGCGATTCAGGCTCGGCTGCTTCGCAAACATTCCGCGTCAAAGATTGCGGTCTTCAGTTTTGCAACGCCGTTGTTTGGTATTCTGTTCGCCGTTCTGCTGCGAGGCGATCCGGTCTCACCGTGGCTGTTCGTTTCTGGAGTCGCCGTGGCCAGTGGGATTCTACTGGTCAACCTGAAACCTTCCGTACGATAGTTTCATGCAAATCAACCGGCATCCATTTTCAGGCTCTTTGTCGAAGATCGCCTGGACGATCCTGGCACTGTCGGTCTGCGTGCTGATTCTGAAGGTCACCGTTGTCGTGACGATGAATTATCGCGACTACGTGCCGCCGGACTTCGATTCCGATTTTCTGCTGGATCGAGAAGCGTACTTCTGGAACGGTTACCACTGGGCCTTTTACTCACATATCATTGCCGGTCCGTGGACGTTGATCGTGGGGATGATTCTGCTCAGTGACCGCTTTCGAATGCGATACAGAAAGTGGCATCGTTTTCTTGGAAGAATTCAGACCGCGGGCGTTCTGCTGGTGATCATGCCGAGCGGAATCTGGATGGCCATGTACGCCGCAACCGGTGCTGTCGCCGGCGCGGGATTCGGATCACTGGCCGTTGCGACGGGATGGTGCGTCTACCGAGGCTGGAGGTCAGCTGTCACCAGACAGTTCAACCGTCATCGCCGCTGGATGTTGAGATGCTACGTACTGCTTTGTTCGGCTGTGGTTCTGCGTCTGACCGCCGGTCTTTTCATTGTCGCAGACATCGACAGCGACTGGATCTATCCGATGTCAGCCTGGACGAGCTGGCTGGTTCCACTGGCGGTTTTTGAGCTGATCAACTTTCGACGAGCAACGTCTCAACAATCCATTGCTAAAGAGTCAGTCTGATCGCGGTCACGCGATGATGTCGTGAACGACTTTGCCTTCGACATCCGTCAGTCGGAATTCGCGACCCTGGTAACGATAGGTCAGTCGTTCGTGGTCAATGCCAAGCAGGTGCAGAATCGTCGCGTTCAAATCGTGAACGTGAACGCCGTTTTCCGCGACGTCCATTCCCAGTTCGTCGGACTGCCCGTAGCTGACTCCACCTTTAACCCCGCCACCGGCGAGCCACATGGTAAAGGCATCCTTATGGTGATCTCGCCCGGAAAGTCCTTTGTCCTTCGCATTGCCACCTTGCCGCAACGGAGTCCTGCCGAATTCCGAACCCCAGACAATCAGCGTGTTTTTGAGCAGATCCCGCTGCTTGAGATCCTTGATCAGCGCCGCGATCGAACGATCCGTTTCTTTGCATTTGGCCGGTAACCGAGTTTCGATTCCGCCGTGATGATCCCAGTCGGAATCGTAGAGTTCGACCAACCGCACACCCCGCTCAACCAGCCGCCTGGCCAGCAGACAGTTGTTGGCAAATGAAGCTTTGCCTGGTTGCGCACCGTACGATTCAAGTGTCGCCTTTGATTCGCCGTTGATTTCCATCAATTCGGGAACGGACGCCTGCATGCGAAAGGCCAGTTCGTACTGCTTGATGCGGGTTTCAATTTCCGGGTCGCCGGTCGCCTGAAACTGTTCCTGATTGAGTTGCCCCAACGTGTCGAGAACTCGGCGACGGTCTGCCTGAGACTGTCCATCGGGACTGGACAGAAAAAGGACGGCATCACCCTGTGATCGAAACTGAATTCCCTGATGCACGCTCGGCAGAAAACCCGACGACCACATGCTGGTTCCCGCTCCACCAGCCGGGCCGCTCAGAAGGACCACATAGCCGGGCAGGTCTTTGTTTTCAGAACCCAGACCATACGTGACCCACGATCCGAAGCTCGGTCGCCCGCCGCGTCCGAAGCCGGAGTGCAGAAACATCTGAGCCGGCGCGTGGTTGATCTCTTCGTTGTGCAAAGAACGAATCACGGCGATGTCGTCCGCCACTTCGCCAATATGAGGCAGTAGTTCCGAAAGTGTCTGCCCGCTCTCGCCGTGCTTTGAAAACTTCCACGGAGATCCGGCCAGCGTCGACGTTTTTCCGATGAAGGCGAAGTCTCGATCCTTCGTCACTTCAGGTGGACACGGTTCGTTGTGCCGTTTCTTCAGCTCTGGTTTTTCGTCGTACAGATCGAGATGCGACGGTGCGCCGATCATGTGCAGATAAATAACGTGCTTCGCCTTCGGCGCAAAATGCGGCTGTCCCAGCGCCGCGTCGACGTCATCATTCAGCATCGACGCGAGAGCCAACCCACCAAAACCGATCCCGCACGAATTTAAGAACGCACGTCTGTCGCTGCTCAGATATTCCGAACCTGTCATGTCAAATCTTTCTTCGAAGTTCAATGCTGGTTGTTGAACATTCGATGTTCTTCAGTCTTTGGTAATTGTCTCGTGCAGGTTCAGCAGAACGGTGGCGACGCTGTACCACGCTTTTGATTCAGCGTTTTCCTGATCAGCAGGATGCTTTGAATCTTTCGCGGCAGTAAATGTTTCCGTAAACAAATGATGAAGTGCGTTCCGTTCGGTGTCGGTCGGTTGCCGGCTTGCGCAGATTTGGAATGCGTACGTGAGTTGTTCATCAATTGAGTTGTCTCGTTTTTCGTCAACGATCCGTTTCGCCAGAGCTTCCGCCGCCTCGACGTAAACGGGATCGTTGAGCAGCGTCAGCGCCTGCAATGGCGTGTTTGTCCGCGACCGCTTGACCGTGCAGGCCAGCCGCGCGGTCGCGTCAAAGTTGACGAAGCTCGGGTAAGGTGAGCCGCGTTTCAGGACAACGTAAATACCTCGACGGTGCTGCTCGCTGCCAGGGCTGGTTTCGTATTTGTAATTCGTGCCGCCGACTTTCGACCAGATGCCGTCCGGTTGATAAGGATAGATTGGCGGTCCGAACTGCTTCAGATCGATCAGGCCGGAAACCGCCAATGCGTTGTCGCGAATCATCTCGGCGGACATCCGGAATCGTGGCCCGCGAGCCAGCAGCGAGTTCTGATCGTCAAGGTCAAGCAGTTTACGAGTGACTCGCGAGGACTGTTGATACGTCGCTGACAGAACAATGGTCTTCAACATGTGCTTCATCGACCAGCCATTCTCCATGAACTCAACCGCCAGCCAATCGAGCAGTTCCGGGTGTGATGCCGGCTCGCCCTTAATGCCAAAATCTTCAACCGTCGGCACGATGCCGCGGCCAAAGATTTCCGCCCACCAACGGTTAACCGTGACGCGTGCAACAAGGGGGTTGTTTTTATCGACGAGCCAGCGAGCGAGTGTCAAACGGTTGGGTGGACCATCGAGTTCCGCGTGCAGGATGCCAGGAGTGCCGGCTTCGACCTTTTCGCCGGGGTTGCGATAGTCGCCCCGTTCGAAGACCGTCGACAGGCGTGGTTCGTCCAGCTCGATCATGACCAGCGTTGTGTCGGCGGCCACTCTTTTCAGTGCGTTTTCAAATTTTGTCACCTCAGCGGCCAGTTTTTGCGATTGGCTGTCCTGGCCCACTCGATAATCAAGCAGCGTTTTGCGATCTGCCTTCGACCATTTTTCAGACGGTTCCTTTACGGCCTTGACGAGTTCTTCCGGGACGGAGTCGGCATCCGGAATTCCAGTAATTGCCGACAGCCTGAAGCAGCCGATGGATCGAGCCGTTCCATATTCATGCTTCAACTCAAAAACGAGTTCCTGATCAGGACGAACGTCAAGCGGCTTGTCCATAACGAACATTGCCCAGTGGTCGGTATCAAATTTCGGTGAGATGGCCCAGCCGGTTCTGGGCTTTGAATTGATGGCTCCTGAAACGTCCCAGTTGTTCTGCGAAAAGTCCGCCTTCGCCGATGAGAATTTCAGCGGGACATGGTCATCCGTCGTCTTCTTTTTCGAATCGGCTGCCGAAACGAGCTTCGCCGAGAATTCGTTCAGGACGAAATTCCGCCGAACCGGATCGCCTCGGCCCGGACCTTTTCCTGGTAGAGCGTCGTGCCGCAACACTTCCAGCTTGAACGCTCGAACGCCAGCGATGTCGGCTCGGACTTTGACGGTGTAAACGTCGACGTCCGGCGGATCGTCCCCGACCAGCAGAATGGAACCATCGTCAAGCCGCTTGAATTCGTCCGTCGGCCCGAGTGATTCAAAGTCGGCAACGTCCAGGACGTGCTCTTCGGGTACGTTTCCAAGGCCGGCTGCAAACTCCGTCGACCAGTTTTCAAGATCCCGATTCAACTCGCGGCGGCGCTCTGTCTGATGGACTTTCACCGTCGCCATCTGTTTTTGCAGGTCCGCTCGCCGGGCATCTTTCTCAGCATCCGACAGTTCCATCATCGGACCTTTGAACGCAATCGAGCTGGGCGACTTACTGGCCCGATCAGCTTCCATTTCCGTGTTGTTAAAGAAGGCGAGCAGCCGGTAGTAGTCCTTTTGAGGAAACGGGTCGTACTTATGGTCGTGACACTGGCAACATTCGAATGTCGTTCCCAGCCAGACCGCGCCTGTCGTGTTGACTCGATCAATCACCTGCTCGATGCGGGTTTCTTCGGGAATCGATCCAGCCTCGACATTGGTCGGTGTGCAGCGGTGAAAGCCGGTGGCAATTTTCTGAGACTCGGTCGCGTTGGGGAGCATGTCGCCAGCAATCTGCTCGATCGTGAACTGGTCGAACGGCATGTCCGCATTGAGCGATTTGATCACCCAGTCGCGGTAGGCCCAGACGTCTCGCAGGTTGTCGCGCTGAAAACCGTGCGAGTCGGCATAGCGGGCGACATCCAGCCACGGTCGCGCCCATCGCTCGCCGAACTGTGGCCGCTGCAGAAGTTCATCAACGAGCTTTTCAAAACGTTCGTCCGAAGGATCGCCGGCAAAAGCAGTAACTTCTTCAGGTGTTGGCGGAAGGCCGATCAGGTCGAGAAAGACTCTGCGAACGAGTTTCTCCGCCGCTGCCTTTGGCGACGGAGAGAGGCCTTCTTTCTGCAAACGTTGAAGGATGAACTGATCGATCGCCGACTTTGCCCAGTTCGAATCCTGAGCCGGCGGCATTTCCGGTCGTTGCGGAGCGACGTACGACCAGTGCCGATTCACTTCGACTTTGTCCGGCCAGACAGCACCCTGCTGAATCCAGCGTCGAATGATGGCGACCTGTCGTTGGGGAAGCGGGTCACCGATAGCCGGCATGACTTCGTCGTGTCCGCGAGGCAGCAGGATTCGACGCAGCAGTTCGCTGTCGTCAGGCTTGCCGGCTTCGATCGAACCGGAATCCAGCGTCGATGCTCGCTGGTCGAGCCGCAACTCTGCTTCCTGTTTTTCCGGACCGTGACACTCGATGCACGATCTTCGAAAGATTGGGTAAACGTCACGAGCGAAGTCAACCTGAGCGGTCTTCGGTGATTCGTTTTTCTCAACGGCGAAAACGAATCCCGGAACCGCAAGGCAAACCACCAGGGTAAGAATCCGGGGCACCATCTACCTGTCTCCAGAATTGGCCGTTTACCACGTTAATCCGAATTGAGGAGTTTCGGAACGCAGAGTACGCTAAGGACTCGCGGAGAAACGGAGAGTCTGTTTTGATTCTCCACATTCTCTGCGAGTCCTTAGCAGGCTCCGCATTCCGTTCATTCACCGACGCCATTCGACAGTGGATGCTGACAACAATTGTCTAGCTAATCTCCAAGCCGGTCAACGTGCCCGTGCTTGAGGCAAAACTGTCCTGCTCGAGCCCCAGGCGTTGCAGCACACTGACGAACAGGTTTGGCAGCGGATAGTTGTTCTTCTGGTCGAACGCCAGGTGCTGGCCGTGTTTGAAGCCTCCACCGGCCAGAATAACCGGCATGTTTCGATTGTTGTGGCTCGAAGCGTTTCCAAGGTTGCTCGTCAGGAAGACGGATGTCTGGTCCAGCAGGCTGGTTCCGTTTTCAGTGATCGACGCCAGGTCCCGCAGGAAGTCGCCGTACGCGTTGAGAATCGCGCCTTCGACGATGGCCAGCTGGTCGAGTTTCTCGTCGTCGAGTCCGTGATGGCTGAGTGTGTGGTAGCCCTCGTCAACGCCAGGTAAAGGGACCACGCCGCCTGAACCTCCCAGGTGATACGACACGAATCTCGTTGAGTCTGTCTGCAACGCCAGGCGGACCATGTCGCTCATCAGTTTTTGTCGACCCACGAAGTCAGCCGAGTTTCCAATGTCGACGGGCTTTTTGACATCAACTGCCGGCTTCGGTCGATTTGCCCAGGCTTCTGATTCGGCCATTCGAATTTCGAGTTCGCGAACGCTGGTGAAGTAAGCGTCGAGACGGTCCTTGTCACCGTTGCCGAGTTCTTTGCTGAGCCGTTTCGCGTCGTCGCCGACAAGGTCCATGATACTGCGGCCCTGCTTCGCTCGTTGAGCCTGTTTGACGCGTTCGGCTGGCGAGTCGTCTACAAACAGCTTCATGAACAATCGCGACGGGCGATCTTCCGCTGGAATCATCGCGCCGTTTTCGGTGTAGGACGGGCTGTTGCTGCCGCTGCTGCCTAGGACGAGCGACGAAAACCGGGTCTTTGAACCAAGATGCTTCGCCATGTACTGGTCGACCGAGATCGTATTCTTACCACGCCCCGAACTGCCAACAGGATTTGCCGTCAGGATGCTGGCTTCGGCACGATGACCGCCGCCGACTCCGGGATGAGACGACCCCGAAACGATCGTCATTTGATTCCGCAGATCCTGCAGCGGCTTGAGGTAAAGACTCGGCTCGTAGTCGCGACCGGCCTGCTTCGGGTTGAGGTTCTCGGTCAACAGCCCAAGCCCGAGCGACATTGACACAAAACGCCGAGGCGTTGCATCAGCATGATCAACGGCAAATGCTTTCTGCATAGCCGTCATCCAGGGAAGTGCCATTGCAACACCGGCCCCACGAAGAATTGTACGACGATCGAGTGTTCGGCCACGACTGAAATTGATTCGCTTTGACATGGTTCTTTTTTTCCGTTGCTCGCCTGTATGGCAGGCGGTGAATATTGATCCGATGTTCAAGAAACTGACTCAAACTACTTGCTCATGAAAACTCGACTCGAAGCGACCGACGCGATCAGAGAGCGGAATCCGTAATCCGACTGTGCACACTGTTTGACGATCTCACTGACGGCTGAGCGGTCGGCAAAGGTCACCGGCATTCCGGTTCCGTAGGTGATAAGTTTTTCGGCAACGTTTTCAGCAAGCATTTCGGGCTGTGACACGACAAGTTTCTGAAACGCCTGTAAGTCTTCGAAGTGGCGACCGTCTGGCATGTCGTAGCTGGCGTCGATCGGTTTCGGTTGAAAGCCCTTCTTCCACTTTCCGGTGTAGTAGGTGCTTCGCCATTGTCCGGCGGGATTGAAATTTTCGAGTGCAAAGCCAGGCGGGTCGATTTTGACATGACAACTTGCGCACGAATCGTCGGCCCGATGCTTGTCGAGCATTTCACGAATCGACTTCGCACCGCGAATGTCAGGTTCGATGGCTGGCACATTTTCAGGCGGCGGCGGAATGTGAATTCCGAGTAGTCTTTCTGAAACCCACAAGCCTCGGATCACCGGCGAAGTTGTCGTGCCGTTCGCGGTGACCTTCAGAATCGCGCCATGAGTCAGCAGTCCGCCGCGATGATCTTCCGGCTTCAGGGAAACGTGTTGAAGTTGATCGCCGGTCACTCCATCGATTCGGTAGAAGCGGGCGAGGCGGCTGTTGAGAAAGGTGAAGTCAGAATCGATCAGGTTTTCTACGCTCAGATTTTCGTCGAGCATCTTCTGCAGATAAGAGTGCGTTTCGTCGAGCATCGACTGCTGCACAACGATGTCGAAATCGCGGAACATTCTTGGGTCGGGCTCGGTAAAATCGATCAGACTCAAATCGAGCCATTCCGCCGCAAAGTCTCTGACGAAATTCTTTCCGCGATCGTCGGCCAGCATCCGTTCGATCTGTTGCTGCACGGCCCACGTCTTCGTGAGTTTGCCCGCTGCGGCCTGCTTGAGCAGTTGAGCGTCGGGCATGGTGTTCCACAGGAAGTAACTGAGTCGAGAAGCCACAGCGTAATCGTCCAGCGCCCCGGGAGCCTCGTGAAAGTACAGAAAGCGCGGCGAGCAAAGCACCGCGCGATAGCCGCCTCGAAGTGCATCGAGCAGCGGCTCGCCGTTGTCCAGATCCGAGTGAACCATCTCGACGTATGGAGCAACTTCGTCTTTCGAAAGAGGGCGCCGAAAGGCTCGCTCGGCGAAAGTGTGCAGCAGCGTTGCCGCGTCTACTTTCGGGCTTTCGGAAACCAGTGCCGCTGGCTGCTTGTTTTTCGCCGGAGTGAGTTTGAGTTTTCCGAACAATGAATTCCGCAACAGCCAGTTGCCGCCGCCTCGATACACGCGTTTCATTTCGACAGATTCCAGAGCGACGCCGGGCACGTTCTGCGGCCCGCCTTCACCGGCTCCAACCTGACCGCCGTTAAAGCGAGCCTGTTTCAGCGTGCGATCACCGGGGCGAATTTCCAGCATGTGACCTTTGGGAAGCCAGCATTCGAAATTCCATTCCTGAGTTTTCGCCGTCGCCTCGAACGAACCCACCCAGTCCAGCAGCGGAGCGCTCGATACGCAAAGTCCCGACCGAACGGTGCACCAGACGCCGCCGCTTTCCGGAACTTTCAAGGCGGACGCCTTTACGTTGAATCGGTACCAGCCATCTTCGCGAGCGGTGGTTACCGGGAGTCGCCCGTAAAACACCAGTCCCGATGCCCAGGTGACTGCCTTGCCGTCAAGCATTTCAGGCTCGCGAGTTCGCTGCGTGGGGCGACGGCGAACCAGTTCCTTAGCCGGGAATGTTCTGGTCCAGTCGTCGTTGGGTAATGGGGCTCGGCGAAAGGCTTCGTCCAGTGCAGCGTCCACCACTTCCAGATGGTTCTGAATCTGAAAGTGCGACATCGGCTGTCCGTCGGCAACCGTCGTGAAGCCGTCGGTGCGAGGCTCTTCCGTCATTAATTTTGCCAGCGGAATATCGATGCCAAGCAGATCATGCAACGTCCGCTCGAGTTGCAGATTGGTGAGCCGTCGACCGCGAACTCGCCCCAGCGTTTCCCATTGCTGCCGCTGGTGTGTGCTCAGCCAGTTGCGAGTGACACCGAGGAATTCGTCGATCTCTTTCTGCTTTGGTCGGTCGGCATCTTTGGGAGGCATCTCGCCAGCGTGGACGCGATCGAAGATTCGGATCCAGCGAGCTATGTCGCCGGGCGCATCCAGCGTTCCCTCCAAAGCCGTCAGATCAAGACCGCCTTCGCCGTCTGCACCTTCGTGACACGCGGCACAATGATCGGTTAGAAATGCTTTCACGGCATCGGGGATGCCAGGCGACGCTGCTTTCGCATCAGTCGTCCACGAAGCAACGACGACGAGCAGGGCAGTCGGCCACGAAAATCGGAGAATCAGGGCAGAACTACGCAACATTTGAGTTCACCAGAAGGCTGTGGAAGACGCGTCGCTCGGGGGATTGAGAGACGACGGAATGGAGAGTCAACAGTGTGGCGAGTCGCCAGCGGGGAAGCAGCCATTTGCGGATCAGGTCGCTGGAAAACGCGTCACGATCAGCCAGCAGCCGAGCAATGATCGTACCCGGATTACAGGCAGATCTCCAATTCCGATGCAAATTCCACGCAGGAAAACCGGATACCGGTTACCGGATCCTCAGAGGTTGCACTCGTAACCTATTCGGCATGACCGAAGGCTGTAACAGGCATCGCGCCGTTTCGGCAGTTGAGACTGCCAAAACCCGTTCGAATTGCCGAAACTGCGCGGAGCCTTCTACTGCCTGTGAATAAAAACGAACAACCGCTCACCGTTTGAGTAACCTTCAACTTTGCCAGTCCTGTTCAGTAGCAATCGAAGCTCTCGACACATGCTTCCGTGAGTGGCGACAAACGCAGGCAAACTCACCAGAATCCAAGTCCAGAGTCACCGGGATCACCGACTCGGTGCAACTTGCCTGACCGACAGAACTCCGAACTTCTACAACGAGGTGCCTTCCGTGACGCAGCAAGCAAACACGTTTGAAACAAAACTGCCCCTGACGATGAGGCGTCCTGTTTCTGTCATCGCGAGATGGTGCCTGCTCGCGATGCTGGCTCTGCTGGCAAGCGGCTCGAATGCGATAGCCGCGAAGAAGCCTAACTTCATTTACATCAACATCGACGATCTCGGTTATGCAGACATCGAGCCGTTTGGTTCGAAGGTTAACCGGACTCCACATCTCAACCGCATGGCCAAGGAAGGTCGAAAGCTGACCTGCTTTTACGCGGCACCGGTCTGCTCGCCGTCGCGAGCGTCGCTGATGACCGGCAGCTATCCGAAGCGGGCACTCAGCATTCCCCACGTGCTCTTTCCAGGCAACGCGGAAGGACTTTCGCAAAACGAAGTCACGGTCGCCGAGCTTCTCAAAAAGCAGGGCTACGCAACCGGCATCGTCGGAAAATGGCACCTCGGTGATCAGCCGGAGTTTCTGCCAGGGAAGCAGGGCTTCGATTACTACTACGGGCTGCCCTACTCTAACGACATGGGGCCGGCTGAAGACGGCGTAAAAAGCAATCTCGGAGCGCCACTGCCTCAACCAAAAGCCGGAAAGAATGCACGTTCGGGCCAGCCGCCATTACCGCTGCTCAGAAATGAAACGGTCCTGCAGCGAGTTCTTCCTGACGACCAGCAGGCCATCGTTGAGCGGTACACGAACGAAGCCGTCAGCTTCATCTGGGATCATCGCGACGAACCGTTTTTCCTCTACCTGCCGCACTCAGCCGTCCACTTTCCGCTGTACCCCGGAAAGAAGTTTCACGGCCAGTCGAAACACGGCCTGTTCGGTGACTGGGTCGAGGAAGTCGACTGGAGCGTCGGGCAAGTGCTCGACACAGTGCGGCAGCTTGGCCTGGCTGAAAACACGATGGTCATCTTCTCGTCGGACAATGGTGGCCAGAATCGTCATGGAGCGATCAATCTGCCACTTCGAGGCGGTAAAGGCACCACCTTCGAAGGCGGCATGAGAGTCCCCACGATCGCCTGGTGGCCGACAAAGATTCCCGCCGGCACGGCGAGCGACGAAATCGTCAGCACAATGGACATCCTGCCGACGCTGACGAATCTCGCAGGCGGCAATGTACCTACCGATCGAAAAATCGACGGAAACGACATCTGGCCAATCCTTGCCGGAACCGACAACGCAAAGTCTCAATACGAAGCGTTCTACTTCTTCCGAGGCTTCAATCTGCAATGCGTCCGCAGCGGCGACTGGAAACTGCATCTGGCAGGTGGCGAACTCTACAACCTCAAGGATGACATTTCCGAAGCGAATAACGTGGCGAAAGATCACCCGGAAGTGGTCGCGAAGCTTCGAGCACTGGCCGACGCTCAGAAAGACGATCTTGGCGTGAAAGACGTCGGCCCCGGCTGCCGACCGCTCGGCAAAGTGGCAAACCCGCAACCGCTGATCAATCACGACGGAACGGTCCGCAAAGGATTTGAGCAGGCTACTGTCCACGCCGGTCAGGGAATCATGATCGGCGAGGTGACCTCAACCAGCGTGCTGGTTCAAGTCCGACTGACGAAGGCCGACCATCTGATCGACCAGAAAGGCGAGTCGGCAGAAACGCCTCTACCCAGCGACCTGCCTGGCACCAATGGCAAAGTCATGTTCATCCTCGCCGGGCCGCAGATGCAAGGGGACCAGCTTGTTCAGGTTGACAATCTGGTAATCGGGTTCGGCGACGCAAAGTCTGAAAAAGACTTCATTGCTCGAACGGTCGTCAAAGATCTCATTCCCGGACAGGAATACAAAATCCGAACTGGAATCGGACCAGACCTTGACGTGATGTATCCCGGCCCGACGGCGACATTCAGAACGTTGCCTGGCAAAGACAGTGATGCTTCCACGAAATTCGTCGTCGTGACGGGAATGAACTACGCAAAGTTTCACGGCGACAACCGGATCGACGGAAAGATTCACCTGGCACACAACAATACCGAGTTGCCGGAACCGTACTCCGGGCCGGACAAACACCTGGGCTACCCGGCTCTCGCAACAATGCTGCGTCTGAAACCGCACTTCTTCGTCGGCACGGGTGACAACATTTATTACGACACGCCGAAGAAGCCTCGCGCAGAAACCGTGCCTCAGATGCGTCAAAAGTGGCATGAGCAGTTCATTCAGCCTCGCTACCGCCAGTTCTTCGCTCAGGTGCCGACCTACTGGATGATCGACGACCACGACTACCGCATTGATGACGGAGACAACTCGGGTGATTACCTGCCGTCACCCGAAACCGGTCACCGCATCATGCTCGAACAGCTTCCCTACGGACCGGCTGACCAGGGAACAGAAACGAAGACCTACCGCACTCATCGAGTCAACAAAGTCCTTCAGATCTGGTTCACCGAAAACCGCCTCTACCGCAGCGACAACGCTATGGATGACGGACCGGATAAAACGATCTGGGGCGCCGAACAGAAAGCGTGGCTGAAGAAAACGCTCGCCGAAAGCGACGCGACGTTCAAGCTGATGATCTCCCCCACGCCGATGGTCGGCCCCGACGACAAACGAAAATTCGACAACCACACGAACTTCAACGGCTTCCGCCACGAGCGTGACGAGTTTTTTGCGTGGCTCAACAAAACCGGCATCGCCAAACAGAACTTCTATCTGGTCTGCGGAGACCGACACTGGCAATACCACGCGCTGCATCCGTCCGGCATCGAAGAATTCTCCTGCGGAGCCCTGGTCGACGCCAACTCCCGCCTGGGTCGAGCCCCCGGCGACCCGGCATCAACCGATCCCAAAGGCCTGATCAAACAACTCTACACGCAGAAAGAACGCTCCGGCGGCTTCCTGATGATTGAATCATCCCCCGCCCAATCCGACGCCACACCAACCCTGTCCTTCATCTTCCACGACGAAAACGGAGCCGTCCTGCACAAGCACACAAAGCAGGGAAAGTAGCCACCGGAACAATTCCGGCTGTGCCCGGGTGGCATTTTATTGGTCGCGTCGCTGCTTGTTCCGACCGAACTCGCGGTGCGTCAATGCCGACGAGAGACAACCACGAAAGAAACGAACTGACACGAAAGACGAAACCGGTTTTCGTGACTTCCGTGGTTCATTTCTGATCGCCGTCAGCCTGTCTCGATCAAAGATCTGTGGCGCAGGCTGAGTCTCGACCCGGCTTGACGCCTGTTGCTGAGACACGTCCCAGCCTACCTCACTGAAATTCGCTGAGCCGTACGACCGGTTCCCACCGACCGAGACAGCTTAATCGGTCGGTAGGAACCGACCACACCTGGCTACCCGGTGAGTTCTCCTAGGAGGCGCGGCGATTGTGGCCAGGCCTGGCGGACTTGGCCGTCGAGAATGCCGTCTTCTCGCGGGAGGCCCTGGTCGTTTTTGTAGTATTGCTTGAAGAAGTGCGGGACGTCGAAGGCGGTGCAGTGGTCGTCGATCTGGCGGACCCAGTCCAGGTCCATCAGTCGCCGTTCGCCTTTCTTCGCTCGCTCGCAGCCGGTGATAACCCAGTCGAGTGAATCCAGATACGGACGCAGGTCGATGGCTTCGAGGAGTGGCTCGGCCGAAACGAAGCGGATGGCCGCCGGAAGCTGAGTCAGCAGTTCGACCCGAGCCAGCGACTTGTTGCAGCCAGCCGTCGTGCCCAGCCAGACGTTGGGATATCCGTCGCCCCAGTCGCTCGGCAATCGGTCTTCGATCAGTTCCGGTCTCTTGGTGAGAATCAGCCAGTCGAGCGATTCGCATTCCCGGATGACTTCCCAGGCTTCGTCCCGCCAGGCATCGGCTCCGGGATGAAAGAAGTCGGACATCGAGCACGTAAACACTCGCAGCCGTTTCCCTGATTGCCTGGCTGCTCGATTCCAGCGCCGAGGATTGCTCCAGTTCTTCGTCCTCATCGGCCCGCGAAACGGTTCATAGCCCCCGCGCCGCATGATCCCCGAGATGTAACAGAAGTGGCATTCTTCACTGACCTTGTGACACCCCCACCAGAAGTTCTGAGTGTGGTCCGTCCAGCCAATTTTTGAGTCCTGGGCCATTGCTAACTCTGCTCGAACTTCCCTCAATTTCAACCAATGCCACAGGTGAAAGCCGTAGGGCCGGTACCCACCGCCCATTATGTGTTGCGTCCAACTAGTCGATTCCTTTTGTTGACATCCATTCGTTTCGTCGTCGTTGCATCGATTGCCTGTATTGCTCTGTCTGAACTTTCAACCCATCCTTGATCCGCATTTCCAGATATCGCATATCGCTCTGAGCCTGATCATCAAGTAAAACTCCCCTCACTTGGCGGTCGATTTGATCGAGCGCTTCTTCATATCTTCTCTCAGATACGAGTACTTCTGCACGATGCAATGCGGCTTCTGCGGTGAGAACATGCTGAACAAAATCGTCAATGTCCTGCTGAGACGTTGTTGAGTAATGAGTTTTCTTCAGAGCTGTCAGATTAGATTGCTGACTCACTCTGGCGACCACATATGCGGTCGATACGAGCGTGAACGCAACAATCAATACAGTGACCTGCTGTGTTAGTAGTTTGCTCTGGTATGGCATCTGACAGCCTCAACGAAAGCATTTTGATCTGTGCTATGTCAGTATGTCGAAACGATATAACTCAGCGGTTTCACGGAGGCGATGGAGGCAAGATTACAGGCTCAGTGACAGGAGGAGGCGGAAGCGGCAATGGAACGATTATGGTGCTCATCGGAAACCGTGCCGAACAATTGACTGACCAGGATTTGGATGCCAAAGTTGGTGCTGGGAGAAATCCGGGCCATAACGGCAGCGCATTGCAGACATCCACGACTCCACTCCAGAATTCGAGCCGCATTTCGACAACCATCGACTCTAATGGTCGTAAGCGCCCATTTAATGGGACAACCCAAAAGCCAGGATAGTCCTCGGCGTAGTACTTGCATCCATTATCATGGTAGGCTTCCAAAAGGTCAGTGCCTGGTGCTCTGTGTCCGTAGCCACGACCGCTCGTCGGTGAAATGTCCTCAGACCAGACTGGCTCGTTTAGATCATATTGCCAGTTCCCAATCGTTCCATTTGCTGCTGTTACTCTGTGCCGAATATATCCTTGAAGGAACTGGCGGTACTCACAACACGTACAGTCAGGGCCAAATCTTGCATCGATCTTTGTGGCCTGAACCATTCCCAGCTCCAAGCCCGGCGTACGGCCAGTGTTAACCCACTGGAGATTACAAGTGCGTTCCGTTGCTACATTCAGAACTGCGCTTTCGCAAAGGGGAACGCAAAAAAGCCCGCTTGGGTCAATCAGGCTAAGCGGGTTGTTATTTGCATAGCCATAAAAATTCTGAGGCCAGTGAGAGTAATAAGGATCTTCTGAGATCCATTTACCAGAGGGTGCTGAATAATGTCGCCTGCGAATATAGAAGTGAGAGCTTGGCGAACTCTGGTACCCAGTCTTTCCGACCCATGTATACGGCGTTTCTGTTGTTCCAATTCGACTAACTTCTTCACCAAACGCTGAATACCTGAATGTGTCCGTGACTTCCTCGGAGGAATCTGTCAGCTCAGTCGTCGAGCCGAGGCCATCGTAATGGTGATGGTAAGTCTCGCCGGCTCGAGTTTCACTGTTCAGGCTGCCGAACTGATCCGGTTGTCGGTTGTAGCTTGCCGTGACAGTACCCTGATCGTCCGTTTCCGCTATGACAGCATCGTCGTCCCATATGTAATATGTCTTCGCCATCCTGTATTCCTCCGAAACGTCCGTCTGCGATGAATTCCATGCTTGCGGATTACGCTATACTGGCCTGATGGCATTGTCTACAGATTTTCATCGGTAAACCCTTCATTTGAGGGTGGCACAGCCACAATGGCTGTGTGTCCGAAGGTCAGGATGCCACGCCCTCAGCTTGCAGTAACAATCAAATGGATGTCTAAATCGAAGACGAAGCATCCTATCGATACGCGACCTGCCGATATTTAAGAAGAAACCACGAAAAGACGAAATGACACGAAAGGCAAAACCTGTTTCGTGTATTTCGTTTCTTTCGTGGTTCTAAATTCTCAGCTTGTCTCGATGAAAGATCAGCTACCCTTGCGAGCGATGGCTTCCTGCATGGCTTTGCCCATGTCGGCGGGGCTTTGGGCGACGACGACTCCGACGGCTTCCAGAGCTTCCATTTTTTCGGCGGCTGTTCCGGCTCCGCCTGAGATGATGGCTCCGGCGTGGCCCATGCGTTTGCCTGGAGGGGCTGTCTGGCCAGCGATGAATCCGGCGACCGGCTTCGTGACGTGATCCTTGATGTAGTTGGCGGCCTGAATTTCAGCGTCGCCGCCGATTTCGCCGATCATCATGATGGCTTCCGTGCCAGGGTCGTTTTCGAACATCTCCAGCAGGTCGATGAAGTCGGTTCCGATGATCGGGTCTCCGCCGATGCCGATGGCGGTTGACTGGCCGAGCCCCAGGTTGCCGAGCTGCCAGGCGGCTTCGTAAGTCAGCGTACCGCTCTTACTGATCAGGCCGACGGGGCCGGATGAGTGAATGTATCCCGGCATGATGCCGATCTTGGCAACGCCTGGCGTGATGACTCCAGGGCAGTTTGGTCCGATCAGTCGTGCGTTGGTCTTGGCCAGGAAGTTCGACACTTTGACCATGTCGAGCGTCGGGATGCCTTCGGTGATCGCCACGATCAGCTCGATGCCCGAGTCGGCGGCTTCGATGATGGCGTCTCCGCAGAACGGCGGCGGGACAAAGATCATCGTCGCGTTGGCGCCGGTTTTCTCGACGGCTTCGGCGACCGAGTTGAACACGGGGAATTCGTCGACCGTCTGGCCGCCTTTGCCCGGCGTGACTCCACCGACGAAGACGTCGCTGTCCGTGCGGACTTCGCGAGCGTACTCGCGACACTTCTGAGAGTGAAACAGCCCCGCTTTACCGGTGATGCCCTGACAGATAACTCGCGTGTCTTTATTGACAAGAATGCTCATGGTAATCGTCAAACGTTATAAGTTGAGTAATGTGATGTTTATGTCTCAGGCGAAATTCGCCATTTGCCGTCAAAGTAGACCCAGAATTCTGCTGTGTGGTGACTATTCGGTCGTGTCATGAAACTTGCCGCGCGGCCATTCAGGAGCCATTTCGGCTCGGCCTGAAGACTGGCCTTCAGCGTCCGGCCGAATCGTTCAACGAAGTCTTTTCGCCGAGCAGGATTATCGCGTACCGCCTTGCTAAAGAAGGAGTCAACCGTGTCCGTTCCCGGTGTACCGACGACCGGGGCAAACCAGAATGGATTGATATATTCTTCGAAGAAACGATCAATTTGATCGTTTTCCAGCAAAGCGTTTGCGCCGGAGATCGCTTTTCGAAGAGACTTAACACGAGCTGCTTCATCTTGTTTGGTTGGATCAGGATCAACCGGCTTAGCCACAGTTGCAAAATGAAACTTGAGACTGGTCGGTGCATCGGGTTCTTGAGCAACGACACGTGTTGCTAATGCGACAGCAAACCCCACAACACATACAGTGAAAAATTGTGCGGCAACGGGTGTTGAAAAATTGATTCTCATTGCATTATCCCAGAATTAGACTCAAGCGCTGATGGACGCGACGACTTTCTGAGCGGCGTCGGTCAGGTCGGTCGCGGCGATGATGTCTTTGCCGCTTTCGGCGAGCATCGTGCGAGCTTTCTCGACGTTGGTTCCTTCGAGGCGGACAACCAGCGGTACGGTGAAGCCAACCTGGTCGTATGCCAGCAGCAGTGCCTCGACGATGACGTCGCATTTCATGATGCCACCGAAGATGTTGACCAGCACGGCCTTCACGTTGTCATCGGCGAGGATGATGCGGAAGGCTTCGGTCACCTGCTCGACGTTCGCTCCGCCGCCGACGTCCAGGAAGTTGGCCGGTTCGCCGCCGTGGTGCTTGATCAGGTCCATGGTGCTCATGGCCAGCCCGGCTCCGTTGACCAGGCAGCCGATGGTGCCTTCAAGTTTGACGTAACTCAGACCGGCATCGCCCGCTTTGACTTCTGATTCGTCTTCTTCGCTGAGATCCCGCAGTTCGAGCAGTTCTTTGTGCCGGAACAGAGCGTTGTCGTCAAAGCCGACTTTTGCATCGAGTGCGACGAACTCGCCCGAGGCCGTAACGACCAGCGGGTTGATTTCGACCTGCGTGCAGTCGTTGTCGGTGAAGAACTTCGCCAGCTTCGGCAGGAATTTCTGAGCACTGCCCATCGCGACGGCATCCAGTCCCAACCCGTGAGCGACTTTGCGAACCTGCGCGGCTTGCAGACCATAGCCGCCATCGATGCTGCAGTTCAGGATTTTCTCCGGGGAGTTGTGAGCGACCTCTTCGATCTCGGTCCCACCCTCGGACGACATGATCAACACAGGTCCGCCAGCGGCTCGGTCAACGACCACACCCGCGTACAATTCCTGAGCGATGTCCAGGCCGGCTTCGACCAAAAGCGTGTTGACCTGCTTGCCTTCTTCACCGGTCTGAATCGTGACCAGCGTGTTGCCCAGCATCAGCTCGGCATTTTTGCGAGCTTCGTCGGCGGACCGAACCAGCACGACGCCCGGCTGATCGGGTTGTTCCTTGAACCGGCCCTTGCCGCGTCCACCGGCGTGAATCTGTGCTTTGACGACGGCCAGCGTTCCGCCCAACTTCTCAAACGCTGCCGCTGCTTCGTCGGCAGTTTTGGCGACAATGCCGTCCGGGACGGTGACGCCAGCGGCCTTGAGCAGTTGTTTGGCCTGATATTCGTGAATTTTCATCGCGATCTGTCCGCTCGAATAAAGTTGCTGCCACAGGTTTCTCGTGAGCCGAACGTGCTCGTGCCGGACGTCAAAGTGATGTCCGCAGGTAACGACGTCAGTTCAGAGGTAAAACGCCGGTCGAGCACCGACCGAGCGAAAGCGAGGCGATGATAGCGGCGGCTCGAAACCCATGCCAGAGTCGCAAACTGCTCGAATGCAGTCCCTTAAGAGCATGCCTGGAGCGGAGGTGTGGATGTATTCTTCGGAAACTCCTGAAAACAATTGAGACACAGGGAGTACCGAGTTCTCAGAGAAAGCGGCAGGCACAAACTCTGTGTCCTCGGTACTCCCTGTGACGAAAATTGTCTTGACGCGAAGAGAGCATCCGATGAACGTCCGAGTCAGACTCGGAGACAAATTCTGGTCGAACCACCACTACAACAAAGCTTCGGATTCGTCGCCCAGTGTCAACAGTTCGTACCGGTTATTCGGAGTGCCGCGATTGTTCGGTCGTCGATGAAGACGGGCTTCAACGCACAGACCTACTTGCAGATTGACGTGGAGCACGCCGGCTGACTCTTCCGAATAGATAAAGCATGCGACATACGTAGGATGCAGTGTCCCGGTCGTGTCGCGGAGTCGCTCGAATTCTTCCACAGCGGTCAGCCTGATCAGGACGATTCATCCTCTGGCCGCGATTCCGTTGCGGAATCACCCACCGAGACTGCCAACAGGAGACTGGCCATTATGTTTTCGAGGATTCGCCGGCCACGGATTGCCTCCCTTTGCCTGGGCGCGGTTGTTGCTTCTTTCGGAGCAACTTCTGTCGACGCAGCCAAGCCTGCCAGCACACCCGCATCGCTGTTTCCGAGTTCGCGGCCGGAAGTCATCAGGCAGACTGCCGCGACGCTGCAGGAGATTCATCGCAAAGATCTTCCGCAGCTGATCAACGACGCCGTGTCGATCACATCTCGACGTTACCTCACGGCCGACGTTCACACACCCTGGCAGATCATGCACGGCCTGCTGGCTCTGCGCGATCAGTATCAGATCAAAGTTGGCAACGAAAAAGTTTCGGCCCTCAACTGGCTGACTCAGCGGCGTTACTACAAAGGTGAGCCGATTGTCGAACACACGCCTCACGGCGGACGCTTCCACACATTCACCGAGCCGTACGCTTTCGAAGGTCATCCAAATCAGTTTCTGGCCATCGCGACGATGTCGGAATTGCCGGTCGACTTTGCATTTAACACGACGGTCGGCGGTCAGGTCACGATTCAGGACATGATCAACCACGCGAAGGCCGACGTGAACGATCGCGAAGAAATCACCTGGACGCTGTGGGCTCTTTCCCGATACCTGCCAACCGATAGCGAATGGTTCAGCGCCGCCGGGGAGCCGTGGAGCATTGAACGGCTCGTCCAGATTCAAACCTACGCCAATCCCGACGAGGCCGCTTGCGGCGGGACTCACGGATTATTCGCGCTGTCGCTGGCTCGAAACTCGTACCTGTCAACAGGCCAACCGCTGCGAGGCATCTGGCTGGAAGCTGATCAGAAGATCAAACGCTTCATCGCCAAAGCAAAGTCGTTGCAGAATCCGGACGGCACGTTCTCAACCGAATACTTCAAAGGCCCTGGCGAAAGCACGGACTTCGGCAAACGCATCGCGACTTCCGGACACATCCTTGAGTTTCTGATGGTTGCCGCTCAGGACGATCAGCTTCAACAGGAGTGGATGCAGAAAGCAATTTTCGCCGTCGCCAACGACCTTGTTGAAAACCGTAAAGAAGCGGCCGACTGCGGACCTCTTTACCATGCTCTGCATGCCCTGGTGCTCTACCGTCAGCGAGCCGGCATTCAGGAAACGACGTCAGACATCGCCGTCGCAACTCCAAAGAAAACCGCCGCAGAAAATTCGACTGACTCGGCAACGACGCCGTCGGATGCCAAGCCTGAAATTAAAACTGCTCCGCCGAAACCTTCAAGGATCGCCGCTGGCGATGCCAAACCAATCGACGATGTGCCGTTTCTCAAGGAAGTCCCACCACTCGCGAAACGGGAATCGCCCGGCACTTTGCAGCCGCTCAGCAACGTCGAAGTCGATTCTCCAGAGAACGAGCCGACCGCCAGCGACTCAGCAACCAGCGGACCGGCTTCCGACGCTCCTTCGAAATTCGATAACGGAGTCGCCAGGCCGATCGCTCCTGTGAAAGAGAAGGAAGAAGTCGCCACGAAATCTGAATCGGTCACGAAGCCGTCAGATGAACCGGCAGCGTCCGAAGACGGCGAATCCAAAACTGGCGACTCTGTGGCAACCCCGGACGTTGCTTACCGGCAGCCGGAAGACAATGCCTACAAAGTCTCCGACGGTGGACCTGGTTCCGAGAATGTCTCTGAAATCCCGCTGCCACCAACCGAAGACTGATCCGGTTCCAGACCATTACTGACAGAAGCTCGCCCGTGCAATTTTGTGCGGGCGAGCTTTTTGCGTTCTGGCAGGATCTCCGGGTGGCCCCACCAGAATGACTGGTTGCCGCAGCAAGCAGGGGATCTATTGAGAGAACTCACCGCGAAGCGAAAAAGCAAGCAGTCGCACTCCGATTCGAAATGCCAGGAACGGCAGGACGGCAACAGCAAGCAGTCTGGCATGAGCAGTACGTCGCTTCGGTAGTTCTTGCCAGGACAACTTGCCGGAGCGGCGCCGAGCCTGTTTCAGTCTGCAATTGCACCGACATGCGAGGCGTTGCACACTCTGCAAGGATCATCAACAGTCGTTTCGAAAGGTCGGTCAACGTGTTGCGTCCTATCGGTTTTGTACTTGTTTATTTCTTCGCAGGAAGCAGTTTCGCCGACGATCCTGCAACGCCGTCGGTTCACGGCAACTCGGTGGTGCGTGGGTCGTTGAGGAATTCAGAAATCGTCATCAGGACGACTTCACGATTGGCGGGAGCGATTGATTCTTTGACCTGGAACGGGCAGGAATTTATCAACAGCGCCGACCACGGTCGGCAGTTGCAGTCAGCATCGAATCTCGATTTCGGTTCGAAGATGACTCCCGAGTCTTTTAATCCTACCGAAGCTGGTTCGCGCCTCGACGGAGCCGGGAAGACTTCCACGAGCCGACTCCTGCATCTCATTGCGGACGGAAACCGACTTCAAACGACGAACCAGATGGCGTTCTGGCTGGCTCCAGGTCAGAAGTCTGGCGGCATCCACCTCGCAAAAAACACAACGACGCTTTCGAATCATCTGCTGACCAAACGCGTGCAGATTGGATGGAAGGATCTGCCAAACGTCATCACGTACGACGTGACGTTCGGGCTGCCGATCAACGAGCATCATCGCTACGCACAGTTCGAAGTCGTGACTGGCTACATGCCGCCGGAGTTTGAAACGTTCCTGAAGTTCAATCCGGAGTCCGGCGACTTCGAACCTCTCACGGACGGGCCGGGCGAGCAGCCCTGGCCGGTCACCCTTTCAACAGCCGACGGTCAATTCGCGATGGGCATTTACACGCCGAATCGACCGGGAGAAAACTGGACTGGCCCCGGCTACGGACGCTTCCGCTTCCCTCCGCAGAAAGTTGTGAAGTGGAACTGCGTCTTCCGTTACCGAGTCAGCGAGGGCGTGCCTGCGGGTGACTATTCTTTTCGCACGTTCGTCATCATTGGGACAAAAGAAATGGTCCGCTCAGCAATGCGTCGCCTTCATACAGAACCGACCTCGCTTCCCGGCCAGCCTGACAGAACACAGGAACGGATCGTGCCTTTCGTTGACGAGCGCGAATAGTGACTGACCTGCGGTTGGCTCTGTGCCGGAATTGCAACAGGACTGCCCGTTGATGGAAAGTTGGATCATGCAAACGTCGAACTCGCCGGAAGAACGGTTGAGCGATGACGGGCTTGCAGGTTCGGGAACAGTTCGGAATCTGCTGTCGCTGGCTGCCTGTGTTACCTCGCTGTTGATGGTCACAGCAATGTTGTGGGGATTTGATGGCGATCGAAAACTGCCGCCAGAACCAACCAGCAAAGAGGTCATTGCCGAACTGCATCGACTGGGCGGGCGCGTCTGGGCTGATAAAGGCGGGCGAGTCATCCGCGTGGAACTCGCTCGCCTTCCGATTGGGGACGATGACCTGGCGATCCTGTCGAAACTGCCGCACCTGCAGTGGCTCAATCTGCGCGGCATCAACACGTTCAAGGGGACGATGACGAACGACGGCCTGCGCCACATCAGCGAGCTGACTCAACTGCGATTGTTGAACCTGAGTGCCAATCATCGGCTGAACAGTCCATCGCTGTTTTACATCCGCAACCTGAAACAGCTGGAATGGCTTGATCTCACCGGGACCAGAGTCGGCAATGAAGGGCTCATTCACCTCCGTGGTCTGTCTCGCTTGAAGCGGCTGCGCCTGCCGTCTCAAACCTGGCGGCGTGGCAACGAGGGTGAGAAAATCTGGGTCCCGGGCGGAGTCAACATGAATGGACTGGTCCATCTGGCCGGCAGCTCGATCGAGTACCTTGAGGGCTCATTCGGTGGTGACAAATTGTGGGAGCGACTCGGAGCCATCCCGAACCTTCGTCTCTACCAGGGCACCTGGGATTCACCCACCGACCGAGACCTGATTCATCTGCAACAGTGGAAACGGATGAAAGCGTTGCAGGTCAATCTCAGGGATGGCTGGAAAGACTCGTCACGACTGCACCTGTTGAAGAGACTTTCGAACCTGCGGACGCTGGATCTCTCGTCGGCGAAGATTGGAAACCAACCGGCCGACTGGTCCGGCCTGGCAGGACTCAGCGAACTTCGGCAGCTTGATGGATTACGGCTGAGCGGTGTCCGCGACGACGCCCTGGCCGCGCTGCCGCACATGGAATCGCTTCGCCGTCTCGATCTGACGTGTTCGACGATCACTGGCAGCGGGCTCGCCGAACTGGCGAGGTTTCCGAATCTCAGAGAACTCGCGCTGGATCGGTTTACTCTCACGGACGAAGGCCTCGCACAATTGCGTCACCTGCCGCGGTTACAGGTGCTGCATCTGGACTCGACGCCGTTTCGAGGCGAAGGCTTTTCGTGGTTGTATCCGGAGTCCGACGGACGGACGGCTGCGGACGTGACGTTTACGAACGCCGGCCTGCGTCACCTGAAACATCTTCCTGATTTGCGAGTTCTGTTGCTTAACGAGGTCGCCGTCACCGACGCCGGCCTGGTCCACTTACGTGGACTGTTGAACCTGAAACAACTCAGTTTTGAAGGATCGACGGTGACCCTTGAAGCCGCCGCCGAACTCCACAAGCAGATTCCGACCTGCCACATCAGCGACAACTGGTGCTGCGGCTGCTTCGCGTTTTCTCCGATCAAACCGATCGATCCGTCAAAGAGTGACAGGCACCGACAGCAGCCTCAATAGAATCGCACACACTCCCGCTGGTAGATAACTCCCAGCTCGCTTGCCTCACGACGCAGAGTCGGCACGGCGTCAGGCAACCGCCAACTGCCGGGTGGGACGTCCAGCACACCCGACGGTTGAACGGTTTTCTGCATGAATAGTCCTGGTCACTTTTGAGAATGGTCTGAAATAGCGACTGGTTCCTGTTGTCGCCTTCCTGAATTGATCTCTCTTGAAGATGATGATCTCAGAAGAAAAACCAACAACCCAACTCAGCCTGAAGACCAGCTCTGAAAGTGCTCTAAACCAGCCTTAACGAGGAGGCCGTTGCATCTGCTGCTGAAAGTAGGTGACGATCTGGAAGAACCCCTGCAGAGTCTTCGCTTCAATCTTTGTTCGAAGCTGGACGCCCTGAGGAACCGTTCCCGCTGAGAATCCAATATAGCTTCGTGGGACGGACAATCCTTCAAGTTGCTCAGCCTTAATCGGAACCGGAATCGGCAGCGCTTCAGTGGCCAGCACCGCTCGTGCAAGAACAATCAGGACATTCGGCAGGTCAACCTGTCCGACAATGTTGGCGTCTTGAAGCAGCCCTTCGCGACTCTTCAGATTGTCGGATGGCTTTGTGCCTGGCGTTGCATCGTAAGCGGCCAGTGCTTCCTTCATCGTGTCCTGCGACCCGCCGATGGTCTGGATCATGACGTCGTCGCTCTTGACGACCAATCGCTGAACCATTCCATCCTTACCGTGCAGCATCTCCTGAAACATGTTCTGGAACACTGCTCCAGGATTTGCGTCTTCATCAAAGGTCTGTTTGATCGTAATGACGTCAGCACTCAGATCGCCGTACGATTCAGCATCCTTCCTGAGAGTGACTTCCTGCTTGACGCCGGGGAATTCCATTTTATAGGCGGCCCCCATCTCACGACTCAGATCCCGTAATTTGGAAGCGGGTTTGGCGTTGCTGATCGAGTAGCCCCGCAGCAGGCCGGCATCATCCTTACTATCTTTCAAGCTGAATCCCCAGCCGACTTCCCGCATCTCAATTTCTTTCATACCGGCGACAAGTGCATCGAATTTCTTCGTCGTTTCGTCATCGGTTTCCAGCATCTCTGTCATAAACGACATGCCCCATTCCACGAGGCCGCTGAAATCGCCGTGCAATGCAACATAACCATGCTCGTTCTGCGGCAACCTGGCCAGCACATCCAGCTTGCTGGTCTTTTGCGAGGCGAGGTACCCGTCAGTCTTCGTCCGCGCTTTCACAACCAGCAATTCGTCAATCGTGATCGCGGTGTTGCTGACAGAAACTCCGATCGAGAAAGCCTGTGAGTCACGCAAAGCCTGAATCGCGCCGTGTCCCATCTCGCCGTACATCTTCAGAACGGCACTCATGTTGATGCCCGGCGTCTGAGGGATCTGGGCAGTGAGTCCTTCCAGCAGGCCATCAAGTTGATCGTCGGCGCCTTCCAGTTCGGATTGATAGGTCTCGGTGATTCCCACAACGTTGACCCAGGCGGCCAGGTCCGAGTCGCCAAACAAGGCAGACGAACGATCGTCAATTGCTCCATTGACTGCGTCCCCGCCGGCGCTGATGCACTCTTCGACGAGCTCCATGACAGCTTCGTCCTTAGAATAAGCGACCCAGGAATCCTTCGAAGCAAATGTGAAGGTATCACCGACGCCACCCTGCAGCGCTTTTACATCGGTAGCCGGGATAATAAACACAACGGAAGGCTCAGCACCTTTGACAGCAAAGACCGCGACGTACCAGTCCTGCTTCAGATCGACACCGCCCAGCGTGGGGTTCGAAATTACAACTCCAAGGCCAGGAGCCTGTCCCTGGACCATAAAACCAAGCCCCGGCTGTACGGCGTTGGCGAAGTTGCCAACCTTGCCAATTGTTGCTTCCGGAGACTTCAGTCGAATCACGGCGGTCGCGTCGGCGGGGATCAGATCAAGCGGACCTGCAGCCTGTGCCGAGAGCTGCACCGACAAGGCAAGCCCAAGTGCCACGGCGACAACTCCACTTCGCCTGAGAAATGATTTTGAACTGCGTAAAGAGATCATGGTGCTTATTTCCTGGGAAAGAGTTTTTCGCGGAATGACCCGTGCAACGTGCACCGATCCTTCGTCGTGGTCTGGGGACAATGTTCGGCCAGGTCCAACGAGGCGTCGAAGGGACTACCCCTCCCGATGCCTGAGTCAGGGCCGGCAAAATTCAACAAATGTGACAATTCGCTCGCTCTGGCCAACGCAGGAGTATAGCGGGGACATGAGAAAAAGGATCTCTGAGTAGTGGAGTTTGACTCCAGCCAAACGCGACCTATGTTTTCGCATCTCCTGCTGACAATGGCTCAGGTCGCTTCGACCTGATGCTGAGTCAGCGACGAGAGACTGCCTGAAATCAGTCAGCTTTGCGGCGTGACAAGGAGAGCTGGGAGCTTGAGGGGACCTTGTCACGCCTCTTTTCACTGACCTGATCACGGCAGAACAAATTCCGGTTGTGAATCAGCGAACGCCGCCTGATTCCCGGACGCCAGCGAGCCGAAGCTGGTCGAATGCTCGAAACCGTACGAAATCGACTTGTCGCGACGGTCGAGCGTGCTTGATTCTCGACTGTTCGAGCCGCCGCGATGCACCAAATTGTATCGATTATTCCAATTCTGGTGATTTTAATGACTGTCGTGCGTCGATGATTCCATGAGTTCACTCCGGCGCGGGGGGCGATGCGCTCGCTTCGTGTGCACTGGAAACGAAATTGTGGAAGTCAAGAATCCACACGTCTCAGGACAAAACGTCATCAGATGGAGCGGCATCAAGTGCAAAAAGGATTCATAGACACAGCACTTCGCGTCACGGCGATTGCGACAATGATCATTCTGACCCTCTGCATGGCCTCATTCGGACTTTCGAAGCTCCGATTGCCGGCACAGTCACTCGCCGAATCCAACGGTACCCTCGAACATCCTGGTGGGACATCCGAGCTCCCCGACAGACGTGATTCGATTGCTCCTGGAGCGTCGCTCAGTCGCCCGACCGGACCCGATCCACTGGCCGAACATCTTGACCGTCTCGGAAAACGACTGGAAGAACTTGCCAGCACCGTCTCAAGAGAACGCGCCACTCAATCAGAAATAGCCCGATTGGCCGACTCGATGCAGGCAGCCCGGCAGCAGGCAGATTTGTCCAGCACGAAAATTCAGCAAGAGCTGGGCAACCTTCGAGTCACCAGCGAAGTCGAACTTCGAGATCTGAACCGTCAGATCGACACAGTTGCCGAGAAAAGCCACCGGCTTGAGCGGGAAGTCGTCGAGCAGCGAGCCGGAATTCTGTCAGCTCTTGAGAATCAGCGAAGCACAATCGCCTCGCAGGTCACACGTCTGGAAGACAGTCTGAACAATGTCCACACTGAGCTTTCTGAACTGCGCACAAAATCGCAAACTGCACTGGCTCTCGCTCAAACCGCGAGGCTGCAACCTGCCGGTCCATTAAACGCGCTGGCTCCTGTTCCCACCAGCCCCCCCTTAGATCACGAAGACTCTGCTGAGCATGACGCAATCTGGCAGGAACCGCTGATTCTTGATTCTTCAGCCAGCGTGAAGACACCCAGGCCTGCAACTCGACGAGCCACACAGACCGCAACATCAACCGGCTGGAAAGTCAGCCCGATGTCGCATTCAGCACCGCAGGATAAGCGGCCTCCACGGGTCACAATCCCGAAACCTTCATTACCGCCTGCTCCACCAGCGGAAAAAGTTCCGAGCATCCTGCCACCGATGCCAGAATCTTCACGCCGGATTCGTTCCAGCATGATTCAGGCTCCGTTGAAGTCAACCCTCGCCCCATCCGTTTCCGCCAGGCCAGATCGCGTTCCGGATATCATCGATCTGCCATCTCCAGACGAACCCGTCATCACACAAATTTCGGCCAGCTCTTCCACCATCGCGGCATGCTCGACTCGCAAGTATGAAGTTCAAACGACGGTCATTCACATCACAGCCGACCGACCCGTTGATGCCGAACCTGCCGGCGTTCGCATGCTGAATCCCGAACTGTCGACAACGGCGTACGGTCATTCCTGGTCGCACGACGCCGTCACCCACGAACTGCTTCGTAAAATATCGCTTCGCACCGGCGCGACAGTCGCTGGCCGACAGCAGGTAACGATTTCCTCAGACAGCACTGAAGAATTCAGCATCGGCTCATCGTGTCCACACTGCAACGAGGTTCACGGTTTTGAAGCGGGAGACCGTTTGATTCTGAAGGCTGGCTCAGCCTGCGACGACGTTCAACGATTCCATGTTGTCAGCCAGGTCGTTGGAGGCAGTAACGAACTGGACTCTCTGCCACCGTTTGACCTGACTCCGGTGGCCAGCCAAACCTATGTGATCGCCGAAGAAGCTGTCGAAGGAACCGTTGAAGAAGCTGTCGCTACCTCCGACGACAAACTCGTCCCAATTCACGGCGTTCTAACGCCAGTATCTGGTCCAACGAGAACGAAAGTCTCCACGCAGCTCATGCAGCGAGTCGTGGTGATGACCTTTCGGGATGTCAACGCCGCGCCAACAGTCACTGTAACGAAATCCACCAGAAGGATCCTGCCGCCGCTGCCAGCGTCAAAGCCAGCCGAGCCGACCGTCGCCAGGAAGCTGACACCCGTAAAACATCATCCGATTTTCCTGCCGCCTCCCGCCCCACCGACACCAATCGGAACACCACAGATTGATTCAAACGTCGAATTCGTCGCGACCACTCTTGATCACTCTTCGCCCGGAATTCAACGAGCCAGTCATCAGCAGGACGATGACTACTGCGAAGTCTGCGAAAAGAAGCATGGAGCGGATCATGCGTCAGTAGCTCCCGCCGAAGAACCGGATGAAAAGAAACAGGACAAGTCGCTTCTCGACTGGTTCCGCCGAGTCCGCTCGAATTCACCGGACTCTGATTCCAGGGTTCAGAACGCAGACTTCGAAGTCAGTAACCAGAAACTCGATCGACGCAACCTGTCATCGGAAAACCAGAAGCCTCAGCGGCGGTACGTCATCAAGCCAGGAAACAGACGAGCCGTTTATTAGTTCTGGTTGACCTGCAGGTTCAGCCTTCCTGGATAGATTTTTGATGAGTTGTGGCCCCTGATTCGGAACTGAAAAAATGCCATTCCGATTTCGGCATCGGACCACCAAAGACAGATCAATTCCGGCGTACCGAATTGCGGTCACGATAGCGACCTGCCAGCTGCTTTGTGGTTGTGTTCTGTCACCCCGAACGGAAACCGACGTCATTTCGACGTCGCACTCAGCGGGATTTGAACTGGCAGAGACCTCACCACGAACGAACTCGCTGAAAGAACAGCGCCTGGTCGCGACAGCAGCCAGTCTGATGCACGCAGGAAATCTTCCAGCAGCACAGGAACAGCTGATCGAAATCCTGGCAATCAACCCAACGGACAGTTCCGCCGTCGAGTTGCTGATCGAAGTCGGTCGAAAACGCGGCGATATCCGATTACAGCAAGCGGCTCTCAAACGACTGATCGCTCTTCAGCCAGGCTCGGCAACCATCGCCAACCGATGCGGGAAGCAGTTGCTTGACTCCGTCCGCATGGAAACCTCAAAAGGCGGCCCTTTGGCAGTCGGCGATTCATCGACAACTGGCGCCACCTCAAACGCACTCGGAGAACACGGAACCTCTGATGTTCCCTCGGTCAGGCAAACCACAACGCTGGCAATTGCGGCACTCACAAAAGCCGTCAAACTGGAGCCCCGAAATACATTGTTTGCTCAGGACTTGTTCGCCGCCCTGGTAGATCAAGGTTTGACCAGGCAGGCCGAACAGGTGCTGCATGATGCTTTGCAGAGAAATCCTCAGGACAAAGTTCTGCCGATGGCGGCAGCAAGATTGTTCGAGTCACGGGCGGACTGGTCCTCAGCAGTTTTCTATTACGATCTCGCGTTGCGAAACGATCCGTCCAACCCCGTCTGGCGAAGGCAACGAGCCGTCTGTCATTTCCGGCAGGGTTCGTTTGAGCAAGCTCAGACCGACTTCTCACGATCGTTGTCCGGCTCACCAGTGAAGCCTCAACTTTCGGAACATCTTGCGTGGGCCGAAGCGGCGTTGAAGACTGAAGACCACGAAGAGGCAGCTCGCGTTCTCGAACTCATCGTTAAGGAAGGCGAGCTTCGAACTGCCGATATCGAAGTTCTGCGAGGAACATGCCTGTTAAGGCGAGGCGATATCGCAGCCGCCGCGGAAGTTGTTATTCAGGCTCAGCTTGAGTGGCCAAAACATGCCGGGCTGTGGCAGCTTGCGAAGCAGATCAAGGCCGCTGAAAACGGCGAGTCATTGACGCAGCCTGCCAATATTTCACTCGACCTCGCCAGCCTGCCCTTCGCGCTGCGCGTTCCGTAGCGAAGCTCTGACCGTCGATCAGATTGCCGGTCGATTTTCGAAAAACCAGCGGAACATGATTCGAAATGGCGGCGTGAACTTTTCGGGAGATGCTTCAATCATCAACGCAATCTGCTCCGGCGGAAGAAACTCAGCGCCCGCAATTTCGTCTGGATCGAGCACTGGCTCTTCGTCAGTAACCAGTTGGTAAAGCGCAGAAAACTCGTACGCCGTTTCGGAACTGGCAGGAAACTTCGCGAGGTACTTGATGGGCAATTCGAGAGACAGTTCCTCTCGCAGTTCTCGGGCTGCGGCAGTGTCGTAGTCCTCGCCCGAGTCAACGTGTCCGCTGGCTGAAGATGTGTAGCAACCTGGATACTGATCCTTCGAGTCCGACCGAAGCTGAAGCAACAGACGACCGTCCGGCTTCATCACAAAGATACTGACTGCTCGATGCAGCAGGTTCTGTGCATGAACAACTGAACGAGGAGCCTGCCGGATAACTCGGTCAGCATTGTCAACAACATCAAAGATCTCTTCGGACATAGTCTGCTCGGTTCCTCGGCTGAGTGCTCTTCTGCAAGTAACGCAACTATGACTTTCCAGCATGACGTGCACGACGCCAACAACTCAACGATGATGTTCGTTCGACAGTTCTGACAATCTTCGGTCGGATCGTCCACCGTCGAATCGAACACTTTGTCGACGTTACCAGGAAGTCAGATGCCTCACCCAGTCCTCGATTCGTCTCGCCCGATTCTAATCGGGATGTTGCACGTCCCTCCGCTGCCGGGCAGCCCACAGGCGAAGGACTCGTTCGCGACCGTGCTGGACTATGTCCTGCGCGACGCCGCGGCGCTGGTCGAAGGCGGCATGACGAATCTGATGATCGAGAACTTCGGCGACACGCCTTTCTTTCCTGGAACCGTCCCCGCTCACACCGTTGCTCAGCTGACGGCAATCGCCCGCGAAGTGTCTTCTCGATTTCCCGATGCCGAACTCGGTCTGAATGTCTTGCGAAACGATGGTTGCAGCGCTCTCGCAATCGCAGCCGCAACCGGTGCCTCATTTATCCGGGTCAACATTCTTTGCGGAGCGCGTCTGACTGACCAGGGTATTATTCAGGGCATCGCTCACGACCTGCTGCGGCTGAGAAAACAACTGGCGGCCGAAGACGTCGCGATACTTGCAGACGTCGATGTTAAACATTCGGCATCACTCGCCGAGCGACCGCTCGCAGATGAGATTGAAGACGCCATCAAACGCGGCCACGCCGACGCAATAATCGTATCCGGCAACGCGACCGGCGCTGCCGTCGATGCCGGACAGCTCGCAAAAGCAGTTGCGGCTGCCGGATCAACGCCCGTGCTCATCGGGAGCGGAGCGACCGCCGAATCAATTCGCGAATTTCGCAGCCAGGCGGCTGGATTTATTGTCGGCACATCCGTCAAGCGCGACGGCCATGTTCACAATCCAGTTGACCCATCCCGTGTGCGGGAAATCGTTGCCAGAATTGGCTAACGGGCCAGTCTTCAACGAAGGCTTTCCGAAACCTCGACCGAATCCGTCGCCGGTTCTTCTCTACTTTCAGAGGAAAGAGCGCTGAAGAATTCGATCAAACGCTGGTCGTAGCCTTCTTTATCGGCCTGTCGTGCGCCGTTGTGGCGTGCCTTCGGGACCATCCACAATTCAGCCGTCTCCTCGCCGAGGCATTCGTGGAGAGCATTCGCAATCTCAGGGCGAACGTAGTTATCCCGCTCGCCGGAGATCAGCAGAACCGGACGATTTTTGAGTGATGCCAGAGTTCGCTCCAGATGAACGTAGCGGCACTTTCGCTTGAACTGGCTGTAGAGTCGTCCGCCCGTCAGGCTGAGTTCGACATGCCACGCCGGAATCCAACCAGCCATCCACTGAGGAACCAGCAGCGAAACCCAACGTTGTGAGAACAGACTCATCATCGAACGAGTCGAATAGGCACTCTCACAGGCGACGCATTCAACGGCGCCAGTAATTGACGCTGCCGCGAGTGCCGCCCCGCCACCACGACTGACTCCGAAAATACCCAGGGGCTGACTCTTGAGTTCATTGCGGGACTCGATGAGCTGCAATGCTCCGCGGACGTCAGCCAGTTCAAACTCAGTCAACCAGTGCAGCGGTTCGTAGCCCGTCTGCTTTTCGCTTGAGCCGTGGTTTCGGAAATCGAATGAAAGAACTTCGAAACCCGCTGCAAACAATGCTTCGCAATACGACATTGCCGACCAGCGGCTGCCTCCCAGCTCGTGGCAGAAAAGGATCAGCCCCCGTGATGAACGATCGAGCTGTGGGAAGTGGCAAGCCTGAAGCGTAAGGCCGTCTTCCGTTTCGAAGCTGAGTTCGTTCGCTCGCGAATCAGCACCGAAGTCACCCGCGTTTAAAGGCGGAGCGTTCTCCAGCATGCGCATGACTGCTCGGCTGATCGCGAGCTGAACAACGATCATCATGATCGTTATCGCGACGACGCAAGTGGCGATTATCCAGGCCACGATCCACTCCGAGGGTGCAATTCCGCTAAAAGAATGTCGTCGAAAACGACCAAAGAATCAGGCAGCGAACTCACGGAAGATTAGTGAAACATTCTGTCCCCCAAAACCGAAGCTGTTTGAAAGGCAGGTTGTGACTTTCGTTTCGCGAGGTTCATTCGGGATGTAGTCCAGATCGCAAACGGGATCCGGCGTCTCGTAGTTGATTGTCGGCGGCAACACATTCCGATTAATAGCCAGCAGACACGTGATGGCTTCGACACTGCCGGCAGCAGCAATCAGGTGCCCCATCATGCTCTTAATGCTGGAAACCGGAGTCCCCTGAGCATACTGACCCAGTGCCTGTTTACAGGCCAGAGTCTCGACCTGGTCGTTAACCTTGGTACTGGTTCCATGAGCGTTAATGTAGTCGATGCCGTCGGTATTGACGCCAGCATCGTTCAGCGCCATACGAATGCAGGCCGTCGCTCCGCGGCCTTCCGGATGAATGTCGGTCACGCGGTAAGCGTCGGCTGTTGAGCCATACCCTGCCAGTTCACCGTAGATTTTGGCGCCGCGAGCTTTGGCGTGTTCGAGTTCTTCCAGAATCAGAATCCCCGCACCCTCACCAAGAACGAAACCATCACGGTTCTTGTCGAACGGTCGCGACGCTTCCTGCGGGTTCTCGTTGTGCGTCGACAGAGCGGTCAGCAGATTGAATCCAGTCAGACCGAACGGGTGAATCATGCTGTGAGCACCACCAGAGATCATGACATTCGCATCGCCGCGACGAATCATCTCGGTGGCTTCGCCGATCGCCTGACTCGACGCCGCACAGGCAGTCAGACAGTTCATATTCGGCCCCTGAGCATTAAACAGGCTCGCCAGATGCCCGGCAGTCATGTTCGGTTCCTGCTCAAGTTCAGACTCTGCGTGAAGCTGCTCCATACCCAGGCGGGCGAAAGCTTCCAGATCAACTTCGTCGTCCACACGAGCCTGAGCAATCAGCCCCATGAACAGATTGAAGTCCTGAGCGCCCTCACCTGCTCCCAGATAGACGCCGAATGTCGACGGATCAAGATCTTTCTTATCCAGAAGACCTGAATCATTCATCGCTTCGGTGGCGGCACCAATCGCGAAGTGAATATTTCGGCCGGCATATTTAAATCGATCCGCGTTGCCAATGTAGTTCGACAGGTCAAAATCCTTGACCTGCGAGGCAAACTTCGTCGGAAACTTTGACGCATCGAAATAGGAGATCCAGTCGATTCCGCTGCGGCACTCCATCATGGAATTCCACATCGAATCGAGCGTCTTCCCGACGGGCGTGATGCAGCCCATGCCTGTAACAACGACTCGGCGTCTCATGGCTCGGTCCTCGAGAATCGTAAACCTGTACGAGGAAATTGCAGGGTGGGCACCGCCCACCGCGATATGCATTCTTCTAAAACTGGCAGGCAGTGCCCACCTTACAAAACTAAGTACCGTCGCCTGCCTGCCCGACGTCCAGGATGCCGAGCAGATTCATCGAAAAGACAAAATTCTTCTGATCAATCGATCCAAACTGAGAATCCTTCTGGTCGAGATGCACGAACATGATCTCCGCTTCAGCGACCAGTCGGTCCCCCACATGTGCCGTGACATCAACGCCGCCGCCTTCGTCACGAGCATCCGTCAGCGTTGCTGTGTAGATCAGCGAATCACCCGGCACAGCCCACGAATGAAACGTGACCTTTGGAACTTTGGCAAGAATGACGATGTGTTCGAAATCGTTGACCTCGCCGAGCAGAATGCCGCCCGTTTGAGCCATACCTTCGATCATCAGCGAACCCGGCATAATCGCAAATCCGGGGAAGTGATCGTGCAGATGCTCTTCCGCCAGACTGACGTTCTTGACAGCTTTCGCGTACTTGCCGCTTTCGAATTCGACGAATCGATCAATCCAGAACCAGCGCATGTGCCTTACCTTGAACCCTGACCAGTTGGTTCGTCAGAAGATTGATAACCAGCGGACGCAGGACGCCGAGTCGCAAAGAAACGCCCCGTGAATTGTTCACTGACAAAAATCATCTTTGCGATACTCAGCGTCTTCGCGACTTTGCGTCAGAAGAACTAGCCGGCGTTCAGCTTGTTCTCGACGAAATTCACAATCATGTTGACCGTGAAAAGGCTCTGGATATTTTCAACTTTTGGATCATCGGCAAAAGAGTCGATGTCAGCGTGCGGCATCTTCTCTTTCAGAGTGGCGATCCCCTCTTCGGTGACCTTGCCATCTTCGACGAACGAAGCATCGGCGGCGAGGTTTTCCGGGAAGAGTTCGCCTCGTGGAATCTTGATTCCAAAGTTCTTTTCGAGACGGAAAACGATGTCCAGAAAATCGATGGACTCAGCACCGAGGTCGTCGACCAGCGTCGCTTCTTCCGTTACTTCGTCGTCGTCAACTCCCAGCGCGTCGACCAGTGTTTCCTGAACTTTCTCAAAGATTTCGTCGCGTGATGCCATCAGGCTGTCTCCTCAGTTGGGGCTGTTTGACCCCGTTTGTTTCGCCGCAGACCCAGCTTGTTTGTCATCAGTCCGGCGAAACGACTGCTGACTCAAACCCAAAATATCAGTTTCAGAGAGTCTGACCGGACTCTCTGAAAACCTGCAACAAGTGCAGGGAACCCATAAAACTACATCTTGATAACTTACATTCCGCTGCCGAGCGTCAGTCCGCCATCGACCGTCAGAATCTGGCCAGTGATGTACGACGCGTCGTCGCTCGCCAGGAACAACGTGGCATTTGCAATATCTTCCGGCTCTCCGAGACGTCGGACAGCGATCTGTTTTTTAATTTCTTTACCAGCCGCGTTTCGTATGGCTTCGGTCATGTCCGTAGCGATGAAACCCGGAGCGATCGAATTGACCGTGATGTTTCGTTTACCCATTTCGTAGGCGAGACATCGGCTGAAGCCGTCAATTCCGCCCTTCGTGGCGGCATAGTTCGTCTGACCGGGATTTCCATACCGACCGGCAACGCTGGAGATGTTGACGACTCGGCCATACCGAGCGGACATCATGTGTGTCACCGCTGCTTTGCAGTAGTGGAAGATGCTGTTGAGGTTTGTATTGATGACATCCATCCACTCGTCTTCGCCCATACGAACCAGCAGGTTGTCACGGATGATACCGGCGTTATTGACGAGGATGTCGATCTTTCCCCACTTCTCGACAACAGCGTTGACAACTTCAACCGCTCGTTCGCCATTGGCGGCATCCGCCTTGAATGCGATCGCCTCCCGCTGATCAAGCTCCAGCTCTTTGACGAGACCGTTCGCAGCTTCCTCATTTGAGTTATACGTGAAGGCGACTTTGGCTCCCTCTTTGGCCAGCGCGTGAACGATGGCGCGACCGATTCCTCGGCTGCCACCGGTCACGAGTGCAATTCTGCCTGCCAGTTTCATAGTTGTCTCCTCGAGGCCGCCGCATCGCGATCAGCCGAGCATATCCATATTTCTGAAAGTTCGATGTGTGATTTCGAACGGAGGAATCTTCTCGATTTCAAATTTTCAAAACTCTGCCAGTGGCTACTCGGTCGGCGGCTGCCAGACCTGAGCATACAGTTCTTTCATCTTACCAGTGAGGTACTCGTCAATCTTTGCCTGCGACTCGTTCCTGTCTCGCAGGTTGAGCTGCGAAAGTGTGATCCGAGCAGAAACCGCCGACTCACCATCAACCGTACTCGAAGCCTTGAAAGTACACTCGTCATCGCCCCACTTGTGAGTCTTGATACTGACCACAAGCTGCTTGCCCGGCGTCACAAAACTGTTGAATTTGACCGCTTTTGCCTGCTTGAGCAACACTGTTGAATACTTGAAATCTTCCGTCGCCCTCATCAGCCACGCGGCTGACTGAACACAGGCCTCAATCATCAGCACTCCTGGCATCACGGCGAAGCCTGGAAAGTGGTCCTGCAGGTACTCTTCCGCCAGCGAAAGATTTTTGACCGTCGTGATCGACTGACCTTTTTCGAGTTCAACGATTCTGTCAACCAGTGAAAAACGCATCCGGGACGCCCTGAAAAAGGAACGGTATCTTCGCGAAGCCGCCTGACACGCAATCAGCGAGGAAACCCTGAAGAATCTGGACCCTACCCCCATCATTACCAGTTGGCGATGAATCAGCAGACAGTCTGGCTACTTCATTTGTCGGGGAAAGTTCACATTCGAGTATTCACTACGACGAACCCAGTCAACTTGCGTACCCAGCTCGATCGACCAGAGTGAGCAGAAAACAGCGATGAATGTGACTCGCTTTGCCTGAAAGGAGCACGAAAAGGCATGACCCAGCTATGCCTTGCCGCGCAGCGACTTCGCGGTGGGATGGAAAGCGGGCCACTCTACCCACGGTAGAATGTCGTTTCAAGCGCATAGAACGGCTGATTCTGCTGCACTTTCCGCACAACATGACATCCTGCCGCGCCTGCCGATTGTGCCGTTCAGGAAAGGGTCTGGATCATCGGCAATCCTGCCGGATCAACACCCGGACTGCTAAACTCGTCGATCGGTTTCGTAGCGAGCCACCTGATTCCCTACCATGAATAAAAGCGATCCCGAAGGACGGCGCGCCGTCTCAAATCCACTCTGTTAACGATCGCAATACGACGTAAAAGAGCGCAGGATCAAAACTGACCTCGCAGCCTTCGTACTTTTTCTGCCCATCCCGAGCGAACAGTAACTCTTATGGCAACATTCAAAGAACTGACTGCCTTCTTCCAGCAGGTCGGAGCGGCCGACGTCAGCCACACGACGAAATCGTATCTGGCCCACGCAATCGCAGTTCACGGCGACCTGAAAAAGTGGGGCTGCGATGAGGACATTCAGAATGTCGGATTATTCCACTCGATCTACGGAACCGAGCGGTTTCAGCGATTTACGCTGCCGCTCGAACGTCGAGACGAAGTAAAAGCTCTTATCGGCGAGCGTGCCGAATGGCTGTCCTATTTGAATTGCGCAATGGACCGGGAACACTTCGACAACGAAGCGTTGAGAGAATCCGGCCCGGAAGGATTCCTCGACCGCTACACCGGCGAAGTCATCAAACTGTCGCCTCAGGACGAAGCCGACCTGAACACTGTCCATCTCTGCGACTGGCTCGAACAGGTAGGTCGCTCGAAAGACTGGAACTACCGTCGCGCGGTCTATCGCAAGCTCGCCGAACAGCTCGGTGGCATTGCCCTGAAATCCTACGACGCCGTTTACGCCAACGAAGATGCGTCGCCGAAGTGAACCTGCCGCTGAGTTTCGGGTCTCACTCCACAACTGTCAGTTTTCCAGCCGGCATCCTTAACAACCGGCGCTGCAACAGGAGATTCATTACGCAACCATTTCGAAGAGGAGCAGCGTGACGTACAGTGGCCGCATGGCATCACTAAAACAGCAGATTATCGAAATTCTGAAGAAGACCGGCAGCCGGCCGGTTAAGCCCCGCAAGATTGCCCGACGGCTCGACCTTCCCAAAGGTGAGCGAGACCGTTTCGAGGAAGCAATCGCCAGCCTCGTGAAACGAGGCAAGCTTCAGCAAAACCGCGAAGGGCGAGTGTTTCTACCCGAAACCGCCAGCGCGTCGGACGGCCTGATCGCAGGCGTGCTGAAGAAAACCGCCAGCGGAAGCGCGTGGCTGATCCCGCATCGCGAAATCGTTCACGAAACCGATTCACCCAACACCCTCGCCGGAGAGACGACCGATCCCGCTCCGAAGATTCCGGACGTCCACATTTACCCGGAACATCTGGGCGACGCTCAGAACGGCGACGAAGTTCTTGTGCGACTGATCAGCCGACGTCGTTCCGGCGGCAAGCGCTGCGGACAGGTCGAACAGGTTGTCGAACGGGCGACCCACACATTTGTCGGTTCGTACTTTGAAGAGTGGAATGTCGGCAAGGTCCGTATCGACGGCGGAGTGTTCTCTGACCCGGTTTCGGTCGGCGATCCTGGAGCCAAGGGCGTCCAGCCCGGCGACAAAGTTGTCATCGAGATCGTCCGCTTCCCGACGCACACGCATCCCGGCGAAGCAGTGCTCACGAAAATTCTGGGAGCGCGAGGCGAACCCGGTGTCGACCTTCAAGCCATTGTCCACGAATACGGATTGCCGGACGAATTTCCCGAAGAGGTGCTCGCCGCCGCTCGCGCACAGGCCGACGCGTTTGATCCCGAAAACCTCGAAGACCGCCTCGACCTGACCGGGGAAACAATCGTCACCATCGACCCGGTCGACGCTCGCGACTTCGACGATGCGATCTCCCTGTCGAAATCAGACGACGGAAACTGGCACCTGGCTGTTCACATTGCAGACGTGGCTCACTTTGTCCCCGAAGGCGGGACGCTCGATCAGGAAGCCAGGCAGCGAGGCACCAGCGTTTACCTGCCGGGCCGCGTCATCCCGATGCTGCCGGAAACAATTTCCAACAGCCTTGCCAGTCTGCAACAGGATCAGATTCGCTTTACCAAGACGGTGAAGATTGAATTCTCAGCCGAAGGCACGCCGCTGCACACTGAGTTTCACAACTCAGCGATCAAAGTCACGAAACGCTTCTGCTATGAAGAAGTCATGCCGATCCTGGCAGCTCCCGGAAAATTTGCAGACGACGTCTCACCAGCCGTTCTCAAGCTGCTGGCAGACATGCACGAACTGGCGATGCTGCTGCGAGGCCGACGATTCAAAGACGGCTCACTCGAACTCCACCTCCCCGAAGTAAAGATCGAACTCGACAAAGACGGAGTCGTCTGCGGCGCTCACGAAACCGACCACGACGAAAGTCACCAGATCATCGAAGAGTTCATGCTGGCTGCCAACACGGCCGTCGCCACGAAACTGATGGAAGCAGACATCACATTCATCCGCCGAGTCCACGGCAGCCCGGATCCGATCAAGCTGAAAGCATTCAGCGAATTCGCTTGCAGCCTCGGTCTGAAAGTGAGTCCCAACCCAAGTCGCTTCGACCTTCAGAAAGTTCTGTCAGAAGTCCGCGGCAAACCTTTCGAACAGGCGGTCAGCTTCGCACTGCTGCGAAGCATGAAATCGGCCGAGTACACCGGTCTGGTCAACGGCCACTACGCCCTGGCCATCGAAAACTACTGCCACTTCACCAGCCCGATTCGCCGATACCCCGACCTGACGGTTCATCGACTCTTCGAAAAAGTCATCGAAGGAAAAACAAAGAAGATTGGTCTCAGCCAGCTCGAAACGATCAAACTCGGAGCACACTGCTCGGGGATGGAACGTCGAGCCGCTCAGGCAGAACGTGAACTCACGCGAGTCAAACTGTTGATGCTGCTCGCAACCAAAACGGAAGAAACATTTCAGGCGGTAATCACCGGTGTCGAGAAGTTCGGCATCTTCTGCCGCTGCGAGAAGTACCCGGTCGACGGCTTCGTGCATGTCAGCAATCTGGCTAACGGCGAACGACTCGACTTTGACCGGGCAACGTACACAATGACGGCTCGGCAGAGCGGACGAACTTTCCGCATGGGTGACCGTGTCAAAGTCCGCATCGCTCTTATCGATCCCGACGAACGAACGCTTCACTGGCAACTGGTCGGAGATGGAAAACCAGACCGAAGTCCAGGAAAGAAGGCTGGTGGTCGGAAACCTCGCAAGCCCGAATCGCCAAAAAGACCGCGTGCAAAGTCCCGGACAGGTCGCCAGAAAAAGAAGGTCGACGCTGCTCCCAAAGTTCGCCACAAGAAAAAGTCCGCTCGCCGTTCGAAACCGAAATCCCGTCCGCCTGAGTCTGAGTAATTGCTGCCTGAACTCAGTCCGATGCCGTTTCGCAACAAATGAACGACAGCGTCCTGGCTGGTTCACCGCCTGACGTGACAAGCCGGAACAGGTTGCACCAATGCTCGGCCCGATGCTCCGCGCCGACCACCACTGCGGAATCCCGCTTGCTGACCTCGCCGCGTGACCTAAACCAAAGATGGTTGAGCCGAGCGGACGTTACTGACGGACATGTACCTGTCAAACCCGAACCGCCCGCACGGCCGTTTCATTCCGCGCGAACCCGGTTACCGGAACTCCAGATTGTCCGCAGCAAAGCCATCGAACCGTCCCGTCGTTCTGCACGCCCGAGTGGTGACCGGAACTGGCGGCGGCCCCGATAAAACGATTCTGAATTCGCCCCGGTTTCTGGACGATTTCGGCTACGAGTCCGTCTGCGCCTATCTGCATCCGCCGGACGATCCAGGTTTTGAAGAGATCAAACGACGCGCCGAGTCGTTGAATGCCGAATTGATTTCCGTTCCTGATCGAGGCATCAAAGACATTTCCGTCGTTACGCGAATGCTGAAAATCTGCCGCGAACGCAACGTGTCCATCTGGCACGGGCACGACTACAAGTCCGACGCTCTGGGCCTGCTGCTTCGGCAATTCCATCCGATGAAGCTTGTGTCGACGGTTCATGGCTGGGGCGTGAAATCGAAGAAAACTCCGCTTTACCACGCCATCGACCGATTCAGCCTGAAGTCTTACGATCGAGTCATCTGCGTTTCTGACAAGCTGCTTGCGGAATGTCTTGCAGCCGGAGTTCCGATCGGAAACCTTTGCGAAATTGATAATGCCATCGACCTGTCGAGCTGCGACTCACTGACTGAGAAACGCGCCGCCAGAGTCAGTTTCAACGTCGAGCCGGAAAAGCCCGTCGTCGTCGCGGTCGGACGCCTGTCCAAAGAAAAGGCGTTCGACATTCTGATTCAAGCATTCGCCGATCTGCTCGCCACAGGCTTCGATGCCACGCTGCTGATCGCAGGCGATGGCCCGGAACGCGAGTTTCTAAAACAGCAGATTGCCGGGCTTCAGATTGAACACTCAGTCCGACTGCTCGGCCATGTTTCCGACCCGCAAGCCGTCTACGGAGCTGCCGACGTGTTCGCTCTGAGCAGCACTTCCGAAGGTTTGCCGAACTGCCTGCTGGAGGCAATGGCGTGCGGAGTTCCAGTTGTTGCCACCACCGTCGGCGCCATTCCCACGGTGATTCGTGACGAAATCAATGGGCTGCTCGTCTCGCCAGGGGACTCGCAGGTTCTGACGCTTGCCATGAACCGCCTTCTGTCCAACAGCGAACTGCGTGGACAGTTTGCGGCAGCCGGTCGAAACACCATCGAATCACGCTACTCGTTCAAACGACGGATGCAGAAAGTCGCGGCCGTCTACGACAGCGTTCTGTCTAACCAAAACCGAAAGAGCAACACACAACCGATTGAATCGTCAGTCACAGAGCGGCGACCGTTGGCGACCTCGGACATCAACCCGGAAATCAATGTTCCACCCGGAACTGAAATCCGTGGAGCGGCGACAGTCGCCCGGCGCAGTATTCACAACGTTTCGAATTCAGTCGTTTCGAATTCAGTCGTTTCGAATTCAGTCGTGGCGGACAGCAGCCAGCGTGCCGCGACAGACACGTTGGCACTCCCTGCTCAAGCCACCGTCTCGCGATCGAAACCGACCGTCGCCATCGACCGCGAAATCCAAATCGAACTTACGAGCACTCCGGAAACCTGGCAGGAATATCTCGCCGAAAAAGGTGACGCTGGGTTCTACCAGCAGGCGGCCTGGTTACGAGTTCTCCAGAACGGGCTCGGTCATCAGCCCGCCTGTCTGCAAGCGACGTCCGGCGGTCGGCTTGTCGGTGTGTTGCCGCTGGCGTTTGTGCAGACTCCGCTGTTCGGTCGATTTCTCGTCAGCCTGCCGTACCTCAACTCGTCCGGAATCGTCGCTGAAACTCACGACGTCGCAACCGCGCTGATTGACCGAGCCGTCGATTTCGCCGAGCAACTCGACGTGCGCTATCTGGAACTTCGCCATGAAACCGCCATCAAACACTCAAAGCTGACGCAAGCCGTCACCGACAAAGTTCACATGCGGCTGGCCCTGCCGGAGACAGTCGACGAACTCTGGGATTCGCTGAAATCGAAACTTCGCAGCCAGGTTCGCAAACCGCTCAACAACGAATCGCTGACGGTTCACTGGGGAACGTACGACCTGCTCGACGAGTTCTACTCGGTCTTCACACAGAACATGCGGGATCTCGGAACGCCGCCGTTCAGTCGCCAACTGTTTGCATCGATGCTCAATGAGTTCCCCGATGATGCTGAGTTCTGTTGTGTCCGGCTCGATGGCCAACCGGTGGCTTCGGGGTTGCTGATCCACGGTCCCGGTGTCACTCAGGTTCCCAGTGCCAGTTCGCTGCGAAAGTTCAACACGACCAGCGCGAACATGCTGATGTACTGGCACCTGCTGTCACGATCGATCGAACGCGGGCAGACGTTGTTTGACTTCGGTCGAAGCTCGAAAGACGCGGGCACTCACAAGTTTAAGGCACAGTGGGGCGCGGAAGAGTTCCCCGCCGTCTGGCAGCACTTCGTTCGCGAAGGCGCCGCCACCGACATGCGACCGAACAGCGGGAAGTACGACCTGATGATCCGAACCTGGCAAAAGCTGCCGGTCTGGCTCACGAAAATCATTGGCCCGTCAATCGTTCGCGGAATTCCCTAAGAGTCACCAATGCATAAGCAAGGTGGGTATTGCCCACCATAGAAACTAATTGGTGGGCAGTGCTCACCCTACGTGAATGCCGCAACCGGTTTGGATTTTATGAAACCAGTCAAGGACATCCTGAAGCACTCATCGGTGTATGCGGTCGGGCAGATCCTCAGTCGGTTTGCCTCGATCCTGCTGCTGCCACTCTACACCCGTTGTCTGAGTCCCGCTGACTATGGTTGCGTCGCGATTCTCGATTTGACGGCTGGCATCCTGGCAATCCTGATCGGGTCGGGGATGGCTTCGGCCGTGATGCGGTCGCACTTCGACAGCGACGACGAGAACTATCGCAGTCGAGTCTGGTGGACCGGTCTGGCGTGGGTCGCCTTTTCGGCAACGGCTCTGGTCGTGCCATTGATTGTCGCGAGAGACGTGATTGCGGAGCTGACTCTCGGTGCCGAAATTACGAACGGCGCCATGTTCTACCTGCTGGCCGCCGGCACGCTCTGGATGAACACGGTCAGCGAACTGCTGGAAACCTGGCTGCGAGTTAAAAAAAGATCCGGCACATTCGTCGCTTTGTCGATGAGTCGCCTGCTGCTGAACATGGGCCTGAATGTGTGGTTCCTGGTCGGGCTCAATCTGGGCGTCACCGGCCTGCTGACCGGCAACGTAATCGCCGCCACGGTTAACACCACCGCGCTGCTGTTGATCTTCGCTCGTCACCAGTCGAGTTTCTGTGTCGACAGAGCCATCCTGCGGACACTTTTGTGCTTCGGCTCGCCGCTGATCATCCAGGCATTTCTGTCGCTGATGATGCATGAGGCGGATCGCTATTTGTTAAGAGCGTACGCTAGTCTCGACGAGGTCGGGGTGTACTCGCTGGCGTATAAGATCGGGCAGGCGGTCAATACGCTGTGCATGATCCCGTTTGGTGCCATCTGGGGCGTCGTTCTTTACGAGATTGCTCAGCAGCCCGATCCGAAAACGACTTACGCAAACGTCTTCAAGTATTACGTCTATGGACTGCTGGTGGTCATGCTGGCAGCCGCTTTGTTTGCCTTCCCCGTTCTGCCGTTTCTGACACCGGGTGACTTCGGGCAGTCCGTCGACCTGATTCCTGTCATCGTGCTGGCGTTCGTGTTCTTCGCGATGCACTCGCAGTTCAGCGTGCCGGTGTTGCTTGCTCGAAAGACCGCAGCATTGATACCCGCTTCCGTTGCCGGCGTCGTGGCAAACGTTGTCTTCAATCTGCTGCTGATTCCTCGCTTCGGGGCTCACGGTGCGGCCTGGGCGAGCGTCGCGACGTACGCCGCGTTCTCGTTCACCGGCCTGTGGTTCTACCGGAAAGTCGACCGCTATCCGTACCCGTTCGCTCGGTGCCTGATCTGTGCTCTGGCCGTCGGCGGAACTTATGTCGGAGTCCGGTATCTCGTCTTTACCGAGGTCACCGGTGTCGCGGGACGTCTCGCCGTGGCCACCGTGGCCACTGGATCCTGGACGGCCATTCTGTTTGGTCGTGTCGCGATGCCATTGCTCCAGGTGGTCGAAACCAGAACCGGTTTCCGAATAATCCCGACCGCTTTTCGACACGTAACTTCAACTACTGACCCACTCGTCGATGCTCAAGCTGAGAGACCAACCATGAAAGCGCTTTTGCTGAGCGAAATTTTCCCGCCTCAAAACGGAGGCAGCGGACGCTGGTTTCAGGAGATCTACAGCCGGCTGCCTCGCGAGAATGTCGTCGTCGCGGCAGGCGAACATCCCGCACAGGACGAATTCGACTCGACACATAACATGAATCTGCATCGTCTTTCACTGACGATGCCTCAGTGGGGTTTGCGAAGTGTTTCGGCATTGCGTGACTACTGGCGGCTTTTTCGAACCGTGCGACGGATCGTTCGTTCCGAAAAGGTCACACAGATTCATTGCGGACGTTGCCTGCCGGAAGGCTGGCTCGCGTTTCTGCTGAAAAAGTTCTGCCGGATTCCGTACGTCTGCTACGTCCACGGCGAAGATGTTGAATCCGCCGCAACCAGCCGCGAGCTTTCCTGGATGGTCAGCCGCGTACTGAGGAACGCCGATTACCTCATCGCCAACAGCCAGAACACCGCAAGGCTTCTGACCGAAAACTGGTCACTAGCAAGTTCTCACGTCAGGGTTTTACATCCAGGCTGCGATGCGTCGCGGTTCGCGCCGGCAGCTCGATGTGAGCTCGTTCGCGAAGAACTCGGCTGGAAGAATCGTTCTGTCGTGCTGACCGTTGGTCGTTTGCAGGAACGCAAAGGCCACGATGTGATGATCGAGGCTCTGCCGACAATTCGCGAAGCGATTCCGGATGTGCTGTACTCGATCGTCGGCGGTGGCGAGCAACTCAGCCGACTGAAGCAACTTGTCGCCGATCACGGCGTTACGGAACAGGTTCAGTTTCTCGGCGAAGTCGACGACCAGACCATGATTCGCTGTTACCAGCAGTGCGATCTGTTTGCCTTGCCGAACCGCCAGGTGGGACGCGACATCGAAGGCTTCGGCATGGTCCTGGTCGAAGCTCAGGCATGTGGGCGTCCGGTGCTGGCCGGAGCTTCGGGCGGCACTCGCGAAACGATGGACATCGGTCGGACCGGTGTCGTCGCGCCGTGTGAAGAAGCAGATGGTCTGGCCATGGAAGTCACGCGGCTGTTGCTCGATCGGGAAGGTCTCGAAGAAATGGGCAAAGCCGCTCGTCCGTGGGTTGTCGAGCACCTTGACTGGAACGCCTTGTCCCGACAGGCCGCCGAACAGTTCAACATCGAAATGCCAACGTCTGCCGACACCGCCGCCAAATCTCAGGACAAGAAACAGAGTACCAACCTGGTCACAAGCTGAACGAAGTGTGCCACTGGCGCTGCCTGTGCTGCCACAAGCAACCCCACAACCCAAATCAGGCACTGGCAGAGCCAGTGGCACACAGAAATCCTATCGGCATTCGACAGACTACTAAGAACGCAATTATGAACGAAACTACCGAATCACCTTTGGTTTCAGAGAGTCGGCACGCGAATGGCAAATCATTCGTGACGGCTCTTTCTGTCATCAGCCGGCTTTCGCACTCGGTGCAGAACGTTCCTCTGAGCACAGGACTCGATCTGCCTCGCGGGTTTCTATTCGACGACCAGTCGCTCGCGCTTCGCACTCCGGAAGGTAAATCGGTGACCGTTCAGTCGACGCCGTTGGCGCACTGGCCCGACGGCAGTGTGAAGTGGACACTGCTGGACTTTGTCGCTCCGGAAGTTGCTGCCGGGACGACGAACTGGGCCGTAGAACGATCCGTCGAGCACACTTCGACGGATGAGGCGTCGTTGACGTTATCCGCAGAAACGATTGGTTTGCGTCTCGAAAATAATGCCGTCGTTCTGCGTCGAGGTGACCAGGAAGTGCGGCTCGACTTTGTTCTGACCAGTCAGTCCGGCCAGAAACTTCGCCCGCAGATCACTCATCAGAAAATGGAATCGGAAGGGCCGATTCGCTGGACCGTTTTGTTTGAAGGCGTGTTTCCCAGGTATCGAGGTCTTCGTTTCGCAGCCCGCATCAGCACGTTTGAAAACACGGGACACGTCCGGTGCGACGTCAGGCTGCACAACCCGAACCGGGCAAATCACAAAGGCGGACTGTGGGATCTTGGCGATGCCGGTTCGATCAGCTTCGACTCGTTCAACGTCGAATGCCAAAGGTCAACGCCGGCCAGCGCGATTCACTGGAAAGCCGAATTTGATCACGCAGACTGCTCCAGCGGCGGAGGATCGCTCTCGATTTATCAGGACTCCAGCGGTCGTGAAAACTGGCAAAGCAAGAACCACGTCAATTTCGACGGTCGCGTTCCGTGCCGGTTTCGCGGCTACGAACTACGATCTTCGGCTCGCACCGAAGCGGGACTTCACGCTTCGCCAACGGTCGCTCTCGAAGGTGGCGACGGAAACCTGACCGTCGCTGTTCCGGAATTCTGGCAGCAGTTTCCGGGCTCCGTTTCGGCAGAAGCCTCGCACATTCACATTGGCCTGTTCCCTGCCCAATGGAACGATCTATTCGAACTGCAAGGCGGCGAGCAGAAAACTCAGACGATCTGGCTTTCGCTCGACGTGACAGATGCCGACCTGCACAACGCTGACTGGGTCCATGAGCCGATTCGAATCGCAGCGTCGCCGGAGTGGCATCTACGAACAAAGGCGCTGCCGTACTTCTGCCCGGCGACCAGGGATCCTCATCCGCGGCTCTCGAATTTGCTGACTGAATCCGCACGCAGCGAGAACTCGCTGACGGCCAGACGCGACGCGATCGATGAATACGGCTGGCGACACTTCGGCGAACTGTGGGCGGATCATGAAGCCGCGTTTGCCGAAGGTTCTCAGCCGACAATCTCGCACTACAACAACCAGTTCGACTCGGTCTACGGCGGCATTCTGCAGCTGGCCCGGACCGGCGATACCACGTGGTTTGACCTTTTCGATCCGCTCGCTCGACATGTTTCTGACATCGACATTTACCACACGCAGAAAGACCGGGCGGCTTACAACGGCGGTCTGTTCTGGCATACCGATCACTACTCAGACGCTGGCACCTGCACACACCGGACTTACACGACGCAGAATGCGAAACCCGGTCGGGACTACGGCGGCGGACCGAGCGACGAACACAACTACACGACCGGCCTGCTGCACCATTACTACCTGACCGGCAACCCGGAATCACGAACGGCGGTCATCTCGCTGGCCGACTGGGTCATTAACGTCGACGATGGTTCGCAAACCGTCTTCGGATTGCTCGATGCCGGACCGACTGGACTCGCCAGCGCAACAGCTTCGGCAGACTTCCACGGTCCTGGACGAGGCGCCGGCAATTCAGTCAACGCACTGATCGATGGCTGGCTGCTCACTGGCGAACGCCGATACCTCGACTACGCCGAGACGCTCATTCAACGAGTTATTCATCCGGAAGAAAACATTGATGAACTGGACCTGCTGAATGCGGAATCCCGCTGGTCGTACACCGTCTTCCTGTCGGCACTCGCCAGGTACCTCGACATCAAGCACGAAGCCGACGAACACGACGACGCTTATCACTACGCAGCGGCCAGTATGGCTCACGTCGGACGCTGGATGCTGCACAACGAACGACCGTACTTCGATCACCCGGAGCAGCTCGAATTTCCGACTGAGACCTGGGCGGCACAGGAACTTCGCAAAGCCAACGTCCTTCGGCTCGCGGCAAAGTTCTGCGATGTCAACGAGCGAACAGCGATCCTGAAACGCGGCGAAGAACTGGCCGACCGAGCGTGGGACGATCTTGAACGTTTCGAATCCCGACACGTCTCACGCGCGTTGGCCATCGCGATGAGCGAGGGCGCACGCGACTGCTGGCTGCGTCAACAATCGTTTGAAAACAAGCCGATCGCCGAACAGCAAACGTGGGGACCGAAGTCAAAGTTCGTACCGCAGAAAGATCGCGTGAAGCAGCAGCTGAAGTCGCCAAAGGGTCTGATCAAAGCGGCGATTTCAGCCGTGAACGTCACGAAGTGGCCGGCAACGTTCCGAAGTCTCATGAAGCAGTTTCAGTCGTAGCCGTTGTCGCAGGGCGGGCAGTGTCCACCCTGCGAATAACTATGGAAACCATTCCGATGAAAACTCTCATCAAACAACTTGTCGAGTTCACAGCCTTCCTGGTCGTGTTACCGGCTTACGGCCTGTACCGAACTGGCGTGGCAATCGCGGGAACAGACAAAGCGTTTCCTGGCTGGTCGGAAACCTTCTCGCTGCTGCCGGGATTGACCGGGCAGTACCTGCGGCGAGCGTTTTACTCGTTGACACTGAAACGTTGCGGCGAGAATTCCTGCCTCTCGTTCGGGTCGACCTTTTCTCATCCAACGGCCAGTGTCGGCGCGAACGTTTATGTTGGATCGTACTGTGTCCTGGGCGGCATCACGCTGGAAGATGATGTACTGATTGCATCGCGAGTTTCAATCATGAACGGAACTCAGCAGCACGGCACCGCCCGACTCGATATTCCGATTCGCGAGCAGCCTGGCATCTTCACTCCGGTGACCATCGGCGAAGGTTCATGGATTGGCGAAGGCGCGATCGTGTCGGCCGATGTCGGAAAACACTGCGTCATCGGAGCGGGAGCCGTCGTCACGAAACCGATTCCGGACTACGCCATCGCCTTCGGAGTGCCTGCTGAAGTCGTGAAGTTTCGCAGCGTCGAACTGCCCATCGAACGGCAGCTCGCCGAGGCCGAACGTCTGGTCAAATCGGCGACCGAGGTATCCTGAGCACAACCGGAACGTTCCCAACCTGCTGCCGCCTCGGAGCAGTTGTCAGTCGACGATGCAGGATGTCCTGACGTTGTCAGCGATCGTCTCATTTCTGCGAGTCAGCCGCCAAACACCAGCTATGTTTCCGAAGAGCGTTCTCTCGCGAGTTTCGCTTCTCAGCACATCCGCTTTTGGTCGATCAGCCCGAAGCAGTTTTGAACTCAGTCAACGGTCTTCACCATGTGCGGCATCACGGGAGTTGTCTATTCCCCATCCGGACGATTTGTCGATCCAGGCGTTCTGAAACGCATGGCGGATTCGATCGCGCACCGAGGTCCAGACGCGGACGGATTTCACATCGACCGCAACGTTGGACTCGCCCATCGTCGGTTATCGATCATCGACCTTGAAGGCGGCGACCAGCCCATTGGAAACGAAGACGGCTCGGTGCAGGTCGTCTTCAACGGCGAGATCTACAACTTTCGCGAGCTGCGATCCGAGCTGGAATCCAAAGGGCATCGATTCAAAACGTGCTCCGACACCGAAGTCATCGTGCATCTTTACGAGGAACTCGGAGACCGCTGCGTCGAGCGACTGCGAGGCATGTTTGCCATCGCGCTGTGGGACTCCCGCAAACAACGACTGCTGCTGGCGCGGGACCGGGTTGGCATTAAACCGCTGTTCGTTTCGGTAAACGACAGGCGAATCGTCTTCGGCTCTGAACTGAAGCCGTTGCTGGCTCATGGCGATATCCGCCGGGAGATCGATCCGGCGGCCATCGACGAGTACCTGAACTACGGGGTCATCCCCGGCGATCGTTGCATTTTTCGAAGCGTTGAAAAACTGCTGCCGGGGCATGTGCTGACGATTGACGTCCCGCAGTGGCGAATCGAACGACGACGTTACTGGCAGCTGCACTTTGCCGCCGACGAGACGCTGTCCATTGATGAGTGGCAGGAAGCGATCCTCGCCAAACTGGACGAGACCGTGCGGCTGCATCTGCTGGCCGATGTGTCGGTGGGCTCGTTTCTGAGCGGCGGCATCGATTCGAGCCTCGTCACCGGCCTGGCGAGTCGAGCATTGTCGACGCCGATTCAGACCTTTTCGATGGGTTTTCGCGAGTCGGAATTCAACGAGCTGCCCGCCGCGCGGGAAATCGCCGAGCACTTCGGCACCGAACACACCGAGCGAACCGTTTCGGCCGATGCGGTTTCGCTGCTGCCACAACTGACCAAGTTTTATGACGAACCGTTTGCAGACTCGTCTGCGGTGCCGACGTTTCTGGTTTCGCAGATCGCCAGCCAGCATGTGAAAGTTGTGCTGTCGGGCGACGGTGGCGACGAGGCACTGGGTGGTTACTCAAGGTACGCCCACGATTTGAAAGAAGTCTCGATTCGGCGAATTATTCCGAACTGGATGCGCCGCCCGTTGCTTTCAACACTCGCCGCGGCCTGGCCGAAGGCTGACTGGCTGCCTCGACCGCTGCGACTCAAAACGTTCCTGACGAACATGTCGTTACCAGCCGGACAGGCCTATGCGAATACGCTCTCGCTGTGCCGACTTCCATTGCGTCATCAGTTGTTGACTGGCGACCTGCGGGCAGCCGTCAGGGATCACAACACGTCGCGAGTTGCCGTCAAGGGATTCTTCAACGGCGGCGGCGATCCGCTGAACGGCATGATTGCTGCTGACATGGCGACGCTGTTGCCGGACGACTATCTCGTCAAAGTTGATCGAGCGAGCATGGCCAACGGGCTGGAAGTTCGTCCGCCAATGCTGGATCACGAGTTCCTTGAACTGTGCGCCCGCGTGCCTGCACGGCTGAAGATCAACCACGGAGAAACCAAGTGGCTGCTGCGCCAGACGGCTCGCCGTCTTGTCCCGTCTTCGATTATTGATCGCCCGAAACAGGGCTTTGAAATTCCGGTCGATCAGTGGTTCCGCGGACCGCTCGGCGACATGTTCCGCGACACTGTTCTGACTTCAGGCTCAACGCTGGCCGGCATCGTCAATCAGTCAGCCGCTGAGCAAATGCTGGAGCGACATTATCGAGGCACTGGTCGACACGGCAGCACACTCTGGTCGCTGCTGACGCTGGCGTCATGGGCGGATCAATACCTGAAAGAGCCAACCGAGCAAACGCCATCGCCGCAGACGGTAGCGGTTCCAGTTGGAGGTGCATCGTGATTCAACCGGTATCCCCAGCTCGCGACGACCGCCCCGTCATTTGCCAGGTGCTGCATAGTCTGGATATCGGAGGTGCGGAGATTCTGGCAGCAGGTCTCGCACGGGAATTGGCGGATCGCTACCGCTTCATTTTCGCCTGTCTGGATAACCAGGTCGGCGTGCTCGGCGAAGAGTTTGCCGCGCGCGGCGTACCCATGAAAGTCTTCCATCGACAGCCGGGTATCGACTGGAAATGCTCGCTTCGACTCGCGTCGTTCTTCCGTGAGCACCGCGTTCAGATCGTGCACGCTCACCAGTACACGCCGTTCTTTCAGTCGCTGCTGGCAAGACTGACTTATCGCCGACCGCCAATCGTGTTCACCGAGCATGGTCGACATTTTCCCGATTCACGCAGTTCGAAACGAGTCGTTGTGAACCGAGCGTTGCTGCGGTCAGACGACCGGTTAATCGGTGTCGGCGAGTCTGTTCGGCAGGCGCTTGTCGACAACGAAGGACTCCCTGAGTCACGAACCGAAACCATTTACAACGGTGTTCCGCTGGAGAAGTTTCTCGCCGTGAACGGCGACGATGATCTGCGATCTGTCGTGCGCTGCGAACTGGGCATCACCACGAACGAGTTTGCGATCATCCAGGTGGCGAGGTTGAATGCGTTGAAAGATCACTCAACATCCATCCGAACAATCAAACGACTTCGCGATAACGACGTCCCGGCGAAGTTGATTCTCGTTGGAGACGGCGAAGAACGTTCGCAACTGGAACAGTTTGTGACCGAGCAGAAACTGGCCGATGCAGTCCTTTTTCTCGGAGCACGAAGCAACATTCCGCGACTGTTGACCGCTGCGGACGCGTTCCTGCTGAGCAGCATCAGCGAAGGAATTCCTCTCACGCTGATCGAAGCGATGGGCGCCGGCATTCCGATTGTCTCAACCGACGTCGGAGGCATTCCGGAAATCATTGAACACGGCGTTGCCGGGTTACTCGCACCAGCTCGCGACGATGAAACACTGGCCGCACACCTGCAAACGCTCTGGCAGAATCCGAAACAAAGAACAGAACTGGCAACGAACGGTTGCCGACGAGCTGCCGAACAATTCTCACTGGCATACATGCATCGACAATACGTCGACGTCTACGAGCAGCTTCTTGGGCGACAAGACGCTCAACAGCCGACGGCTAACCACGACATCGCGACTTCACCAGTAAAGTCACATTGAATCTACACTTCGTTTCAGCGTGGTCCGAAATGACATCGATCTCCGAAATCCCGAATCCTGTTTCTTCCTCGCAAGCGACGTCGCACAGCGACAAGCCGGACGTTCTGGTCATCACCAGCGAGCTGCCCTGGCCCCTCAACACGGGCGGGCACATTCGTAGCTTTCACATCCTGAAGGCGTTGTCGGCAAAGTTTAACGTTCGCGTGATTGCTGGCGTCGAAGTGGCGGACGACCCCGGCCTGCGAACACTTGGCCGAAACGGAATTCGCGTTGTGCCGGCGTTTCAGAAAAAGAGAAACCCCATCGCCGAGGCCGGTCGAGTCGCGCGGTCGTTGCTCTGCGAAGAGCCTTACGTCATGTTCAACCGGCACGACCGCCCGGCGATGCGGCAGACAATTCGAAAACAACTGGCGGCCAAAACGCCTGACGTTGTTTACCTCGATCATCTCGACCCGCTGGCGTTTCGAGGGTTGTTTCCGCGAGTTCCCGTCGTCGCTGATCTTCACAATGTTTACTCGACACTTGCCAAACGCGTGGCGACCGAGCGGAAGTTTCCGGTCAACCTGTACCTGCACAACGAAGCTCGGCTGCTTGGCTACATGGAGAAGCAGGTTGCGGCGGCGGCGAGCGTTCTGATGACGGTTTCGGACACCGAACAGGATTATTTTCAAAGACTCGGTGGCAGGAACGTTCGCCTGGTTCCGAACGGCGTCGACTGTGCGGCGTTTCGAAAATACCCGATCGGACGAAATCACGAACGACCGACACTGCTTTATCTGGGAGCGTTGTCGTGGCAGCCGAACGCGAAAGCCGCTGAATTCCTGGCCCGCGAAGTGATGCCACAGATTCTGAAAGTGCGTCCCGACGTTCGCCTGCAGATTGTTGGTCGGAATCCAGGCTCCGAAGTCAACGCTCTGGCCGAACTGCCGAACGTCGAAGTCCACGCCAACGTGCCCGACGTGGGCGTCTATCTCGAACAGGCATCGATCCTCGCGGTACCGTTGGACTCTGGCGGAGGCACTCGTCTGAAGATTCTGGAAGCGTTCGCCGCTGGACTTCCCGTCGTCAGCACGCCGGTCGGCTGTGAAGGCATTGAGTGTCGACACGGAGAACATCTCTGGATAGCCGACCGAAACCGTTTTGCGCAGGGCCTGCTCGACGCGATCGAAGCTCCGCAGTTGGCGACCGAATTCGCAGAACGAGGCCGCGCGCTGGCGGAAGAAACTTACGACTGGTCCGTCATCGGGAAGTCAGCGTGCGAGGCGGTCGCCCAGGCGGTGCGATAAAACTACTGCACGCGGAAAGTGCCGGACTGAAGTTGTGCTCGAAGCTGCGCCCGTTCGGCGGGTGTGAGCGAGTTTTCGTACTGCTCAAGCTGAGTCGCGTTCATCGTGGCGGGGTTCAAACCCGACGCTGGCGACGGAACAACAGCCTGGCCAGTTGGTCGAAGAGGCAAAGTCGTTGCCGCGGTCGGAATGATGTTCTGCCCGGACGCCGGAACGGTTCCCGAAGCTGGAGCCTGCGCGGTTGCACCGTTCAAAGCTGACTGCTGATTTCTGGTTGGCACCGGAGCCTGCAAGCCTGAGCGAGGAATGGCAGTTGAGTTCTGCGGAGCCGGCGCCGCTGCCAGTAAGCCTTTGGCATCATTTTCCTGACGAATTGTGTCAAGCCAGTGTTGCGCCGGAGCGAGGGTCGGCTTTTTGAGAACTGCCTGGAGGAAACGTTGTTCCGCTTCCGCAGCGTGTCCCTGTTCATAAAGAATCAGACCGATGTTGTAGTCCGCTTCGGCGTCGCCAACGGCCTGCACAAAGTGTGGTTCAGCAGCAACGATATTGCCGCCACGAGCCAGCGCCAGTCCCAGCTTGTGCCGAAGTCGTTTACTCTCCGGGGCAACAGACAAACCGCGTTGCAGTTGAGCAGCGGCTTCGGCATACCGATTCTGAGTCAGATAGAACTGGCCAAGCGCCTCGTTCGTCAACGGGCTGGTCGGGGCGACTTCAACAGCTTTCTTGAAACGTCGTTCGGCTTCTGCATGCCGTCCTGCGAGAAGATCCAGGCGTGCCAGCCCCAGGATAGCTTCTTCCGTTTGCCCATTCTGGCGCAGAGCGGTTTCGTAACTTTCTCGAGCCGTCGCGTAATCGCCGGTCTGCTCGCTGAGCTTCCCGTAGGCAAGATGGAGCCGTTCCGGATCCTTCAGATCGGCTGCTGGATCATTAGAGAATGTCTGCCAGAACGATCGGTTCGGTGAACCGGTCGACTGGCAACCGATGCTGGCCAGCAGGCAAAAAATCGTCGCCGCGCGAACGAGTTGTGTCGCAGGCATCCCGCACCTCCCTGTGCAGTGCCCCCCCAATTGATCAACCATTCCGGGGCAGATTGGCTGACGCTTTTGAACCGCGTCTGCCTTGTCTATTCGCCGGAGGGATCAAACTTTCGCGAAGAATCGCTGAGCCGCTTCGTCCACCAGCTCTTGAGTCAAAACAAGACGCTGGTTCCTGAATCGACAGATCGACTGAATGATCTCCAGCAAATCCCTGGGATCGCTCGATCTTGGCAGCTGTCCGTGATCGTAATATTTCTGATAAAGGTACTCGACTGCTCGCGGTTCGTAGGCAATTTGCCGCTGAGTGCAACAAAGACTGAAGATCTCGGTGTAAAGCTCCCGAGCCGGCGTTCCGATCTTGATTTTGTGCCGGATTCGCCGCAGAAACGCATCGTCGACCAGGTCGGCAGGGTCGAGGTTCGTCGAAAAGATGATGAGCTGTTCGAACGGCACGGGGAACTTTTTCCCCGTTGCCAGCGTGACGTAGTCGATTCGCTCTTCCAGCGGAAGAATCCAGCGGTTGAGCAGGTCTCGCGGTTTGGCGATCTGACGGCCAAAGTCGTCGATCATGAAGACGCCGCCATTTGCTTTGACCTGAAGCGGCGCGACGTAAAAGTTGCTGGTCTGGTTGAAGCGAAGGTCGAGCATGTCCAGCGTCAGCTCGCCGCCGGTCACGACGACCGGGCGACGGACGCGCCGCCATCGCATGTCCGGATGATTTTCGTGCAGCAGATGATTGATGTCCTGATGCGTCTGCGGGTTTTTCGTGTCTCCCAGCAGCGCCGAAACTTCTTCATCATCGGTCGTGTGGTGAAGGCTTGGATCGAAGATCGTCACAATGCTGTTTTCACTCTGGATCGCGTACGGAACGTAGATCTCGCCACCGTGCAGGTTGAGAAACTTTCCGAGCCCTTTGGCGATCTGCGACTTACCGTTCCCCGGAGGTCCGTACAGAAAGATCGACTTGCCACTGCACACGGCGGGGCCCAGTTCCGCCAGAAGATGCGGCTCGATAATCAACGACTCGAACGCTTCCAGCAGAGGCTCTGCCGTACAGTTGATGCCGCTGACCGCCTGCCGTCGACACTGCTCAACATACTTATCCAGCGGGACCGGCGCGGGGCCAACATAACGGCAATATTCGAACGCTTCCTTGGCGCGGGACCGACCGATTTCGGTCAGAACGAATCGGTAGGAAACTCGACCGATGACGTCGCCGGACGAAACTTCAATGCAGCGATCATCCTTCAGAAAACGCAGGCATTCATCGATCACGTTGAACGGTAACCGAGCGTTTCGAGCCAGCTCGACGCCCAGCAACGTCCCTTGCAGGTAGAGCTGCTTGAGAATCAGATCGCAGACCTGGTTCGCGCTGAGACCGCTTTCGCGAAGCGTGCGGGGACTCGGCGGCGGCGGAGCCTGTACCTGTTGCAGCAGCCTTTGCCGATGCTCAGACGCTCGCGACTGCCGAGGTGCCGGAGCGACTCCAAACAGTTCCGCGTAGAGTTCAGCCTGCTGCGAAAATCCGCGTGCCGAACCTGCTGTCGGACCACCATTCGAAGCTGGGCCTGGTGCCCCCAGTCCGACGCCAGCACTCACTCCGCGACCATTTCCGGATGCCGGTCGGCCACCCGGTGGAGTTGTACCCGGTTGAACCGGGGTTGTTCCGAACGGTGATGTTGCGACCTGAGGCGGCGCAGCTGCCGCGTTTTGAGTCGCACCGTCGAACCCCACCGCACTCTGCCCGGAAAGTCCTGCGAAGAACGTGCTCGCAGAACCGGTTTTTGCCGAACCGGCGCCCGATGACGACCGACCGGTCGCCGGTAATTGAGCATCTGGGGGCAGCGGTGGCGGAACCTGCGATCCTGCGACCGGTTCCGGCCCAGCCTGTCCGCCAGATGAAAACGCTCCGCCCTGTGGATGATCCTGGTTGCTGCCGATCACGGCACGACTCCCCCACGCGCCTGCTTTGTGGCCCGCTGTGATGATGATTCCCGATACACGTTATTCCGAAACAGAACGTACTGCGGGATCAGGTTGATGACCCGAGCTTCGCCCGTTTGCTGCAGCTCCCTTCGGTGACGCAGGCGTTCTTCGTCACCAACTAAGGGGATGCCCCTCCTCCACCGCCGCCACCACTGCTGAAGGCCGGGCTGATTCGTGGAACCGGCTGGGAACTCATGTCTGCCCGCTGAATTCCGTCGACTTCCAGAGCGCTGCGACCAATCGGTGCCGTCACACGAGGAATGACCGGTGGCAGGTTTTCAAGTCCGACCAGTTCCTCAGTAATGCCTCGAACGCTGGTCAAACGCAGCTCGGTCGCTGAAGCAGCGTCCGCAGCCTGCACGTACAGAATCCGACGCTCCGCCGGAGCTGCTCGCAAAACCCACTTCAGATGCAGCAGGCCGGAACGGTTCAGCAACTGCGTGTCATCATCAAAGTGGTAATCGTAGAGGGTCGTCTGGTTGGTCCAGCCAGCGTCTTCCTGAGTCGCCGTGAATTCACGAACCGACGCTCTGTCCTGACAGACGTACGGGTGCGGCCAGTAGTGAGACGTGTGAAAGCGATGCGACGGGATCATCGAGAGACCTTCCGGACGAGGGTACGGAGGCCACATCTTTCCTTTAACATACCTCTGACGGGACCCCACCGGATCCAGCGCCCGTCGCGCATACCAATCGGCGCGAACGTCGTCCCGCTCCTGTTTCCAGGCGTAGTAGCGGTTTGTTTCAAGCCACGGCCACGGAATCATCGGCTCTGCAAATGCCGCAGTCGGAACTGCCAGTAGCACAAAGATAAGGAGCTTCTGCCCCGTCGATCGATCAACCATTTCCCCCCCAATCGTGACTCGGTCGCCTTGCCGAATCTCTCGTCAGTCGAGCCCTCCGGTGTGACACCGCCTCGACACACGCACCGAGGCGATCTTGATCGTTTCAGGACACCCCACACGATCAGAGTCTCGATACGACAACTGCCCCTCTGGTTATCGGTCGGTTTTCGGCGCGGTCATGACGTGAAAACGGATTCCAACGAGGCCAACCGCAACTCGGGCTGCACGGATGTGTGAAGGTTTGACGGTTGCGCAGACTTCACGGCCACAGAGCGTCAGGCGTTGTCGAACAGGCCTGTGAATTTGAACTCGCCAGAGGCAGACACCCCTGAAATCCAAACCGGCATGTTGACGGTAAATGTGCTTTCTGAATTATGCACCGGGTTGCTGTATGCAGACTGGCGGTACAAAATGCTGGAGAAGCGGGCTTGCTTCCTCGCTGGATCGGCGAGGCATTTCACTTCTGGTTGATACCATTATTTTTCATTTCCCGCTTTTCACGGAGAATCTCAGATGCACGACAGAAGCAAGCCCAGGCTGACATTTCCAGGTCAGAAATCGATGCGAACATTGATCGCCGCACTTGTGACCGTCAGCTTCACCGCCGCAGGCTGCGACAAAGTTGAAGGACTTGTTGAGGACGGAAAAAGCCTCGTCAATGGTGAAGAGCCGACTGTGGCTGACACACCACCAATCGCCGAGCCCGCGGCACCGCCAACGATCACGACTCCAGAGCCAGTCGTTCCTGCCGGTCCAACACCGCAGCAGATCGTCGAACAATTCACTTCACTTCGACCCGACCAGATCACTGACGGCAGCCTGGCTCAACTCGCATCATCACCAGAAGCCGCTGCCACGATCACCGAAATCAACATGCAGGGTGCTCAGGTTTCCGGCAAAGGGCTTGGGTACCTTGCCGCGATGCCCAATCTCGAAACGCTCAACATCAGCGGTTCCCGGGTTGCTTCAGATTCGCTCACGGCGATTGGAAAAGCGCAATCGCTGAAGAGTATCAACCTGGCAAACTCAGACACAAATGACCACGTCGTCAGCGAGCTTTCAAGAATCCCTCACCTTCAGTCGCTGGATCTTTCCGGCACGCGGGTTACGGGTGGATCTGCAACTGGCCTCAGCTCGATGCGGGAACTAACAGATCTGATACTCACAGGAACTGCTGCCGACGACCAGGTCGTCTCGGGCCTTGTTTCGCTGCCTCTTCGCAAACTGGAACTTTCAAAGACCAACATCTCAAACGCGTCGCTTCCGATGATTCTGAAAATCCAGACACTCGAATCGCTGAACGTATCGTTCTGTGGCGTCACTGGTGATGCCTTTAAGGGATTCGGAAAATCAGGCATCAAGGAGCTGGCTGTCGGCGAGACGCAATTCGGAATTGAAGGTTTTATGGCAATCAAGGGGATGAGTGCTCTTGAAAATCTCAATGTCTATGCGGCAGGTCTTGTCGAGCATAAATCTGCAAACGTGTTTCGAACGTTTCCGAATCTGAAAGTCCTCAACGCTGGCAGGAATCCTCTTACGGATGCCGGAATGAATGTCTTTTTCAAAGGTCACAAAACGCTGGAAGAACTTCACCTTCAGCTCAATAAAGGCATTACCGACAACGGTCTGGCCGCATTGATCGGTGTTAAGACTCTAAGACTCCTCGACGTAGCCGGCACGAGCTGCGGTGCGGCCGGTGCCCAGGCTCTGAAAGCAAAACTTCCGGAATGCGTTATTCGAACGTCAAACGGTCAATTCTGAAAACCGCCTCGGATGGAGAAAACTTTACCTGTCATAAAAAGTGGGCAGCAGATTTTGGATTCTGCTGCCCACTTTTCGATTATTTCAAACCGTCGTTTCGGCACGCCAGCAGAACGAGCACGTTGTAAATCGAGAGTCTACAACTGCTGGCAATGCACAACGTGATGCTCAAGTTCAGGACGGCTGGCACGCTTTTTCTGCGATCAGAGCGTCGAGTTCCTGTTTCAGGCGAGGGAGAATTTCGTCGTACGGGAACGCGCCGATTTCCTCGGGACCGCGTTTCAGGTTCACGAAGTTCGGAGCACACCACAGTCCCAGGTCGGCATCGTCGGTTTCGCCTGGCCCGTTCACACGACAGCCCATCACGGCAATCGTCAACGCATGCTCGCGAGCGTACTCGGTCATCGCCTTGACGTCCTGAGCCAGCTCGATGAACGCTTCGTTTTCGACTCGTGAGCAACTCGGACAACTGATGATGTTGAGCGTTGGCAACCCGTAATCGACAACCGTCCTGACGCGGCCAGCGGCGATGTCCGCAATGATCGATCGCCCCGCTGCAATCTCCTCGCCCTTGCGGTTGTTGGGAACGGTCAGCGAAACCCGAATCGTGTCGCCAATTCCGCGACCAATCAGCTGCTCAAACGCGATGCGTGTCTTGATGATCCCGTCCGGCGGCATCCCGGCTTCGGTGACTCCCAGATGAAGCGGCACATCAGGCCGTTGCTCGGCGAAGCGGCGATTGACTTCGATTACTTTCTGAGGGTCAGAATCTTTCAATGACACGCAGTACCTGGTGAAATCCAGCGAATCCAGAAATTCGCAATGCTCCAGCGCACTTTCGAGCATCGGCGAAACGGAATCGTCCTCCTCGTATCGATCAACTTTGTCAGGGTCGACGGATCCGCAATTAACTCCAACTCGAATGGCGCAATCATTCGCTGCGGCAATGTCAGCAATGAACCGCACTTTCTCCTGCCATGGTTTCTGACGTTCGTGATGATAAAGGTGCCCTGGGTTGTAGCGAATCTTGTCAACGTGCGGCGCCACATCCTCGGCCAGTCGATAATTCTCCTGCAGATCCACAGAAAGATTGGCGGTCGTCTGCTTGCGAATTTCGGCCAGCGCCTCGGCATCCTTCCGGCTGTCAACCGCGACCCGCACAACATCCGCACCAGCTTCGACCAATGCGTTGATCTGACCGACAGTCGCGTCGACATCCTGAGTGTGAGTTGCCGTCATGCTCTGTACGGCGATCGGATTTCCGCCACCGATAGTGACCGAGCCGATCTTCACACTTCGTGTCGGATTTCGCTCTATCTTCAATTCCGAACTGTCCACTTCCATTCTCCAACTCAGGCCGCCAATCAACAGAATTCACGATCACTCACGAAGCGCGGCGAGTCTAGTGGACGACCTCAAGTCCAGCCAGTTGGGAACGCGCGATCAGCTTCAAGTTGAGCCGAAAGTCACAGAATTTCAGGCTTATCAAGGCCGTACAATTTCAACTTGCGGTCGAGAGTCGATCGCTCGATTCCCAGAATTCGTGAGGTCTCACGTTTCACCCAGCGGGTGTAGCTCAACGTCGCTTCGATATGCCGCCGCTCAATTTCTCTGAGCGAAATCGGCTTGTAGACATCTTCCAGAACGGGAGATGGTGTTCCATCTTCCAGGCGGGAAAAACGGATATCCTCGCGCGTGACTTCGTCTCCAGACGCAATTGCAACGGCTCGTTCCACAGTGTTTCGAAGTTCTCGAACATTCCCTGGCCAGTCGTACTGAATCAGGATCTCCATCGCTTCAGGGTGGACAGTCTTCGGCTTTCCTCCGTGCTGCCGCGCCGTCAACTGGAGGAAATGTTCCACAAGAAGTTCGACGTCATCACGACGATCGCGCAATGGCGGAACCTCGATGTCGAGGATATTGAGTCGAAAAAACAAGTCCTTCCGAAACTCGTTCTCGCGAACAGCCTGCTCCAGATCGCGGTTGGTTGCCGCCACGACTCGCACATCGACCGCCACGATTGTGTGTCCGCCGACCCGTTCGAAAGAATGTCCTTCCAGTACGCGCAGGAACTTCGCCTGGATCTGAGGACTCATTTCGCCGACTTCGTCGAGGAAGATCGTGCCGCCATTGGCCTGCTCGAACTTGCCCGGCTTGCGGTCAGTTGCTCCGGTAAACGCGCCCTTTTCGTGCCCGAACAACTCGCTTTCGAGCAGCGTTTCGGTCAGTGCAGCGCAGTTCAGACAAACGAATGGTTTATCGCGCCGAGGGCTGTTGAAGTGGATGGCTCGAGCGACGAGTTCTTTACCAACGCCGCTTTCGCCGCGGACAAGTGCCGTCGACTCTTTGGACGCAAATCGAGCAATCTGATCCTTTAACACCCTCATCGGCTCGCTCTTGCCGATGAGGTCACTCTCAACGGCCAGCATCCGGCGAAGCCGCTTTGCTTCGCCTTTGGCACGTGCCAGCCCTTTCGCCAGCTGCTCCTGTTCAGTCAGCTTTGCCAGAATACCCGACATGTGCTCGGCTACCGCCAGAGTGAACTCAAGAGCATCCGCGTCCAGCGCGTGCTCCGGCGTCAGAGAGTACAGGTGAATCAGTCCATAGATCGCTCTACCGTCCCGAATCGGAGCACAGATCACACTCTGCGCTTTCATCTTCTCAAGCGTCTGAAATGTTCCGGCTGACGCATCGCCGGACACGTCCAGTGCGAGCGTTCCATCTCCACCGGTCAATGCCGCCCGGGAAAGCCGATCCGAAACACGGTGATACGGCATGTCGTCAGGAGCACGAAACACGACCAACCGCAACTCCTCAACATCAGCATCTTCTGCCGTCGGTTCCGGTAAAAGCAGCACAGCGCCCAGGTCAGCAGTAAGAACCTCCATCAGTCCATCGATCGCTGTCTGAGCCAGTTCGCGAATACTCTCGGCAGCCAGCAACGTTGAGCCCAACCGATAGAGACTGGCGAACTCCTTCGCGACCGGTGAGTCAGCAGCCTCCTTCTCGAAATATCTCGACCGATGACGCCGCTCGAGGATTTCCGGCTCATCGCTGGATGAATCATCGGACAGATCGTTACTGGGCTCATCGGAGTTCAACAGCTTGACGCGTGTGTCACTTTCAAGCGGTGACACAGCCGACTCCAGCTTTCGTGTGATGTCATGCGTAAAGACCAGCTCGGCAGACCCGATCCGAACGGAATCACCTTCTTTAAGCGTCGTCTGACCAGCGATCTCCTGCCCGTTCACAAGAGTTCCGTTGCTGCTGCCAAGATCGCGCACAACCCATCCACCATTGGTGAAAAAGACTTCGGCGTGCCGCCTGCTGCAACGATCGTCCTGCACGACGACCCGGTTCGTCGATTCTCGACCGATCGTCAGACACAAACCCGGTACAAGGCGGTACACGTCGCGCCAGCCAGCTTCCGTACAGAAAACCAGATACGTGGGCTCGTTTGGCAATGGCTCGTCATCAGTCATAGTGAGCAGGACGACTTATTCTTCAGAAGCAGGTTTCGGAACAGTTGGTAGAAATACCGGACGAGACTGTAGCTCGTGCTCGCTTCCAGACAACTGTGGCGAACCGAATCAAGTCGTGCCAGAACGACGAGACCAGCTGGAACAAGCGTAGCACGCTGATCGAGTTCAAATCGAGCAGTCCTGAACCGCAGCCGACATTTTTTTTACGATTCAGCTTCGGTCTTTCAGACTTCAACGATGACACTCGCTGACTCTGCGGCATTGACCGGATTCCAGCTGACCATCTCTGAGAAACCCTGATACATCGCCTTCAGATTGATAAGCAATGCGACTCCAGCAGTGGCAATAAGAATCAGCAGAACATCATGCGTTGTCGCCACGTTGTGCGAGCCTGATCCGTAGGCCGTTTCCGAAATGTGGATCAACGTTCCACCAGGATTCGTGACTTCACCGAGCGAATACACGTTCGACCAGCGGGTGAATCCAAATGCGGCCGGAAGATAAGGGGCAATCATCCCCAGTGCTCCGATCAGAATGATCAGAACCCGGGCGTGAGCTGGACGAAATTCCGGAGTGACCATCTGGCCCAGCCGTCCGATCGCAGATCCGATCGCCACATAGATGAATACGTACAAAGCCGCTACCGCAACCATCTGCTGCACCCATAATGCCCAGCTGCCAGAACGGACAAATATTGCCAGCGCCAGCACATGAATCGTTGTGAGCAGCAGACCTCTGCGACCACCGGGCAACCACGGCGCCACCAGGAAGCGGACTACTCTCAGTCGCGAAACGTTTCGGCGAATACGACGAGAAACATGGTCTGCTTCCGTGCTGAAAACCAATCCTGCGACGAGCCAGTGCATGGCTGACATGATCGCGCAGCCCGCGATCACATCCTCATCGACAGCTGCCGTCCCATAGCGATACGCGTAAGCCCACACTCCTCCCCACAGCAGCCAGAACTGGAGCGTGCAGATAATTCGAATTCCAGAACTCCGGTTGTCCGATTCGAAAGTCAGGCGGGATATCGCGATCTGCTGAGCCAGCAGAAAGAAACTTCCGGCACCGACAAGGAAACTCACCAGTACCCACCAGAACTCTTCGCTGTCAAAGGGGATTGATTCCGAAAGCCCCACAGCACTCATGCCAAATGCTGCTGACATCTGCCACAGCAACAGGCCGATCATGCCAATCGTGTTGATCGCCTGCCATTGCCGATTGCTCGACAGCGTGCTGAGCATCAACGCGACCATCGACACAAAAAAACTCCACAGCAGACCCACCACCAGAAACAAAGTCACCATCGCAAGATCGAACCCCTGCAACAGCGATGTGAATGCGATAAACGGAGCGATGGCCGAGTAGTAAATAAAAACCTGCACCATCGAACTCAATAGCTTCCCATTAACGATCTGTCGCGGACTGAGTGTTGAGATGCTGAGCAGTTCGTAGGTGTTATGGTCTCGCTCGTTGAGCATGCTGCGGAATGCCCCGAACGGCACCACAAACAGCGATGCAAAGCCAATCACGTAATAATAAGCTACGAAGAACGCTCGGCCGGCCGAGCCGTATTCTATGGCAGGCCCGTACCAGACCGTCCCAAAAACCGAAATCAACCACGCGACGGTCAGCAACAGCATGAACGTGATGATGAACTGGCGACTCTTCAACGCCTGCCGCGTTTCCTTCACCAGAATCGGGTTGAGTCGGTCAGTCAGGTAGTCCGCAAGGTGAAAGAACTTGTCGCCAGCACTCATAGTTCGCCTCGGGAATCGAATTCCGAACAGACTGATTTCGTCCACGCAAAGCGAAATGCTACTGCGTGATACCCTTTGTGATATTCATGAAGGCATCTTCCAGACTTTGAGTCTTACCATAAAACTCGATCACCGGATGGCCAGCGGCGATCAGATTCTGCAGCAGTCGTTGCTGATCTTCGTCGTTACCTTCGAAATCGAAAATCGCAGCCGCCCCCGCACACTGCACCAGATTGATCAATGGCTGTTCGAGCAGCCACTTTTCGAGACTGTGCATCCTGGACTGAACGTCATCGCCGGCAGCAATCCGAACATGCAGTGAACGGACTCTGGTTAACTCAGTGCTGCCACCATGCTGATTCCGCTGAATTTCGTCGACGGTTCCGTACGCCAGAATCTGCCCGGCTTCGATAATCGCTGCCGAATCACAAATCTCACCCAGTTCGGTCAGAATGTGAGAACTGATCAGAACGGTCTTCTTCATCTCTGTCGCCAGCAGGCGGATCAGTTCGCGAAGCTCAACGCGAGCGCGCGGATCCAGGCCAGCCGCAGGCTCATCGAGAATCATGACCTGGGGATCGTGGATCAGGCATCGTCCAAGCCCCAACCGTTGTGACATCCCTTTCGAGAGTGTGTTAATCGCCTTGTCGGCGAGCTTTCGAAGTTCGGTAAACACCAGAACGTGCTCGATGGCATCCCGGCGTTTCGCGTCCCGCAATCCGTAGGCTCGCGCGTAAAAATCGAGATACTCGACAACGTTCATGTTGGCGTACTTGCCGAAGCTGTCCGGCATGAATCCCAGATAACGCCGCACTTTGTCTGGATCGTCAACCACCGAGTAGCCACAAACAAAGGCGTCACCAGCCGTGGGTGTGTCGAGCGTTGCGAGAATCCGCATGCTTGTTGTCTTGCCGGCACCGTTGGGGCCGATAAACCCCATGACCTGGCCTGGCCAGGCCTTGAACGAAACATCGTCGACGGCTTTGAGTCGTCCAAAAAAACGGTGTAGATGACGCAGTTCCAACGCAGGTTCGCCTCGCTGGTCAACAGCTGCAGCAGTCGAAACTGGCTCGATCATGGGCGGCTCGCAACGTCAGATTTGAAAGATGTCATCGGACCAGGGGTGAGCGTTCAAAGAATGTCTTCAGAATCGTCGTCGTCAAAGACGGACGCATCGGCATCGATAATGTCTGTCTCGGGTGGCGGAGCCAGTTTCGTCATCGTTACCTGGTGACCACCTTCGCTGTAGTGGACCTCGTCCATGAATGACCTCATCAGAAGCATCCCGCGACCGCTTGGACGATTGAGATATTCCGGATCAGTCGGATCCGGAATCACGTCAGGATCGAATCCTGGACCTTCATTGCGCACTGAAAACTTTGCCGCCTGCTGTGTCAATGAAATGTCCACATAAAGCTGCCGATCGATGTAAGGCCGCTGGAGAGACCGACGGCGTGCCAGGTCTTCGTAGGCGCCGTAATCGTCGTCACGCAGGCTGGAATCGACTTCCAGATTTCCATGATAAAGCGCATTCAGCAGCGACTCTTCAAAGGCAATACTGATTCGTAGCCGGTCGTTCTCGGGAAAGATTCGCATCGCTCGCATCGTGTCGCGAACCTGTGTCGAAAGTGCGTGAACCAGCTTTGTTTCATTCGGCAGAATGTAAGAGGTTTCGAGGCTGGAAATCCGATTCAACAATCGAGTCCCACCTCGAGTCGATGAGGCCGCTTCCAGAATCTGATGGACCGTCGAAATCAAATCTTCGCCGAGACGACGCTTGGTAACGTAGCTGGCCGCCCCCAAACGGAGCGCTTCAACAGCAAGTTCTTCGCTTCCCTGAGCCGTCATCAACAGGACGGGAATCAGCGGATAATCGCTCTTGATGGTTTGGACCAGTTCGAGCCCATTCATCTCGGGCATGTGAAGATCGGTGAGAACAGCGTCGGGGATATCCAGTTCAAGTCGCTCCAGCGCAGCTCGCCCGTTCTCGGCATAAATGACTTCATACTCACCCGTCTTCTGGAGCAAGCCTCCCACAAGACGACGATCAACGCGCGAGTCGTCCACGACAAGTAGAGTTTGCATAACCATGCTTTCTGCCGCCTGGTAATATCGCGAGCCTGCACTTGATCAGCCGATGCTCGATTCTTTGAGATTCTGTTCCATGTCTCCGAAAAGGGAGTCTCACGATCGACGAAAATCACGCAACGGTCTGCACCCGAAGGGAACTCGATCAAACGTGAACAGTATGATAGTCACCCTGGAAACTGTCTGGTATCGATGAAATCACGAAGCTGTAAACTGACAACTTTCGACGCTTCCTGAAGTTCCTCGAGATGCTCGGCAACGTACTTGAGATCTCCTGCCTTGCCGGCTTTCTCGCACTCAAATGCCAGGTCGTGTGCATCATTTACGCCGAAAGTCCGGAAGTTGGCTTTGATCGTATGAGCCATCCGCTGTGACGTTTTCGCATCGTCGTTTTTCAAGGCATATTTCAAATCTGCCAGAACGATACGGCCTTCCTCAAGAAATGCTCTGGCAATCTCGCGTAACAGTTCCCGGTCTCCCTGTGTAATTCTCAGAGCGACCGCCCAGTCGACACGGTATTTCTCAGTCGACGCCAGCTCCGTACTGTCGTGGGCCGCGGCTGAGACCGCCTCCTCGCGAGACACGCCAACCGTACGAGCATCTTCAGCAAAGAACCGACTCAACGCTTTGATCAGTTGCCACGGCCTGACAGGCTTCGAGACGTAATCATCCATGCCGGATTCGATACACAGCTCGCGATCGCCCTTCATTGCGTGAGCGGTCATTGCGATGATGGGCAGATGACGATCGCTGCCGGCCTCGCTCTGCCGGATCCGGCGAGTGGCTTCCAGTCCATCCATCTCCGGCATCTGAACGTCCATCAGCACAACATCAAAGGTCTCACGAGTTGCCAGATCGACCGCTTCCTTTCCGTTGCTGGCAACAGTGCCGGAGTGGCCCCACTTTTTCAGCAAGGCCAATGCCAGTTTCTGGTTAACAACGCTGTCTTCAGCAAGCAGCACTCGCAGCGGTGGAATAACGATCTCGCGCCGCTCTGAATCTTCAACATCGGCCGTGACCGTGTCACCGGTTCCCTCAATGGCCAGAATGGAGACCAGTGAATCGAACAGTTCCGATTGTTTGATCGGTTTTCGGATGTAAGCCGACACGCCTAATTCGCGACACTGTTCGATGTCTTCCGAACGATCTCCTGATGTGAGCATCATGATCAGCGCGCCGGCCAGCTTTTCATCGTTTCGAATTTCCGCCGCCAGAGCAAACCCATCCTTCTCCGGCATGTGCACATCACTCAGTACGAGGTCATAACCCTTGCCCGCCTCACGAGCCTGTCGCAACGACGCGACAGCATCGTCGACACCTTCTACACACGTCGTCCTGATGCCCCAGTTCGTCAGCATCTCGTCAAGAATCAACCGGTTCGTCGCGTTGTCATCGACGATCAGTACCCGAGACCCTTGAACAATCCGTTTCGACCGGATTTCAGGAGGCTTGTCCGAGATTCCCAGTCGCGCTGTGAAGTGAAACGTGCTGCCTTTTCCGAGTTCACTGTCAGCCCAGATGGTTCCCTTCATCAAATGCGTCAGCCGCGAACAGATGGTCAAGCCAAGTCCCGTTCCACCATATTTCCGAGTGGTTGACGTGTCGGCCTGTTCGAATGCCTGGAAGACTGACTTCAGTTTTTCCGTAGCAATGCCAATTCCTGTGTCGGCAATCGCAAAGTGCAACAAAGCCGACTTATCGTCCTTCTGATCCACTTCGACATGCACGATCACTTCGCCGTGCGGCGTAAACTTAATCGCGTTTCCAACCAGGTTGACAACCACCTGCCGCAATCTGGAGGCGTCTCCAACCAGAGCGTCCGGCACTGCCGGGTCGATATGACACGCCAGTTCCAGTTCCTCTCGATGGGCACGCACGGAAAGCGACCGCAAAGTATCTCCCAACGTGTCACGAATGCTGAAGACTTCTGATTCCAGCTCCAGCTTGCCGGCTTCGATCTTTGAGAAATCCAGAATGTCATTGATGAGGTTCAGCAGGGAGTCTGCTGAATCACGCACCATGCTGAGATATTCATGCTGAGACTGCGTCAGCTCGGTATCGAGTACCAGCTCGGTCATCCCAATGACGGCGTTCATCGGCGTGCGGATTTCGTGACTCATATTGGCGAGAAAATCGCTCTTCGCCCGGTTGGCGGATTCCGCAGCCTCTTTCGATTCAAGCAGTTCTTTCTCAGCCTGTTTGCGATTGGTGATGTCATGCACAAACGCGCTGAAGATGCACGAGTCCGCGTCGCGAATTGGAGAGATCGTTACTTCAACGGGAAACTCTTTCCCCGACTGATGCAGAGCGACCAGTTCAAGCCGCCGTTGAATCACGCTGCTCTCACCAGTCTTCACAAAATGCTTCAGACCAGCCACGTGAGCATCACGAAAACGCTCCGGAATGATCGTCTCAGCCAGCGTTTGACCAAGAGCGTCTTCCGCCTGCCAGCCAAAGATGACCTCCGCTTGAGGATTCCAGTCAATGATGGTGCCGTCAGCGTCCATCCCGACAAAGGCGTCCAGTGCGGTGTCAACGATCTGCCGATTGAGCCGTTCACTTTGGCTCAGCGCGTTCAACGCCTGCTGCTGAGCGGTGATGTCTCGCGAGACTCCAAACGTACCAACCACATTATGCTCGTGGTCACGTAGCGGAAGTTTGCTGGTCGACACCCACGTTGTGCGACCGTCGGGCCAGGTTTCTTTCTCAACTTTGTCCAGAACCGGTTCGCCCTGCGCCATCAATTTTCGTTCGTCGGCCAGCGCCTGTGCCGCGTGCTCATCCGTGAAGAAATCTTTGTCGGTTTTCCCAACAGCGTCCGCCGGATCGTCGAGGTTGAACCAGTCGGCCATCGCACGACTGACTCGGATAAACTTGCTCTCTCGATCTTTGAAATAGATGTTGTCCGGCAGGTTCTCCATCAGCGACTGAAGAAGGTACCGCTCCAGCTCCAGCTCTTTCCGTAATCGCTCACGCTCCAGCGTATAACGAATCGAATGCTCAAGCCGCGAGACATCGAACACATCCTTCACAAGATAGTCTGCGGCACCTGCTTCAAGCGCTCGCTGATCAATCTCACGATCAGACTGTCCGGTGAGAATGATCACTGGCGACCTGGAGCCAGCCGTCCTGGCCTGACCAAGAACTTCGAGTCCGTCGGTCTCGCCCAGCCGATAGTCGAGTAAAACAATCTCGTGATTCTCGGTGAGAATACCCGCGAGACCGGATTCCGCATCGGCGGCCCAATCGAGTTCAACCGGTCGACTGTTGATATCGCGCAACAGCTCCTTCGTCAGCGCGAAAGTATTCTCGTCATCGTCGATCAGCAGAATTCGCAGCGGTTCGAGCATCGAAACGTTCCAGCGATCAGGGGCCACGCTTCCGAAACTCGCTCCGGAAAACGAAAGAACGCCGTCAGGGTATCACACCTGCCCGCCCTGATTCATGCTCGAATGGAATTCCGCCGACGACACTTCCCGATCAGAAACGCCTGAATGAAGTCGATCCACCGTTGTGGATCGAGCTTCCGAGTCAACGATTCGTTTATTCGCTCTTACGATCGCCATCAGTCGGTCGTCGACGACGGCGACGGCGTGGAGGCCGCTGACCGCCTTCGTCACCGTCACTGCTGCTGCGCGAGTCGCTGCTGCTTGAAGAACCGCTGCCGCCACGCGAAGAGCTGCCGCTTCGGCTGGAACCGCCACGTGGCGAACCGCTGCGACTCTGGCTGGCACCTCGAATATTCGCTTCCACAATCGACGACATCGCCTGTTCCCAGGTCGGGACATCATCCCAGTTGTTTGTCGCACGCCGTGATCGAACGGGGCGATCATCCTCGTCCTCATCGTCCGTGTCGTCGTCGTCTGAATCGTCGGTGTCGTCCGCCTCGACTTCGTCCGAGTCATCTTCGATGTCGTCTTCCACTTTCGCGCGAGGCTTACGGCTACGACGACGGCGACGGCGACGCGGTCGTGTTTCTTCCTCATCATCGTCGTCTGAATCGTCGTCATCCGCCGACTCGGCTACAGCATCGTCGTCGTCACCTTCGTCGTCGTCATCAAGGTCCGAATCTTCCGCCACTTCGACTCGCGGCTTTCGGCCCCGTCGACGTCGGCGTTTTCGACGCGGTCGTTCTTCTTCAGATTCATCTTCGGCATCACTGGACTCATCAGCGGCGTCTTCGTCCGCTTCACCGTCTTCGTCAGAATCGATTTCTGCACCAAACTCGTCGCCAGTCGGTTTGCGACTACGGCGACGACGACGTCGTCGTCGTTTGGGGCGTTCCGACACTTCTTCATCCGAGTCTGCGTCCGCGTCAGTGTTGTCTGTATCTTCCGCTCCGAAATCGTCGGCCTCGTCGTCATCATCAGAACGATCGACGGACTCTTCGTCGACAGGTTTTCGACGACGGCGGCGACGGCGACGGCGACGTTTGGGTTTTTCGTCCCCCTCTTCGTCATCGTCATCGCGATCTGCTGTCACAACAGCTTTTTCAGCGGCATCGTCAGTGGCCTTTGCGGCGACTTCGTCGTCCTGATCATCTTCGTCGTACGCTTCGTGCTCGAAGAAGTTCTCGTCTTCATCGTCAAAGATGCCAACTCCGAAACCGAACGAATCATCTTCCTGCGGCGGACTCGGTTTCTTCGCTTCAGGCTGGCGACGCTTCTTCGGACGATCTTCAGTCCGTTCCTTCTTCACGACCGGCGCGGCTGCTTCGAAGCTTTCGCCTTCGTCGTCGGCTTCCACTTGAGCGGTCTTCGCTGGTTGAACAGCCTTCGCTGGCCGGGACGATTCGTCATTGTCTTGCGAAGTGCTTTTCCTGTGGCTCTTCCCCCCGACGTCCCAATCGTCCAGAGGATCCCAGAACGAATCCTCGGCATCCGACTTCGGAACACTCTTGCGGGCCGGGCGAGGTTCAGCAGTTTCAGCAACCGGTGCAGGCTGTCGTGGCCGAGTCGGTGCAGACACCGGCTCGGGCGCCGCGTCTTCCTCGTCGTCATCATCTTCTTCTTCGAAAATGATGTCGTAATCGTCATCATCGTCGTCGTCACCGAAGTAGTTGTCCGAATTCACGTCATCCTCGTCGTCAGAGTCGATGGTCTCGGCAGCGACATCAGCTTCGACAGGCTCGTCCTCGACCGATGCCGAGGCAGGATCCAGCGACGAAAGATCGATCACTTCGAACGGCTCGTCATCGGAGTTCTTCTTGCCGACATCGATTCCAAAAAGGTCCCGGGCGAGCCCTTCCCACGAGTCCGGATCATTCGGTGAATTCTGATTGGTAGTCATTCGTTATTTCAGTCTCAAACACGAACAGGATTGGCATTCGGCGTTCTGCGGAATCGACCACCTGGTCTGTCAGACACATTTTGTGTCAGGCTTCGTCGCAGAAACCGAGAAATATAGCGTGAATCCAGCCATGCGGCCGGCATTCAAAGATTCAGAGAAGGCCGCGAAGTCTAACGACAAGAAACTTTCACCGCTATTTGGTTCCGGCGAAATCCCAGGCTCCCAGCCGGTTCGCCAGTCATTGAATCAACATTGACACTCCGGGACCGTCGGAAATACAAGCCTGCCCCTCACCCATTTTCACGATGCCTGGATTCTGGAGCGACAAGGATGTCCTCTCTCTTTTCGGCTCGAACGCCGCTGATTTTGTGCCTTTCCGTCGTTTTGATCGGTTGCGGAGACGCGGACACCCCCAAAACCGACACAGCGGAGACAGACGCCCCGCAGACCGCTACAGACGGAAAATCCACACCGACACAACAGGCCAGCAAGCTGGTCGAGCAGGCCATCGCTCAGATCAAGGACCAGAAGTTCGACGAAGCAATCGCCAGCCTGAATAAGGCGGTCGAAACCGATCAGCAGAACGCCGAGGCCAGCTTTCAGCGAGCCGGAATTCTCGCCGACGTAGGCCAGGACCGGCTCGCCCTGAGCGACTACTCGCGAGCCATCGAAATCAACCCGAACGATGTCCGCTACCGGAACATGCGAGGCCTCTTTCTGTTGACTCGAAGCCAGCTCGACCAGGCTCTCCTCGACTTCGACGAAGCCGTACGGGTCGATCCGAAATACATCCAGGCCTGGAATAACCGAGGCCTGGTCAAACTTGCGAAAACAGACTTCCACGCCGCAATCGACGACTTTAACCAGGCCGTCCAGATTGACCCAACGTACGCCGACGGATTCAACAACCGAGGCTTTGCGTGGTTCAAAATGGAGGTTTACGACAAGGCGCTGGCTGACTTCGACAAGACACTGGAACTGCGACCTGGCTATGTCAACGCGCTGAACAACCGAGGCATGCTTCACCTGCGACTGAAGCAGCATCGTGATGCCATCACCGATTTCTCAGAAGCAATTGCCCACGACGAGAACAATCCGAAACACTACCAGAACCGCATGACCGCTTTCGCGGCCCTGGGCATGGACGAAAATGCTCAGGCCGATCGAAACCGTATCCAGTGGCTGCTCAAGCTCGGCCAGATCAACAACGTCGTCGCGCAGACTCCACAAAAACCAGACGGTTACATTCAGCGAGCCAGTCATCTGGCAGAAGCCGGCAAGCACGAAGTCGCCCTCGTGAACTACGAGCAGGCCATCAAACTCGCTTCCGACAAAGCATCACCGTGGACCAGCCGAGCAAAGTACTGGCTTGAGCAGGGCGACTTTGCCAAAGCCATCTCCGACGCCACTAAAGCTCTCGAAACCGAATTCAGCCATCCGGCACTTTCGATCCGGGGCGACGCCTTTCTTCAGCAGGGCGACTACGACAAAGCTATTGCCGACTACACCGCTGCGAAACGTCTCGATCCCAGCGTCGCTCAAGCCTACTACCAAAGAGCACTCCAACGCCGCCAGCAGGGCAACGAAGCCGGCTTCCGATCCGACTTCGAAACCGCACGCCAGCTCGACCCACAGATCGGCCAGTAGCAGTTTTAAGTCAGTCGGTATGGGTCAGTGCAGACTATGGGTTCAGTTGAGTTCGTCGTTCAGGAAATTACCGGACGAACGAAACGTTTCCGCGGGAACCTGGGTGATGGCTCATCGGCGGTGGAATCGGAATCGGGCGGCAGGTCGCGATTCTCTTCCGCCGCAAAGTGGACGTTCTGCCCGAGCAGCGTTCGAGCCAGACCGTCCCGCTGCGTCGCTCGCACGGCATCCAGAAAACTGACCTCGCCATTGATCAGTGCGGCGATCGGCTTCCCGTTGAGCAGAGCAATTCGGTTATGAGCCGTCGCCGGGACGCGAGAGTGCTTTGTAATAATGCCGACCAGATTCAACGGGTCGACTGCTGAGATGACGACCAGCTCGTCTGACGGCGACACACCGTTCGAAATCCCTTCGAGACTTTCCGGGCTGGCAACTCCCGATCTCTTGCCTGTTCCTCGAACATTCAGCGCGGGGTCGGTTTGCAGAAAGCTCTCACGAATGCCGACCGTTTTCGAAATCGTCCGGTTGCCGCGATCCGGCATCGCATCCCGCAACTGACGGAGCCTCTTCACCGTGTCGCCCAGTGCGAACTGCTCACCGGCCACGCCCGTAATAAATCGCCCGCCGCGGATCTCGCCGCGAGCTTCCAGTCGACGATAAACCTGCAGAAGCTCCCACCACCGAGGCGTGCCGGCTTCGCGTTCCAGCAGATCGCGAAACACGACACCCCATCGACGAAGCAGTTGCCACGCCCATTGCTCGACGGAGTTCTCCTCGTCAGCGGTCGACTTCGAATCATCTGACCGCGATGCGTCAGCAGTCGCAGACGAGCGCTGCCAGATCGACCAGCGTCCGGTGCTGCCAGCCGAGTTGCGAGTTCTCGCCAGTCCGGATCGACGGCTGATTGACGGTGCCGGTTGCTTACTCTGCAACAGCGAACGCAGACCGCCGAAGCCGTCAGCCGCAATGCGGCCTCGCGAAACCAGTTCGCCCAGCGCGTCGTTCAGTTCGCCCGTCGAGACGCTCATCTGCTGCTGAAGATCTGAGGCAAAAACGGCTCCGCGCCGCTTCATCGCGTCCAGAATCTCGCGAGCGGCGGCGCTCAGAGACTCTTCATCCTCAGCTGCCGTTTCCGTGCTCAGCCATCCAAGGTCGCTCCGCAGGAACAGCGACACCGGCACGACGCGAGTCAGCAGGGCAGGGGAGTCTGCTTCGCGCTTTGGCGGAAACAGTCGCCCCCAGGCAACTTCCCCGGACAAACAAAGTTCATCCAGCCAGGCCGATCGATAACCGTCAACACGAGCCGGAAGCACGTCACGTTCCCAGCAGACCGCCGCCAGGTCATAACCCTGCAGCAGAGACACGGCTTCAAACAAACCATTGACGCCCGCTCGCCGAGTCTGCTTTGTCAGACCGTGATGATGCGTCAGAAATCGCAGAAACACATCCGACGACACCGGCTGAATCTGCTGCCGCAACCCCTGCATCGTCAATCGATGAATCCGCGATAACAACCGACGATGACACCACTCGGTCGCAGGCATTGGGTCTGTTCCCTGCTTATTTCCCTGGGTGCCACTGCGGGCTTGCCCAGCAGTGCTTGAACTTTGGCAGGAATCACTGCTGGGCAAGCCCGCAGTGGCACACTCACTCTGGTCTCGAAATCTGCCGCGCAGAACGATTCCTTCGCCTTCCAGAGCTTCCAGAGCCGCAAAGGCCTGGTTTGGTCTGGTCCCCGTTCGCCGAGCGGCTTCTTCGTGAGTCAGCGGGCCTGATGTTTCCAGCAAACCTCGCATGGTCGCGACTCGGCCATCAACGTCGTTCCATTCAAGTCGTACGCCGTCGGGCGCCTGAATCTGCGGCTGCAACGCCGAGTCCGGAAACATCGCCAGCACCGCCGGAATTCGTTCCGCCGCTGTCCAGACGGTAACTCCGCCCGTTGCTGTCGTACTGGTCGCTCGACGTTGAGCAACCAGTTCTTCCAGCCAGCCCCGCCAGTCTTCCATTTCGGCGTCCGGCAACACGATCCGAGTCAGCAGCACATCGTGCAGCTCATCAGCGTTGCGAACAACGGGCGTCGCTTCGGCGGTCACCTGGTCGATCGCCAGCGGATCGAGACGCCCAAGGTCCTTCACCGAATCGACCGTCAGTGATCGCCGCGTCGAAACAGCACGAGCACGACGTTCCGGCAACTCGCCACCGTCAAGAAACGCGTACGGGTTTGAGTTAAGCAACTCATAAGAAAACGGTGACGGCTCGCGAGTGTCCCGCGCGACGAATTCAATCTCGCCGGCTTCCACCTGTCTCAGAACATCGACCAGACCAGCGATATCGAGAGCCTCGCTCAGGCAATCGTCCATCGTTTGCCGCAGCAGAATGTGCTCGGGCATTTCCAGCTCGCCAACGACGTTTTCCTGGCAACCGGTCAGCAACGGAAAGACGGACGACAGCAGATCGTCCGCGCGGAATCGCTGCAGCGCCGGCGGGATGCGTTTTCCTTTGTCACGGCGAGGAACCAGCAACGCCCGGTTCGCGTTCCAGCGCCAGCGGATTTGGAACATCGGAATGTAAAGGATCGCCTGTACCAGCAGTCGCTGAGCGTTCTCCGAAGTCAGCATCGGAAACATCGACTCCAGCGGAAAACTGTGTTGAGGCCCCAGCGAAAGAATGAACCCGTCGTCGTCGGCTGTCGCCTGAAGTTCAAAGTCGAACGAGACGCAGAACCGCTTCCGCATCGACAGACCCCACGCCTGCGTGATTCGCGAACCAAACGGAGCATGCACCACCATCTGCATCCCGCCAGACTCGTCGAAGAAACGTTCGAAGATCACTCGCTTCTGAGTCGGGACGATGCCGACGGCAGCAATCTGAGCCGCCAGGTAGTTCACCACCTGCCGAGCCGCGTCGTCAGAGCAGTCGGTCTCTTTGACCAGCCAGTGGACGATGTCCGCTGTCGAGTTGCGAAACTCCGTCTGCGTGGCCGGCATCTCGGGTTGCGAAGTCGTTGTCGCCGGTGTGCCACTGGCTTTGCCAGTGCCTGTCTGAAGTTCACTTTGTTCCGTGCTCGGCACAGGCGGAGCCTGCGGCACACTGACTGGTTCGAGATCACTCTCTTCCCACCAGCTGGCGATAACGGTTTCGGGCAGCGCCTTCAGCTTTGCTTCAAGGTCCTCACGAAGACGCGACACTTCTTCACTGAGTTCCAGCGTTCGCCCAGGAGCTTCGCCGCGCCAGAACGGGACAGTCGGCGGAACGCCTCCCGCATCGGTGACGTGCACGTCGGTGCCGCGCACGCCTTCCATTCTCCAGGACGTATTCCCCAGCAGAATGATCTGACCGGCGTGCGACTCCAACGCGAAATCTTCGTCCAGCGTTCCAACAACGACCCCGTCTGGCTGAGCGACGACGCGAAACTCGGCCACTTCCGGAATTGCGCCCGCGTTTGAAGCCGCGACGATCCGAGCACCCGGTCGAGTTCGCAGCCGCTTCTGAACCAAATCCTGGTGAAGGTAAACTTTTCCGCGGCCCGACCGATCGGTGAGTCCCTCGCTGAGAAACCGCAGCGTCTCGTCAAAGTCTTCCCGTTTCAGATTTCGAAACGGCCACGCGCGACGGCATAACGCAAACAGGTCGTTCGTGCCCCATTCCCGACAGGCGACTTCCGCGACAACCTGTTGAGCCAGCACGTCGATGGGACATTCAGGAATCGGAATCACATCGAGTCGACCGGCTCGAATCGCTCGAATCAGGCCCATACTTTCGACCAGTTCGTCACGAGTCAGCGCGAACAGCCGTCCTTTCGGCGTCTTGCCCAGCGAATGGCCGGACCGACCGACTCGCTGCAGAAACGTGGCGATGGCCCGCGGCGAGCCAATCTGAATCACCAGGTCGATGAACCCGACGTCGAGGCCCAGTTCCAGCGACGCCGTGGCGACCACCGCTTTCAGTTCGCCGTTCTTCAGCTGCTGCTCGGTCTGCAACCGGATCGCCGAAGACAGCGACCCGTGGTGACTGCCGACCTGATCCTCACCAAGGATTTCGCTGAGCTGATGCGTCACCCGCTCGGCCATTCGCCGAGTGTTCACAAAAATCAGCGTGCTGCGGTGCGAATTGATCAGCTCAACGATTCGCTCGTTAACCTCGCCCCACTGCTCGGTCGAGCAGACGGCCGACAGATCGCTCGGCGGCACTTCGATCTTCAGATCCAGGTCGCGCGAATAGCCAACGTCGACGATCTTTGGGAAGTCCGAAGATGTAGGCTGGAACAAGCTCTGCGCAGTTCCGGCATTCGAGACGGCACTTGATTCATAGTCGCCGGAACTCCGCGGAGCTTGTTCCAGCCTACGGTCACCAACCAGGAACTCCGCGATCCGCTCGATCGGTTTCTGCGTCGCCGACAAACCGATCCGCTGCAACGGCCGCTCACACAACGCTTCCAGCCGTTCGATTGTCAGCGCCAGATGTGAGCCCCGTTTGTCCCGCACCAGTGCGTGAATCTCGTCGACGATAATTGTGTCGACGGACTTCAGCGCCGCGCGGCCTTTCTCGGCGGTCAACAAAAGAAACAGCGACTCGGGAGTGGTCACCACAATGTGCGGCGGTTTGCGAACGAGGGCCGCGCGTTGAGACGGTGTTGAATCTCCCGTTCGAAGGCCGACACGCAGGCCGGCAATCGGCACGTCGGGAAACTCAGCGGCAGCCAGCGCGTTGAGTTCTTCGAGCGGCTCAGACAGGTTCCGGTGCATGTCGTTGGAAAGTGCTCGCAGTGGCGAGACGTAGATCGCACGGACACCGTCCTCAAGCTTCCCGTCAATCGAGTCTTTCAGCAGCCGATCGATCACCGCCAGAAACGCAGTCAGTGTCTTTCCGCTGCCGGTTGGCGCGGCAATCAGCGTGTTCTCACCCTGTTCGATGTGTGGCCACCCCTGCTGCTGCGGGGCGGTGGGTTCTGCAAACCGGCTCTGAAACCAGCGCTCGATCAGCGGATGAAATCCAAAAAACGACATCCGGTGTGGGTTTCCTCTTTGAATCGCGAATTCAGGAATTCATACGCTCCCGGATTGGGAGACCGTTGTCTAGACTCACCGAATAAGTAGGTCAGGCTGGGCCTGACGAAATCATCTCAGTCATGCTGACTCTGACGCAAAGCCGCAGAGGCAGAAACTTCAGCGAACGGAACGGCATCGTGACAGGCAAAGCGTGGGGCGGGCGATTTCAGGAAGCAACAGACGCTCGGGTGGAGCGGTTCACCGAGTCGATCAGCTTTGACGCGAGGCTGGCCGATGTCGACATCACCGGTTCGCAGGCTCACGCGCGGATGCTCGCCAAAGTCGGCCTGATTTCGGACGACGAGCGCGACCAGATCATCTCCGAACTGGAGAACATCCGCGGCGAAATCGAACGCGGCGAGATGGAGCATCAGACGTCGCTCGAAGACATTCACATGCACATCGAGAGTCGTCTGACCGAACGACTCGGCGACACCGGACGGAAGCTGCACACCGGTCGCAGCCGCAACGATCAGGTGTCGACCGACCTGAAACTCTACACCCGAGCGGCCATCGATCGGATCGACGAGCTGCTGCTTGACGTCCAGAAGGCATTTGTTGAACGAGCGGACCGCGATCGTGAAATCGTCATGCCCGCTTACACGCATCTGCAACGAGCGATGCCGGTTCTGGCCGCCCACTACTGGCTGGCCTATACCGAAAAATTCGAACGCGATCGCCAGCGACTCGCCGACTGCCGACGCCGAGTCAACGTCTCGCCGCTCGGCTCCGCCGCTCTGGCTGGAACGTCGCTGCCGATCGATCGTCAGGAAACGGCAAAGCTGCTCGGTTTCGAAGACGTCGCGCGAAACAGTCTGGACGTGTCGAGCGACCGCGACTACATGGTCGAGTTCGTCCTGGACCTCTCGCTGATCGCCGCTCACCTGAGTTCCTGGGCGGAAGAGTGGATCATCTGGTTCTCGTGCGAGTTCGGCTTCATCCAGTTGCCGGACGCGTTTACGACCGGCTCGTCCATCATGCCGCAGAAGAAGAACCCGGACGTCCTGGAATTAATCCGCGGCAAGACCGCACGAGTGATGGCCGACGTGACTCAACTGCTGGTCCTGATCAAAGGCCTGCCGATGGCCTACAACCGGGATCTGCAGGAAGACAAACTGGCCCTGTTCGACGCGTTCGACACGGTGGAAGCGTGTCTGGAAGTCGCTCCGGCATTGATCGCCGGAGCCGAACTTCAGGTTGACCGAATCAACGAAAAGATCGACGACGGATTCCTGGACGCGACCGCGCTGATGGAATACCTCATCAAACGCGGAGTCCCCATGCGAACCGGCCACGGTACCGTCGGCAAACTGGTCGCCGAATGCGAAGGCCGCCAGTGCCAGTTGAAAGATCTGTCACTGGAAGACCTGCAGGCCGCTTGCGACCTGATCGACGAATCCGTCTACGACGTCCTGGGAACCGTCAACGCCGTCGCCGCCCTCCAAAGCTTCGGCTCCGGCGGCAAAGCCCCCGTCGAAGAACAGATCGCTTATTGGCAAGGGCGACTGCAGGCATCGATTTAGTCGGGTGCGTCAAGACGCACCCGCCAGAGTGGCCCAACCGCTTGCCGTCGCGTGCCGAAGGCACAAGGGGTCTGATCCTCTGCTCTCGACGAGAATTAAAAACTTCGAACGGCATCGTATCCGGATGATGAAGCATCCTGTCGTTGCGTGACACCGCCAGGCTGGACGGGCCATCCAGCCAGAATCGCCTCACTCAGCCGGGTTGCGATGTCCCGTGTGGAGGTGCAGAATGGCGGATTCCTTTCGCAAAACGTCCTGCCTGCGAGTTCACGCCCTGCCGAACTCGCGACTTTCAATTCGCGAGTTTTCCACCATGCTCTCACGAAGAATCTCTCTCGCCGTCACCCTTGTTGCTTCCTGCCTCGCGAGCTTTTCAAAAGCTCAGGACAAGCCTGCTTACACCCCGGCGATCGCTCCGGCATCGAACGAGGGTGAGCGGGCGCTCGAAGGATTTCAGCTTCCTGACGGCATGGTCGGAAGCCTGTACGCCGCCGAGCCGATGCTGGCGAATCCGGTCGCGTTTGCGATTGACGAGAAAGGCCGTGTCTTTGTTGCCGAAACTTTCCGGCAGAAAAACGGCGTCGAGGACAACCGCTACCACATGAACTGGCTGCACGACGACCTCGCACTGCAGACGGTCGAGCAGCGCGTCGAGATGTTCAGAAAACACCTCGGCGAAAAAATCTACGAGTACACCGCTCACCACGACCGAATCCGCCTGCTGGAAGATTCAGACGGCGACGGCAAAGCGGACAAGTCGACGGTTTACGCTGACGGGTTCAACGCGATTGAAGACGGAACGGGCGCCGGGCTGCTCGCGCGAAACGGCGACGTCTACTACACGTGCATCCCGAAGCTGTGGAGACTCCGCGACGAGGACGGCGATGGAGTGGCTGACAAACGGGACGCTCTGCATCACGGTTACGGCGTCCGCGTCGCCTTCCGCGGGCACGACATGCACGGTCTCATTATGGGACCGGACGGGCGGGTTTACTTCAGCATCGGAGACCGTGGTTACAACGTCGAAACAAAAGAAGGAACACAGCTCGTTCGGCCTGACACGGGAGCCGTTTTTCGCTGCGAGCCCGACGGCACCGGGCTGGAAGTTTTTGCCTACGGACTGAGGAATCCGCAGGAACTGGCTTTCGACGATTACGGCAACCTCTTCACCGGCGACAACAATTCGGACAGCGGCGACAAAGCTCGCTGGGTCTACGTCGTCGAAGGCGGCGACACCGGCTGGAGAATGTACTACCAGTACCTCGACGATCGCGGGCCGTGGAACCGCGAAAAACTCTGGCACCCGCAGCACGAAGGCCAGGCGGCTTACATTATTCCTCCAATTGCAAACCTGGGTGATGGACCGTCGGGCCTCGTTCATTACCCCGGCGTCGGACTCCCCGAGCGGTACAAAGACCACTTCTTCATGTGCGATTTCCGAGGCGGACCGTCCAACAGCGGCATCCGCTCCTTCGCCGTCAAACCCAAAGGCGCGTCCTTCGAACTGGTCGACTCGCACGAGTTCATCTGGAAGATCCTCGGCACCGACATTGACTTCGGCTACGACGGCGGCATCTACATTTCAGACTGGGTCAACGGCTGGGACGGCCTGGGCAAAGGCCGCATCTACAAGTTCATGGATCCGGAGTCTGCGAAGTCTCCAGCGATCGCTCAGGCGATCATGGCGAAGGGATTTGCTGATCGATCAAACGAAGAACTCGTCGCCTTACTCTCCCACCCCGACCGCCGAGTTCGTCAGGAAGCCCAGTTCGCCCTTGTTAAGAACGGAGCACTCGACGAACTGATCGAAGTTGCCAGGTCGGGAGAAAACCAGTTCGCCAGGATCCACGGCATCTGGGGACTCGGACAACTAGGCAGACAGAAATGGCGACTAGACAGGCAGGCATACGCAAGAAAGCGGAAGGCTCTCCTGGATCTGCTCTCAGACGAAGATACGGAAATCCGTGCGCAGGTCTGTCGAGTGATTACCTCAAGACCGCCTTCAACCGCCGAAGCACTAACTTCAATTCAAAAATCTCGCGAGGCGATCAAGAAGTCAGGAATTGATCCAAAGGAACTCTTCCAAGCTGCAAACTCGGGAAATTCTTTTTTCTATCCGATTCCGACCACGTCAAAACTTCTGAAACTACTTCAAGATGAGAGTCCACGAGTTCGTTCACTGGCGGCGCTGGCTCTTCGGCCTGCCACGCCGTGGAACACTCTAAAACCGTTAATCAAAATGCTCACCGACAACGCTGATAAAGATCCCGTCGTTCGCCACGCTGCATCGTTGGCATTGTCGAGGATCTACGACAAACGGTTGATCGAAGAGGGATTGCCGGGTGCTGGTCCGGCGGCACGAATGGGGATCACTCTGGCGCTTCGACGCAAAAAGTCGGAACGGATAGCAGAACTGCTGAATGATCCGGAGCCGTTGATTGTTCTCGAAGCGGCGCGGGGAATTCATGATGAAGAGATTGTTGAGGCAATGCCCCAACTGGCGGCGCTGGCGGATCAGCCGATGCCTTCGGGGGATGATGGGCTGACGGATGCGCTCGTGCGGCGAGTGATGAACGCAAACTTTCGGCTCGGGCAGAAAGAACACGCGGAACGCGTCGTCAAGTTGGCGACGGATGCTTCGTTGTCGGAGAGTCTGCGTGTCGAAGCTCTGGAAGAGTTGAAGATGTGGGATGCTCCGTCGCCACTGGATCGAGTGCTCGGAGCGTGGCGACCGATCGCTGAGAAACGCGACGCCGGCTTTATTGCGAACCTGCTGCGGTCTCAGCTTGGCGGCATCATCAGCGGCAGTGAGAAGGTTCAGAAGCTGGGAGCGGAACTTGCCGCGAAGTACGGGATCCAGGAAGTCGAACCCGTTCTGGTGGCCGTCGTTCAGGACGAGTCCAAAGTGACGACTTCGCGAGTCGCCGCCATCAGGGCTTTGGACAGGCTCGATTCAAAATCGATCGCCCGGTTGGCTCAGGATTCATTGAAAGACAAAAGCCCGGATGTCCGAGTCGCCGCTCGCGAAATTTCCGTTCGACGAAATCCGGATACCGCCGCACAAACCCTGGCGGAAGCAATCCTGAACGGCACGACGGTCGAGCAGCAGGCCGCGATCGCTCAACTGGCAGAACTGAAACGAGCGGATGCTGACGCCGTGCTCAGCCAATGGCTGGGAGTGATGCTTGAAGGCAACGCTCCGGCGGAGATTCATCTGGACCTGCTGGAAGCTGCAAAAGCTCGCGGGACCGAATCACTGCTCGGTCAGGTGAAGACGATCGAACAGAAACATGATCCGACCGATCCGCTGTCGAAGTACCTGGTGAGTCTCGAAGGCGGAGACGCCAAACGCGGTTACGATATTTTCTTTGGACGAAGTTCCGCATCGTGCCGACGTTGCCATTCGGTCCAGAATAATGGCGGCGCCGTTGGTCCCGATTTGTCAGCAATCGCGAAGGAGAAAGATCGGAAATATCTGTTGGAAGCGATTGTCGCTCCGAATGCAAAGATTGCTAAAGGATTCGAGCCAGTTATCGCCGTCATGGATTCCGGCAAGGTCTATGCTGGAACGAAGAGGTCTGACGACGGAGCGACTCTGCAGTTGATGCTTCCCGACGGAACAGTGATTTCTCTGCCAAAAGACGAAATTGACGAACTCGCCAAAGGACAATCAGCAATGCCGGCAGACCTGATCAAACATCTGTCACTCGCCGATCTTCGAGACCTTGTTGAGTACCTCGCCCAGCAGAAAACACCCGCTCCGAAAGTAGCAGGTCACGAGTGATCAGGAGTTTGGCCGCAGATCGTCGCGGAAAGACACGGATGATGGTTCGAATTGATTGCCAGAAATTTGATTCTGTATCTGCGTCTAACAGCGTTCATCAGTGGCTAAGAAATGTGAAAGTTGAAAGTCGAATTTCATGACCGAGGACAGCCAGCAATCAACCACTCGGCTGCTGATCACACTCTGCACGTACAACGAGTGTGAAAATTTGCCGCTGCTGATTCCGGAAATCCACCAGCACGCTCCGGATGCGGACATCCTGGTCATTGATGACAACTCTCCGGACGGAACGGGCAAGCTGGCCGACGAGATGTCTCAGGCAGATTCGCGTATTCACGTGCTGCACCGAGCCGGCAAACAGGGACTCGGTGCCGCAACCGTTGCCGGTTTCAAGTATGCCGTCGAGCAGAAGTACGACTTCGTTCTGAACATGGACGCCGACTTCAGCCATCACCCTAAGTATCTGCCAGCTTTGCGAGTGTGCCTGGAATCCGCAGACGTCGGAATCGGTTCGCGGTACGTACCGGGTGGAAACGTCGTCGGCTGGAATTTCAAACGACACTTCATGAGCCGCTCGATCAACCTCTACGCGAAGCTGACGCTGGGCCTTTCATCGCGAGACAACAGCGGAAGCTTCCGGTGTTACCGAGTGCCCGATCTGGCAAAGCTGGACTTTGATCAAGTGAGATCTCGCGGGTACTCGTTCCAGGAAGAGATCCTTTACATGTGCCGCTGCGTCGGCTGCACGTTTCAGGAAACACCGATCGTCTTTGAAGACCGCCGCTTCGGAACGTCCAAGATCAATCAGAAGGAAGCCGTCATGGCGCTGTGGGTGCTGTTCCGCCTGGCGATTGATCGAATCGTCCGTCGTCGAGTCACCGTTCGAGAATAGAATTCGACAGGGACGATCTCGTCACGACTGGCTCAAAGACGCAGAGCCGCTAAGAAACGTGAAGAGTTGAACGGGGGGCGCAGTTTGACAGAGAAGCAGATGTTTCGATGTATTTCGGCCAAGCCGTAAAGCTCCTTGGCGACCCTCTGCTACTTTGCGCCCCAGGCTGACAGTTTCCAGGTGACTATTTTCGCAAGGGAATTTGATAAATGTCGGACGTCACCATTCGCTGTCGCAAAGACGGACCTTTGATTGTCACCGGCGATATCACGCTGACTGATTTCGAAGGCAACGCCTACGACACCTCCGGTCGGGAAAACATCGCGCTCTGCCGCTGCGGAGCGACGTCGAAACGCCCGTTCTGCGACGGGACTCATCGTCAAACTGGCTGGGAAGCCTCGGAAATGGTCCAGGACGGCAACTCGACCAGCGAAGGCAGGTAGACCTTTCCGACACCGTCGCGGCCGGGCAACCTGACCATGCTCGGAGTTTCGCCCGCTCGACGACCTCGCGCGCAGTGCCTAACCTACGCGCCGAACGAAGTCTTCCTAAACGTGGTATTGTCTTGAGAATCGCTCATGTCTGAAGTCGCGGAAAACAAAGTCGACCTGCCTCGCATTGAACGGGCGGTTCGGGAAATTCTGGAAGCTGTCGGTGAAGATCCGGATCGAGACGGTCTGCTCGAAACGCCCGCTCGCGTTGCCAGAATGTACGCTGAGCTTTTCGGCGGGCTGCATCTGGATCCAGGCCGGCATCTTAAGAAGGTCTTTCAGGAAACGTATGACGAGATGGTTCTCGTCCGGGATATCAGCTTTAACAGCATGTGCGAACATCACATGCTGCCGTTCATGGGCGTCGCTCATGTGGGCTATGTTCCGAACGGAAAAGTCGCGGGGCTGAGCAAGCTGGCTCGGGTGGTGGAAGAAGTTTCAAAGCGTCCGCAGGTTCAGGAGCGGATGACACATCAGATCGCCGACCTGATGTCGACCGAACTGGATGCCAAAGGCGTGATCGTCGTTCTGGAAGCAACGCATTCGTGTATGACGATTCGCGGAATCCGCAAGCCGGGCAGCCTGACGATCACCAGCGCCGTTCGCGGCCTGATGCGAAGCAGCGAGTCGACTCGCTCCGAAGCGATGTCTCTGATTCAGTCCCGACCTTCCAACCTTCTTTAACAGCGATTGATCCTCGCAGTCATTCATTGATGGGATGCTTCATGGCTTCGTCTCCGAAGAATCTACGCGCTGTTCGTGCCGACCGGGTTTTCGAGATTACCTGGCAGGACGGAGTGACAGTTCAGATTCCGTTCCGCTATCTGCGAGGCCGCTGTCCGTGCGCGGGTTGCGTCAACGAATTCACCAACGAGCGCATGGTCGATGTGCAGGACATTCCCGAAGGCATCGATCTGGAAGCCGCTCAACTGACAGGTAACTACGCCTTGAAGATTCGGTGGAACGACCAGCACGACACCGGACTTTACACCTGGGAACACCTTCACGAGTTGTCGACTGCTCGCGAATGGGAACAGGGTTGACTCGAAAACTAACTGATCGGAGTTCATACTCTGACTTTCGGCAACCACTTGCTGCCGGACTGACCTGCCATCACGACAAGGGAGACTGGATCGGGAATTGTTCTGTCTGAATTGGCTGAGAGCTTCGCCCGTTAGTTGGGAGGGAGACGCTTTGCCAGCTTTCGGGTACGACTTTTTTTGCTCCGCTTTGGCGTCGTACCTGCCTTCTCGACACCCCACCAGATTCAGGAGAACTCTCATGCGGATCCAAACTCTAGCGCTCGCCTGCGCCGTCGCTGCTGCATCAACCATCGTCGTTCAATCGCAGGATGAAAGAGTTCAAGAGACAAAAGAGACCGCGCCCGCTGCAGCGAAGTCTGAGATGACGATGAAAGAACAGGCGAGCTATGGCCTCGGCGTGAACATCGGCACGAGCCTCAAGAACCAGGGAATTGGAGCTGCCGACCTTGAAACGAAGCTCATCGCACGAGGCATCTTTGATATTCTGTCGGACAAAGAATCAGCACTGAATGAAGACGAACTCGCCGCAGCGATGACCGAATTGCGGAGGATCATCAAGTTCAATCTGTCCGCTCCGGGGCAGGAGTTTCTGGCTGCCAACGGCAAGAAACCGGGCGTCAAGACAACGAAAACCGGACTTCAGTATGAAATCATCCGCTCCGGTAATGGCCCGACACCGACGAAAGCTGACACCGTCACGACGCACTACAAAGGGCAGTTAATTACCGGTGAAATTTTCGACGGTTCGTATCGCGGCGAAGCCCCAACACCAGACGATCAGCCGGTCAGCTTTTCAGTCGGAGGTGTGATTGCAGGCTGGACCGAAGCGTTGCAACTGATGAAAGTCGGTGACAAATGGCGACTGTTTATTCCTTACGAACTTGCTTACGGCGAACGTGGAACCGGTCGCGACATTGGGCCGTTCGCGACGTTGATTTTTGAAATCGAGCTGATTGCGATCAAGTAATTGCCGAAGAACGGAACGCAGAGTTCGGAGAGGACTCGCTGAGATACAGAGAGCTCTCCTTAATTCCGGGCGTCATTCCTTTGCGGCCTCTGCGTTCAAGTTCACGCCAGAGAAGTGGGCCTCTCGAAGAGGTAATGCGAGACCCACCACTCATTGCCGTCGTTAAAATCGAAGAGTTCGGCGCACGACATGAAGAACATCCGCCAGCGCATGAACCAGCGGCGGGCGGCGGCTTTGCCATACGTTTCTTCGAAGACCGGCATGAGTTGACCGCGAGCAGCGTCTTGGCGTGCGAGCCAGGCGTTGCTTGTCTTGCCATAGTGTCGACCGTTCCATCGCCACTGGTCGACAATCTGCAAATCCGACTGGTAGTGGTAGAAAAGGTCGTCGCTCGGCATCGTGCCACCCGAGAAAAAATAGCGGCCCATCCAGTTGGACGCTCCGTCTGATTCGAAAACGTACGGCGTCCGTTTGTGGCAGAAGATGTGGACGAACAGGCGACCTCCGGGAACAAGCCATCCAGCGACTCGTGAAAGCAGCAGTTCGTAGTTCCGCATGTGCTCGAACATTTCGATCGAGACAACGCGGTCGAATGTGTCGTCCGTCGAAAAGTCATTCATGTCCGCCGTGACAACTTGCAGGTTGGCCAGACCTCGCTGCTCGGCGCGCGACATGATGAACTCGCGCTGCGACGCCGAGTTCGACACCGACATGATCCGGCTCTCGGGATACTTCTCCGCCATCCATAACGAGAGCGATCCCCAGCCGCAGCCGAGTTCCAGAACTCGCTGGCCGTTGCTCAGGCCAGCTCGCTGACAGGTGACATCCAGCGCGCAATCTTCTGCCTGATCGAGCGTTGTGATTCCGTCGTCGAAACAGCAGCAACTGTATTTCAACCGGTGGCCGAGTGTCGTTTCGAAGAATGCCGCAGGAACTTCGTAATGCTGCTCGTTGGCTTTTTCCGGAAGGAAGGCGACCGGGCCTTTCTTCGTGTTCTGGACGAACTCCTGGAACGCTCGTGCGTGCTCTTCGCAGTTTCCTGATTCCTGATTCCTGAGTCGCTGTCGAAGCAGCTTGCGAATACCGGCCCGGACAAGCTGATCGGGGACAAGTCCGCGCTCGATGGCCTCAATGGCGAATCCTGCAAACGATTCTCCTGACACAACGGTTCCTTCCGTGGTTCAAATCCAAAGATCGCCCGGACAGCCGCTGGCTATCCGTGGCTGTCGTCGTTACTCCGCGACTGTTCCGTGCTGCCTGTCTTGCTGGAAATATGCGTGCTGCGAATGCGCCCTCGATGAGCGTGCAGGCCAACGACCAGCAGGTCGATGGCTTTCCCCATCTCACTCATCGCTCGACGGGTCTGTTTTCTGGCGACCGCTTCACGGGCCGCTGAGATCGAACTTGCGTGCGACGGCCAGTCGATATCCCAGTTCTCTTCGTTGGCGATGCGGTGCAGTTCCCGCTCAATTTTGGCGAGCCCCGACATGAACTCCTTCGTCGTACGAGCGCTGGCCATCGTGTAGGTCTGTGCGTGAATTGTCGAGTCTGAAGAACTCGAGTCGTCTGATTGGCGGCCGGCCATCCACTGCCCGATCAGAACAATAAAGCTGATAAAGCCAGCGCCCGAGACGATGCTTCCGGCCAGGTAGCGCTGCGTGAAGAGCAGGACCGCTCCGATCCCCAACACGACGATCGTCACCCAGAAGGCCAGCGTCCAGAAGGGGCTCATTGCTGATGAACGTTTACGGCGGACGGCAACCGGCGTTTCCGGGTCCGGTTCTTTCGAAACAGCTTCTTTGCTGGCTTCGGCGACGACGACCGTGATGTTGTCAGAGCCGCCTCGAAGATTCGCCAGGTTGACGAGCAGTTTCGACGATTCCTCAATCGGCAGTTCGCGGACGATCATGCCGATTTCGGGATCTTTAAGATGTCCGGTCAGACCATCCGAGCAAAGCACAAAGCGGTCGCCCGGCAGCACCGGATGCGGGCCGTTAATGTCGACTTTAACCGACGGTTCAGGCCCCAGCGATCTGGTGATGACGTGTTTGGCTTCGGGAAGAAACACGTCGCCCGGTTTCAAACGACCGGCACGTTGCAGCTCCCAATGGAGACTATGGTCGAAGGTCAACTGTTCAATGCGGTCGTCGCGGATTCGATAAATCCGACTATCGCCAACGTGACCGGTGATCGCTCCATGCGGAGACAGCACCAGGGCGACGCATGTCGTGCCCATTCGTTTGAATTCTTCGTTCTGCGTACCTCGCTCGTTAATCGCGGCATTAGCATTTTCGATCGCTTCGAGCAGCGCCTTCTGAGTGTCCTCAGCCCGACTCTTGAAAAACGTCAGAGGAATCGTGTCGACGGCGATCTTGCTGGCGAGTTCGCCCACCGCGTGGCCGCCCATTCCGTCGGCGACAATGAAGAGGTGTCCGTATTGACTCCAGGTTTCGAGATCGCCACACAATTGCACAGAAGCCGAATCCTGGTTGTTCTTTCGGCGCATGCCGATATCGCTGATCGTTGCGTACTGGACTTTCTGTTCCCAGCGCATCGGGGTTTCCCGTCGAGACTCGCAGTAATTCGCGCTGCTGCGAGAAATCGTTCAATAAAAAAAGGCGTGGCCCGGTTGTCTGTCGAGCCTGAGTAATTTCGTCGGTATTCGGAGAGTGAGTTTTGCTGACCTGACCTGCCAACCGCAAGTCCGTGCCGATTTGAATACGGTCCGAAACGAGCAGCCTGCTGCATCAAACCCGTCAAACGCGACACTCGTGGCAGGTGACGTCGGCTTTCCGACGTCTCGAATTTACGTCACGCATCGAAGTGTCGGCTAAGCAGTCGGATTCGATTGACCTGGTGTGAGATAACAACGCCAATTACGACGAGAATCGCCGCAAAAATCAGCGGATAGTGCCAGGGAGTCGCTTCGATCGGTCGCATGTAAAGGAAAAGTGCGTATGACATCAACGAAACACTGGTCATAAACAGAACGAGCGATTCCTGGATAAACAGTCCGGACGCGGCGATCAGCAACGGATAAACGACCAGCAGCGGCCCCGCCGGGTTAGCAGCCAGCACCAGCATCTTCGTAAGAAAGACCGCATCGGACGCCAGCCAGATGAATCGCGAAGCGTTTGCCAGTTGCGTGCTGCGCTGGAGTTTCTGAAACATGAACGCCGTGACCGCCCAGAACGCCAGCAACTGGAAAAACACGTCGCGAACGCCGGGCGTGAGTTCGCCGGTCAGGTACGACACTTCCAGAATCGCCGCTCCGCAGACAATCGCTGACCAGCGTGAAGCCAGCGCCGGTTCACGGCGCATCCAGCGGCGAAGTCGGTGATAGATTCCGCGAGGACCGGCAGTGACAGGATCGCCTTTCAGGAATCGATCCAGATCGTCAGCCAGCGCGGCAGCGGATTCGTAACGCTGAGTGGGATCCTTATCGAGACATCGCAGGCAGATTGATTCGAGTTCTCGCGGGATGTCCCGGTTGTGGTAGCGAGGAACTTCCGGGTCGGACTCGATAACCCGCACCAGAGTCTCCATCGCGTTGCAGCCTTTGTTCGGCAGTTGGCCGGTCAGAGCTTCATAAAGGATCACACCCAGACTGTAGATATCGCTGGCTGGTCCAACTTCGTCGAGTCGTCCGGCGGCCTGTTCGGGAGACATGTAGTTCGGTGTGCCGACGATTGTTCCGCTGTCTGTCCGATCGTCGCCGTTCTGTTTTTCGCCTGGCGAGACGACTCGCGCGAGGCCGAAGTCGGTCACTCTGGGCTGGCCGGACTCATCAATGAGAATGTTCGACGGTTTCAGGTCACGATGAATGATTCCGTGAGCGTGCAGGTAGTCGGTCGCGCGGGCGACGTCGCGAATCAGCCGAGCAGTCTGCTCGAAAGTCAGCTGCTCACCGGGACGCAGCTTTCGCGAAGACGAGCCTCTTTCGACAGTGGAACTTTTGTCGGCTGGTTCAGAGGCGGTCGCGACGTTTGCCGGTGGAGTCGTCGATCGAGTTTCCAGAGTCGAATGCGCCGGCCCCGCAGCCAGCAGCGCTTTCAGGTCAACACCGTTGACGCAGTCCATCGAGAAAAAGTGCTGCCCGTGAACCTCGCCAACTTCGTGAATGCCAACAATGTTCGGGTGGCTCAATCGTCCGGCCGCCTGAGCTTCCTGATAGAAGCGTCGAATGTGATCCTGCGAAGCCAGTCGGTTCACGAGGATCATCTTGATCGCGACGACGCGGTCAAGGTCCGTCTGTCGTGCTCGGAAGACGACGCCCATACCTCCGCGACCGAGTTCTTCCAGCAGCTCGAACCGACCGAATTGCCGAATGATCGGAGACTCGTCTGCAGTAGCCGTACCGTCGTCGGGAAATACCTCAAGCAACGTCGCCGCGAATTCAATATCCGGCGTCATCCGGTCGAGCGATTCGATTGGCTCGACGAAATTCTTCAACTCTGGATGCGCTGCGAGCAGCTCGTGCTGCCGGGGACCGTCGTTTCGATGAACTGCAGAAACGTACTCATCGAGCACTTCGGCCAGTTGACTCTCCAGCTCGTCGATCGGGATCTCATCCATGTCCTGCGTGTCTGTCATGAAAGCCGGCTCGTGTTTCACCGTGGAATCAAATGACCGATCGCCATGCTGGCAGGACGATTGAACTTCATCAAACCAGTGAAGTTACCTGGTCGGTGGCAAAGAGAAGCTCACGTACTGAAACCCGTCTGCCGTAGGAGCTGCCCAGGTCGCCGTGGAAAGAAAGTGATGCTGAATTCTGTCGAACGTCGGCAGCAGTTTCAGGTCGATGCCCGCGGGAACAGCGGCGCTGCCCTGTTTAAGAATTCCGTAGGCAACTTCCAGTTGATTGACCGGCCGTTGAATCGCGAACAGCGATCTCGTCGCGGGAATGCTGGCTGACAACTGTCGATAATGAGCGGACTCGATAAGGCGATCTCCGCCGACCGCGTTGATCACATTGTCCAGCAGAAAAGTGTCGTTACTGACCAGCAGCGTTCCGTGAGCAACGGCCAGATGTGTTGACGATTTCTTTCCGTCAAAGACGGCAACCGTCGTTGTGCCGACCGTTCGGCTGCCGGCTTTTGAGCCAGGCTGATCGATGAGTTGCCGGACGATGCCCTCAAACTTCTTCGGATCTTTCAGATTGACCGCCAGCAGTGTCGCGTTTTTGCGGGCAACACTGGCTCCGGTTTTGCCTTGCAGGATCATGACTTCGCCGGTGATGCCGTCGAGGATATCGTTCTTCAGATGAATGGGCGGATCGGTCTTTGTGGAAAGAACTTGCAGAGCGTTGACCAGACCGCCGGGGCCGAGAAATTCGTCGGCCATCTCTTCAGCGCCGGAGTAAGCAGTCTGGGCGTCCCAGTTCAGCATCATGAAACTGTCGACGTCATTCGGAACCCATTCAGGCGGCGTTAATTTTGCGGGAGGAAACTGAACCAGTGCCATCGCGGCGCTGACTGGCTGCTTCACGACACCCGCTATCCGAGTCACGGTGTCGTGTACTCCGGTGGCGAAGTCGATCGTGCCGCCGACTCCGCGAAACGAAGTCAGGCCAAGTTTTGGCAATCGTGACAACGCCATTGAGGCTGTCGGGTTGCTGGCCGCTCCCTGCGAAAGAAGGCTGACAGCCGCTCCGACCGGGTCGAGATACCAGAACAACGCCGGTTCGCGTCCCGGTTTCATGGTCACCTGCTGAATCTGGTTGAGTGTTGAGTTAGCAGCAAAGGCGCCTTGAACGGATCCGCTCCAGCGATCGAGAACCTGTTTCAACGTTTCGACCGAGTTTCCGACGACAACGAAACCGTCCCGTTGAAAGACGGCTCTTACGTTACCGGTCGATGTATCGCCAGCTGCCGCGTCGGTACCACCTGCCAGCACGGTGATCGATGTGCCGGCATGTTCGACGACGAACTTTGCCCAGCCCTGACTTTCAGACGCGTTGACCGACTCTGACACGAGTTTCGAAATCGTGTCTGCGGCTCCGGCGGCGTTCACGCTGAAGACAACGGGCAGGTTTCCATCGATCGGCTTGAGTACTGTGAGCGTGATCTCGCCGACGTTCAGGTTGAGCAGGTCTTCGGCAGAAACTCCGTCAGGGAGCCGGATGCTTGCATCAATCGATGCTCGAATCTCGCCGACGAGGTTAGCGCGAAAGTCGGCGACCAGTGGGTCATTCAGCAGCCGTCCCCATGAGCAGTTGGGCAGTCGCTCGCGGAGCACTTGCGCGTCAGGAATGGCGACGTGAGCAGCGACACTGTCTGGAAGTCGCCGTGAAAATGCAGGAGCCTCATCAGCGTTGGCGAGGCTCGAACCAATGGCCGAAACGAAAATGAGTGTCGACAAAAAAGCGACCACTCGTGACACATGTTGAAATTTCATTGCCAAACAGCTCCTCATCCTTATCGGAGCCCGAAGAGTTTATCGGGCACTCGGCCAAATCCGTTCTGCCGGAAACCAACGGCCATCCTGCCATCGGGTGCCAGATTCAGCTCCATGTTTAGCCGTTTCGGTAAACACTGTGGCAGGCGGTGCATGATTGACTGATCTTTGATCTTGCCTGGTCGAATTCGTTGAACGCTTTTGCCGGCACGGCTTTGTGCATCGTTTTGGCCGCATCTCTCATGCCGTCGGCCCATTCGACGAAGTCTTCGTACTCTGCATAGCCGAAGCCTTCTGATTTGAAGGATTCGCTGATGGCAGCAAAGACGCTGACTTCTCGCTGAGCCAGTGTCCCTTTCTCGTTCAAACTGTCTTCGCTTCCGGTGTTATTCTTCAGCCAGTTTTCGCCGCGTTCAAGTCGTTTCATCAGATAGCCCATTTCAACGAAGTCAACAAAGTCGGCTTCGACTTCAACTTCCGGAAGCTCGGCTGGTTCGTTGTTGTTAAGGATCTCCGTAATCTTCAGAAACGCCTCGTTAACCTCGTCGTACGACTTTTTCACACCGCCCGTCGAACTGCTGGCAATGTCGGACATGGTGATCGCCAGCGCCCGAATGAAGTGAGCTTTTTCTTTCCATTTGATGTCGCCATCGTGTCGACGAGCGACGTCCGCGAGAAATGCCAGGGTCGAGCTGAAGACCGGCACTTCCAGCATCGCCCGTTTGTAGGCTCCGAAGTTTGCCATGCGGGCATTCAGGTCGTTGCGGATCGACTGGACTTCGTCGAGTAACTCCTGAGCGGAAATCAGCTCAGACCATTTCGGCCCGTCAGCACTGGCGACGACGGGTTCCGGTTCCGGCTCGGTTGCTGGGGGCGACGTCGCGTTGCCTTCGGTTTTCATAGCCACTTCGGTGCCGACCGGTCCGGTCACGCCACCGCCCACGAGTCGCTGGTCAGAAGCCTCTGCCAGCGGATTGTCGAAGTACACGTCAAAGGGAATTCCGCCGACATTTCGGCGACCGTCGTCTTCGTCCTCTTTGGCTATGGATGTTTTCGTCGAGCCGCCGGATGCTGGTTTGCTCTTTGGCGATTCCGTCTGCGGCGAGCTGGCGGTTTCAGATTTTTTCGTGTCGCCACCGCCACAGCCGGGGAAGGCGATCAGCATCGTCACCAGCGAAAGAGCGACGCCGTATTTTGAGATTACTCGACCGAACGGGCCCATCATGAGGATTCTCCGAAAGTTCATCCGCGATTGCAGAGCGAGTGTCTGCGAAATCGTAAGCGTCACTGGCGTTGAGAAAGTCGCATCGAAAACCGCGAACAACGTTCACGGTGGCGGGTGTGAACAAATCGGCAATCCGCGAATCCAGACGACAATTCAGCAACGCTGAAAACGATTATGGAAGCGGACGCCGACTCTTGCAACGGGCAGTTCCTGTTTCAAAACAAGTCCGCCGAGCATCCGTAACCGCTTCGGTGGACTGTATCTTTGGACTTTGCAAGACTTCCCGTTCGATTTGTGGATTCGCGAAAACTCACTCCTCGGCGGCATTCAAACAGGCTGGACTCACGATATGACAGGACAGGCAGGACCATCTGCGGAATCTTTGATCGCAGAAATTGACAAGGCAGTCGCCGCTGAAACTATTCGGTCCGCAACGGGCGAATTCGCCAGACGATGGATCACCGAGCCGCAGTTCGGAACATTTCAGGCGACAATTGCCAGTGACATTTCAGCCGGTAACTGGGAAAAAATCGAATCCTGCTTCTGGGAAGAAATTGCGTTTGGAACCGGCGGTCGCCGAGGCCCGATGGCGGAGTACGGCTCGGCGACGATCAATGAACGAACCATCGCCGAGTCTGCGTACGGACTCGCCGCCTACTTCCAGGAGACAACCGGTCGAACGGATGGCCGCGCGGCAATTTCGCACGACTCGCGCAACCGGTCTCGGGAATTTGCCGAACTGACCGCATCGGTCATGGCGGGACTCGGTCTGAAAGTTTTCCTTTTCGACGCCATTCGATCGACGCCGGAACTGTCATTCGCCGTGCGACATCTGAACTGCGACGTCGGCGTCATGATTTCCGCCTCGCACAATCCGCCAGCCGATAACGGATTCAAGGCTTACTGGAATCACGGCGGCCAGGTCGTCGCTCCGCACGACAAGGGCATCGTGCAGAAAGTCTACGAAGCGACCGACATACCGACCGCGAATTTCGACGAAGCGGTCGCCGATGGACGAATCGAAATTATCGGCGAAGCAGTCGACAATGCGTACATTGATGCGATGCTCAAGCTGAGCCTCTCGGGAAGTCGCGATCTGAAAGCCATCTTTTCTCCGCTGCATGGTGTGGGAGAAACGTCGGTCTATAAACTTCTGCAAGCCGCCGGTTTTGATGGGATTTCCATCTTTGAACCACACCGCGCACCGGATGGCGACTTCCCCAACGTTCCGGACCATCTTCCGAATCCGGAAAACACTCGCGTCTTCGAACCGATCGTCGAACAGGCAAAGCAGGAAGGCATCGGCCTGATTCTGGCTTCCGACCCGGACGCCGACCGTATCGCCGCGTCTGTGCGATGCTCAAAGTCGGGTGAGTACGTCGTGCTCAGCGGAAACCAGATCGGCGCGTTGATCTGCGACTACATTGTCAGCAAACGGTCCGCCGCCCGACCACCAATTGACGGAGCACAGGGCAACCCGTTCACCAGCCATCTGACCTCAGACCATTACGTCGTCGAGACGCTGGTCACGACTCAGCTGACAGCTTCGATCGCTAGAGCCGCCGGACTTAAGGTCATCGACGAACTGCTGGTCGGCTTCAAATTTATCGGCGAGGCGATGGACCAGCACGGTCCGGAAAAGTTTGTCTTTGGGACCGAAGAGTCACTCGGCTACCTGGCCGGCGACTACGCTCGTGACAAAGATGCCGCCATCGCCGCGTTGTACCTGTCTGAGCTGGCTGCCGAACTCGCCGCAGACGGCAGAACGCTGCTCGACCATCTCAACGACCTGTACGGTCAGCATGGCTACTACTCGGAGCGGCAACGCAACGACTACGCCTACGGTCCGGCTGGTAAAGGTTTAATCGACGGTCTGATGGACACTCTGAGAACTGCTCCGCCGGAAGAACTGGGCGGAGTCACGCTGACTTCCGTTTCGGATTACGGCAAGCACCAGGTTCGCGATCTTCCATCAGGCAAAAAATCAGCCGACCTGCCGCAGCCACGAGGCAACCTGCTGATTTTCCACGGAACGCACGACGATTGCCGAATCCGATTTGCCGCTCGACCGTCGGGCACCGAGCCAAAGATCAAGTTCTACCTTTTTGCCGAGCCTCACGGTCCGGCTGGGGACGACGTTGCCGGACATCGTGCCCGCACAGAAGCCCGTCTCGACGAGTTTGAAGCAGCACTCGGAAGCTGGATTGAACCGAAGCTGAAATAGTCCGGGTGTTTCCAGCCGTCGAGATCCCACCCGCTGTACGGCATGACAAACACAGCGGCGGCTTCTCTTTCGAATTTCTGTTTCTGTCAGATCGATTCTCGATGAATGATTCCGAACCGTTATCTGACAATGATTCGCCAGAGCGTTCGACTGGCGGCAAAGGACTCGCGCTGCTTCAACTCGTCCGAATTCCGACCGTCTTCACGGCGATGGCGGATATTTTTCTCGGGTTTCTGCTGACTCATTCAACGCTTGAGCCCATCGGCACGTTTGCGTTTCTGTTGGGAGCGTCCGTCTGCATTTACTGGACGGGAATGATTCTCAACGATTACTTCGATCGAGAGATTGATGCTCAGGATCGACCAGGCCGACCGATTCCGTCGGGAAGAATCCCGGCGGTAACCGCGTTGAAACTGAGTGTGATGTTGAACGTTTTCGGACTGGGCCTGGCCGCTTGTGCCGGGGCGTTGTCACTGCAGATTGCCATCGCGCTAACGGCCTGCGTCTGGCTTTATGACGGAGCGTTGAAGAAAACTCCGCTGGCTCCCGTGCTGATGGGAAGTTGCCGATTCTTCAACGTGCTGCTGGGGGCCAGCGCGGCTTCTACGGGAGCGATGTGGTGGTGCCCGCAGATGCATGTTGCCCTTGGGCTGGGGATTTACGTCTGCGGTCTGACCTGGTTTGCCCGGCAGGAAGCAAAGACCAGCGCACGAGCCCAGCTGATCTCGGCATCGTTTGTGATCAACGCTGGTCTGGCAACGCTGTTCGGCTTTCTGCTCACGGCTCCGGACAACTCGCAGCGCGAAACGTCGATGTTCGTTCTGGCGGTGATTTCGGTCACGATTATCAGGCGGCTGCTTCGAGCAATCTCGCAACCGGAACCGGCTCGTGTTCAGACGGCCATCAAAACGATGCTGCTGTCTCTGGTGATGCTCGACGCGACAATTGTGCTCTTTGCGACGGGAACACCCGCGCTGGCGATAACGGTCGCGCTGCTGATGATCCCGGCGTTTCTGTTGGCTCGCTGGATCCCGATGACGTAAGCCTGGCTGTGTCCGGCGACAGTTATCTTTCAGCAGGGTACGTCTCGATACACCACTTGAGACACGGTCGATTGAACGAGTGCGCCGGATGCATCCAGCAAAAGTGGCGTTCGAATCTCGCTCCCGGAATCCTGGGAACTTTCAGAAATCGCGTGACGTCCAACCCGCCTGATTCGATTCTGAAAATGTGTCAGGTCGCCGGAGAAATTCGCCGCCAGCCTGAACGAAGCGGTTTTTGATCGCGATCAAGAGGTCGAAGGAGTTCTCAGGGAACGGAGTCTGATCCCGGGGAGCGGGATGTTTTACGGAAGTCGTGAGAGAACCTTGAGACGCAGACGTCACAGGTCCGTCGGTGCCTGCACGGACGGGGTTGTGACGAGGAGTGTTCCGGCGAGTCGCGGTGCTCCCTGTCGACTGATGCGTTTTTCGATGGAACGCGTCCGGAGCACTCCTTTTCTTTTTCCGATGAAGCAAAAAGTTCGCGGATTGAGCAACTGCTTTCCCGTGCCGTTCGAGTCTGACGCAAACTATCTCGAACTGGCAGAGATATCCTGAAGCGGTGATTGGAAACGTGTTTCCAGTCGCCGCCTTTTTGTGCGCGGTCAGATTTCAGCAGTCAGGAATCGAGCGTTCACGCGACGAAAACTTTGCCGACATTCAATCGCCAGAATCGAAAACATCGCCACTGGCTGTGGACGATGCGGTTGTAAGTACGGAATTCAATGCATCAAACGATCGCTCACACCGAGGCCGCTGCCCCGGTGGAAACCACCCTTTAGCACTCGATTTTCGGGGAGAGTCTGGATGATCAGAATTTCGAAATGGCTGGCAGGAGCCGCCACCACCGTTGCCATTCTGTTGGGATCGACCAACGCGGAAGCTCAGCGGGGTCGCCCCGGTGGTGATTCACCAAGCCGCCCTGACCCGTCAGAAATGTTCCAGCGGATGGACAAAAACAACGACGGTGAGCTGTCGAAAGACGAGCTGCCGGGGTTTGTCAAAGATCGGATCAAAGCCGCCGACGCTGACGAAAACGGCTCACTGACCAAAGAAGAAGTGAGAAACTTCTTCGCTCAACGCGGCGGACCACCGCGCGAAGACGGCGACCGACGCAGGCTTGGCCCCGGAGAGGAAGGTCGACGACCAGAGGGTCCACCTCCATCGCGTGGCGATTCCGATCGTGGACCAGCTCGTGAACACGACAGCCGACGAGATCGCGGACCGGGCGAACATCCACAGATGGATCGTGGACGCGGACCTTCGAAAGATCGTGACGCTCGTCGCGGACCTGGCCGCGACAACGCAAAAGGTCGACGCCAATCAGCTCGCGGCGCCAAAGGCGGCAGAAACTTTGGACCTCCGATGCACGGTAGGCGCCCATCGTTCTCACATCGCGGACCTGGCCCAGTCGGACCTCCGTGGATGCAGCATGGACATCGTGGCGGACCACCGTTTGGGGACCATCTATCGTTTGGTCGAGGCCCTTTCCGAATGGGGCCACCATGGATGCAGCATGGTCAGTCTTTTGGTCGCAGACCATCGTTTGGTCATGAGAAACCGGATCGTGACCGCCGCGATGGCGATCGTGACGGACGTCCGAAACGCGGACCTCGACACGAAGGTCGCAGCGAGCGTCCCGACGGCGGCCCACAAGCTGAACGTCCACCGAGGCCTCCACATGGTCGGCCTCCGCATGATGGACCGGCCCGGGATGGATATCGGGATGGCGGCCCCCGTGGCGAAAAAGACGATCGTCCGGAACCACCCCGTGGAGAAGGTCGTCCGGAAGGCAACCGTCGACCAGGTCGACCGGAAGGTGCAGAGCGTCCTGAGCGCCGTGAAGCTTCTTTGACCGCGAAAACCGAAATCCGCTGAGACCGTTGTCTCGACTCCTGTCGAAACAGTGGCGACTCCCGAAAAGTGGGTAATTTGAAAACGCCCCGTGCAGACTGACCAGCGGCGTCTGAGCGAGTCACCTCATTCAGACGCCGTTCTGTTTCGTAGAAACCCTTGACGACTCATTCTGGTCGATGCTTTGCATCCGGAGAAATAGTTTCCCGAACGTGGCGACCTCAGCGTCTGACCTAGTGCTGCGTCAGAGTGGAAAGTTAGGGTTGTGTTCTTTGGTGATATTGGAGTTACTTCCGGGAACAGTCCTCGAACCATGGAGGATTCCCGATGCAGAAGGAGCATATTGTCAGGCTGACGCCAGGCGACCGCTCGCGAACAGCGGACAAAGACCGACTGGGCGCATGAAGTCGCGGCTCTTCTGGACGGTCGTTATGCGGCGTGTGACAAAACCACTCTGGTCTGCGACAACCTCAACACGCACACACGAGGTGCGTTCTATGAACGCCTTTCATCCAGAGCAGGCCCGCGCGTATGTCCGTCGCATCGAATTCTGTTTTACGCCGAAACACGGCAGTTGGCTCAACATCGCCGAGAACGAGCAGAGCTGCCTGACGCATCAATGCTTTCACGGTCGCCGCATTGGAGAACTGATCGTCCTGCAAAAAGAAACCGAAGCGTGGTCAATCGCCACCAACGACCTCCAGCGCGGAGTCGACTGGCACATGAAGATCGAAGACGCCCGCTGCAAACTGAAATCCATCTACCCGAAGTTTTTGCTCTGACGCAGCACTAGTTGTCGACGGACATGGCGACGCGAAAGCCGACAAGGGGGCCTGCGTACTCAGGGGCGATTTCTTTTCGAGCGGCGGAACGGGTACTAATGTCCGTGTAGTTGCCACTTCCTCCGCGACACGTTCGCAGATCGAACATCTGATCGCCCCACTCTGGACCGGTTGGGTCAACTGCTGGAGACATCTGGTACCAGAGAGGTGCATACGGGTCGTGACACCATTCGTGCAAGTTTCCGTGCATGTCTTTAAGGCCAAACGCGTTGGGTAAAGCCTGGCCAACGATCGAGCGATTCGCGTCGCCCTCCTTGACGGCATAAAGAGGCAGTTGTGACGGATCGTCTCCGAAGTAATACATGCTGGTTGTCCCTGCGCGACAGGCGAATTCCCATTCCGCTTCGGTAGGCAGGCGAAAGTGTCGGTCAAACTTCTTCGAAAGCCAGAGGCAAAATTCAGTCGCTTCCTGCCAGGTGACTTTTTCCATTGCTGAGTTTCCAGGAGCTGTCTCCAGCAGTGCTTTGGCGTTTGGGTTGAGTTGGTTATCAGTGTGTAGGACATACTCGCGAAACTGGCTGACAGTCACTTCAGTTTCACCCAACAGCCAAGGCTTAGATAGAAGAACTCGGTGCTGCGGTGTTTCTGAGTACAAGCTCCGGGATCTCAAGGTTAGCCATTGCTTGCCCTTATTGTCCGGCATCCAGGTCTTGACTTCCTCGATTTGCTCACGAGTGCTTCCCATCATGAACTCGCCGGGAGGAACGACCAGAAACGCCATCGATACTTCCCGCGAAAGCTCGACCACAGATCGGACCTCGATTCCGACGTGATCTGCCCAGACTTTCTGACACTCCTTTGCCTGCGTCTCGCTGAATGGCGCTATTGCTGGTAGAGGCGCATCGGGATCACGAGACCTAATCAGGTTCACCAGTTCGGACCCGACGAGAGGCTCTGACTCGATCCCGCTATTCGCGTTTCCGACGGCGGCCGACAATTCAGCTCTTCCCAGGAGTTGATTGGAATCGCGAGCTTCGAGAAAGCCATCAGCAAGCCTAACCTGAATGACTTCGCTGCCAAACCACGGAGTATCAAACGGGGCGGTCTGAAAACCAATGTCTCCATAACTTACTAACAATGAGTGCTGCCCCTGGGCGACTGACAGTTCTTTCGCCTGCCGGCCTGAAAGTCGAATATCTGTACCGATGACGTTGACTGCGATATCGTCATTCAGGATCTCCAGACGCACCGTCGTGAGTTGCGCTCGAATCGAAAGGCTGGCTGCGACTGCTGTCAGTCCGGATGCAGCAAGCGCCAGCCACCGGAAGCGAACCCCACTCGCCGACGGCCGATCACGCACGATTGGGGCGGATACTTCGCCGAGTATGCCCGTCTTCTGCGGAGTCACGGCATTGTCAGGACCGTCCGTGGTCGCGTCATCGGCTGCGGTGAGGTTCAGACACCGGTCGACCTTGGACAAAGTCGGAGAATCCGACGTCCGAGAGGCATCTGACGACGGCATCCAGTTGCGTTGAATCAACTGAGACAGGTTGGCTCCTCGTCTGAATGGTCCCAATGCGTCTATCACGTCGTTTGGTTTCTGAAAGCGGTCAGCTGGAGAATGCGCCACCATCTTCAAGACCAACTGCGTCAGTTGCGTGTCAAACCTGTTAGTAAGTCTCGCCTCAATATCTCGTTCTGGCGCACTGGAGCCGTCCGCCGGACGCTTAATTGAGTTGTCCTGATTCACCAGTTCGCCGGTTAACATTCGAAACAATGTTGCGCCAAGGCTATAAATGTCCGCCCGGATATCTACTGCATGGCTGTTACCAATCTGCTCCGGCGCGATGTAGTCCGGTGTCCCCATGACCTGACCAGTGGCAGTAAGTCCCGTCGAATCCTCACAGGAATCAGCAGTTTCGGAATTTGTGTGAGCAACATCTTCGTCAACCCGAGCGAGTCCGAAGTCGAGTACACGAACGATTGGCTTGGAAGCAGGTGGCTGGTCGGATGAATAATCCTCTTCCGGAATCGAGATCATGATATTGGACGGTTTGATATCGCGATGGACGAGTCCACGTCGCGATGCGTGATCCAGCGCGGTTGCAGTCTGGGCTGCGATTTCGCAGGCATTCGCGACTGACAAGGTTTTTGCGTTGCGCAGCAACTCTGAGATGTCAGGGCCGTACACAAACTCCATCGCGATAAAATGGACGTCGTCGTCGAGAACGCCAGCGTCAGTGGCTCGAACAATGTTGGGATGCTCAAGACGACCGACTGCTCGCATTTCTCTCTGAAACCTCGCGATCGCATAAGAGTCCTTCATGCGATCTTCGGAGAGGAACTTAACGGCGACGATTCGATCAAGCTGCACATGTCGGGCGCGGTAGACCGTTCCCATCCCACCTTTGCCAATCTGCTGAAGCAGGACGTAGTCACGGAATTCGTGTGGAGCCATCCACTTCGCCACGGGCAACTGCAGACTACTGAGCAGCGGGACGCTGGCACGTGAAACGGATTGTCCGCTCTCGTGGCTGAACTCAAAACCGGGCCTGCAACCGGCAGCGGCAAGCTTGAGAGCAGGGTCAGTCGACGATTCAAGTGACGAAATCGTGGAAAGACATGTCGCGCAACGGTCGAGATGCTCGGACACCTCTTCGGCCGCCTCATCGCCAAGAAGTCCGCAATTCAAGTTGATCAGCGATTCAATATTCGGGCAGTCGTCCATTCGCAGTTCCGACGCATTTCTTCTGACGTAAGTGCTGAATTCGCTATCTTCATCGTCGTCATCTAACAGCGCCATTCTTTTTGCCGTCGCGTGACTGCTACACCGCAAACTTATCAATCAGCAGAGTGTTCATTGCCGACCGGAAGCAGACCCGCCAATTCCTCGCGCAGCCTCTTGAGGACCTTACACTTGGCGTTGTAGACCGCACCAACGGTCATTCCGAGTTCGTCTGCGATATCAACAGGGGCAGCTTCGTCAGCGGTCACTCTGAGAAAACACGTCCATGTTTTCTGTTCGAATTCGGCTTCTAACAGTTCCAGGGCTCGCTGATAAACTCGCCGCGTGTCGATGTCGCGGCTTTCCTGATCAAGTTGCTCGGGAATCATGTCCGGATACTGATTGATCTGATACGCGGCTGTGGAACCGCCCGCCGCTGCAGGCTGCTTTGCCAGCCGTCGAAAATGATCGAGCACGCGATGCCGGGTGACGGCCCACAGCCAGCCGTGAAACGTGTCACTCGTTTTCTCGCGCCGGAACGAGTCGATTGACGTGGCAACCGAGGTCATGACGTCCTGCACCACATCTGGGGCGTCGTCCTGAGTCACACCCGATCGGCGACACCAGTCATAGATGAGCGGTGAGAAGAGGTCGCAGAAACGAGACCACTTCTCTGGATCTCGATTTCGAACTCCCTCGATGAGGCTCAGAGAGGTCTGTCTCGTTTCTCCTGTCGCTCTCATCGCCTCGGAATCCTGAATTCTTCCTGCTGATTGAAAATTGCGCAAGTACTTCCACTGCAAGCCGATACTGGCTCTCAAACGCCCAATCGCGAGCCAGAACTTCGAAGTTCGTGTTAGACGGCTTCGATTAGCATGAAGGATTAACTCTCTTAGAGTATTGCCCCACCGGCAGCTTGTGAAACCAGACTCCGGTCAACGAGTCGCCCGAACGCTTGGGAATGGTATTCTGATCTGCGGAACCAGCCATCGCCAGAAATCGACACCGTGGCTCACTCGGATAGAACTTTTCGGAAACGACCAGGACCATGAAACAGTTTGGAAGGTTGAAGTACTCTCGATTCGCAGCGTTTGGTTTCCTCGTCGGGGTCTTTTGTTCTGCATCGACGATGGATGTTGCAACTGGAGCGCCCCCGAAGGGGAATAGCAAAGTCAGTCAGCGCCGAAACGATGACAAGGACCGGGATCGCCGTCAGGACACTAGCGACGCAAACCGGACCAATACCAGGTCTCGGAGCGACAGCGACCGGTCGAAGTCCGAGCCTAAACCCATTTCCTCGTCTGCAAAGCAGTACGCTTCGACAATCTCCCGCCTTCTTTTGGGCGTTCGGGACGCAGACGATCAGCAGGCGCTCGGTCGGCGGGTTTCGAGGTCGGCCAATCCGGAATTCCTTGCTGCACTGCCATACGATCGATTCGGGGACAAAATCACGGTTCGAGATGCAGCAATGCGTCTTCTGGATTGTGCGGAGCGTTCGGAGAGATTTCAGCGCGGTGATGATGGGCAGTGGATCTGCAGAGATGAACAGGGCGGCCGTCAGCTGGAAGGTCTGAATAAGCTTCAGGCGATTCTCGATGGCTCTAATTCCCAGGCGGACCCCGCGCGCGATCCGTCTCTTTCACCGCCGTCTCCATTGCGGGCACAGCGTCGTCGGACAGACCGCGCCCGGCGGTACCTGAGTCGCGGCGACGTTCAGATGGACGCTGAGAATTTTGAGCAGGCCGCAACCTACTTCGAGCAGGCCTACACGGAGCTGGGAACACCAGATCTCGCTGTGCGCCTTGGACTCTGCTACGAACATTCAGGATTCCCTTTGCTTGCAGCCGAGAATTATCGGGCCGCCATGCAGACGGATGGTGTATCCGCGTCGATGCGTCAGTTCGCCGAACACCAGTTACTCAGGGTGACCACCAGCCCAACTCCCGAGTCGCAAACGTTGTTTGATCAGTTGTCTGATCCGCGCCAAACCACTTTCGGTTACGAAGGCCCGCAGACAAAGCTGACCGCCGCAGGCACCAATTCGTCCGATGGTCAGGATGGGCGAGCCGACGACGTTGTCGACGGGACGGACGCGGCCTCGATGGATTCCACCCTACCGGATTCGCGGCCCGAATATGATTCTGCGGACACGAGCCTGACATCGGGTGAGCCGCAATCGTTGCTCGACTATGAATCAGCGTTCGATGAACTCTCAACAGACGGGTACATCGAAGCACTCGCAAGACTTGGCTCTTCTTCAACAAGTCTGGCGAACGGTAATTACGATGTTGTGGGGCAGGAAGGAAGCGGCAGCAACGCGACTGGTGACAGTGCACAGGGGGTTGATGGATACGGTTCCGTCAGTCAGGCCAATGTTGTTGAGCAGGCCGAAGGATTGATGAACAGTGGCCGCTTCACGGAATCGCTGGCCGTATTCGAAAAAGCCCTGGTCGCCGAAGGAAGGGACAATCTGGGAACGGTGAAGGCTTTCACGGGAGCCGCCACCTGCCTGGCCAACCTTGGGCGTCACCAGGAGGCGATCGATCGAGCAATGGATGCTCAGAACACCTGTAAATGGTCCAAGGAGTTAGAGCCCCTTTTTTGTGCCCTCGACAATGTAGTCAACCATGCACTCCAGCAATTGAATGGCGTCGGCGTCGGCAGCTTCGACACGGTCTATATCGATCCGAAAGCGACTCGGAACGAACAAGCTGCCGAGAATCTGCTTGAAGCGAAGCCGGCTGGAGAAACGCCGGACGCCGACCAGCTTTCGGGAGTCGGAAAACTCTACAGTGACGCCTATGCGAATGACCCGACGATCGAGCGTGCATTCCTTGCTGGACTCGGCTTCGCGATGCAGAAGGATTTCGAACGGGCCGCCCGAATGTATCGTCTGGTCCTACAGGATCCTGACAGAAATGTGCCCGACGAATGGAGTGAGCAGAACGACCAGCTCAAACGTGCTGCCCAGCGATATCTCGACACGCATCAGCTTGACGACCAGGCAAAGTATCCGTTCCTGAAGAAAGTCCACGGCTCATACGTGGATTCGCCTGACCCGAGTCCGCTCGCTCAGGAGGAGAAGCGACAAGACGGAGCCGACCTGCATGACAGAACCGTATGGATCGCAATGAAGACAGGAGCTCACACTGAATCTCCTGACGCCAGGCTGTTGCGATTCAAGGACTGGGTCGAAGTCCACCACGGGCTCGATGTCAATGCGCAGGATCTGTTGATTGAATCTTATGTCGAGAACTACGGCCGGAAGGACGGCGAATCTATGGAACAGGTCCGCCAGCGGCTTCAGAACGACTTCGGTATCGATGCGCGATTGTCAGGTGCTCCGACTGATTTCCCAACGCCGCTGCTTAAAGACTCTGAAGAACGTGTCAAATACCTGAAAACAACCGAACAGAGAAATCAGTATCGCTTTGGTGTTGATGGAGAGGGGCGTCTCATGCGAGGCCCGGACCAGCAGCAGCCGTTCGACACGTCTGAGTTTGAGACTCACTTCTCCGGCAAAGGCTGGGCAATCTATGTGATGGACCCGGATGGGAAGATGTATGCCCACAATCATAAGGTTGGTCGCTTCCATCATTCGTCATTCCTGGCAGGCAGTGAGGCGGCCGGAGCTGGCGAAATCAAGGTGGAGAACGGTGTCATTAAGGTGATCAGCAACAAGAGTGGTCACTATCAGCCCAGTCCCATTCAACTCGTCCAGACCCTCCAGGAAGTTCGCTCTGGCCTCGGACAGGATCTTTCACAGATTCAGGTGAGAGTCCTTGGCAACGATCCGTCCGATTTCGACCAACACGGCTGGCCGGCAAGGTACTGGCCGGGAGACGGCGACCAGCCTGGTAACGCAGAGCAGTTCCTGACCCTGTTCAATACAGACCGTGACGCGTTTCGCGACATCTGGCACGGCAAGCTTGGGTTTCAGAATGATCCCTACGCCGGGCTGCCTGAGTAGTCGCTAAACGCGACCTGCCATCATCACAGCTTCGTCCCGCTATAAGAACCGAAAGTAGAATCGTGAATCACGCCCGTCATCAATACTCCATTGCCGCAGTGGCCATGCTGCTTGCAGCTTCCGTTTCCTCGCCAGAGGCGGCCCATTCGCAGGGAATTTCCGAGCCGCCAGACGCAGCCAGTTCCGTCATCCAGACGAACGTGTCGCGCCATTCGCGACGATTTAACAGGAACATCCCACCGTTGCAGTTTGAGGCAGGCCAGAACTTCCAGATGCCCGACGTCTGGACCCTGGAGTTCTGGTTTGACCCCGCCTGGGCGACACTCGGCACCAGCGGTAAGGCGTGCATCATCTCACGAACAGATTCGAGCAAATCGGATCGGACAGCGTGGGAGATCTCCATCGTCGAAGATGACGAGACGAAGACATTGCAGCTCGCCGTGTGGGATGGCCAGGGTGATCTCGATGAACGTCTGGCCGGGCCGAATCCAGGTTTTGTCTGGCCGCTCGATGTCACGGCTTCGGACAGCAATGCTCACCATGTCGCACTCGCGTTCTCACCAAGTGGAGCGACTCTCTATCTGAACGGTAGACGGCTGGGCGAACTCAGTGGGGCATTGATCGATGACCCGGTCAGCGGCACGTTGACCATTGGCGCTTCCGTTAGCGATGGGAAGTTCCGTGACCACTTCGAGGGGTACCTGGGTGGATTCCGCTTCTGGAGAGTCCGCGTTCGCTCTGAAACCCTGCAGTATTATCTTGATCCTGGGCCAATCAGCGTGATGAACACGATGATGCGGCACCCACGCTTCAATCCCGATTTGCCAGCAGGAACGCAGCAACTCACAGAGGGCCGGAAACTGCAGTCGGCCCTGGTTGCTTACACGAAATTTACAGAACAGAGGAAGTTGGAGACTCCCTCGCAGGCAAGTCTGGAATTCACAGATCCACTGCACGGCTTCTGGGTCCCACAAGATGCCGGAATCAAGGCAACCGTTCACACTGTCAGCAACGTGAACGCATTCGGTGGAGCTGTAAAGAGAACGGAATGGACCGCATATCCTACGTATTACCTCGCCTCATGGGGACGGGATCTGCACCTGTATCGAAATGGCGAATTCGCGGGAAGACTGGACCGAAACACACTGTTACTCACTACGCCCAGCAACCGAAAAGTACAGTTCAGAGTTGGTACCGACAAACGTCTCGATCCCACGACAAACCTTGAGTACGTTGTGGGGCAATTGTCATGCATAGTTCACGATGAGGTCGAACTTGGAGGAACTCCCAACGGAACTCGCAATCTTGTCCTTCAGCGGATGACTGACATTGAACGAAAAGCGATGCAGGGCATAAAAGGCACTAACAGTGCATACGATGCTAAGCTCGACACAATTAAAAAACACGGTGACCCGGTCAAGAGCACAGGCAGCCTGCTCGCGCCATACGACATCACTAAAGTCGATCCGTTCTGTCTCGTGAAACGAGGCACGATGCAGAACCTGAAGATCTTCAGGGAAGCGCCAGCGATAGGCGACAATGACTTGGGTCTTGATGTTCCGGCCAATATGAGCGTCTACTTTATTCCGGAAGGTAAAGCCTCCGAGTCTGAAACGTTTTTTTCCAATTCCAGTGACTTGACCAGCGGGTTGAGGGTTCTTCTGGGAGCGAATATCGACGTTCCGGGATTCAAGATGTCGGGAGAGTATGAGAAGGACACCGAGGTTCAGCAGGTCTTCAAGGGGGAAAAAACGTTGGTTGCCCGCGAAGAGGTGATGCGCTACTACGCGGCGCGATTGAATCCACAACGAGCGGAACTCGATTCGGTGTTCTACAACGACGTCTTGCGTCTTGAAGCTGGCAATAATATGTCGCTGCAGCAATTTCGAGAGAAGTGGGGAACGCACTACTGCTCAGGGGTTGTCCTTGGCGCCAAAGCTCTCTTCACTCAGGTGATCGACCGTAAAGAGTATGAGAAGCGGCTTAAGAATCAGGTCAACCTCAAAGCGGAAGCCGAGGGTGCCTTCAAGGGATTTGGCGGCGGCGTAAAGGGGGAATACGAAAAGCGTAACGAAGCCGCGTTCAAGAAGGAACTTGAGAGCAATCAATGGACTTGTCGGTCGTTCGGCGCAACTGCTCCGAGCCGGGATGAACCAATGCAGGCAGCCCCTGACGATGCCGCGCCCATTGAGCTGGATCTGCGGCCACTTTATGAATTGCTCAGTCCCCGATACTTCGAGAATCCACGTATCTACACCGAGCTTCGGCATCAGTTGAAAATGGCCAACCTCGATTACATTCAGGGAGCATCAACTAACGTTCCTGCCTCAGAATCCGCATTGCCAATGCTGGCGTTCTCGATCACACCACACAGTGTTACTGTGAGAGAGAACGATAGTGGGAAGATGAAGCAAAACAGAATTCTTGGCGGTAAGCTCGTTCTTTCTGCCGGTCCCGCACATATCGTTGCAGCCCCTGCTACAGCAATCCAGCTTGAGGATCGTGCTTATTACGCATGGGAATTCCTACCCAAGGACGGTAAAGCTGGGACATTCACCCACATCCAACATCCAACAGACAATACCACTTACACCCTACGTGGTCCGTGGAATGACGGCGGGTCGCCACCGATCTTTGTGAGCCCACGCGACCAGAAGAAATTCCGCCTGACACCTTCGATTCGAAATGTTGAAGAGGTTCCGACAATATTAACTCCAAATCCTAATCCGGCACATTTTAGTAAACCGGGTTTTGGACAGTTCTTTGTCGGCTCCACTGATAAGGACGGCAAAGGACATCCCGGTGACCAAAAAAGAAGGGCGTCAGCGTATAAAAATCTCCCGGGTGAAGTTTACCTTAACGGAGGCGACATCGAGCTTCTGACATCCTGCCCCGAGAACAAGTGGCAGCATGGTTTTGTCGAGGCGTTGTCTGAGAAACCCAACGAAACGCTGACCTATCGATTCCGCTGGGCCTGGAGTAAAGAGAGATGGTCGACTTCGGTGCGTTTGCCGGAAGAGTATTACCAGTCCTTCAGCAATCTCAGAAAAGAGTATGAACGTCCAGACGTCCCCGGACTTCCAATCGTCGACGAGTTCGTCAAATCCGTCCCTCGCGGATACTGGTCATTCGATGGCAACACTCTTGACCACGTTAATGGGCGGAACCTGTTTCTCGGCAGCGGCCTTGATCGGTATCCGGTCGAGCTCCAGGACAATTCCCTGTTGCTGCAATCGTCGAGATTGCTGAGGGATGACGGTCGACTCGCTGATGTCCCTTCAATCCGTTTTAGCCATCCAGGACGTGCATTTCCTGGCAGAGGGTTCTCTATACACATGGATTTCAAGCTGTTGAAAGACAACAGCCTGCTGATCGGGACACTCGACGAGAATGGCCCTGACTCGTTTGGTCTGTCTGTGATCAACGGACGCATCCTGTTTGAGGCCCCAAAGTCGGGAACTCGTCGTATTCTGTCGCCCCGAATCGTCTCACTGAATCAATGGCACAAGCTCATCCTGTCATTCGACATTCGCACCAGAAAGCTGATCACCATCTTCAATGGACGCCAGTTACCTGTTGCTGACCTGGATCCTTCGTTTCAAATGGTCAACGGAGTCGCTCCAGCTCAATGGAAGTTCACAGGGTACGCGGGACAGGCTGCCAATTGCCTGATGGATGAGCTGATGTTCTTTGACTCTTCAATGAACGAGCAAACGCGTGCGAGCCTCGCGATGCGACCACGTCAGCTTTACGGGCAGTCAGCTCCGAATGGTTTCACACACATCGACGACTACCGACCTCGGTTGGCCGTTGTGGATCCTGCGGAACTCCGTAAGGCGACCGATCCGAGTATCGAACTCTCAGATCTGCCGGATTTCTCTCAGCGAAAGAGTCCGCGACTTACAGGATTGCCACCGGGGGCACGTAAGTCGCTTGTGACGTACTTTCCATTGGACAGTGATCTGGTAGATCGCTCGGGCCTGCGAGTTCGAAAGATGCAGTTTCTGAACAGCCCGAAAGGCATTCCTTTTTCGGACCAGGGACTCAAACTGGACGGGGACTCTGTCCGGACAGTTATCCCGACCTTTGATCCCCGTCGTGTTACGTTTCATTGTGACTTTGCACTCGAGGAGCCCGGTGGGACTCTTGTACGGTTCGGAGCTCTCGCCCCGGGGGCAACGGTCGACGTCAGCAAGCATGAATGGCTGAATGGAGATCTCAGTAGGTATGGCTGGCTTGCAGTCGACACCGACAAACTGGGTCAGCTCTGGATCACAGTCGACGGCCTCAACGGTCCGTGGAGATTGCCTTTGCCGGGAGGGCTCATTCGTGACAGGGAATGGCACAAGATTGTGTGCTCTGTAGATCTCGCAGAACGATATCTGTGCGTGTTCCTGGATGGCCGGCGTCGTTACAGTGGCAAAATCGGCGACGAGTTCTTTGAGGGGATTCTCGAAGACGAGTCGCGAGGAATCGTTCCGGATTACGTAACATTCGACGTGAATGGTCAGATCGACGAAGTGATCGTTCTTGCCAATGCCTACGTTCCAGCTACGAATGAATCCACCGCAAATGCTGTCGATGAAATGGTCAAGCCACTCGATCTTGAGACTCTGACCGCTCTTGCGACTCGACAACGTAAGGTCGCAGTTCCGCACGGAACGCGACTACAGGCTGAGTATGCAATTCGGGAATGGGGACAGGGCGGATACCCTGGAAAGGCACGGTTCGTTCGCTGGACTGAACGCAGCTACCCCGAGCTCTCGTCGCCCCATGGAATGCAGTATTCAAAGACCGGTGAAGAACCTTCGCACGAAAGGTCGATTCTGCTGATCACTGTGCAGCACGTCACAGGAGGCGAGCCCTTTGAGGTCCAGGTCTCAGATATAAGCGACGCTGACAAGCAGTGGTTACTTGAGAATACCGGCGTTGACTTGACGAAAGAGGCTGTCGTGAGCCCACAGGCTGCGGAAACCACAATCGTCTGGTACTGCCCCGGATTGAAGAGTCTGCACTTGACCGAATCAAAAGTGCGCGCTGACTATTTGAGCGGACGGGAAGTTGCTCTGCAGAAACCAGGTGACCCAGCGCGGCGAGTCATCTTCACAATCGACCAGAAGCCCGACACGAGCGGGAAACTGCTGGCACAGCTTCAGGAAGAGCTGTCGGCGGACGAGTTTCAGAAGTACATCCAGAGAAGCATGAAGGAGTTTCTGGCTACTGATGCTCTCACAAACCTGAAGGCAGACCTGGAAGATGCTGTTCGCGACCAGGACGTGTTGTTGCTGGAAGACGTCAGCATTGTCTTGCGAGAAGAAGCCGAGAAGTTCGACGCCCTCAGAATGCTCGAACTCGCGGCCAAACTGAATGGACTCAGTCAAACCCTGATCAACTCAGACGACTCCGACAGCGACAAGGAAACCTGGGACTCAGTGAAACGAATCACCAAACGAATGCTCGAGGAAGCAGAGTTTCTGAAAGGCATATCGGAAGGTAAACCACGATTTACTCCTCAGTTGGGTTAAGGCTTACCGTTCCTTGTTTGAGCATCGGTGTCCGGCACGGTCGAATTGCATGTGCGGCAGCCCAAGACCGGTGGATTCTTTTTTGAACGAATATGTGGACGGAGTGAGACTGAATCCGGTAACCATGGTGGCGATGCGGTTTCCTTCAGGTAGCCGCCGCTGCGAACGCCGGACTATCACTCAATTCCGTACAGGTCACCGCACGTTTGAGGCAGCAGTTCCAGTTGGGCCGACCGCAAAACTGCGGCAATTTTTTGTTCCAGGAGCAATCGACGATGAAAAAGTTTGGTATTGGTTTGATAATTCTGGCTGTGGCCGCGATGGTCAGCTCGGTCGTGATTGCTCAACCGCCTGGCGGCGGAGATCGTCCTCGCGACGGTGAGCGACGAGGCGCCGAAGGTGATCGAGATGGTGGTCCGCCACCACGCCGCGAAGGCGATCGAGATGGTGGTCCACCGCCGCGCCGCGAAGGTGGTCGCGATGGGGAAGGACGAGGGTTTGGCCCTCCTCCCAACCCGGTCATGATGGCGCTCGACGCCGATGGCGATCACGTAATTTCAGCTGCCGAAATCAAGAACGCTGCCAAGGCTCTGCTGTCGCTCGATAAGAACAAAGACGGAAAGCTGACTCAGGACGAACTGCGTCCAGACGGTCCACCGCCACGCCGTGATGGCGAAGGTGGACGCGACGGCGAAGGCCGTCGTCCTCCACAGGATGGTGGTCAGGGCCGGCCAGGTAACTCGGCCGAATTCCTTGATCGCGTGATGAGCTTCGACGAGGACAAAGACGGCAAACTCAGCCGAAAAGAAATCCCCGAGCGAATGCAGCGGATGCTCGACAGAGGCGACTCGAACAAAGACGGAGCACTGGATCGCGAAGAACTGAAAAAGATGTTCGAAAGCTTCCAGGGCGGACGTGGTGGCGACGGCGGACGTCCACCTCAAGGTGGCGACCGACCACCGAGGGATGGTGAGCGTCCTCCTCGTGGCGGCGACCGGCCACCGCGAGATGGCGATGCAGGAGGCGGCGATCGCCCTCGCCGACCAGCGACTGAAGAATAAGAGCAGTCTGCTGAACGAGGTCTGAAACGCCCGATCGGTGACCATTACGGTGGCCGATCGGGTTTCTTCGTTCCGAGTCCCTGAAATCTGAGTTTGACGCACATCGCCTGCTGCTCCTAAAGTCCCGCCAGGACCGCAGCCGGACAGGATGATGCCGCGAGGAATCTCCAGCGTGGACGAACCGGCTGCCGCCACGGATGTTTTTTCCGGCCCTATTTGTTGCTGGCCCTCACGGATGGAAGATCGCAATGAGCCAATCGCTCGAACAGAAAATTAACGACCAGTCAGCGGTGATCGGCATTATTGGCCTGGGCTATGTCGGCCTTCCGCTGATGTCCGCCTTCGTGAAGGCCGGATTCAAGACGATCGGTTTCGATGTCGACCAGAAAAAAGTCGACATGCTGAAAGCTGGAAAAAGCTACATTAAACACATTGACGCCGCGAAGGTGAGCGCTCTGATCAAGGAAGGTCAGTTTGACCCAACGTCTGACGTGTCCCGCATGGCAGAAGCCGATTGCCTGCTGATCTGTGTGCCGACGCCGCTGAACGACAGTCGTGATCCAGACCTCAGCTATGTTGTCGGAACCACCGAATCGATCGCAAAGACGTTGCGACCAGGGCAGCTCGTCGTGCTGGAAAGTACGACTTACCCGACAACCACTCGCGATGTCATGCTCCCAATCCTCAACGCAACCGGCCTGAAGGCGGGCGAAGACTTTTTCGTCGCGTACAGCCCCGAGCGTGAAGATCCCGGCAACCCGGACTTTACCGCTGACGGGATCCCAAAAGTCGTCGGTGGCATCGACGAAGAAAGTGGCAAGCTTGCAGAGGCGCTTTACAGCCAGGCGATCGTGAAAATTGTCCGCGTTGGAACACCGGAAGTGGCCGAAGCCTGCAAAATTCTGGAAAACACTTACCGAGCCGTGAACATCGCGCTGGTCAACGAGCTGAAAGTTCTGTTCGACCGGATGGGCATCGACGTGTGGGACGTCATCGACGCCGCCAAAACAAAGCCATTCGGCTTTCAGGCGTTCTATCCTGGCCCCGGCCTGGGCGGACACTGCATCCCCATCGACCCGTTCTATCTGACCTGGCTGGCTCGTCGATACGGACTGACGACGCGATTCATCGAACTGGCTGGTGAAGTCAATTCGAGGATGCCCGAGTACGTCATCACTCAGTTGATGGAGTTTCTCAACAGCCAGGGCAAAGCATTGCGAAACAGTAAGATCTGCCTGCTGGGGGTCGCCTATAAAAAAGATGTCGACGACCCTCGCGAAAGTCCTTCGTTCGTCCTGATGGAGCACCTACTCGGTCGAGGTGCGAACCTGACGTACAACGATCCTCACGTTCCGCACCTGCCGAAAATGCGGCACCACGACCTGCCGGAGATGTCCAGCCAGGAACTCACGCCCGAGTACCTTGCTGCTCAGGACTGCGTGCTGATTGCGACCGACCATTCGGCGTACGACTACGAATTCATCGTTAAGCATTCGCCAATGATTCTGGACACTCGCAACGCGACCAAGCTGGTGACAGAAGGCCGCGACAAAATCTTCAAAGCCTGATATTCGAAGACTTCGGAATTTCAAACACCTGACAAGGCCGACCAATGACAGTCGGCCTTGTTTCGTTTGAGGTGACTTCAGTGGAAACTCTCGTTGCCTGGTTGTCGGCCAGTTCGGGATGTCTACGATGACGGTGTGGCCGTTCTGCAACTTGATTCCACTACCTGACTGGCGAGTGAAAACGCGGTGTCGAGTATTCCAGAAATACGCATCCGACAACTCAACAAGGCTCCCGTTTCGAATGACGGCGAGTTTGTTCTCTACTGGATGGTTTCATCGAGGCGTGCGACATGCAACTTCGCTCTTCAACGAGCGGTCGAGTGGTCAACGAAACTGAAGAAGCCGCTGCTCATTCTGGAAGCGCTGCGAGTCGGCTACGAATGGGCAAGCGACCGTCTGCACCGTTTCGTTCTGCAAGGCATCGCTGATAACAAAGCAGCGTTTGCTGGCAAGCCTGTTCGCTATTACCCATATGTTGAGCCGAAACCCGGAGCAGGCAGCGGACTTGTCGAAGAGCTTGCGTCCCGCGCTGCGGTCATCGTGACTGATGATTTTCCGTGCTTCTTCGTCCCTCGGATGTTGAAGAAAACGGCTCAACGATTGCCGACGCTTCTCGAAGCCGTCGACTCGAACGGCCTGCTGCCGATGCGGGCCGCGAATACCGTCTTCCCAACGGCCTACGCCTTTCGGCGTTTCCTTCAGCGAGAACTGACTCCACACCTGAACGAGTTGCCGGCCCCTGCCCCGCTCGCTGGTGTAAAAATCCCCAGGCCAGCGGCAATCGCCCCTTCGATCCTCACGAGATGGCCCGAAGCGACTGACGACTTCCTTGAAGCGGAAGAAAAAACGCTGTCCAACCTGCCGATTGATCACTCAGTTGGCTCGGCCGCGTTTCACGGCGGAAGTTCGGCAGCGCAGGATGCCTTGCAAAGCTTTCTTGACGAGAAGCTGCATCAATACCACGAAGACCGCAGCCAACCAGAAGCCGACGTCGCCAGTGGTCTGTCGCCGTGGCTGCACTTTGGCCACATTTCTGCAAGCGATGTTTTTGCGCAGCTTGCTCAACGAGAAAACTGGACTCCCGACCGGCTTGCCGAAACGACCAAAGGCAGCCGCCTGGGCTGGTGGGGAATGACCGAGCCAGCGGAATCGTTCCTCGACGAACTGATCACCTGGCGGGAACTCGGCTATAACTTCTGCTGGCAGCGCGACGACTATGACCAGTACGAATCCCTGCCGGACTGGGCTCGCATAACGTTGGGAAAACACGCGTCCGATGCGCGGCCACAAGTTTACTTGCTCGACGAATTCGAAGCCGCACAGACTCATGACGAACTCTGGAACGCCGCACAGTCGCAACTCGTATCAGAAGGGCGGATGCATAACTACCTGAGAATGTTGTGGGGCAAGAAAATTCTGCACTGGTCAGAGTCGCCTCGTGAAGCTCTGCGGATCATGATTCAGCTCAACAATAAATATGCGGTCGATGGGCGGAACCCGAATTCGTACTCCGGCATCTTCTGGGTGCTCGGTCGCTATGACCGAGCCTGGGGGCCCGAGCGACCGATCTTTGGAAAAATCCGATACATGACCAGCGAAAACACCGCCCGGAAATTCAAAGTCAAAGACTACGTCCGAAAGTACAGCCGCCTGTCGAGTTCTCAGCTTGAACCGTCGTGACGGTCGAAAACAGCTCACTCAGACGATCCAATCACGAAAGCAACTTTTCAATGAGTTACGACGCGATTCTGCTGGTTTCGTTCGGCGGCCCTGAAGGCCGTGACGACGTTTTGCCATTTCTCGAAAACGTCACGCGAGGACGCAACATCCCACGTGAGCGGTTGCTGGAAGTTGCCGAGCACTACTACCACTTCGACGGCGTCAGCCCGATCAATCAGCAGTGCCGGGATCTGATCGCCGCATTGCGGCCCGAACTCGAACAGCACGGAATCAACCTCCCGATCTACTGGGGAAATCGAAACTGGGATCCGCTGCTGCCCGACACCCTTCAGGAAATGAAAGACGCCGGAATCAAGCGAGCACTCGCGTTCGTCACGGCGTCTTACAGTTCCTGGTCAAGCTGCCGGCAGTATCGCGAGAACGTCGCCGACGCTCAGGCTGCAGTTGGAGAAGGGGCTCCGGAAGTCGACAAAATTCGAGTCTTCTACAACCATCCCGATTTCATCGCGGCGAACGCCGAACTCGTCCGGAAAAGCCTTGAGCAAATTCCTGCTGAGGGGCGAGAAAAAACACGCCTCGCATTCACTGCTCACAGTATCCCGAATTCGATGTCGGACACTTGCGACTATGTTCAGCAGTTGACCGAGAGCTGCCGTCTCGTTTCGGACGCTGTCGGCGTTTCACAGAATCACTGGCAACTCGTCTATCAAAGCCGGAGTGGGCGACCGCAGGATCCCTGGCTGGAACCGGACATCTGCGATCACCTGGCTACGCTGAAGGGATCCGGCGCCGAAGACGTAGTCGTAGTTCCTATCGGATTTCTTTCCGATCATATGGAAGTTCTGTTCGACCTCGATTGCGAAGCCGTCGACGCGTGCAGGAAACTTGGGCTGAACATGGTCCGCTGCGAAACCGTTGGAACGCATCCGGTTTTCGTTGGGATGATCCGAAAGCTGATTCAGGAGCGGATTGCCGAAGCTCCCAAAGAAGCCATCGGCCAGTTCGGCCCGAACCACGACCAGTGCCCGTTAGATTGCTGCCCGGCTCCGAAACGCCCGGGTCGCCCAGCGCCAGTCGACACCTCAAATTCCTGAGCGTTTGCCTCGCTTCTCTGGCGGCCGGTGCAGACTGCAGGCAGCTACCGCCAAAGTCCGATTCTGACGATCCGGTCAAATATGTCCGAATCCTGCAAAACTCAGCATCTTCATATCTGACAGGGACTTGCGACTCCTTGACACTCGAAATCGGCGTTTGTACAACATCGCCCTTTGTTTTGAGACTGGCAGTAGCTGCCGTGGACTCGCGAATTTTTTGCGATAACGTGTTTCCACCTAATCAGTTACACCGGACACACTTTCATCCGCCGCCAACCGGCACGCCCTTTCTGGTCGTGCTCGCAATGGCGAAAGGGCACTCATGGCGAAGAAGAAAACCGCCGCGACCAGATCAACCACTCGTCGCGCATCGGCAAAGACCTCTAAACCTGCTGCCGCCGCGAAAAAAACTTCCAAGCCGAAGTCTTCGTCCCGGAGTAAGTCCCCTGAGCAGATTCAGTCTGCCGCCGCGAAGCTGGACCTTGAGATTCTGAAACTGGTCAATCAGCGCGCTCAGCTCTCGATCGACTGGATCGAATCGCACGATGATCCACGGCAAGTCCTTTTCTCGCCTCAACTTGAGGACGAAGCCATCACTCGAATGCTGGCAAAGAATGCTGGCCCGTTATCGACGCTGGCAGTCAGTGGTGTGATGCGGCACGTCTTCAGCGGTGCTCGTCGCAAAGTCCGCATGCAGCGGGTTGCGTACCTCGGACCAGCCTTCAGCTATTCGCATCAGGCGTCGATCGAGCGGTTCGGCGAGGCAGCCGACCTGATTCCAGTCAGCACAATCGCGTCGGTCTTCGAAGAGGTGAATCGAGGTCATGCTGAATTCGGGATTGTTCCGATCGAAAACAGCACAGACGGCCGCATTGTTGACACATTGGACATGTTCACTCGCCTGCCGCTCCGGATTTGTGGCGAAGTCCAGCTGAGCGTGAATCACAACCTGCTGGCTCGATGTGCGAGGAGTCAGATTACTGAAATTTACAGCAAGCCGCAGGCATTTTCGCAGTGCCGAAACTGGTTGAACCGGCACATGCCGCACGCCCGGCTGCACGATGTCACCAGCACGTCAACTGCCGCTCAACTTGCCCGCGACAAACCCGGTGCGGCAGCGATCGCCAGTGGCCGGGCAGCTGTTGAATACGGCCTGGAAGTCGTCGCGGCGGACGTTCAGGACAACAAAAACAATGTCACACGCTTCGCGATCATTGGCGATCATGTGCCGGCAGCAACCGGCAGCGACCGGACTGCCCTGTTGCTCCAGATTCCGCATAAGCCGGGCGCCTTGTCAGACGCTCTGGTCGCGTTCAAGAATAACAAGGTCAATCTGAGCTGGATTGAGTCTTTCCCGCTGCGGGGCCCGGAAGCCGGATATCTGTTTTTCCTTGATTTCGAGGGGCATCAGAGCGAAGCGAAAGTGAAGCGGACTCTCGATCATCTGGCGAAATCGGCTGTCCGCATGGAAGTTCTGGGGTCATTCCCAAGGTCGGAAGTCCTGCCGTAACGGACCGAAAACCCGGCAGTCGGCATCAGGGCGACGACAGATCGCGATTTAAGACTTCCAATCTGCTCACACGAGGGGATTTCGAGGTTCGTTCTCCGAAACGAATCGGCAAGCAGGTAAGAGTTGAGGGCGTGATTCCTTGGGAAGACTGTCTATTGTTGCTACAGTCTCGCCGTTTTCCGCTCCTGACGCAGCTTGTGGTCACCCGACGACGCTGATAAAGGGCGACCTCTTCTGCGACAAATGTCGCTGTGGAGCTGCACTCGGCTCCTGTCACCATCGATAAACTGAGGTAGCGTTCTCCCATGAGACGACCAATTATTGCCGGCAACTGGAAACTGAACACTTGCAGCCAATCAGGCCCAGCACTGGTCGCTGCGATTAAAGCTGAAGCCCCTGCTCCAGGCGGACCGGTCGAAGTCGTGGTCTGCCCGCCGTACCCGTACCTTGGTCTGGCTGCTGCAGAAGCGAATGGCTCAGGCGTAGAAGTCGGTGGCCAGAACGCGTGGCATGAAACGTCGGGGGCGTTCACCGGCGAAGTGTCCTGTGAAATGCTTCAGGACGTCGGCTGCAAGTGGGTTGTGCTTGGCCACAGCGAACGCCGCCAGATCAATGGCGAGTCTGACGAGCTGATCAACACAAAGGTCCGCAAGGCACTGGACGTCGGCCTGAAGGTCATTCTTTGCGTCGGCGAGCTGCTCGAAGACCGCGAAGCTGATCGCACTGAAGCCGTCCTGGAAACTCAAATGTCCGGCGGCCTGACCGACGTGACTGCTGACCAGATGGCCGATGTCGTCATCGCTTACGAACCGGTCTGGGCTATTGGAACCGGAAAAGTTGCCAGCGACGAACAGGCCGAAGCCGCTCATAAATTTCTGCGAGGCTGGCTCGAAGGTCGCTTCAACAGCGACGTCGCTGCGGCCACTCGAATTCTGTATGGCGGAAGCGTCAAACCGGACAACGCCAACGGTCTGCTTGGCCAGCCAAATGTCGACGGAGCTTTGGTCGGTGGAGCAAGTCTAAAGGCTGAGCTGTTTATCCCAATCATCCAGGCTGGTGTCGCCTCGGTATCGTAAATTCAGTCGGAATACTGGTCTCACAGCAGTGAGCCAACTACCCGATCGACTGTGGTCGGAAGGAAAATCAAATGCAGGGTTTCCTGGCGGACTTTTCAATGCTCCTTCTTGGAGTGATCAGCGCATTGCTGATTCTCGTCGTGCTTCTTCAACGAGGCCGCGGCGGCGGACTGGCTGGTGCCTTTGGTGGACTCGGCGGGCAAAGCGCTTTCGGTACGAAAGCCGGCGACGTCTTCACAAAGATCACGATTGGTCTGGTGACGGCCTGGGTTCTACTGGCAGGCGTGAGCGGAGTGCTCGCTCGCAAGGCCAGCGAAAAGGGTGACTTTGCGGATGCGGAGACCGTCGTCGATGACAAAGATTCGGAAGAGACCGGCGGCTCCATGAGTTCAATGGGAAGCGGCGAAGACGAAGTCACGACTGACGGAACAGCCACCGACGATACCGCGGGTGGCTCGACTTCGGGTTCGGACGACGCTCCGTTAACCGACGACAAAGGCACCGAAGCGGCAACGACGACGGATTCAACCGGCGCAGCGGTGAAGGAAGAAAGCGAAACCGCAGCACCTTCAGAATCCGAACCGGAAGCAAAGCCTGCTGACGCGAAAAATGATTCTGACGCCGCTGCACCGGCGAAAGAATAGTCTCCCGGTAAGTCTCAACCGGGTTCAATTTTCAGGTACGGTATTTGACTCGCCGCCTGCCACGCTGTTGATGGGGTGTCGCTTTGCTGCTGAGTATGACGGGTTTCGGAAGTGCCAGCGGTCAGAACGATCGCTTCGTGGCTTCCGTCGAAATCAAGGCGGTTAACAATCGTCATCTCAAAGTGTCCACGCGCCTGCCCGACGTACTCGGTTCGCTGGAGCCATTGATTGAGAAGACGGTCCGAAACGCCGTCGCACGAGGCACCGTATCGGTCAGTATTCGATTTTCAGCAGTTGGCCAGGCAAGTCGGTATCAGATTTCGTCGGAGCTGCTGACCGGCTACTGGAACCAGCTGAAAGCTGTCAGCGAAACCAGCAATGTACCGTTGCCCGATTCGGTGAGTTCGCTGCTGACCCTTCCAGGTGTCATTTCTGACGAACTCAGTTCAACGCTGGACGCAGCCGCAGAGTGGCCGTTTCTGGACGGTATCGTGGTGAAAGCGCTCGCCGGGTTGAACGAGTTTCGCCAGCGCGAAGGCGAATCGATGCGGGCGGAATTACAGCAATGCTGTGAGCAGATCGCGACGAATCTCGAATCCGTTATCCAGCGTGCTCCTGAAGTCGTCAGCAACTACCGTGACAAGGTACTTGAACGCGTGCGGGAGTTGCTCGAAGTCTCCAACGCCACCATCGAGCCGGAACACCTGATTCGCGAGGTTTCGATCTTTGCGGACCGCTGCGACATCAACGAAGAGATCACTCGATTACGGTGCCACATCGACGAGTTTCTGAAAGTCATCAACGGGCCATCATCACAGGGGCGGAAACTGGACTTTCTCAGCCAGGAAATGTTTCGAGAGATTAACACGACCGGGTCGAAAGCAAGTAACGTCGAAATTGCCCACCACGTCGTCGAAATGAAAGCGGCTGTCGAGAAGATTCGTGAGATTCTTGGTAACGTTGAGTAGCCAGCCTTTCCAGGAGCCTTCCCGATGACTAACCAGCCAGTTAATCAGGATACATCAAGAATAACCGCGAGCACATCGTTACAGGTCGTCGTCCTGTCGGGGCCAAGCGGCAGTGGTAAATCGACAATCGTTAATCGACTGGTGGCTGAGTCACCTGTCAAACTGATCAAGATGATTTCGGCGACAACCAGACCAATTCGAGTCAACGAGACGCACGGAGAAGACTACTACTTTCTCAACGATGAGGAGTTTCGACAGAAACGCGACGCCGGTGAATTTGTGGAGTGCGAAGAGGTTCACTCGTCTGGATTCTGGTACGGAACTTTGCATTCGGAACTGCATCGAGCTGCTGACCAGGGCGGCTGGGCGTTTCTGGAAATTGATGTCAAAGGCGCACTGAGCGTCATGGAGCAATACCCGAACGCGATTACGATTTTCTTAAAGACTCCTTCGGAAGAAGTTTTCGAAAGTCGATTGCGGGCACGGGGAACGGAATCAGAAGAAGTTATCCAGCGACGGCTGAGGACGGCGCGGGAAGAGTTGAAATCGGCAGACCGGTACCGTTATCAAGTTTGCAACGATGACCTGAACCGGGCGGTCAATGAAATTATCGAGGTCCTCGTGTCGAGGGAGGCAGAATCCAATGCATGAAGAATTCAAAGAAGAAATTATCGTCAACAAGGTCGGTGGACGGTTCAAACTGTCGACGCTGATCCAGAAGCGGCTCGTCGCCTTGAACCGAGGATCACGACCGCTTATCGAGTTGACGACGAAGAATCACATGGACATCGTTGTCGCCGAAATCATGAACGACAAGATCTTCCTGGACGCTTCCGGTGAAGTGGCCGTCAATGAGGACGGAACACCGCTGGACCCAACCGTCGCCGCTCCGGAAGCAGGTCCGACACTGGATGACCTTCGCTGAAATCGCGGTTCTGTGGCATGAGTTCGGATCCCGCCAGACCGTGCCCGTTCAGGACGAAATTCAAGTTTCCAGCCCCCTCGTGCAAATTGCCGATGGGGCTGTTTTCGTGCGCTAACCGAATCTGCCGAAGTAGTTTTAGTGACGTTCGACCATTTTCATAGTTTCTGTGCAGGAGCTGACACCCGGAATAGCCATTGTTTCCGTTGTCGCGATCCTGCAGAACGCTGAAAACGAATTCTGAAAATGCTTTCGATCGGGCACTGTTTGAACTTCAGCGATTCGACATTGCCGTCTGCGAAGACTTTGCGGCCTGATAAAGACGCAGTCTTTTCAATGTTCGGACAGGAGGTATATGCCGATTTCGAACCAGTGCCCGGTTGGGACGAAGTAAGTGTGATGGGCGAAGTAAGTGTGATGGGCGAAGTGCTCATCCAATTTTTGTCGAGTCAATCGCCGACCGGATCAGGAAAGCAGAACGATGGAAGAAGATGCTCCACCAGGCGTCCCCGAATGGGTGGTCACCTACGGGGACATGATGTCGCTGCTGCTGACCTTTTTCATCATGCTAGTCTCGTTGAGCGAAATCGTTGCCGAACAGAAATATCGAGCTGTGCTGACAGCGCTCGATAAGAAAATGGGATTTACGACAGCGCCTGTCGCGCCATCGGGCAAAAACTTTGCGGCTAATAGTCCGGTCGAGAGTCCGAATGAAACTCTGGGAGCTGAGTCGCCTGAGGACGACGGCCGGGGCGGCGTCAAATCCAGGTCCGTACAGGGAGATGATCGACGCATCAAAGTAACCGACGAAGGCACGCCGCAGCAGGTGGGGTCGTTCCTGACGTTCCTGCCAGCCACCACAAACGAAGACGGTGACAAAGAGTTTCATCTGACGGGCGAGGCTGAAGCAGAATTATTCAGCATTGTGCGCGAGCTTCGAGGTAAGCCGAACAAGATTGAAATCCGTTCCCATGTCGCTCCGACAGACGGTGACCAGAAAGACGATGCCGCTTCGATTACTGACGGTATCGCCCGCAGCTATGACCAGGGACATGCCGTGTTCACATTGCTTGAGAACTGGGGCATCCCCCCGGAACGAATTCGCATTACCGCAGCTGGAAGTTCACTCGCGAAAGAAACAGCATCAAACTCAGCAGCACCACCCGAACGAATCGAAGTCTTCATTACCGACGTGTTTTCTTCAGAGTACGTTGGCACCCGCAAGCTTTAGACTTTACTCAGCAGCACCAGTGTCTGATGAGACGTGAATATAGGTCCGTTCCTTTTTCGAGCTGCTCCAGCGCGATCCACTCATCGTGAGTATGAGCCTGAGCGATGCTGCCCGGACCGCAAACGACCAGCTTATTCAAGGCGGCCAGTTTTGCACCGTCCGTTCCGTACGACACTGTTTTCGCTTTTTCCTTACCGGCGACTTGAAGTACTTGCTGCACAAAGTCGCAATTCGGATCGGTATAAACCGGGTCGCCGTTCACTGACACGACGAAGTCCAGCCCGTTTGCCTCAGCCGCCTGCCGGGCGCGTTCCAGCAGAATGTTACCGTCCTGGCCAGGCATCGGTCGAAAGTAGACCGTGCAGATGCTTTGCGGCGGCGTGATGTTTACGGCTTTCGTGTGATCATTGATGCCGATGTTCCAGGTGATTGTCGGCGGATCAAACTCGTGGTTGTACCAGTTAGTATCCGCTTCAGCTTCATCATGAATCTTCTTCATCTCGGTGAGAAACGGGATCATGGCCAGATTAGCGTTCAGACCTTCCCGCGTGCTGGAATGAGCCGCCTTGCCGCGCGAGGTGGCGACGAATCCAATGACGCCTTTGTGAGCATGGACAACTTCCAGAGACGTAGGCTCGCCGATAATTCCGTTGGCTTCGCCGGCCACCATTTCCTGAAACAGTTCGGATCGTGCGGCGACTTCTGCCGCCCCGCCGTAACCGATCTCTTCATCAGCCGTGCAGGTGATGTAAATCGGTGCGTTGAGGTCGCCTTCGGAAAACTGTTCGGCTGCCGCCAGCGCGCATGCAACAGAACCTTTCATGTCACATGAACCCCGCCCATAAAGACGATCGTCTTTGACAGTTGGTTGAAACGGTCCGTGATCTTTAAACAGCCACGGATCCGCAGGAACGACATCGGTATGCCCGAAATAAGCCATGCCACCGGGCCCCGATCCCTTCCGACCGACAACGCAGGCTTTGCAAATTCCGTTGGAGTCGTTGTAGTCAACGCGCTCGACAGTGAAGCCGAGCTTCTGAAGCTGCTGCTGGACATAGTCGGTCACGGCAACATTCGACAGCACACTGGTCGATTCGAACGAAACCAGTTGCTTTGCGTACTCAAGCGATTTCATCGTTTATGATCCCGGAAATTCGCGGCAACAACGACACGGGGAATGAATTAAAGGACTCCGCGTAGATAGTCTCGCAACTGGTTTCCGTAGTCGGGGTCGGCAAGTGCGAAGTCGGCAAACGCTCTGAAATAGCTGCCGTAGTTGCCGATGTCGAACCGTCGCTCATCCGGAGGCAACACCAGGCCGATTCCCTTCGCTCCACGTTTCAACAGGATGCGGATGGCGTCAGTCAACTGAATCTCTCCACCTTTACCAGGTTTGGTATCTTCGAGGGCTTCGAAGATCGCCGGGCTCAGAACGTATCGAGAAGCGACGGCGTACGTGCTGGGAGCTTCCTCCACCGACGGCTTTTCGATCAGGTCTTCGAGCTCGAATCTGTCTCCAACAGCCCCGCGCGGTTTGGCGATTCCGTAGCGTACAACATCAGCCTTCGGCACTTCCTCAAAGGCGACCACGATGTCGGCTTTTGATGATTCGAACTCTTCCGTCATGCGCTGCACGATGTCGGATTTCGCATTGATCCCGATGATCGAATCGCCCAGCGCAACGACAAACGGCTGACTGCCAACCAGAGACTTGGCACAAAGTACAGCGTGCCCCAGTCCAAGCTGACGCCGCTGACGCGTGTAAAAATACTCGACGTCACGGCGTTCGAAATCAAGTTGCTGGAGTTCTTCTTCCCGACCAGTTTCGCGAAGGTGAGTGATCAGCCGCTCATCGGTATCGAAATGGTTTTCGATCGACGTCTTGCTGGCTCCCGTAATAAAGAGCAGCCGATTGATTCCCGACTGGGTCAATTCCTCGACCACATACTGAACAACCGGCTTCCGTCCAACCGGAAGCATCTCCTTCGGTTGAGATTTCGTTGCCGGCAAAAGACGTGTTCCCATACCAGCGACGGGGACAACAGCGATGTCAATGCTCATGGCCAGAGAGTTTCCCGGTGGTTGGTGGGCGTGCTGAAATCACGTCGCGGTAACGCTTCAATATCTATCCAATGAGTTCACGCAGCTTATCGACATAAGCCGGGATTTCTTCGTAAGGTTTGGCTTCTTCGTATTCGAGAACGACGTAACCGCGGTAGCTGGCGGCTCGAAGAATTTCGACCATCCGCTTCAGGTCGGCTTCCCTGTGCTCGTTATCGGGAGTCTTGAGTGCCACCTTGATCTGAGCGTTCACTGCGTACGGGGCGATTTTTCCGAGGTCGCCGTAAGGATCTTTCGTACGGAAATTTCCGCTGTCATAATTGACGCCGAACCATTTCGAATCTTTGACACGTTCGACGATCGACAGCAGTTGCTCAGGTGTCGCCGTGATGCCGCCGTGATTTTCCAGTGCCAGCAGGACTCCTTTTTCGGCAGCGTAGTCCAGGCTTTCATTGATGCCGGCCACACAAAGATCGAGAGCCTCTTCTTCAGTGCCGCCTTTGGGAACTTTGCCGGCAAAGATTCGGATGACGGGTGCGCCCATAACGGCTGCATGGTCGATCCAGTCCCGACAAAGCTTGAGCTGAGCCTGTCGTTGCTCACCTTCCGGCAGACAGAAGTCGTTGCCGATCGCCGTCCCGGAAATATCGAGTCCCAGCCGAAACGTCTGCTCTTTCAGATTGAGCAGATACTCTCGCGACGGTTCTTCGGGGAAGTAGTACGACGTCAGCTCGGTACCGTCGAGATTCAGTTTCGCGCAGTAGTCGACGAAATCTTCGAGCGTCATCTCTCCCTTCTGGCCTCGACCTGGGCGAGGCAGCATTCGATTGAACGAGTAAGCAGCAAGACTCAGCTTCATGTGCGAAGCACCGTTTCGAACGGGGGCCTTTGCGGCGTTCACGTCTGTACCTGAAACAGCAACTGCTGATCCGGTCAGCGTGGCGACACCACCGGCGATAAATCCACGTCGTGAAATGTTCATGATTGAAGTCTCCATCGTGTTGAGCGGTCAGTGTCTGGGCGGAAGCAACGCGATTAAAGAATCGAGAAACGATTTCGGTCCTGGATTTCAGGAATCCGTTCGAAATAAATTCTCTGAGTTGGCCATCAGAATCCGCTAACCACAGGGGCACAGAGGAAAAGGCTCCTGAAAATCTCTGAGTCTCCGTGCCTCTGTGGCTAGAATCCGCGAGTTATCCGAAACAGGACTTCAGATATCTTCACCACCCGCTGGCGGCCCCTGAACTTTCCGCTTCACTCGCAAAGGCAGGCCGTGGAGGCGGATGAAGCCGGCTGCGTCTTCCTGTCGGTAGCTTTCGTCCTGACCGTCCATCGTTGCGACGGCTTCGTCGTAGAGACTGTATGGCGAGCGGCGGCCTTCGATAAAGACGTTGCCTTTGTAAAGTGCGACACGGGTTTCCCCGGTGACGAACTTCTGCGTCGTCTGAGTAAACGCTCGCTGAGCTTCTGCAACCGGATCGAACCAGTAGCCGTTGTAAACCAGCGCGGCGAAGTCGGCCAGACGCCGTTCTTTCTCGTTGATCACGCTGCCGGTCAGTGTCAGACCTTCCAGATCGCGGTGAGCTTCCAGCAGAACCGTGTGGCCAGGAGCGTGGTATTCGCCGCGTGACTTCATGCCGACGTAACGGGTTTCGACCATGCCCAGCGATCCAACCCCGTTTCGAGCGGCGGCTTCGTCGACATATTCGAAGACAGGCAGCAGACCTTCCGCCAGTGTGTCGGCGGGTTCTGCAATTTCGATATCGATCTCTTCAAATTTGCCAGGCTTCGTGACGCACGAACTGACTTTCACGGGAACGCCGGCTTCCCAGTGGATGATGAACCGCTCGACTTCGTCCGGAGCTTTTGTCGGATGCACCATGCGTTCGAAGATTTCCTCCGGAGCCGTCACCCATGGATCTTCCAGCACGCCAGCTTCGTACGAGATGTGCAGCAGGTTGTCGTCGGATGACCACGGTTTCGATCGACTGGCTTTGGCTTCCAGACCGTGCTTCTCGACATAGTCGAGCATCGTTTTTCGACCGGCTGCAAACTGTTCGATGAAGTCGGTGGTTTTCCAGGGAGCCAGGATTTTGAGATCCGCATCCAGAGCCTGGTAGCCCAGTTCGAAGCGAACCTGATCATTGCCTTTGCCGGTCGCTCCGTGACAGACCGTGTTGGCTCCGTGTTCGTGAGCGATCCTGACATGATGCTTTGCGATCAGCGGTCGAGCGATCGACGTGCCCAGCAGGTAGCGACCTTCGTAGACACTGTTCGAATGAAGACACGGCAGGAAGTAATCCTGCAGGAATTCTTCACGAGCATCGACGGCAACGTAAGTCGACGCGCCGTTTCGTTTGGCTCGTTCGCCGATCTCGTCGAGATCCTCCACCTGCTGGCCAATATCCAGCAGGTAGCAGATGACCTCGTAGCCCTGCTCGGCCAGCCAGTGAAGGATGACGGTTGTGTCCAGCCCGCCAGAATACGCGAGTACAATTTTGCCTTTGTCCGCCATCGGTTTGCCTCAAACTGCAAGTCGTTGTGTTTCGTGAAATCAGACAATTGCGGCCCGAAGTCCAGACGTTCTCGCGAGCTTCGAAGTTCGCTGGCCTTGTGAACTCTGTCGAAAAGCGATCACTGCTAAGTGCCCGTTGTCTGTCTGCACGAGAGTTTAAGGTCTTGCACTGAGATCGGGAATCGAGTCTGCGGCGCACAGTTTCCCGGGCAAATCGACGAAGATCTGAGGGAACCCTGCCGAGCCGACCCACACGCCCGCGATGCAGCCGTCTTTATGACGGGGTGCGACTCGACTTCCCACATTCCAACGTAATCTGAAGGTGCGGCGAGACGTGTGACTGACTGAAAGCTTTCGCGGGCACCTTTACATCCGCAGCACCTGAGCAGCGCAGGCTTTGTAGGATGGTTGCTTTGAGTAGGGGTCGAAGACGGCGTCGGTCAGCTGATTGACCTCTTCGTAGTGCATCGGCAGAAAAATCTGGCCGGGTTGCACGTTCGGCGTAACGAAGGCGGTGGCACGGAGTCTACCACGTTGGGACATGACGATGACGGTGTCCTGAGGTTTGATGCCTCGTTTGCGGGCGTCGGTCGGGTTGATCTCGACGTATAGCTTTGCCGGGTACAGCTTCTTCAGTACGGCAGACTTTGAGGTTCGCGTCTGAGTGTGCCACTGCGAGGCCGTGCCTCGTCCTGTCAACAGAATCAGCGGGAATTGCGACGAAGGCTGCTCGGGCATGGGTCTGGGCTCTTCGAACAGAAACTTCGCGCGACCATCTGCGTGGTAGAAGCGTCCATCTTCGAACAGGCGACGCTCGGCAGAGGTCGGAAATCGGAACGTGGAAATCGGGGAGTCGCAGCCGTCTGTTCCGACTTCCGCGTTCCCATCTTCGACTTCGTAAAAAGGCCATTGCACGCCGCCCATTTCGTCGAGCATACGATAATCGTCGATCCCAGTGATATCGCATGGCTGGTCGGCGGAAAGTTGTTTGAGAAGCTGGAAGACCGCCTCGGGAGAACTCCACTTTTCGAACATTTTTCCGACACCCCAGTATTCGGCGATCAGTCGGAAGATCGAGAAATCAGACAACGCATCGCCAGGAGCCTTGCGGACTTTCTTCAACACGCCGATGCGGCGTTCCGAATTGATGAACGTCCCTTCTTTCTCGCCCCAGCCGGCCGCGGGCAGAACGAGGTCCGCCATCTGAGCGGTTTCTGTCGTGTGGTACATGTCCTGCACGACGAGAAAATCCAGCCGCTCCAGGATGTCTCGACATTGAGTCTGATTGATCCATGAGTGCGCCGGGTTGGTGCAGATGACCCACAGACCTTTGATTTTGCCTCGCAGGATACCTTCGATGATTTCGTGATAGGCCCACGAAGGTTCGCGCGGGATTTGCTCAGGGGCAATTTCGAGGATGTCTGAAACTTTCCTGCGGTGCTCTTCGTTGGCGAAGTCGTGACCGCCCAGCAGGTTGGTTGTGTTGCTGAAAAGCCGCGAGCCCATCGCGTTACACTGGCCGGTGATCGAATTGGCTCCCGTTCCTGGTCGGCCAATATTTCCGGTCATCAGAGCCAGATTGATAATGGCCTGAGCCGTGCGGACTCCCTGGTAGCTCTGATTGACGCCCATCGTCCACCAGAAGGAAACACGCTTGCCGGAATGAATGGTCTCGGCCAGACGCTGAACCTGCTCTGGAGCCAGCCCGGTCTCTGCTTCGACGCGTTCCGGAGTGAACTGCTGGACATACTCGGCGAACTCAGTGAACCCGCTTGTGCTTTGCTCAATGAAAGAGTCATCAACCCAGTCGTTCTCGATGAGGATTCTGGCGATGCCGTACAGCAGTGCCTGATCTGACTTCGGAGCCAGCGGCAAATGCTGCGTCGCCTGCATGGCGGTTTCGGTCATGCGAGGATCGATGACGACGATCTGCGGGCTATGCGGGTTCCGCATAACACGCTCCCACATGATCGGATGAGCGATGCACAGATTGCTGCCGACCAGCACGATGACGTCGGACTCTTCAAAATCCTGATACGTGTAAGGCGGCGCATCGAAGCCGAACGACTGTTTGTACGCGACGACCGACGTTGCCATGCACTGTCGAGTGTTGCCATCTCCGTGCAGAATGCCCATGCCGAATTTAGTTAATGCACCGAGCAGAGCCATTTCTTCCGTGGGGATCTGCCCGGTGCTGAGAAACGCCACAGACTCCGTTCCGTGACGGTGCTGAATTTCTTTGAAGCGGTCGGTGAAAGTTCTGAGTGCGGTGTCCCAGTCGGTCGGGACGAGTTTACCCGCTGCGTCTTTCATCAGCGGTCGCGTGGCTCGATCCGGGGAATCGAGCACGGTGAGCGCTTCCCAACCTTTCGGACAGGCCATGCCCAGATTGACCGGGTATTCCGTGGCTGGAGTCAGGCTGACTGCTTCGCCATTTTTGAGATGAATGTTGAGTCCGCACCCGGTCGAGCAGTACCCACATGTCATCGTGGTCGTGGCATCCGGTTTCGACTTCGCCGGAACATGGCCAAGTCCGAAACCGCCAGGTTCGAGCAGCAACTCGCGCGTCAGGTGCCCGTCACGCTGGTGCATGAACGCCGGCAGTCGCGATTCCTGTACGACGGGCAGTTCGAACTCATCGGCTTCGGATAAGTCAACGTCTTCAACGAGGTCGGTCGACATGACACATTAACTCCTGAGTGAACCGGGCATCCGCGGCGAAGCAACTGCAGCAAAGAAGAGGTAGCGTTCGAGCAGTTCGCCAGCCAGGCACGCGATAAACAGCATGCCCGTCACAATGATCAGAAAGACGGGATCCTGCGGAGCCTGAGAGGTCGCTTTAAGAAGCAGTGCCGGCATGGCGAGACCTCCCAGAACTCCGCAGGCAAATCGTGCGATCGTCACGCTGGCCAGCGAACCGGTCATAAGAAGAGCCGACCGTTTCATCGGAGTTGTCTGGCGACTGAGAAGCGGACGAAGCAGGTTCGCTTCGAACAGTAGTTTCAGACCGGCGATGATCATCAATGACTGACAAATACTGCGGCCATAAGTTTCAATGATCTCCGAGACACGACTCGACTGATCGCTGTTACCAAACATCGACACAAACAACAGAGTCAGCCACACAGCCGCGACACCCAGCAGGCACATGGTCAGCCCAAAACGGATCGATGACTGGCTGAAGCTCCAGAACTCTCGTCGCGTGAAGGCGTAGATCATGACCGAGCAGAACACACCAACCAGTCCCGAAACGGCAACGCTCCACCCAAGCCACGACTGAAAGAGCTCGCTGTCAACAATCAACGAGGGACCGAACCAGTTGCCGGCAGCGTAGAGGATGGCCAGTTTGGCGAAGATTCCGAACGCGACGATTTCTCGACTGAGCCACGAATGTCGCAGGCCGATGACCGCCCGCCACGCATACTGCGGACGCCCCAGATGCAGCGTGCTCGACGCCAGTGCCAGCAAACCAAAGACGAGTGCGCTTAGCGAATGAACCGGCCGCATCGCCGAAATGAGCGTTTCGTCGAGGAATCGCTCTAGAACCAGTCCGGAAATGAATGCTCCGACCGAAAGTTGAGTCAGCACCAGCATGATGATCAGCGGCCAGTGCGGATGCTGCGCGGACACCGAGTGGTAATCAGCCGGCAACAGGTTTCGCGGGAAGACGCGCTTCGTACGGTAAGTCGTCGTCGGAAGAGTGATATGTGGTTCGGGGGCAGCCGGTAGAAAACGATCGGCTTCTGAGTCTTCGATGACCTGCTCGCGATCGACGATGCGGATCGAGATCGCTTCGTGCGGACACGACTGCACGCAGGCCGGTGCCTCACCCGCCGAAAGCCGGTCCGAGCACATGTCGCACTTCCGAACAATGCCCTTCTGTTTGTGATATTTCGGCACGTCGTACGGACAGGCCAGCGTGCAGTACTGACAGCCGAAACACTGATCGTCGAGATGTTTGACGATGCCCGTAATCGGATTTTTCTCGTACGCGTCAACAGGGCAGGCCGTCATGCAACCCGGCTCAAGACAATGGTGACACGCCGTTGTCACATGCTGCATGACCGGGTTGGCACTCGTGCCTCCGACAAGTAATCCAACATCGCGCCAGGTTTCGGTTTCATCCAGCCCGTTCAGAGAATGACACGCCGTCACACAGGCCTTGCACCCCGAACACGCATCCAGGTCGACGTCAAAAGCGTACTGCTGCCCTGGCCCCGGAGCCGTCGCAGGAATCAGTGACGAGTAGTATCTCGACTGAGCCGGCGCAGCCTGATCGTTGTAAACCTGAGAAAACTGTTCGACCGCCGTCAGCTCCTGCTGATCCGCCAGCAGACGTTCGAGTAACGTTGGCCCCGGTTCTTCGGCGATTGGGGTATCCGCCCGCAAGATAGCCGCGTCATTGATCGTGGCTTGTGTCATTTCACACGCCCACTGTCTCATGAGATTTTGTCAGACACGACGTGGCCATGCGGCAGCCGATTTCTGTGGCGAGCAGTTCGTCGAGGATTTCGGTAGGCGGAAGTTCCAGAAAAACGTTTCCGTCTTCGACTTTTACCGGGAAGGTACGGATGTCGTAGTCTTCGCCCTGGAGCGACTTTCCAGTTTCCAGCGAGAACGTCTTCTTATGCAGCGGGCAGGCGACTTTCGGCGTGCCGGACTGATCGCCGACGATTCCGCGCGACAGGACAAACGCTTTCTTGTGCGGGCACATGTTCTGCGAGGCGTACCATTCGCCTCGACTGGAGAAGTTGAACACCGCGATCTGCGACTTCCCGTATTTGATTGTCGCTCCGCCGTCGTGCGGAAAGTTTTCGACCGTGCCGACCTGGACCCACCGAGTCTGCGCCATGAGATTCGCACCGTCGCCGTTTAACAGTGTCTCTTCCCGCTCTTTCAGCTCGCCGAAAAATTCCAGCGAAGTCAGTTCGTCATTCCAGTCCGCAGGGCGGGATTGATCACGCTGCGAAACGAACTCGATGACCGGCTCTTCTTCTTCGGTGTTGACGAACTGGCGGAAGCGAGCTCGCTGAGCAGGATCGTTGACCACGCGAGTCCACTCGCACTGGTAGTTGTCGATCAGATTCTGCATCTGAGCTTCCAGCTCACCGCACAGCCCGAGCGAATCTTCGATGATGACTTCGCGCAGGTGATCAAGTCCGCCTTCGAGCTTTTCCAGCCAGACGCTGGTTCGGGTGAGCTTGTCAGCCGTCGAGATGTAGTACATCAGCAGTCTGTCGATGTACTTAATAGCGGTTTCTTCATCAATATCCGCCGCGAACAGATCGGCATGGCGAGGGGTTGCTCCGCCGTTACCACACACGTAAAGGTTGTAGCCGTTGTCAGTCGCCACAAGCCCGACGTCTTTGCCTTGAGCCTCCGCACACTCTCGAACACAGCCGGAAACGGCCATCTTGATCTTGTGCGGCGAACGGACGCCCTTGTATCGATTTTCAATCCGAATCGCGAAACCGACCGAATCCTGCACACCGTAACGGCACCAGGTGGAACCAACGCAACTCTTCACGGTCCGCAGCGATTTTCCGTACGCGTGGCCGCTTTCGAATCCGGCATCGATGAGACGTTCCCAGATGTCGGGGAGATCCTGCACGTTGGCGCCGAACATGTCGATGCGCTGCCCGCCGGTGATCTTGGTGTAAAGGCCGTACTTCTTCGCGGTTTCACCGATGACGACCAGTTTGTCAGGAGTGATCTCACCGCCCGGCACGCGGGGCACGACCGAGTAAGAACCACCTCGTTGAACGTTGGCCAGAAATCGATCGTTCGTGTCCTGAAGCGTCTGGTGAGCATCCTCAAGAATATTTTCGTTCCAGAGTGACGCCAGAATAGAAGTCACTGCCGGCTTGCAGATTTCGCAACCGTTGCCCTGTCCGCATTCGGCCATGACCTGTGAGAACGTTTCCAGCCTCTTCACTTTCACGATGGCAAACAGTTCGGAGCGTGAATACGCGAAGTGCTCACACAGATGGTTGGTGACTTCTTTGCCAGCCCTGGCCATTTCCGAGTTGAACAGGTCAGTGACAAGCGGCATGCAGCCACCGCAGCCGGTACCGGCTTTTGTGCACATCTTCACGGCACCAACCGAGTCGAGTTCTCCGTCGCAGATTGCTTTGCAGATGTCGCCTTTCGTGACGTTGTTGCAAGAACAAATCTGCGCCGCGTCCGGCATGCCGTCGATGTTGTCAAGCGGTGCTCCACTGCTGGAACCAACGATCAACTCGTGCGGTGCACATGGCAAGTCCTGATCGGCTTTGCTCATCATCATCAGCGTGCCGTACTCAGCGGCGTCACCTACCAGAATTCCGCCGAGCAGACGCTTGCCATCAAGACTGAACAGGAGCTTCTTGTAGACACCCGAAAAAGGCTCTTCGAACGAAAGCGGCGTCGCTTTGTCTGGACCGGATTCGTAATCGCCGAAGCTGGCCACATCCACGCCCATCAGTTTGAGCTTGGTCGACAGGTCGGTTCCGTTGAAATGCCGATCGCCGCCGGTCAGATTTGCAGCGACTGCCTCGGCCATGTCATAGCCAGGAGCCACCAGACCGTAGACCATCCCGCCATGCAGAGCACATTCACCGATCGCGTAGATGTCCGGGTCGGACGTCTGCAGTCGATCGTTGACCTGAATACCGCCCCGCTCGCCGACTTCAAGATCAGATTCACGAGCGATTTCGTCTCGCGGACGAATTCCGGTGGAAACGATGATCATGTCGACGTCGAGTGTTGAATCATCGTTGAACGTCATCTGCTCAACATGGCCATCGCCGCTGATTTCTTTGGTGCCCTTGTTCAAGAGGACATTGACGCCGAGCGCTTCGATTTTCTTGACCAGAATTCGAGAACCTGCATCGTCAATCTGTCGCGGCATCAGCCGACCGTTGTACTCGATGACGCTCGTCTCAAGACCCAGATCCAGCGCTGCCTTCGCCGCTTCGAGCCCCAACAAGCCTCCACCGATGACGGCGCACCGTTTCGACTTTTTTGAATATTCGATGATGTGTTCGAGATCTTCGATCGTCCGGTAGACAAAGACGCCTCTCTTATCGACTCCCGGAATGGGCGGCACGAACGGGTATGACCCTGTCGCGATGACCACCGAGTCGTAGGCGATCTCGATGCCCTTCGTCGAACGAACGACCTTGTCGTCACGGTCGATTTCCGACGCTCGGTCCCCGAGATGAAGCTCGACGCCGTTCTGCTTATACCACTCCATTCGCGCGAGCATTAACTTCTGAGCATCGCGGTGGGCGAAGAACGACGTCAGACCGACTCGGTCATAGGCAGCTCGCGGCTCTTCGCAGAACGTCACAATGCGATACTGCTTCGCCGTGTCGAACTCGACCAGCTTTTCACAGAATCGCAGCCCCACCATGCCGTTGCCGATAACAACGATCGTCTTGCGGTCTTCAGGCGAAGCAGTCTCGACAGCGGGCTCTGTAACTTCGTCAGCGGGAGAAATCATGGACGTAATCCTATGGGTGAGAGCTGGTTCCTACGCTCCGCGTGAGAACCCACGCTCGGACGCTCTGCGTCCACGTTCGGCGGAACTGTCTATGTTCTGGGTCGATCTTGTTCCTACGCTCTGCGCGGGAATGAACTTCCGGACGCTCAGTATCCCGTCCGGTGAAATCTCTTATTTGTCTCTGTATTCACTGTTCACGACGCAAAGCTGAATATCCCGTTCCCACGCGAAACACAGGAACGAGGGGAGGATGGTCGCAGCGTTTACGTGGTTGCTCCGAGCAGTTCGCCCTGACGGCGAGCTGTTGATTCCTCGGTATGAATGCGTGCGTCAGTTTCGGCTTCCGTCGAAAAGCGAACGGTGAAGGCCAGGAAGGCTGAGCACGTCACAAGTGCTCCCAGAATCAGCAGAGCCGTTGGCCAGGTCACAGCAGACGTCTTGAAAAGAAATCCGGCAGCGACTGCTCCAGCGTTTCCACCGGCACCAACGATGCCAGCAACAGAGCCAAGAGCTTTTCGATTGATGAACGGCACGACCGAATAGGTCGCTCCTTCAGACATTTGAGTAAACAGACTGAAGACGATCAGCGTTGGAATGGCCAGAGCCAGAACGCTCATCTGCGAGAAGACCATCAGGGCCAGGCCTTCACAGAACAGCGCGATAAACAGCCAGCGAACTCGCCCCTTGAGGCCCCACTTCTCGCCGAAGCGATCGCCCAGTGCTCCGCCCATCGTCCGAGCGAACAGGTTCATCAGGCCAAACAAACCGGCAATCAGGCCAGCGGTCGAAACCGCTTTGACGGGGTCTATCGACTTGAAGTAATCAAAGTAGTCCAGAAAGTAGAGAGCCGCGACGTTGTTGATGGTCAGCTCGATCCCGAAACACGCCCCATAAATCACGAACAGAGCCCAGACTCGAGAATCTTTGCACGCGGCCAGAAACGAACCCTTCACCTGCTGCTTGGGAGGCATCTTTCCGGTTTCACGAAGTTCGCGGAAGTTGCCGTCGGGTGCGTCCTGCGTGAAGAAAAAGTAAGCAACACCCATAGCCGCACAGGCAATACCCGACACAAACATCGAAGCCCGCCAGCCGATCGTTTCGCTGAAGCCGATGACTCCGACGAAAAACGCAAACACAACAGGCATCACCATCTGCGTGACTCCGCCGCCCAGATTCCCCCACCCGGCCGTCGTCGCGTTGGCTGTGCCGACACAGTTCGGAGCAAACATCACCGACGTGTGGTACTGCGTGATAACGAACGACGCTCCAATCACTCCGATGAGCACTCGGAACAGCAGGAAGGTTTCAAAACTCTGAGCAAAGGCGATTCCCATCACCGGAATCGAACCAAGCAGCAACAACCCGGTGTAGGCGTATCGAGGACCGATGCGGTCACACAACCAGCCGATGAACAGTCGGGCGAGCACCGTAATCGAGACCGAGCCAATGATGCACCAGCCGATCTGCTCCTTAGTCAGTGACATCTCTTCCCGCACAACTTTCATCAGCGGGGCGATGCCGAACCAGGCGAAGAAGCAGAGAAAAAATGCGAACCACGTCATGTGGAACGCCCGCATTTGAGGAGATTTGAAATCCAGCAGAGAAATTCGAGTGGCTTTGTTTCTGAGTTCCATTTTCTGAAGCTTTCGAGTGTGTTCCGCTGTTGATTGGTCTTTAATTGGCTGAAGGAGGACACGAGCAACATGAAGGCTGCGCGCACGCCGGCCCCACAGTCAGCGTGAGTTCGCTTCTGAAAATCACCGCAAACGAATTGCGTCTCAGTGCGTCTTTCAGAAATGTTTGAGCGAGGCTTAGGTCGCTGAGATGATCAGGCTTGCTGGTGATTCAACTTCCTTGAACACCAACCTGAAAACTGCTGCCAGCGAGCGCGCTGAAGAAATGCAGTTGTCAATTCAACCGTGCGAACTGATCTTTGGTGGAAAATGGACCGGACCATGTGTTTCCTTTCACACAAAACGTCAGGACCAGGATGGTCTGGAGAGCGAGTCCAAAGACATCCAGAATTCTTCGTCGCCACATGACAAAGCAACGGTCGTGCCACTTGCCTGCTGCTGCTTCTCGAACTTCGCTGTTCCCGAAGAATTCGTCGCCTCATAACGGAAACGGGCGATTTCACGGGCGAAATTTAGTCTTCAGGTGCAGCAGTCTGTCACTGGACTGCGCAGTTCTGCGCAGTCTTTGAACACAAAAGACGTCGGTTCGCTCCGTCGTCGGTCGCGACTCGACTCAGAAGATCTCAGGCGTGATAACAGACGTGCGGAGACAGTAAGCACAGCCGTCTACGAAGTGAGCAGCAATTGTCAGTAGCGTGATCACCAGCAGGCCGATCAACTATTGCGGCGTTTTAATCCAGAGATGAGAGCGATACAAAAAAAGCCGCTTCGCACCAGGAATGGTCACGAAGCGGCTGAGCGTTCGGGCAGCAATTCAGATCCAAGCCACGTTAAGACTTAGCAAACGAGCCTGAAACAAATTGCTGCTTAGAAATCGTAGGCAGAGTTTTTGACGTCAAAGTCGCTGTCCGTCAGACCGCTGTTGGGTTGGACATTCAAGTAGGTGTACTGCTCAAGAATCGGCGCCTTGGCACCGGTTTTAGCCGGAAAGTCAAACTGTTCGACTCGGACCGGGAAGGCCGTCTTTTTGTCGACATAGAGCCGGGTCATGTGGAATTTCACACCCTTGTGCTTAGTGTCGTAAGAACTTTCGAAGACTCGGCATTCGACGTCGGAAACCTTGGCGTTCGGGAAGTATCGAACCTGGACGTCGGGAACGTTCAACTCGGAGTTCCACTGGGCAATCGTCAGCTCCAGCAGATTTCGCATGCCGATATTCGTGATCGGGTAGCGACTTTCTTCGAGCGCTCGATCACCGCTTGGATCAAGTTCGAGTGTTCCAACGATGGCTTCAATACCGGTGCCGTGAGCCAGCATCTTGTCGTTGTTTCTCCCGGCGACAAAAATTGCTTCTCGACCCTTGTGCGGGTTTTCGTAGCGAAGATAAGCACTGAACGGAGTTTCGCGAACCTTCAACGAAAGCTGATGGTTAATTCGATTCTTGCCAACCATCTCTTCCTTGAAGAACGAGGCTGTGTAGTCCTTGACGTCGTCGAGAGCTCGTCGGCTCTCAACAGCCAGTCGCAGGCCCGGTGCCAGCGGGTGTGAGGTTCCACCAATGCGAATCGCCGTTGCAATTCGTTCGTCTTCAGCCTTCAGCAAACCACTGGGAAGTGCCACCGCCATGGCTCCGCCAGCCAGCAGGCGCCCAATGGCCTGACGTCGATTCAGGCCGTTCGCTTGTGTGTTAAAAGTTGTCATCGTCTATTTCCCTCTTTCCGCTGCAAGAGTGGCTTTCCCTGCCGCTGCTTCAAAGCAGTGGCCTGATTGACTGTTGACCGCTCATCTCTCCATTGAGTGGTCCCTCGGAGAAGTCCCGTCCCAGACACTTCTACGTTTCCATGGTCCTGTATCGTCCATCAGGATGTTCTGATTCGACTGAATCACGACCTGAGCGGGTTTCCGAACCACGTTTATCAGACAGAAATCCTCATAGCCGATTCCGCCGAATCGATAAACATCCAGTTCACGAAATTTGCGAAGGTACGCTCAACTCTGCGAGAAAAGCACACCCCCGAAGTGAAAGACTACTCCGGAGCGTTCAGATCAATCGCTCCACCTGGATGCGTGGGTTGTTCCGGCGAGTGCTCAGTTGATCGATAAAACCAGTGCATCCCGTTTGGCGGTTGCGGCGTCGGCGCTGGCATCGCTCGCCTGAGAAATCCCGACGATACCCAGAGTCGTGCCTGCAATCGCGGTCCCGCCGGCCGCCTGTATACCGAGTGAAATAAGAATAAGACTGAGCGAACCGACTTCACTCTGGCCGCGAATCTGTCGCCGACCAGTCACGATCACAGCGTTAGTTTTGCGTTCTTCGGAGCGGCACCATGTTTACAAATGCGGAACACTGAAACACCGCCGGTATGAACGATCTGATAAACGCCACGCACTCAACATCGACTATCGGACCCAACCCATCTGAACTGGACGCGATGCTGTTTGCGAAGCGGTAGTATCGTTCCTGTTGTCAAAGTCGACGGCATAGTCGACAGAACCCAAAAAGTTCACACCCCGAAACAGGCTCGTTCGGTGGCTTCCTGCGTCGATTGAAGCGACTTTGCCGATTGCACCCATGATTCATGGGCAACGAGGCGATCCCCGAGTTGAGCCGCCAGGAAATTTCATCGCTGTTGAGTCGGCGAAGGAATCTTCAGGGGCTAATCTGCATTCCGAACTCCAGTCAACTCAATCGAACGGCGCGGTCCATTACCATTTTTGACGCCCCGCCGACTAAGCAGGCTTACGATGACACTCAGCACTCTCCCACTCAGTTATTGCACCAACGTCCATCCGGGGTTAACGGTCGAAGAAGTCGAAGCCGGTCTGCGTGAAAACACAACCGCTGTCCGCAGACAAGTCGGCGAACTCGCAGCGGGACTCTGGTTGGCTCGACCGGTCGCTTCCGAGCTTCTGGAAAGCTCAGACAGGCTCAACCGTTTTTCAGACTGGCTCAATGAAGCGGGACTGACGTGCTACACGCTCAACACTTTTCCATTCGGAAACTTCCATGACGCACGTGTGAAGGAAAACGTCTACCTGCCGGACTGGACTCGCGATGATCGCATTGACTACACGCTGGACAGCGCGCGTATCCTCGCAAAACTGATGCCCGACGACGGAACGGAAGGCAGCCTGTCGACCGTGCCGCTGGGATTTAAGCCGTTCGACTATCCGGCAACTTTTGCCGACGAATGCGCCGGGCGGCTGATTACTCTTGCCAAGTCGCTCAAGCAGCTCGAAGAAGAAAACGGCAGAAGGATTCGCCTGGCGATCGAGCCCGAACCGTTCTGTATTCTCGAAACAACCGCCGAAACGATTCAGTTCTTCCGCCGGCTACGCGAACTGGCTGCAGACGCCGGATCTCTCGACGCCGTGAACGAATACCTGGGTGTCTGCTACGACGTTTGTCATCAGGCCGTCGAGTTCGAAGACGTTGCCGACTCGATCCAGCAGCTTGTCGACGAGCAGATTCGGATCAACAAAGTTCACATCACCTGCGCGATCCGCGTCGAGAATCCAGGCGAAAATGAAGACGCGCGGCAGGCACTGGCGAGGTACGTCGAACCAAGATACCTCCACCAGACGATGGCGCAATCGATCGACGGAACGATTCATCGACAGGTCGACCTGACTGAGGACACGGCACTCTCGCCACCCGATAAATTTGCATCAGCGAAAGAATGGCGAGTTCACTTTCACGTGCCGGTCAATGCTGAATCACTCGGCCCATTACAGACAACTCACGGTGACCTCAAAAAGGCATTGGCCGCCGTCCGGGATCTGGACTACGCGCCGCACCTGGAAGTCGAGACTTACACCTGGGAAGTCCTGCCCGACGGCCAGCAGACAAAGCTCGTCGACGGCCTGACGGCAGAAGTCGAAGCGACGAGAACGCTGCTTGACGACCTTACCTGAGTTCGGAAAAAGCGACGCAGGCTGACAATGTGCTTAGCGTTTCGTCCGGACTTGAGCTTACGCGCCGTCGTGCTCCATCCACTTGAGCACGAGTGAAAGCTGACTCGGAAGCCAGTCTTTCAAAGTGTAGATTCCATGACCAAGCACAGCCTGTCGAGCGGGGCCGAAACGGGTCAATTGAGATGAGTCGTAGTTGACAAGCAGGTTCCGACCGTCCGAGTGAAGCCTGGTTCGAGTCTGCCAGCGGGTGCACGTGACTTTCAGTTTTTCTTTCAGTCTTTGTGGCGTCGGCTCGGCCAGGCCTCTTTCGAGAAACGTCCCCAGCCTCGCATTATCCTGGCGATTCAGAGGCGGCGCGATGTCTGTTCCGGCGATGGCAAACGCCTGAACCCAGTCGCCGTGCTTTGCGGCAAGCACGTCGACGACGCCGGTCGTTGCTGCGGTGAAGTTGTCGCCCAGACTGTTGCCTTCGCAGCCGAATGTAACTGCCGGAATGATTGCCGCCGGGTCATCGTGATCTTTGATCGGTCGATGATGAGTGACGTGAACCAGCGACCGTAAACCGTCCGTATCCCAACCGTACCTGACCGGCGTTCCGAAAGTCACGACAAATACGGCCTTCGCCATCGGATGCGGAGTCGGCGTTGCTGCCAGGTTTTCTCGGGCAGCCTCACCAGCCGATCCTAATGAATCGCCTGCCGCATCAAAGAAGGCTTCGACACTCTGTCGATCGTTGGCCAGCAGGTTAGAAAGAATCGCGAAGCCGTTGCCCGCGTGACTGTGCCCCCAGAGGAGCACTCTTTCGTGCTCAGGATCGAATCCGTCAGCGTGAAGCCCTGACAGCTCGTTAAGCAATCGTACGGCGAGTCCAGCGCGCGCGACGTGGTTGTTCTCGCTGCTCCAGGTTGGTTCGAGCCGGCTGATTTCCGGATCATCGCCGGCCAGTGTTTGAAACCGCTTTCGGTAACCATCACTGAAGTTGGCGACGTCGGCCGTGATGGCATCGGTCAGTCGTTTTGTCTGGCCGGCCAGCCGATCGATCAGAGGATGCACGGCGCGTTGTGCTAAAGCGGGCAATGTTTCAGCACCGGCCCGCATCATCGCATGAATGCCGAACGGATCATCCCCTGCAAAAGTCCCATGCACCAGCAGAACTCTACGAACGCCAAACTGCGTGTGCAGATGCCCGAAGTCGAGACTCTGCACGGCATCCCCATCCAGCGTCAGAACAATCGGATCACAGGCTGGCTGCGTTGGGTAGGACTGATGCCGAAATCCGTTCTGACGAGGCATAAATCACTCCTGCTCATGTGAGAGGCATGACCGTCGCCAGAATCAACGTCATCGCCATGCTGACGATTCCGAGGACAATCAGCAGCGGCGTCCACGTCTGCAAGGCTTCCTTCTCGGTCAGACCGCCCATCTTGGCAAAGATCCAGAAGCCCGAATCGTTCATCCAGGAACCGACCAGCGACCCGGCCCCGATCGCCGTCGCCAGATAAACGACGTCGTACGGCAAGTCGACTCCCTCGATCATTCCGACCATCATTCCAGACGTAATGATCATGGCAGCGGTACTCGACCCTTGAGCAATCTTCAGCACCGAAGCAATGGCGAACCCGAGGAACAGCATCAGCATCCCTTCGACCGATCCTGCGCCGAACGTTGATTCAGCCAGTTCCTTGATGGCGTCCCCAACGTGAGCTGCTTTGAGCATCGCTCCGAAAGCCGACCCTCCGGCGGTGATCAGGATAATGACGCCGCCACTCATCAACGATGTCTCGACGAGTTTCGCGACTTCCTCTTTCGACGGCTTTCTTTGTCTCACATAAGTACGTAACGCGAGAACTGTTGATACCAGCAGTGCAAAACCTGGGTTTCCAAACACCGCTGTGTAGTGCGAAATTCCCTTCGCCGATTCAGCGAGGCTGCCCTCGGCGACGCTGGCAATTGAACTGGCCGCTGTGTGGCATGCAATCATGATCACGGGGAGGACCACAGGCAGCAACGATTCGAACAGTCCTGGCAGGTCTTCATCGGAGAAAGGCTCCGGCTCAACATGCCCCGCGACTTCTCGCATTTCAATCTTGTAGATTCTGTCAAACAGCCCGGCGACCCAAATGCCGGCAATGGCTGCGGGCAACGCAACCATCGCCCCGACGAGAATCATCTTGCCAAGGTCAATATTCAGCGTCGCCGCCATCGTTAACGGACCAGGCGTCGGTGGAACCAGCGTGTGCGTGATGGCTCCTCCGGCGGTGATCGCCAGAATGCATTTCAGATAGGCCTTTCCGGTTCGTCGGTAGAACGACCTGGCCAGTGGGACGAGCAGATAAAAGACCGTGTCGAAGAAAACAGGAATGGCGAGGATGTATCCGCTGCCCATCAGTGCCCACGGAGAACGTTCTTCGCCGAGCAGTTTCATGAATGCTCGAACCACGCGGTCAGCGGCGCCACTGTCCATCATGCACGTTCCGATGACAGCGGCCAGCGCGATGACAATGCCGATGCCGCCACAGGCTGCTCCGAAGGCATCAGCAACACGCGAAATCGCGTTACTGGCCAGCTCCATTTCTCCCGTTGTCGAGTTCTTCTCAAACGCCATCAGGCTGACGGCCATCGCCGCTGTGATCAGCGCCAGAAATGCGTTGATCTTGAACTTCATGATCAGGACGATGACCAGGACAATCCCAATAGTCATAATGAGCAACGGGTGAATCATCAGGGAGTCTCCTCGGAGGTTGATCGTCGATGGGAGAACGCGATAAGTACGATTGAAAACGGCCTTGTTGCCGCGCCGAACCAGCAGGCCCTGCCGCAGCGAAGCGACCAATCGTACCGAGCCGCTCTCACGCATTAAACCGGTCGAGACTTTGCGGTACCGGTTCGGTCAGAATTCGGGGTTCCCCGCTTTGGTTAGTTCAACGACGATCTGATAAGCCGCAAACTTCCTGATCAACTTCGAGCCTGTGAGTCGATGACCAAAACTCCGCTGCCGATCGTTCTACTTATTGGCGAGTGTCAGTCGCCGCAATTTTGTCGCGCCCTGTCCGACGGGCAGCCGGTCAGTATTCTGCAGGCAACGCACACTCACCGAGTCCAGTCTCTCACGGCTGCCATTTCGTTGATTGGAACCGGCGAGTTCGTTCCCGATCTTGTTGTCTCGTACCAGAGTATTCCTGACGAGTACTCCGCAACCGGGATCGATCAGTTGATAGGAATGCTGCCGCTCAGCCGGTTTGTGGTCGCCTTCAGTCCGTGGTGCGAATCGATCGGGCGGACCGAGCAGCGCTGGCCTTCCGCGTGGAGCGTTCCGCTGACTCACGCCGCCGCTCGAATTCGCTTTGAGTTGAACGAGCTTGCCGCCGACACGCCGCCGCTCCCGGCAACGTCGTCGCGCGACGAAGCGTTCCGAATACTCGCCGCTGGCTGCCTCGAAAGCACCAGCGAAATCGGACAGGGAAGGTCGGCGAAAGTAATTTCCGCAGACGTCCCACTCAAGGAATGCTTCGAGCAGATTCTGGTTTCCGTCGGGTTCGACGTGAAAGATCAAAAGCGACCGACCCTCTACGTCGTTGTGGCCGCGTTCATCGACGACGGCCAGCTTCACGAGGTCAAAGCAATTCACGAAGCACTGGCAATCCGACAGAGTTTCGACGCAACCAGCACCTCGGTCGCTATTCTCGTCGCGTCCGACATGGCGACTCCTGGCGACCGAATCAGATTACTCGAAGCCGGCGCAACGGCGGTCATTTCACAACTTCGCTTCGCCGAAGATCTGGTCGACCATTTTCGGAGTACGACCGCTTTGGAAGCACTTGCCGGAAATAAGATGTAGCTTCCTGGCCGGACAGTCATTCGAACTGGCAGCATCTTTCAACAACGCGGGGCTACTCGTCGTCCTGATGCAGTTCCGGCTTGAGCCAGACGAAGCTCTTGCCCAGGCGGCCTCCGTAGTTGCCGGCGGTTATTCGGACCAGGCCGGGCGTATCAACCGAGGCTTTGATGGCAGCCTGAGTCGCGTCCGAAATGGCCTGAAGACTGCCACCGTTGATGACAATTTCCATGACCGATTGAACGTTGGCAGGCAGGCGAGTTTCGACATCCGGCGAGTCTCGAAGCGTCGGACAATACTCGGCGTACGTGCTGGCAATCAGGAATGAATATTTACTGCCGGCTTTGGACGCGCTGGCGGCGACGCCTCCGGGAAAGGTCATGATCGTGCCGGGGCAGTCGTTGACGGCGGCGGCGCCTCGTTCAGCCGCTTCAATCGCTGAGTCTTCGGTTTCGCCAAGAAACCACAGATTGCCGCCCATCACTCCGTCGGTGAATCCGAAACGCCGATCAAGGACAAAATCGCCACCCATCGTCGGAACGGTCCAGACTTTGTGGCCGAAACGTTCTTCACGTTTCTGATGGCCGTCTCCAAAGAAAGAAACCTTCTTACCAAGCTTGAAGAATGGATCGGTGTCGAGCAGGTTGAAGCAGCGAGCGGTCGGACAAGTCATCACGTTCTGGCTGATGCGTACCAGTAGCGATCGTTCCAGAGCCTCAACTCGATCCTTGCGGAACCTGGGCACGTGGATCTGCACGATGGCTCCCGGTCGACCATCCGGCGTTTCGAACGACTCGTCACCGCCCGGACCGACATACCGATCCAGACCGGCTTCGCAATCGCACAGGATGGTGCTCGACGCGTTGCCGGTTGCTTCGCGGAGCGCATGGTCGAGCCACTTTCGATCTCGAGCCGTGATCAGGAACTCGGCATAGATCGACCGAAAACCTTCGGCATAGGTGTCCTCAACTTCCGCTCGATGATTCTCTGACATCTCGATACTCCTTCATCCTGGTCAGTTCTCAGGCGAGTGCGGCGCCGTTCGGAAGCTCGCGTTCGCTCTCCCGCATTGCGCAAACAAACGGCGGCCCCGTTGGACCGCCGTTTGAAAAAACTTCTCATTTGAAGGCGACTTAGTCGTCATCTGGATCGTCGTCCAGGCCTTCCTCTTCATCATCGTCGTCGTCCTCGAAGTCTGCGTCATCGACTTCGACATCTCCCAGTTCATCTTCGTCTTTCGGCGCGGATACTTTTCTGATGACGACATCATCGTCATCGTCTTCGTCCAGTACAGGCTCGATGACCTGAACGCCGTCTCCGGAACCGGTGATCAACTCTTTGACCATCTGCATGAAGTAGAGCTTTTTGCCACGTCCCTGCAGAATCGCCAGCCGTTCTTCGGCGGCTTCTTTCTGGTCGTACGGGTACCGGCCCTCTTCTTTCATGCTGCCGCTGTAGAGCACCCAGACCGCTCGTTTGCGTTCCGGAGCCTTCTCGCGAACCTTGCGCGTGGCCGCTTTCTTACGAGTGGCCTTTTTCTTCTTCTTCGGGGTTTCTTCCGAATCATTGTCGGAAATCCCGGCCGCTTCTGCGGCGTCGTGCATTTTTCGAAGTTCAAGTCGACTCTTTGCCATCTTCGTTCTCACTACTGCCGCGGGCAGAACGTACTGAATCCGGACGATGCCGGCTGCGCTGCGATTTTCTGTACTGACTCCGAGTGCGATATTGAACGCACTGGATCGGCCAAACGGGGCCACAGGAAGTGTCAAAGAATAGCGAGACGAATTCCCGCTGACCATCGTCCCGCCCGTCTGGAAGATGACCTCGCCCCGACGCCTGATCTGTTCCGGCACTCTTGACGTAACATCCTGTTGACACAGTGTTTCGGCCACGAATATAAGATCCACCCGCCGAGCACAGAGAATTCACGCCGTCACCGCTCGGCCGCTCGATGGATCAGGATTGGACACTCGATGGTCAAGGACGACCAGATTCACCCACAGGATTCCGACTGGCTGGCCGCTCCTCCGAGCAGCGGGTTGCCGCCGGAATTCCGACTGCTCTGCGTCGGCCCAACCGAACCCGACTGGATCGGCCTGACGCTGCAACTGGACGCTGTCGGGTGCAACGATCCGAAGTATCAGTGGGTCAGTTCCGCTTCGGAAGCGATGACGCTGCTGCGGAACGAGAACTTCGACTGCATCGTGATCGAGTGCTGGCCGACGAATCTCGACGACGTCAGGTGGGATGCTCCGGACCTCGTTCACGCCATCCGTGCATCCGGTTGCGGTGACCCGATTGTTCTGCTGACACAGCAACCTGACGATGGCCTGACCGTCGAAGCGTGTACTTCACACTGTGAGATTCTTGTCTCATCGGCACTGTGGAGTTCGCGAGCCCTGGTTAACGTCATCCAGCAGAGCATTCGCCTGGTCGAGACCGCTCAACAGAACCACCACCACGCGGTGGCCAATCATCGCCGACTGGTTCGGGAACGAGACGAAGCCGACCATCTACTCCGTCAGCAACGCGACATCATCCGGGAACTTGAAGCGATCACTCAGGGATCGTCCGACACCGAAGAAAACGACGCGAACGAACACCGAGCCAACAACGACGGCTCAGGAAAACTCAAGCGGTCACGTTCGCTGCAGATTCCCGACAAGATTAAGACGTACTATCACGAACTGCTCCGCACGTACGTCATCATGGGTTCCGGCAGCCTGGGCGGCGAGATCGCTCAACTGGCCAGCGTGCTGGCTGAAGTCGGACTGTCACCTCGCGACACGTTGTCACTGCATCTTGAACAGGTCGAGCATCTTGTCAGCGGCCTGGGAAATCGCAGTAGCCGGCACGTGATGTCGCGAGCGGATCTGCTGGCCCTCGAACTAGTGATTCACATCGGCGAGTGTTACCAGCAGGCCGTCGCCGCTTCTCTCGAACACGGCGCGGAAATTGGCGACAGCTTCGCACAAGCGGATAAGCCAACAGTCGCATTCTAACTCTGTCGAGACAAACCCGGAGCATCGATGCGGCACGACGCTGAAGGTCGCCTCCGCGATTCACTCCGGCTTGCCGAACGGAAGACTTACCAGAATTCCTCTCATCGCTTGTCAACGACCGGAACACGCTTTCGTCGTCGAGGAATTTGCCTCGAAGATTCAGTGATCAACCTCCGCTACGCAGTAATCGGGGAAGACCACGTCGGTGCGTCACGAGTTTGACTGACCCGACAACGAGAACAGCTCGCAATTCCCCTGAGGTAAATCCCCCAACCGCTGAAACCCGCAACCGTTCTTTCAGCGTCAATCTTTCTGTGACCGATACTTGACAGGTTGTGAAACGCGGGGCCGGTACTGCGCGCCGCCCTTCAAACGAATTGTTAAAAACAATTCCAGCGTGAGTCCTTGTGTTCCTGTCAGTGAATCCTCATGTCTTCGATCAGATCGACCGTCGGGCTGAACAGTGGAATCGACATCGCCGGGATCACGTCCCAGCTGATTTCGCTTCAACGCGCGCCGGCTCGAGTGATGGAAGCCAGGATCGACGGCTACAAAGGTCTCAAACTGGGAATCGAGGCGCTCGAGACGAACGTCCTGCAGATTTCCTCGGCAGTGAATGCGCTGAACCTGCCAACAACTTTCAAAGCAGTCACCACGACGAATTCTGACACGAACCAACTGACCGTTTCCGCAAACTCCGATGCGACGCTGGGTTCGTACGCGTTTCAGACGTTACGACTCGCGACGGCTGAACAGCGAACATCAAAAGGCTTTGCCAATGCGGACGAACAGAAAATCGGAGCTGGCACGCTGACATTTTCGCAGGGCGGGAAGCTGGCGACGTCCACCCGCCTGGACACGTTCAACGGCGGCGAGGCGGTGCAGCGAGGATCAATCAGAATCACCGATCGTTCGGGAACTTCTGCAACGATTGACCTCACAAAAGCCTACACGATCGACGACGTTCTGAGCGCAATCAACGACGACAACAGCCTGTCAATCACCGCCAGCACATCCGGCGGACAGATTATCCTCACCGATACTTCAGGCAGTACAACGTCGAATCTGATCGTCGAAGAAATTGGCACCGGGACAACGGCGACTGATCTGGGCATTCAGCAGTCCGTCGCGGCGAGCACGCTGACTGGCAACGAAGTCTACTACCTGACCGAAGATTTCACCCTCGACCAGCTCAACGATGGCAACGGTGTGTTCCAGTTTGACGGTGCTGACGATCTAAGGTTTACCACAACCGACGGCACGCAAATCGATGTGAATCTTGACAACGTCTTTGATCTCGGAGAGCTGATCAGCGCCATCAATGACGATTCAGCCAACGGTGGTAAACTGACGGCGTCACTTTCAAATGGGCGGCTGGTCCTGACAGACAATGCAGCAGGCGGCGGAACGCTGACCGTCGAAGACATCAACAGTGGGAAGTCCGTCGCGGCACTCGGGCTTGATAACGCCGCCGTTGGGAATACGCTGACAGGTGACCGGCTGCTGGCTGGTCTTGGCTCTAAGCTGATCCGGAATCTGAACGGCGGTCAGGGCATCACCACACCGGGCAGCATCACTGTCACGGATCGATCAGGGCTGACCGCGACGCTGGATCTCAGCGGCGCCGAATCGCTGGACGAAATTCTGAACGCGATCAACGGAGCGGTTGACGACACAACCAGCGATCCGCTCTCACTGACCGCTCGGTACAACGAACTCGGGACCGGCATCGAAGTCGTTGATTCGTCCGGCGCGACAGCCAGCAATCTGATCATTGCAGATGTTGGAGGCGGCTCCGTCGCAGCCGATCTGGGGCTGACTGTCAACGCCGCCAGCACGTCTGTTGACTCCGGCTCGCTCGGTGTGCGACGGATCGGACTGCAAACTTCACTCAATGACTTTACCGCTGACGGAGAAAGCGTCGCGTCCGGGTCGTTCCTGATTACAGACTCAGCCGGCAATCAGGAGTCGATCGCGATCTCGTCATCCGCAACGAACATTGCCGACATTCTGCAACGAATCAACGCGGCATCCATCGTTCAGGTGACCGCACGGTTGAATGACACCGGCGACGGGTTTGTCATTGAAGACAACGCTGCCGGTGCCGGGGCATTGACTATCGAAGAGGTCGGCAGCACGACTGCGGCGGACCTGAGGATCCTCGGCACCGGAGTTGTTGGCTCTGGCGGCAATCAGGAGATCTCCGCTCGCGATCAAACCGTCATCACAATTGATGCCGACGACACGCTGGATTCACTTGTCACAAAGATCAACGACGCAAATCTCGGAGTCAGCGCCGGCGTTTTCAACGATGGTTCCGCATTCAATTCCTTTCGCCTTTCGCTAACGTCGGGAAAGACCGGAACGGCTGGCAGTTTCATCATTGACGATGGAGATCTGAATCTTGGCCTGACGGTTGGAACGCAGGCTCAGGACGCGCTGCTTCAGGTGGGATCATCGCCAGCGACATCGTTCCTGATCGGTTCGAGCAGCAACCAGTTCAACAATGTCGCGTCCGGCGTCAGCGTAACAGCCAAATCCGTTGGCACGAGCGCGGCCAATGTCGAAGTCGCTCGTGACAACTCCAAAGCAAAGAATGCGATCAAGTCGCTGGTTGCCGCGTACAACTCGTACATCACCACCACGGACCAGTTGACAAAGTTTGATGCCGATCCAACCAAGCGTGGCATCCTGCAGGGGCAGGGGATTGTGCTCCGAGTGACGACTCGATTGAACGATCTGATCAACAAATCCTACTTCGGCTCCAACGAGTCGATTCGAAGTCTGGCCGATCTCGGTGTTCGATCGACGGAAGGCGGAAAACTGGAATTCGACGAAAGTGTCTTCGACGATGTGGTCGAAGAATCGCCGAACGCCGTGCAGACGTTCTTTCGCGATACGAACAACGGAGTTGCCGCCAAGTTCAAGACTACGCTGGAAACGCTGACCGACAGCTTCACCGGGACCTTCGCCAACGAAAAGAACGGTCTGGATAATTCGATCGGTGCCCTGGAAAATCGAGTCGAGCAAATCGACGCGGTGCTGGCTATCCGCCAGGAACGACTGCTGCGGCAATTCATCCAGATGGAAGAAATCATCGGCCAGCTTCAGACACAGGGCGAATCGATTGCGGCCCTGCTCAGCTCCAGTAATTCGTCGAAGTAGGGTGCTTGCCACTTCGTTGACCGTCGATGAACTTCAAGAATCGATCGCGCATTTCTCAATCTACTCGCCGCACGCTCCGCCGCAGGAAGGAGTGTCGTCTGGCGATGACGCGTCCTTTTTCTCCGGGAGCTGAACTTCGATCATGCCGGCTTCCACCCGGACCGGATAGCAATCAGTCTTGATCTTCGGATTATCGAGCCACGTGCCGTCTTTCACGCTGAACCGCCAGGCGTGCCAGGGACAACTGACGGCATAATCCTCGACATAGCCGCTGGCCAGTGACGCCCCCATGTGAGGACAGAAGTCGTTTATCGCGAAGTACTCGCCGTCAAGCAGGTACACGCCGACCATGCGGCCTTCGACAGCAAACGCGCGTCCTTCACCTTCCGGCACTGCTCCTTCTTTGGCCACTTTGAAGAACTTCGACATACAACGATTCCGTGTTTCGGTGCGGGATTTTCAACGGGAAAGCCAGTTGTGAAAACGACGGCTCAGAACTTTTCGTGAGATGAACCGCCGTCGGTCAATTCGGCAATGTCTGGCGAGTCTGAGCCTTTGCCTTTTCGCAAGTACCACAAGGGGTCTCCGGGGTGAACTTCCGGCAACGGCTGATGAGTGAGCATGCGAATTCGCCGCGCCCATAACGCCACAAGAATGATCAGAATCAGAAACACGATGCAGATCAGGCTGAGAACCAGTAGCCCGGCGAGCGCCGATTTTCGAAGATTCACTTTCCTCTTCTCCTGCTCGGCCACTTTCCGACGCCGCTCGATACGTTCTTTTTCGGATTCGGCATCGACCGCAGCGGCGGCGACGATTGCCGGTGCCACAGTCTCGTTCTGACGAAGGGACAATTCGACCGCGGCTTCCGCATCAACTTCTGCAGATCTTCCCGCTGCGTCATCCTGTGAAAATGCGGCACTCACCAGCGTGAAGCCAACCACCGCCGTCAGCAACGCCGTCACGGAAAAACTGAGTTGATTGCTTCGTCGAATCATCATGCTTCCTCGACCGTCCGCCGTGCATTCTTCGAGAATCAGCTTTGTCAGAATCGCGACTGACCAGGAGACTGTTCGAACCAGTGAGGCGTCGGTTGCTCGCCGAAACTGTTTCTTACTCAGTTGCTGTGCCCGGAGGCGTGCAGAGTTCAATCGCGTGCCCGTCCGGATCAGTCACGTAAATCTGGTACGCACCGTCAGGGCGAGTCCTTCGTTCTTCGTAGGGAATGTTGTTCTCGCGGAAGTAGTTTTCCCACTCGTCCATGCTGTCGATCATCAAAGCGTAGTGGTTGCCTCGACTGTGAGAGTTGGTTTCGACGTCACGGCCACCGATCAGATGCAGTTCCTGAACTTCGCCAAGCAGGTACCACGCTCCCGGAAATTTGAACGCCGGTCGTGGAATCTTTTTCAGTTGCAGAACATTTTCGTAAAACTCGCAACTCTTCTCGACGTCTTTGACGTGCAACGCAACGTGGTTCAACTCAAGAAATTTCATGACGATCCCGTGCTGATTAATGATCTGTTCTTCACTGAAACGTGCCACATTGTAGAGGGTAACGAGTAAGTCGAGCACCGTTTGAGCTGTGCCGCGCGGAGTTCTTCCGGAAAACTCTGTGTTCCGGACACGTGTTCCAGCAGACTTTGAAGCCTGGCCGCTGCTTAGCAGCGCGGCGAATTTTCTCAACGAGGCGTAACGGCCTGTGCAGCCCGGTGAATTTTCTCCAGAGTGGCTCGGGCAGCTTCGGACACCGCCCTGTTTCGATCAGACAGGCAGTTCTGAATTGAATCAGCAGCCGATTCGGCATGAGCCGCCAACTGCCCCAACGCCTCAAGCGTCACCAGCTTCAGTGCGTCGTCACTGGAAGAAAAATTGTCGACGAGCCGCGGAATATCGCCTTTCACGGAAGCTCCCATTTGTGCCAACGCTCCGATAACCGACTGCACAACGGAAGCGTCCGGATCTTTCAATGCCGCAATCAGCGACGGAGCGGTCCGACTGGCCAACGGGCCAATTGCCCCCAACGCCTTTGCCGCCGCTTCACGAATCTCCGCATCGGGACTGTCCAGAAGAGTGACGATCCTGTCGACGTGCTGAGCCGCTGCGCCGCCGATCTGTCCGAGCGACTTTCCCGCTGCCAGCTGAATCGCCTGATACTTGTCAGAAAGAAGTTCGACCAGCCCGGTCGCTCCTGCGTCCGCTGCGGGGCCGATTCGACCAACCGCTTCAGCCGCAGAACGTCGAACGCTGCCTCGGCTATCCACCAGAAGATTCAGCAGCCGGCGCACAGTCGCTTGATCCCTGCACCCAACCAGGCCCGCCGCGCGTGCTGCGGCTTCGCGCACGCCCCAGTCGCGATCATCCAGACACCTCGCAATCCCCTCTTCAGCCTCTATCGACGCCGGGCCAATACCGCCCAACGCTTCCATCACTGCCTGCCGCAGATCCCGCGACGGATGCTCGACGAAAGTGCTCAACGGACCGACGGCTTTTTCGGCATCGGTTCCCATCTTTCCCAGAGCCTGAGCTGTTGCGACCTGAACTCCAACGTCGTCGTGGTTGAGCTGTTCGATCAGAGTCGGCACAAACACTCGAGTAATAGGACCAATTTTTCCGACGGCGTTGCTTGCCGCTTCACGAACCACTTTCTCGTGATGCCCGACCAGCCCCATCAACTGTGGGACTGCTGACTTCGCGGGTGGACCGATTCTGCCCAAAGCGGTCGCCGCCGCTGCCGCCTCTTTGGCATGGTCTGATTTCAAATGGCCAGCGACCGGTTCGACGCACTCTGCGGCTCCGGAACCAACGGCTCCGATTGCGGTCAACACGGCCACTCGCAACTCGACAACCGACGAATCCAACTGCCGCACCAGAAGTGGAAGAGCTGGCGCTGATGCCGGGCCGGCAATGGTTAATGCTTTCGCCGCAGCCCGCTGAGCAGGCGGAAAAGGTCGAGCCACCTGCCGCATGGCCGGTTCGACGATGATTCCTCCGAGTGACTTAATCGCCGCCTGAACCTCGTTCCGGGTGTCTGGATCAGACAACTCCAGAAGTTTGAGCAGTTGCTGCGCGGCGGAACTCGATGGGGAACTGCCAAGCTTCTGCACTGCCTTTGCCCGGACATTTGGTGGCAGCAGTTTCGTACGGGCGACCAGCCCGAATAACGCATTCATCACTCGCTCCCCGACTGGCCCGAATACCGAATCACTCAACACTGGCCGGTATTATGCGAGTGACATCGGAGAATTCACCAAATCAGCTGGTGGATCCTTACCTGCCGGACACCTTACCCCCACGACAAACTCAGTGAAAACCCAGGGGATTGCCTCGTGAAATCGTCTCAGGATGTCGAACCTGCACCGGCTCCGCAACGGTGTCAACGCGACTGGACAATCCGACCTGGATTCATAATTCTGTGCTCGTCTTCACGTTTTTTCGCAACTAATCAGCGTTTCAAGAGGTCCAACCTGCGGTCTGGCCGGCAGAAAACCTGTTCAAAATCAGGTAGACGAACCTCACCAGATCTGGCGAAAAATCTTAAGCAGGTTAAGAACCTGTTTGATGGCGAGGCGCCGGCGGGCTCGAAGTCGATCGGAAAAGATTTCGATCAACAGGTTGCAAAATGGTCGCAGCAGACTTCAGGACTGTAGGATTTGAGGTAATCAGTCATGCCCACCTGGCCCGGAGGCCCCTGCCCCGACTGCCTGCAGGATATGCCTGCCAATCTGATCCACTGTCAGTTCTGTCGAGCGCTCCTGAACCCGGACCTGTATCGCAGCGACGTGGAAGTTCCGGCGTTCTTTGAGTTGAAGGAGATCGACAACGTGATCGACGTCGAAGTCGCAGGATATTACCTGGTCTGTCCGCATTGCACGGAAGAGTTGCGCATCAACCGAAAATACGCTGGCGTCAGCGTGGCGTGCAAACACTGCAGCGGCCAGTTCCAGATTGACCTCGCCAGTCCGCGCATCAGAACAAAAGCGTTTTACGCCGCGTGCGGCCACTGCGACAAAGAACTGCGAGTCGCTCCGAAATACCTGGGCATGAAAGTCGCCTGCAAATTCTGCGATGGCCACGTCCGAATCCAGACGAACTCAGAAACCATGCGTTGAGTCTGCATTTCCGACGGGCTTTTGATCAGCGGCACAGTTCGGTGACTGACGATCGACACTTTTTTGGGGCACTACGTCGTTGCGCGACGTCAGTCGTTGAGCCGGATGATGCGGGGTTCGATGCGGTAGACCGTTAACGTCGCGGGATGGCGGACGCTGGAGTCGGTCAGTGTGAATTCATCTTTCCCTGTGGCGGCTTCGCTCAGGTCAAGCGAAACCTTCAGTGTGCTGGGAGCGATGAACTGGAAAGCTCGCTCCGTCGCCGAAAACGTGACGCGGGCTTCGGTGCGGATCGACTCTGGCAGAGTGACTGCGGCTGGGACATTGCGATACTCAATGGGAACAACGAACACCCGCTGCACCTGATCACGGTCAGAAGCCATCATGAACCATGCCGCGACGGCGATGAGGACAGACAACAGCTTCGTCCTCGGATGACCGCTTGCTCGTGACCAGAAGTTCGGACGCTTAACGGAATCGGTACTCGCCAGATGACCGTTCAATGCTTCCGCCAGATCGTCTCGCGAAACGTGCCGACGCAGTTCGCCGTGCTGAGCGATGCTGACCTGACCGCGCTCTTCTGAGACGACCAGGATCAACGCGTCCGAACGCTCGGACAATCCCAGAGCAGAACGGTGTCGAGTTCCCAGACCGTCAGACTTTTCACGATTTTCAGACAGCGGCAAATGAACGCCGAACCGCGTTACAAACCCGTTCTGAATGATGACGGCTCCATCGTGTCCGGCCGAATGTGGGTCGAACAGACTATCCAGCAACGGCTGACTGATTCGACCGAGTAATTCTGTGCCGCCGTCCAGATGAGTGTCGAGTGGTTCGTCGCCACTCATCACGATCAGCGCGCCACGACGAATCTGCGCCAGGTCGAATACGGTCTTCAGCAATGTGTCGATATGCGTGGGTGTTGTTGTTCCGGTCCTTCGTCCACGCCAGCGACTGGCCAGCAGAAGTCGCTCAACGGCGCGACGAATATCGTCCTGGAACACAACCACGAAAACCACAGCCGCTATCGTCAACCCGAACTGAAACAACATCGTTGTCAGGTGCAGATCGAATTCTTCCGCAATCACGTAAATGGCGGTCAGAATTCCAGACGCAATGGCCACGCCACGAGAAGCCGTCGTTTGAATCCACCTTAGAATGACGAAGACACACGCGCTGACGATGAGCATGTCAGCGACATCCGTCAGGTGAACTGTTTGTAGAAATTCAGGCATGATTCATCCGGACAGAAACTGGCGTGTCGACAAGAGCTACGGAGTGGTTGCGGCCAGCGGTTCGAGCATCTCCATAAACAGCACAGCAAACCCAAGGAACGATGCAAAACCAACAATATCCGTGACGGTCGTCAGAAAAATGGACGCCGACTGAGCTGGATCTCGACCGAGCGCTTTCAGGACCATCGGAATGACCGCTCCCGCCAGTGAAGCCGCGACCATGTTGACAATCATGGCCAGCAGGATGACCAGAGCCAGGCCGACGTTCCATTTCCAGAAATAAACAGCGGCAGCTGTAACCACCGCGACGGCAACACCGTTGAGCAAGCCGGCGGTCATTTCCTTCACGATGACGCGTTTGCGGGTTCCACTGAAGATCTCCCGCAGCGCCAAACCTCGCATCACAATCGCCAGAGACTGAGCACCGCTGTTGCCGCCTTGCCCGGACACGATCGGTAACAACACCGCCAGGGCGGCAATTTTTGAGATGGTGTCTTCAAAAACGGCAACAACTGCTGCGGCCATAAACGCTGTTACAAGGTTGACAATCAGCCAGGGCAGTCGCCGTTTCACAACGACTGATACCGGCGAAAGTGCCCGCTCGTCGCCGCCAACGCCGACCATTCTTTGCAGGTCTTCGAAGGCTTCAAGCTGCCCGGTTTCCAGAGCTTCGTTGTGCTTCACGACTCCGCGCAGGTGCCCATCCAGATCGACGACAGGTAGCGCGAGGAACTTTCGGTCCCGCATCAGCGCAACGACTTCGTTACTCGGCATCGTTTCCGGAATGGCCAGAACGTTACGATAGACAAGCGGCTCGATCTTTGACGCCGGTTCGCTAAGTAGCAGATCCCGCATGTTGAGCACACCGGCCAGTGAACCATCCCGCTTTGTGACATACAGATAGTGCAGCGCGTCCCGCCTGGCTTTACGAATGGCGGCTGTCGCTTCCTCAACGGTCAGGTCGATCGGGAACGAGACGACTCGCGGCTCCATCATTGCTCCGGCTGTTTCTGCTGGATAAGCGAAGAGTTCGCGGAGCTGCCTGGCCGTCTGGTCAGGCAATTGTTCCAGCATTCTTTCCCGTACGTCGCTGACGAGATGATGAACGATGGCCGAGGCTGGCCGAGGAGCGATTGCACTGAGCAATCTCAGAGCGTGATCAGGTTCCAGTCGCTCAAAGATCGGAGCGACGATGTGGGGATTCAGCCGTTCGGCAAGATTTGCTGCCACCGGTTCGGGTAACGTTTCGAATAGCTGTCCGGCCTCTTCGACGGGCAGGGATTCGAGAGATCTCGCTGCGTCTTCCGGGTGCAGTTCAACGAACGTTCGCAGCAGGGACTCAAGTGGTTTCACGAGTTCAGTATCCAGTATTCGCTGTCTGAGGGTGAAAGCGGCCTTACAAAGTGGCGTTGTGTGGAAGGTACGGCGGGCAGTCTCAACTCGATAGACCACTTTTGGCACGCCGGTGACCGGGTGGCGCAGTACCCCTGGAAAGCGGATCCGGACCGGTCCAAATCAAGATTTCCGTCGCCGGGTGGCCCTGGCGAAAGACGCAAAACGTAATTTGGTGGCGGCACACGTTATTTGCCCTCACGCCGATTCGAAATCGACGTTACATTCAGTCTGTTTTCTCAAATCGCTGCCTCTAAGGACAAGGTACACACCATGACATCTTCCCGGCTTCCCAGGAGCACCGGCACCCGCGGTGAGATCCCTGCCGCAGTGGAAGAACTTCGTCGCATTCAGGATCAGAAGATCGAGCGCATCCGTTCGGCAGTTGACTCCGTGAATGCTGAACTTTCAGACTCACTCGACAAAGAAGGACGACAGGAGCTTGCTTCGGTGATTGGCGACATCGCCGACGATCTTCGTAGCCTCATTCAACGAAAGCTGGACGCCGGATTTTATGACGGCTTCGAAGGAACCAACGATCATGTGCAGGAGCGTTCTGCTCGTTTGATCTCGGATTACCGTCGGCTACTCAGCGAACTGAGGAACGCCCGCCATGAAGTTTCTGCTGGTAAACCTCGCAAGACTCAACGTCAGCTGACTTCCTGGCTGAACCACTTCAGCGACCTGATCGACCGCGAAACCGAACTGGTTGCCGAGTTGTGGAAGTAGCTGCCGGCGACAAAGTACCGTTCAACGCGAGACGGGAGGGCGAAGTGATCGCGGAGCAATGGGGGGCTCTCCCGAGTTTCCTGCCGCGTGACCTGAGCCCTCTTTTCTTTACCACATTCAGAAACGTGCCTGTCTGGCGACTTTAGAAGTCGCGAAGACAGGCACGTTTCGCGTTACGGAATTCGAATTCTTATTCGAAACACTGTTCATTCGAAGGAGCAGGAAAGAACTGAATTCCAGACTCCATTTCAAAGAGTGACTTTTCAAAAGTACGCGCCGAACTTGAAGCAAAGCTGCTCTCACTCAACGAGTGAGCGGACGAGATCGACGAAGATCTCAGTGAAACTCCCGAGCCGATTGGGGTGAAAACGCCACTCACACAGAGCAGGGCGAAGTTCTGGAACGCGTCGGAAAGGCGACCAACGACGAAATCGCTCAGATCAAACGGGCTCTGACACAGATTGATGCCGGATGCTACGGAGTGTGTACCGAGTGCGCCACAGTCATTGATGCCGAGCGGCTGGAAGCACTGCCGTTTTCAACTCGCTGTGTGAAGTACAGCTAACTAACACGTACCACGAACAGGACAACTATGAAGACTGAATTTGACGTTCGCATCGTCACCATCGATGTGCTGGAGAAACTCTCCGAAAGCTGGCAGGACAGTCACTTCTCTGAGATGCTCCTGAAGATGGATTACGGCGACACGTCTGAGATGTCGTCCGCCGAGCTGCGAGAAATGACTCTGATGTCACTTCAGGAACGCGATCCGGCAGAAGCGGCGGAAGTTGTTCTGAAATGTCGCTTCGGCGATCGCCTGCGTGATGGTCAGATCAAAAACTGTTCTCACGAGATGCTCGATGAAAAATTGTGGGAGCATTATGCGGAAATGTCGCTCCACGCGGACTTCTTCCACGCTGGCAGCCTTCTGTTTGAGGCCTTCCCCCGCGAATTCCCAACGCCCGATGCCGTACGAATTCAATTGGAAGTGCAGGCTCGAAATGCCGCCGGTATTGAGATTCTCAGTCACCCCGTCGCGGAACCATTCGTCGTGCGACTGCTTGCTGATGGCATGTCGGAAACGGCCTTGCTGCACCGCCTGTTCGAAGACAAGCTGGCTGACGGTCATTTTCCCGAGTCCAAGTCCATCCTCTGGATCATGCACCAGGAAATGCTGAACAAGACCACGCTCCGGCTGGAAGTCATCAGCTCCGGCTACTGGCTCGACCCGCTGAACGACGTGGATGCCTACATGAGCAACACTCCGAACCGCGGTCTGTCCACCGGGACGGTTCACTGAGAAATTCCTGCTCGCTTTTCAGTATCCGGTTTTGGAACCGTCCTTCGAAGACTTCTGCGGACGACCGATCCAGCCGATTCGCCGGAAGTAGAAAATCATTCCGCCGGCAGTCGACAGCATGACGAACCAAAGCAGCGGATAGGCCCAGGGCATCTTCAGCTCGGGCATCGCTTCAAAGTTCATGCCGTAGATTCCGGCCATAAATGTGAGCGGAATAAAAATACTCGCCATGATGGTGAGCACTTTCATGATGTCGTTCGTGCGGTTGCCGGTTGTCGACAGGTAAGTGCTGAGCAGCCCCGAGGCAAGTTCGCGGAAGCTGTCCACCACGTCTGCCACCTGCACAGTGTGGTTGTGAGTGTCTCGCAGAAAGACTCGCACGTTGTCGCTCACGAACTGACTGTCTTCAGTCGCCAATCGGTGAATCGCGTCGCATTGTGGCCAGATGGCTCGGCGAAGCATCATCAGCTCTCGCCGCACCTGATTGATCTCTTCCAGGGTCGAAGGGATCGGTTCTGAAATGCACGCTTCTTCCAATGAGCCAAGCCACTCGGCGTACTGATCCAGCACGGGGAAGAAACCGTCGACAATGCAGTCGATGATTGCGTACGCAACGTAGTCTGGCCCGTTCGAACGGATTGGTCGACCGTGACCGGCTCTCATTCGTGCGCGAATCGGGTCGAGGATGTCGCCGGACTTTTCCTGGATGGTCATCACAAAGTTCCGGCCCCAGATAATGCAGACCTGTTCAACGATCAGGTCGACCCCGTCTTCGGAAACGCGAACCATCCTTGTAACGAACTGCTGATAGGTGTCGTGAATTTCCGTCTTCGGACGCGACGGAACATTCGCCAGGTCCTCCAGCGTGAGCAGGTGCAGTGAAAAAATCGCGGCGATACGCCGCAGTGTGGACTCGCTACCGAGCCCCTGGATGTCGATCCAGAAGCAGTGTTCAGAATCGTGAACCGATGCCAGCAACTCAACATCGTCGATGCTGCGCTCTTCCAGAGTCGTCGGCGTAAACTCCATGACGTGAATCGCTGGCGGAGGCGAATCGGCAGGAATCATCAACGTACCGGGACGTGCCCCGGCAGGTGGATGTCGTTTCTGATAGGCGGGTTTCACGGACGCTCTTCCTGCTCGAAGCTCATGAGATGTCTTGCGGCAACTTCGACAACTGCCTCAACTGAAACAGCAACTGAAAATTCAGCCAAGTGCCCACTGCCTGTCAGGAGCGAGGAGTTTCGCGACCGGTCAGCAACTTCAGAATGTCCAGAGTGCTGATAATCCCGACCGGGTGTTCCCCTTCGGTCACAACGATCCGGTGAACGTTGTGGTCGGACATGAGTTCCATCACCTGCTCGACCGGCGTTGCCGGTTCGCAGGTAATGACTTTTCGACGCATGGCATCACGGACCTTCATGGAGTCGACCTGCCCACGGAACGACAGATTGTCCGGCATTCCATCGTTGTTCTCATCGGCAGATTCGAGCATCGGCCCGCTCGACAGAAGTTCGTTGTAAACGTAGTTGGTCATTGAATCCATCAACGCCGGCAGTCGTACGATGTCGTTCTGAGTGACAATGCCGATCATACGTCCGTCTTCAACGACAGGCATCCCGCTGATGTGTCGATCTTCAAGCCGATCTTCCAGCTTGCTGACGGTATCTTCCGGATCAGCACACAGAACGGGCGTGTGCATGACCTGCGAGGCGATAATTCCTGAAACATCTTTCATAAAAGCACTCCTGAGTATTAGCCCATCCTGCAGAAACCGAAGGCGACAGTCCATAGTCTTACGGCTTTCCACGCAGCTTGCATGCCGATTGGCATCTTCGTCCGAAAAGTAAAGATCATCGAGCAACTTTCCGGTAAATCGGCTGATAACTAGCCACTTTGAGCAGTGGGTGACCATTTTCGAATCGATCTCCTACGATTCTGCACTGAATTCACGATCCAATCGATAATCGCAACATTCAGCCACTTTCATGCTTTGCTGACTGCGGCTAGTCATCCTCGTTATCGGTGATCGTCTACAATCAACATTTGACGCGACCAACACCCGACGCGACACGGAGCACCGGCATGACAATCACGAAGATTGAACGAATGGACCCTCGATCAGGAACCGATGCAAAGTTCAGCTTCACTGCAGCGGGATTCTCATCCCAGGGAGTTGGGCGGGATCACAATGAAGATGCGTGGTTCGTCTCACCCGACGTCGATGTCATGATCGTTGCTGACGGAGTTGGTGGACACGACGACGGCGAAATGGCCAGTCGCCTGGCCATTAAACAGTTTGTGCAGCGAGTGCGACTCAGCCGTGACCGGTTTCTGGATTTTGATCCAGATTCGGAAGACTCGACAGCCGCCGCTGCCAGCATCGTAGACTGCATCAAGGATTCGCTGCGAACAGCCAACGACATCGTCAGCGCCCTCGGGACGGATCAGGATTCGGGTGGACCGGGAACAACGCTGGTGCTGGCAGTTCGTGTCGGACGCACTTTATTTGTTGCTTCTGTCGGTGACAGTCGCGTTTACCATCTGCGAGCAGGCAGTCTCAAACAACTGACAATTGACGATTCATGGGTGGAGATTCTGGTCCAGTCAGGCTTGATCAATCGGGATGAGGCGCGGACTCATCCGAAACGAAACCTCATCCTGCTGGCTTTGGGGCAAAGCGACTTTGAAGCCGACGCCGAGGAAGTCAATGTCGTCCGCATGGAGCCTGGTGATCGGTTCCTGTTGAGCAGCGACGGAGTCCACGACGCTCTGGACCACCACGTCATCGAAAGCCTGGCTGCAGAGTCATCTGGCCCCAAAAATCTTGCGGTCGATCTGGTTCAGCAAGCGGTGCAGGCTGGCTCTAAAGACGACGTTACATGCATTGTCATGGACGTGGCCAACGTCTGACGACTCGTCTTCAGCGAGTCGGTCGTGTCCACTGGGAACCCGATGAATCATCTACGTTAGCAGACTGCCTTCGCAGCTCCCGGCTCCGACCTGGAACTACATCATGCTGGCACCCGCAGAGCTTGTACGCGTATTCTCGTCGCCGGTTGCTCGCAGGCGAGCTTACTGTCCCGCCCAAATCCTCAGAGAGCCACTCTCACCACTCAACTTACCGGAGTCCATCTGCCATGCCGACCTTTTCCGTTTCCGATCTTCAGGCTCTCGCAAATCGAGTTCTGGAAGCTGCCGGAACTCCCGCTGCTGATGCGGAAATCGTTTCAAAAGAATTGTCCGAGGCGAACGCAGTCGGCCATGACAGCCACGGCGTGATGCGACTGATGCAGTACGTTCAGATGATCGACGATGGCTTTGTGAAACTCGGAGCACCAGTCGAGACCGTGCGGTCCGGAGGCTCGTTCACCGTCCTGGATGCCGGTTTCAACTTTGGTCAGGTCGCGGCCAGTCTGGCGGTTGAACGCGGAGTCGAACTTGCCCGAAACGTCGGTACGGCAACGGTCATGATCCGCAACTGCAACCATGTCGGTCGGCTGGGCTCATACTCAAAAAAAGCTGCCGAACAGGGCTGCACAACCACGATGGCGGTAAATGCTCCCGGCCCCGGTGGTGTCGCCCCGTTCGGCGGCATCGAACGACGGCTCGGGACGAACCCCATCTCGATGTCCGCTCCGTGGGGAGATTCGTCGCTGGTTCTGGACATGACGACCAGCGCGACCGCAGAAGGCAAAGTTCGAGTCGCGCTGCAGAAAGGCGATCAGGTTCCTGAAGGCTGGATCATCGATTCCGAAGGCAACCCGACGACCAACCCCCAGAAGTTCTACGACGGTGGCGCGCTGCTGCCGCTGGGCGGCCCGCTTGGTTTCAAAGGCTCGGGCATGTCGATGATGATTGACGTCTTTGGTGGGATGCTTTCAGGAAGTGGGATCTGCAGAACCGATCTGCCGCGAGGTGCCAACGGTGTCTGGATGTACTTTGTCGATGTCAAACAGTTCATCGACCGCGCCGAGTACGACGCTCTGATGGACAGGTATGTCGACTCGCTGAAGAGCTGCCGCAAGCTGCCGGGCGTCGAAGAGATCCTGCTGCCGGGAGAAATCGAACTCCGCCGCGACGCTCAACGTCGGTCCGAAGGCGTTCCCATTCCAGACGAAACCTGGCGACAGATCAACGAACTGGCCGACCGACTGGGAGCGGACCTGTCCGGGTTCGACAGCTAACCGTAGGATTTGCTGCCGCCTTACGACCAGCACTCAACATTGCCTTTAAGGAACCGACCATGTCCGACAAACCAACGATCGCCGGCAAAGCTCCCATCAAAGTGTCGCTGGAAGCTGGAAAGAAATACGCATTCTGCACCTGCGGCCTTTCCGAAGGGCAGCCCTTCTGCGATGGCAAGCACAAGGGCACATCATTCGTTCCCAACGTGTTCACCGCCGAGAAAGACGAAGATGCTCACCTCTGCGCCTGTAAACACACCGGCAACGAACCTCGCTGCGACGGCACTCACAAGAACCTCGATTGAGTTTTTGCCTTGTCCAGTCTTAACCGCAGAGATCGCCGAGGAAAATTGCTGAGTTCGCGACGATGGCTCTCCTTTTTCACTGCGAGTCCTCAGTGATCTCTGCGTTCCGTTCTTCTGGAATAGAAAGCCCCGCCTCCGATGTTCACCAGAATCCTCATTCCTTGCCTGCTCGCTTTGATTTCGGTCGGCCCAGCTTTTTCACGAGCCGCCGAGCCGAATCGAAATATCATCCGCCGGGGTTCTTACACGAACTCGCAGATTAAGTTCGAGCGGGAGCAGAAAGGGCACGTCGCTTTCATCGGCGGGTCGATCACCGAGATGAACGGTTACCGCCCGATGGTCTGTGAAGATCTGCAGAAGCGGTATCCCGATACAGATTTCACCTTCACCGCTGCCGGCATCTCGTCGACGTGTTCCACGACCGGAGCGTTTCGGCTGAACCGGGATGTCCTTTCGAAAGGGCCGGTCGATCTGTTCTTTATCGAGTTCGCCGTAAACGACGATCAGGACGCCGGCCACGCACGCCGGGAATGCATCCGAGGCATGGAAGGCATCATCCGACAATGTCGAAACCACAACCCGAACATGGACATCGTCGTCACATATTTTGTGAACCCCGGCATGCTCGAAATGATCCAGGCCGGCAAGACTCCGGTCTCGATGGGAAGTCACACGGAAGTCCTTGAGCATTACGACGTGTCGACGATTCATCTGGCTCGCGAAGCCGCCGACAGGATCACCGCCGGAACGCTCACCTGGAAAGAGTACGGCGGGACACACCCTAAGCCGCCAGGAAACCGCATCGGCGCTGACATGATTCAGACGTTGCTCGGCGACGCCTGGTCGAAGTCTCTGGATCCGTCAGCCAGGTTGACAGCCCATCCGACTCCTGAAAAACCGTTGGATAAAGGCAGCTATTCCAATGGGCATTTTCAGGCTTTGGAAACGGCATCGACCGGCGACGGCTGGAAAGTTCACACGCCGGACTGGAAGAACATTTCGGGGGGCAAGCGGGAACGTTTTACAAACATCCCACTCCTCTGCGCGACGGAGCCCGGTTCAGAAACAACGATCAACTTCAACGGACAGGCCATCGGTGCGTTCGTCGTCGCCGGCCCGGACGCTGGCATCGTTGAAGCCAGTATCGACGACGGAGCGTTCAGGAAAGTCGACCTGTTCCACCAGTTCAGTAAGGGGCTCCACTATCCCAGAACGGTCATGTTCGCCGCCGACCTCCCCGAAGGCGACCACACGCTGAAACTCCGCATCAGCGATGCCGCCCACAAGGACAGCACGGGACACGCTGCGAGAATTATTCAGTTTGCCGTGAACTAAATAAGTGTTCGCCGGATGTATCCTTTGTTCTATGCTGGCGGGAGATTTCTCATCGACGCCGTGAACGACCATGTCCACGGCGACGCCACCCGAAGTTCGACAATTGGTGACGGCAGAATCGTTGCTTGAAAACCATCCGCAACAGCGATGCGAACTTATAGGGGGAGGTTCGGCTGACGTCGCCAGCAGGTAGCGAACATGGATCAATCGTCAGTTGCCTCACAGTCAGAATCGGTCTTTGCGTTGAACAAGGTCAGCTGGGGCACTTTCTGCGTGCCGAGACCGGCTTCGTTATCCAACGGGACCCTGACACCGTCCGGGCTCCCGATATCGCGTTTGTCGCGGCAGACCGAGTGGCAGACTGTCTGCCAACCCAGTTCTTCCCGGGGCAGCCAGACCTGGCTGTCGAATTTCTTTCGCCGAGTGACACAGCATCCGAAGTTCAGGAGAAAGCCGAAGCGTGGCTTAACTCCGGGTACCGCGAAGTCTGGCTGATCGAACCGCGACGAAAGGCAGCGACTCGATTAACGCCGGCTGAAGGCAGCATCATTCAGCAGACCGTTGAAACGCTGACCACTGATTTACTGCCCGGTTCTTCGCTGGCCGCTGCCGAGCTATTCAAATAGCCGTGTGATTACTCAGGCAGCGTCCGATTCCTGTTCTGGTTGGCGGCGGCGATGGATTGATTCGCTGATGAAGATTCACCTGAGCCGGGCACCGCAACGTACAGACCCAATGCGACCAGACACTCAGCGGACAGCGATGCCAGGCGGTAGAGTCCGGCGGCGGCAACGGCAACCGGGCCTCCGATTGACGGAGCCAGCAAGGTGATGATCAGCCCTTCTCGCACGGCCAGGCCGCCTGGTGCAAAGACCGCAAAGAAGCCAATCGATGTTCCAGCGGCGGCGGCGGCGGTCGAGATGATCCACGCATCGAGGGTCATCACGTCGGGATCCATCGACCTCAGGACAAGAAGCAGGCTCAGGCCATGCCCCGCCCACGACAGCGCGAACATCAGCGACGCGGCGACGAGAAATTGCCAGGTCAATCTGCCGATCGCTGAATCGGTCAATTCGTCATTGCCGGGTTTCTGGAAGTCCGATTTTTCCTGCGCCGCTGCATTCTGCTGAGCCGATTTCAGTCGAGATCGCTTTTCAACCATGCGTGCGATTTTGACGAAGATCCAGTTGGCAGGAACGGCGACGACCGGCATCGCCAGCACCAGAATCGCGACGGCGATCAACAGGCGAGTCCACGATGTGGACTCGCGCGGTACGGTTTCGGAGATCCACTCTGGAAGAGCATCAGGCGGGATGATCGTTGCGGCAAAGACGACCGTCACGACACAGCCGACAAGCATCACGGCTCCGGCCTCGACCATCGACGCGATGCTGGCTCGCACAAACGACACACCGTGTTTTCTGACAAGTGCCGACCGAATCAGAATCACCGCAGCCTTCCCAGGAACGTACTTGCCCAGTGACCCGCAGAAGTAGGCTCGGATCAGCGGGTAGCGTTCAAGATTCCTTTCGCCGAGCAGTTCGATCAGCCGTTGCCAGAACCAGGTCGATGGCAGCCAACTCAGTTGCGACATCAGCCCGGCCGCGACGAGATACTTCCAGTCAAACTGAACGTCGATCTTGCGGTTGGCATCCCAAAGTTGTTGAGCCTGAGTCGCGACGTACCAGAGCACCAGCAGAAACAGTCCCCAGCGAAGCAGCCCGACACCCACCGACTTCATTCTGGCTGCAGAATCTGAGATCACTGGTTGCCTCGAAAAACTTGACGGATGTTGCTTGCGATGGATGCTTGTCGGCAGGCGAAGGCTCATTTTGCCAGCCAGCCTGCTGTTCAAATCGGGAAGTTAATCCGGGACAATTCTTTATTCCGATGGTTCGTTGTGCAGTTGCTGAAACCGGCGGCGAAAGGCGTACAGGACGAAGACACCTTCAAAGAATTCAAAAACCAGACCGGCGACAAGACATGCAGGTCCCCACGCCACGGCGTCCAGAACCCAGCCTTCGTGCTCAATCGATCGCCGGATATCCGCTCCGAATTTCGTTTGAGGGTGCATGACTTCGTTGCATCCAGCAATCAGCGCAACGACCAGAATGATCGTCGCGAGATACCACATGAGGTACGTCGGCAACGAGATTTCTTTGACACCGTAAAGGCGAATTGTGACGGGCTGGTGAAATCGAACCCGGTCGATGTCTCGAACGCGACTCTCTGCGCCTTTACTCATCGAACTTGCTCCTGCCAGGTTTCACCGGCGAGGCCGCCGGTCGATCAGACTTCAGGAAGTTGCCACGGATCACGGTACGTCTTTGTCAGAAGCAGGTTCGCTTCGGCGTCGTTCCCAAACGACTGAGAGTCGCTGTCAAAGCGGACTTCGCGATTCAGCCGCCACGCAATGTTGCCCAGGTGGCAGAGCGTTGTACTTTGATGTCCGATCTCGATGTCGGCGTTCGGTCGGTGGCGGGTTCTGACGCAGTTGATGAAATTCCGCAGGTGGGAGTTGAGCTGGTCGCTGGTGTCAGAGTTTAATCGCTCTTTCGAGTCGTACACTTTCCAGCCGCTTCGATCGACAACGAGCGTGCCTTTTTCACCGTGGAACGATACTCCGGAACCGCGACCTTCCAGACCGTGGTTGCTCCATAGCCGATGCTCCCACAGGATCGTGTGACGCGGATAGTGGAACGTGGCAGCCAGCGTGTCGGGCAATTCCTGACCGCTTTTGAAAACGTAGTTCCCCCCCGAAGCGCTGACTCGTTCCGGGAGATCCAGCTTCAGTCCCCACCGGGCAACGTCGAGCAGATGCACTCCCCAGTTGCCGAGTTCGCCGATTCCGTATTCGCTGAACCATTGCCAGTGATGGTGGAAGCGGTGGACATTAAACGGTCGCTGCGCGGAGGGTCCGAGCCAGAGGTCGTAGTCGACTCCTTGCGGCACTGCCTCATCGGCCTTTTTGCTGAACGTTTTCCGAGACTGAGCAACCCAGGCTTTGGCAAGTCGGACCTCGCCGAGCTTGCCGTTTTGGACCAGTTCAACCGCCGACTGAAAATGCAAGCCGCTACGTTGCTGCAGACCGGTCTGCATGACTCGATCGTTCTGGCGAGCTGCTTTGATCAGACGCTGCCCTTCTTCGACCGTGTGCGAGACTGGCTTTTCGAGATAGACATCCTTGCCAGCCTGAGCGGCCATGATGCCCATGATGGCATGCCAGTGGTCAGGCGTTGCAATGGCGACGGCATCAACCTGAGGATCGTCCAGTACGTTTCGGAAGTCAGACTCCCAGCGAGGAGCGGTTTCCTGCGCATCCAGTACGCTTGTCATTGCGGCAGACTGAAGGCTCGAATCGACGTCGCACAGCGAGACAACATTCACATCCGGCATCCTGGCGAATGCTGATGCCAGGTTTCGGCCCTGATTGCGGACGCCCAGAATGCCAACTCGGACCGGGCTGCTTTTGTCAGCTTTCGCAACGGTCGATGACAGACCGACCATGCCAGCAGCGACTCCGGCGGCGTTCTGAGCACTTCGTCCCAGAAACTGGCGGCGGCTGAGGTCGCGTCGAAGGGCTTCGGCATTCTTCATGGCGGGTGCCTGAGTTGAACGATTGGTGGGATGAGAGTTGGGGTAAGAACGGCCAGCATACCAGAATCTGAGCGGGAAAGTCGCCTGATTTCGGCAACTGAAACCGACGGGGCAGATTCTCGAAAACAGGCCTGCTCGACCGGCAACGAAGGCTCGCTATAATCGGCAGCCCGTTTTCAGCCCCATTTAATTTCGTTGCTTCAGTAGCGATAACCGCAGATCGAAAGACACGCTCTCATGGAGATTGTTAAGTACGGACATCCCGCTCTGAGGTGGAAAGCGAAAGAACTGACGGAACTCACGCCGGATTTCAAAGCGACGGTCCGCGCGATGTTCGATCTGATGTACGAAGCTCGTGGAATCGGGCTGGCCGCGACTCAGGTGGGGCTTCCGTATCGATTCTTCGTGGTCAATACGACCGCCGACCCCAAAGAGACTGAGGAAGAACTGGTTTTTATTAATCCGGAAATCATCCGAAAAAAAGGTAACGCCGAAGCCGAGGAAGGGTGTCTGAGCCTGCCGGAACTTTACGGTCAGGTCGCCAGAGCCGAAGAAATCGTGCTGGAAGCCTACGACATTGATGGTCAGGGTTTTGAAATGGAGTGCTCGGAGATCCTTGCACGAGTCATTCAGCATGAGAACGATCATCTCGACGGCGTGCTCTTCATCGATCGCATGAGGCCGGACGAAGTCGAGGAATTACAGGCGAATATCGACGACATTGAAACTCAGTTTCGCCAGACGCAGGCCGCCGGGACGACCGCTTCTGACGAGAAGCTGAAAGAGCAGCTCGCTCAAATGGAGAAGACATTCGAGTTTCCGATCAAGGCAGCATCAGGTGGCAGCGCAGGCACCGACGAAGAAGACGACGTCGCGGATGATGACGAATGATGACGTGACTCAACTTGCGTCGTAACGATTAGTTCCGGGCCGACTGATTTTTGCGAGGGCAGCTTTTGGACGAAACTTCGTCAGTGGAAGCGGTTGATGAAGCAATCGCTCTGGATGCGGGCTGGGCATCGCCGCCAGTACCAGATCAAGTCGATTCGGATGATCTACAGCCATCTCTGAGTTCATTTGGACGACTGCCAGCGGCGACGATCGTACTCGGAATGGCTACCGGAGTACTGTGCGACCGTTTTGGCAGCTGGTCGTCCGATATCTTACTTGCTGGCTTTGCTGCTGCGTGCCTGGTCTGGGCAGCGGCGCAGGCTCTGCAGCGAATGCGAGTCGCCGCCGTTCTGGTTGTCGCGATTTCGGCGATTGCTGGCGCGATTTACCACCACCATGTCTGGCATCGTCTTCCGTCCAGAGACATCGCTCCCCTGCTCTCTCCCCAGCCCGTTCTGATTCGCTGCGAGGGTGTCGTTGCGTCGCCGCCGGTTGTGACACCTCCGAGAGAGAACCCGTTCAATCCGCAGCTGCCACCTCAATCGTCGACTCAGTTTGAGCTTGCTGTTGAAAATCTCGATGTTCGAAATGGACGACGGTCAGTTTCCGGACGGCTTCAGATCGTCGTCGACGGAATCGTGGAAGGAGTCCATGTCGGCAATCGTGTCGATATCCAGGGATGGAGTCAGTCGAACCGGCCATTGCGAAATCCTGGTGGATTTGACGATGCCGCTTTCAATCGAAGCAAGGGACTGAGAGGCATCGTTCGAGTCAGCAGTTCGGAATTGGTCAGCATCACGGATTCTGGCGAGCCGATTTTCCAACGGTTCCGACGAATACTTCGCCAACGAGCAGAATCGGTGCTGGAGTCGGCGATTCATGCCGACGTCAGGCCAGTTGCTGATGCCATGCTGCTGGGTGATCGCTCACTGCTGCCCCGAGAAGTGCGAACCGTGTTTGTTGAAAGTGGCACAGTGCATCTTCTGGCGATTTCCGGATTGCACATTGGCATTCTGATGATGTTTCTGCTGGCGATCGGTCGAATGCTGCGGCTGTCCAGCAGGCATTCAATTCTTCTGGCAATGGTCGTTCTCTTCATCTATCTGCAGGTTGCTGATTGCCGGCCACCGATGATACGAGCCTTCGTAATTATTGCGATCTGGAGTGTCGGACGGCTGGTGCGTCGTTCTGCCTTCTCGGCTAACAGTCTCGCGATCGCTGCAATCGTCCTGCTTGGCCTGAATCCGACGAGCCTTTTCGACGTCGGAACTCAATTGTCGTTCCTGGCGGTTGCGGTCATCGTCTGGCTGACGTCGTTAGGGCGACTGTCGAATGGTGAACCCGATGTGGCTGCCTTGTCAGATTCTGATGCCAGGACTACGAACGGCTCGGCAGCAATTTCCGAGGCGGTCCAGCGTCCGTGGGTCAGATCGCTCAAATCGTTTGGGAAAAAGATCGGAGCGATGTGGCTTGTGTCGGGCAGCATCTGGCTGATTTCAGCTCCGCTTGTCATTTCCGTTTTCAACGTGGTCTCACCAGCGGGGCTGGTTATCAACGTTCTGCTGATTCCCGTGGTCGGTATCGGATTATGTTCAGGCTTTGCGGCGATTCTGCTTGGTGTCTTTTCGCAGACAATCGCATGGCCGTTCGCATGGGTGTTCGGCTGGTTTCTTGAACTGCTTATTGCGACGATCGATCTGGCCGCTTCGATTGAACTCGGACATGCCTACGTCCCGGAACCTCCAGACTGGTGGCTGGTCGTTTTCTATACGGCAGTTGCGATGGCCATGCTGGCGACAACGCTGAAGCGTCGACCGGCACGGGGCTGGATTGTTGTCGGTGTATGGACCATGTTTGGGCTGACATGGCTGCCAGCAGATCGCGAAGAAGGATCGCTTCGCTGCACCGTGCTGTCAGTGGGACACGGTTTGTCAATGATCGTTGAAACTCCGTCAGGCGGGACGCTGGTGTACGACGTTGGCAGCCGTGCCGGCGGTGAGTTGTCATCAAGGGTTTTGAAAGAAGCTTTGTGGGCTCGCGGGATCTCAAAGGTCAACGCGTTGATCGTCTCTCATTCAGACGTCGATCATTACAACGGTGTGCTGGACCTGCTGGAGTCACTGCCTGTCGGCAGCATTCTTTGCTCGCGTCATTTCCCGGATTCTCGTCAACCGCTCACATTGAAGACGTTAGACCGGGCAGAAGAACTGGGTGTTTTGCCGTCGTTCATTGCGCAAGGCGACAGGCTGAGTCTCGATGACGCAGTGACAATGAGAATCCTTCAACCGGCCGCAGCGACGTCTTACGATTCTGACAATGCAGCGAGTGTCGTCCTGGAAATCGAATTTCAAGGGCGGCGAATCCTGCTGACCGGAGATCTCGACGAAGTCGGCCTGGAAGAACTTCTTAAACAGCCGGCAAGGAAGGTGGATGTCCTGCTGGCTCCTCATCATGGGTCGACAGCTGCGAATCCGGCTGAACTTGCCGCCTGGGCAAGCCCGACTTTCGTGATCGCCAGCGCGCCGACACCGTCATATCAGAAACAGCTGGAGTTAACCTACGGCCACGAAACCCACGTCGTGACCACCTCAGATTCCGGAGCCGTCACCGCAACGATTTCCCGCCACGGGGAGTTGGACTTCGAACCGTTCGTGAACGCTGCGAGGTAGTGTCGACGAACGCTGTTTACCTCACAGCTTTGCCTTCCTCTTCAGTTGCCGAAGTTTTGCCTCGCCGCCCCGGTTGATCTCCAGGACGAAGCGGACCAGATCAAGGAACTCGGCGCGATCTTTGAGCGACCTGGCGAGACCGGCAGGCATTGTCGACAGCTTCGACTCGACCATCTCATCAATGCTGTCGATGGCAACATCAACCAGCTTTCCTTTCTGTGCAGCAATGCTCAGTGTGAGTTTTTCGTCGTTTCGATCGACCAGGTATCCAGACAGAACGGCACCTTCGTCAGTAATAACCGTCACCGATTGGAAGCCTTTAAGAATCGATTCGGATGGTTTCAGAATCGATTCGAGGAGAAATTCCTCAGTCGCCTGCTTCCGGGACACAGTCAGCTTTGGCCCCAGCTGGAAGTCCGATTTAGCATCGTGGCAGTTACCACAGGCTGTTTTTTCCTGGTAGAAAATCTTTGCTCCGTTGGTTGCATCACCCTGTTTCCAGGCGTCACTGACGAGTGTTGTTAGAGACTCCGCCAGCAGATCCTGCTCCAGCTTGTGATTCTGCGATTCGTCTTCGACCAGCGGTGGGCGACTTCCTTCCGGGAAAGGATGCATCTCGATCAGTTCTTCCGGGCTGTAGAACCGACGTCGGCCTTTGGTGGCGGCTCGAACCCGTTCGACCTCCTCGGGTGAAATTGCGCTGGAGTCGTTGCCCCAGCTGTTGCGAACGTAGGTCAGAACCCCGGCGATTTCCGCATCGGTAAACATGTTGCCGATTGCGGTCATGGGAGGAACGCCAAGCGCCGACTCATACACTTTTCCGCGAACCTGAATCTTTCCCCAGATCCCGTGCAGCGTCAGCTTGATGAGCCGTTCGGGATCACCGTTGGCCCATTCGCTTCCAACCAGTGGCGGGTAAATTCGAACGATCCCTTCGCCGTGATCCCGGTGGCAGGTAAAGCACGAACCTTCCTCATAGAAGACACGCTGACCAAGGTCGTAGGCTCGAACGAATGCCTTATCCTTGAACTTCGGAGATTTCGTGCGGTAGTTCTTTGGCTTCATGGCGCCTTCGAGTTTTCCAGCCAGCAGTTTCTCGTAATCAATTGAGAGACTCTCTGGATCAAACCCGTTCCTGACCAGATTTTCGATCTCCGGTTTGATCAGCAGCGTCGCGCTGTTTAACGCGTTGCGGATCCAGGCGTCAGTCTTCTGCGAGGCGACCGTCAACAGAATTTCGGCAGCGAATTCACCACCGAGCCACGATCCCGCTGATAGCGCTTCCAGCCGGACTCGTGAATGCTCATCCGTGGCGGCTCGCAGCAGGTACTCTTCGGGATGGTCCAGGAGATGGAGACAGTGTCGGACAACCCGCACCGCCGCTGAGCGGACTCGGTGATCCTTTGCGGACAGGCACTGTTCGAGCAACTCTTCAGACGGAGCCTGCTGGCCCCAGGTTGCCCACAGTGCTTCGAGAACCAGTCGCTCATCATTCGAATTCTGCTTCGCAAATTGTAGAGCCGCCGCAATGACGGCTTCTTTGTCGCGGCCACGAAGTTCACGATGAGATCGTTTGCGAGCGTTGAGTTCTGGCAGCTTCATATTTTCAAACAGTTGCTCAATGTCCGCTCCCGCGATGGCAGGTGGATCAACGAGCGGGCTTGCGGAATGCTTGATCCGGTAAATTCGTCCATATTCGGAATTCCGCAGCGGATCACGCGCGCTGTGCTGCATGTGCCCGATCAGCGTGTTGTGCCAGTCGATGAAATAGAGGCTTCCATCCGGAGCCACTTCCAGATCGCATGGTCGAAAATTTCCATCGGACGACTGGATCAGATCCTGCCGAAACTTACCTTTGATCTCAGAGCCATCTTCAAGTGTCTGAAGCTCCTTGATTCCCAGAAACCCGATCGAGTTGGTGTAGACGTAGTCGCCCTGAACTTCGTCAGGAAAATGTCGCGAGTGGATAAACTCGGCGCCGGAAGTCGGTCGTGAGTGATGCTCGTAATTGAACTTTCCGACTTTCGCGACCTCGCTCGCATGCGGAATCTTGATCGAGTAGCCCAACATCCAGTAGTGGTTTCCGCCCGAAGCATCATTGACAAACGTTTGACCGTACTCGTCGTGAGCAACGCCCCACGGGTTCGACACGTCAGTCTGCATGACTCGTTCCAGCTTCCACGATGCGGGATCGAAGCGCCAGACACCCCCGTCGGTCATGCGTTGCGGCCCCCACGGAGTTTCGACCTGAGAGTGCAGGAAGCGTCCTTCGCACATATAGATACCGTTGCCGTTATCCACGTCGAAAGCCGAAATCGCGTGATGGGTATCGTGCGGGTCGAAGCCGTCCAGCAGGTATTCCGTCTTGTCCGCCCGGTCGTCGCCGTCGGTATCTTTCAAAAGAACGAGGAACGGTTCCTGAGAGAGGTAAACGCCTTCGGGAGCCAGTTCAAAACCGATCGGCATGTGCAGACCGTCGGCAAACACGGTCTCTTTATCAGCGCGACCGTCGCCGTCGGTGTCCTCATAAATAAGGAGCATGTCGTTCGGTTTGGAGTCGCCCGGTTTGTAGTGTGGATAGCTGGGCAGCGTGGACACCCAGAGCCGTCCGCGATTGTCAAATCGCATCTGGCAGGCGTTGCCGAGATTCGGAAACTGCTGCTCGGAAGCGAAGAGCGAGGCTTCGTAGCCTTCCGGAAGCGTGAACGTCGACAGGGCTTCCTTCTCTGTTTTGAGGAAGTTTGTCGAGCCATTCTTCTCACTGACCTGATAGTTGGTTTCGACTGGCGTCAGGTCACGCGTGGCTGAATCGTCAACCTGAATCGTCGCAGACTTGCCTTGAGCGATCGCCCAGATGTTCTGGTCGCGCAGAACCGTCATCTGACGGATTTTTTCGATCTCTTCCGGGTAGTTGAAGTTTCCATACGGAGCCCAGCGCTGACCGTAAGCATGAACGCCGTTGAGCATCCGATAGTCGTTTCGCCAGAACCACGCTTTGTCCTGAACCGCTTTGTGAAGCAGCGAGCCTGCCTGGACGTGTTCAACTTTACTGTCGAACAACTGCTGCATGATCACCGGAGCCAGCTTGCGGTATCCACTTTCGGACAGGTGGATTCCGTTAATCGTCAAAGGTTCTTTAGACGTCTGGAACCATTCGAGCGTTGGTGAGAAGAGGTCCAGAAATCCGACATGCTTCTCGGCAGCCACTGACTGGACCGCGTCGGCATACATCTTCAACAAAGCATTACGATCGTCGGCGCTGGGCAGGAAGTAATCAGGATGCTGCTGCATCGCGATCGGAGTCGCCAGAACCAGTCGCGGAGCGGTTTCGGCTCTTTCATACGAGCGCGACAGCGTATGGTCGACAAAGGCGCTTAGTTCGTTCCTGAAGTTTTCCACACCTTCGGGACCATCGAAGGATTCGTTAAATCCGAAGAACGCGACGATGGTTTTGGCTTTGATAATCGTCAGCCATTCATCCGGTGACGGATAGTGGCCTTTACCAAAGTGAGCCTTGATATCCGGGCGGAACTTAGCGGCGCCGGGAAATGCCCAGGGATCGTCCGTCCCGGCTTCCGGTCGGAACGCTGGAGTGTGGCCTGGAAATCCCATGTTGCGAAACGTGAGCTGCTGCTTCGGAAACTGCTGATGCAGGGACGTTTCGAAGTAGTTGTAATGTTCCATTCTCGCAGCGAGCGAGTTTCCCAGAAAGACGATTGTTTCTCCGTCCTGAGGCTTGATCGGCAATGACGTTGCCGTCGCCTTCTGATTGATCGGAAGCGGCTGAAGGAATTCCGGACGAACCTGATCCTCCCGCTGTGCTTCGTTCGGGGTGACCGTCGTGATTACCCTTGGCGAAGCAGCATTCTGGTCAGGCTTCTGATCCGCCACGGTCTGCGAAGCCAGATAGAGCACGCATGATCCAAGAACGGCCAACGCGACAGGAAGCGGAGCAGTGAATGATCTCAATGTTTTTTTCATGGGGGTCATGCCGCAGATCAGGAAGGTTAAATGAGCAGATTTATTCCGCGATTAGAACAGATAAACACTGACCGAAAAAACCGGACACTGGTCAGAAAGTTGCCCAGCAGCGGGTGTTGAAGTCGGGGATTTTCGGGTCTGTAACGATTCCGACAGGGTTCGATGAACAGCCGTGTCGTCAGCGGGGAACGATAATACCGATCTGAGCACGCAGGATCGAGCAAAGCCGGAGTACGTCGCAAATCGACCAGAACCAGGCATGAACGGCCCGTTCCGATTGCATTTTGGGCCGGTCAATTCAAAGACATTGCTTCACCTGCCGACCGAATCGGAACCCAGAATGAGCTGAACGGATGCGGTCGATTGTCCCTCGTCAAAATCATGCCGACGATAGTGCGGGTAGCCCGAAGCCATCGCTTTCTGAGCATCGGCAGGTTGTGTCTCGGATCGAATCACGCGTTTCTCTTCCGTCCACGGTTCGATGGTGACACGCAGCGGGCAGTCGACGACTCGGATTAATTTCGTGATTTCGCGGTCTAGCCCGGTTCGCTCATACCGGATTACGGGCCAGCGACTCTTCTGCTCGCCCGGCATTCGAATTGGAAGTCGGATTTCCATCCACTTCCAGTCGGCGGGCATCGTGTCGTGTACGACGAGCCTGCTTTCAGGGATCGAGTACTCCAGTCCGGCAAGCCCTTCAAGGAAAAGCAGCAGCTTACCGGCGTTGAAATTCGAGTACTGATCACCGAACAGCCTGGCGCTGCGAGTGCAGGCTTCCGGAGCGACCGGGATGTTCCACTCGCCGTTAAAGTTGTAATTCTCCAGATGATTCAGTGTCAGCCTCCATGCCGAGTCACCCAGCCGGTGACGAAACATACCATCGAGCGTGAAGTACGCGGTGTCTGGTGTGTACCCAAACGAGTGGTCGACGTCCGTCGCGAATTTCTTCATCGACTGACGAGACATGGCGAGCGGAAAGAAGTCGCCGTAAAAACCTTTGTCTCGATCAAGCGCCCAGGACTCGACCATCTTCGAAGCGTACTCGCGCGGAAAATGCTTCGAACGCAAGTGCCAGAAGCCGGTCGTCATCAGCATCCCATTGTCTGGGCCACCAAAGAAATGCTCGTGACCGTTGACCTGCCACCGTTGATCGAACCACGTTCGAATGTGATTCGAGCCGAGCGGCACCAGCCGTTCCCAGTGTTCGATATCCTCGACGTGTCCGGTAAGGCGAGCCATCGCGATCAGCGTTTCTGCCACTTCGAAGTGGTTGGAGAAGAAAGGAGCGATTCGCTCGCGAAAGACTTCCCGAAAGTAGCCCTCGTAACAGTCGCGCAGAAAATCGACGTCGCCCGTGTGCTGGTAGATTTGCCAGGCTCCGAGGACGTGCTCTGGCAGTTCATTGCCGTACACCCCGGAGTGCCACGTTGTCCCCTTGTTGTCGGCCAGTGCGATCGCGCCATCGGGTGATCTGCGATAGTGGCCGCTGCTGAAGAGATGCTTCCAGGTCAGCACATTTCCGTAGGCATAATGCGGTTTGTCGCCGGTCCACGCTCCGACTTTGATCTGAAACGTCGCGTCGTAACGGTGCATGCCGAGGAAGTTATTGACGGCCGTCTGAGTGTGAGGCTCCCGCTCTAATCCTCGTCCGACCTCGATGTAGTACATCAGGTAAAGCGACCAGAGGTAGTAGTAGATGTCCTCAAACTTACGATCTGAGCAGCGAAAGTATGGAATCTCTTCGTTGAGCTGGCGATTCATCTCACGCGTCTTCGCGAGCATCGTTTCATGCGGCTTGTGAAGTGCCGCCGTCGCATCGCGAAGCGCCTTCTGGTAGTCATCATTCATCGCCCAGACGAGCGTCACGCCGCCCGGGTTGCAGGGCACTTCAAAGCCGTACTGCCTCTCGCCGTAACTACCTTGCATGAATCGGTAACTCGCGGCGAAGTTTCGGGATGCGGTGAGAACAGTGCTCATCCCCTGATACATGATCGGGCCGACCAGCTCGGAGCCGTCCGTTTCAGGCCGACATTTCGTTGTGCCGCCTTCGACGATGTGGATGGCGTTACGGTCGGTGTCGTATTCGATCGTCGCCGTACTCGTCTCGCTGTGGCGTCCGTAGAAACTCTGACCGTCGAATCGCAACGTGACAGGCCGAGACGCGGTGATGATCGAGCAGGCGGCGTCACTGGCGGCAATGAATTTTTCTTCGCGCAATTTTACGCCATCAACTTCGTACTCGCAGATCATCCGGTCCGGTCGCCAGTACATTTTCCGCGGGACCGGATGGCGATGAGTTTCCCCGTCGATCACGACGCTGCCGTAAAGGACTCGCGTATCCTTGTAGAATTCCCAGCCGGAGAAGTCGTTGCCGAGTCCGGTGTTTTCATGATCTTTGCCGCGACTTCGAACCAGCCCGACGCCGCGGCTGCGCAAATCATGATGAAATGGGTGAGTCAGGCCGAGCGTTTCGTGCTCTCTCAAATTCCAGCTAGCATGAAACCCGCCAACGTAGTACGTGACGTTGCCAGCGAGGAATCCATGCTTCTTCCCCTGAACTTCCTGCTGCAAACGTTCGCAGTAATCAACAAACGGTGGAGCTTCCGCAACCGCGACGCTGGCACCGAGCAGCAAAATCGTCGCAACAATTGCCGCCCGTTCAGAAAAGAAGCGGAGCCGTCGCAGCTGGAGTCCGTGCTGCCGCCAGGGTAACACCAGACTGTTCAGGCAGCTCGACAACGGCAACCTCACAACTGATCGCCCTTTCCCAAAACAGTTCCAGTCGAAGAGTCACCGTCGGTCGAACTTTTCGATCAACGCCGGGAACAACGGCCCACGGACCGGTTAGCCGAAGCCGAGACCGATGTCGTCGAGGCAATGGGTGCCGACGGTTCCGTCGGTGATGTCGAACATGGATGGCAATACTCGGGCGTAGGGCTTGTTCGGACCGGGGCAGTACTGGCGACCGTTGCCTTCGATTGCCTGTACCGTCGGGATGCGGGCGGCCAGGCTCGCCGAGTGCAGGAACGAGAAGCCGGGACAGGTCAGATCCTGGACACACAGGAACATGCCGAACTTCTGAGCGGCCGCTCCCAGGCACAGCGCCTCTGAGTGTCCTTTGCACGCTTTCAACGCGATGCCGGTGTAACCCTGATCGCGAGCCAGCAGCAGTGCTTCGTAATCGACCAGCGCTTCGTCGACGACCACCGGCTTCAGCTTCGCGGCTTCGTGCAGCTTGATTTCCGGATGAGCCTTCAGGTTCCGGCTGGTCGGCTGCTCGATGTACTGAACCCGGTCATACGCTGACGGTGACAGTTCCTGCACCTTCTTCAGGAACGCAAGGACGTACTCGACGTTTTCGCACTTCTCGTTGAAGTCGAGCGAGTAGAACCATTCTGAGCAGCCTCGCGCGGCCTGGACTTCCGTTGCCAGCTTTTCGATCGAGACAACCCGGTCGACGTCCCAGTCGAAATTGTCTCCGGACAGTTTAATTTTCAGATGCGTCAGTCCGTCAGCGTTGATCCATTCGCCCAGCGTCACCGGCAGCTTGTCGTTGGGGCGGTCGGTGACGTCGGCATCAGTCAGCGGGTCGAGTGCGCCGACCAGGTGGTAGAGCGGTAAACGATCTTTGGGAGTTCGCAAGGTGTACTTATCGAGGTACTCGCCCGCGAACTGGTCGTCGAGATAATCCGACAGATCGTCGTTCATGAATTCGTCCGACAACGCATCGTACGAGTTGATCTCGTGGACTCGACCGTAAGCATCGTGAACGGCGGCGTCGAGCGGGCTGGCAGCAACAAGTCTCGCCAGTGCCGGAAACTCTTCGCCAAAACTATGCGTCGCGACGATGGTCTTGCCGGTGTGCGCGTATTCGGCGTTGAGGTCGAACATCAGCTCCATCGGGTGTCCATAGTGTGGCACCTGCGAGGCGATGTTGACGATCTCTTCGGCGAATTCCTTCATGGCGAGTTCTGTCTGGTCGCCAGTCAGGCTGGTGGTCGGCCATGCCCAGATATTTCCGACCGGCATGCTGCCAAAGCCGGTCGCGTGCTTGCCGGAGTGAGTCTCAACCGTCACCTCGACGTTCATCAGGAATGTCTTGTCGACAATTCTGCCGCCGAATTTCAGTGGAGCCCGGAATGAGACCGGCTCGAAGGAACAGACAGCGTCAAGGATTCTGACGTCCGTTTCGTGTGGCATGACTCTTTGCAGCTCTTTAAGAAAGGCAGGAAAGGAATTCTCACTGCGGAACTTCTGCGTCTGACGATTGGTGACGACTTCCTGATGAGGTCACTCCGGCAGACTATCCTGCTTCGCAGCTCGACAAAACTGATGAACACATCAGCGTCGGAGCATGTTATGCGCCATGCGGCGGCGCTTCAATCGACGTTTGATGGTTCCGGAGTCGCGGCTGACATCGACCGTTACGATCGCCTCCAGAAAAGCCTGGCCCGGCGACTATGCAGCGGAGCGGTCGTCGGCTTCGGGCGTCTCGTCGCCGTACCGGCTAAGGATCGTCCTGCCGCTGGTCGTCAGCTGGTAAACCATCCCATCGGATCGTCCGGCCAGGTCGCATTTCAGCAGGTCGTAGGCGATCAGGCGTCCGTGAATTTTCGACAGTTCCGCCGCATCAAGTCCAGGCAGACTGGTCACTCTCTGAACCCAACGGCTGGCACGTTTTCTGGGAGCAGTGCTGTTGCCTTCTTCGAAGTCTTCGTCCGTCCCCGATTCGCCAGAGTCAGCGTCTGCGCCCTTGTCAGCTTCAGTGGTCGAACCACTCGACTCAGGATCGCCGCTGTTAATCTTTTCCGCCTGCGCGGACTTTGCAGCAGCCTGAGCCTGTTGCTCGGCAAGTTCTTCCTGAGCCTTCTGATAAGCCTTCAGAACGGCGATCCACGATGGGTTTTCGGACACAAGTTCCAGTTCGAGATCAATCATGCCCGGTCTATCGGCCCGACGAACCGGCACATTCAATGGCTGCCGACGCTTCGACACAAACCGCAAATTCGCACTGCCGGTTTCGAGATTTTTGGCGAGTCGGGGTCGATCAGCTTAAGTCGCCGGCGCAGCCAGGGGCGCCACCCATGACGACCTTCCTCGTTTATTCCGAACGAAAATTCCGGAGCAAACGGCTACGCCTGCTCGTCCGGGATTTCGTCCTCGACGTCGGTCGGACTCTGCCCGGCGGCGATCGTCTGTTTTCCGTCGAGCCACATCGCTCCGAAGGCCAGACTCAGGATCAGCACCACCTCGACCCCGATGAGTTTCAGACCGTATTCGTTGAAGAATTTCACCAGAGGGTTTTCGATCGAGGCGAAAGCAGTGACGATCATCAGCAGAATTGTCAGAACGAAGGCGGCGCTGACAACGACAACCAGCTTGAACAGGTGATTTGGCGGCGGGTTTTCCTGAGACATGGTCTTTCCGTGAGCTTTCGTTCCGAAACGCGGGCGATGACGTCCGGCATGATGGCACGAGGCCCGTGAGACTGCCAACTGATCCGGTTGAAACTGGCAGCTCGCTCTGGCCACTGCGTGCGGAATGTGGCACGATGAACCGCCTTGAAACTTCAGGCCAACTACGGGAATCAGGAAACGCAGGGATCGCATGACTATTTCCAGAACCAGTCAGTTTGCAGGCGTGCTGCTGACGCTCGCCGTTTTCGGCGCCGCGTTACGAGCCGAAGAGATCAGTCCGCCGCTCGATGAAGCACTCAAGCTGGCCCTCGAGTTGAAGCATCAGGACTTCGCGGTTCGTGAATCGGCGACTCGAAAACTTCCGTCGCTTGGTCCGTCGGTCATCGCTCCGGTGACGGACGTTGCTCTCCAGGAAAATCTGGAAGCCGGGCTGCGAGCGGTCTCGGTTCTTGAGGTGCTGTACCTGTCTGAGGACACAGCCGCGTTTGACCAGGCAGAAGCCAGTCTAAATCGACTGCTGACTCAATCGAAACATCCAGCGGTCGCTCAGAAAGCGGCCGAGACCCTCGAGAACAATCACTTCACCGTGACGCAGCGCCGGGCGATTGCCGAGGTTCGTCGGCTGGGCGGCCAGATTCAGATGCAGCGGGAGTTTCCGGTAATGGTCAACGGCGAACAGCTTCGCCCGGAAGGAGGCTGGGCTCAGGCCGCGGCCATCAACCGTCACTGGAAAGGCGGCGAGGAGGGGCTGCGTCATCTGGTGCGTCTGAAGTCGCTGCAAACCATTTACCTGGTCAGCGGCCACCCACTTTCAGAAGAAAATATCCGCCAGCTCGAAATCGATATGCCCGACACCGTCCTTCAAACTCGCGGACGAGCCATGCTGGGAGTCGGCACGCGTGCGGATCTGCTGGGGTGTTTCATCAGCCAGGTGAGACCGGATTCTGCAGCAGCCGAGGTCGGGATGCTGGTTGGCGACGTCGTCGTCGAGATCTCAGGTCAGGCTGTCAGGCAACCCGAGGATCTGATCAGGCTCATTGGAGAACACTCCGAAGATGAACCTGTCGAAATCATTGTGCTGCGAGGCGACCCGATTCTGCGTTACGCACTCATTGAAATGCTGACTCAACCGGAACAGTTCTCACCCGTCCTGGCGATTGCCATGATCAGTCAGATGAGAACAAAGTTCACGGTGACACTCGGTGAATGGAGCATCGATGGCTGATTCAGGTCAGAGCGATTCGGGTCAGAGCGATTCGGGTCAGAACATTCCCAGAACAAACGACGCATCCATCTCAGAAAGACATCGCTCATGATTTTTGCGTCACGGGTTCCGCTGAAGACTCTGGCGATTGTGTCGCGGTCGCTGGCGACGATGCTGGAGTCCGGTATCCAGATTCGCAAAGCAATCGAGATCGCCTCAAAAAAAGCGATGCACGCTCCGACAAGGAAAGTGCTGAGGCAGGTTTCTGACGCCATCCAGGAAGGGTCAGATATTTCGCAGGCACTGAAGGAGCACGGCAACTTCTTCCCGGTGCTGTTTGTCGAAATGGCCACGATGGCTGAAGAGTCCGGCTCGCTGCCGGAAGTGCTCAAACACCTGGCCGAGCACTACGAAGCCAACATCCGCATGAAAAAAGAACTGATCGGACAGTTGATCTGGCCGGTGTTTCAGCTCGTCGCCGCGATTTTTGTCATCGCCATCCTGATCATGATTCTCGGCCTCATTGGTGAATCGACCGGCAACAACGACATGTCATTCCTCGTGTTCGGTCTGTCGGGTACGACCGGCGCGATGATCTGGCTGACGGGCACTTTCGGAACTTTTGCAGGGATGTACATCGCCTGGCTGCTGATCCAGAAAGCGGCTCAGGCCAAAGCTGTCGTCGATCCGCTGCTGATGACCGTACCGGTTCTGGGACGCTGCATGAGGTCGTTCGCGATCGCCAGGTTCTCGTGGTCGTTCTACCTGACTCAGCAATCCGGAATGCCAGTTACGCGAAGCCTGAAAGGAAGTCTTAAAGCGACAGGCAACGGAGCGTTCGTCGCTCAGACGCCTTTTATCACGTCAGCCGTGATGGAAGGTTCCAGCCTGACTGACAGCCTCGCACAAAGCCGGCTCTTCACGGAAGAGTTCATCGAAATGGTTTCGGTCGCTGAGGAGTCCGGAACTGTTCCGGAAGCTCTCCACCGGTTGAGTCCGCAGTTTGAAGAAGATGCTCGTCGAGCAATGAAAACGCTGACTCGAATGATCAGCGCCGTCGTCTGGCTGTTCGTCGCTGGCTTCATCATCTTCTTCGTATTTCGCTTCATGCTGTGGTACGTTGGCCAAGTCAACAATGCCCTTGAGGGCACGTAGTTTTCCTGCGTCAAACAGGCCGGACAGGCACACGATGAAAAATTCAACCAGCCCGATCATCGAACAGACACGCCGGCACTTCTTCGGCAACGCCGGTTTATCGCTGGGCAGCATCGGACTGGCGTCGCTGATGTCTGATCAAAAGATCTTCGCCGCGAAGGCTGACGATGCGACGAATCCTCGGCTCACCAACCCGCTGGCGCCTCAGGACGGTCATCACCCGCCGCGAGCGAAGAACGTGATCTACCTCTTCATGGCCGGAGGCCCCAGCCACCTGGAACTCTTCGATTACAAACCGAAGCTGCAGGAACTGTCCGGACAGGTCATTCCGGAATCGTACGTTGAAGGCAAACGATTCGCGTTTATCAAAAAGGACGCCAAACTGCTGGGGACGAAACGAAAGTTCGTCCGGAACGGCGAAAGCGGTCTGGAGCTTTCTACTCTGCTGCCGCACATCGGCTCAATGGCCGACGACATCTGCCTGATCCGAAGTATGAAGACCGAAGTCTTCAACCACGGCCCGGCAAAGCTCTACATGAATACCGGCTTCGAACGTTTCATGGGGCGACCGAGTATGGGCTCGTGGGTGACCTACGGAATCGGCAGCGAAGCCGACGATCTGCCCGGTTTCCTCGTCCTGAATTCCGGCCCGCGAGGTCCACGAGGCGGCACACCGCTCTGGTCGAGCGGTTTTCTGCCGACGACCTATCAAGGCGTGCCTCTGCTGAACGGGTCTGACCCGATTCTGAACCTGTCATCGCCGAAAGGTTTTGATCAGCAGCGACAGGGTGACTTCGTCGACGCCGTGAAGGATCTCAATCAGGCACGACTCGACCAGATCGGCGACCCGGAAATCGCGACGCGCATCGCAGCTTACGAAATGGCTTATCGCATGCAGAGCAGCGCGCCGGAGCTGATGGACCTGTCGGGCGAAACTAAAGAAACGCTTGCCGACTACGGCATCACCGATGTTTCGAAACCGAGTTTCGCTCGAAACTGTCTGCTGGCTCGTCGGCTGGTTGAACGAGGCAGTCGCTTCGTCCAGCTTTACCACACCGACTGGGACCATCACGGAAATCCCGGCACCGATCTCGGCAAGGCACTGGAAGCACGATGCGGAGAGACGGACCAGCCATCTGCGGCGCTGCTGAGGGATCTCAAGCAACGGGGCCTGCTCGACGACACCGTTGTCGTCTGGGGCGGCGAATTCGGACGCACGCCGCAGGGCGAACCGCGAGACCTGATCGGCCGCGACCATCACATCGACGGCTTTTCCATGTGGCTGGCTGGAGGCGGCGTCAAAGGCGGGCAGTCGATCGGCCAGACCGACGAACTTGGCTACAACGCGGTTGAAGACGTCGTTCACGTTCACGACTTACAGGCCACGCTGCTGCACCTGCTGGGTCTGGATCATCTCAAACTGACGTTCCGCTTCCAGGGCCGCGACTACCGCCTGACCGACGTCGGCGGCCACGTCGTCGAGAAAGTGTTCGGTTAGGCGAGTTGACCTTTTCAGCGTGCCGCCGCTGGCACACTCCCGCCACTCATCGGTGCCTTCCTTTCCCGAACGAAGCGTCGCCATCCGTGTCGTGCGATTCCGACAGGTCACACCACTCGCCTAACCGTCAAAGTCCACCTTCGCTGACACTCGTCAAGCAGGCACTTTGTATCGATTCTTTCGACTAAGTAGGCGGCGGCGGCTTCCCGTTGATGGCGAGTCGTCTGACTGTGCCAGTTGCTTCAAGCAGAGAATGTGTTCTGTCGACCAAAGACGTACGGAGATTTTTCTGTTCGTTGGTCGCCGCGTTATTTCCCGCTTGACTTTCTGCAAGGAGGCTTTTGCCGCCTCGCCTGACAAGTCTCAAACGGGAAACCCCTGATGCCGTCTCAACCTTCCGATCGAAGAATCTCTCCTGGATTGGATTCGCTTGAAAATACGGAAGGAGTGACTCAGATGAGACTTGCTATGAAACTCGCTGTACTGACGGGCCTGCTTGTCGCAGGGTTTGGTCAGTCGGCGCTGGCAGGCTATTGCGGAGCCGCCAGCTACAGTTGTTGTCCGACGTCGGCATGCTCGCCGTGCGGGGACTATTGCGCCGCAAGCTCGTGCTCAACGTGTTACAAGACCGTACAGGACGTCGTCTATGACAAATGTCAGGTGACGAAGTACCGCACGGTTTACGACACCGTCTGCGAGCAGCAACCCATTACCTGCACCAGGAACGTCTATGAAACGAAGTTCCGCGACGAGTGCTACACGATTCAGAAGCCGGTCTATCAGGTCTGTTATAAAGACGTGCCGCACACGGTCTGCAAGCCAGTCCAGAAGACGTGCTACCGCAACGAGCAGTACACTGTCCGAGTGCCGTACACTCAGACGTGCTATCGCAATGAGTGCTACACGGTCTGCAAGCCCTGCTACAAAACCTGCTACAAGACCGTCTGCTACGATGTCTGCAAGCCGGTTTACAAGACCTGCTACCGCGAAGAATGCTACACGACCTACAAGCCGTGCACCGAAACGAAGTACCGCGAGGTCTGCTACACGGTCTGCAAGCCAGTCGTGGAATGCAAAACAATCGACGTCTGTGGCGGCTCGTATCAGACCGTTGTTGAGCAGTGTCCGGACAACTCGTGCAGCCGCTGCGTGCAGTCACCCGGAAGCTGGAACTACGACTGCAACAGTTGCCGTTCGAACTACCAGCCAGGTTGCAGCCGTACCGAACGGTTCTTCCAGCCGGGATCAACGACCTGTCGCCAGGTGTGGGTTCCACGGACCGAGAAGAAAACGGTCATGTGCACTCGCATGGAACGGGAAGTCAAACGCTGCCGGGTTCCATACTCGGTCTGCCGAATGGTGCCTGTCCAGCAGACTCGCCGAGTTCCTTACACCACCTGCTGCATGCAGAAGGAAACTCGTCAGAAGAAGGTTCCTTACACGGTCTGCTCGACAAAAACCGAAACCCGCACTCGCCGCATTCCTTACACGGTTTGCTCATGGCGATGCGAAACCCGGAGCCGCCAGGTTCCGTACACGGTGACCTCTTTCGAGAAGCAAACCGTCTGCACGAAAGTGCCTTACACGACCTGCTCGTACATTTCAGAAACAAAGACCCGCAAGGTTCCTTACACCGTGTGTCGACAGGTTTGCGAAACCCGCTACGTCAACAACACTCGTCAGGTGCCGAAGCAGGTTCCGTACACGGAAACGGTCTGTGTACCGCGAGTCGTCTGTCGGCAGGTTCCAGTCACGACGTGCTGCCCGAAGCCATCATGCACCACCGGTTGCAGCACAGGATGTGGTAGCTGACCGAGGAATTCCTCGGGCAGTGACTCGCTGAGTCGACATCCAATCCAGGCGTCATCCGCAAGCCGGCTTCGAACTTCGAAGTCGGCTTGCGGTGTTTTCAGAAGCTCGAAAGATGACGCATCACGGCAATTTGCTTATTTTCAAAATTTGTCATCTCGCAGATTCTTCATATTTGCTTTGCACGTTCGTCGCATAAAATCCCGTACATAACTACCGAGGCGTTTATTGCTGTCGCTGATCTGTCGACCCAACGGTCAAAGATAAGGAGCAGCTGAAATGAAGCCAGGTACACCAGACGACGAAACGATCTCCAGCATCAACAGTGCAGTGGCTCGCTGCTTTGACGAGATTGCCAACCTGCTGGAAGGTCGCTGCCCCACAGACTTCCGCATCAATACCTACCGACGAGGTGCGGCTGTTCTCCGGGAACTCCTTTGTCCAGTCGATCGAATCTTCGATGACTCCGGTCTCGAAGGACTGGAAGAAATTTCCGGCCTCAGCAAATCCCTTGCCCTGTCCATCGAGAAGTTTCTGCAGACAGGCTTCATGCCGACACTTGAACTGCTTCGCGGCAACGGTCTCTCACCCCGATTCATGCGGTCTGCTGACAGCCCGCGTCGTCGGCCTGTTATTCATGCCCGCCCCTCAGTCAGTGTTCAACGGGTCAGACTTCAGCGGTCGACAACACCGCCTCCGTCAATGCATGGTCATGTCGGCCCGTCGATCGAGCAGTTACTCAGCATTGATGCCGAGTACCGAGCAAAGTCTGCCAACGAACAACTGGTCCGAATCGCTCCCCGACAGTTCAATCCTACCGGGGAAAAATGGCTGCCGGTCCTTCACACTCGCCGAGACAAGTGGCACTACACGGCGGCATTTTCAAACACGGCCCATGCTCACGAGGAAGGAATGACACACGACTGGGTCATCATCCACCTCGATGCTGCCGAATGCTCGGGGCACTGGACCGTGATCACGTCGCAGTTTGGCCAACTCAAAAGCCGCCGCATCGTGAGAGGCCGCGAAGCCGAATGTGTCGCTTTCTACCAGCGTCACCCGAATGATGTCTCTGTCGATGAAGTCTTCGAGGAACCCGCTCGAAATCACCAGAAGCTGTTGTTCGACATCGACTGACAAATCCTCGACGTATTGTTCCGGATTCCGGATCAGCACGACACTTTTCTGCTGAGGTTGCTCGCTTGTCCAAACTACTCGGGCAGCTCCTGCCTGTTTGTTTCGGGAGCAAAGATCAGCAACACCAGCCCAATAGCAAACAAGAGTGCCAATGTAGCGACAGCGTATCGCAACCCCAGTGATGTTCCGTATGTCGCGGTAAAAGACTCGCGCAGATACACACGTCCGATGAGAATTGACGCCGCCACAAGGCGACCGACGTTGAAGCAGAAGCTGGCGCCGGTTGCTCGAAGACGTGTCGGGAAAAGTTCTGGAAAGTAAATTGCGTATCCGGCGTGCATCCCAACAACGAAGAATGCCATTATTGAAAGCAGAATGATCGTCTCGTTAAGACTGCTTGCGAAGTAGAACGTGGCGGGAGCCGTAATCAACGCACCGAGGTGATAGAAGGCAAATGCTGGCCGCCGACCAGTGATCGAGGCCAGCGGCGCAAATGCCAGCAGACCAAGTAATCCTCCCGTAAAGTTCATGATCAGATATGCAAAGTTTGCGTTGCGACTGTAAAGCCGGCGAGCGATACCGCTCTCAAGAATCTCTCGGTACTTCGCAGCCAGCTCTTGATTTGACGCTCCATTCGAACTCGATTCCAGTTCTTGAGTTTCGCGCAGCAACTCAATCTGATGCCGAGCGACATCCCGCTTCTCGATAACTCGGTCGCTGACTGGTTCTTCAGAATCGAGAGGCTCACCTTGATCGTCGAGTCCTGCTTCCAATGCAATTTCGTGCGCAGTTGCCTGAAACACTTTCGGTTTATTGTCTGAAACTGGAACGAATTCTGCGATCACGTCCAGCACTCGCTTTTGCAATTCTTGACCTGAAAGAGTGACCGCTTCGCGTTTCTGAACATCGGTCGCAAGCTCTGGTCCCCAAGCGTAAACACCCCAGTATGTCCCCATGCCGATCGAAGCTAGAGACAGGCCAAGGAATGCACGGCCCGCCCATCGTCGATCGCCAAGCAAGGCGGGCAACGATGACATCAACCCCGGCTTCCTGTCGGTTGAATCCGTCGCGGCCTGTGACTCTTCCCAACGCTCGGACTCTTTCAAACTGGATCGAATCCAGAGAATCAGTAACGCTGGCACGAGGCCAATCAGGAATGCAATTCGCCAGTTCGATAGCGAAAGAAACATTCCACACAAAGACGCCAACACTGCACCCAACACACTGGATGCATGGAAGATCCCTCCGGCAATTGCGCGTGCTCGTTTCGGAAAGACTTCAGAGACTAGCGCCGCCGCGATGGCCCACTCGCCACCGACGCCCATTGCAACGAAGAATCTCAATCCGACAATTACCCACGCGGACGTGGCAAAGTAGTGCATCCCCGTAAAAAACGAGTACACAAGGATGCTGTAAACCATCGAACGCCGACGGCCAATCCGATCGGCCAGCATTCCAAATACAAGCCCACCAAAAGCTCCCCCTACCATGAATGCAGCGAGTGCGTAGTTCGAAAACTGGTCCACCAGCGGATCGGTCTCGGTTACTTGCAGGATGTCAGCCATCGCCGTGGTCTTGTAAACCGCAAAGAGCTGCCCTTCGAAGACGTCAAACACCCACCCCGCAGACGCGATCACAAGAACGAGCCATTGATAGCGGGTGATGCCGGCGTACCACGGGCCGTCGTTGTTTGAGCTTTCAGACGGATCGGCGTTGACGGGCGGCGAGTCGCTCACGTTGATTCTCCAGATGATGTCGCGGAGTGCTGAACCGTTATCTATTCGGCGTCTGAGTCGATGGCCGGAATTTCCGGTTTCTTCAGAAACTCGGTGGTGAAGGCATCGTTGACGTTAAGACTTCCTGCATCAACAACTTCGCACTCAACAAGCTGGTCGGCCATTCTCTGCCAGCGATCGGAAGTCATGTTTCCAGGCGGAACCGTTCCGGTCGAGTCGTCCGGCAGGCAAAGAGCCTGCAGCTCCTTCGCACCGAATTCAAGGATGTCGAGATCCTCGTCGCCCATCTGGTCGGTCTGAGCGAGGATGAAGCGGTTCGTTTCTTCCGGCTCGGTCAGGTACTTCTGCCAGCCCTTCTGCACAGCCTGAACGAAGTCTCGAACAAGGTCCGGCTTGTCCCTGATCATTGACGCTTCCGTAATGAGCGTGCTGGTGTATGGGTTAAAGCCGATCTCTGCGGCCATCAGACTGTGCGGGTCTCCGCCTTCCTTCTTTGCAGTAAACGGCTCACTGAAGACGTAAGCCTGTTGAGCAAAATCCGGATTCAACAGGAAGGTCGACACGTTGCCGGGGTAAGGCACGATCGTGCAGCCGTCGAGCGAAACTTTTCGCTGCAGGTAATTTCCGAAGGTCGAATTCTGGTTGATGGCCAGTGTCAGATTCTTCAGGTCGGCGAATTGCTTAATACCTGACGCCTTGTGAACCATGATGCAGCGCGGGCTGGTCTGCAGCGCCGCGAAGATGGCAACGACATCCGCTTCGCGGGCTCGCCCAACGAGAATCTGATCAGCGTTGGAAATTCCGAATTCAACTCTGCCAGTCGCCACGTCCTGAATGACCGGCACGCCCGGACCGCCGGGTCGGATCGTGACGTTCAGCCCAGCGTCTTTGAAATAACCATGCACCAGTGCCGCGTAGTAGCCGCCGTGTTCGGCCTCGGGATACCAGTTCAGAGCGAGCGTCACACCTCTTGGAACCGGCGAGCTGGCGGCAACTCCAGTCAATTCTCCGTCGCTGGCTGGCTGAGCCGTGTTGGGCTCATCGGAGCAGCCGGCACAGACTCCGAGAGCGAGGATCAGCAGAAACTGGCAGAATTTCAGTCCGACCCGAATTTTCAAGCAGTTTCGTAAGGATTCCTGTCGATGACTCATAAACTGTTTTCCTGACGGGATTTCGGATGATTGGGCAGTTGCGATTCTGACTTCAGCTGCCGAGAGCAACTCGCGAGTTGCAACCGAATGGCGTCAGGTTTAGAATCCTTCGCTTTCCCGCAGCCAGCGGTTTCGGGATCTGACTGATGTCGTTCATCCCGCGTCGGAGGATACCCCTCTTGAGAGTCGGGTTGCAAATCTGGAGATAAGTACGGTGAGCCTTGATCAGAGTCTGAAACGCGGTAGTCGGTTGATCCGAGCCCGAAATGTCATGAAGCGAGCTGAACGTATCGCAAAGCTTACGGACGAGGATCGCTGGGACGAATCCAAGAGCGTCATTGGCATCCCAAAGACAAAAGTGCCTAAGACCGTCGTCGGTCGAAAAAAGAAGAAGAAGACCAAGGAAGAGGACGGCGACGACAAAGGCAAGAAGAAGAAGTAATTTGCTGGCAACCGCCTTGGCAAAGGCGGGGTCAGAAATCCGGAGATCTAACGGCCGTCTGAGTTATGTCAGACGGTCGTTTTTTCGTGCGCATTGCGCAACAGGCATGTGGATGTCAGTTAATGCGGCCTGACGTCGGAGCATTTCTCATTCGACTGTGTAGTTAGGTTGCCTGACGCAATTCCGGCAGGCAGAATGATCGGCTCGGTTGTGGGCGTTCTGCCCTGCATGGCCGTAAAAAATTGAACTGATCTGGTCAATATGGCGAAAACGTGGCCAGCACAATTCGTGGACGAGCCTGTCCGGAACCTCAAATCAGATGCGATGTCGCCTGATCAGTTAAGTCGGCGACCTCTGTGTTGGATGGTCCGCAAGTTAAGAACCGTAACCTCATGCAGATTTCAGGTCGAATTCGAGCTTCAGCCGGTACTCTTGCTCGTGTGCGGCTGCGCTGGCAGCTTGCTCGGTTCATGGCCGCAACGCAGAACTGCCAGAAAACTCAGAAAGAAACCCTTGCTTCTTTACTGGAGCTCAATGGGCAATCGGATCTTGCTGTCCAGAACGGGCTCCGAAACGCGACCTCGCCGGAAGATCTCGATAAAGCCGTTCCAGTGACGGACTACAGCTTCTACCGGGATGCTATCGAACGAGCCAAACGCGGCGAGACTCAAGCTCTGCTGGGACCGAAGAATCGGTTGATGATGTTCACGCTGAGCAGCGGGACAACATCCGAATCCAAATTCATCCCCGTCACAAACCGCTTTTACCGGGACTATCGGCGAAGCTGGCAGCTTTGGGGCATCTCGGCTTTCGACTCAAGACCGAAGATGAAGGCTTTGAAGATCGTTCAGCTTTCGAGCGATTATCAGAGATTCACCAGCGAAGGTGGAACGCCTTGCGGAAACATTTCCGGTCTGGCAGCTGCCATGCAGAAGCCTGCCGTAAAGCTGCTTTACACACTGCCGTCGATCCTGGCGAAAATTGATAATCCGGTCGATAAGTATTACACCGCGCTGCGTCTGGCAATTGCCGACCCGTATGTTGGAATGCTGACCACGGCCAACCCCAGCACGCTGGTCCACATGGCTCAGATGGCGAATGGCGTTAAAGAAGACCTCATTCGAGACATTCACGACGGAACGTTGTCCGTTGCAGAGAAACTGTCAGCGAACGTTCGCCACACCATTGCTCGACGAATATCGAAAGCCGATATTCATCGAGCGCAGACACTGGAAAAAATGGTCGAGCAGGCCGACAGCCTGTTGCCGAAAGACTACTGGCCCGACCTTCAGCTTGCCGCAATCTGGACCGGCGGAAGCTGTGCAGCCTACCTGCCAACGTTGTACGAATACTACGGCGACGTGACGGTCCGCGATCATGGGCTGTCGGCCAGCGAAGGGCGTATGACGATCCCGTTTCAGGATACGTCGCCGGACGGCGTGCTCGACATTACGTCGCATTATTATGAGTTCATTCCGGAAGCCGAGTACGGCGGCAACAACCCCACAATCCTGAAAGCTCACGAGCTGGAAGTTGATCAAAACTACTTCATTCTGCTGACGACCGCTTCGGGTTTTTATCGCTACGACATTTGCGACGTCGTCCGCTGCGTCGGTCATCAACACACAACGCCGATTCTTCGTTTCCTCCACAAAGGAGCCCATATTTCAAGCATCACGGGCGAGAAGCTTTCAGAGTCGCAAGTCGTCGAGGCAGTTCGGGCGACACTCTCTGAGTTCGACCATCGAGTCGGCTGCTTCACGATGATTCCTTCCTGGGGCGAGCCTCCTCGCTACCAGTTGATGCTTGAAGACTGGGAAGTCCCTCCGAACGGAAGCTCGCAGCAGTTTGAAATTCGTCTCGACGAACGACTCGGCGAACTTAACTGTGAGTACCGTGAAAAACGGACCACCGCTCGACTGGCGCCACTCGAGATCCTGCCACTTCGTCGTGGAAGCTGGGGCGAATTCGCTCGTGATCGTCAGGCAAAACTCGGCGGCAGCATCGAGCAGTACAAACACCCGTGCCTGCTACCAAACCTTGAGCAGGCTTCGAAAGTTGCCAGCCGCTTCCAGGTCAGCGGAAACTGAGCCGCTGACCGCATAATCGTCGACCGGTCAGCCACGCAGCATCGTCAGCAGATCTTCAACGGAAAGTCGACTGCTACCGTCCGTGCCTTCCAGCAGGCTGTCGGCGAGGTCGCGTTTACTGCGGTGCAGTTCAAGGATCTGTTCTTCGATCGTGCCGCGAGTGATAAGCCGGTAAATCGTCACGGGACGTTGCTGTCCAATTCGGTGAGCACGGTCGGCTGCCTGATCTTCGACGGCGGGATTCCACCACGGATCCATGTGGATGACATAGTCGGCAGCCGTCAGATTCAGCCCCGTACCGCCCGCTTTCAGGCTGATCAGGAAGACATCACCGTCGCCCGACTGAAACGCGTTGACTCGCTGCTGCCGTTTCTTCACAGGAGTGCTGCCATCGAGGTACTGGTACGAGATCCCTCGTTTTTCCAGGTCTTCACGAAGGATTGAGAGATGATCAACGAACTGACTGAAGACGAGCACCTTGTGATTTCCGGCCAACAGTTCGTCGATTGTTTCGCCGAACAGTTTAAGCTTCGAACTCGACAGCCCCGACTCCGGCAGCACGAGTTTCGGGTGACAGCACGCTCGCCGCAGCCGCATGATTTCGGCAAGGACTGCCAGGTGGGCAGGAGTTTGCTCGTCGGAGCCGGACAGTTCGCCAAGTTTCTCAACGGCTCGCTTTCGCACCGCTTCGTAGAACGCAGCTTCTTCTTTTGTCAGCTCAACGGACAACGTGATTTCGGTTCGCGACGGGAGTTCTTCCAGAACTTTCGACTTCGCTCGCCGCAGGATGAACGGCTGCACGAGTTTTTTCAGACGCTGCTTCGCCCCCTTATCCTTGTTCCGCTCGATCGGCCCGGCAAACTTCGTCTGAAACAGCTTCTCTGAACCCAGCAGGCCGGGGTTAATAAAGCGGAACAGGTTCCATAATTCTCCGAGGTGATTTTCGACCGGCGTCCCCGTCATGATGACTCGAAAATCCGCCGACAACGACATCGCGGCCTGTGACCGTCTGGTGGCTCCGTTTTTGATCGCCTGAGCTTCGTCGAGCACTGCGGTGTGCCAGTCAATTTTTTCGAAACGTTCAGCCTCGTTGTGCAGCAGCCCGTAGCTCGTGATCACGACGTCGCGTGGCCCCAGATCTTTGAGCAACATGGAACGGTCGCCGCTTCCGAAAAGTCGAACGTTCAGCGTTGGCGCGAAGCGAGCGGCCTCGTCGACCCAGTTAAACGTGACCGACGTTGGCGCCACGACCAGCGCCGGGCCGCCTTCGGAACGGGCGAGCAACAGAGCCAGTGCCTGGATCGTTTTCCCGAGCCCCATGTCGTCGGCCAGACACGCGCCAGCACCCCAGTGAGCAAGCCTCGACAGCCAGCGAAAGCCTTCGACCTGGTAGTCTCGTAGTTCAGTCTGCAGCGTCGACGGAACATCCGGGCAAACTTCGGCGGCCTCACGAATTCGAGTGAGGCACTCCTTCCAGTGTTTGTCAGCGGTCACTTTCAGGCTGTCGCTGATTTCCTCGATCGCTCCCGAACGCACCGCCGGAAATCGCATCTTGTTCTTCAGCCGGTCGCCGAAAGCTCCGAGTTCTTCCACACGGCGGCGCAACTGCTCGGTCAACGCGAGGAAGCGGCCATCGTCCAGCTGCACGAATCGGGACGAACTGTTTTCGACCAGCTCGATCAACCGCATCATGTCGAGCGACAGATCTTTGTCGACAACCAGCTTCCCGGAGGCGGCGAACCAGTCGCGATCTTTTTTAATACGAACCTGCATCTGCGAGTCCGACGCCTGGCCAGCGACTTCGAAACTGCGCCCCTGCGGCCATTGCAGCACGACCTGTTTCTGCTCGACGAGCGGCTGCAACTGGGTCGCCAGTTCCAACGCCTCAAGCACGGTCGGGAAGTAAAACTCGTGCGAGCTTTCGATCCCGGCGACTTCGTCCTGCTCATTCAAAACGGGACAGGCACCGACGACTGCATTTCGCCGGTTGATTTCTTCGTCGAAACGTCTTTTCGCTGCTGTCGGGCGGGCAGCGATGTCAGCGAAAACGGTTTCGCCGCCTTCGCCCGGTCGAACAAACGGGCCGACCTCGCCGAATGGTCGGACATGAAATTCAGCTCGAACACCGTCCTGAAACGGCAGCAACTGAATGTGCGGTGTTGGATCAGCTTCGAGTGTTTCCGCCGAGTCGACGCCTCCAACTTCGGAATGAACCGGCATCAGCGATGCCAGTGGCTGCACGACGCCAATGACTCGGTCGAGTGCGGTTTCGGGGATCTCCAGCCGCTTGCCAATGATCTCCTGAAGCTGACGCTGCCGATCGCTGAACATCAGCAACGTCAGCCGGTGCGGACCGTCTTTGATGATCTGAAACTCTGCGTCCCTGGGCGGCTGGTGGTCGAACCGCAGCGTCACCCGCTGACTGGATTCGTCTTTCTGAACGATCAACCGAGGCTCCTGGCGAACAAGCTCCACGGGGGTCGTGCGATCGTCACTCAGGAAAAGCAGCGGATGACCAACGAGACGTTGCACCGCCTTCGTCGGCAGGATGTAAGCCACTTCTCGATAACGTCTCCACCCGCCTCCGTATTGAATATCCTCTTTGATCATCCGGCAGATTTCGCGATCCACGTCCGTCAGATAATCAAACTCGTCCTGATCCCAGTCCGAGTACAGCCGCTTCAGCGCAACGACTCGCCCTTTTAACCAGCCGCCCTTTTTCGACGCTTTCTGAACGATCGGCTGAAGCGCGAAGTCGGTTCCGTCAGCGAAGAGTTCGATCGACCAGATCAGCCGCTCGGTGGTGACCGGCGAAACAGAGCCTTCAATCCCGCCGCCGCTCGAACCAGCCAGCGATTCGAGCGCCGAAAGCGAACGTTCCCAGGGTTCCAGCGGCTTGACCAGTTCCAGCAGGCTGACCGCTTTACTGTGGATGTCTTTCGAAACCTTTCCTCCCGCGAGTCTCGAAAACTCATCGGCCATCCAGTCCAGACCAAACGAGCGATAATTATTTGCCAGCTCTTTGCAGGCTGCCGTCGAAACGGGGCTCTTGCTGGTCGGACTGGTCCAACGCCACAACCAGCACCTGATCAGCGAAACCAGGGGAGCATCGCAGCTCGCCCAGCCTGAAAAGTTTTCCTTTGGATCGGCGAGACACTCAGCAGCGTTTTCCAACAGATCGACGGCACAGCTGAAGTGCGGCAACCATTGAGAATCAGCAGCGGCCAGTAGCTCCTTCGCTCGACGTCTGCCTGCGGGAGTCTGCTTTGCAAATTGCAGCACCACATGAAAGACGCCGGGGAAACCGCCGAGTGCAATCTTCCGCTTTCGCGTGCTTTTCTTCTGTGCCTGGACGCTTTCCTCGAACAATGCGTCGGCATCGTCGAAGTTCCCCTTCAGCATCTCGATACAACCGCGAATTTCCGGATGCCTGTTCCCGGTTACGTCGTCGATGACGGCCAGCTCGGCGAAGTCTCCGTGAGCAACGCAAAGGTCGATCCACGCGCCTCGCAACTCCGACGTCAGGTTCTTCCTTGCTGCGGCAAATGGAGCCAGAATTTCGAGCACCGCTTCCGAACCTCGCCCGGTCTGCACAATGCTGCGAGCGTTCACCAGGAGCCAGAGATCCTGAAACACGATATGCAGATTCGCGAACAGTTCGGCGTCGTAGGGGTCGAGGAATGTCGGGTAGGAGTCTGCGTGTTCGGCCAGACGAGTGAACGTCGGCACATCGTTCCGGTAAAACGCAATCCGCATATCTCTCGCGACAAGATCCTGCGAGTTTGGCATCCAATAGTAGCTTGAAGGCGACGGCTGAAGTTTCTGAACGGCGGATGCAATGGGTTCAAAAGTCTTTTCATACAACGCATCGTGGACGGCGATTCCAACGAACTCCGCTGCCGGCTGAAATCCTCGGCCAGACGAAACCTTCAGCACGTCGGCGGCCTGAAGTTCGCGAAACGCCAGATCGGCTCCGCCGACGGTTAGCGATCGGCCAGACCCTGGTCGCCAGTTCGAGGCGTTCGACATTTTCACAAGCGTCGATTTGCCAGTCGGCTGCAGACTTATCGCGGCGACCTGTGCCAGATGTCGAGCTGTTGGAGAGAGGTTTGAATAGCTCCTGGAAAGTTGTGTGGCCGCCGGCATGAGGAGTCTTCCTGACAAGTTGTTGGCCGTTCTGATTGGTTGGCTGCAGACTGAATCGAGCAACGGCGGATGGTGCAGAAGACACGCCGATTCCTCAAGCATCACCGCAGCGTTTCTGGTGATCGATTATCAGAACAGTCAACGAGCCAGCTGTTGCTACGGAAGACTGTGAGGCGTCAACGACCTGCTCCCCCGAAATCCGCCTGAGACTGATTGCTGCTGCGTGGTCAGGTCGACGGAATAGTTCGATTGGTCGGCAAGGATCTCGATCGCTGCATCCGTCGTGTTGAGGTGCCGGTAGCGGTCCGGCATAGTTGGTTTTGACGTTAAGGTTTCAGGGTCGTCAGTTGTCGGTCGATTTCCGTTGACTTCTGAGAGGGGGCGAACTGTCACCAGATACAATCCCGGTTTCAACTCGCCGTCGAGTGTCACGACTCGGAAGTCTCCATCTTCGTCCGTCACACCCATCGCCGAATCACCAGTCTGAGCTCCGGTCAGTTGGACCAGGAAGTTCGCGACCGGCTGGCCATCGAGTGTGACTACGCCGCGCATCGCGGTTTGCGACCACGACTTCAACCAGCCGAATGCCACAACGCCGACAACAAGAATAACCACACCCCACTTCGCGGCTCGGCGAGGGTCAACGCTCTCGATCATGCGAGCCGCTCCGGACACAAAATAGTACGGAGCAAACAGCAGCCACATGATTCCAGCGGCGGACTTCTGGTTCGTTGGTTCGGCAATCGAATCCGTCTGGCTATTCGCAGGAGCAACCGCCGAACAGTGAAACCCAACCGCCGCAGCCGTCGACCACGTCTCGGCGTCTTCCAGCCGAACTGCCGCGTCCGCAAACAACGAGCCTTGATCCGCTAACTCCTGAATCGCCTGGCGCGGCAACGGACCAACCTCTTCTCCACCTCGCATGATGAAGAACTGAGGCGCGAGCGGTCCTGCGAGATCAGCGGCTGCTTCCCGTTCATTCGGCGAATCGTCTTCCCGATCAGCCCGCTCCTGAGGTGTCGATCTGGAAGCTGCCTCTGACGAGTCTGACTTTGAACGAACCCGACGTTGCCGCGGCACGAAATCAACGGATTCAGTCGAGACGTCATCGCACAGCAAGCCATCGCCGCCGGACCGGGGAAGGATGTCGCGAAGCAACTGCCACGTGGTTTCACATTCCTTCTGAACTTCGTCGTCGAGCCTGACTTCGCCGCGACCCACCATCGTTTGAAGCTCATCCCAGTCCAGCGGGCCGAGGTTCATCCCGCTCATACAAACCATCCAGCGACTCAGATGCGGCGTGACAGGCTTCTGCCGCACTTGCAGGTTGGCACGTTCAGACTCAGGCATGGCAGCATCGACATCGTCTGTTCTATCAGACAGGCGAAAGCGGAGCACGGCGATGCCCAGTTCGTCGCCAGCAGAAAGAGTTGCTTCACGAACCGTCTCGCCGTTTACGGTCACGCCGCCATCAGCCAGTGCGACAACACGAACGCCTTGATCAACAAGCGTCAGCTCGCAATGCACGTCAGCGATGTCTTGCCCTGTCAGGCAGATGTCGGACTTCCACTCGGAACTGCCAACAAAGATGGATTCCCGATCGAGCGGGAACCGTTGCGAGCGATCAGTCGATTCCAGAACCATCACCATGCTGCGCACCGATTCGCGATCTTTCAAATTGGCTCAGGAGACTATTCGAAAGACACGCCTTTCAATACGGCCCCGTCGTGACGATCGCTGACGGCCATCAGCACCCCAAAGTCAAGATTCTCACTCAAAAATCGCACGCCACCATCAGCAAACAAAACGTTCGCTCCGCCCGGATGTGCCGACATGATCGGCGTGTGAGCCCCTCCCGAAACAACGGTCGTGTCGCCGATCGCCGGTGCCGACCCGTTGAGATTGATGCCGTATCTCACCGTCGTGATGTTGTAGACGTTGTGGCACGAATTCGTCGGCCCGCCCGCGGTAAGGCCTGACGGATGGTTTGTGCCGGCCCACACACTGCCGTAGTACGAACTGCGAATTGCCTCATCCGTGACCAGTTCGACGACTGGTTGTCCGCTGCTGACATCGATCGTCGGATATTGAGCTGACGACTGCTCGGCCACCAGTAGCGTGTTTGTCGTTCCGTCCGAGATGTCTCGAAAGCTGATTGATTCGTTTTCGATCAGCAGGCCGTTGCGTCCAAGAATCGCATCGCTGTTATTTCCGCAGGTTCCGACGACTTCCGCGTCTGGATTGACCGTCGTCCCGCGAAACGCAGCGCCGGAGATTCCCACATAAGTCGTCGTCATCAGGTTGTAAGCCTGACCGCTCGAAGCCGGCACGTACTCGGACATCGAAGCCGACGGGCACCAGAAAACCGGAACGTAAAGATCGTCCAGAATCGGTCCGTTCGGATTGCCGGAGTAGTTTGCCGCAGCGATTCCACCCGGTACTTCATGGATCAGACGTTTGTAGGCGTTCCCCTGATCAACCCACGGGAGGATCGCGACGAAGAACGAGCTGCCTCGAATGGCCGGCGTCGAGTTGTTGTCATCCGGAGTCGGCGCAAAAGCCGCACCGATGGGAAACGATCCGTAGGAATCGTGGTACTCGTGCAGTGCCAGGCCGACCTGCTTCAGCCGGTTCCTGCACTGAGTTCTTCTGGCCGCTTCCCGAGCGTTCTGGACGGCAGGCAACAGCAGCGATGCCAGCACAGAAATGATCGCGATGACGACCAGCAACTCGATCAGCGTGAATCCTCGTCGTTCTCGAGCGGCCCTCATTCTGCGATCTCCTGGCAATTCGTCTTTCTGAAAGAGCGAAAGGCCGCCAGCAGCAACTGGTTGCCCGTAAAGTATCAAGAGAAGCCGGTTGCACACGCATTGCTCGGTCAGCGCAACCAGTTGCCACCCGAATCTGTTGAAACGCAAACACGTTTCGATGATCAACAAACGATTCGAGCTATTTGACATTTCACGAAAGCCTGAACACGATCGGACAGGCCTGCGGGCGATTTCGCGCTACTCGTCTTCTTTCGGGGGCTCGATTCCGAAGTCCAGAATCGACAACAGCGATCGGAACGGCAGATTTCGTTCGGCGAAGTTAGCGGCTCCACCCTGCATTCGGTCGACGATTCCGACGACACAAACAACCTCGCAGCCGAAGTCCTGAATTCGCTGGCAGGCTTCGATCGAACTGCCTCCGGTGGTGACCACATCATCGATCACAACGACTTTCATGCCAGGTTCAAGCGGACCTTCGATGTACTTCTGGGTGCCGTGCCCTTTGGCCTCTTTGCGAACCATGACGCCGATCAGCGCCTGATCCCGCTCTGCGGCGACAGTCAGAACGCCTCCGATGATCGGGTCAGCTCCGATCGACATTCCGCCAATGGCATCGGCCTCGACGTCGCTCAGTAGATCCAGCAATCCTTCACTAACCAGTTTCAGACCTTTAGCGTGCAGAGTGATCTGCTTGCCGTCCATGTAGTAGGTCGACTTCTTGCCGGATGCGAGCGTGAAGTCACCAAACTTCAGGGCTCGTTCCTTGAACAATTTAATGAGTGCTTCCCGGTCGAACATTCGTCGTTTCCTTCAAATAAGAGCTTTATCCCCACGCGGAGCCTCATACTGAAACGTTCGCACGCTGGCAACTCACTCAGATTTCATGCGTCAGCTCGCAAGTAAACCGACCGGCCTCCGCTGAATCTTCGATGCTGATACGAATGCCACTCCAGGGAAGTAGCTGGTTGTTCAACGGCCTGCGGGCTACTCAGCAACCTGCTGCATCAGCTTGCGCAGGACAGCTTCGATTTTGTCTGACGCTTCGATCTCAAGATTGTTCGTGCCCATCCACGTTTCGTAGCCGCCGAGTTCGTGCTGTCGCGGAGTTGGCAAGTAACCGTAGTGGCCGTTGGCCAGTTCCATCGTGAAGGACGGTTTGAGTGGGCTTTGCTTTTTGAGCCGCAGACCGATTTCTGTAAAGACTTCGCAAGGGATCGACGTCACGCCGACATCGCCGACACGGACTGCCTGGAGAATGATGGCTTCCGTTCCGGGGTGTTCGTGAAGTCCGAGTGTTCGATCGGCGTACGCTTTCGCACGAACGGGCAGATTCGTTTCGTCGGGTTCGGCAAGAAACTGTCTGGCTCGTGCCACCTGAGCAGGAGTTGGCTTGCGAACGTTCAGCGTCAATTCCTGCTGAGCCATCGCCAGCGGCACCGACCGCTTGTACGTCACAGCGGGCATAGCTTCGATGACCCGCCCGACGACGCGTGCGGCGACTTCACGAATTCGCACGAACGGCTTCGCGCTCGGCTGAGGGTTCGTGAAGTTGATGTTGTTGACGTCGCCGCTGGTTCCGTTCGAAAGGATTCCGACGAACGGCGGCAGAGTGTCTCGCTGCTCATCGGGGAACAGTTTCGCTTCGAGCTGCTTTGCAAATTCTCCGAAGTAGTCCGACGAGACTCCACCGCCCGGCACGCCGCCGACATAGTGCAGCGAATAGTTGGCCAGCAGAGCGATCGGGCGTCCTTCGTGAGTCCTCACCGAAAGGAAAACAACTTCCGGATCAACCGGGCCGGCGGGTCGATCAAGCAGGCCTTTGCCACGTGGCGGATTCATCCGAACGATGTCGGTCGTTTCTCCAAACGGGTTGGGAACAATTCCACCAGCCTTCATAAACCAGCGTCGGTTGTGAACTTCTTCTGGAACCTGACAGGTGCCCCAGCCAAGTTCTGCCGGTGTAAGGTTGTCCGTCGCCTGCTGAAGTGCCGATACGATTCCCTTCGTCATGTGCTCGACGTAGTGAGCAGGAGCTTCGACGTTACGACCGTCTTTCACGCGAGGGGCGGAATGAGTGTGCGTGGCTGCAGCCAGAATATGGTCCGCCGAAATTCCGCAGACTTCGGCCGCTCGACGTTTGGCCTCGTCGAAGAGCGTTCTCGGTACCAGGCAGCTGTCGACCGTGACGAAGGCAAGCCGCGTTTCGCCATTGTCTAAAACCAGTGCCCGAGCGTTGAGCCGATCCCAGGCATGTCCGGCCAGTCGGTGACTGAAGGAACCGATCAGCTCGACCGGCCACTGCTGGGGAGTGATGTCCGCCGTGGCCGCGCCGGCGCGGAGAGCATGTTGATTGTCTGCCGCGACTACCAAAGACCCGATGAGCGATAAGGCAGCCAATGAAAAAATCGTAAGGACGCGCATGATCGTATTCCCGGTCAGTCTGACGTTGACGGTCAATGAATTAGAAGCATCGTGAATCGGATCAACACATTACGCCTTCGGCGTAGTTTCGGGACTGTTCCTCAGAAATTTTTGTGATCAGCTCTCGACGCGGCGGTAGAAGTATTTTCGAACCAGCTCCTGCGGCGGAGCCGGGGTTGCCAGCGTGGCGAAGTAAGTCACCGTGAACGAAACGACCAGTCCGATGATGATCGGGTCGAAATCCAGTAGTCGGTACGGCCGGAAGAACGAGTCGTTGAAGAACGCTCCCATGACGTACATCGCAAAGTGAGCTGAGAAACCGGCCAGCATGCCGATCGTGCTGCCCTGAACGTTCGACCTCGGCCAGTACAGCAGAAACACGACCGGAGCGAGGAAGCAGGCCGCCAGACCGCTGCCGACATAAACGATGATGTCCTGCAGAAAGTTCGGCGGGTTGACCGCGACGATCATCGCTCCCGTGCCGACAACCAGCGTGCAGAGATAGCTCAGTTTCTTGATTGTGCCTTCGCTGGCGTCGGGGCTGATGTTCCGCTGGTAGATGTCTCGAACCATTGCGGACGAGATCATCAACAGAAAGCTGTCGACCGTCGACATGACCGCCGCAAACGGAGCCGCAATCAACAAGCCGCCAAGCCACGCCGCTCCGATTCCGCTTGTGAGGTAGACGGCAATCTCCGGCATGATGCGGTCGGGCTCGGCTTCCATCCCCGGCACGAGCACTCGGGCACAGCAGAAAATAAAGACCAGCGGCACATAGATGCAGGTGTAGTAAAGCGCGACGGTAAAGATCGCTCGCCGGAGAGTCATCGCATCTTTGAACGCCATCAGCCGAACCATGTTACTCGGCTGGCCGGATCCCGAAATCGCCCACATGAAGAAGAACGAAATCGCAACGCTCAGCGAAAGAAAGCCGACCGAGTCAGTGGCACTTGGACCGGGACCGGAAACGTAAACTCCGGGGGTGTCGGCACCATATTCGTACGACACTGCCTTCGTGGAGAGGTCTGAGAATACTGCTTCCGGATTAGCCATTTCCGGGTCAACTTCGTCTCGAAGGTGCAGCGATATCTTCAGAATTTCGATTCGGACCGATTTGGCTTCGCCAGCCGATAATCTTACTTCTTCGACTACTTGCACTATCTCGCCACCAGTATTGCCGGTTGGAAGGAACACTTGAGGTGAGTACGGGGAGATTGTAATCGCAGAACTTGTTGAAACAGTTGCTGTCCCGTACCGAATCCCGGGATCAGAGAACCGTGTCACTGCCGCGCCTTCCACGAACTCAGACGGAGTTTCTCCAGCGAGAATCCTTTCGATCTCTGACGGTGTTGTGATTTCCAGAAGCTCCACACCGTAGACCGTCTTTGTTCCGGGATTGATCGTTTTCGCAGCGGCGACGCGGAATACCCTTGTTGAATCGCCGTCGCTCATTTTCAGCCAGTCTTCTTTGTCGAGCTGGGCGATTTCTGTCGCCGCCCCTTCAAGCTGTACGACTCCGTAGCCGCGCATCGGCGGAGTCATCTTTGACATTTCCTGAGTCGCTCGGTCGAGACCCCCGACGGCGTTAAGCGCCAGCGGGAGGAGGATCAGGACTCCGACTACCATGACGACGCCCTGCATGACGTCGGTCCAGACGACGGCGTGGAAACCGCCGTAGGTTGTGTAAGCAATCACGGCAACGCCGAAGAACAACAGGCAGACGAGGTACTGACTGTCCGAGCCGAAGAAGCCGACTCCGGAAGCCCACTCAGCAACGGAAAGCGAAAAGCTCTTGAAGATGTCGACGTCGTTCAGCAGCACTTTCAGAATCAACGCTCCGGCTTTGAACTGAGCGACCAGATTGAACGACATGAAAAAGACGATCAGCACGACGGTCAGCAGCCCGAAGCGGGCGCTGTTGAAACGGTCTCGCAGAACATCGGGAATGGTGATCGCACCGGAAGCTCGCGCAACCTGGTTGAGCCGTTTTCCAATCAAGCCCATCGTGCAGATCGGCACGACCATGTAACTGCCGATCCACAAGGCGAGCACCCAGCCGTGCGTGTAGATCTTGGCGGGGAAGCCGGTGAACGACCCGCCCGACGAACTGGTCGCGGCGAACGTCAGCGCGAACGCCCAGACTCCCAGACCACGACTGCCCAGGAAGTATTCGCTCATAAAGCTTTTCGACTTGAGCAGCTGATTCGACAGCGCCGCGATTCCGAAAACCGCCAACGTGTAAATCAGAAACGTGATCAACGCGGCGTTCGAGCCGTCAGCCAGCAGGAAGGAAGTGGTCATCAGACGCCCTCCTTCGTTGTCGCATTACCTGCTGTTGATTCGTGACCGGCGGCAGTGGCTTCTGCCAGCTCTTCGGGGGCGACACCCAGGTCGTCGTTTTTGATATAGCAGAAGCAGAGCCACGTTGTGACCACGTCAGCAGCCAGCCACGGACAGACGATACCCCAGAAGATCCAGGTCGGCATTCCAAACACGGTCGGCACGTTTCCGGGGACAACTTCCTGGCCGTAACCCATCATGTAGGAAACGGGGACGGCCCAGATGAAGCACAGAAACCACAGGCCGAAGATGACAACCGCTTCACGTCGCGAGTTGAGAAACACCGGGTCGAGTTCGAATTCGCCCGAACTCGAAGGAGGGGAAGATGCCATCACGGCTCCTGTTCTACGGTGGGTGGGTTACTTCGGCAATGGTGCATAGTGAGGTCGGAAATGCGACCAACTGACTGGCGGGCACAAATCCGAGCGAATCAGTGTATCCTTCCATGTAAACGGATCAAAACCAGTCAATGCGACGTCAGCCTTGCGAAAGCTGCCGGTCAAAGTGGTAAACTGGTGGGACGTGCAAAAACAGCTGCCGATACATACCTGACTGCACGCCCCACCAATCCTGCGATTTCAGCTGCTCACGTTACTCTCGCGGGTTCATTCAGAGACGTCTGGATGATCGCTCCATAAAATAGTTCCTCCCCGCACGACCCGTCGCCATGACGCAATCCCACCTCAAAGTTCGCTGCCCGCATTGCCGCTTCCGCTTTAAAGTTGAGCAGAAGTACGCCGGTCGCGCTGCGCGTTGCCCGAGGGCTGAATGCGGTGGCAAGTTGAGGATCCCGGAGATCAGGCAGTCGGCTCCTGAATCGGAAGAACTGCCAACTCCAGAATCATCTGCTGAAGCACGAGCGGAAAGCAAAACTAGCAGCCGTTCGTCAAAGGAAACCCGAAAGGAAATCCGAAGCGTCAACGAGGGACGCCAAAAGTCACCCGCGAGTACAAAAGCAATCCCTGGCTCACGCGCCGGGTTACCTGGCTCGAAAAAACGAAGACCGAACGACGCTGCCTCGCGAACTCGTAAACCGCAGGGAGCTGATCGCAACACCCGCCAGGCAGGGAATCGTCGCGGCAGGGCTGCGACGTTGAAGTCGCGTTTTCCTGTCTGGCAACTCGCCACAGGATCGGCCGGACTGTTGCTGGCTGTGCTGGCGATTCTGTTCGCTCCAAATGGTGACGCGAACCCTCAGAATGAAGTCATCGCCGGAGTGAAAAACGAGTCTGAAGCGGCTCGCGCGCCGAACGTGTTTCGTGAAAAGTTGCAGCCATTCGTGAAGCAGTACTGCGCCGACTGTCACAACACTGACGATCCGGAAGCGGGCATCGACTTTGATGTCTTCCCCACCGAAGCGAGCATGTTGACTGGTAAAGGTCGCAAGTCCTGGGAAAAAATTCTGGGCATGTTGGAAATCGGAGCGATGCCTCCGGCAGATATGGAACAGCCGCCGGAAGAACTTCGAAACGAACTGACCGCTTGGCTGGAAGACAAGCTCTTCAATCTGGACTGCGAACTTATCGACGACCCTGGCCGAGTGACCGTACGGCGTCTGAACCGCGTCGAGTATCGCAACACAATTCGAGATCTGCTGGCTGTCGACTTTGATCCGACTCAGAACTTTCCGTCGGACGACGTCGGCTACGGATTTGACAACATCGGAGACGTGCTGTCGTTGTCGCCGTTGCTGATGGAAAAATACCTTGACGCCGCCGAGACGATTACCGCCCAGGCGATTCCAGTTGTGACCGCAGACGATCTTCGCACGACGATTGATTCTCGACGACTGAAGTCAAAACCGCAGGTTGGACAGCAAGGCGGGTTTATGACCGTCGCCAGCCGAGCCGATATCTGGACGGACTACGATGCTCCGCTGGACGGTGAATATGAAATCGATATCCGTGCGAAGGCGAATCAGTTCGGCAAAGAACTTGCGAAGATGGAACTTCGAGTTGACGGCAAGGTGGTGCGCACGTTCGACGTGAAGGGCGAAATGAAGGCAGACGACTATGTTCACAAAATGCGGTTGAACGCCGGTCAGCACAAAATTCTGGTGACGTTTACCAACGACGAATACGTCGCGAAGAAAGGCGACCGAAATCTGTTTGTCGGGCGGTTTGCAATCACGCGACCGGCAAATAAGTCGAAACTGAACAAAGTCATCCAGCATTGGCCAGGGCAGGGCAAGGGGATTCGTGACGCAGCAACGGCGACCTTGACGCCGCTGATCAAGCGAGCGTTCCGCGGCCCGATCACCGATGACGAAGTCAGCCCGTTTGTCGACATCGTGGAAATGGCGACAGGCGATGGCGAACTCTTCGAGCAGGGAATTCAGTATGCTCTTCAGGCGGTGCTGGTGTCGCCGAGGTTTCTTTTCCGCATCGAAACTGACGGTCGCCCCAACGACCCGATGGCCGAGAGACCGGTCACTGACTACGAACTCGCCTCGCGGCTATCGTACTTTCTGTGGAGCAGCATGCCGGACGAAGAACTTTCTGGTCTGGCCGAACGTGGCAAACTTCGCGACGCCAATGTGTTGAAGAGTCAGGTCACGCGGATGCTCAATGATTCGAAGTCGCGAGCACTGGTCGACAACTTTGCGGGGCAGTGGCTGAACCTGGCCATGCTTGACGAGCTGGTTCCCGACCCGAACGTCTTTCCGGATTTCGACTCTGCTCTTCGAAACGCCATGAAGCAGGAATCTCTGCTGCTTTTCGAAACGGTCATGCGGGAAAACCGCAGCGTGTTGGATTTTCTCGACGCCGATTTCACGTATATGAACGGTCGCCTCGCAAAGCATTACGGTCGTGACGGAGTCAAAGGCGATCAGTTTCAGAAGGTCTCACTGGAAAAAGGCCGTCGCGCGGGCATCCTGACTCACGCCAGCATTCTGACGCTGACCAGCAACCCGGAACGAACATCACCGGTCAAACGTGGTAAGTGGATCATGGAGAACATCCTGGGGGAAACTCCACCACCTCCGCCGCCGGGAGTGCCCGAGCTGGAAGAAACGGCGAAGAACAATCCGAACTTCACGCTGCGTGAGCAACTGAAAATCCACCGAGCCGATCCTGGCTGCGCCTCGTGCCACAGGACGATGGACGTTCTGGGATTCGGATTCGAGAACTTCGACGCGACTGGCCGCTGGCGAGACAAAGACGGCAACCACGAAATTGATCCGGCGGGCGAACTGCCGACCGGCGATTCGTTTTCCAGTCCAACCGAACTCGTCGCGATTCTGAAGAACCGCCAAGTGGATTTTGCCCGTTGCCTGTCGGAAAAAATGCTGACCTACGCACTGGGGAGGGGTCTTGAGTATTATGACCGCTGTGCGACCGACGAAATTCTTCAGCGACTCAGTGCTAACAACTATCACTTTTCGGAACTCGTGCTGGGAATTGTCACCAGCAAGCCGTTCCAGAAACGCCGCGGAGATGGAGAACGAGAATGACAGCCCACATTCGCAAACTGAATCAACTTTCCCGCCGAACGATCCTGCGAGGCGTCGGCGCGACGATGAGCCTTCCCCTTCTGGAAGCCATGCTTTCGAACAATGGCCTTGCGGCTGGAGCGTCCAGCGAGGCACCGCTACGAACGGCGTACGTCTTCTTCCCCAACGGCGCTATCATGCCGGATTGGACTCCGAAGAGCGAAGGAGAGAACTTCGAATTCTCGAAAACGCTGAAACCTCTGGAGCCGTTCAAAAGCAGCCTGAACGTGATCAGTGGGCTGGCTCAGGACAATGGTCGCGCAAAGGGCGACGGCGCTGGCGACCACGCCCGGTCGGCATCGACATTCCTGACCGGAGCACACCCGGTTAAGACAGCCGGATCGGACATTAAGGTAGGCATCTCGGTCGACCAGTTCGCGGCTCAGCAGGTCGGGAAAGAAACACGGCTGCCGTCACTGGAAGTTGGCCTCGAATCCGGTCGAACCGCTGGCAGTTGCGACTCCGGTTACAGTTGCGCGTACTCATCGACGATCAGCTGGAAGACCGAGCGCACGCCGATGCCGGTTGAAATCAACCCGAAACTGGTCTTTGATCGCCTCTTCAGTTCTTCGAATGGTTCGCCGCAGGAACGCGCCAAACGAGCAAAGTATCGCCGCAGTATTCTCGACGTCGTCGCAGGCGATGCTCAGCGTTTGAGCAGGAACCTTGGCAAGACTGACCAGCACAAGATCGACGAATACTTCACCAGCGTCCGTGAGATTGAACAGCGCATCGGTCAGGCAGAACAGTCAGCGAAGCTGGAAACGCCTGACTTTGAAATTCCGGATGGAATTCCCAAAGATCTCGCCGAGCATTCGCGGCTGATGTACGACCTGATGCTTCTGGCCTTTCGAACGGACAGCACCCGCATCGCGACGATGATGCTGGCAACCGAGGGCAGCAACCGCAGCTATCCCTGGGTCGGCGTCAACAGTGGTCACCATTCGCTGTCGCACCATCGTGATGATAAGCAGAAGGTTGCCGACCTGCAGAAGATCGACAACTTCCACGTCACGCAGTTTGCTTACTTCCTGAAGCGGCTCAGCGAGACGAAAGACGGCAACGGCAGCCTGCTGGACCATTCAATGATCGTGCTTGGCAGCGGCCTGGGAGACGGCAATCGTCATCGTCACGATGAGCTGCCGATCGTTGTTGCCGGCGGTGGTTCGGGAACGGTCAAAAACGGTCGCCATATCCGCCTTAAGAAGGAAACGCCGTTGAACAACCTGTTCCTGTCGATGCTCCAGCGGATGGACGTCAAAACGAACTCCTTCGGCGACAGCGACGGTCCGCTGAAAGAGATTGATGCCTGACCAGATGAGGGACTGCGACTCTCTCGTGTTTTGATCCACATAGCTGGCAGGGTCGTGACCCGGCAACAGTCTGTTCCCATTTGCTGATGTAGCGTTGTTGCTTTTGTAGTTTCTGGTCGGCTCAGATTCGTGTCAGATAGCATGAGTGAGCTTGCCGGATCGCGCCCCGGCCTGCACCTCTGCTTCTCAGTCTTTACTCCTCGAACGTCGATTTACGACCACGGTACCATAGATTCAATCATGAAATACGTCCTTGTTATCCCCGACGGAGCTGCCGATGAGCCTCAGGAATCGCTCGGAGGACTGACTCCGTTTCAGGCGGCGAAGACTCCCAACATGGATGCCGTCGCGAAGGCGGGTGTCGTCGGGCGAGCGAATCACGTTCCGGATTCCATGCCGTCAGGAAGCGACGTCGGCACGATGAGCCTCTTCGGATATGACCCGTTGAAGTTTCACACCGGTCGCGCTCCACTGGAAGCCGCCGCGCAGGGAATTGAACTCGGAGCCGATGACTGGGCGATCCGCTGCAACCTGGTGACGATCCTCGACGGAGTGATGAAGAGTTTCACCGCCGGTCAGATGCCCAACGACATCGGCGCGAACCTCATTCAACTTCTGCAGAAGGATCAATGCGGCAGCGAGAACTGGAAGTTCTACACCGGTGTCAGCTATCGAAATCTGCTGCTGTACCGCTCACGAAACGGCGAGGCTCCGTTTTCGTCAGAGACTCAGTCGACCCCGCCGCACGACATCACCGACCAGAATGTCGCTCCGTATCTTCCGACCGGCCCCGGCGCCGATCAGCTTCTCGATCTGATGCAGAGAAGTGTTTCGCTGTTCGCCTCCGACGAAGCCAACACAGCCCGCGGCAGAAGCGCTGCCACGCAGACCTGGTTGTGGGGGATTGGAAAGCGTCCGGCGCTGACGCCGTTCAAGGAACGTTTCGGCGTTCACAGTGCCGTCATCACCGCCGTCGACCTGTTGCGGGGGATCGGTCGACTCCTTGGTTGGGATGTGATCGAGGTCGAAGGCGCGACGGGATATCTCGACACCGACTACGCCGCTAAAGGCCGAGCAGGTATTGAGACCTTAAAAGACCACGACTTCGTTGTCGTGCATATCGAGGCGTCTGATGAAGCGTCTCACGAAGGTGAGGCGGATGCGAAAATCGAAGCTCTGGAAAGAATCGACGCCGACATCGTCGGGCCGATTCACGAGTACCTGAAATCTCAGGGTGACTATCGGATGCTGCTCTCGCCCGATCATCCGACGTTTTTGCGGACAAAGACCCACGCTCACGGTTATGTCCCCGTGGCTGCTTGCGGAACAGGCATTGCTGTAGATTCTGCGTCGACCTACGACGATGTCACCGGCGCCGCGTCGAGTCTGGTCTTTGAACAAGGCTGTGACCTGATGCCGTGGTTCCTCAAGAGCTGAGCGACGCGGTTGATGATCCGGGCCGACCGACAGGTTCGGAATCACTGACAAGCCGTCGGACCGAGTGTTATCGTTCCGCTCAGGTTCTGATCGTAAACTGAGCAATCTCAGAAATAAGAAAGTCCGTATCGATGAAATTTGCCATCTGCCAGGAACTCTACGAAGGCTGGGAATGGGAACGTCAGTGTGAGTTCTCTGCGAGCCTTGGTTACACAGGGTTGGAACTGGCACCGTTCACGCTCGGCGATCGGATTTCGGCCGTCAGTGCCGAGCAGCGGGCGACTCTTAAGAAGCAGGCTGAAGATCACGGAATGGAGATCATCGGCCTTCACTGGCTGCTTGCCAAAACCGAAGGGCTGCATCTCACAACTTCGGATCCCGCTGTCCGGAAGGCGACCAGTGACTACTTGACTGAACTCGGTCAGGCGTGCGCAGACTTCGGCGGTTCAATCATGGTCTTCGGCTCGCCGTTCCAGAGGAACCTGGAAGACGGCATGTCGACCGAACAGGCGATGGCCAACGCTGCCGACGTCTTCAAGAGCTGCCTGCCGAGTTTCGCGGATCGAGGTGTTTCGATCTGCATGGAGCCGTTAACGCCAAAAGAAACTGATTTCATCAACACCTGTCAGCAGGCGATGGACCTGATTGAGATGATCGATGAGCCGAACATCGTTCTGCATCAGGACGTCAAAGCAATGCTCGGTGCCGAAGAGAAGTCTGTGGCAGAACTCATTCACGAATTCAAAGACGCCGTTGGCCACTTCCACGTCAACGATACAAACCTTCTGGGACCGGGCATGGGCAAGACCGACTATCGCCCGATCGTCAAGGCACTGCTTGAGTCGAAGTACAACGGGTGGGTCTCTGTTGAAGTCTTTGACTACAGCCCGGGTGCAGAGAACATCGCGCGACAAAGCATCGACTACATGAAACGCATCATTGATGAAGTGAGTGAGTCTTAATCATGCTCACGTCATGAGGTTGGTCTGTCTTCAAAATGCGAAGCAGGATGTCCCTGGCTCGCAATGAATGTTTAAGTCGAAGAATGTTGAAGCCGATAAGCGATCGAATGAATCTAAAAGTCGAAAGAAAACCCTTGCCAAAAGAATCAGAATTGATAAGTATTGCCCGCGAATCGAGTGTAAGCCCTTGAGTATTCATCACTTCAAAGCTTACGCGAGACCACTCAAGGTTGATTGGTCGGTTCAAAATCGAATGGGAATGACTGACTGTCGACACCAGGCCCGGTTAACCAGCGGCATCAGTCACCCAGGGTTCCCGTTAAGGAGGATCGAAGGTGGCTAAGAAGAAGGCTGTGAAGAAGAAGGCTGCTCCTAAGAAGAAAGCAGCTGCCAAGAAGAAGGCTGCTCCTAAGAAGAAGGCTGCTGCCAAGAAGAAGGCTGCTACTAAAAAGAAGGCTACTAAAAAGAAGGCTGCTGCTAAGAAAAAAGCTGCAACCAAAAAGAAAGCAACGAAAAAGAAGGCTACCAGGAAGAAGTAATTTTGCTGGCAACTGGCAGTGTTCCACAGTCAGTCTGGCCGCTGAATACAACTGGCAACAACGAGGAAAGGCGGTCGAACACGACCGCCTTTTCTATTGGTTTCAGGCCTTTTTCGTTACTGAAATGCGAAACAACGCCTCGACCGCAGTTCTGAATTGCAGCTGTTTCGCATCACTCCGTCAGGCTGCCAGAATAAGAGACGATCGGAAGTCGAAGCCCTCAAAACAACCGTTTTAGATCAGCGATTGTTACTTCCGCCGGGCAGTGCTGACACGATTTCGGCCGCCCTCTTTCGACGCATAAAGCGCTCGGTCTGCGGACTCGATCATCCACCTTGAGGACAGGTCGCACGGGTTCATGCAGAGCGTCGATGAAACGACGCCAAAGCTTGCGGTGACGGGTACCAGCTGAGCTTTGTTGCGCAACTGCAGACTCTCGATCTCTTTGCGAACGCGCTCAGCCATGATGACAGCACCGTCGAGATCTGTCTCTCGGAGGATCAGTCCGAACTCTTCACCACCGTACCGACACGGCCAATCGGATGTTCGTGCTGAGTCCTGCAGAACATCACCGACGGCCTGGAGAACTTCATCGCCGAACGGGTGACCGTGATTGTCATTCAGATTTTTGAACTTATCAACGTCCATCATGATGAGCGACATCGGACGATCATAACGAGCTGCTGCTGCGACTTCTTCGTGCATACGTTGATCAAAATGGGCTCGGTTCCAGAGTCCGGTCAGACCATCGATCATCGCACGCTGAGCCAGCATGTCCTGAAATCGTTTTGTTCGAAGTGCCGCCCTGACGCGAGCATTTAACTCCGCTGAATCGAAAGGCTTCTGAATGTAGTCGACGGCTCCCACATCAAAGCCGAGCACTTTCTGGTCGACGTCAGACGCTCCCGTCAGAAAGATCACTGGAATATTTCGCGTTTCTGTCGTTGCTTTCAACTTACGACAGATATCAAAGCCGCTGGCGTCCGGCATCATTACGTCGAGCAGAATCAAATCTGGATTACTGGCAATCGCTTGTTCGAAACCGTCAAATCCACAGTTGGCATGTGCCAGTTCGACGTCAAGATTCTTGAGACGAACCTTGAGCAACTGATGAATCTCAGGCGAATCGTCGATGGCAAGAACTGTTTGCGTCATGGCCGTGTCTCCCGACTGAGACTGTCAATAATCAGGCGTCGAAACTTCCTCGACGAGAATCGAGGTGACCGCCACTTAATCTGTGTTTGCAGAACATTCTTAAGAACCCTTAGCTGACGGATTCAGTCATCGAAGAATTCGATTTTGACGCAGTGCTAAGAACCTGAGCCAGCGACATCAGTGTGGCGGATAGTTGCTGACTGTCGATGGTCGGATCGTTCAGGTTTGCGAATTGAGCAGCAATTTCCCTCAACGGATTGCCGACAGCCGACCCCGCAGCGTTTGAGGAGTGAACGATCTCAGGGACATTCTGATGAATCGATTCCAGCATGGCATTTTGCCTGTCGCTTGTTGCCGGTTCTTCGGGCGGAACCTGATTTCCAGCTGCAGCTACAATTGCGGCATCAACTGGGCCCACAGTTTCCTTCAACGATTCCAGACCTCGGACCCCTGCAATCGCACCACGGCACTGATCAACCAGTAAAGTCAGAGCCTTTTCGATCTGAACATCCTCAGCATTCTGTTTCGCAAGCTGCTCAACATCGAAAGCAAGCTCACTGAGAGTCGGGTAGCCGTACCCGCCGGCCGCTCCTTTGAGCTGATGAGCGATTCCTGACACGGTCGTGAAATTTCTATCGTCGAAAGCGGTGAGGATCGAGTCAATTCGCTCAGAAAGGCCATCGACAAACATCTCGATGATTTCAAGCATGTCCGGGTCGTCTGCAAAGTCACTGATCAGTGGTTCGATGCAGGCTCGTGATCTTTGCGGAACAGATGCCTCATTGTCAGTGGTCAATAACGTGCCGGCACGGTCAGTTGACGTCGATGAAAGACTCTTTGAGCCGTCGTCGGGAAGCTTGATTTCCGAAATGACCTCGGGATCGTTCATCGTTTCGGAGGGTACAACAACTTCGGCTTCGAGTTTTCGCGTGGATGACGTATCAAGCGAGGCGGGTGCTGTCTCCAGGCTCCGTGGTTCTATAACAATTCTGTCCTGGTCCTCGACACTGGCGGCGTTCCACGATTGTCGCACCGTGGAAACCAGCTTGTCGACGTCGATCGGCTTTGTGAGATAGTTGTCGCAACCCGCGTTGATGCATTTTTCCCGGTCACCGTTCATCGCGTGAGCCGTCAGTGCGCAGATCGGACCTTTGTAACCAGTTTCGCGTAATTTGGAGGCCGCCTGGTAACCATCCATGACGGGCATCTGCATGTCCATGAAAATAAGGTCGAATGGCTCGTTCCGCTTTTCAGCTGCCGTGGCTTCGTCGAAGGCGATCTTGCCGTTTTCCGCCGTCGTTACATGACAGCCGGCCTTCTTCAGATGGAAGGAAATCAGACGACGATTATCAACACCGTCTTCCGCCAGCAGCACTCGTGCATTTACCGGGCCGGACGCAGCAACGGTTTTCTCCTGGTCCATGGACTCCGAGACGTTAATTTCGGATGGGTCAGTGATGATTTCGACATTCTCCAGTGAGCCGGTTGGGAGACTGAATTCGAAACACGATCCCAGACCAGGCACACTCGACACAGTTATTTCGCCACCCATCATGTTGACCAGAGTCTTGCTGATCGTCAGTCCGAGTCCCGTTCCGCCAAACTTGCGGGTTGTCGAGTAGTCTGCCTGCGTAAACGGTCGGAACAGTCTCGATTTCTGATCTTCCGTCATGCCGATGCCAGAATCGACGACACGAAAGTTGATTGTTGGATTATCACCGTCAAGTCCTTCGCTCCAGACATGAACTTTCACGGCTCCGTCTTTGGTGAACTTGATCGCGTTCCCCACCAGGTTAATGAGAACCTGTCGGATTCGTACAGGATCACTCTTGATCGATGCCGGAACGGCGCTGTCGTATTTGATGTGGAAATCAATATCGCTTTCAGCCGCCCGAACTCTCATCAACGACGCTACGTCGCTGACAAGTTGACATGGTGAGCACTGAATTGACTCGACGGTCATCCGGTCGGCTTCGATTTTTGAAAGGTCCAGGATGTCGTTGATCAATGTCAGCAGATGATCCGCATTTCGACGAATCGTCGACACGCAGTTCACTCGATCATCCGCCGTTTGTGCCGGATCAAGCAGCAGGTCCGAGTAACCGATGATCGCTGACATTGGAGTTCGAATCTCATGACTCATGTTGGCCAGGAACTGACTTTTTGCCGCTGTCGCTGATTCTGCGGCCAGTCGTGCTTCGTGAAGCTGCTCTTCAACAGCCTTCTGTTCGGTAATGTCTGTCAGGATTCCGGTAATGACGCTGTGATCGTTGAACTTCACTTCCGCTGCTGAAAACTGAACGTAGAACTTTGTCCCGCACGGTCGATATGCGACCAGAACCTGTTTGGTTCCGATCAGCGAATTGATATCCAGAATTCGAGCGTGGTTACTTTCGTCATCGTCGCCGACCATTACCCGTTCGACCAATGTGTTGAGTTGCGCGCCGATCAGCTCTGATTCTTCGCACTGGAACAGATTCAGCGTTGCTTCGTTGCATGCTTCGATCGCTCCCTGGCCGCTAATCGTGATGATGCCTTCGGATGCGGTGTTAAAGATGGTACGAAGTCGTGCCTGCTGATCGGCCAGCTCTGCGGCCTGCCGGCTGCTGGTGTCTATTGAAGCATGAACAGCCCGCGACAGTTTATGCCCGTACCAGGACCCCAGAACGATCATCATCAAGACACCGGCTCCGAACCATGATTGATAGCCGCGAACGGTTTCGGCATCCGCAAGCTGTAGCTCAAAACGTGTGTCATGGATGCCACGAATGAACTGGTTCAGCTTGCTCATTTCCTTTCCGCTTTCGCCGCTGGCGTGGTTCACCAGGGCAAGATGATGAACTGCGGCTTCGTAATCGCCTTTGCGCGCGAGCTGAAGAATTTCGCGGGACTGAGTAATGACTTCTTCGACATGTTCGCCAAACCGCGACAAGCCGCGAACGATGTCGTCGACCTGGTCCGGTGGAACGTTCTGGCGAGCTTCAGCTCTGGCCAGTTCGAGTTGTTCTTCGAAACGTGACTCAGCGGTGTTAAGCCGCAGTTCTTCGCGATCGACATTCTTCGATTCAAAGACGTCGGTACCCGGCATCGTCAGCTCATTAGCCAGTTCCTCAAGGTCTGAGTAGTGCCCCTGACGCTGTACCCAGAGGTGATTGACCTGAACGGCGTCGGAAAAATCAACGATAATCTCGCGGCTGAAACTGAGGCTCGCGCTGATCGCCGCGATATCGAGTGCGGCGACGACGAAGTACATGTAATGCCATTTCGCGCGGCGGGGACTTCCAGTAGCGGATGAAGCATCTGAAGGAACCGTAGCATTGTGGGAAATCATTGTTTATCCGATGTTTAGAAGGGATGGCGCCCCTGACCGTTGGCCACGGTGCTGCGGCAAAAAACAAGCTGCCAGACCAGAAGTCACTTGCTCTTGCTTGCGAAAGTGATGCCCGGGTTGAGTGAATTCCTGCATGCATCTCAGAGAAACATAGAACGCGGGTGAACCCTCAATAGACGGCATTTGCGGTGAACACCACATTGCAGCGCGATGCCGTGACAGATGAGGCGAATCTCTCACGCGGGAAAGAAAGAAGGCTCGGAATCGATGATCGATCCCGAGCCTTTCCGCATGTTTGAACGGCAGTTTTCTGCTGATCCAGCTTTGCTTTTTCAGCTACTTCGCAGCGGTGGCGTCAGCTGGCTTGTAACCAGGAGCGGCGATGATCTTCAGCGTCTCTTTCGCATCATCAATGTTCCAGATACGGACCTCACCGTTGTAAGAACCCGCAGCAACTCGCTTTGTGCCAGCATGAACCGCCACTGAGTACACCCAATCGGTATGTCCGGCGAAGGTTTTCAGCACCTTGCCGTCTGACACCTGATGCGAACGGGCATTCTTGTCGGCGCTGCAACTGAAAACGTGGCCTTCTGGAGTGACAATGATGCCGAACACTTCATTGCCAAATCCACCAATCGCTTTCACCTGTTTTGCATCGGCGACGTTCCAGGTGCGGATCTGTTTGTCGCTCCCGCTGGAAACAACAATCTTGCCGTCCGCCTGAAAGCCAACTCCGTAAACCGGCTGACCATGCCCGTTGAAGGTGACCAGCGAATCGCCTGACACTGCGTCGAAAAGTTTCGACGTCTTATCCCGGCTTGCCGATGCCAAACGAGTTCCATCGGCTGACCAGGCGACGTCCATCACCCAGTCGGCGTGATCTTCGATCAGCAACTGTTGCTGCTGAGTCGCGAAATCGAAAATTCGAATCGCCCGATCAGCTCCGGCGGTGGCAAGTCGTTTTTCATCTGGACTGAGCGAAACAGCAAAAACGGAATCGTCTGTTCGAACCAGATCTCCCAGCAGCTTGCCGTCAGCAACCTGGAAGATCTTGGCTTCGCCAATCTGAGCGGGAGTTCCCGATGCCACGACAATCTTCTGACCATCCTTTGTGAACTCGATGTCGTAAACCCGCTCGGCAATGTTTGTGATGCGTCTCAGCAGCGAGCCGTCTTCGACTTTCCAAAGAACAACTTCGTGGTATCCCGATGTTGCCAGTGTGGCACCGTCCGGACTGAACGCAACGGACGTAACCGGAACGGGTACTGGATAGGCTTCCGGCGGATTGGGCTGAGTTTCCTTTGGCATGATCTGAATCAACGGTGCCGAGGGACTCAATCCGGCGTCCAGAACAGCTCCGGTATTGATCCAGTTTTTGACCGCTGCAATCTGCTCAGGAGTCAGCGGGTCAGCATCCTTGGGCATCGAGCCATCTTCGATCATTGCGAACAGAGTCGACGAATCAGCATCGCCAGTTTCGATTGCATCGCCCGACTCTCCGCCTTTGAGGATCGCGGCGAAGGTCTCCATGTTGTACCGGCCTTTGGCGGTGCGAGCGTTGTGGCAGGCCAGGCAGCGCTTCGAGAAAATCGGCGCAACGGTTTCCGCAAACGAGACCAGCTTCCCGATGCCGATCATATGCTTTTCCGCCGCTCGTCGTTTATCGACATGTTCCTTACTGATCGCCGCGAACTCGGTCGATGCTTTCTCAAGTTGAGGCTTGAATGAGGCGAACTGTCCGTCAGCCTGCTTCAGCCCTTCCTGCGAATCAGTCAGTGCCTTTTTTGTCGTTGCGATTGTCGTTTCAACGGCCTTTGCAGCGGCTTGAGCATCGGTCAGAGCTTTTGCTGCTGCCGCTGCTTTCGTTTCTTCTGCTTTCGCCTTCGCGTCTGCCTCGGCGGCTTTCTTCTTCAGATCCTCAGCGACCGCCCGAGCGGTCTTTGCAGCGGCATCTGCCGCTTTCTGTGCGGCGTCGGCTTTGGCGACTTTCTCCTGCTCAGGTTTCAACCTGGCTTCTGCATCGGCAATGGCTTTCTCGGCGTTGCGAATTTCGGCCTTCAGCTTCGTCAGAACACCCTGCAACTCCGTTGCTTTTAGTTGAGCTGCTTTCAAAGCTGCTTCGGACTGTGCCGCGCGAGCCTTTGCCTCATCAGCGACTTTGACCAGCTCGGCCGCTTTCTGCTCCTCTTCGGGCGTTGCCGCCAGAACCGGAACAGACACCAGCTCCAGGCTGATGACCATTGCAAGCAACGAGGCACGAACACTCAGAGAAATAACGTTTCGAATCCAGGGCGAGTTTGTCATGAATGTCCTCGTGGGAAACCGTCGAGCGGTCAGGACTGTTGGCGTGAAGTAAAGGTGGGAGCCTGCGATTGTCAGCACAACAACAACGCCGATCGAGACAGCAAGTGGTCGACTGTCTTTCGCGAACGCCGCGGGAAGGTGTGACCTATCAAAGGATACCGATAGCATCCGGGGCTCCTTCAAAGGTGTCAAGCGGGGCACGAAGAATCATCTCAGGCAATTTCTGCTGACAATTTTCGAACGTCCGCACCACGACTGAAATTAAAGAGTCAGCGACTGGCGTCAGCATGTCCGATTAACAAAGCTGCTCGCGTTCTCCGTTCGGAGTTCACCAGCGGCACGTCTGAAAGAAATTGAGGTAGAAGTCAGGACCATGACGGACTCGTCACGTGACACAGCTGGTCAACAGCCAAAGCAAAGCGATCTGCTTCCCCTCTTGTGCCTGTGGATTGGATTTCTGAGCTTCTCGTTCTGCCACGCGCCGATTCCGGGGGTAAACGAGCCTCATTATCTGACGAAATCTCTACACGCCTGGGACGACACCTGGGCCGCCGGCGATTTCTTTCTGGAGTCATCCAACGCTCACCTGGTCTTTTACCGGACGGTCGGCGCGCTCACGCTCGTAACGTCCTTCGCGACTTCGGCATTGATCGGTCGAATTCTGGCTTACGGATTGCTGGCGCTGGCGTGGCAGCAACTCTGCAAGCAACTGGCCAACGATCGATGGAGCGGCTGTCTCTCTGGAGCGGTGTTTCTGCTGATGGCTTCGATCGGAAACTTTTCCGGAGAATGGTTGATCGGCGGTGTCGAGGCAAAAGTCTTCTCTTACGGATTTGTCTTCTGGGGAATCGCGTCTTTGCTGCGCGGCGGATTCTGGCAGGCAGGGCTGATGCTCGGCGCCGGAGTCGCCATGCATCCTCTGGTCGGGTTGTGGTCCGTTATTGCGATGACGATGGCGGGCGTCTGGTCGTTGGTCGGCGATACTCGACGCCAGGGTATCGCGGTCGCGCTGGCAGCAGGCCGGAACTTCGCCAGCCAGCGTGCGATGATCCTCGCGATGGTTCTTTTCGCTGGAACCGCCGCGTGGGGTATCTTTCCGGCGCTGATGTCCGTGCTGTCCGCCGACTCAAAACTGGCGTTCCAGGCGAACTACATCCAGGTGTTTTACCGACTGCCTCACCACCTCGACCCGATGAAGTTTAAAACGAGCGCGTATGTTGGCTACGCGATCCTTGGCGGCGTTGCCTGGCTCCTGAACAGTCTGGTGCAAGATCAATCAAAAAAAGATTGGCCCCTGAGATTTCTGTCGAGAACCATCGTTTGCTCGGGCATCATTGCAGCGACGGGCGTGCTGATTGGACTGGGACCTCGCCCGCCGGTCGAAATGCCTTATTACGAATTCCGCATGAACCTGCTGAAGTTTTACCCTTTCCGCCTGTTCGACGTTGCGCTTCCTGTTCTCGTTTCGATCCAGCTATCGATTCTTTTCAGCGAACGTCGGCTGCTGAGCGTGCTCCTGCCGACCAGATCGCGATCGATCATCGTCGCTGCCTGTTTCGGAGCCGCGTTGTTTCTTAACGCCGGTCGAGGCTCGATTGACAGAATGACCGATATCCAGCGTGCTGACTGGAGCAAACTCTGTGCATGGGTCAAAGAGAATACCCCGCGCGACTCACTGATTCTGACGCCGAAAGAAAGTCGTTCGTTCAAGTGGTTCGCTGAACGTGCTGAGTACGTCGCCTTCAAAGACTGCCCGCAGGACGCCGCCGGAATCGTTGAGTGGAACAATCGGCTGAAGTTTCTGAAGAAGTGGGGCGAAGAAAACTGGAACGGAACGTCGTACTCAGCCATCGTCACGAATCAACTTCACGAAGCCACCGGAATCACGCATCTGGTTTCGAACCGCTGGGGCCCGTTTGACGCACCAGTCGTCTACGAGAATGACACGTACCGCGTCTACCAGATTGACGAACTGCGTCAGTAGACCTGATCAGCGTTGTCCGGCGGCCTGAGGAGGTGGAACGCTGGCCGCTTCGGCAGCGCGTCGCTCGTTCAGTCGTTCGAGAACCTCTTTAACGGCGTCTCCGACTGGAACCAGTTCCGGACCATCACCGGTTCGCCACTTCAATTCGACGTTTCCGTCTTTCAAACCTTTGCCACCGATCACCAGCCGCAACGGAATTCCGATCAGGTCGGCGTCTTTGAATTTGAAACCCGGTCGAGCGTTTCGGTCGTCCATCAGAACATCCACGCCCGCCGCTTTCAGCTCATCGTAAGAACGATTCGCAACGGCCATGACTTCTTCGTCGTCGACGTTCAGCGGAACGATGAGCAATTCATACGGAGCGATCGACAGTGGCCAGACCAGCCCGTTGTCATCAAATTTTGTTTCACAGAGCGAGGCGATGATTCGGTTAACCCCGATTCCGTAGCAGCCCATGATGATCGGATGCTTCTTTTCCTTTTCGTCGACGTAGTTGGCGTCGAGCGATGTCGAATATTTTGTTCCCAGTTTGAAGACGTGTCCGATTTCAATGCCGTTCACGATTTCGAGAGTCCCGTCGCACTTCGGGCAGGCGTCGCCGCTGCCTGCATTTCGCAGGTCGAATGTCGTCGACAGTTCATAATCACGACCGACGTTGACGCCGGTGTAATGTTTGTCGACTTCGTTGCCGCCGGTGACCGCGTCGACAATCTGCGCGACGTCGTGGTCAGCGATGATGTCACATTTGATTCCAACCGGTCCGGCAAATCCCGTCGGGGCACCGGTCACCGCGAGGACCGTTGCGTCGTCAGCTAATTCAACGCTGCTCGCGCCGAGGGCTCGTCGAATCTTACCTTCATTGGCTTCGTGATCGCCTCGAATCAGCACGGCGACGGGTTTGTTGTCGGCCTGGTAGATGAGCGTCTTGATCATCTGCTGCGGTTTGCTGCCGAGCATTCTGCTGACCTGTTCGATCGTCGTCACGTCTGGTGTGTCGACCTTCGTCAGCTCAGCGCACGTTTCCGGTTGAGCGATTGTGGCAACTTCGCGACCCGTGTCGGCTCGTTCAAGATTCGCCGCGTAGGCACACTCTGGACACCGCACGATTTCGTCTTCGCCGTTGCCGGCCGGACACATGAACTCGTGCGACGCATCGCCGCCAATCGGACCGCTTTCCGCTTCGACTGGAAGATATTCAAGTCCGCACCGCGCAAAAATGCGGCAGTATGCGGCGTACATCGCGTCGTAGGCTGCGTCGAGTTGTTCGACGCTCGAACTGAAGCTGTAAGCATCCTTCATGAGAAATTCGCTGGTCCGCAGAACTCCGAACCGCGGTCGCTCTTCGTTGCGGAACTTGGTCTGAATCTGAAACAGCGTGAAAGGCAGCTGCTTGTAGGTGGTCACGATTTTCGACACCAGGTCGGTGATCACCTCTTCGTGAGTTGGCCCGAGAGCCATGTGAACCTTGCGGTCTCCGCGCTTCACTTCGAAGTTAATCAGCACGTTGCCGAATGCTTCCTTTCGTCCGGTTCGCTCGAACAGGTCGATCGGCTGCAGAGCCGGCATGTGGATCTCGATGGCTCCGGCGCGTTCCATTTCTTCCCGAACGATCGCTTCTGCCTTACGGAGCGCTCGATAGCCGAGCGGCAGGTACGAGTACGCTCCGGCCATCAACTGCTTGATCAGACCGGCTCGAAGCATCAACTGGTGCGACGGCACTTCGGCGTCTGACGGAATTTCCTTGAGAGTGGGGATGAGGGTTTGGCTCCAGCGCACGGCGGATTCCTGACGTCGTCTGAATGAAAATGAGAACCGCTCGAACGCGTGTCGAACGGATGGTTGATCACGAGGCCGGGATTCTAGGACGGCGGCTTCATTGCCGGAAGCATGACTCGCTGTCTTCGAACCGGGTGGCACAGGCTGACTGCAATCTGTACATGCGACACCAAACTGTTCTGCTTGGGCCACTCTGTCGAAACATCCCTGGTCCACACACTCGCCCGACTCCCCATCCCCCAGGAACTCACCTGTACGATTCCGGGGATGAGGCTAAATTGATTTGATTCTCCCTGCTACCTTGGGACTGCTGAAGTATTCCCCACCGACGCAGGCCCGGTGGGGCAAGAATGCGAATACCTCGACAGTCCCTTTACTATCGACAGGAAATTCATGCACAAAACATACCTCTCCCTGCTCGTTGCTCTGGTTCTGACAACACTCTGTGCGTTGCCGGTACGCGCTGAGCATGAAGGTAAGATTCAGGTTTTACTTCTTGGCGACAGCACGACTGAGGGAAGTATTCCTCGAATCATTAAGCCACAGGGACCGCATCTCGAAAAAGTCATCGAACTGCTGCTGGCAGCCGAGGGTGATCTGCCACCTGCAAACGTCATCCAGTCGGGAGTAAGTGGTGAGTACATCCGACGGCTGATCGATTCGGGACGCTATGACAAAGCAGCTTCGAAACTTCCGGGGCTCGACTACATCTTTGTTCGTTACGGGATTAACGACCGCGCGCGAGTCAAGAATTTCGAAGCCGATTTCCCTCAACATTACCACGAACTGATTGCCATACTCCGGCGGGATCATCCACAAGCTTTGATCATCCCCACCACCAATATTCCATTCTCCGGTGAGGAAGAAACCGCGCTGATGAACCGTCTTGTTCGCGAGGTTGCCGAGAAAGAGAAACTGGATGTTTTCGACGTGAACCCTCGCTATGCCGAGGAATTGAAGAAAGGGCCGAACATGCTGAATTACCGGCGATATCCCCTTTCAAAGATTCCTGAGAAATTTCACGAACTCGTCAAGCCTTATGCCCACGGCACCAGCGTGCTCGTCATGAGCAATGAACTGGACGGAATTCTCGGTCATCTGCCCGGCTGGTCCGGTGACCGTCACCCGAACCTCGCTGGCTACAACGTCATCGCCGACGAAACAGCGAAGTACCTCGCGAACTTGCTACGGAAACGAAACGCCGCACAGTCCTCGACCCCATAGGGGCGGCTGGCAACAGTCTGCCGAGTAATGTGACAGGTCGACTGTTCGTCTCGCGAAGTTTTTCAAAAAGAAAACCGTCGCTCATTCGAGTCAACGTCATCAATGCAGAAAGCCCGACCTCCCGGTAGAGGTCGGGCTTCGAAACACTTCGCGGGGAAAGGCGACGAAGTTTTCAGTTGACTGGTTCGGGCAGTATCACCGGCAGACCGGTGCGACCTCACCCTGACCCCGAACTCTTGAGTGAAATCTTTCGGCCAGGGTCGTCGGGTCGGGAATGTTTACTTCTGGATTTCCTGGAGTGACGTTGTGTAAAGGCCGAGCGTGGTCGTTCCAAGCTCTCCGATCGCAACGACACAAACCAGGAATACGAAGGCCAGCATGACGCAGTACTCGACTGATGTCGGGCCGTCATCTGATTTCAGAAATGTCTTCACGCTATGCAGAAACTGGCGCATTACTGAGCCTCCGATCAACTTCAGGTACGGGCTTCAATGACTCGTTCCTGGCCCGGTGTGGGGTATCTGGTCCGCTGGACGGAACTCTGTCCGGCGGCAACCGACAAGTTCGATCCCAATTTCCACAACCGTAGTTCAAACTTGTCGGCCACGACGTTCGCGGAGGTGTTTACTGCGTAACCTGTTCATAGATGTTGTGTTTACCAAGTGAATTGTCGCAAGACCCGCGACAGGCATGACTGTCATGCAGCACATGCTAAACACAACGTGCGTACAAAAACCCTCACCGAACGGGCGTTAAAGTCGCCCCAGCCTGCTGCACCTGCATACTCGGCAACAATTAAAAGTCCGACGTCATTTGCCGCGAGCTTCCCAGCAGGATCATGTGGTTCAGGATTTCGTGGTTGATTCGATCCTGCGGGTTGTCGGCTGTAGCTCAAACCGGAGCCGGTCGATACCGATGTCTGACCAGAGATCCTGGAAACACGTTCCCGACGGAAGCGGGATGCGTTGCCAGGCCACTCTGAAATCAACTGGCACGATGCTTGACTACAGGAATGGACACTCCGATGCGCTCACACGACGAACACACTCAACAGCTCGAATCTCTGCAGCAGCAGATCGCCGTTCTGCAGGAGCAACTGATGCGTGCTCAGAAGATGAGTTCTGTCGGTGAAATGGCTGCGTCGATCACGCACGAGTTCAACAATATTCTCACGACGACGATCAACTACGCGAAGATGGGGCTGCGCCACAAAGATGACGCGACGCGGGAAAAAGCGTTCAATCGAATTCTCTCGGCCGGACAGCGAGCCGCCCGAATCACGACAGGCATGCTGGGATATGCCCGGTCGAAAGGTGTTCGCAAAGAAGAAATCGATCTGGCGCAGATCGTCTCTGACGTACTGATTCTCTGCGAAAAAGATCTGCAGATGAATCGTGTTAAACTTCAGACGGACGTTCTCGGGCACCCGGTCTGCGAAGTGAACATCTCGCATCTTCAGCAGGTGTTGCTCAACCTGATCGTCAACGCCCGACAGGCGATGGATGGCGGCGGCATGTTGTACGTTACGGTCCGCACCAGCGACGACGGCAGCATGGGCGAACTTGAGGTTCGCGATACCGGAGCCGGCATTCCGTCGGAAGAACTCCCGAATATCTTCAAGCCATTCTTCACGACCAAAGAAGCGGACGATAACGGCCAGGGCGGTACAGGCCTGGGTCTGGCGTTCTGCCGGGAAGTTATCGAAGCTCACAAAGGCAAAATGCGGGTTGCCAGTACCGTCGGACAGGGGACTTCATTCACGCTGATGCTGCCTCTCGCCAGGGCCGCCGAAAGTCGCAAGTCGGCCTGACCGGAAAATGTGAGCCACGGTCGAGAAGTTTCGAACTCGCGCGATAAACTGACGCTCAGAGCCTGTGACTTGTTTCAAGCCGCGGGCTCTTTTTGCAGGGTGAGCACCGCTCACCAAAGTTCAATTTGCTGGTGGGCCGTATCCACCCTGCCTCCTGCGACCTGTCCTCAACTGAGGAATCTCACTTTGTCGATCGAATCTCCACCGCCCGACGGCGCTCCCAATCCGATCCAGCGAGCGCTCAACCGGTTTCCAACCCGCTATCGACCAGCCTTGTTCTTCGACGCGGTGTCGAACGTTGGCAACGGCGTGCATCTCGTGCTGTTTCCGATCGCTCTGGTTGTTCTGGAGACACTGCTTGATGCCGAAGTCTGGCATCAGGCCGTGCTGGCTTCGTTCTTCTTCGGAAGCTGCCTGTTCGGTTTGCTCGTCACAAGAATCGGCAGTGTTGTTCCGATGCGGCTGCTGGTCACGGTCCCTAACTGCGTTATTGGCCTGCTGTTGTTCGGGACGATGATCCCGTCTGACGGAGCGACATGGTTCACGCTGCTGATCGGCGCGACGTTTCTGCTGAAAGTGTTCCAGCAGGTTGCCGAGATGAACATGTTCCGCATGCTCTATCCGGATTCACATCGCAGCGCCGCTGTCGGACTTTTACGAGCGGTCTCGGCGATCTCCGGCCTCACCGTCACGATTACCAGTTGGTGGTGGTTTGCCTTGTGGCCGAACTGGTACTCCAGCCTGTTCTGCATCATGGGCCTGATGCTGTTTTCTTCGGCCTGGTACTACTCAAAAATTCCCGTTCCGAAGAAGAACATCTTCGCGCTGGAGAAACGCGAAGGGCTTCTCAAAGCCTTCATGACAGGGTGCCGGATTTTTTTCAGTGATCGACGGTTTGTCCTCTATCAGTTCGGCTTCGCTCTGGCAGGCATCGCGAACCACATCGGCCTGTATCTGGTTCCGCGAGTCATGCGCGAAGAAGCCGGAGCGTCCGACTCGACAATCCGTTTCGTCGCCGCCGTGATGCCGGTGCTTCTGCTGGTGATGACCGCTCCGCTGTGGGGGCGCTATATGGACAAGAAAAGCCCGATGACCGCGCGTGGCATTTTCAACGTCCTGCAGATCTTCGCGTTTGCCTTCTACGCCCTCGGAGGCATCATCGGCGAAGTGTGGCCGCTCTTCCTGGGAGGGGCGATTCATGCGCTGAGCAACGGCGGTGGAGCCATCAACTGGATCACCGGCAGCATGTACTTTGCGAAGCCGGAACACGTTTCGCTTTACAACGGCATCCATGTTTTTCTGACGGGAGTTCGAGGCTTCATCGGACCGCCGCTGGCGATGTTCCTCTTCGTCGAAACCGAAACCATCGGCAGCCTGAAAATCGAGGGCCTCGGCATGGGCCCGTGGGTGTTTCTGGTGTCCGCCGTTCTTTCGCTGCTCGGCGCGATCATGATGTTCACACAGGCAAAATTCGACACCGGCCCGAAAAGCACGGCGTAGGGTGGACAGTGTCCACCTTACGATTTGTCGGCATCCTCACTGCAAAACCTGATGCCGGACGCAATTTCGGATTGAACATCCAGAGCCGCCTCACCTGGCAACGCGTTTCGCAAAGCGTCGAGTGCAACTTCGCCACCGAGTTTTCCCAGTGCCCACGCAGCGGCGCCTCGAACAAGTGGGTCTTCATCGGCCAGACACTGATCGAGCGACGGGATCAGTGAAGCGTCGCCAGAATTACCCGCCGCGATGGCAGCGTTCCTCAGCAGGCCCGATCGACCCGGTCGATCGAACGGTGTTTTGCGAAATCGTTGTCGAAACTTTTCGTCGTTCAAAGAGAGCAGCCAGCGCAGATCGAGCGGCGACAGATCTGCTGCCGGTTGAAACTCGGGCACGGAAGTATCGCTCGCTTTGCGGTTCCACGGGCAGACGTCCTGGCAAACGTCGCAGCCAAAAACCCAGTCCTGCATATCGGCGCGAAGTTCGAGCGGAATCGGCTGATCACGCAGTTCAATTGTCAGATAAGAAATGCACTTTCTCGCGTCGAGCACGTACGGAGCAGCAAATGCGTCGGTCGGGCAGGCATCCAGGCAACGCGTGCAGGTTCCGCAGTGGGATGTGTCGTGCGGCGAATCCGGCTCCAGCTCAACGTCCGTCAGCAATGCACCGAGAAACAGCCAGCTTCCGGCGTGCTTATTGATCAGCATCGTGTTTTTGCCAAACCAGCCGAGTCCGGCGATCTTTGCGAAGTCGCGTTCCAGCAGCGGAGCCGTGTCGACGACCGAGCGTGTCCGACATCCAGGCACAGCTTCGTGCAACTCGGCAGCGAGCTGTTTCAGCATTTTTCGAATCACGTCGTGATAGTCGGCGGCTCCGTTGGCATAGCTGGCCACTCGTCCCTTCGCCGAGTTGACCGGTGGCGCGTCATTCGGCTCGTTGCTGTTCGTCGCGGAGTGATAGTTCAGAGCCGTCACGATGACACTTTTCGAGCCTGGTAAAACGCCGTCGGGATGCTGGTACGCATCCTCGCGCCGCCGCATGTACTGCATTTCGCCTTCGTAATTCTGACCAAGCCAGCTCTGAAGATACTCGAACCCTGCCGGAGCAACCGCCGCCGAGATTCCCACCAGATCGAAACCAATCTGCAATGCCGCATTCCGAACATGAGTCGCAAGCGCCGTCGGGGTTCGATCGGTTTCTGGAAGATCGTTCATAAATCAAAGCTGAGCTGACTTGCGGTGCGAAGAGGGTGAACGCAGAAACGGTGACGAAGGCGGAACGGGTGACTGGCGAAGCGATCCGCAGTAACTTGCGGCTCGATTTTCTGGAATTCTGTCTTGCAGGAATCCGTCACCTGTCGAAACGCACCTTTGCAGCACACAGCGAGATTGTCGATGCAGCCTAACTCCGTCAAGCAGAACTTACTGGCCGGCGGTTCCTCAATTGGAACCTTCATGTTCGAATTTCACTCAGCCGGCGTCGCCCGCGCCGCTGCGGCGACTGGTGCCGAGTTTGCTATCTTCGACATGGAGCATACCGGCTGGAGCGTCGAAACAATCCGCATGTTGTGCGCGACGACTCACGGAACAGACATGCTGCCGCTCGTTCGCGTGCCGGCGACCGAGTACCACTTCATCGCCCGAGCACTCGACATGGGCGCTCAGGGCGTGATGGTTCCGATGGTCGAGTCTGTTGAACAGGCCGAGAAGATTGTGAACTCGGCAAAGTACCCACCAGTCGGTCGACGCGGCTGCGCGTTCGGGATCGGCCACGATGATTACCAGGGCGGCGACGTTGTCGAGAAAATGAACAGCGCCAACGAGCACCAGCTTCTGATCGCTCAGATTGAAACTGCTGACGGCCTGGAAAATGTCGAAGCCATCGCCGCCGTCGACGGAATCGATGTCCTGTGGATCGGGCAGTCGGACCTGTCAGCGTCGATCGGAATCCCCGGCCAGTTTCAGCATCCTGACTTTCTCGCCGCGATGGACCGAGTCATCAAAGCCTGCAACGACAACGGGAAGATTGGTGGCCTGATGCCCACAACGCTCGACTTCGCCGAAGTCGTTGTCGAGAAAGGTTTCCGCATGCTCGCCTGGAGCGGCGACATCTGGATCTACCAGGCAGGTCTGAAATCAGGAATGAACTCTCTGCGGGAATTCGTCAACGGGTAGGTTACGCACCCGTGGTCTTCGGCACGAACTCCAGGATCAGCCGGTCTTCGTGAGGGCGGTAGTAGCCGTCGATTCGTTCTCGCGTTCGAAAGCCAAATTGTTCGTACAGCGAAACCGCTGCGGCATTTTCCGGATCGACCGTCAGCAGGACCGGTGTCCTTGCTCCTGAGAGTGCCGCTTTCATCAGAGATGTTCCGACGCCTCGCCCACGGCAGACGGGATGCACCATGATCTTGTGCAGAAACAGATCGCCATTCTGAGAAGGAAACATCACGAGCGCTCCGGCGATTTCGTGAGTCTCGCTGAATGGCTCGCGGTCGGTCACCTTCGCGACGAGCAGCGTTGCATGGTCGCACCAGACCCGCCAGATGTGCTCTCCGTCTGGTATGAACGTGTCGTTCATGTTCGGCCAGGCGATGCGGTCTAACGCCGCCACATCAAGGAATTCGTCTGGTTGAGCCGATGCAATTTCAAACTTCATCATGTTCTCGTCTGTTTTCTTCAACGGAACGCAGAGAAGAGTCTCTGAAACCTCTGCGTTTTTCTCCTCGGCGATCTCTGCATTAAAACGTCTGCCTGGTCAGCCCCGATGACAGGCTCGCCCGTGCGAATCGTCATCTATCGTGGTAAAAGACTTTCTGCCTGCCACAGACTGAAATTGGCACAGCGGTATGAGTAACGACTTTGACACAAATCCGGAACCGCCGAAGCCGCTCGTCGAGCACGACGTGCCGGAAGACCTGCGCGTCTACGTACCGTATCCCGATGGCTGGTCGGTTCACGTGAAGAAGGACGGAATCCGCGAATACTGCTATTTCAAAAATCCTGGCCAGGACTGGTATCACCTGATTCTGCCGGGCGAGATTCATCTGCAATATGGTGAGAGCCGCTTCTGTCTCAATTGTGCCATGCGGTACGGCCATCTCACGAAGGAGCGGCTGTTCTGGCAGAACGGTCCCCGACGGAAGCAGGACCCGATTGCGTGAAGGGGCCTACTCAGAAAAATCTGTTTCAGACCGAACCCGATCGACCGGAATGGGAAATTGCGGCCGAAGAAGATCGACTGGTTGCGGAAGTCGCCCTTGTCCGTCCGCTGGAGCAGACCTATTCGTATCTCGTCCCGGAATCGTTGCGGGAATTTATCGGCGTCGGCCAGCGCGTCGAGATTCTGTTCGGAAAAGGGAATCGTAAGGAAGTCGCGTTCTGCGTCGGGCTTTCGAAACTCCAAACATCGAACCGAAAACTCAAAGAGATCGCGGGACTGGTCGACCGCGAACCGATCGTGTCGCAACATCTGCTCGACCTGACCCGGTGGATTGCCGAACGTTACCTTTGTGGCTGGGGCCAGGCTCTGGAAACCGCCATTCCCGCCGGCGTCAAGAAACAGGCCGGCACTCGCGAGATGACGTACTTCGCACCGGCCGCCGACATCGAACATCTGCTGGCCGCCACGAAGCTGCCGACGAAACAGGCGGCCATTCTGGAACTTCTCCAGAAAGCCGGCACGCCGCTGCGAGGCGATCAGATCTCCGAAGCCATCGGTTGCAGCCCGGCTCCGATTCACGGGCTGCGCGACAAGGGTATCATCGTCGCGACTCGCAAACGGACGGCGACATTCGAATCGGACATCGGCGAGGTTGCTCCCGAGCAGGATCTTGAACTCAACACCGACCAGCAGCGAGTCCTCAGCGCCATCAACATGCAGCTTCGGATGAAACGGTCGCGAACATTCATCCTGCACGGAGTCACCGGCAGCGGCAAGACCGAGGTCTACATTCAGGCAATTCGCGAAGTTGTCAGTTACGGTCGGCAGGCCATTGTGCTTGTGCCGGAAATCAGCCTGACGCCGCAAACGATCCGGCGATTCAGCAGCCGCTTCAAATCGGTCGCCGTTCTGCACAGCCATCTGACCGACGCCGAGCGACACTGGCACTGGCAGCGCATCGCTCGTGGTGAAGTTCAGGTCATTGTTGGAGCACGCAGCGCGATCTTTGCCCCCGCTCCGCACCTTGGTCTGATCGTCATCGACGAAGAGCACGAGAACACGTTCAAGCAGGACACGGCTCCGCGATATCACGCCAGCAACGTCGCACGCGAACGCGCAAGATTGCTGGGAATTCCGCTGATCCTTGGCACAGCCACGCCGACGCTCGAAACGTGGGCGCGGGCCTCGCAGGTGCCTGGCCTGAAGCCTGTTACGTCGTCCGATGGGCTGTCAGCCGAAGCAGTTTCGAATTCCGGTCCCGTCGCGGATGCCGACAAGATCCTATCGCTTCCGAATCGAGTATCCGGCCTGCCGATGCCGCCGGTGAGCCTGGTCGATATCCGCAACGACCCGCTGTGCGCGAAGGGACAATCGATCGGTCGAGCGATGCGGACCGGCATCCAGGCGGCACTGAACGATGGCGGGCAGGTCATTCTTTTTCTGAATCTGCGAGGGTTCTCGCCGACCGTCTGGTGCCGAGGCTGCGGCAGCGGCGTGAAATGCCACAACTGCGACATCACCTACACGTTTCACCGCGACCGCAACGTCATTCTCTGTCACACCTGTAGCGCCGAGATGCCACCGCCACAGGCGTGCCCTCAATGTGGCGGACCGGGGATCCGGTACTTCGGAGCGGGAACTCAACGGCTGGAACAGGAAGTTCAGGCAAAGTTCCCCAACCACAAAGTCATCCGCATGGACAGCGACACCATGCAGAAACGCGGCAGCCACGACGAAGCTCTCGAACTGTTTCGTCATGGGAAAGCTCACATCCTGGTCGGCACTCAGATGATCGCGAAGGGGCTGGATTTTCCAAACGTCACGATGGTCGGCGTCGTCGATGCCGACACGGTTCTCCACCAGCCTGACCTGCGCGCGTCCGAACGAACATTCCAGCTCATCGCTCAAGTCGCTGGCCGAGCCGGGCGCAGCGAACGCGGCGGCCGAGTCTTCGTGCAGACGTGCTCGCCGACGGACATCGCCATTCAGAAGGCCATCCATCACGACTACGCAGGTTTCGCCGAACATGAGTTGAAACATCGTCTCGAACAGGACGCTCCGCCGTTCACTCACTGGGTACGAGTCATCCTGCGAGGCCCGATCGAGCAGGCGGTCGAGTCCGTCGCGTTCGACATGTCAGACGTCATCCGCGACGTCGTGAAGAAACGCGGACTCGAAATCAAAGTTCTCGGCCCCGCCCCCTGCCCCATCACAAAACTGCAAAGCAACTACCGCTTCCACTTCCTGCTGTCCGCCGCCGACCTCAATGCTGTTCGCATCCTCTGGCGAGAACTCCGCCCGACGCTCCCCGCCGACCGCAGCGTCGAATTCGTCGTCGACGTCGACCCGATCAATCTACGATGACCTTTCGTCGTTCGGCAGGCATAGGACGTCCCACCGCACGAAACGGTGATGGACTTAATGAATGGTCGCGTCATTCCAACTCGACTCTATGCCGGAACAACTGCCCGGAATGAGCGAGCTTCAGACGGTGCAATGAACGACGCTTCGGGCTATCATCAACAGATACTGATCTGTTTCCTTCCCGGCGGAGCAACTGTCGATGCGCGTTTGGATTACCTGTTTTGTTCAAATATCAGTCACTGCCGTGGCGCTGTCCGTCCACGGTGCCGCTCCCGAGACCGCCGAATTTTCCCCCGAGGCTCTGGATTTCTTTGAGAAGAAGATTCGGCCAGTTCTGATTGAAAAGTGCTATGAGTGTCACTCCGCGCAGGCGAAGGCGGTCGGGAAGCTCAAGGGCGGGCTACTGCTGGACAGTCGGCAGGCGGCGCAGGCTGGCGGAGACTCCGGACCGTCGGTCGTTCCTCGGAAGCTGGACGAGAGTCTGCTGATTGAGGCGATTCGGTACGGCGAGGACTCGTACAAAATGCCGCCAGAGGGCAAGCTTCCAGACAAAGTGATTGCGGATTTCGAAAAGTGGATTTCGATGGGCGCTGCTGATCCGCGGGATGCTCCGACGGATGCGACGTCGCGGAAAGAAATTGACTGGAAACTCGCTCGGCAGCACTGGTCGTTGCAGCCGCCTGAACGGCACACCGCCCCCCCCGTCAAAGACGCGGAGTGGATTCAGAAGCCGATCGATGCCTTCGTCCTGGCGAAGCTCGAACATACCGGCCTGACGCACGCCGAGCGGGCAGAACGTCACACGCTGTTGCGACGAGCGTGCTTCGACCTCACCGGCCTGCCGCCGACGAGTGAGCAGCTCGATGAGTTTCTGAGCGATACTTCTCCCGACGCGTTCGCACAACTGGTTGATCGACTGCTGGATTCGCCGAGCTATGGTGAAAGGTGGGCGCGGCACTGGCTCGACGTCGCCCGCTACTCGGAAGACAACACGAACATGGGTCCGCACAACGGACCGTATCCTCACGCCTGGCGGTATCGAGACTGGGTGGTCCAGGCGTTGAACAACGACGTGCCCTACGACGAGTTCATCGTGCGGCAGCTCGCGACAGACTTCCTCGACGAGACCGGTCCGGAAGATCACGCGGCGCTTGGCTTTCAGGGACTCGCCCCGTCGTATCACAAGGAGGTCGCACTGGCGAAACTCGTTCTGGAAAACCGCTACGCCGACGAGTGGGAAGACCGAGTCGATGCCATCGGGCGAGGACTGCTCGGCCTGACACTGGCCTGCGCACGCTGCCACGACCACAAGTACGACCCCGTCACGGTCGAAGACTATTACTCGCTGGCAAGTATTTTCGCTTCGTGCCGACAAACGACCCGGCCAGTCATCTCCGACAAAGAAATCGCGAAAACACAGCCGGTGCGTGACCAGGTCACGAAACTCGAAGAGCAGGTCGCCGAATGGGCGAAGCAGCTCAAAGAACTGCCCAAAGAGATCGCCGAGCTGGAGAAGAAACTCAAAGAACACTCCACATCGACAGCAGCCGGAGTGGAACCATCCGCTCCGGAAACGCCGACCGAAAACAAGTCTGACAGCACGACCCAAAAAGTGGAGCCGGAAGTTTTTGACGTCGACAAGACTCAACAACGAATCACCGAAGCGAAGGCACTGATCGAGAAGGCCAAAGCCAGCACGAAAGAAACGAAAGCGGAAATCGCCGAACTCAGGAAGACCCCCGGCTTCGAAATTCCCGTCGCCAACGCGTTGACCGAAGAGCAGGTTCGAGTCGAAGAGATCACCAAAGAAAAAATGAAGATCGTCTATTACCCGAGCGAGCCGCGAGACTTGAACGTCTTCATTCGCGGTGACGCCGGGCGGCTCGGTCAGCCAGTGCAGCGAGGCTTTCTGCGGGTGCTCTCGCCAGAGAAACGTGAGACTTACACCAACGGCAGCGGTCGTCTGGAACTCGCCCGTGCAATCACCAGTCGAGATAACCCGCTCACGGCTCGCGTGATTGTCAACCGCGTCTGGATGCACCACTTCGGGGTTGGACTGGTCGACTCGCCCAGCAACTTTGGCCTCACCGGTTCGAAGCCTTCTCACCCGAAACTGCTCGACGATCTGGCCGTTCGGTTTATGGAAAACGGCTGGTCGCTGAAATGGCTGCACCGCGAAATCATACTTTCAGCCACCTACCAGCAGTCTTCCGTGCCGTCGCCGATTTCCGCGAACCAGCTCAAGTCGGTCGACCCGGACAACCGGCTGTTGTCTCATTTCAATCGTCAGCGTCTGAGCGCCGAAGCGTTTCGAGACTCGGTGCTGGCTGTCAGCGGGCAACTCGACAACAAAGTCGGCGGGCCATCGGGAGACGCTGATCAAGCAGACTTCAAACGCCGAACACTGTACGCAGCCGTCTCGCGACACAAACTCAGCGACACGTTGCAGACATTCGATTTTCCCGACCCGGCCATTCACTGTGCCAAACGATCGGACACGACGACTCCGCTGCAGCAGATGTTTGTGCTGAATTCACCCTTCATGCGGGAACAGGCAACGGCTCTGGCAACACGAGTGGCCAGGAGCGACAACGAAACCGTCGAACAGAAAATTCAGTTCGCCCATCGGCTGCTCTTCTCGCGCGACGCCTCGGTCGCGGAAGCAACGATCGCTCGCGAGTTTCTGCCAACCGACGAAGCACTTTCGGCAACCACTGCGGGCTTGCCCGGCAGTGCAACAAGTCGAGCTGCAAATCCTGCCGGGGAAGCCGGCAGTGACACACCAGTGGTCGGATCAGAAGTAGACGATTCCAGCGACAATCCTATGGCGATCGAAGCTGGCAACGATTCGCAAATCAGGTGGAACCGCTACGCTCACGCTTTACTCAGCAGCAACGAATTCCTGTACATCGACTGACCGTTATGAGCCAACCACAAAACACTTCTCCGCAACAGGTCTCACGCCGCCACATGCTCAGCACTGTCGGAGGCGGCTTTGGTGCGCTGGGCCTGGCGGGTCTGCTGCAGAATTCTGCCTCGGCAGCGCCGCAGCTTCCGCACTTTGCTCCGCGAGCGAAGCGGGCAATCTTCCTCTTCATGAGCGGAGGACCATCGCAGGTCGACACGTTCGATCCGAAGCCGCTGCTCAAGAAACTGGAAGGCCAGAAGCCGCCGGGTGCCGACATTCGCACCGCCTCGCCCACAGCGGGATTGATGCCGTCGACCGTTCGATTCATTCCCTCCGGGCAGTCGGGAATTCCGGTTTCCGAACATCTCCAGAAAACCGCCCGACACATCGACGACATGGCGATCATCCGGTCGATGCACACCGACTTTCCGAATCACGCGCCTGCGCTGTGCATGATGAATCTCGGCGTGCTGACTCCGACGCGGCCGAGTCTCGGGGCGTGGATGTCGTACGGGCTGGGAACGGAAAACGACAACCTGCCTGGTTACATCGCACTTTGCCCTGGCAAGCCGGTGGTCGGTCCGAAGCTGTGGGGCGCTGCCTTTCTACCGGGGCGCCATCAGGCGACGCATATCAACAATTCAGACCTGACTCCCGCAAAGATGATCCCGCATCTGAAGAACGACTTCCTCGCCAGAGACCAGCAGCGAGAACAGCTCGACCTGATCAAAAGGCTCAACCGCGAACATCAGAAACTACGACCCGGTGATGACTCACTGGAAACTCGGATTCGATCGATGGAACTGGCTTATCGAATGCAGTTCGAAGCGCTCGACACGTTCGACATCGCTGACGAGACTAAGGAAACGCAGGCGGCGTACGGAGAAAGTCAGTTCTCAAAGGCGTGTCTTCTGGCCCGACGGCTGAGTGAAAAAGGCGTTCGCTTTGTCCAGGTCTACTACGGAAACCGCCAGCCCTGGGACACTCACAGCAAACACAACGCACAGAACGAAAAGCTCTGCAAAGACATTGACCAACCAGTCGCTCAGTTACTGACCGACCTGAAACAACGAGGGCTGCTCGACGAGACGCTGGTGATCTGGGGCGGAGAATTCGGCAGAACGCCAACGTCGCAAAGCGGCGACGGTCGCGACCACAACCCCAACGGATTCACGATGTGGGTAGCCGGAGGCGGTATTAAAGGTGGGACAATCCATGGAGCCTCCGACGACTTCGGCTTCACTGCTGTCGAGGACAAGGTCCACGTCCACGATCTGCACGCCACGATCCTGCACCAGTTCGGCCTGGACCACGAAAAGCTGACCTACCCCTACAGCGGTCGCAACTTCCGGCTGACCGACGTCGAAGGGCGAGTCGTCCACAACATCCTGACGTAGCCACACTGCGCCCACCCATCGCAACATGGCGACAGGTTTAGAATTCCGCGCTCTTCGGAACGCGAGGGAACGGGATGCAATCACGGATGTTCTGCATACCGGTCATCAGTTGAATCAGCCGTTCGAAGCCGAGTCCGAAGCCGGAGTGTGGCACTGTTCCGTAACGTCGAAGATCGACGTACCACCAGTACTCCTGTGGTTCGAGGCCGCATTCTTTCATGCGTGACTCCAGAACGTCGAGCCGTTCTTCACGCTGACTGCCGCCGATAATTTCGCCAATGCGAGGAACGAGGACGTCCATAGCCCGGACGGTTTTGCCGTCGTCGTTGCACCGCATGTAGAACGGTTTAATCGTTCGCGGATAGTCGAACAGGATGACTGGCTGCTTGAAGTGCTGCTCGGTAAGAAATCGTTCGTGCTCGGACTGAAGATCGTGTCCCCACTCGACCGGGTACTCGAACGTCTGCCCACTTTTCAGCAGAATCTCGACAGCCTCGGTGTACGGCAACCGGATGAACCTGTTCTCAGTGATGTTGCGGAGCGTTTCCAGCACGGTCTTGTCGATTCGCTGGTTGAAGAACTCCATGTCTTCGGCGCATCGTTCGAGAACTCGATTGATGACGTGCTGAACAAACTGCTCGGCCAGCTCCATGTTGTCCGTCAGTTCGTAAAACGGCATCTCCGGCTCGATCATCCAGAACTCTGCCAGGTGTCGAGTCGTGTTGGAATTTTCAGCACGAAACGTTGGGCCGAACGTGTAACAATCGCCCATCCCGCAAGCGAAGATCTCCGCTTCAAGCTGACCGCTGACCGTCAGAGCGGCTCGTTTACCGAAGAAATCCTGCGCGTAGTCGAGCTTTGTCTGCACTTCGGCGATGCGTTCCAGATTCAACGTTGTCACCGTAAACATCTGCCCGGCGCCTTCGCAGTCGCTGGTTGTGATGACCGGTGTCTGGATGTAATAAAAACCTCGATCCTGAAAAAATTCGTGCACTGCCGCCGACGCCGCATTGCGAACGCGAGTGATCGCGCCGAACGTGTTCGTCCGAGGGCGAAGGTGAGCGATCTCGCGGAGAAATTCGAAGCTGTGCCCCTTCTTCTGCAACGGGTAGGTGTCACCCGGTGCAGTGCCGTGCAGAGTCAATTCCTGAGCATGAAGTTCGACTCGCTGTCCCTTACCGGGCGAATCTTTCACTTCGCCCGTGACCGAGACGCAGCTTCCTGTGGTCACATCTTTGATGCAGTCATAGCCGGGCGTGTCCGCGTCGACAACGATCTGGATGCTGCTGAAACAGCTTCCGTCGTTCAGTTCGACAAACGAAAAGCCCTGTTTCGAATCACGGCGAGTTCGAACCCAGCCTCCAACTTTGACTGTCTCGCCCGGCTGGGCCTCTTTCAGGACTCTGGCGACGTGAGTTCGCACCATAACTTCGCTCCGTCGGTTGGTGATGCGCCGACCGGTGATCCGCAACTTCCGCTTGCGATCAAACTGCCATCGGCCTTCAGGATTTCAGCGATTCGACAGCCGCTTCTCGTGTTTCATGCAGATCCCACAAACGATTGACCTGCGTGATCTCCAGCACTTCTGCACATGGGCCTGTCGCACAGCAGACGCACATCTTTCCGCCCCGGCTGGTCAATCGTCGCCATACTCGGAACAGTGTGCCTAGAAACGCCGAACCGAAAAACTTTGTTCGGCCCATGTCTACGACGATCAACGGTGGATCGGTCGTCTGCGCGATTTCCAGTAATTTTTCCGCAGCTGCCTGAAGAGCCGGCTCATCCAGATTGTCGTACTGCTCGCCCAGGATGATGACTGTAACGCCATTGCGTTCCTGCGTTTCCAAAGCTGACTGAGACATAGTTTTGCCCATCCACTCGGTTGCTGCCCACTACCGTTGTGTACGTCTCATTAAGAGTAGCAACGTGCGTTGTCAATACAGCGCGAACTTCGAAACCACCGCTGGCCATGACGCATCAGCGCCACGAAAGATGTCACCGAGCGTCGTCGCCGTTTCGCTACTGACGAGTTGTGGCCTGTTTCAAATCGTTGATGCCAGATTAAACGCGTCAGACAGTAGCTGGCCCAGTCGAACGATGAATCGCGCTGCGTCTGCCCCATTGATGACCCGATGGTCGTACGACATCGACAGTGGCAACATGAGTCGCTCTTCGATCTCGCCATCGATGATCTGCAACTCTTTGCGGCCGCGGGACATTCCCAGAATCGCGACTTCGGGGTAGTTCACGATTGGAGTGAAAGCCGTTCCGCCGATGCCGCCAAGATTCGTGATGGTGAAACAGGCTCCCTGCATTTCGTCCATCGAGACCTTACGCTCGCGAGCCCGGCCAGCAACATCGGCCAGTTCTGTACCGATTTCCGCGACGCTCTTACGATCACAATCTTTGATCACGGGAACGAGCAGCCCGTTCGGAGTATCCACCGCGCACCCGATGTTGAAATACTTGCGGTAAACGATTTCGTTAGTCTGCGGATCGAGGCTGGAATTGAACTTCGGAAACTCTTTCAGACAAACAACCGACGCCTTCATCGCGATGGCAGTCATGGTGACTTTCGGAGCACCGGTCTTCTTGGCGATTTCCGAATAGCGACGCCGTGCGGCTTCGAGATCGGTAATGTCGACCAGATCGTGCTGCGTGACGTGCGGAATCACGTTCCAGCACATGCTGAGGTTGGCCGCGGCCGATCTTGCGATCTTGTTCATCGGCTCGCGTTCGACGTCGCCCCACTTGCTGAAGTCAGGCAGCGGTGGTGGTGCATAACTGCCGCCTCCACCTGAAGCGGCGCCGCCACCTTCCATGACTCGTTTGACGTGTGACTTAACATCTTCCTGCGTGATTCGACCGCCAGCGGCTGAGCCGGTGACATCGTGAAGGTCGACTCCCAACTGACGAGCCAATCGGCGAGTGGCCGGTCCGGCCGGAGCAGGAGCGCGATCGTCTGCCGGACCATCGCTAGCCACAGGAGCGGGTGACGCAGTTGCCGGGGCCGCAGCAGGTGACGCAGGCTGAGGAGCTTCAGCGGCTGGAGCAGGTGTTGGTGCTGAAGCTGGTTCGGCTGCGGCGGGAGCCGCTGGTGCTTTTTCAACCGGGGCAGCCGGTGCAGCATCCGCGGCTTCGATCGTTAGCAGGACCGCTCCGACTGCCAGCGTGTCACCAGGATTGGCGTGAATCTTCACGACCTTACCACCGATCGGACAGTCAATATCTGTGGCCGCTTTGTCGGTCTCAACCTCGGCGACGACGGCACCTGGTTCAATGACGTCCCCCACCGAAACGGTGAGCGCTGCAAGATCGACTTCTGAGATGCCTTCCGCGATGTTCGGAATTTTGAACTCGGCCATGGTTGTCTCTTCTGGTCGTGAGTTGTGATCGATTGGGGTCGAAGCAGGAACCGCAGGGTGCGTCTCGACGCATTCCTCATTAAGCGTAGAGCGGATCGACTTTTTCAGGGTCGATCTTCAGATCGGCAAGCACCTGCGGCAGTCGGTTTTTGTCAAAGTTTCCGTTCTTCGCGAGTGTGGCCAGTGTCGTGTAGGTGACGCATTCGGCGTCGATTTCAAAGTGGCGACGCAGCTGTGGTCGTGTGTCCGAACGCCCAAAACCGTCAGTTCCCAGAATGACATAGTTGCCAGGCACCCATTCGCGAATCTGATCGGCGACCAGTCGAACATTATCGCTCGACGAAATGAATGGACCGTCGATGCCTTTCAGCGTTTTTTCCAGATAGCTGATTTTCGGAGCTTCCGTCGGGTGCAGACGATTCCAGCGCTGAGCCTGCATGGCTTCCCGGCAAAGTTCCGAGTAGCTGGTAACGCTCCAGACGTCGGTGCCGATTCCGTACTGTGAAGCCAGCATATCCTGAGCACGCAGGACTTCATTAAGGATCGTTCCGCTGCCAAACAGTTGCGGACGCTGCTTCGCTTTGGCGTTGGAAGACTCGGTACTTCGCAGTTTGTACATGCCGCTGAGAATGCCGTCGTGGCATCCCTTAGGCATCGCCATCATCTGGTAGTCTTCGTTGTAAACACTGAGGTAGTAAATCAGCGATTCGTCGTCCTGGTACATCCTTCTCATGCCGTCACGAATGATGGCAATGACTTCGTACCCGTAGGCGGGGTCGTACGCGACGCAGTTAGGAACGGTCGTCGCGATCAGATGACTGTGTCCGTCCTCGTGCTGCAGACCTTCACCGTTGAGCGTTGTTCGACCAGAAGTACCGCCGAGCAGGAAGCCTTTCGCTCGCGAATCAGCCGCACACCAGATCAGATCGCCAACTCGCTGAAAGCCGAACATCGAATAGAAAATGTACATCGGAATCATGTTGACGCCGAGATTCGAGTACGCCGTGCCGGCCGCGATGAACGACGACAACGCTCCGGCTTCGTTGATCCCTTCTTCGAGAATCTGTCCGTCTTTGGCCTCGCGATAGTACATCGTCTGATCGCGGTCGACCGGTTCGTAAAGCTGGCCCTTACTGGAGTAGATCCCGCATTGCCGGAAGAGACCTTCCATACCGAAAGTGCGCGCTTCGTCAGGGATGATCGGAACCAGCCGCTTGCCGATCGACTTATCCTTCAGCAGGAAGCTGAGAAACTGCCCGAAGACACCGGTCGTCGATCCAGTTTTGTCGACCAGCCGTTTGTCGTGAAATCCAATGCAGTCTTCGAATGATGGAATCTCGATCTTCTCGTCTGTCGGCCGGCGAGCGGGCAGGAAGCCGCCCAGCGATTTACGCCGCTCATGCAGATACTTCGCTTCACTGCTTTCCGGAGGTGGCTGATAAAAGTCGATGTCCTCGACGTCTTCGTCGCTGACCGGAATACCGAACCGATTGCGGAATTCCATCAGCTCCTGCTCGTTCGCTTTCTTCACGTTGTGAGCGACGTTGCGGCCTTCGCCCGCTTCACCCAGACCATACCCTTTGATCGTTTTCGCGAGGATGACCGTCGGGGATCCCTGATGGTCTACTGCGGCCTTATACGCGGCGTAGACTTTTTCAGGGTCGTGACCGCCGCGGTTCAGTTTCTCCAACTGGCTGTCCGACATGTGCTCGACCATTTTCTTCAGCTCAGGCGAGTTGAAGAAGTGCTCGCGAATGTAAGCCCCCGTCTCGACAGAATACTTCTGGTATTGCCCGTCGACGACTTCGCCCATGCGCCGCACGAGAATGCCATCGTCATCGGCAGCTAACAGTTGCTCCCACAGGCCGCCCCAGATGACTTTGATTACGTTCCAGCCGGCACCTCGGAAGGCGGCTTCAAGTTCCTGGATGATCTTGCCGTTGCCTCGAACCGGTCCGTCAAGACGCTGCAGGTTGCAGTTGACGACAAAGATCAAATTGTCGAGGTTCTCGCGCGAAGCGAGCGTGATTGCCCCCAGCGATTCCGGCTCGTCAATTTCACCATCGCCCAGGAAAGCCCAGACATTCGACTTCGAAGTGTCCCGCAGACCTCGATGCTCCAGGTAACGCAAAAACCGGGCATGATAAATTGCGGTAATTGGCCCAAGCCCCATCGACACGGTCGGGAACTGCCAGAAATCCGGCATCAGCCACGGATGAGGATAAGAAGACAGCCCGCCGCCTCGCGGAATCTCACGTCGAAAACGCAGCAGGTTTTCTTCGGTCAGGCGACCTTCCATGAACGCTCGCGAGTAAACACCCGGCGAAGAATGCCCCTGGAAGTAGACCATGTCGCCAGTGTGATCTTCCGTCCGAGCGTGAAAGAAATGGTTAAAGCCGACTTCGTACAGAGTCGCACAGGAAGCGAATGTAGAAATGTGCCCGCCGACTCCCGCAAAGTCTCGATTCGCTCGGACGACCATCGCCATCGCGTTCCAGCGAATAATGCTTTTGATACGTCTTTCAAGGTCGCGTTTGCCCGGATAGTGCGGCTGGTCCTGCGTGGAAATCGTGTTGATGTAGGGTGTGTTCGCAGTGAACGGCAGATGCACGCCGCATTGGTAAGCTCGCTCCTGGAGCAGCGTCAGCATTTGCTGAACCCGCTCGCGCCCATATCGATTCAGCAGGTCGTCGAGGGAATCGAACCATTCATCAAGCTCTGCAGGGTCGAAACTCGCGGCTGGATCAGTCGATACACCTGGCGTGACGTTTGCACTCATAAAAGGGCTCGGAAAACTGTTGGGAGTAATCTGAAAGCCGGAAGCGGGACCGGCAAAATAGTTCGGCCGATCTGTTCCGTGGCCGATTTTCGCTGAATGACTTGAGCGACTGTGCCGCCGCCGGGTTCGATCACCTCTGCCGAATCATTCCATCGCGCAGCGCGGAAAATCGCCGGAAGCTCCTGAAGGGTTGGAGATTATGCCAGTCCGCTCGAACACCGGCAACCAAGGCAGAGAGACTGGGCAGTTGTGGCGTTCTGGTCGCAGATTCTGCTGAAGTGTAAACGTCCGCATCTCTGACTCATTCGTTCGAATTCGCCTACTCATTTCACTTTCAAACAATAGGTATTGTCATCCAGTCGCTTGCCAACCGGTCACGACAGCGATATTTTGATCAATCAAAAAAAATTCCTCGGACCACGGGATGACCGGGATCTTCGCAAAGCTGGTTCAGCCAGACCGGACGATTCTTCAGTTGATCGACAAGTACCACGCACACGGAGCCCTGCCATGCTGCATCAACACCCGGAATTCCTGACATCGACCGCCCGGCTCGCCGCGCTGAGCGTAATTGTCGTCGCAGCGGGACTCGTCTGCGGGTGCTCTGGCTCGAACGGTCCAGCAGGGACCAACGGCTCTTCCGAAGGAACCGGAACAGTTGGGTCAGCTTCCGGAGCCCGCGACGCCAACCCGGTCGGGAAGCTCAACATCGTCACAACAACGGCGATGGTCACCGATGTCGTTACAGCCGTCGCTGGCGACCGAGCAATCGTTACCGGCCTGATCACCGGCAATCAGGATCCGCACATGTTCACAGCGGGAAGCAACGACGTAAAAAAGATGCTCGGAGCCGACGCTGTCTTTTACACCGGCCTGATGCTCGAAGGGCGTATGGCTGACGACTTTGCCCTTGTCGGTCGAAAAGGCAAACCAGTCTTTCCAGTGACCGAAGGCCTGGACCGTGAGAAGCTGCGAGAACCGCCCGAGTTCGAAGGTCACTGGGATCCGCACGTCTGGATGGACGTCAAACTGTGGAGCGAGTGCGTTGGGCACGTTTCCAAAGAACTCGGCACACTGGATGCCGGATCGGCCGACGAGTACCAGTCCCGCGCCGATGAGTACCGAAAGCAGCTGTCAGAACTCGATGCCTACATCCGAAAAGTCATCGCCACGATCCCGAAGGAACAACGCTACCTGGTCACTGCTCACGACGCGTTCGGCTATTTCGCTCAGGCTTACGGAATCGAAGTGAAGGCGATCCAGGGAATTTCGACAGACTCGCAGGCCGCGATCTCGGACATCAACTCGCTCGTCGATTTTATCGTCGAGAACAAAGTCCCCGCGATCTTCATTGAGTCGAGCGTTTCTCAAAAGAACATAGAAGCCGTCATCGAAGGTTGCGGCTCGCGCGGCTGGACATTGAAAATCGGAGCCGAACTTTACTCCGACGCGATGGGAGCATCTGGAACTTACGAAGGCACCTACATCGGCATGATGGATCACAACGCGACAAAAATCGCAAGAGCCCTCGGCGGCAAAGCCCCGGAACAAGGATGGCAGGGAAAGCTCAGCAACAAGACTGAACACTAACATGAAACCAGCCACCGGCCACCAGCCACCAGCCACCAGCGAAGTCATTCATCCTGAGTGGTCACCGCTTTCGATCCACGACATGACCGTGGCCTACCATCGGCAGCCGGTCTTGTGGGATATCGACTACGACGCTCCTCCCGGCAAGCTGATCGCGATCGTCGGACCAAACGGAGCAGGCAAGAGCACGCTCATCAAAGCGGCTTTGAATCTCGTTCCGACAATTTCCGGCAGCGTGGCGGTGTTCGGAGGTCCGTATCGAAAACAACGAGGGCGTGTTGGCTACGTTCCGCAGCGGAGTTCCGTCGACTGGGACTTTCCGGTCAACGCTCTGGAAGCCGTTACCATGGGGCTGTACCGAAAAATCGGCTGGTTCCGGCCTGTGCGAAAACAACATCGTCAGCGAGCAATGAAAGCGCTCGTTCGAGTCGGCATGCAGGACTTCGCGATGCGGCAGATCAGCCAGCTTTCCGGCGGCCAGCAGCAGCGAGTTTTTCTGGCACGAGCGCTTGCCCAGGAAGCCGACCTGTACCTCATGGACGAACCGTTCGCCGGAGTCGACGCCGCCACCGAACGAGCCATTGTCGACGTGCTGCGGGATCTTCAGCAGGCCGGCAAGACGGCCCTCGTCGTGCATCACGATCTGCAGACGGTCGAGGAATACTTCGACGAAGTCATCCTGCTGAATCTGCGCCTCGTCGCCAGCGGCCCGGTCGAAGAAGTCTTCACCACTGAAAACCTGCGATCGACCTACGGCGGCAAACTGGCACTCCTCGACCAGGTGGGTCATCGAATGACGATGCGAGGCGAAAGTTGAACTGGGCGAACATCGAACATCGAACATCGAACATCGAATACTCAACATCGAACGGGTTGAACTTCCAACGTCGAATGTTCAATGCCGAAGAAAGAACGTTGAACCATCAACCGGCACGTTCGCCACGTTTCCTTCGATGTTCGATGTTCTTCTTTCTCTTCTTCACACTTCCGACCTCAACGTTCGCCGCCGATTCCAACGACATCATCCGCGTCCTCACGCTTCAGGATTACAACACACGCGTCGTCCTGCTGGGAACAATGCTGCTGGGAGTGACGTCGGGAATTGTCGGGACGTTCATGCTGCTGCGAAGGCAGGCGTTGATCGGCGACGTTGTCAGCCACTCGGCATTGCCTGGCGTAGCAATCGCGTTTCTGATCGGCGAAGCCGTTTCGCCTGGTTCCGGACGTTCTCTGCACTGGCTGCTGGCGGGAGCTGCCTCAACCGGACTGCTCGCCGTCGTCTGCGTCGGCATTATTCGACGTTACTCCGTTGTCAAACCTGACGCCGCGCTGGCGACGGTTCTTGGAGTCTTCTTCGGATTCGGCGCTGTCCTCTTTAAAACGGTCCAGGAACTGCCAACCGGGAACCAGGCCGGGCTTCAGCAATTCATTCTGGGGTCGGCGTCGACGATGATCGCGGCAGACGTCACCCTCATTGCCAAAGCCACCGCAGTTGTTCTGGTGCTGAGCCTGCTGCTTTTCAAAGAGCTGGCGATCCTCAGCTTTGACGAAGACTTCGCCGCCGCTCAGGGCTGGCCGGTGGGGCTACTCGATCTCGGACTGACGGGCCTGGTCGTCGGCATCACCGTCATCGGTCTGGAAAGCGTCGGCATTCTGATGGTGGCTCTGCTGATCACACCTCCAACGGCTGCCCGATTCTGGACCGATAACTTTGCGAAAATGACTTTCGTCGCGGCGGCCATCGGCGGAGCCAGCGCGACGGTGGGCTCATTGCTCAGCGCGATGGTGCCCAAACTCGCAGGAGGCCCGACGATCGTTCTGGCTGGAACGGCATTCTTCGTCTTGAGCATGCTCTTCGGAACGCGGCGAGGAATCATGCAGCGTTGGCTGAGACATGCCCACAATCGACGCCGCATCGGTCGCGACGATTTATTGCGCGCGATGTACGAAATCAACGAAGCACGCCTGCTCAAAGAGAAAGGCATCGCGCCGGATGACGGATCAAACGTATTTGCCAGGCAAGCCGTGGAGATTGCCGAGCTGTTGAGTCACCGCTCCTGGTCTACTCGCCGAGTTCGACGGGTCATCGCCGCCGCCGAGCGGGAAGGGACCATCCGCATGGATTCTGAAAACGGCTGGCGACTGACAGAATCCGGAGCATCGACAGCCCGCCGCGCGGTGCGCAATCACCGGCTCTGGGAAATGTACCTGATCGCGCACGCCGAGATCGCTCCCAGCCACGTCGACCGCGATGCCGACGACATCGAACACGTCCTCGGTTCGGAGGTCATCGAGCAGCTTGAAAAGCTTCTTGCCAGCCGAGTTCCACCGGCCACCGTCCCCCCCAGCCCGCATCCTCTTTGAACACGTCTGCAGATCCCTGTCCAGGAAAGCCTGGCGGGAGGTGTGACGCGAAATCGCAAAGCGGTTAAGAATCGCCAATCGTTCGTCATCGTGACTTTGCGTAAAACAACTTCACCGCTCGAATTATTCAAACTGCCCTGGAACATCCCCATGAAACGCGCCTGCCTTCTTTCGTTTACTTTCTGCTTTGTCGCAAGTTCCATTGTTTATTCCGGCGAGCTGGATCCGCGGCAGGAAGCGTGGATCAGGAAATACGAGAAGCAGGAGAACGTACCAGAACCAGAGAACCAGCTGCTCAACACGGATGACGAACCGAATCTGAAGGACGGTTTCGTTTCGTTGTTCAACGGCAAAGACCTGACCGGCTGGACGCCGAAGGGCGGAACCTGTGAGTTCTCTGCGAAAGATGGAATGATCGTCGGCAAGTGTGTCCCCGGTTCGAACAGCACTTATCTGTCGACCGAGAATGCCGGCTTCACCGATTTCGTTTTCAGTTGCGACATGAAGTGGAAAGTCGACTGCAATACGGGAATCATGTTCCGAGCCCAGTCCAAACCTGGTAAAGGCGACACAGAAACCGTCTTCGGTCCTCAGGCCGAAATGGAAGGATTTTCCACAGACCGACACTGGTCCGGCGGAATCTATGGTCAAAGCTGCGGCGGCTACTTTTATCCACTGTGGCTGAAAGAGCACGAAGCAGCTCGTGCGGCCGCGAAAGAAGGCGAGTGGAACCGCGTGACGATCTCCGCCAAAGGCAACGTCATGAAAACGTGGGTGAACGGAGTCCCCGCCGCTCACTGGGTCGACGACGGCACTTACTCAAAAGGTTTCTTCGGCCTGCAGATTCACAAAGGCGCCAAAGGCGAAGTCCTGTTCCGAAACATCCGCGTCAAAGAACTGAAGAAGTAATTCTGCCGCGTGCCCCATTGTCGCTACCAGGAAGCATCCCGACAGGAATGACATGAACGATCCAACAAGAATTGCTGCTCTCAATAAGCTGGTGCTGCTTGCTCTGCTGAGTGTGATTGCCGGTCCCGCTTCAGGAGCCGAACCGCCCAACATCATTCTCCTGATGGGCGACGATCATGGCTGGGACGAAACGGGCTACAACGGCCATCCGCATCTGAAGACGCCGGTGCTGGATGAAATGGCGGCTTCCGGGCTGCGGCTGGATCGGTTTTATTCGGCTCATCCATCGTGCTCGCCGACTCGTGGAAGCGTCATGACCGGGCGGCATCCCAACCGCTACGGGACGTTCTCGCCGGGTTATTCAATTCGTCCGGAAGAAGTCACCATCGCACATCTGTTGAGCAAGGCCGGATACACCTGCGGGCATTTCGGCAAATGGCATCTTGGCCCGGTCAAAGCTGCGTCGCCAACAAACCCTGGAGCGATGGGCTTCGACGAGTGGTTGTCGCACGACAACTTCTTCGAACTGAATCCTGTTTTCTCTCGCAACGGCGAGCCGCCAAGGACATTCGAGGGTGAAAGTTCAGAGATCGTCATCGCTGAAACGATCCAGTTCCTGTCGAGGACTCAGCAGACGAAGCAGCCGTTCTTTGCTGTCGTCTGGTTCGGATCGCCTCACGAACCCTACAGCGGACTGAAAAAAGACCTGGAACTGTACGACGACCTGCCCGCGGAGTACGCAGCAAAACAAGTCAAGCTAACGTCGAATGAAACCGGTCGCCCGACAAAGCGTCCTCTTCGAGACGTCCTGCGGGAGCGCTATGCCGAAATCACCGCGATGGACCGTTCGATCGGTCAGCTGCGCGACTGGCTGAAGCAGTCAGGCCTCCGAGACAACACACTCGTCTGGTACTGCGGCGACAATGGCACACCGGGCGACGGCATCGTCACGTCCCCGTATCGAGGGCAGAAAGGAAACATGTACGAAGGCGGCATCCGAGTGCCTGGGGTCATTGAATGGCCCGCTGGAATCGACAGACCAACCACCTCGAATGTGAACTCGGTCACCAGCGACATGCTGCCGACGCTTTGCCAACTCACCGGGACGTCGCTGCCGGACCGACCGCTCGACGGGATCGACCTCTCACCAGTCATCAACGGAACAATGACGGAGCGTCCCAACCCGATCGGTTTCTGGGAGTTCGATGCAGGAGCAGACTCAAAGAATGAACCGTATATTGAGACCGAACTTCAGCGTGGCACGACACCCCTCGTCAAAATGATGGGTGACCTCTTCACCCGCAACTTCAAGAACTTTCACCACCCGACCATCGTCGACGATGACTTCGCCGGCTCAAGAGTTCTCCTGGACAATCGGTTCAAACTGATCGTCAACAGCAAGCGAGGCGGGAAAGCCGAAAGCGAACTGTTCGACCTGCACGACGACCCAGCCGAGACAAAGAACCTCGTCGACATTCAACCCGAAGTCGCAGCCTCCATGCAGAAAGAACTCAGAACCTGGCAACAGTCAGTCCTCAGAAGTTTGACGACTGCTGACTACGAATGAACTGAGCGAATTGGAAGAGACAGGGTGGGCACCACCCACCATTCGGTTGGAAATCAGACGTGGAACTTGCAGGCAGTGCCCCCCTGCTCAGTCACTGATTCTGGTTGCGGATGATCTCGACGCCGCTGATCAGTGATTTTCCCCGAGTCGCCCGAAGGTTGATCGTCAGCATGCCATCGACGGAGACGTCGTCTAATTCTTCGACGATACCGGTCATCATTTCGCCGGCTCTTGAGCGAATGTCAAAGTCGCTGAGGACAGTCTTGCCCTGCAAATTGACTGATTGAATTCGGGCATCGGAGGCATCCTCTGAGAGTTCTGCGAAGTAAAGCTTCACCGTGTATCGACCGGGCTTCAGGTCGTGCAGAGCCAACTCTTCCAGGCCTTCGACGGCTGATGCCACAACCCACGGCCAGGCTTCACCGCCCTTGATCCAGTTGCTGTGCCGGTAGATGATCGTTGCGTTTGCGGGCTTTGTCACCACTTTGATCTGTGGAGACGGGCCGCCGACGGATGGATAATCCAGCCAGAGCGTTCCGTCGCGAGTCTTGCGGTCACCCGGCGCTCCGAAGTTCAAACCGATCCGTTCGATCGATGCCGGCTTGACAGGTTCATTCCCCCACGAAGACCACTGTTCGTGAGTTTCGGGCATGGCCACCATCGACAGCGCTGTTGGAAGCGGGTAACTGCAAGTGCAGCCTTCGTAGAAGTACGGAACGTTCAAGAGCCCGCCCGACGGAATGATGCTGTTCGTACAGCCGCTGCGGGGGCCGCTGATGAAGACCGTTCCGCTCTCCAATGTCTTGTCATAGAACGCCGCCGTGCCGCTGCGCAGCGTGTAGAACATTCCGTAATCCACTCCGCCATCGCAGCCGTAAGTTTTGGGAATGACTCGCGGCTCTTTCAGTCCGGTCATCGGATTAACGCGTTCGCCAGCGAGTGCTGGATCAGGCGGATTCGGCAGCAGTGCCGTCTTCTGATCCGGCGCGTGGTAGTAACTCTGTTGAGGAGTCGTCAGGTCAGGCGCCGGCAACGACTTCCTCAGCACCGGCTGTTCCGAGTCATCGAAGACTCGCCCGGTGTAGATATCAGAAAGAACGGGCCGCATCAGCGGGTAATCGACGGACCAATTGCCTTTGATTCTCGGCGCATGCCAATCCTTGGGTCGAGACACCATGACACCGTTTGTAAACAGCGGCTGAGGCGACCTCTTAAAGTGGGCGAGCGTGTCGTCAAACCAGAGCACTCCCAGCGGAAACCGCACCAGCGTGTCTTCGCAGTGAGCGTAACCACCCTGGTAATCAGCGGTGCCGGGCAACGCTCCAATTCGGCGGACCAGAGCACGGCCGTTGAACTCTGCAGCCAGAAATCGGCCCGGCTTCTGAGCGGTCAGGCTCTTTGTTGAAACGAAATCGTCGTCTACCTTGATCCCCAGCACGGCGACACCGCCAAACGGTCGGAGCGTCTGGAGCAATTCAGGCGACGCATTCTGAAGCCCGCCAGGCGTCTCCGTCGTAATGAGGTTTGCCAGGTACGCGGGCAGCAACACGTTGTTCGGCGAGCCTTCGATCACCGCCGCACGAGTTCCGTACAGGCCGGCAGACTGCAACTCAATCCGAAGCCGACCAACTCGATCTCTGTCATCATCGACGGCGATGACATGATGCTTCGATTCCTGAAGCAACGCTTTGACGAGGGCTCCGTCGTCCAGACCGAGCACGACCGCAACGCCGTGCCGGCCAGTCGTCTCACCGATCAGACCTGCGGCCAGCTTCGACGCCTGCGGTGTTGTAACGAGCGGCGAAGCCGGAGCTGACCATTCAGTCGGTGCAGCCGGTTCCGCACCAGGCTCGGCGAAACAGTAGACCTTCCCGGTCTGCGTCGAGACGAACAACTTCGAGTCAGCAACGATCAGCGAGTGAACGTTCCCCTCGACACCGCTGATTCCGAGTTCGGCCAGTGCACTGTCGAAGCTAAATGCTCGACTTCCAACTTGAATCGTGCGACTGACGCCGGTTTCGCCCTCGCCCGTACGCATCGTGTCTTCGTGGAGTTGCCGATTCACGACGTCGTCGAAAGTGAGTTTTCCTCGACGGACAGCCCTGGCCGATTCCGGATCCAGCGCGGCGAACCAGCCTCCGGGCAACCGACCGGGAGAAGGCAGTTTGAAGTCAATCAACTCGCCGGTTTCACGATTCAAGCGAGCGGGGTACGCCGTCGAGCATGGCACGACGATTTCATCCTCATTGACAATCAGGTAGCCCTGCGGAGCCAGTCCGCCGATGGCCTGCGTGTCGTGCGGCTGCTGGCCAAACAGGTAACCCAGACGTTCATTCCGCCAGACAACGTCGCCCGTTGCGATGTCCATCGACAGAACGAAGACACCTTCAAACGGCCAGACGCCCGCCGCGAAATAAACCTGCCCGTCGGCAACGACCGGGCCGCCTCGAACCGGCCAGACAGAAATCAACCGCCGGTTGCCCAGCAGTCGGCGATCGTTGGGAGTTACCTGGTGCTTCCACCGCAACCTGCCCGTCGCCAGCTCGACGCAGTAGAAAAAGCCATCGTCCGAGCCAAAGCAGACCGACTCTTCCCACACAGCCGGAGCAAATCGAACCGGACCATTCGTGCGATAATTCCAAAGTTCCCGTCCTGTCGATGCGTCGTACGCTGTGACCGAATCGTTGCGGGACGAGGCGATTAACAATCGCCCCTTCGCGACAACAGGTTCGTAGCCGGCATCAAACTGGAGTCTCGGACTGTGGAATGCCGGAGTGATCGTCGGCAGCTGCCGGCTCCATTTCAGTTTCGGATTCGCCGGCAGAGAATCCGTCGTCACGCCGGTTCGCCCGGCATCGCATCGCCACATCGGCCAGTCATTCGCCGAGCTGACCGCTGATGTCAGTGACATCGTGAGGAAGAGAATTCCGAACAACCATCGTCGTCGCAGATTCATAAGCGTCATCCCGATTCCGTTAACGTTGTCTGCCGAAACCCAGCTCTGCCTCAAGCCGTCCAGCTCGAACAGTCAACAGGCTACATGATCAGGACCGGCCAGGATACTTTCACGATTTGATGTGCTATCGTGACGTGTAACAATCGCCGAACGACTGAACTGTATTCGGATGCTCAACCACCGATTCAACGTCCCGACAACTTCTTTCCATTGAGGTCTCACCATGAAACCAAACCAGCTCAACCGACGCCAACTGCTTCAGACATCCGCCCTCGCCGCCGGCGCTGCGATTACTTTAAGCACAACCTCGACCGAAGCACGTGCTGCGGAATCAAAAGTGACTTTGAAGGACGGCGACGTCGTTCTGTTTCAGGGCGATTCGATCACCGATGCCGGGCGTGATCGGAAGTCGGAAGGCAACGCCAACCATTCACGGGGACTCGGGACAGGCTACCCGTTTCTGATCGCTGGCGGGTTGCTTCAGGCTCATGCGAAACTCGGCCTGAAGGTTTTCAACCGAGGCATCAGCGGTCACAAGGTTCCCGATCTGCAAGGCCGCTGGCAGAAGGACACGCTCGATCTGAAACCAGCAGTGCTGAGCATCCTTGTCGGCGTAAACGACATCTGGCATAAGTTTGCTGGACGGTACGACGGGACGGTCGAAGACTACGGCACCGGCTTTGCGGCGCTGCTCAAGCAGACCAAAGAGGCTCTTCCCGAAACAACCATCGTCGTCTGCGAACCTTTCGCTCTGCGATGCGGAGCCGTCAAGGACGAATGGTTCCCGGAATTCGACGAGCGCCGCGCAGTCGCTCAAGAAGTCGCCAAAGAGGCAGGCACGTTGTGGGTGCCGTTCCAGACGATGTTCGACGAAGCCATTGCCGCAGGAACGACTCCCAACTACTGGGCCGGCGACGGCGTCCATCCATCCCTCGCCGGTCACGCACTGATGGCAAAAACCTGGCGCGAGGTCGTCGGAATCTGACAGACGGATTATCCATCGCGTGAAAACGTCGAAGTACCAATCGAACGCTGCCGCCTGGTAAGCCGTTCATGGTAGGCAACGCCCACCATGCCACCTGACCTTGAGTTGATGGATCGGCGTCAAACCAGTTCGTGGTATTCGACGATTTCGCGCGAGCGGTCGATCTTTGTGACCAGACTGGATGCGACGGAGTTGACCAGGGCTCCGTCGATCCGGTCTTTGTCAGCAGCCATGCCAGCGATCATTGACAGCTCGCACAGACGGTTGATCAGTCGCGGGCAGCCTTGAGCGTGAGCATGAATCTGCAGTGTGGCGTCGTTCGTGAAGATCTCGCGATCGCTGCCCGCCTGCTTGAGCATGTCCGCGATGAACTCGTCGGTCTCGTCCAGTTGAAACGAGTGAAGCTCGACACGCAGGTCTGCGAGTTCACTGAGGATGCCGCTCAGTCGAGGCAGTTCTTTGGAGCGGACGGCGGTAATGAATGTCGACAGTCCGGCTGATTCCTCGGCAGCACAGAACAGACGTTCGAGCAACGACAGGCACGTCGTGTCGGCACGTTCGAGGTGGTCGAACACGAAAATCGTCTGAGTCATAGTCAGCTGCAAAGAGTGCATCTGGTCGGTGATTTTCCGCCAGAGGTTCCAGCGGGATTCCGACTCGCTGGGGGCGAGACCGAGCGACAACGCGAGGTTCCACAGCATCTCGTGTGCGTCGACGCCGAGCAGGTTCGTATACGCGACATGCCGCTGGGATCTCTTCACCTGCTCGCACAACACCTTCAGTGTCAACGACTTGCCGGTCCCCTCAGAGCCGCTAAGCAACCCGAATCCGCGTTTCTGCTCGATCAGATAGAACAGCCGGGCAAGCGCTTCTTCGTGGATGCCGCTTTCGTGGAACCATTTTGTGCTGAGTCGGTTGGTAAACGGAGAAGCCGACAGGCCCCAGTAGGATTCGTACATTTCCAGTCGCCTCTTGCTGCATCTGGACTGTTGATCGAGAAAGCGGGCGCACGCCAAACACTCGGCGCAACCCGCTCAATCGTCACTATCGGCACACCGAGGGCAGAATGATGACCGGAAAGTTGGGAACGCACCTCTAATTCCAGCCAGATCACCGCTTCGTTGCCTGACCACCCTGCCGTCCGCGAGCAAATAAATACGGGCAAGGCGACGGCTCAGTGAAACATGCAGGTTAGCGGCAATTCTCACCACCAGTCCCGCACGCACTCTCCGATGAATGACCAGTAGAGGTCATGGCAAAGCAAAAACGCCGTAAAGCCGAACATGAAGCCCGAGAAGAAGTTTCCGGACGTAATTTCATCGGCTGAACGAAGCCACGACGTCACGGGTGGTGACCACCGCGCCCCGAAAGACAGGGGCCTTCCGTCGTTCGGGGAACCAGTTCGACCGAAACCAGCGAAAACCCTACGAAAAAAGCCTCATTACCGGTTTTCGGCAATGAGGCTTTGAAGCGACCCCGACGGGACTTGAACCCGCAACCTCCGGATCGACAGTCCGGAAACAGACTATGAGCACCGGAGAATGGTTCCGGGCGTCAACGCTTTCAGCAAGTGCGGTGCCATTCCCATCCGCGGGAATCTGAGCCACTCAACAGCCACTGTCCAGCATGTTCCGGGATTTCAGAATTGACGACCTGTTTAGGGTCGCTAAGTTCGCCGTCACGAGAAAAGTCGACGAGCCACGAGACACAACGCTGAGACCCGGTTGCTTCCGGGAGAGTTGACCAGGCATGGTCGCTCGATCTTCAGTCGCGGTTGACCGGTTCGTCAAGCAGATGAATCGAGTCCCGCTGACGTCCTGCTGTTGAATCCATGAAGCTGTCGGTTGCAGTGATTCTGTGGCCACCGTTTTGTGAATTTCAGCCCGCTGTCGTTTGCTCGACTCACACGAATTGCGTCCCTCACTTCAGATTCCGCCAGGGATCACTCGTGAGGTATTTGCTGGCCGACATCGTGGAAGTGTGACAGGTCTTGCACTCAGGATCTGCGTGCCTTCACTGCATGGTTGCCCGCACAGTTATCACGTGATCAGGAGCGGCGACGCATGTTCGCTAATCGGATGGAGTTTCCAGGTATTCACAGGTCGACGTTGATGGGGGATTTTCCCACGGCGTTTATCTACACCAATGGAGGCTCAAATGACGGCACTGAAGATCTTTTCCGGCGACGACGAAAGTCAGTCCTGGCGTCGATTGTTGAATCTGCCGCCCAATGCGTATCTGCGGCTGCGGGAATACTACGAACGATTCATGGAGCCGGCTCCGCAACGTCGCAAGTTCAGCAGGTCAACACCGCAGGCGTACCTGACGTCAATCGGTCGCTGGGAACAGTTCGGGACCTCCGAGTTGAAGCTCTGGGAGACGGATCAGTTTGGCCGAATGATGTGGAAGCCACTGAATTCACAGACTCCGCAATCAGTGAACGATCCACCGATCGGGATTGTCATCGACGACGATCTGGTCGCATTCCAGAACGCGATGCTGGACGCCGGGTTTCCTGTGTCGACGGTCAACACCACACGCCGCCACCTGCTGCCGATCTTCAATCTGGCGGCGCCTCGCAGCGAGCGCGGTGCTGGCCGTGGAGATTTGCTGGTCCGTCCATTCTGTCCAATACTCGACGAAGAAGTTGTGCAGAAGCTGATTCCCACCGAGGAAGAAATGACGGCCTTCTTCAAAGCGACTTCTCAGGCGAAGTGGCCGATTTCGAACGACTGGCCAGCGTCTCACTGGTGGCAGGCGTTGATTGTGCTGCTGTGCAACTACGGGCTGGGTTGTGCGGACTGGAAGCGTCTCGAATGGGACGAACACGTCATCGAGAACTGCTCACTGCTCAAGTATGTCCGCTACAAGACTCGAAGAAAGCGGAAGCACCCGGTGCTGTTCGAGATCAATGCGACGACCAGGTGGTATCTGAATCGGATTCGATCAGAAACGATGATTCGAAATGGCAAGTCCCGGATCTTCTGTTCGGCACAGTCGAAGACCTGCTTCAAAAACGAGTGGAATCGTCTCGTCGAACTGGCGGGAGTCTCCTGCAAGGAGAAGAAGTCAGACGGCAAAACGTACGAAGAGTTCAGCCGCCATGCGATTCGTCGATTCTGCAATCAGTACATGAACGATCATGCTCCCGGCAAGCCGGGAGAGTGGCTGCTGAACCATGCCTTCACGACAGACAACGTTGTGAATCATCGCAGTTACAGTCGCATCTATCAGCCGCCTCAGAGCGTGACGGATGCACTGCACTCGGTCGAGCAGCTGCCGATCTTCCTTCAGACGATGCAGGAGGCGGCGTAGGCGGCTCACGTGTGAATCCAATGGAAGCGTCGGAACCGCGAGCGTCGGCCCACGCTCGCAGCGACAGAGCAGGTCAGGGTTCATCCTCTTCATGCCTCCGGCCTGCTCTGTCTTCGTTTTCCCGGAGTAGTGTCATGCAGAAGTTCATGCGTCACGCGAGGCTCTGGCTGTCACTGCCCGTGCATCTGATAGCGTTGATTTTCTTTGCCATCGCCACGGGAGTGATGGCCTTATCGGAACTGATCGCCGCATCCAAGCCGCCACCTTCCAGGAAGCAGGTACAGGCGGAATGACCGACCACTGATCCGCCGCTTTCAGTTTTCTCAAGAAATCAATGACCTTCTGCGTGGAACGTACGCGCACAGTCAATCTTCTTTTCCAGGTATCAGGAGTGCTTTCTGATGTCTTCTGCGTTTGAACTTGGCGACTGGCTGCGGATTCATGAGAGGCGAATCAGTCTGGCCAAGGACTTGATTCTGGCCAAAGAGACGGGAACGCCATCGCAATTGAGAACCAGTTTTCAGGGGTTGCTGACTCGCTGTTCGAATCGATCGGCGATGGATGTGCGCTTCAGGCGGAACTGAGTAGCGAGGGCGAAGTAACGGAGTGAGTCGCGACGGCTGGGACGGAGCCCGGCGAGGGCAAGCCGTCGCGACATGGAGAGAGTCTGGTTTGGGAGAGCCGGACGCAGCGAAATGGAGTGAAGCATGCTGGTGGTCACTCGATCGGAAAACGAGACGATCCATATCGGAGAACTGATCGACATCACGATCGTCGCGGTACGTGGCAACAAGGTTCGAATCGGAATCGATGCGCCAAGGCTGTTGGCGATTTTGCGAGGCGAGCATCTGACTGACGAATCGCTTCTGTCCCGCAAAAAGCTGATTCAGCAAATGACATCAGCCGTCGACGTTGAGACCGGTCGACTGGTCGAACTACTCGCCGCAAGTCCGGTCGGTCAGGCCGCCGGAATGGAGGCGACCGCATGATTTCCGTCGGCACCGAAATCTACATCCGTCCCGAACACGGTATAGACGGCGCTAGCGGAGCAATCTGGGGCAGACTGACTGTCTCCGAAATGGGCGAGGTCAGTCCTGGCCAGTGGATGGTCGACTTGAGCCGTCGTTGCCAGGACGGTGTGATCCGCCGAGTCGTCAGCGGACTGCCATTTCCATTCACGGCTTCAGCAAACGGCAGACGCAGTGACGGCACCTCGAATGTTGCCGCCGCGAATGCGGAGTTGCAGCGGAATAATCCGCAGTTGAGCATTCAGCTGCAGCGGTTCCGCGAACTGGCCAAAGATCGAAAGGAACTGCGACATGCAGCTGCCGACGCTGAATCATCTGATGCACACGATCGGCAACACTCAGCTCCAGGCGACCTGGTGGTGTCTCGAACACAAGGTCTGGCAACGAATGGATGCAGCCGAGTTCCTGTTGGGCCATCCACCGAATCGGACGATTCCGCAGGCCACGTACGACCTGTGGCTGAACGGGATTTACAAGGAGTACGTGGCGACGATCAAAGCTCAGTCGCAACTCTGGCAGCCGGGCACGTCGTCATCGTTGACCTGATGAACGTGCTGGTGGCGGCGTATCACGTCGGGCAGAAAAACCAGGTTCATGCGGTGCGGAGCTTACTGGGAACTGTGCGGCAACTGATCGAAAAGCTGAAGCCGGAAACGCTGCTGTTTGCGGCGGAAGGCGGCCATGGTTTTCGGCGAAACATCTTCCCGGAATACAAGGCGACTCGACCGGAAACCGAGCCGCTGCTGAAAGATCAGATCAAGCTGGCTCACGACGCACTGACGGCAATCGGCTGGCCGGTCCTGTCGTCAGCCGGTTACGAAGACGACGACGTACTGGCGACAGTTGCCGAGCGGTGCAAGGCGAACGGTGTGCCATGCACTGTAGTGACCACTGACAAGGACATGCTTCAGCTGCTGCCCATCTGCCGGATTTATCACCAGCAGAAAAAGCGACTCGTCACCAGCGACGACGTTCAGAAAAAATACAACATCGGTGCCGGCCAGATGGGCGACCTGCTGTCACTGTGGGGCGACAGGATCGACAACGTACCTGGCGTGCCTGGGATCGGGAAGGTCAAGGCGGCTGAACTACTGAACGAGTTTGAGAATCTCGACGCCATACTCGTTTCAGCCATCGCCCACGATCACGGCAAATCGTCGATGTGGGCCAAACTGAAAGAGCATCGCAAACAAGCCCTGCTCAGCCGACGGCTGGTTGACCTGCAACACAACGTTCCACTTGCGGACGGCTGGCAGGTTGCGCGAGCCATGCAGCCGCGAGGCACATGGGTCGACTCGCTGCGAGCGATGAGTCTGGGTGCCGTCGTCAACGGTCTTAGTGACGCGTTTCAATCGGCTGGCCAGTTGCCAGCATCACAGCAAGAACCTCAAAGGAGTGACGGCCATGCCGACTTATTTTCCCGACGACCTGCAACGTCGAGCCGAACTGGCAACGAGACGCGATCAGATCAAACGCACGCTGCTGATTCTGGGCGTGTGGCAGACGTGGATGATCGATCCGAAAACGGCGTGCAGGCATCTGGGATTGCCGGTCAAGTCGGACCAGAAACCAGAGCAGCTTCACAACCTGTTGAGCGAGTTTCAGCGGGAGGTGAGAGGCCAGATCCAACTGACACAGTCCGTCCAGCTTTCATTGGAGCTTGTGTCGATCTGGGTTTCGAACTGACCGGCGGTCCGGATCAATTCAACAACTGGACAGCCACATATGCCGGCCAGCGATTCATCCTGCATGGGCATCCGAAGTGCCAGCAGATCACAGCCATTGACACGGGAAACAGTCACCCCCTGGCGGAGTTCAAGGAGCGAGCCAATGCGACGACGTCCGAGACCAGACCCACATGGTCGCCCAGCGGCGAGCTGGCTGAGGATCCAGCCCAACCACTGGCACACTCAAATTGCTGACGCCGGGAATGGTCTGCTGATTGACTGCCCAACGCATCACTGCGACGGGCAGATTTTTACGCTGGCCAGACCGGGACACGATGGCGCGATGATCGTGAGTTGCAGCACCTGTTGCCGGAAGATGGCGGTGATTCTGGTCGGCTGGGAATCACCGGCCCCCGCATCACGCGGAGTGAAGCCACCGACTGAAGACGAAACGCTAGGGACTTAACCATGCCTCGAAATATGAGCTTTGCATTGACCACCGATCAGTTCCGCGCTCGGTCGAAGACGGTCACACGACGGATCGGCTGGGCATTCCTGCAGCCGGGCGATCAGGTCATGGGCTGCGTCAAGTGCATGGGCCTGAAGCCGGGAGAGAAAATCGAAAGGCTCGGCCTGATCGAGATAGTTTCAGTCCGCCGCGAGCCACTCCGCCTGATGCAGGTCGACGAGCATTACGGCAAAGCAGAAGCCGTCAAGGAAGGCTTTCCGGAAATGAACGGAGCCGACTTCGTTTCCATGCTCTGCAACCATTCGAGCAAACCCGCCGACACTGAGTTTAACCGCATTGAATTTCAGTACCTCGCTCCGAACGGCGAGCCAGTCTCCGACGAGATTCCTTGCCGCCTGCTCCGATTCAATCCTCGCCGGGCCGCACGCGGCGCGGAGGCGGCTGAGGTTGAGATCGGCAGCGACGTGCTGTGGATGAGTCGTCGGGATATCAGCCGCAACATCACCGAGTTCGGCCCATTGCCAGGCCTGCTCGCTGCGCAGTCGGCGTACAACGCCGGAGTGGATTACCCACCCCGGAACACCATGAACCAACCATGAGGACTGAGACTATGAAAGACACGGCAACGTTTGAGACATGGGCGATCGTGGACGTGATGGGCCATCAGCGGTTTGCTGGCTATCTCACGGAGCGGACAATCGGCGGGAAGGCGTTTCTGCAGATCGATGTGCCGGAAGTATTCGGCAAACAGGCAGCGTTTTCACGAATTCTTGGCCCGGATTCGATCTACGCCATCCAACCGGTCACCGAGGAAGTCGCTCGCGACATCGCACGCGAACTCAAAAAGAGTCCACTCACCGAATGGGACTTCACGCCAGAGCTGCGTGAGACGATCAAAGCCGGACGGCGGCTGCTGAGTTCCTCACCGCCGCAAAGCGTCAGGGATAATGATTCTTGATTGACTCTGAGAGTGAGGCGAGTGACGCATTCGTGCGTCGTTTTTTTTGAGTCATCAGTGATGTTCAAAACTTGTTGAACACGGAAGTGCAACATGAGTCATCCGGCGAGTAGTTACCCGACAGAGCGACGGAACTGGACCGTTGACGGGCGGAGAAAAATCTTTGCTCTGACGTTTCAGCGACTGCTGATCAATTCGCAGGCCATCAAGGATCTCGGATTCGAAGGCATTCACCTGCTCACCAGAATTGTTCTGATCGAAGACGAGTTGCGGCACAGCCAGCCTGTGAAGATGTGGAACACGGAGGTCGAGCACCTGCTGGGGCTGAAAGTCGATGCTATGCGTCGAGTCCGCCAAGCCTGCATTGATCACGGCTGGCTGCACTACGTCCCCGGCCGGAAGCGAAAGATCGGTCAGTATTGGGTCACCATTCCCGACGAAGCCGTGCGTGACGAGTGGTTGAATGACGACGCAGGCGAAGAAATACCCCCGCCCGTCAGCGGGGTAAAGCCGACGGAAAGCCAACACAAAGCTGACGGAAAGCCAACACAAAGCCGCACACCTTCTATTCCTGTACCTGATCCAGAAAACTCCTCCTCCACCGTTTCCGATTTCGAAAGCGGTGGAGGAGGAATTTTTGAAGATGATGCCAACGAATCAGCCGTGTCTGAGATGCTGGCAACGAAACCGGTCGAGTCCGGTTCCGGATCGACAGCCGTGTCTGTTGATTCATCGCGGGATGCGTCTGCCGAGTCGGACGCATCCACAATGGTTCCGCCCGTGTGCGGAACTGACGAGGTGGCGATCGCCGCCACCATCGAGCGTGTGAAGTCCGAGCACTTCACGAACAGTCTGGCGGCGGACAGGTTCGGCAACCGTAAGTTCGGCCTGGCTGACCAGGCAGTCAGAACAGCGATCGCCAGAGGTCACACGACGGCATCCGTCGATGCCATCTGTGATTTCGTGGAATCGCGACCCGGCTTCTATGGGGCCGGTGCGGTGTATGTGCGTCTCACGACTGAGGCGTACGTGACTGACGAGCCGCAAGATTCCTGGGCAACGCCAGATCCGGTGGCGTTCGCAAAATGGAAGCATCGACGGGAGCAGGAAGCCCGCCGAAAACAAGACGCAGCGGCGACAGTCCTGTACCAGCAACGAAAAGAGAAAGAGACAGCACCGCTGGTGCAACTCGAAATTCACTGGCCGGCCATCGAGAAGATGAGCACCGATGAAATTCTTGTGATGCTGGCTGGCGAATCGCAAACGCGGAGATATTTCACCCGATCAAACTACGATCGGAACGCACCGATGATTCGGACTCGGCTTTTGAAACTCTATGCGGCACAGCAGGAAGTTGTTCACGCGAAGTCCCGAAGTCCCGAAGAGCAGACTCAAGAGGCAGTCACATGACGAAAAAGTCGCACGCTGTCGGCGACAGGCAATTCATCGGGCTCGAGAGGATCAAACCGAGCCCGTACCAGCCTCGCACTTATTTCGACGCAGACAAGCTGGCCGAACTGGCAGCCAGCATGAAATCGTCGACACAACTAACGGACTGCCTGGTCCGCGTCTCGCCGGGATACCGGGGAGCGGGAACGCCTGAGTCCTTCGAACTGATCGGCGGTGAACGCCGGTGGCGAGCCGCAAAGACCGCCGGCATCCGGGGCGTCTGGTGCCGGGTGATCGAGGCCGATAATCAGCTCGCTCAACGACTGGCCACGTTTGACAATCTGGACCGTGAGAACCTGACGGAAGTTGAGAAGCTTTGGGCATTCCGTAAGTTGATCGATCGCGGGGCTTGTACTCAGAAGGAGCTGGCGGCGGAACTGAAACTCACACCGGCGGCGTTGAGCAATCGTCTGAGAATTCTGACGGTGCCTGCCGAGTGGCTGGATCGGATTTCTCAAGAAACTTACGGGCTGTCGACAACTCATCTTCGCAGTCTGGTGCCGTGGATCAAACGCGAGAACGTGCTGGCGATGGTGTGGGCGGACCTGCAGGCCGAAGCGAGTAAACACGGCTCGGATTGGAAATGCACAGTCGCCGAGTTCGCGGGCATCGTGCTGTACGCGGTGAAGAAACTCAGTCGGCCACTGAAGGACGGCGAACACATCGTCCGACTGCCGGGCGTGAAGGTTCATGGTGATGTCGATGTCGCTCTGACTCCTGCACAGCGATGTGACAACGAACTGGACTGCGTCTCGGTGAAGCTGGATCCCGATGGAGGGAAAGAGAAGCGAGCCTTCAATGTCGAGTTATGGGAGACGTTCCAGCTTGAAAGCGAGCAGGCACAGAGAGCGGAATCGAAACCGTCTCCAGCGAAGAAATCGGAAGTCGCCGAAGAAAGACGGGATGAGTTCCAGCGAAAGCTCTATCGCTGGAAGCTGACGCAACTGCAACGCATGATTGTGGAGAGATTCGAATCCGTGTCAGGGCCGATCGATCAGCAGAATGTTCCGTTTCCGGAAATCGTCCAGCTGCACCTGCTGTGGTTCGCCTGCCACGGTGATTCAAGACAAACCAACGCGAGAAGCGAAGACCTGGCCGATCCTGTCAGCGAGGCCGGCGGCAGAGCTATCCGTCACGGAGGCCAGATTTTCAATCCAGTGAGTGTCTTTGAGACACTCGACACGATCGCCGCCGGCAGGGAGCATCGCAACAAAGTGTTCCGTGCCGTGGGTCTCTGCCTGGCGAACTGGTGGTCTGCCGATTTCGAAGGTCCACGCCGTGGCGTGACGCCGGCAGCGATCGAATGGGCCGCCGGCCAGTTTGGCTTCGATGTCTGCTCTCCGTGGCGACTGACTCGCGATTTCCTCTCACTGTATTCGGTAGCTGGCCTGAAGACTCTGGCGGATGAATGGGCGCACGCCTTCGACGCAAAGACTGCCGGGAAAGAGTCGATGATCAATGAACTACTGGATTGGTGCGACGAAAAGCCTGCCCCGCAATCACTCGCAAAACTGAAGGCGATGGAGCTGTGACCGCTACGTGACAAACAGCCACCTTTGATCGATTGAATGGATTATCTACCACTCGCGCCGTTCTGATTTCATTCAAAGGATAGACAACCATGGTGTGTGCTGCGAAAACGCTTCCTGAGCCTTACTACGAACGCGACGGAATCCGGATTTATCACGGAGAGTCGTTTTACATTCTCGACGCCCTGCAGGGCCTGTCGGCAATCGTCACCGATCCGCCGTACTCGTCCGGCGGAACATTCAGCGGTGCTCGTGTGCAGAGTACTGTCTCGAAATATGTGCAGAGCGGCACTGTCCGTCGCCTGCCCAACTTCAGCGGAGACAATCGAGACCAGCGGAGCTTTCGGTTCTGGTCGACTCTCTGGCTGACGGCAGCGTTTCACGCCACGGTGCCCGGTGCCGTAATCTGTTCGTTCATTGACTGGCGGCAGCTGCCGACGCTGACTGATGCCATTCAGGCCGGCGGCTGGACTTGGCGAGGTGTCGGCGTCTGGTCGAAGGGATTCGGACGCCCGGGCCCGAATCGATTCAGTTCAGCGTGTGAATATCTGGTATGGGGTTCCAACGGTCCCATGCCGAACGAAAAACAAGACGCGGTTTACCCGTCCGGGATCGTCGAATGTTCTGTGGCTTGCGGGAAAACGAAGCTGCACATTGCTCAGAAGCCCGACAAGGTGGCGGAATGGTCTTTGTCGATCGTGCCACCTGGCGGAACGATCTGCGATCCGTTCATGGGTTCCGGTTCAACGCTGGTCGCCGCTCGCAAGCGTGGCATCAAGGCCATCGGAATCGAATGCGACGAACAGTCGTGCGAGGTCGCGGCAAAACGAATCGACGATCAGATCACCAGCGAATGCGCTGATTGTTGACCAGAACGAACTCTCTAATGAAGTGTCCACAAATGATGGATTACCCGGAGAGGCTTATTCAGTGTACAGCTCGTCTTGCAGATAGTTGCGATGTTCGTACAGCGCGTAGCGAAGAGCGTCTTCAGGCACGCCTTCCCCCAGAAGCCGGGCGTAGGCATCGCTTTTTCGAGGATGGAGACAAAGGAAACTGAGCGTATCGTAGAACGTGCCGATCGCGATGTGACCGCCAAAGTGGTCTGAGTTCGCAAAGGCTACATATGGGAATCGAGCCGGAATCAGGCGGTTGGAAAGGTCGCAGGAGTTGTCTCGTGTTCGGGATGCAGTCACTCGCCCGCCGCGCTGATCAAATTCACGACCGTGAAACAGGTCTGAGAATACTGCTGTCAGTTGTCTCAATTCGTATTCGCACATCCCGAAGAACAGTCGAGTCAGTGGTTCGTGAACCTCATCATTCTTCCGATCAAGAACCCGGAATCCAACATCAGAGCCACCATCAGGCAAGAGCACGCTGAACTGCTCCATGATCTTGACCGGCTTATCTGTGTCAAAAGTCCGCTCAAATGAAGAAGTTCGAAACAGGCGGCCACCGGAGAGTTGAATGTACGATTGGCAATCATCGAGCCGCTGCGACGACCTTCTGTACCTTCGCCGAATAAACTGATCATCATCACCGTCGTAAATCTGGTCGTGAAAGAAGCAGATGCGATCGTCGGCGTAGATGACCGGGTGGAATCGAATCCCGTCCAGATCCAGATCACGCTCAGCTATTGCCGATCCATCAATGTCATCAAACTTAATTCCTTCGAGACTCGCCATGGCTGTGCTGTTCCCCCGGATGGTGTCACGTATTTTCCAAACCAGATCATAGATGGTTTGTTCAGAGGCTCCCTGTGTTCAATCGACCTTCAGTGATTTCAGGCCGACGGCGGCGGCGAGTCTGGCCAGGTCGGCCATGCGTGGCTCGCGAGTTTTATTCAACCACGTCCAGACGGTCCTCTGATCGCGTTCAATCAGCAGCGCGACATCTGAGACCGTCAGTTTTTTCTGCTCACGACGGGCGTTGATCTGGTCGACGAAATCCATCGGTCACGCTCCCTGTCCCTGTGGAGCGTACAGGTCATAAGCGGCAGCTGGTGACGGGATTGACTCCCCATCTTCACGCATGCCGGACAGGTGCAACTCGATCGCCTCGCGGATCAGCGAGGCCGCTTCTTCCCGCGTTTTCCCGACGGCGACACAGCCGGGCAGGTCAGGGACGTAAGCGCCCCAGTCACTGTCTTCCGACTTTTCGATCACGATCAGATACTGACTCATTTCTACCAACTCCCCGCCGGCCTACTTGAGGCCGGCCTGTTTCAGAATACTGTTGAGTGTTCCGGGCGGCAGAACACTGTTTGGCTTGCCGGCCACGGTGACACGCCCCGACTTCGTCGCGTGTTTGAACTGACGGTGACTGCCTTTCTGAGCCACCAGCATCCAACCGTCATTGTCGAGCTGTTTCAGAATGTCCCGCACTGTCGTCGCCATGTCTGTCGCTCCTGCCTTGTGATATCGTCATTCTACAAATTGTAGAATCGGACACAATACAGACCGCCGGGATATTCTACAAATTGTAGAAAATCATAAGATTGATCAGCAACGGGTGCTGTCGGGTCAGTGGCTGAGGTCATCGCACATCGCGCAGGATTCCACGCCGGAGTCGGCAGGCTGGCCGGACTCAATACAGAGAGTGGCGAGCAGGTTGCAGTGCCAGGCGGTGACTGGCTCACTCGCTTGTTGCCCGCAACAGCGACGGAGTCTGCATGTGCCGGACTCGGCGCCACGATGGATGCAGGGGACATGACTGTCCGCGCGCGGAACCGGCGGTGTTGTCGGTCGAGCTACCGGCGACCATGGCGTGCCGGAATCGGACGGCTCAAATGGCGATACGATCATCTCATCCAGACCCTGAAATCACTGAGTCTGCCGCCGCAAAGCCCGACCAGTCCCAGACGCATCTGCTGATCAGACGCCACTGTCCAGTGCCGCCCCAGCAGGCCACTGCCTGCTGCCAGTGGTAGGACGGCGTTCGTGACCAGCCGGCCATTGATCCAGATCCCGTAACTCATCATCCACTCACGCCAGACTCGCTGGATGGCAACACAATCGAAATTTTCGAGAATGCCCTGGACGACTGCCTGATTGATCAGCACGTCGGCGTCGCTTACCGACCGCCGAATCACGACTCGCACGCGGTCGCCCGACAGCGGACGTTGCACGCCAGACCAACTGCTCGCGCCGCAGTCCGGGTTTCCGCTGCCGCTACTCGCCGCGCCGGTGGCTCCGGTGTAGTTACATTCGATGTTGGAGTTTCCAGCGTAGGACGGCAGCGGTTGCGTGTGCCGGTTGCTCGCAGTGTCTCGCTGACAATGGAGTTTCAGGTGAACACCCGCCGGACCGCAATCGTGATCCTGATGCCAGCTTTCTCGACGTAGCGTCAGCCGGATGAAGCTGTCGATCCAGATGCCCGCGTCGACTTCACGCTCATGGTATGGCTGCGAGCCATCGATATGATCGGCCTCGTCAATGGTGTGCCACGTGAAATCGATCTGAAGCCGAAAGTCTTCGGGAAAGGTCAGACTCGGCAGCGAAATCATCGGCGGACTCAGCCTCATGGCGTGATATTTCTCCGCCGCGAACAGCGTGTCGATTCCGTCCTGTCCTACCAGGCCATCAACCAGCACTGTCGGCCTGATGCCGCTGCATGAAAGCAGCTGCTGCTGGCCAATTGGCGCGTCCCAATCCTGGAGAATTTCCAGCGGATACCCATCGTCCCAGCCAGACGGAATGGCCGTCAGCGGCTCGTCGATCAGCAGCGTGCCAGCATTGACCACCGCACCAATCTCGTCATTCATTTTCGGCACGCCGTGCGTTTCGATAGACAGCCAGAGATGATCGACGACGACATCCAGCAGATACTCGCCTTCAGATGTGCCAGGGTCCGTGTCCTGCATGTCCGGATCATGGCCGCTCAACAAAAATGCGATGCCGAATTTTGTGATCGGCCTGGAAACGACGTCGAAACTCAAATCGGGTCTCTGATCAGTATCCCAGACTCCGTCAGTGTCGATCACGGAGAAGAACGATTCGCATCGGCCAAGGTACGGATCGGGCATACCTGCTTGCCTGCGTCCCTCCGAGTAATACGGCGAGCGAAAGAAGTCGGAAAGGCCGAAGCCGAAATCGGCGGTGTCGGCGACTGTGCCGGTGAATGGCGACCAGCAACCCTTGAGGAATTGATTCCCGCTCGAACCGATCCACCACGAAAAGTATTTGACGCCGGCCTGTTCAATTACGATGGCTACGCGTACTCGTGGGCGAGCGTTTTCGTCCAGAGTCAGCGGCGACCGTTTGTTGTGCAGCCGCCAGGCACCACGGGCTCGCATGTTCTTGATCGAGCCCTGCACGCTCGGATCATAGGTCGCGCCGGAGTCGTCCCACAAAATAGTGCCAGCCACCCACGGATCAGCACTGGCACTGGTCGCGGCAATTGTCACCCGACGACTGCCGCCACTGTCGGCGCCTGGGGCCGTGCGGCTGTCTGCCGCAACGCTGACAGTCGCTGCAACGCTGCCGAACGTGACTGTCTCAGTGGTCAGCGACTGCTCTCCGTCTCGCTCGTCAATAATCAGGATGCCAGCCGCGTCACCGGCATCAGCTCCGGCAAAGGTGATCGGCACCGGCAACGCTAATGGCGGACACTCAAAACAGTGGCACATACATTCCGCGTCGGAATTACCGACTGGAGTTCCGATTTTCATCATCAATCAAATTCCAGTTCGGACGACTGGCAACCCAACGCGACGAGACGCCATTTGCTGCCCTGGAGTCTTGCCAACGCCAACGTGCTCTCGTCGGCTGAGACGTTTTCCCACATGCTGTTCAATTCAATATCGTCATCCGTGCTCGACCATACGCCGGAACTGTCAAAGTCATAGATTCTCGCATTGACGGTCGATGGCGTCAGGACGGGCGGCGAACCGCTGACGGTTGGCGGCTGAAGGTCTGTGACCAGGTAGCAGAACGCTTCGGCGGTGAACGGCGTCAGGTCGACCGTTGCCCATTGCTCGCCCGTGGCTGTGAACGGTCTCGGCCAGCGAATCAGACCGCCGCCGGCTCCGCACGTCTCCAGAAGGCCGAGCGTGTTGTGTTGCGGCCTGACATATTGATGCTCGACGTTAAGGACGTTGACCCTGCAGTTCAGGCGCCCCTCGAGGCGAGCAAGGCCGACTCGGCCATCAGGAATAGCATGCAGGCTGACGGCAAAACGATCCAGATGGTCGGCATGTGTCGGCTTGATGCTGTTCCAGATTTCGCCATCCCGAAAACTCGATTCAAAGTCGGCAGGGTCGTTCTTTACTGCGTCAAGTCCGACGGCCTGGAACTGCTCGACCGTGACACCGGTGTTGTTGAAGATCGGAAACTGATCTCCGTGGGCAGCGGAGAACAGCGGGCGGTTGCCAAACTGATCGCGATCATTCGCGGCATCTATCGCCGCATTCATCTTCTGGACAGGGATGCGGCGTACCCGCTGGCCACGCTTGAAATTGTGCGGCATTTAGACCTCAATCAGCAAATCGGCTCTGCACGGGTAACAGTGATCTGTTCCTGTTTTTTGCCGACTCGGCCATTTGTAAACCAGGTAACCGTTCCGCCGCCATTGGCTGTTGCGGTGGCGACCTTCCTCGCCTCAACAGTCAGCGTGTCAGCGTCGACAACTTCAGTGATCCGTTGCGAACCGCTGACGCACACGCCGCCGACCTCTTCATCAGGGACCAGGAAAATATGGTGCGGGCCAGTCGATTGCGTCAGGCCGTGGCCAGGGATTGTCAGTGTGACCGTCGCTGAATCTTCTGTCGTGCTGATCGGATTATTTGCTGTACCAGTGTCTGCACTGGACCAGGCGAGCTCAAACAGCAGTTCTCGGGTCTCATTGCTGTTCGCCAGATCGACCAGGCGAGTCTCTTCGATCTGCAGGATGAAGGTCAGAACGGTATCAGCGTCGCCGTCGATAATTGTCAGGTCGTTCGCGTTCAGGCCATTTTCCGCGTGACGCAGCACGATGCCGGTTTTTTTGTCGGCCACCGATACCAGGATCGCGTCGAGCACCGCCACTGATACCCGTTCATCGTTTTCGTCGACCAGTTTTGCCCGGTAAGCGGGCGTTGTTTCTTCGAAGACTCGATCAGGAATCGTTTCTGCTGAATCAAACAGGATGGCGAGTGGGTACATTCTTAACCCCGTTTCAAGCAGTAAGTTGTCGCCGGACTCCAGCAGCAGCGGGGAGCCGTCTTCCAGCAGCAAATTGAATGGCATTGTCAAACTCTCTCGAATGAGTACCCAAACCGTTGAATGTCGTCGGCAAATCGGACGCTGACCAGATGGCGGGATCGATCGTCGTACTCCGCACGGTAGTCCGGTCGACTGGCCGTCACGTTCCGTCGCGGCAGTTCGAAGAACAGCAATTCAAGTGCATCACAGATGCCGGACCATTCGGACAAAAGGTCTTCCATTCGGACGACGCGAGAAACCATCTGCTCGCCGTGCTCGTCGGCGAGGTAATGCTGGAACATGCCCGGCCCGTCGGTGCCGTGCGGGCCGCAGATGTCGACGACGAATTCGGCGAAACTCTGCGACTTAGCCCGGATCACCTTGTCACGCCAGGTGCCGTATCGTGCATTCGGGACGCCACATCGGCGGCAGTAGTGGTAATCACTGTGGACCTGCTCCCACGGATTCCGGATGACGCCAAATGAAAAATAGTCACTCCACTCGCGGCCATTCTCCGGTGCGAAGAACTCGCGGCGAATGGTACGAGCCGTGGCGTGCTTGTAGTGCCCGTCCGGATAGACCACGGACGCGAACGGCATCAGTGTCTCCGTGATCGATTCGCCGCCGGTCTTCATCAAGTGGACGAAGACGAATTTACGGCTGTCGGAAATCAGCATTGGTCCGCCTTCCAGGCAATTGCCATGCCTTCCCTTTCGGTGACGATCAAACCGAGTTCGGAAACCGCTCGCCGAACGCCGCTGCCCCATCGTTCGTGTGTAAAGTCATGCAGCACCATCACGCCGGTCAGTCGCGGCAGGATCGGTTTGATTGCATCGATCATCGACTCGTACAGATCACAGTCAGCGAAGGCGAAGCAGATTTGTTCCGGCAGTTTCTGCGGCATCGTCGACCTGAACCAGCCCTCGTGAATCTTGACGTGTGGCGGGACCGACTCCGTCCCGCATTGCTCACAGATCGCTGATTCCAGACTCGACCGTGTGGCGGTCATCAGTCCGCCGAATCCGCTCGACGGTGGCAATCCTTCGAAGGAATCGAACAGGTGCAGATTTCGGCTCGTGCTGATCAACCAGTGAGCCAGGAGCCGCGACGTACTGCCAGCGTTACAGCCGGCTTCGACAACGTCGCCCGGCAGAATGAGTGACGCGCACAGCAGCCGCTCAATCACCTGATGTTGTTCCGGAGAAACCATCATTGGAGCGACTCCAGTGCGGTGACGATGCCGCGGCGAAAACTCGACTGACTGAGGAATGATTTGTCAGCCGCTCGCAGATACTGGTGAGCGGACAAGATCAACGACTCATCGGCGAGCATGTCGGCAATCTGCCGATGGTCGTCATAGTAGAGCGGGTAGTCCGCTCCGAGGTACTCAACAACAGCCGGGTGACGATTGACGATCAGCGGCGTGTTTCTCGCAAGACATTCGATCGTCACGTTGTTCGCGGCGGCGTCCAGAACTTCCATGCACACGACGGAGCGACTCAGTAGAAAATCGTAGCCAGATGGCTCGATGAAATTGACGTCGAGAATCCGATCGGCTGCGAACTCGCGGCGATCAGAAAACGCTTCGATGCAGAGTTGCTCGTGCTGCAGGTGATGTGTCTGACGAGGCATCAGCCGCGTGCGGTGTATGGTCGTCTCGACTTGATGAATCAGCCGCACATTGCGGAGATACCAGCCCACCTGCAACAGTCGCGGCAGTTCGATCCATTCGTCTGGACTCCATTGCATCGCGGGAATTTCGGTCGGGTGCTTCACGACTGCCGTTGGCACACTCCAGTGCTCCGCGATCCATTCGGCGAGGTAATCGCTCAGACAGATGGCCAGCCTCAGGTGAGACATCGACGCACGGAAGCCACTGTTGAGGTGCAGACGGTCGATGCGATCTTCCTGCCGAGTCCAGTCCGGTGGGTGAGGCGGGTGATGGAAGATACCCACCCACGGCTGTGTGATCGGTTCCGTGCGACGGGAGTACACCCACGTTTGCTCGACGAAATCATCGAACAGCAGCTCTGCCCGCGACGAATGCAACGGAGCCAGAGCATCCATCGCAAACGGCCAGCCGCTACGGTGATACCCATCACCGATGATCTGCGGCTTCCGCATCAGCTTGACGATGCCCGTTGAGTGCGATCGCTCGGTGTGAGACTCGCAGTACAGGCAGTCGGTCAACGTGCAGACGCCCTTCACGCGGCAACCGAACAGTTCGGGCGTTGCATGTGGTCGACGATGTTGGCAGGTGTCGGTCATAAGATGATTCGATCGCGTTGTTTTCCGGATGTCATGACGCGGTTTGCGCCTGAGTTAGCTACCGCAACAAAAACGCCATTCCCATACGTGACGGATTGCCAGTTGTTTGCTTCAGCAGCCGAGCGTGCCGTCCACGTAATACCATCAGGTGAGGTCATCACGCGGTTCGTGCCATCAAAACTGACGGCGACAAACTGACCATTTCCGTACGTGACGGTTCGCCAGTTGTTTGCTTCAGCAGCCGATCGGGCCGTCCACGTAATACCATCAGGTGAGGTCATCACACGGTTCGTGCCGGAGTTGCTAACAGCCACGAAGAGGCCATTTCCGTACGTGACGGTTCGCCAGTTGTTTGCTTCAGCAGCCGAGCGTGCCGTCCACGTAATACCATCAGGTGAGGTCATCACACGGTTCGTGCCATCAAGACTCACAGCCACAAACAAGCTGTTGTTGTAACTCACCTCGTACCATTGATTGGCTTCCGCGGCCGAGCGGGCCGTCCACGTGGTTCCATCAGGTGAGGTCATGACGCGATTCGCGCCATCACTGCTGACAGCCACGAAGAGGCCATTTCCGTATGTGACCGAAAACCATTGATTTGCTTCAGCAGCCGAGCGTGCCGTCCACGTGGTGCCATTAGGTGAGGTCATCACACGGTTCGTGCCGGAGTTGCTGACAGCCACGAAGAGGCCATTTCCGTACGTGACATGTTGCCAGGTGTTTGCTTCAGCAGCGCTATGTCCAGTCCAGTTGATGCCGTCCATTGAGGTCATGACGCGATTCGCGCCATCACTGCTGACAGCCACGAAGAGGCCATTT
>CAXBME010000007.1:0-290825 GCA_963976765.1 uncultured Planctomycetaceae bacterium
CTCCTTGTGCCCCAGCTTGTGCTCCAAAGGCAGCTTCATGTGCAGCTCCTTGTGCCCCAGCTTGTGCTCCAAAGGCAGCTTCATGTGCAGCTCCTTGTGCATCAGCCTGTGCTCCTAAGACGAGCTGCTGCGTTGCTCGCTCTGGCTGCTGCGAAAAGAAGTGCTGGAGCATGCCTAAGTTGAGCCTTCCTAAGCTCAGCATGCCAAAGCTTTGTCTGCCAAAGCTGCCAAAGTGCAGCCTGCCTAAGCTTCGCCTGCCAAGCTTCGGTGGCAACAACTGCTGCGGAAGCTGCAGCTCTTGCGGTGCCTGCGGACACTAATCGACGATGATTCTCAGCCCTCGGTTGTTTTGACAATCGAGGGCTGTTTGTTTTCCCCACCATAGCTGCCTGTCACATTTTCTTTTGACAATTCTGGCAGCCCCTTCTGACGGATTCTGCCCACTCGATTGACACCTGCGTACGGTCAGCGAAAGCTGTCGTCAGAAACAAGCTCATCAACACTCGCGGCGGCTGATCAAACGAATGATCAGTCGCCGTTTCTCATTGGCCTCGCACAGATTGTCGAGGTTTCAGGCGAAAGCGGCTGAGTGCTTCATTCTGGCAGAAGAATCGGTTATCAAGGATGTAGCTCGCGGGGCAAATGCCGCTGGCCAGCCCCTCAGAATTGATGAGCCCACCTGCGTCGATTCCGCCGTTCGCCCTGAACGCTTTTTGAGGTCTCTGTGCAAGTCCGATTTCCAATCACAGTTTGCACCCTGGTTGCTTGTGCCGTGCAGAGTTCGTTCGGCGTTGCGTCGGACTTTGACAAGGATGTGCTTCCGATTCTGCAGCGTCGGTGTGTGTCCTGCCATGGTCCTGACGACATCAACGGCAATGTCCGACTCGACACGCTTTCGACAAATCTAGTGAAGGATTCAGCTGCTGCGGAAACCTGGCACGACGTTCTGAATGTGCTGAACCTTGGAGAAATGCCACCCGAAGACGAAACGCCGCTGACCACCAGAGAACGCGAAGTTCTGGCTGGCTGGATCACCGAGCAGATCGAACACGCTGTGCAGGTTCGCAGAAGCACCGGTGGCCAGGTTGTCATTCGCCGGCTCAACCGAACTGAATACCGCAACACGATGCGCGATCTGCTGGGGCTCGACCTGAAGTATGGCCCCAATCTGCTGCCAGATAGTCCGGGCGAAGACGGGTTCACGAACAACGGTTCAGCGCTGGGGATGTCGGCTCTTCAGCTGGAGAGTTACCTGGAGTCAGCTCGCAGCGCGTTAAGTCGGGCGATCGTCACTTATGACAAGCCGGTCATTGTCGACGGCATGGCCACCGAAACAACTACCGACAAAATCAAGGGCAACTGGACCAGTATTCTGGGACGATCAGGTACGTTCGTGTTTCGTTCCACCGAGTTTCCTGACGAAGGTGACTTTCTCATTCGAGTCAGGGGTCGTGCAATCCTGCCAGACAACGCCCCGTACCCTCAACTGCGAGTGGTGTTGGGTTACCGGGCGGATACGCAGACTCCATCCGAAGAAGTCGGAATCCTTGAGGTCACAAGCGAAGAGTTTCAGGACTATGAATTCCGAGGTCGGCTCGAAAACTTTCCAATTCAAAGCCGGTCGCAGAGCAAGTATCCCGGACTGTTGATCTGGCTGAACAATGCTTACAGCGACGGAAAGCCCGCACTGAAACCTCGGCAGGAAGTGATCGAAGAGCCGAACGTCGAATCCTCGAACGCGGTCACCAGCAGGAAAGAAAAAAAAGCAAAGCAGAAGAAACCGAAAACTCGGACGGTCTATCCGCTTGATCCGAGTTTTCCGAAGATCGAAATCGAGTCCGTCAGTTTCAAAGCTCCCGTTTTTGAAAGCTGGCCGCCAGCGCACCACACTCGCATTCTGTTTTCGAGCGACTTCGCCCAAAGCGACTCAGCCGCCTACGCACGCGACGTTCTTAGGCGATTCATGCGGCGAGCGTTCCGCCGACCTGTCGCAACCGACGACGTCGACATGATGCTTGAATACTTTCTGGAAGTGCGACCGACGTTTGCTTCCTTCGAAGAAGCCATGCGTGAAACTCTGGCGATGGTCCTGATCTCGCCCGACTTTCTTTATCTGGTCGAACCCTCGTCGGGTAAAAGTCGAACTCTGACGGATCATGAGTTTGCATCGCGACTTTCGTATTTTCTCTGGAGTTCAATGCCCGACGATCGACTGTTCGAACTCGCCAGTTCCGGACAACTTCGCGATTCAAAGAAGCTTGTTGCGGAAGTTGACCGGTTACTCGACGACGCGCGGTCATGGGATTTCGTCGAACAGTTCAGCGATCAGTGGCTCGACCTTTCCGGTATGAATCGAGTTGCCGTTAACCCTGATTACTACCCGACGTTCCGCAACGAGTTGAAGCCTCACATGCAGCGTGAAACGCAGCACTTCTTTAACGAAGTGCTGCGCAGTAACGTGAGTTCGCTCGCGTTCCTCGACTCCGACTTCGCCATGCTGAATCAGCCAATGGCCGAGCACTATGGACTGCCCGGCCCGCGAGGAATCAAATTCGAACGGGTTGCACTGAATAAAGACCAGCGACGCGGAGGACTGCTTGCTCAGGCGTCAGTGCTTCTTGCTAACTCATCGGGCGAGGATTCGCACGCGATTCTGCGAGGCGTCTGGATCCGCAAACGGCTGCTGGGTGATCCGCCGGCTCCTCCTCCGCCGAACGTTCCCAACCTCGACCAGCAGGATCGCGACATTGCCAGTCTGCCACTGAAGGAGCAATTGAAAGAGCACCGGGAAAATGAAGCTTGTGCAAGGTGCCACTGCGGCATCGATCCCTGGGGAATTGCACTCGAAGAGTTTGATGCTGTCGGTCTGCTGCGAGACAGGATTCAACGGAAGTCGGGCAAGAAGATGCTCGAGTTCGACGTTGATGCCAAAGCGACGTTACCCGGTGGCCACGAAGTTGACGGTCTCGACGATTTGAAAAATCACTTGCTGACCGAGAAACGCGAACAGTTTGCCCGTACGCTGGTCAGCAGAATGTTGTCCTACGCACTCGGTCGATCGCTGGAGCTGAGTGATCATGAAACCATCGACAGACTGACGGAACAGTTCATTGAGAGTGACTACAAACTTAAGAATCTGATTCAACTGATTGTCATGAGCGACGCATTCGGCTCGAAGTAAAAACTTGAAGCGACATACTTCCTGAAAATTGAATCGCGGAGGACGGAGAGTAAAAAACACAGCGATCGTGGAGAGCAAATTAACAACCACGATCCGACCAGTGACTTTCGGAGCGACGTTCTCCGGCTCCTCAGCGTTAATCCTCTCCGTCCTCGGCGATCAAAACACCAGAAAGACCAGAACCATGAAATCATGGCAACTTGACCGAAGAACACTCCTGCAGGGAGTTGGAGTTTCGCTGGCATTGCCCATGCTTAATTGTATGGGGGCAGAGGCCAGCCAGGCCTCGCGTCCCAAACGGTTTTGCGCGGTGTATTTTCCGTACGGCAGCGTCTTTCAGAACGACGACTCCGAATTCGCGAAATGGAACTGGACGCCGACCGGCGGAGGGCGTGATTTCGCCTTCGGAGAGATTCACCGTTCGATGGAGCCACTGCGGAATGACCTGATCATGGTCGAAGGCCTGTCGCATCCGAACGGGCGATCGATGGGGGGACACGACACCGCCGACATCTGGCTGACTGGCTCAAAGCTGGCCGGCAGCCGTATGAAGAACACGATGTCGCTCGACCAGCTCATCGCCGGACATTATCTCGATCAGACCCGGTATTCATCACTCGTCATGTCGACAGACGGCGGCGTGGGCGAGCCAACGCGGTCCAGCACGCTTTCCTACAATCGGAACGGGCAACCGATTCCGGCTCAGAACAAACCTCGCGTTGTGTTTGATCGATTCTTCGGAATCACGTCGGACTCTGTCGATTCTCAGCGGTCGAGCCTGCTGCGCACGGGCAGCATGCTCGACAGAGTCCTCGAACATTCGCGAGCCGTGCGCCGCAAGCTCGGTCAGCACGATCAGAGAAAGTTTGATGAGTATCTGGCATCCGTCCGACAGATCGAGAAGGGTGTCGAGCGGTCGAAACAGTGGCTCGAAATTCCAAAGCCTCGCGTCGACGAAGTCGGCCTGAGTCTGGACGCGGATGACTCAACGCCTCGGGAACTGATTCAGACGATGTATGACCTGATGTTCCTGGCTTTTCAGACCGATTCGACGCGTGTCGCGACCTACCAGCTTGGCAACATGAACGGCGCGACGTCGATTGCCGGCAAGTTCCCGCAGTTGCTTGGTCTGGGCAAAAATATGCACACCCTTGCTCACGGCGGAGCCAAGGGAAAAGGCGGAGAAGAACTCGGCAAGTGGCACCAGTTTCTGGTCGACCAGATGGCCCGGTTCCTGACGCGTCTGAAATCGACCGAAGAAGGCGACGGAACCTTACTGGACCACACGATTGTCCTTTACGGCAGCAGCAACAGTCAGACTCACCGCAACGCCAATTACCCGCTGATGCTTGCCGGTGGCCACAAACTCGGCTTCAAGCATGGCCAGCTGATCAAGTCCGACGAAAAAACTCCGCTGTCCAACGTCTACGTCACGGTTCTGAACCAGCTCGACATCAATGCCGGCTCTTTCGCCGACAGCACGGCCACACTGGACGAACTCTGTGTTTGAGATGCACGCTGTTCGACTCTGGTGACAGGCCCCCTTCGGATTTCAGCGCAGTCGCTGCCGGTTGATCAGAAACAAAACGGGATTGGCTGGTAGCCTGGCTGGCAACGTTGGCATCCTTCGGTCAAGTCTGCGCGTTGTGTTCAGTGGTGGCAGGCCGGTCGCGCTGGGAAGTTTGAAAAGCGAACAATGCCATGAAAATTACCAATGTCCGAGCCTGCCAGCCGATGACGCTGACTTCTCCTGACGACTGGCGAACCAGTATCGGGCAGATTCTCGTTGCCGTTGATACCGACGCTGGCGTGACCGGCTACGGAGTCGGCGGCGGCGGATTCGCAGGGATTCACGTGGTTCGGACTGTGCTGCGTGATCTGCTGCTTGGAAAGGATCCGGCGCACGTCGAGTCACTCTGGCAGGAGATGTTTGATTCGACGCTGGCGTTCGGGCAGAAGGGGCTCGTCCTGATGGCGATTTCCGGAGTCGATCTCGCGCTGTGGGATCTTCGTGGCCGAGTCGAAAATACGAGCGTCTCCAAATTGCTCGGCGGAGCAAAACAGAATCGCCTGCCGACATACATCACCGTCTGGGATAATGACGCGATGGACGATGTGGCGGCGAGTCCTCATCAGGGATTCAAGTTGCATCTCGGCGGTCAGTTGCCGGAAGAAGATGGCAGCACCGAAATGTTTGCAGACCGCGTTGCCGATCAGCTTCAACGAGCTCGGGCGGCGATTGGGCCGGATCGGGAATTGATGGCCGATGCGTGGATGAAGTGGAACCTCGAAGAAACCCAGGCCGTGATCGCACGCGTCTCCGATCTGAATCTCAGCTGGCTGGAAGAACCGCTGCCCGTTCACGACGAAGCTGGCTACGCAGAGCTTGTCGAAAAGTCGCCTGTCCCGATCGCTGGCGGCGAGCACGAATACACGTCGACAGGATTCAGGAATCTGGCCGAACGCCGATTGCATACGGTGTTGCAACCGGATGTTTGCTGGCTCGGCGGCATGACGGAGTTGATCCGAGTATACAGAATCGCAGCCGAGTTTGGCTTACGCGTTTGTCCGCACCGTGGCGCCGAGCTGTGGTCGCTGCCGGCGATTGCGGCTCTCGATCACGGACCTGCTGAACTTTTGGCCGAGTCCGGTCGCCCGTGGATGTCGTGGGTGGTCGGGCAACCTTCCATTGAGAATGGTTTCGTTGAGGTGCCCGACCGACCAGGCTTTGGCGTCGAGATTGACGAAGCGTCGATCACCGCCTATCCCACGCCGTCCTACGACGAGTGGCGAAAGTGCCAGATCGAGTAGGGTGGCATTGCCCACCCTGCAGATTATTAGTTGACTACGGGCTACAAATCGGACTTGAAATGGTTGATCTCCCGCTGCCCGCTGTCTGCATGCTGAGCGTGCTTGGCGTTGCCAGCTTTATCGTGCTTTCTCTGGCCGCGTATCGACTGTGGCATCGCCTCCCGATCCTGCCTGGGACGGATGAGCCGCTGCCGGTGGCTCAGTCAATTTCAGTCATCGTCGTGGCTTCGTGGATCGGGATGCAGCTTCTGACGCTGGTCGGCGAGCCAGTCAATACGGGGCGACTTCCAACGGTTGCAGATGTGCAATTGACCTGTCAGTTCAACGTGCTTCTGTTTCTGGCGATCCTTGTTCCGATGACCTATTCAACGACCGGTGTCGAGGCGTTCGGATTTCATCTGAAAGAACTGAGGCAACAGGTTTCTGACGGTGTGCTCGGATTTTCGGCGGCGGTCCTGCCGGTGCTGGGAGTTTGGCTGCTGACGCTGCCCTGGCGAAGTACCAGCAATTCCCACGGTCTGCTTCAGCTCCTTGAACAGGATCGTTCTTTTACGACGTTGTTCTGGATCGTGGTCGCGGCAGTGGTTCTGGCTCCGCTGGTCGAAGAGCTGATCTATCGCGTCGTGCTGCAAACCTGGTTGCAGAGAATTGCGCCGCCGCGTGAAGCACTGTTTGCCGTTGCGGTAATCTTCGCCGCGGTGCATCGCCTGCCGGATGCCATCCCACTGCTGCCGCTTGCTCTTGTACTGGGATATGTGTATCAGCAACGACGCTGTTTTCTGAGCGTCGTTTTGCTGCACATGTTGTTTAACGCGGTGAATTTGATTCTCGCCGTGCTGACGATCCCAACGTCTTCGACGCCTTGATTTTCACCGATTGCGTGTCCTTATCCGGAGCCATTCTTAAATGGACCTGAAACTTCACGACAAAGTTGTCCTCGTCACTGGAGGCTCGAAAGGTATCGGAGCTGGAATCGTTCGATCGTTCCTGGCGGAAGGGGCTCGCGTTGCCAACGTGAATCGCAGCACGAAGGAAGGACTTGCTCTGGAAGCGGAGTATGCAGCGCTGGGCAAGGACTGCTTCTTTATTCAGGGAGACCTCACCGACGTCGATGCCTGCCGCCACGCGGTTGAAACGACGATACAGAAGTTTGGCCGCATCGACATTCTAGTGAACAACGCCGGAGTCAACGATGGCGTGGGACTCGACGCCGGCCCGGACGCGTTCGTCGAATCGCTCAGGCGAAATCTGATCCACTGCTATGCCCTCGTCCATTACGCTCTCGACGAGTTGAAAAAATCGCAGGGCGTGATCATCAACATCAGCTCGAAGGTCAGCGTGACCGGGCAGGGTGGAACATCAGGATACGCGGCCGCGAAGGGCGGAATCGACGGACTGACTCGCGAGTGGGCTGTTGACCTCGCGGCGGACGGGATCCGGGTCAACACTGTCGTGCCTGCCGAAACGTGGACGCCGCTCTACGAAAACTGGCTGAACACGATGCCCGATCCAACCGGCAGCCGAGCCGCCATCGAACGCATGATTCCGCTGGGGCAACGATTTACGACCGTCGAAGAAATGGCCGACATGGTTGTCTTTCTCGCCTCGCCACGTTCCAGTCACACGACCGGCCAGATCATCTATGTCGATGGCGGCTACACTCACTTCGACCGGAAATACACACCGCCAGTCGAGAGTTGAGAGTTCGATGAGGCAGAATGACTGACATCCAGCCAGCTCGATCATCTGGCCCGCTCGCCATCATCGGCCCGGGCTTACTTGTTGCCGCAACCGGCGTTGGCGCGGGAGATCTGGCAACCGGTGCGCTGACGGGGTCACGGCTGGGTGTCGCCGTTCTTTGGGCAGTTCTTCTCGGAGCGGTCATTAAGTTTGTGCTGAACGAGGGGCTTGCGAGGTGGCAACTCGCGACAGGTTCGACCGTTCTGGAAGGCACGGCTCGGCACTTCGGTCGCGCGGCGATTTGCACATTCCTGGTTTATCTGTGTGTCTGGAGTTTCTTTGTCGGTTCCGCACTGATGAGTGCTTGTGGCATCGCCGCGCACGCGATCCTGCCGCTGGTCGATCCATCAACTGACAAAGTGATCTATGGAATCCTGCACAGCATCGTCGCGCTGGGGCTTGTCTTCGCAGGCGGGTATCGCCTGTTTGAAAAGGTGATGAGCGTTTGCATCGGCGTGATGTTTATCACCGTTCTGGCGACGACGGTGGCTATTCAGCCGGACTGGGCAGTCGTCGCCAGCGGCGTGTTTATTCCGACGATCCCTCAGCTCAACGATGGCGGGCTGAAATGGACGATCGGCCTGATGGGCGGAGTCGGCGGGACGGTCACTGTCCTTTGTTACGGCTACTGGATCCGCGAAGACCGTCGCGAAGGACTGGGCGAGTTGCGAACCTGCCGTCTCGACCTGCTGACTGGCTACGTCGCGACAGCCATCTTCGGCATGGGGATGGTCATCCTGGGCAGCCGAATCGATGTCGACTCCGGCGCGAAGGGAGCCACACTGATCGTACAACTGGCCGACCAACTGAAAACCTCGCTCGGAGCACTCGGCTCGACCGCTCGTATTGCTTTTCTGATCGGTGCCTGGGGAGCCGTCGCCAGCAGCATGCTGGGAGTCTGGCAAAGCGTCCCGTATCTCTTTGCGGACTGCCTCCGAATGGTCCGCCCCAGGGTCGCAACTCTTACTTCCAGCTCGATCGCCGCCGAAAACGACGACACGATAACGCAGGCTGCGGCTTCGTACCGAGCGGACAGCAACTCACCAATTTACCGCTGTTCGCTGGTCGCAATCGCCACCTTTCCTGCCCTCGGACTGTTCGTCAGCTTCAGCCGAATCCAGCTTGCCTATGCCGTGGTTGGAGCTGCCTTCATGCCAATCCTCGCCATCGCCCTGCTGTTTCTGAACGGAAGCCCCAAACGCATCGGCGAAGCCGGTCGCAACACACCACTGGCAACAGCGTCCTTAATCGCCGTCGTCGCCTTCTTCGTCTGGGCCGGCGCTTACGAGATCGCTGATATGATGTAGAAGAGCATCTCGACCAGAAACGCCTGCCCGCTCCTTGCAATGCTTGCACGGCAGTTTCAGAATGACGCCGCGTCGGGTCTGCATTTTCCGGCGTACGTCTGAATTGCCCACCAGCATCTCGATGCACGATCGCTTTGCATCGTTTCAGGGAGTCTGTCATGAGTCGCGTTTTGTTTCTGTTACTCACCGTTCTTGTTCTGACGGAATCTCAGTCAGCGTTTGCTGCCGATGATGATGGTTCAAAAGACGCAAAGCAGAAAGAACCTCGCAAAGTATTCACGTCTCCCGAAGATGCCGGAGACGACTACCCACTCCAGGGTGAATACTCGGGGACGATCAAGTCCGGCAGCGGTGACATCAAAATCGGCGTTCAGGTAATCGCTCTGGGTGATGGCAATTTTCGAGCAGTTGCTTACCCTGGTGGATTGCCGGGCGACGGTTGGAAAAAAGAACTGCTCAAGTATCAGGCCGAAGCTAAACGAGACGGCGATACGATTCGTTTTTCCCTGCTCGGCCAGGGCAGCGGCGAACTCACCAGCAGCGGCATTTCGATTCAGAACAGCGAAGGCGTCGTCATCGGCGATATTCCTAAAGTGAATCGAAAGAGTCCGACACTCGGCAGCAAGCCTCCCGAAGGAGCCGTCGTTCTGTTTGACGGTTCAACGGCTGAGCATTTCAAAGGAGGTCGACTCACCGACGACAAGCTGCTGATGGAAGGCGTGACTTCGAAAGAGCTGTTCGACAGTTTCAAGCTGCATCTGGAATTTCGACTGCCCTTCATGCCGTACGCTCGCGGGCAGGGCCGAGGAAACAGCGGCTTGTACATGCAGGGGCGTTACGAAACCCAGATTCTGGATTCGTTTGGCCTTGAAGGAAAAAACAATGAGTGCGGCGGCGTCTATTCGATCAGTGATCCGTCCGTAAATATGTGCCTGCCGCCGCTCGTCTGGCAGACGTACGACGTCGACTTCACAGCGGCGAAGTACGATGACAACGGCAAGAAAACCGCCAACGCTCGCATGACTGTTCTGCTTAACGGAGTGAAGGTTCACGACAACCTGGAACTTCCTCGCGGCACAACAGCCCACCCTGTCAAGGAAGGTCCAGAGCCGGGCCCCGTTTATCTGCAGAACCACGGAAACCCGGTCCGATTCAGAAACATCTGGGTCGTCCCGACCGATGCCAGCTAAGTGCGAATTGTCTGCAGCTGGATTCAGCTGACGAAAATGAAGCTGGCTAAACGATCGTTGAAACAGGCGTCGCATGACCGAGAGTAATTCTGAGACGCGGCGCAACAAGGCGACTTTGCCTCAGCTGCTGGTAAGCGTTCGCTCAGCCAACGAAGCTGCCGTTGCTCTTTTCGGTGGCTGCCAGATTCTCGACGTGAAAGATCCTTCGCGCGGGTCACTTGGTCGTGCGTCTGGTTCGGTGATTGAACAGGTTCTGCAGACTGGCCGCGCGGCGGGGATTCCCGTCAGCGCGGCACTGGGCGAAGTGACCGACTACTCAATTTTACAAAACGTTGAAAATTCGAATCTGTCGCTTCCAGAGGCCTTTGCCGGGCTTTCCTTCGTAAAGCTGGGACTTTCCGGCCTGGGGCAGGATGGCAACTGGTCTGCACGCTGGCAGGACACAATGTCGTTGCTGGCTGGCAGCATTCGCTCGAGCGATGAAAAGAGTTCACCAGACTGGGTTGCCGTGATTTATGCCGACTGGCAGGCGGCCGACGCTCCGGAACCGGACAAAATTGTTGATTGCGTGCTGTCTTCCAGCGACTCGAACAGCAACTGCATCGCCGGCGTTCTGATTGACACCTGGTCAAAAAAATCAGGACGCTTGCTCGACAGTCTTCCTGTAGAAAAGTTGCGAGAGCTGGCTGAGTCTGTCCAGCAGTCGGGCCGTTTTTTCGCGGCTGCCGGGCGTCTGACTTCAACCATGTTGCCAGCGCTGGCGATTGTCAGGCCGGACATCGTTGCTGTGCGGTCGGCGGTCTGTCGGAATGAAGACCGCAAATCATCCGTTGACGCAGACGCGGTGCGGATGCTTCGCGCCGAAATGGATCGAACATTCGCGGTCGGAACTGTGAACGCAGCCTTGCCGATCGGAGCGTTTCATGACTGAAGATGGACCATCGACGTCGCAGGTTTCTTCGAGCTTTTTCCGCGATCGTTCGTTCTGGGGGCTGACAGTCAGCCAGCTACTGGGCGCCTTCAACGACAACATGTTCAAGCAACTGGTGCTGCTGCTTTGTCTGGAGAAAGCTCACGAGATCGCTCAGGCAACAGGTGGGCCGGTTTCCGACCGCTACCAGCCCATCGCGATGGCTGTGTTTGCAATCCCGTGGATTCTGTTTTCGGGCGTCTCCGGATTCCTCGCTGACCGACTCAGTAAGCGGCGCATCGTCGTACTTTGTAAGTCGATGGAAATCGTCGTGATGGGCTGCGGTCTGCTGGCGTTTCTTTCGGGGCAACTGTGGGGTCTGTTCGTCGTTCTGTTTCTGATGAGCACTCAAAGTACTGTCTTCGGGCCGGCTAAGTTCGGCATACTTCCCGAGCAGTTTCGCTCTGAAGACTTGCCTCGGATCAATGGCATTTTTCAGATGACGACGTTCCTGGCGATTATTTTCGGGTTCGCGTCGGCCGGAATTCTGAAAGAAACGCTGCCGGGGCAGGAAGGGCTTGCCCTGGTGAGCGTGGTATCGATCGTGATCGCCGTGGTCGGAACGGGGGCGGCGTGTCTGGTTCGGCCAACCCCCGTCGCACAGCCGGATCTGAAGCTCACCTGGCAGGCCGTCGGCATCGACGGCCAGAACTGGAAGCTGATTCAGGACAACCGATTTCTGCTGGGAGTCTTGCTGGTTTCGTCGTTGTTCTGGTTTGTCGGAGGCGTTGTCCAGCCATCAGTTAACAGTTTCGGAGAATACGACCTGAAACTCAGCAGCGACCGGATCGGGATCCTTCAGGCGTGCATGGGAGTTGGCATCGCGTTCGGCTGTGTGATGTCGGGTCGACTTTCAAAGAACCGAATTCGTTTCGGTCTGGTCCGTGCCGGAATGCTGGGAATGGTCGTGGGCTTTCCGGCGATGACTGCAATTTCGTACTTTCAGCCAGGAGTCGCTGCCGGGCAGGTTGCGGCTGAAGTTGCCGGGTCAGGTAATCTGCTTCTCGACGCGTCCACCGCCGAGTGGCTGGCGCGAGGCTGTCTGATCTGGCTCGGCGGTTGTGCGGGATTCTTCGCCGTTCCTTTGCAGGTTGCTCTGCAAAGTGTGCCGCCGGAATCTCAAAAAGGGCGGATGATCGGGACGATGAATCTCGTCAACTGGTTCGGAATTCTTCTCTCAGCCGTCTTTTACTTCGCTTTCGAATTCGTCCGCTCAAAACTCAATGCACACGGTTTCGAACTGAACTCTGCGACAGTCTTCACGTCGCTGGCAATCATCGCGGCGGTCGTCGCCATGATCTACCGGCCTGACGACATCGACCTGAGCGAACCCGCGAAGTAAACGTAACAAGCATGGTCAGTTCGAACGAATGTCGTAGGCGAGCAGGTTGTCCATGTCTCGCAGAAACAGCTTGCCGTTTGCGATGACCGGATGAGACCACGATGGTCGTCCGCTGCGTTGAGGCTGGTCGAAACGGCTTTTCTCTTCGTACCCGTTCGGCGTAGCTTCGACGAGCGCGACCGGGCCTTGCTCACTCCGAACATAAAGGTGGCCGTCGGCGTAAGAAACCGCGCCCTTGCCGACTGAACGGTTCTGCCAGACGACGCGGTTACTTCGCAGTTCGATGCACTTCAGGATGCCGGGGTCGCTTGAGCCATAGAGGTAGCCATCAACGACGACCATCCCGCCGTGATGATTCTTCATTTCTTTCGTCGAGTACGCCACCTGCGAAACAGTCTGCCCGTTTCGAGTCTGAAGCTGGAATAACGAGCCGCCGGTGTCGTATCCCGATGCGGTGAACACGTTGCCGTTATAAAAAACCGGCGTCGAGCAGTTGGCTGTATTATTAGCCGACTCACGGTGCCCCCACATGACCTGTCCATCGGACGCTCGCACCCCAACCACTCCGCCGTGAGTGTAGTTGACGTATTGCCTCACGCCGCCGACTTCAATCGCGATCGGCGATGAGTAACTGGCTCTCGGGCTCGTCGGCACCGCAGCCGTCCAGATCACGTTGCCTGTGTTTCGATTCAGAGCGACCATCGTGGCCCGCTGACCGCCGGGCGTGCAGATAACTTTGTCTCCGTCGACAAGTACCGATTCGCTGATTCCCCATGTGATGTTGGAACCGCCAAAATCGCGGAGAATGTTCTTTCGCCACTGTGGCTGTCCGGTCTGCGCGTCGAGGCATGACAGATCGCCGTTTGCTCCCAGCGAATAAACTTTTCCGTCAACGATTGATGGCGTTCCACGAGGGCCGTTGCCCTGACCTTCTCGATAGGCTTCTCCATTCGAAGCGGTCCAGATCTCGCGACCGCTTTCGAGATCCAGGCAAATGACTTTTTCTTCCGGCCCCACGTTGCCCATTGTGTAAACTCGCCCGTTGCTGATCGAAACTGCTGAATAGCCTTCGCCGATCCCTCGAGCCGTCCACGCCTGCGGTGGTCCCTGGTCTGGCCAGTTCGACAGCAGGTTTTGCTCTGGTGAAATGTTGTCCCGATTCGGGCCGCGGAACTGATTCCAGTCACCGCTCGATGACTCAGCGACGGACGTTGACTCAACGGACTTCATCGGGAATCGACGACTGCGGGGCGACGTTCGGCTTTCGGTACTGGCCGATGCCGTGTCAGCTGGTTCTGATGCGGGAACCTTCGATGGTTCGGGCTTGCTGATTGCTGGCGACGTTTTCGGCGTTGCTGATTCGACCGTCGATTTCACATTGAGTCGGGTGACGTACGAGTCGCTCACAAAAGCGTAGACGGACTGGCCCGGTTTCAGTCGACTGACAAGCCCCTTCTTCCCGTCGATCAGGATGCGGGCATCGGTCGCCAGGCGGAGTGCCCGATTTATCTCTTTGCCGCGAAGCTTGACGACCAGTCGCGTCCCTTTCGAATCCACGGAGACGATTGTTCCGGGAACAACTTCGGCGATCGCGGAATCGGAGATGACACTCAGTCCAGCAGCCGCCGCAAGAAAGCAGAAGATTCGACATCGCGTCCACATGGTTCGCTACCTTTCGGTCTGAAAATCATCCAGCACTCATCACGAAACTATGAACCGTCAGGCATAACGTCTCAAGACAGTTTGTCCGACGATTCTTCCCGGATGTGTCCTGCGGAAATGCTTTGACAAATAAAAAACGGGACGAGCATCTGCTTGTCCCGTTTCGTCGTTGATCAATTCGAACCAGCCACGATCAAGACTCAGTCGCTGGATGCTTTGATGCTTCCGGCCAGTTCCTGGAGTTGCGTCCGGAACCACGCTGGGTCGTAGCCGCCGATCGCTTTCAGTGATTCCGGAAGCTGTTCGGCAATGACGTACTTGTCGCCAGCGGGCAAATCGAGCCGCAGCTTTTCGGTCAGTTCAAGCTGTGTCAAAAGGTCGTTGACTTTCTTCTGTGCAGCGGCCCGGTCTCCGGCTTCCCAGTTCTGGTAGACCTTCAAATTGGCCAACGCCCGGTCAATCGCTTGTTTGTCCGATTCGTCTGCCGGGGTAGCTGTGAAATTAGGCAGGTCGGTGTTCATTTCGGAAAGGACTGTCCGAATTGCCCAGACCAGCTGGCGCGCCGAATGGAAGTCAGGGTACGTTTCGGGAGGTAGCGACACGAGCGTCTGAAGGGTTCGACCGGCGTCTTCTTTACCGACAGGGCTCTTGAAGACGTCGTTCGCCAGTTGGTCGAGCCAGGCGACCAGGCCATCTTCGCCCAGGGCGACGGCCTGAATGGCTTTCGGATCTCCGAAGGGTCGGCGATCAAGCACTCGTCGAAGTTCTTCCATCTTGCCGTGGTAGGCGTCCCAGTCTTTCTGGAATGCTGCGTCATCGTCGCCAGCTCGCTGGCGGATGCCGAGCTTCACCAGTGCTTCCGGCCAGGCAAACATTTGCGGACGACCCGGCAGCGACTTTCCATAGCCACGTTTCTGCCGCCAACTGGGAGCAGCCAGGTCGTGGTGACACGCCGAGCAATCAAACACAGCCAGCTCCGGCCACGCCTGCGAGTCCTGATCAACTGCCTGCGATGCGAACAGGTTGACGGTTTCGCGAAGAGCCATCGTGCCGCCAATGATCACCGACTTGGTCTTTGCCAGGTCGTTCAGCGGTGAATGCTCCAAGCCTGGAAAGTTGGACTTAATGTAGTCTTCGCGGAATTTGAACTCGCCTTTTTCCTGCAGAGTTCGCCAGTGAGTTGGCATCTGCTGAGAAAAAGTTTCGATCTCGATCCCCGGCAATGGCGGATGCCCGGCGGCGTACATTTCGTGAGTGACGACTTTGCCTTCCCGCACGTTTCCGACGTGGCAGGAGAAACATTGCTGAGCACGGCGGACCGGGTTTCGAACGTCGATCATTCCATACTTCTGCTCTTTCTCCTCCGCAGAAATTTTCCGCCAGCGAGGGTCGTCGTGCGGGCCTTCCCACAACGAACTCGGACCGTGGCAGGATTCACAGGTGACGCCGAATTCGAAAAGCGGCGGCTGTTCGAAGCCTTCTTTCCAGCGATAGTTAGCATGGCAGGCCAGGCACTGCTTGTCGGTGGTGACTTTGTAATTTGCGTCGCCCTTGCTTTGCGCCAGGATTTTTTCCATGTGTTTGCCAAGGTCGCCTTCAAGAAGCTCGTACGCCTGGCGGTGTTTGTCGCTGGCAAAGATGCTGACTTCGTTGAGCACGCAGAATTCGCGGCTCATCGTGACGAACGGGTTCTTGTCACCAATCGCCTCATTGTGGCAGGGGACGCACGATCGAAGCCCTTGAAACTGCGGCGTGGTGCTGTCGCCTAACGCGTCCTGAGCGACTGCCACTGACTGAACCATCGGAGCTTCTGGACTGAACGCCTGAAAGGCGGCGACAGCCGAAAGTCCGGCAGCACTGGTCCAGATCACTCGTTTCATAAGCCGGAAATAAGTCGGCATCAGGCAGTCCTTTTCATACACCACAGGTCAGGTTGCCCTGACGAAGTCTGCACGACTCAGTCAAGAAGGTCGTGAATCTTTTGCAGCTCGGTCGAGATCACATTTGCCGGATCGGATGAAAAATTCTCAGGGCTGTCGAAGCCTTTGGGAAATTCAAGATGGCTTCGAATCAGTTCCAGCGAAGTGTTGATCTGCCGACTCCTCTCAGAAGTCTGGCCGACCGTTCCCGAGACGTCGGTAAGCCCTTGATGAATCGCGGTCAGCGACAGCCACGATTGAGTTGCTCCGTCCCAGCTCTGCTGCGAAGCAGAAGTGCCCACCACAGAAACGCCTTTCATCCAGCCGGCAATCTGCTCGGCGGTAAGCTGTTGTGAGTCGATCGTCTGAGCCGATTTTGTGAGCACGGCCTGCAAGTCCTTTGCGCTGGAAATCACCGCCTGCCGGTTCGGATAAGGACGAGCCATTTCACGAGTCAACTTCGAAAGTGGACTCTCGGCTTCTGTCAGCTTCGACGTTCCTGCCGAGTCGACGACGGTCGGAAGAATCGGAAACAGCCAGGTTCCCCAGGGGTAGCCGCCGGCATTTCGTGAGGCATACCCGCGTTTCTGTCGCCAGCTTGGCGAGTCAAGATTGTGGTGGCAGGCGAAACACCCCGTTTCCGCAAACTCAGGCCAGACGGCTACGGTTTCGCCGGAGGGGTACTTCGCATCTTTGTCTCGAAGGGCGAAATCGTCACGAGTGTTCTCAGCTCGATGTGTCAGTAGATCCAGAGCTGCTTCTGCCGAGGCCAGCTGACCAATCGCCCACAGCTTTGCTTCGAACGCCGACTGGTCACGACCAGGGCCGGTTCGTTGCCGGTCGTCGTTGCGGTCCCAGTGAGCGGGCATGTTGGTGTGAAAGGCCGACATCTCGAAGAACAATCGAGGATGCCCCGCTGCGTAGAGATCGTGGTTGACGTCACGACCGGGTTCTCCAACGTGGCAGTCGGCGCAGACTTTCGATCGATTCCAAAGATTTTTTGTTTCGCGAAAGCCAAGTGCTGCTTTTTCTGCGGGCGACTTCCTGGCCCAGTCGTGACGAACGTGTGGGCCGAGCCAGTCTGAGGCGGCACCGTGGCAGGCTTCGCAACTGACGCCGTCAAGTAACGCCGACAACGAACCGTGAGCATGGTTGCCAGTAAACGGAGGGTCGTTCTGCGGCGCGTGGCAGTTCAGACATAGTGCCGCCTGATGCGCGGGCTTGTCGAGCTTCAGTAGCTTCGCCATGCGTTGCGAAGTTTCGTTGTAGAGAACCGAGTAAGCCTCAGCGTGTTTGTCGTCCTGAATCCAGATGCTGTATTCGCTGCCGACGATTCCTTTTGAGCCGTCTCCACCATGACAGTTCGCAGCCGCACATCCACCAACGCCAACGAAATGCCGCCCGTCTTTTGCCAGGGGCGAATTAACGGCGGCCGTCGATGCTTCGTTCGGAGTTTGTAAGGTGAGACGATCCGTTTCGGCTGGTTCAACGCCGGATGACGTTCGGGCGAACACGGCAACGGAGGCGACCGCCGCTGCTGTGAGCAGAACTCTGAATGTCATTTTCCAGTGCATGAACCTCTCCGGTAATTCCGGAACCGAACAGTCGCGTCCATGCGACCAGCCAGATGATGAAGAGACCGACTCCCGGTCCGTGCGCACGCAGAGCCGGGTGTTTTCTGATCTAGTTCGTGTTTTTGTTCTTCAGAATCGCGTCAGGATTGGCCTTTGAAACTCCAAGGAGTGAATTCAGCGTACCGATAAACCTGTCTTCGCCGTGATCGTGGTAGATGTGGCATTCGACACAACCGTTGCTGGCCCCAAAATGACGCGACGGTTCGCCTGCTGGCGGTTGCTCCGGATGTCGCGAGTGGCATTTTCCGCACAACTCCATCATTGGCAGCATCACGTCACCGGTATCTTTGCTTTCACTGACAGCTCCGTGACATTCGACACAGTTCATCATCTGGTGAGCTTCGTGACTGAAAACAGCATGAGGCTCCCAACGATCAGGGATGTTCGGCGGGACGATCTGCCAGGCACCGGGCTGGTCCTGATTCTCCACGGTGTGGCAGTATCCGCAGCCTCCTTTGGCTTCGGGACCAAACAACGCATGGGTATGTCGCAACGCTTCAGTTTCAGCCGTCGTCAACTGTTCGGCCACCCACTCGACCTGATCCCTCGACAACTGCGGCCTCGATTTTCGACCGGGAATTGAACGAACCGGTGACACGTCTTTCACCGCGGCTGGATCCCGTAAGGCGGCGAGTGTGTACTTGTCGGTGAGGAATCCTCGCACAACGTCCGGTCGTTCGTGCGGCACCTGCTGACCTGGGAAATCTTTATTGTCGAAGAGCAGCGGATGGCACTTCTGGCAGTGCTGCTCGAACCGGATCGGCAGCATGTATTTGCCTTCAGTGTCCTTGACGTGGCAGGCGTTGCACGTTTGAGAGAGGTCGGTGAATCTTTCTTTACTCAACCGCTGATCCTGCCCAATGATTCCGTAGACAAGGTTTCCCGCTTCGTCGCGTTCAGACTTCAGATGTGCCGAATGGTTAAAGCGAATTTTCGCCTTGTCCTGCCAGCCTTTTCCGTCAACAAACTCAAGTAGTTTTCGAGCCTGTTGTGCTGGTCCAACATCTCCAGGGTTCGACGAATTGCTTGCAAGAAGCCTCGCAAAAGCAAACTCCGGGTGTCCCCCTTCGCGTCCGAATTCTGTGATGGACGCTGCAAACGACATCTGTCCGTCGGTAGTCTGAATGTTCTCGTGGCATCTCAGACAAATGTGATCTTTGACTCTAACCAGAGACTGGTTCCCCTTGTGTTCGAGATGGCACTCGGCACACGAGATGTCTTCATGAGCCGGAATCTGATTCTTGTGGTGAACAGAGCCCGGATGGCACGCCAGACAGGCTTTGTTCTCGACTGAGTAGACCTTGTGAGAAAAGTCCAGGTTGAACGCTCGTTCCAGCGGTGCCCAGGTCGTGTGACACTTCTCGCAATCATTCTCAAACATGCGATGGACGTGCGCCACGTCGCCGCCTTCGAAGATGTGATACTCGCCGCGTCCGCCTTCGTACCCGAGCCAGACGAAGCACGCGACGCTCAGCCAGAACGCGGCCCACCACGTCCGACGACGAAAACGGTTCGGACGTTTGTGCGATTCAATTTCGACCCGTTCAGAAAGTTGACGGCTCGTGTATTGCACCGGCATAGCTGACTTTTCCACTGCCAGGACAGAGTCGATGGGACTCTGAAGAAGATTGCTGAAACTCGACTTGAATCGTTAACGGAAAGCGACGGTTAAAAGACCGTCAAAAGCGAATCGGGAAGTCCCACGGAACGACACGCAGAGCAAACACAATGTGAGCGGCCATTAGAACGAACAACGCGATCGAAAACGGAATGTGAATGGCCAGCCAGTAATGGAGCCATGCCCGGATGCGAATCTGCTCGGTAAACTGACGATGCTCTTCGCAGAACGCCTGAAGGCTTTCGAGTGTGTTGTGAAGTTCAACCGGCAATGTGCCTCGCATCTGAGCAAACGCTCGTGATGCTTCTGTGATGTCTGCCAGCCTGCCTTTTTTACCGCTGCCAGCCAGAAACGGTCGGACGGTCGTCAGGTAGAAACTGCGAAGCTCTTCAGTGCGCAGAACCGGACGCTTGACGACAGTTTTCTTTTTGACAGGAGCCGGCGGTTTCTTTGCGGCAGGTTTCGCAACCGCAGGCTTCGCCGCACCGGCGCCGGCTTTGCCCTTCATCATGTCGAGAGGCGACTTCGGCTTATCCCCGCCTGCCGCTGGTTTTGCACCGCCGGCTTTGGCTTTCATCTGCTCAAGTGGCGAGAGAGCCTTTCCACTCGCTGCGGGTTTTCCGGCAGCAGCCTTCGCCTTCATTTGCTCAAGAGGTGACAACGGCTTCCCGCCAGCTGCCGCCTTGCCAGCGGCGGCTTTGGCTTTCATCTGTTCAAGCGGCGATAGCTTCTTATTGTCAGTTGGCTCGGGCGCGGGAGCTGCCGATGCAGGAGCCGTTTTTGCAACAGTGGCCTTTTCGGCTTTTTCAGCTGCAGTCTTCTCCGCTGAACCATCCACAAACGGGCGAACCTTTTCAGCGATCTCGGTCGCTTTGCTTTCCTCGTAACCGTATTTCTCGGTGAACAGTTTTTTGACGGCAGTGACGTCAGTTTCGGGATCGGCCTTGAGGAACTCACGAGTTTTCTCTGCCGCTGACCGAGCCAGCTTGTCGTCGAAGCCGTACTTCTCTACGAGAAGCTTCTGCACGGCTGAGATTTCAGCGTCGACATTTTCAACGATTGCAGTAACCGGTTCTGGTTTCTGAGCTTTCTTTGGGGCGGGAGCCACCTGTTTGACGGGGGCTTTGGCTGCTGGAGTGGCGGGGGCCAAAGCGGCTTTCTTTGATCCACCACTGCCAATCGCGCCTTGCTGCCGAGCCATCTCCAACGGAGAGAGTTTCTTTGCAGGGGCGGTTGGAGTGTCGTCAGAAGTGGCTGCTCCTGCGCCGCCTGCCGCCCCCATTTTGCGGGCCATCTCCAACGGGGAAACCTTCACGCCACTGGCGGCTTTGCCACCAACTTTCGGACCAGCTTTTCGAGCCATTTCGAGAGGCGAGGCAGCCTTTGCTTTATCCTTACCGCCCTGTGCTCTGGCCATTTCCAGCGGAGACTTTGGTTTGGCTTCGCTTTCGCCTTCTGCCGCTGCAACTTTGGCCTTCATTTGTTCGAGCGGCGACATCGCTCGCTGAGCCTTCATCTGATCCAGCGGTGATGCGGCTTTCTTCGCCTGCATCTGTTCGAGTGGCGACGCGGCTTTCTTACCCTTCATCTGATCCAGCGGAGAACCACCGGCTTTAGCAGCAGGCTTGCTGGTCGACGATTTACCGTCGTCACTACCGGCCGCTTTGTCGGCACCAGCCGCTGCGGGAAGTTCATAAATCGCGACGATCTGATCCGGGAAGTTGCCGATCTTGTTGATCCAGCCTTCGTTCTTGGCATGCTTCGCCAGGTCCTGAAACAGCCCGATGTCGTCAGCCGCGATTTTCTCCAGCCACTTTTCTTTTTCCTCGCCAACGGCATCTTTGGCAGCTTTCCCTTTGGCCAGCTTTTCCTTTGCCATGATCTCGGCAGCAAAGGTTCCGAGCCGCGTCAGATCCTTCTGCATCGGGTCGTCGTCGAGTGGAATCTTGCCACAGTCCACGGAGACCATTTTGTCGGCGAGGATTCGATTACGTTTTCGGATATAAGGGATCTGGACAGCGAATGTTTCGCGACCGATCCGCGAGGTCAGCAGTTTCGGCATGAAATGCTGCATCGCCAGGCCAAAGAAACCGCTCAGCCAGACGATAAAGAAAAAGCCCATCAGGATCTGTTCGAGCAGCCCGCCAAGACCAAATCCAGCGTGAAACAGAATGAGCGGAAAGCTGAGCGTGCCGAACCAGATGTGCCCTCGAAGCCAGAACTGAGCGCTGCCCAGTCGCCAGAAGGGAAACTGTTTGCGGCCTCCAAGAAGGCCAGCGTAGATCATCATGAGTGAGCCGACGACGCCATAGATCAGCCCCATGAGGCTGCCGCCGCTGGGGCCTTTGGGGGTCGACTCCGCATAGATCACGTAAGAAACCGTCGCCACAGCCATGATGGCCGCAGAGATCAATGCCCACGTGCGATGTGTCCTGTCAAGCAGCACTGCGAAACCTCATGTCGCTCAGAGTTGGTCCAGCCTCAGCAATTGTCGCCGCCAAATGAAAATGAAATCAGTGCGTGTGTTCGAAAAAGAATTCCAGCGAGTTTACTCGCATTGCCGCGTCGTGAGGGCAGGCGTAAACGCAGGAAGGAGCCTTGCTGGGCAGAGAACTGCACAGATCGCAAACAACGGCCCGCTCATTAACCGTTTTGATATCTTCTCCGCCGAGTAGAGCCTGCTGACTGGCGGTGAGTTCAAGGCCACCCTCGAGCGCGTTCATCTGAATCGACCCGTACGGACACTGGTCAGCGCACAGGCTGCAACCGATGCACCAGTCACGAATTTCGATCTCGCCATTATCACCGCGATTGATCGAACCAACCGGGCATCCGATCATGCAGACAGGGTCCATGCACGAGCGGCATGACAGCGGCACGAGGTATTTTTCGAATCTTGGCCCGTCGAGGTAAAGCCGAGTTCGACCGTCATCGTGGGCCGCGACGCAGGCATCGACACACTGGCCGCATCGCGTGCAACGATCCAGGTCGATCAGCATCAGCTTCTGACCCTGAATCAGACCGAGCTGCTCGAACTCCGGAGACTGAGACCGGACTTCAACTCGGTCGTTAATCGTGTCGCGGATAATCTTCGCTTGTCGCTGATAGTCGGCGACGATCCCGTCGACTTTTTTCTTCAACGCGGCCGACCGGCTCGTCAGCAGCAGGAAGTCTTCCCGCGACATTTTGACCAGTTCGACGCGCGACGGGATGGCTCCGGTTCGCGAGTCAGGCAGTCGCTGGTTAGCCCCTCCGTCCGGGTGGTCGTAGGCAAAGATTGTGGCGCTTCGTAATTCCTGAGTAACGACTCCGAGTTCGCCGAAGCCTTCGCCTCGCCCCATGTATCGGAGCGTTTTTCGAGATCCCGACGACGCTGCGCGAGCTGGAATTCCCTGCGGATAAAGAAACTCGATGAGCGACCGATGAAACGTTCGCGTTTCAAGTTCTGACCACTTGGCTGTGTCGGTCGGGAAATGTTCGCAGTCGACGGCAACCTGAGGACTGTCGACGGCGACGCAGGTTTCTTCCGTTGTTTTCCCCAGAGCGGTGTGAAGGTTTCCGGTTCGAACGATCTCGTTCAATGCGTCGACTAATGCCTTCTGCATGTCCGCGCCGGGAGCATTTTTTGCGGCATCTCTGGCAGCCGCCTGGACATCGTCGGGCAGCCGTCCCCAGATTTGCGCACCAAGCATTTCCTTTTCGCTGTCAGCGAGAGACTGCCAGATATTCTTCCAGTGATCCGGCTTGAATTCTTCGACTCTGAACAGCGTCCAGGCGTTCTTGACGATCTTCACCAGCCCGCTGCGGACGACATAGAACGAGTCGGAAGTCTCGAATTCCTCGAAGACGACCGATCCTGCTTCAAACTCGACCAGCTCAATACGGTCCTTGACTTCGGCAAAATGCTTATCTTCCAGACCTTCGAAAATCGGGAGGCGACGGACGTGTCCATCGAGTACGCGTGCCCGGTAAATTTCATCCAGTTTCTTTTTGTAGGTCGGGTCGCTGTGCAGCATGTCCAGCACGTTACGCAGCATTTCCAGCATGTAGCAGTCTTCCTCGGCCACAACCGTTGCCGAACGAGGAGCACGATTCATGCAGCTCATTTCGCCGAAAAGCTCACTCTCGTGCAGCGGAGCTTTCTTGGTCGACACATCGATATCCGCGGGACCGTCGATTGGAATGGACTTCGGATCTTTTCTCCGCGACTTCGACGCCCCGGAAAACATCTGTCCCAGGCGGTGCAGCAGTCCTGGTCTGAATCCAGAATCCTGGCTAAGCAGCAGGTGAGCTGTCGCGACGTGTCGTTCATTCGGAGGGGTCGTCGTTTGTGAAAGTTTCTGCTTGAGTTCCGCAACTTCCTGCTGATGCTGCTTCAATGTCTGCTTCAGCTCAGCCACAGACTCGACCGCGTAGTACATGTGCGGGCCGTTGCCGGTTTTCGCTTCTTTGTCCTTGATCGCTGCTTCCAGAGACTTGATCTGGTTCTCACGAAGCTCGATGACGTCTTCCGTCGAGAGGATCGAAAACGCGGTCGCGCCAGCGTCGCCCTGGCGAACGAGTGCCCGGCCTTTGTGGCACTTCCTGAGCACCGTGGTGCCAGGAAATCTCTGAAATGAGGGAGTCTTTTTGACCTCTTCGAAGATCGACAACTCAGCCAGTTCATCGGCGATGAGCAGCTCGTCTTCCGGTTGCAGGGGATCAGTGACCTCGGCGAGTTCCGCCGGCAGCATTGCTAAAGCCATATCGCGTCCCTTGCTCTCCTCTCTCGGCGGTCAATCTGCGGTACCACCTGACGTCAGCATCTTTTCAATGATCCGGCGAATCCATTTCCGAATCAAACAGGGGCACGAGTGCGTCAACGTAGCGTCTATGTTCAAAACTGACAAGAAGATCTCTCACGTCGAATGTGCCTGACCAGGCAACAATGGGTGATTCCGCCCAATGTGGCGATCACGCAGCCTGTCGCGAACAAACCGTCTCACGACTTGCCCGGCAAAGACGTGTGATTTGATTTCGTTGATTCCGTTTGGAATCACGCCGTCCTGGCTGCTCAGCGGTTTACTGAGCCGTGCTGGCTTCAGTACGCTCCGCACCTCGGCCAACGGTCGACCATCCTGGCGATCGGTCGAGTCTGACTACCGCCATCGAAAACTCATTTTCGCCCGCACGTCGTTTCGCAACAGCGTCAAGCGAGGAGAATTGCCATGCCGTTTAACGTTTCATTTGTCGTCATGATCGTCTGCGTGTTGAGCCTGGGACTCGTCGGCTGCTCCGATAAACCTGCACCACCCAGCGACGGCTCTTCAACAACCGGTCCGGGTGAAGCAGGCTCGACGCAGGCTCCCGTCATGCCGCCCGTCGGTGTTGGTGATGAAGTCGCTCCGGCAGGGAACTCCGAACCGCCACTCTCGGACGTGACCAGCGCCGTCGATTCACTTCCTTCTGCCGACGCTGCCAACATCACCCTGCGAGCCGTGACTCCCAAAGAGTTCAACGCAATCGTCGCCCAGCACGCTGGCAAAGTTGTTTTCGTCGACTTCTGGGCAACCTGGTGCTTGCCCTGCCGCAAAGCATTCCCGCATACCGTCGCCCAGGCAGCGAAGCATCCGGACGATCTGGTCGTAATCTCGATGAGCTTCGACGATCCCGATGCCCACGAGGACGCACTCGCCTTTCTGAAAGAGCAGAACGCCACGTTCGAAAATCTTTCGTGCTCGCTTGGCGGCGGAGATGAATCGTTCGACGCCTACGACATCGGCGACGCTGGCCTGCCCTACTTCCGCCTTTACAACCGAAAAGGTGAACTGGTCCAGGTGTTCAAAAACGACATCGATGCTGGCAAAGGCGTCGACGAAGCCGAAGTCCATCAGGCCATCGAAGCCCTGCTCGCTCAATAACTGCTCGCTTGGAAACTGACGACCAGAATTCTTCCCGCGCCAGTGAATCGCAAGTCGCAACGTCCTCAAATTCCGACTTCCAGTTTGCGGTGAGGGTCGACGGTGGTTCTGAGAAATCCCTCTGGCAGTGGCGAAAACAGGTCCGTTTTCTCGTCACCCAGCTTCAGCCGCAGAAACGCTTCCAGCTTGCGCTGCTGACCGCTGAGCCTCGGAATCGTCAACAGAGTCTGATAGGCCGACTTGACGTCGGCAGGAAACTGAGATGCCTCGCTCGGTGTGACGGGCCGAATCAGTTTCTGTGTCGGAATTGCCAGATGACAGAAGAAACCGAGCATTGAACTCAGCAGCAAGGTGGCGAGAACTGTCTGGTGTGCGCTCGTCACTCGATGCAGAAACCTTCTCAGCGACGAAACGACGACCAGTGCGAGGCTGTAAACAATAAGGAGCGGAAGTGTCACCGCCTCGTGTCGATTCGCCAGCCAGGCAATTGCTAATCCGCCAGCAATTAATCCGGTCATTTGGAAATCTGCGTTCTTGCCGGCTCGCAGAAACGCACCTGCAGTTGCCAGTGAAACGGCAAGAAGCAGCCAGCGATCCGTCAACCAGAACTGTAGAATCTGCACCTGGCCAGACAGCAGCGCCGACCACTCAAGGTACTCCATCGGGCCCTGGACAAGGAGCAGCCACGACCAGACGACGCTTCCAGATCCCACAATCACAGGCACAGCTTGGACTGACCGGCGCGGCGACTTTCGACAAATAAAACCCGCACGACACAAAGCGGCGATGACCGGAATGCCTGCCAGCGTCAGCCCGCGCATCCCGAAAGACAACGACGCCATCCACCAGTAATACCAGCAGCCCTGGATGTAAGAGTTGATAGCGATCGCGACGACTCCCAGCCCCCAGACAGATGCCTCCCGGACATGCCCGCGGTGCATTTCCCACACACACAATCCTGCAAGAGCGACGAATCCAACACCCATCAATGGGTGAGTTGGGAGCAGCCCTTTGAACGTGTCGAACAGGACGTGCCAGAGGTAAGGACAGGAAGGATCGAGGCTCTTGAAACCGGCTCCGGAGAACGAGTATGGGGATACGGTCCAGTCGCCCGTCATCCAGTGATGAACAATGCCGACCTGAATTACCGCGAGAATTAACGGGGCGGCAATCGCGGCGGTCGTCAGGCATAATGAACGTGTTCCGCGTTGACCGGCAATGACGAACGCGGGGATCAGCACGGGCCACGCATACACGCCCGAATAAGGGCGGAGCATCACGAGGATCGAAGTCATCACCCCAATGAGAAGCAGGTTGACCTGCTGGCCGCGCATCAGAATGACGGTCTGACGAAACAGCACGCCTGCCGGAAGAAGACTGTAAGTTTCCGACGAGACCGCACAGCAGTAATACCCCAGCGGCGTCGCGACCAACGCGACCAGGCAGCCGGTGACCGCCGTTGCCTCATCGGACAAATCTTTCAGGCCCGAAAAAAAGTTGATCCAGAAGACGACGACGCAGACGATGCCCACGACCAGCCCGGCTTCGCTCTCGACTTCCGCGAAACGGGAAACCCACACTATCGGTGCTGCCATTAATCCCGGTCCTGCAGACCATCGACAGAATGGGATCTTCAGGCCGTCCGAGACTGGATTGCCAAGCCAGCTGATGTCTCCATCACACGCCGCCGACGCCCAGAAAAAGTAACCTTCATGGTCCGGTCCTTTGAATCCAGTCATGCAGCACATGGCGACGAGAATCGCCAGCAAGGCGATTGGGCCAGGCAAAACGAACTTTCTGAGGTCTGGCATGCAGGATTCAGTTCAGGGGCAAACAGTTTTCGTTGGAAGCCAGCCTTAATCCGAGACGACTGATGGAGACACTCTCTTGTGCAATCCTAAGGACGTTCAGATTCCGGCCCCGCAGATCGCAGATCCCCATCGCGGATGGTGACTCCAATGGCGTCGAAGTATTCACACAATGGGACGGAGTATTTTCGGGTGACTTCCCAGGCGTCGCGGAGCTCGGCCATCGTAGCAGGGCCGTGGTCTTTGATCTGCTTGAGGCATCGCTGGCGGGCTTCATCGAGAGCTTCGGGGGTGTAGTAGAAACCGTCGCCGACTCGGACCAGCATGGCGTCTTCAACCCACAGGTTCAGCAACTGCTCGACATCGGAGAACTTCAGATCGAGTGATTTTGCCAGGTCCCTGGACATCGGCGGAGTCAGCATGCCGGCGGTGATCTGGCTGAGAATTTCGTCTCGATTCTTCCGTTGCTGCTTCGTTAGTTGAACCTGCAAGTCTGCTGGTCCAAGGTTTGATCCCAGTTCAACCAGCTCTTTCTTTTTCACAAGATGTTCGAGGATAGATTCGAGCAGGTTTGCCGACGTGATCGCTCGGCAGGCCGTGAGCAGTGTCGGCTTTGGCAACGAGCGTCTGGGCTGATGTCGGATAATTTCTTCGCGAACCGTTCGCAGAACCGAACCAGCCAGAGATTCCAGACGATCGGCGTGAATCTCGATTGAGCGTTCTCCGCGGCCCAGTTGCAGCAGTTGACCGTTCTCGCGAAGTGCCAACAGAAGTTGTTGCAGTTCGTCCGGCATGACTCCGATCGAACTGGCCAGTGTCAGGTCTGAAGACGAAACCGAATCCCGCTGCCGAAGTCTTGCTGCCAGACGCTCGGCAGGAACCGGACTGGCAAGCTGTTCAGACACCGCCTGGACGTCGCGGATTCGGTGCAGGTCAGGAATGTGTGGATCGAGAATTGTGCCGCCGCCCAGCGTGATCGCCGGAGAAATCCGCCTGAGAATAAAACGCTGCCCCCATGTCGCGACGATTGGTTCGGCCAGACGAAGCTCAGCATAACCGTGTTCGCCGGGTTCCAGCCTGCGCCCTTTGAGGATGACTCGGCAGGGAATCTCTCGCGTGCCGGTGTGAAGGCCGACTTCGATCCGATTCTTCAGGCCGATCGGCGAATTGTCGAGCAGCTTCAGATCGACCAGCAGACGTTTCGTCGGTTTGAGATAATCTGGCGTGGCAAGTTCGAAACCGCGGGAAACCTCGTCGTGTTTCAGGCTGGCCAGGTTGATCGCCGTGCGTTGTCGACTGCCCGCTGCGTCAGCCTGCTCACCATGACGCTGAACGCTGCGGACTCGAACGACTCGACCTTCCGGCCAGAGTTCCAGTGAGTCTCCCACGTGAACATCGCCACTGAGCACCGAACCGGTCACCACAGTGCCGTGGCCGGAGATCGAGAAGACCCGGTCGATGGCCATACGAAACAGCGGCAACGTTTCCGGCAACTGAATGTTGCTGCAAATTTCGAGCAGCGTCTCGCGCAGCTTTTCGATGCCCTCGCCGGTCTCCGACGAGACGGGCACGATCGGGCAGCCTTCGAGAAATGTTCCGGCCAGGTTGTCTTCGATGTCGCAGCGAGCCAGTTCGACCATGTCCTCGTCGACGAGGTCGATCTTCGTCAGCGCGACCAGCCCGACCTGAATTCCGAGCAGATTCATAATGTCAAGATGCTCGCGCGTCTGCGGCATGACGGCGTCGTCAGCCGCGACCACCAGCATCGCCACGTTGATCCCCGTCGCGCCGGCGACCATGTTCCTGACGAAACGTTCGTGGCCGGGCACGTCGACAATGCCGATCTGAAGATCGCCCGTCCGGAAATGTGCAAAGCCGAGGTCGATCGAGATCCCGCGAGCCTGCTCTTCCGGCAGACGGTCGGTGTTGATGCCCGACAGTTTCCCAACCAGTCGGGTCTTACCGTGATCGATGTGCCCGGCCGTGCCCACGATGATTGATTTTTGAGCGGTGAGAATCGTCATGAAGTGACCGGATTCGTAGAGTGGGCACCGCCCACCAATCGATGACTATTCTGGCGGGCAGTGCCCACCCTGTGTTTTCGTAGATGCCGTCGGCAGATCACCCTGCCTGAAACTGCTGAACCGCCTGGTAAACGGCATCGGTCGCTTTCCGGAGAGCTTCTACAGGCTCGGAGATTTCGGCGAACTTCGAGTCCCTGGCGAGACCTTCCACGATTCCAGCTTTGTCCATCGCTTCGTTCGCCGAGATTGCTCGCATGTTTCCGAGGATGGTGTGAGCGGCTCGTCGAGAAGTTCCTGAATCCTGTTCGGCGATAGCCTTTTTCAGCGACGCAAACTGCTGCGGACATTCTTCCAGGATCGCTTCCAGAATTTCACCGAGCAGCTCACGGTCCCCGCCGACGATCTCCAGTGCCGCGTCCCAGTCGACGACGTTCTGACTGGCAGCCGCATCGCGCGACTCGTCTGGCGACGTCGTTGCTGAAGTTGTTGTGCCTTGCAAACTTGCCTGCTGATCTGGTGAGGCTTCTCCGGCTGGCAGCTGATCGCAGATGTCGGCCAGTTTGTCGTACAACAGCGGAGCGCGGATTGGCTTGGAAATGTAATCGTCCATGCCGACCGCCAGACACTTTTCTTTGTCGCCCTTCAGAGCGTGGGCCGTCATGGCGATAATCGGAATGTGATTGCCGGTGCCGGTTTCGAAATCGCGAATCGCTCGCGTCGCATCGTGTCCGTCCATTTCGGGCATTTGAATGTCCATCAGAATGACGTCGAAGCCGCCCTGCTGCCAGGCATCGACGGCAGCCTTCCCGGTTCCGGCAACGGTCACATCGTGTCCCCATTTTTCGAGCAGCGCGATGGCGAGTCGTTGATTGACGGCGCTGTCCTCAGCAAGCAGTGTTTTCAGTTTTCGAATGTGCGGTCGCGGGCCTGCGGAGTGCGACGAGTCTTCATCGGTGGCAGCCGTCACGTTCAGCGCATCGACGATTGAGTCGAACAGTTCGGATTGCTTGATTGGCTTCATCAGGTAGTTGGAGATCCGAAGTTCGGCGCATCGCGAGATGTCGCCCGGTCGCCCTCCCGATGTCAGCATCATGATTACAGGCGCCTGCAGATCGCCTCGTTCACGCAGGCGTTGAACGAGCGTAAAGCCATCCGTATTCGGCATATTGGCATCAGTCAGAAGCAGATCGAATGGCTGCCCGGCAGCCTGGGCCTGTTCGAGTGCTTTGATTGCCGCAACGGCGTCGTTGGTAACGACAGGTCGAGTCAGCCAGTTACGAAGAATCTCGTCGAGAATCCGGCAGTTTGTCGCATTGTCATCAACGATCAGAATTCGTTTTCCATCCAGGCTGGCTGTCTGTGTTTCGCCCTGAGCCTGGAATGCCTCGGGAGCTGGATCGAATCTCGCTGTGAAATGAAAGACACTGCCTTTGTCGATTTCGCTTTCCACCCAGATTCGGCCACCCATCAGCTCGACCAGTCGCGACGAGATGGCAAGTCCCAAACCAGTTCCTTCGTAACGTCGCGTCATCGATGTGTCGGCCTGTTCGAACGCGTCGAAGATCCGCTTCAGCTTTTCCCGAGGAATTCCCACGCCCGTATCTGTGACCTGGAAGTGCAGCCACAGAGAATCTTCCAGGTGCTGTCTTCCTGCGACTCCTTCCGCGTCTGTCTGCGCCGGCAACGGGTTGGCACCAAAGTCGGGCGTGCAGTTGGAGACGTCGACGACAACTTCGCCTTTGTCGGTAAATTTGATTGCGTTGCCGACCAGGTTAATCACAACCTGTCGAAGGCGGCCCGCGTCGCCGGTCAGGAACTCGGGCACGTCCGGGCCAATGTGACACGCCACTTCGATGTGACCTCGATGAGCACGAACGGCCAGCGACTTCAGCGTGTCGCCGACATTTTCCCGCAACGAGAACGGGCGAGGGTCAAGTTCCAGCCGCCCGGCTTCGATCTTCGAAAAGTCCAGGATGTCATTGATGACGCCGAGCAATGATTCACCCGACTCCTGCACCATCGACAGGTATTCGCGCTGCGTTGGATCCAGCGAAGTGTCCAGCACCAGTTCCGTCATTCCGATAATCGCGTTCATCGGCGTGCGGATTTCGTGACTCATGTTGGCCAGAAAGTTGCTTTTCGCTTCACTGGCCGCTTCTGCGGCGTCGCGGGCTTCCTGCATCGCCTGCTGAGCGAGTTTCTGATCGGAAATATCGTGCGACAAACCAAACAGTCCGGCAATCGTGCCGTCGTCTTCGCGGATTGGCATTTGAATGACGGACACCCAGGTCTGCGAACCATTCGGCCAGTCGACCAGTTCTTCCTCACCGACAACCGGTTCGCCTGACTTAATAATCTGTTGCTCGTCACGTTTGATGCGTGCAGCGTAGACCTCACCAAAGAATTCAGAAGCGGTTCTCCCGACAGCATCCTCGGGAGAATCCAGCCCAAATCGATCGGCCATCGCCCGGTTGATCCGCAGGTAATGTCCGTCGCAATCTTTGAAGAAGATATTGTCCGGGATGTTCTGCATCAGACTGGTCAGCAGGAACTGTTCGCGCCGCAGGGCAGCTTCCGCTTCGTGCCGAGCGGTGACGTCCCAGAAGATTCCCTGAGTGCCGATGACGTTGTCAGCCGCGTCGTAAACCGGGGCCTTCAGGACATGCACATAAAGCTTGCTGCCGTCCGGGCCGGCGTGCGATTCGATGTCTTCGTAGGTTTCGCGACTCTCGAGAATGCGTCGATCGTCTGCCGTGTATTTATCCGCCAGCGGTTTGGGAAACAGGTCGTAGTCGGTTAGTCCGAGCAGCTCTTCGGGCGAGGACTTCAGCAGCTCGAAGTATCGTTGATTGCCGAAGGTCAGCTTCCCATCAAGATCCTTCCTGAACAGATTCAGCGGGAGGCTTTCGACGAGCGACGCGTAAAGGGCTTCCGAATCCCTCAGCCGCTGCTCGGCTTTTCGTCGACGATTCAGTTCGGCAGCCTGGTGCTCGTTAACTCTGGCAATATCCTCAAACGCCGAGACGAGTACGTTCAGCAACTGCTGTTGCGATGTGCCGAGTCTGTAGGTGCGATCGTTGAGCTGAATTTCGGCGGGTTGAGACGGGGCGGTCGTGCCCGGTGCAGTGCGCTGATCGGCAGAAGCCTGTTCGAGTACCTGTCGGATTCTGATGACAGTCGTTTCGTTGGGAAGCCCTCGCGCGACGTAGCCGTCGGCTCCCGCTTCGAGTCCCTGCAGGACTTCTTCAGCAACTCCGACCGTGGTCTGAATGATCACCGGAATGTAGCGGGGAAACTCTGGAGACCGGAGTCGGCGACAAAACTCGAACGCCGCGCCGTCCGGCAATCGCGAATCGATCATGACGAGGCATGGATGAGACTCGCTGTTCGCCGCCGCGAGTGCTTCCGAAACACTCGCGGCAACCGATGTTTCAAAGTTGGACGAGTCCAGAAACTCGCGTAACCCGGAACTGTCGTTCAAGGGTTCTTCCACAATCAGAATGTGCGTCATAAGACCGATTCCAGTCAGCCAGAGTGGACAGGTCCGGCTATGTTACGCGTGTCGCTCCAGGTTTTCAGTGGAGAACCCGGAAAAGACTGCCAGAGATTGGTCTGGCTGGGGATGCGTCGCTCAGGCGTCCCTGATCATGATCGTTCTGTCAGCGTCTTATGAGTGTTGCCCGGCTGCTTGCATCCCCGAAAGGCGAGTGGCAGAATGCATAACCCTCGAAATCTACGGGCTCCGGCATGATTAAGAGGTTGTCTGGTTGCGACTCCACAAAGCTGGAAAGGTTTTGTGCTGACGAGTGCACTGGCTCTTCTGTTTGTTCGACAGGGCGGTTGAACATCAGTCTGATAAAAGTCTCTGAGATCATTACAGACTGTTGGCTCGAATCGGGCCGCTTTTCGCATGGTGGCAACGATTCAGTACTGGCGTCTGCAATCACAATCCGTTCACTTCAATAGCGAACTCTCGCGAAGGTACATCGATGAAGCTGCTCGACGGACAAACCGTAGGTATCGACCTGGGAACGACATTCTCAACCATCGCTCAGCTGGGCGATGACGGAATGGCGCACTGCCTGAAGAATGCTGACGAGCGAGTCATCACGCCGTCGGTCGTGCTGCTGTCGGATGACGGAAGAGTTGTCGTTGGCCCGTCGAACGAACGAATCGCTATCGAGGATCCGAAAAACGTTGTCGAGGCGATCAAACGTGAAATGGGCAACCCCGACTTTCACGTCGTGTATCAGAACAAAAAACTGACTCCTGAATTCATCTCAGCGCTGATTATCAAGAAGCTGAAACAGGACGCAGAAAAACACGTTGGCGAAATCGCGAACGCTGTCGTCACCGTGCCGTACTATTTCAACGACGTTCGTCGCAAAGCGACGCAGGACGCCGGACGCATCGCCGGCCTGAACATCATTGACATTATCAACGAGCCAACTGCCGCGACACTGGCTTACGCCTGGGAACGTGGCGAACTCGGAAATACCGAACTCGCTCAAACCGAGAAAACGATTCTCGTTTACGATCTCGGCGGCGGAACTTTCGACGTCACCGTCGTTCGTTACACACCGACGAATTTCAAAGTTCTGGCCACTGACGGGGACGTGATGCTGGGGGGGCTGGACTGGAGCCGCCGCATTCTTGATCACGTTTCCGAACAGTTCGCCAAGAAGCATGGCGAAGACCCGCGTGAAGATCCGGAAACCGTGCAGATTCTTTCGCAGGAATGCGAAAAGGCGAAACGTGAATTGAGTACGCGGGCTCAGGCTGCCGTCCCCGTTTACTACAAAGGCAAGTCGCTGACGCTGTCGCTGACTCGCGGCGATTTCGAGCGAATGACTGCCGACCTGATGCAGCGAACTCGCGACACAACCGAGCTGGTGTTGCAGCAATCTGGAGTCGAGCCTGAAGGTCTTGATGAAGTCGTCCTCGTCGGCGGCTCGACAAACATGCCGGTTGTTGAACAGATGCTTGTTGAAGTCTGCAAGCGAAAGCCGAGTCGAGAAGTTGCTCCGGAAGAAGCCGTTGCCAAGGGGGCGGCCATTCACGCAGCCATTCTGGAAGCTCGAGCGACCGGCGGCGAATCCCGCATGGGTAAGTCGATTATCAATCGGCTGCGGTCGGTCACAACGTCAGACGTCAATTCACACTCTCTCGGCGTGAAAGTGACTGATCCAAACGAGCGAACTCGAAAGATCAACCACATCATGATCCCGAAAAATACGACGATTCCCTTTGAGAAAACTCAGCGTTTCGTCACCAATTCGGATAATCAGCAACGAATTCACGTTTCCGTTCTCGAAGGTGATTCTCCTGACCCCATGGCCTGCGAGCAAATTGGCGACTTCCGAATTTACGACCTGCCCGCCGGGCTTCCGAAGGGGTCACCGGTCGAAGTGACGTACCGATATGACTCGGCTGGTCGAATTCATGTCTCGGCAAAGGAACTTGTTGGAAACACGGAAGCAGCGACCGAGATCGTTCGAGAGAACCTCGGTGGAACCGAAGAGAACATCGACGTCATGACTGGTCTCGCTCAGCAGTACGAAGTCGAGTAGACCTGGATTTCGCCTGTCACTTAGCAGCGGAAGCATGAATGGCATGTTTCCGCTGTCTGAGTTTGGCAGCACTGTGATTTGCTTAAGCACTTGCTCAAGAACCGCCAGCTCTCAGGAGTGATCAACGTGGAACTCGATGTCTATAAAGACTGGTTGGGGATTCCTGATGGCCCTCGCCCTCCCGATCACTACGAACTGCTGCGGCTGGTCAGGTTCGAGGATACGACTGACAAAGTCCGAAACAATTACAAAAAACTCAACGCACACGTTCGCAAGTACGCAACAGGTCAGTATTCGGTTATCTCGCAGACCCTGTTGAACGAACTCGCGAAGGCGATGCTTTGCCTGACCGACCCGGAACGAAAGCGTGAGTACGACGAAAGCCTCGGTCGTGTCTTCGAAGAAGACGAATCAGCCGTTGTGCCGATGGAACGCGTTCTGGTCAAGCAAGGTCACATCGACCGCGACCAGATGAAAGAAGCGCAGGATTACTCAGAGTCGCACGGGTTGACGATGCGTGACACTGTCGTCCAGATGAAGCTCGTCGACGATCAGGTCGCCACGCAGGCCTACGCGACGGAACTCAGCGTGCCCTATGTCGATCTTGAAGACATGGCTCCGGAGTTCCGGATTCTGAAGCGGCTGCCTCAGCAGGTTGCCAAACGGAATACGATCCTGCCTCTATTCATCGACGACGATGTGCTTCTGGTGGCATGTGCTGATGACATCACACACGAACTCGAAGACGAATTACGACTCAGGTACAACCTCCCCGTCCGCCGGGCACTGGCCACACCGCGAGGAATCACGGAGGGAATCAGTCGCTACTACGCCGAAATGGACGAGATGATCGCTGCGGAAGACGCCGCCGTTGTCGTTGCCGAACGCTCGCCTGGGGCCAGGACCGGGGGGGCAAAGGAGAAGAGCCAGGCGAAGCCTGCAAAGAAAACGACAAAGCAGGGATCGACTCCCGCGTTCTCTCAACTGTCGAAGGACGAGCAGCTCGAACGCAAGAATCTTGGCAAGATATTCATGCTGTGGTCAGTGATTGGTTCGGTCCTGATCGATCAGTTCGTCGTGAAACCGCATATTCTGGGAGTTACGCAAGGACTCTTTGCGAATCTTCCCTCGATCACAACGCTGATTGTGCCTCCGATCGTGATTTACTACGTCCTCAAAGTCTACTGGAAGTAGTCGACGGTCAAGCATACCTGCCATATACAGCCACGATGGAATACCGCATGAATGTCGGACCACAAAACGATACGGCGAACTTCGCCGAAAGTGGTCTGACATCTCGCCGCGATGTTGAATTTGATCTCGAAACGCTGTTGCAGCGTTCGGTTGCCGCCGAGTTTTACGCGTTGACTTCGCAAGGTCAGCAGCCGGTCGACGTTTTCAGTTTTGTTCATGGTAAAGCCAGAACTGGATTGGCGCCGCAGGATTGCACCGACGCGCTGCTGCTTGATCAGCATTTGAGACATGGCACAGAAGCCGCCATTCCCGTCGAAATATACTGCGCTTTTTTGAAGAATCGAATTGGCAGATTCTCTGCCGAATTCGAATGGCAGGTCGTCGCCAGAGAATTTCTGCTGACCCTGAAAGCCAACGAAGCGGCGTCCACTGTCATCCTCAGGAATCTGTGCGAGCGATTCCCGGACTACCAGAGTCGGCTGGTTGAACTGTCGACATCGAATCGACTTTCTGAAACGGTCATCGTTGACCCAACCTGCTCGTTCGGAGGCGGACACGAACCAACCGTCGAACTGGTTCCCACGCAGCCAGTTGTCGCCGCCGGAGTGCCGATCGACTCGGATGCGACCCAATTGGACTTCGACGATCCAGACCAGAGTTCGCTGGCCTACCAGCCCGATTCCTTCGTTCACGATCAGTCATCATTGCTGGGTGGTACGGAGCCGTTTTCTCAGTTGCCACCCGTGATTCTGGAGAAGATCGAAGCGCGGCTGGAAGAACGGAGATTTCAGAAAGACGAACATCTCATTAATGAAGGCGATCCGGGTGACGGTCTATACTTCCTGACCGACGGTCGAGTTACGATCCTCAGCAGCGGTCAGCTTAACGAGGATAAAGAAATCGCGAGGTGCGGCGCCGGGGCGATTCTCGGCGAGATGGCGTTACTTACGGATCAGCCTCGAACGGCAACCGTGGTAGCCGCCACGAATGTCACGGCAAAGTTTCTTCCGTCACCAGTGTTTCAGGAGCTTGCTAACAACTATCCGATTATCGGGCAGGTTTTGACCCAGTTGCTCGCACAGCGACTCGGGCAGCAGGAGCACGATGCACTCAGTGGGAAAAGTTTCGGTCGTTATCGCATCGTTCAGCGGTTGGGTCGAGGCGGCATGGCCATTGTCTACCAGGCACTTGACGAACAGACCGGTGAGATGGTCGCTCTGAAAATGATGAGCCATCGGCTCGTTTATGATGCCAACGCACTGAAGTTATTTCAGAGCGAAGCCCGCATGATCGAAGCGTTCGAGCATCCGCACATCGTTCGCATGTTGGGGCGTTTCAAAGCGTTTCGCTCATTCTTCATCGCCATGGAATTCTGCGACGGAGTTTCGCTGGACCAGATTGTTCGACAGAACGGTCCCTTGCCCGAAGATCAGTTTCGCAAAGTCATTGCGCAGCTTGCTGACGCACTTTCGTACGCGCATTCGCAAGGCATCGTCCATCGTGACATTAAGCCGTCCAATGTCATTCTGACATCCAGTGGCCATGTCAAGCTGATGGATTTTGGCCTCGCCAAGCCCGTCGATAATGGAGACGGAACAGCGTCCCGGCTCATTTCCGGTACGCCCCGTTTCATGGCTCCAGAGCAGCTTCAAGGCGCGCCTGTCGAAACGCCTGCCGATTTGTTTTCGCTTGGTTGTACAGCCTGGAAGATTCTGACCGGCAACGATTTGATCAACGACACGCGTCTTTCCGACATTGAGAAACGACACAGAAACTGGCGACTCCCTGACTTGAGCGATTTTAGGCCCGAAGTTGCTGCGTTTCTGGCATCCTGCCTGCAGGTCGATCCGGGAGAACGTTCAGTCAACCTCGCTGAGATCGCCCGCTGGTAGATCGATTGCCGCGCTCCCGTGCCTGGCACTGGCACAGAAGAATTCACGACGTTACAGCCAATGTGATGACGGAACTAATCGTCGGCGTTGCGAGTTGCCATTTTCTGCAACACCTCGGGCGACGTCCTGTTTGAGAAGAATCGGACGTTGCCGTCTCCCAGGAGAAAGTGGGCTCCCGTCCCGGCAGCGTTTCCGAAGCTCGACAGTCGCTTGTTGAGCGGGCCTTCGATGGTTCGCCAGTTTTCAGGATCGCCCCAGGCTGGCAGTGCTCTGGCAATCTCGCCGGCAATTAACGTTTGAGACATTCCATCAGAGACCTCTTCGATTCGAACCGGCGAGTTCTTGTCGAAGATTCCTGTTGGCAACAGACCCTGTTCAGTTTGTATCAGACCGCCAACTCCGGAATAGTGCGCGGTTGCAAGTCCACGGCCTGTCGGCTCGTGAGGGGCGGAGGGAATGAGAAACGTCGGTATGGTCCGGCTCATTGCAGCTGAGTTGGCGTCGTCGTTCCATGGTTTTGAAAGGTCGATCGAAGTGTAGATTTCGGTGTAGCCCAGATAGGGCAGCAGGGAAGTCATCCAGCCGTGCATGCCGACTTCCAGTCCCTCGTCGTTAACAGCGAACGTACCACCTGCCGGGAAGCTGCCCTTCTCGATCACGTAGTCAGTCAGAGCCTTGTTGATGTTGCCAAGGTTTGACTCGATGACTTCTCTGGTTGAGCGATGACGCCACGATTCGCCGAGTTCATTCAGCCAGGCCGGCCCGGCAAAAATTCCGATCAGTCCAAGGAACATCCCGACGGGGGCGAGAATCTGCGGCATCGACTCGCGCAGTCGCCGATTGGAACCCAGCGTCTGATAGCCCAGCAGCAGAGCGTAAGCACCAACAAGTGTTGCGGGAATTCTGGCGACGAATGAGGGCAGCAGATTCAGACCAGCCAGGAGAATCGAAATGACACCAGCAGCCACGGCTCCGCTGCCTCGTGGAAGCCGTGGTGGTTTCGGCTCGTCATCGTCGAGTTTTTCATCGGGCTGCGATTGATCGGACGCGTCAAAATCATGGAGCGGAGATTCGACTTCCCAGCCGTCTTCCTCGTCGTCATCCGCCAGCTCGAAATCATCGTCCTGATCAAAGAGCTGGCTGTCAGCGTCGACGAGGTCGCTGTCGTCCCCTTGACCTTCTTCGAATAATTCAGAATCGTCCAGTTCCTCGTGCGTTTCTGAGGTTGCTGCTTCAGCTGACGATGGAGCTTCTCTCATCATCGCCCACAAGCCACGAGGCCGTTCGGCGTGTTCGACCTGAAGATCGCTGATGGTCGTTTCTTCGGATGCAGCGTCGTCGTTCGATGACCGCCCCATCACTTCCCACAGGCTCCGAGCCGGCTCTGGTGAAGGGGCATCGCTCGCTGATTCACAGCCACATTCCGGGCATGTGAAGCCTTCCGTCGCAGAGACCGGAGCGTCCACTTCAAAAGTATGGCCGTTTCGGCAGGTGATGTGTCGAGCGTTCGAGCGGGGCATCCGGAAAGAGCTTCAACCTCGTTGAGACAGGCGTCTGAGAAGACTGTTTCGTAACCTGCCGGGCAAGGTGAAAGCAAGTATTGTCACGCCGCGTTGTGCAGACGCGAGCTGACATCGCGAAGTCGGCTAACTTGCTGGATCAATCGTGGCAGGCCGTCAAGGCCCACAAGGAGAAGCATCAGGTAGCGGAAGACGGCAAAGATATCTCCGGCTTGGACGGACGGAAGATGGCACGCTCGGAAGAGGACCGCGACGATTGCTCCCAGTATGAAACATTCCATCAGACCAAAGTTGACGGCCTCGGCGTTGGAGAGTCTGATTCGCCAGCGGGCGACTTCGTCGAAGTGGTTTCGGACATCGATCTCGTTTTGAGAATGAATGACGTCGACTTCTTTCTCCAACTCGTCGTGCAGGCCTCGACTGAGCCGACGCGTCCATTTCGAATAGTGTTGGCTTAGCAGCGCCGCCGGGATCAGCAACCCCAGACAACACGACACGATCACCCAGTCGTACCAGGCCAGCATGATGACCGAGCCGGCGACGGAGAAAGCGACCTTCATCAGCATCGGGATGGAGCGTTCAAAGAACTCGACGAACTCACGAGAAAGGGATGCCCGGGCGGTGACGCGTGAAACGTCGACGCCGGACGCTCGTTGCGAAACAATCATCCGCGTGGCCAGATCCGAATAGATCGCTGAAAACGTTCGCGTGTCGTAAACCTGCCGGACAAGCCCCACGACGAGATGCAGAACATGCTGACCGACCAGCACGCCGACTCCAAGCATCTGCCCGGCCAGGAGATCGTTAATCGCCCAACCCAGCGCGAATGGCTGTGCCAGTCGCAGGAGATTCTCGATCGTAAACAGTGCATACGTTGCAAGAATCCGGAGCCGATTCTCGGCGAACATCGACTTCAACCTGAAAGTTGATGCGTCGCCGAGAGCTTGTCTTTGAAATACCGGCGGCGATTTCAGCGAAGCAGGAGCCGGACCGGCGTCAACTCGTGAGACGACTGGAATGTCAATGGGCACGGCTCGTCCTCCTGAATTTCATTTCGTTCGCTTTGCATCAGCATTCAGCTGAAAGCGATCAGCCCAACTTCGCTGCAGTCGGTCAGTGTTTCGAGCAAGGTTTCGTCGTTGAGCGACGTTGTCAGATCGAGTTGCTTCTTCAGGTTCACGAGGCGGCACGGGCCGAGATCGGCAAGTGTCTGTACCAGGGCTCGCCCTTCAGGCTCAAGGATCACTGTTCGTACTTCGGTCTGAAACGCGAAGAACAGAACTTCAACTCCGTCTGCGGGAGACTCGTTCTCGCCAATCAGCAGGCCCGTTTCGAACACGGCTCGAGTTCTCATCGGGTTGAGGTGAATACTCAAACCGTCGTTGGAATCTAACTCAGATGCGAGCTGTTCGTTCAGGCTGACAAGTTCCTGAAACCGAACGTGGCCGAGACGGTTTCGTCGCCCAGCCTCTTCCACGGCAAATCGACTTCTGATGACCAGAACAATGTCCCGTTGTTCCGGGGTCAGCTCGATGACCGTCGGCAACCAGCGTACGAAACGGTCCGTGTCGCTGGTGCCGGTGTCGTAAGCGGCGAGGGGGATTTCCCGGATGTACCGACTGATCAGACTCGGCAGTTCTTCCATGTTGTCTGCAAACATTTCGAGCTGGTCTTCCAGTTTGTCGCCGCGTTTGTCGAGATTTCCCGAAGTAAACATCTCGACGAGTTCATGTGACTGCCCAGCGGAGACGTCGCCGTGGACGACGTCATTCTTTGCGACGGCCAGCGATGTCGCGATGCGCGAAAGTTGTTCCGCGTAGTCTTTCAGTAGGGTGTCGTTGCTCATGCTGGCACCTCGACCTGTTCCGCGATCTCGCGAACGCGGCGGATTTCTGATCGCCAGCCGGCTTCGTCAGGAAAGTCCTGGTCACGCTCGACGAAGACGGCGTCTACTTTTCCACGACCCTGCTCAAGTGAGAACCGATACAGATCCCAAACCGCATCAGGGATCGGTTCCGAGTGGCTGTCGATGTACATGTTCGATCGTTCGTCGAAGAAGCCTCCGGCCAGATGCATCTGCACGGCTTCCGCGTGAGGCATTACGGATTCGATGAATTCGTACGGATCGAAATTGAAGTTCGTCGCGTTGGCGTAAACGTTGGTGACGTCGAGTAACCAGCCGCAGCCCGTGCACTGAAGCATCTTTGAAACAAAGTCGGCTTCGGACATCGTGCCTTGAAACTCGAACATGTACGCAATGGTTTCGACGTAAAAGCGAGTGTCGCCGAGCCGCTTCTGAATGTGGTCAATGTTTCGGCAGGTCGCGGTGAGAGCGGCTTCGGTCCAGGGCGGCGGAGCAAAGTGTCCCATCTCGACGCCGTTGTCTCCGTCACGAGTGAAGCCGAGGTGGTCGCTGACGGACGATGCTCCGTTTTCGATCGCGATCGCTCGGAGGGCTTCGAGGTAGTTTTGATTCGGTGGTTCCGGGCTGGCGATCGAAAGTTTCAATGCATGAACGCTGACGTGGTCGAGATCCAGATCCTGAAGGTAGCGGTCGACTCGCAGTGGATCGTCAGCACGCTCGAAGGTGATTTCGGCGGCGTTGATGGCCGGGTCGTCCATGATCGGTCGGTTCTGCTCTCGAATTGCGTATCCGATGGCTGGGGTTGTGGCAGAGTGGCTCACGGCTGGCTCCTGTGAAATTTTTCCTGACGGATTCCTGGTTGAAGTTAGAAATCCAGAATCAACTGCCGGACTGACAACCGGGGTCAGGTATCAGCCCGGCAGTCGGATTCGAGTCGCCGAACTACCTTCGACAGCGGCAGCAACGGCAGCAACGACAGCAGCAGCGACTTGCAGCTGCCTTCTTCGCTCGTTCTGAAGTCCGTAGCGATTTGATTTCGCGAACGGCCTTCTGCCTCGTCTGTGTGGCTGAGTTCGTCATGGGGATTTCCTCTCCATAGTGCCTCGGAATTCGCCCCGGCAGTGTTTTCGGGTCGGACACGACCAGGGTGATTGAGGCATGGCCTTGTTTAACGCCAGCCAGAGAACATCTCAGCCGACGCTCCGGTAAGTTCCGGATCAACGATGGCCTGAAGAAGGCACGAGCGATGCCCGAATCGCGAAAGATGAGAATCTGTCGTGCTCTAACCTGTTTCCAAAGAAGAAGTTGCCATGTTGAAAGAAATTCTTTGTGGCACGATCGAAAAAGCCGCTGCGGTTGTCAGAGCGACCGCAGCGGCAGTCGCTCTGACGACATTTCGAGCCGTTGCTGCCGCATCGCTCGACAACTGCGGACCACGTTTATGCGATCGTTTTTGAGGCTGAGTAGAAATACGTCGCTGCTGAAATCTGCGTAGCATTCCAGCGAAACTGCGGAAACAGGAACATTCCGGGCAGATGGTGCGTGTCGAGTCGGTAATGCGACTCTGGATTTGAGTTTACACGCTTCCGGGTTCTCACTATATGTTCGCGGCGTTGCATTCGGGCAGAGACTGCGCCTGTTCCCTGGACGTGTCTGCCTGTTAATCAGAGGCTACTTTGAATGAACAGAGTCGCTGATTGGCTGGGCGGCGTTGCCTTTGGTGCAACGCTCACTTGCCTGCTCACTACCGAGTGGCAGCACGATGTGCCACCTGACGCGAATATGAACAATTCCTGGAGGAAACTCTCGTGGCTACTGAAGAAAAAGTAATCGGAATCGTCAGCGAACAATTGGGCGTTCCGAAAGAAGATGTCAGTCGTGAATCATCTTTTGTTGACGACCTGAAGGCGGATTCGCTGGACGTTGTCGAGTTGGTCATGGAGTTCGAAGACGAATTCGGAATCACCATTCCCGATGACGACTACGACAAGATCAAGACTGTCGGAGACGCTATTACCTACATCGACGAGAAGAGCTAGACTACCTGTTTCATGAGCCGGCTGAGCCTCTCAAACAGGCATATTCAGCCGGCTCGATTTACTGATTCAACTTTGCAATTCCGTGCTGAATTGCTGAAAAGTACGCCCAGTTTCTGAAAGAATTTCTGGATGGCCAGGCGAGTTGTCATCACTGGAACAGGACTTGTCACCTCGCTCGGGTTTGAAGTTCCCGAGGTCTGGGACAAAATCTGTGCGGGCAAAAGTGGCATCGGCCTGATCGAGCGTTTCGATTGCTCCGATTTCAAAGTCGGGTTCGGTGGCGAGGTGCGAAATTTCGACCTCACCGAGCATGCCGATGTGACTTCAAAAGACGTCAAACGAATCGACCGGTTTGTTCAGTTCGCGTTCGCTGCGGCCAGCAAGGCCATTATCAGCTCGGGAATTGACCTCTCAGTGGGTGATCCCTACCGGCACGGCGTGCTCGTTGGCAGCGGGATCGGCGGTCTGAGCGAGATCGAAATGCAGCATGACGCCCTTTTTGACAAAGGGCCGTCGCGAGTCTCGCCGTTCATGATTCCCAAGCTGATGGTTAACGCCGCGAGCGGAAATATTTCCGTTCATTGGGGACTCAAAGGACCGAACAGTGCCGTGGCGACGGCGTGTGCGTCGGCCACGAATGCCATCGGCGACGCCTTTCGACTGGTTCAGCTCGATATGGCCGATGTAATGGTTACTGGTGGAAGCGAAGCGGCGATCACTCCCTTGGGCCTGTCCGGCTTTGCCCGCATGAATGCTTTGTCGACTCGCAGCGCGAATCCGGAAACAGCCAGCCGACCGTTCGACAAGGATCGAGACGGATTCGTCATGGCGGAAGGGGCGGGTGTCCTCGTTCTGGAAGAGTACGAACACGCGGTCGCACGTGGAGCAAACATTCTCGCTGAAGTCTTTGGCTATGGAATGTCTGCGGACGGAACTCATATGACCGCGCCCGATCCGGAAGGGCAGGGGGCCGCGCGAGCGATGTCTGGAGCACTTCGCGACGCGAAGATGAATCCCGACGAAATCGATTACGTAAACGCTCATGGAACAAGCACCCCGCTCGGCGACAAAGCAGAAACCGTTGCCATCAAAACAGTCTTTGGCGATCACTCGAAGACGATGGCCGTTTCCAGCACGAAGAGTCAGATCGGCCACCTGCTGGGAGCGTCCGGCGGTGTCGAATCCGTCATTTGTGTGCAGGCTCTGCTGGACCAGACCGCTCCGCCAACGATCAACCTCGACAACCCGGACGAAGGCTGCGACCTGGACTACGTCGCCAACCAGGCTCGGCAGATGCCCATCCGCCGCATCCTGAAAAACAGTTTCGGCTTCGGCGGCCACAACGCCTGTCTGGTGTTCGGCACCGCTGACTGATTGCTGCGGTCATGCACGAAGATGGTTCAGTCGGATTGGAGTTCTCATGTTTGAGACTGTCAGGCGTCCGATCATGTTCTCGCTGGTGATTTCGGCCGCTCTGACCTTCTTTCCTCCTTGGACTGTTCAGGTTGTATCGCATAGATCACCGAACTGGTCAGTCCAAACGAGGTTGTATGCCGGTCGTAGTTTTCTATTCGGAGACGCCGTTTCCAAACCAGTATTTCACTCATGGCTTAATGACCGTCGAATACACTACAGCTTTGGTTCTCAATCCATCGATATCAAGAGACTTTGCTGTGAGATCGCATTCGTCTGGTTTGCTGTTTTTGGCGTTTCTATGGCCAGCAGAAAAACGATCCAAAATTGGTTTAAAGAGGAATCTACCAGTGACTCTAATGATACCACGGGTGACGCTGGTCGAATTCGGGAATGAAGGGTGGCACAGCCGGATTGGCTGTGTCGCGCAGCAACAAGATGCTTCATCGTCCGGGGGCGATTGAACCGAAAGCCGTTGTTTGCATCGTGCGTTCACGATGAAACGTGCTGTGCCTGCGGCTCCAACCATTCTGGTCGGGCCACTCATTTTCAGCTGAGCTTTCAGCTGCCTTGAAACGGGTTTGGCACCTTCTACAATCCTCGCCAGTTACGCGATGGATTCCGCCTGCTTGCTCAGCGGGCGATGACGCTTTCCAGAGACCACCCTCACCAGACTGCAGAAAGAGATATTGCGATGACCGTTCAGATTGGCCAGGCCGCTCCGGATTTTGAAGTTCAGGCTTACGACCGCACCAAAGATGGCACCGACGATCAGTTTTCAACGATCAAACTGTCTGATCTGAAGGGCAAATGGACCTGCCTGTTTTTCTACCCGCTCGACTTCACATTCGTCTGCCCGACAGAAATCGTTGCTTTCAACAAGGCACTCGGCGAATTTGAAGATCGTGACTGCGTCGTCCTGACAGCCAGCACCGACAGTGTTTACTCGCACAAAGGCTGGTGCGACGCTCACGAAGATCTGGCCAGCATGGCCTACCCGATGCTCGCCGACACGAACCACAACCTGTCGCGAGACTACGGCGTCCTGATCGAAGAAAAAGGTATCGCGCTGCGAGGCGTCTTTCTGATCGACCCGCAGGGTGTCACTCGCTGGATTTCGATCCACGATCTGGGCGTTGGCCGTAACGTCGACGAAGTTCTGCGAGTCCTCGACGCTCTGCAGACCGACAAGCTCTGCCCATGCAACTGGAAGAAGGGCGACGAGACGATTAACTAGAGTTGGTCGCAGGGGGCGTCTAGACGCACCTTTGGCCCGTTAATGAAGCCTTTGCTTCGAAGTGGTGCGTTGCGCACCCTACGGTGAGATTGCCACGGCAGGCTGATTGATTTCGGCCTGCCGTTTTTCAATAGGTATCGGAGTTATCTCATGTCACGCATTCAACCGCTGCCCGAATCGGAAGCCGAAGGCAAACTCGAACGCACGTACGGTCGCATCAAAGAGATGCTCGAAGCCGATGCCGTGCCTGAGCCATTTCTGACTTACGGTCGTGTCGAAGCTTTCCTCCAGGACTTCTATATGAACTTCAAAAAGTTCGTGTACACCGACGGAGCTCTGGATGCGAAGACGAAAGCGATCCTCGGCTTGGCAGTCAGCGGCCACTATGGCTGCACGGTGTGGCTCGACTTTTTTACCGAGCGTTTGAAGTCGCTCGGTGCGGAGGATGGCGCGGCGGCGGACGTGCTGGCGGTGGCGTCAACTAACTCGATGTACAACTCCTTCTTCAAATTTCGAGATCTGAGTGGTTCGGAAGTCTTCGGCGGGATGTCCGTCGGTCTGCGGGCTCACACATTCATGAACACGTCGCTTGATGACAAGACGGTTGAGTTGATCAACACAGCGATCAGTAACCTGAATGCGTGCAAGCCGTGCACCTCGGGCCACGTGACCAAGAGCCGCGATCTGGGAGCATCCGACGATCAGCTTCTGGAAGCCATCCAGTGTGCCTCAACCATGGCTGCCGGATGCAGTTTTCTGAAAGCTGCGGAAGCCTGAGAAACACTTCCGGTTGCGGCGGTCGATGGTTGCTCGCCCGCTTGAATGTTGGAAAGTGTTGCACAATGATGGCCGTATTCGGCTCGCGAATGAGCTGCTGATGACTATCAAACTGTAACGCAGGGTGGGTTGAGAGGAGCGAAACCTGCCGCCACGACGGATTTCGTGGCTGCCGCTCCATTCGGTCCACCCTGATTTCGTTTTTACACGTCGGAATGACGAACTACTTAAACGTTGATTATCTGAGGAAACAACCATGAGCGATCAATACGGATTCGGAACAAACTGTCTGCACGCGGGCCAGGTCCCAGACCCGACAACTAATTCACGAGCTGTTCCGCTTTATCAAACGACATCGTACGTCTTCAACGACACGGACCATGCCGCCAATCTCTTTTCGCTGGCCGAGTTTGGCAACATCTACACTCGTTTGATGAACCCGACGACGGACGTCCTTGAAAAACGTCTCGCTGCATTGGAAGGCGGATCAGGAGCGCTCGCGACGGCATCGGGCCAGGCTGCTGAAATGCTGGCAATTCTGAATATCGCTTCCGCTGGCGACAACATCGTGTCCGGCACCAGTCTCTACGGCGGAACCTACAACCTGTTTCACTACACGTTCCCGAAGATGGGCATCAACGTGAAGTTCGTGAATCAGGACGATCCGGAAGCCTTTAAGGCAGCGATTGACGACAAGACCAAAGCGGTTTACCTCGAAACGATCGGTAACCCTCGCTGCGATGTGCCGGACTTCGAAGCGATTTCCGGCATCGCTCACGAAGCGGGCGTCCCGGTTATGGTCGACAACACGCTGGCCTCGCCATTTCTTTGTCGCCCGTTCGAACACGGAGCAGACATTGTTCTGCACTCAACGACTAAGTTTATCGGCGGGCATGGAACGAGTATCGGCGGCATCATCATCGAGAAGGGCGGCTTCCCGTGGGACAACGGTCGCTTCCCTGAGATGACCGATCCCGATCCCAGCTACCACGGATTGAAGATTTTTGAAGCACTCAGCCCACTGAACCTGGCTTATATCCTCAAAGCGAGAATTCAAGGTCTGCGCGACCTCGGTGCCGCCATGAGCCCGTTCAACGCGTGGATGTTCCTGCAGGGGCTGGAAACGTTGCACCTTCGTATGGAGCGGCACTGCCAGAACGCTTTGGCCGTCGCTCAGTTCCTGGAAAGCCACGAGAAGGTTTCCTGGGTGAACTACGCCGACCTTGAGTCTCACCCCAGCCATAGCCTGGCGAAGAAGTACCTGCCGAAGGGCAGCGGTGCTGTCTTCGGGTTCGGCATCAAGGGCGACACACTGGAAGAGCAGAAAGCAAACGGCATCAAGTTGATCAATGCCGTGAAGCTGTTCTCACACCTGGCCAATGTCGGCGACAGCAAGTCGCTGATCATCCACCCGTCCAGCACAACTCATCAGCAGCTCACGCTGGAAGAACAGGCGTCAGCTGGCGTGACTCCAGACTTCATTCGATTGTCAATCGGAACGGAAGATTCTGAAGACATCATCAATGACCTGAAGCAGGCTCTCGACCAGGTCTAGGCGTCGCCGAGTCAACTCAGCTGAATGCAACAAACAGAAGCCCGCTCAATCGAGTGGGCTTCTTTTGTTTCACCAGGTCAAAGCCGATGTGGCACGCGACCTGTATCGCGAGAATTCTTTGGTTGGATGCTCGCGGTTTTCGGTGATAACCTGCCTTGGGCTGCCACGTACTGAGCAGGGTGAGATGATGGGGCTTCTTGATCGATTTGTTGGACCTCCGAGTCAGGATCAATTCGCAAAGGCGATCATGCGCGCGTTTCGTGAGGCGGGTGATACTCGCGACTTCGAGTACCAGGCAGACCAGTTCAGACTCGTGGTGCAACGCCCGGACGATGAGTCCGACAAGGATGACTCGCCTTCGGAAGAGATTCTCAATCTGCATAACTTTTATGCCGAACACCGCAACCTCTCCCGAGCCCAGCGAAAAGAACATCTCAAGCAGGTTGTCCGCGGCGTCTTGCAGGGTCGGATCGAGATGCCGGACGAGTTTGCTCATGCGGCTCCAGACCTGCGGCCCCGGATCTGGCCGCGGTCAATGTTTGCGAAGCTTGAACTTCAACAACGCATCGAAGGCGGAAAAGGAGTCGATGTGCCTCGCTATCTGGTCGGCAACCATCTTTCGCTGGGACTGGTTTACGATCTGCCACATTCGATGAGGTCAATTTCCGGAGACGATCTGAAGGGCTGGGACATTTCCTGGTACGAGGCGATGGAAACCGCGAAGGGATCGCTTTCCGAAATGGAGTTTGCCGTAGCAAAGATCGGCGATCATCTTTATGCGTCGGCTTCTGGCGACAACTACGATGCCTCGCGCCTGATACTGACGGACTTGATTCAGCAGATGGAAGTGCGGGGGGATCATGTTGCGATGGTCCCCAACCGCGACACGCTGCTGGTCACAGGTTCTGATGACGAGGCAGGCCTGCAGATCATGGTCGACCTTGCCGAGAAAGCATTGGAGGATCCCAGGCCGCTGGGGGCGACTCCGCTCAAGCTGGTTGATGGTGAGTGGGTCGACTGGATGCCTGATGGCGGGCATCCACTGCGAAGCAGATTTCTCGAACTGGAACGGCGTTTCTATTACCTGGAGTATGCCGACCAGAAAGAGTCGCTGGAGACGCTTTACGCCAGACAGGAAATCGACATTTTTGTTGCCACCTGCTCTGCCGTCCGTAATGAGGAAACCGAAGAAATCTTCACCTACTGCGTCTGGCCGGAAGGCATTAAGGCGATGCTACCAGTCTGTGACAAAGTGATTCTCGGAGCTGCTGGCCAACCTGGACGTCTGGCTGACTGGGCGAGGGTTCGAGCCATCGCTGGTGAGTTACTGATCGAAGATGAAACCCTTTACCCGCCACGCTTTCACGTAGCCGATTTTCCCACACCAGCCCAGCTTGAACTCATTGGCGGAGAACCGCTTGGTTCAGATGAAGAGTGAGCATCCTTTGGTATTCGGCGATTGCTGCGGTCGTCAGCAGGCGGTCGTCAGGCTGCGAGCGAGCCAGCCAGCTTCACTGGTTGTATCGACGTGCCAGCCTGCATCGTGAGGTGTTAATAGTTTCACGGACTGGTGAGTTTCTTACTTCTGGTGTCCACCAAGTCGGGGCAAACACAATTCTGGACACATTCCCTACCGTATCCGCCGGGCAGTTTCGACGATGTTGTTGAATCCTTTGAATTGACCGGAAAAATTGCCAGAGAAGTCGTCTCGCGGTGAATTTTGCTGGCGACTACGATTTGCAGCCCCTCCGGAGCAGATTCCTGCTCCAACCATCCCACCTCAGATCGTGAAAGGATTCACGATGATTCGCAGACGATTTCTTCAGCAATGCAGCATTGCTGGTTCCCTGCTCGCCGCATCCGTCATCTCCGGCTGTCGCGGTACTCAGCACGCTCATATTCTTGAAGACGACGACGAGAACATGGTCGGCAGCCATGAGGCCGGTGCCAGTGTCTTTGAGCCGCTTGTTCGGAAAGCCGTCCTCGATCTGCTGGCGAAAGAGTCGCCCGGTTCGATTCAGCAGGCTGGACATAACGAAAAGGCTACCTACCCGAAGAAGGTCTGTTTCTGTGGAATTGAAAATGCCAGCGCTGAGGAACTTGGCGATTTCAAAGAGCAGATTTACGAGATCATCGACCAGCAGATCGTCGAGGCTCAGGTTTACGAACCAATCAGTCGCCGCTTTGTCGAAGCTGGGCTCCGCGAAGGGCGGCTGCGTCCCGACGAACTGTTTCTGCCCAACAACCAGCGGACCTTCGTCGCGATCATGGAGCAGCAGGGAAACCCGTTTGACTATCTGCTCTTTGCCCGGCTGACATCCGGCACGACTCGCAGTAACGGCTCTGACTACCAGCGGGACTACCTGCTGACGCTGGAGCTGGTGAATATCCACACGGGTGTCGCTCAGAAGACTTCCGAAAAAATCCGCAAGGGTTATCACAAGTCGGTGCTCGGCAAGGCAAGGCATTATTGAGACGCCGTCCTGAAATTACTTTCCGATCATCTGTACCATGAATTGAACCATGGAAGGAACCAAAAGAACCGGAATCCTCGCAAATCATATTCGCCTGTTTTCATGTGTTCCGTGCCTTTCGTGGTTTAATTCTGATCCTTGTCGTCCTTTGAGTGAAGCACTGCATAGCTCTGCCAGCTCGTCCTCTGATCGCAGCAAGGTCGTCGCGTTGCACGCCATCCGTTTCAAATCGATTCTTCTGATGGTGGTTCTTGCCGAAGCACTTCTGGCTTCAGGCTGCGCGACGCATGGAGACAAGCTGGAATCGATTCGTTCGGCGTTCAACGCCGGTCGAGTTGAGCAGGCTGAGTCGATCGTTCAGCGTGAGATCGCCGCCCGCAAATCCGAAGCAGACGTGTTGAAGCTCGACCGGGCGATCATTCAACTGGCTGATGGACGACCGGCAGATGCCGAGCGAACTCTGCGCGAAGTTCGCGATCGCTTTGATTATCTGGAACAGAAAGACGCGGGTGAGTCCGTACTCGCAACGCTGACGGATGACACAAAGCTGGCGTACGCGGGCGAAGACTACGAAAAGATCCTGATCCGCTGCTTCCTGGCTCTTTCGAACCTGATGGCCGACGGCCAGGATGCATCGGCTTACGCGTTACAGGTTGGCGACAAGCAGCGTCAGATCATCAACGCGGAAGGTGATTCGTCCAAAGATAACCCACGGCTGGCTTACAAACGGGTCGCTCTTGGAGCGTACCTTCATGGGGCAATTCAGGAAGCAACTCACACGAATTACGACGAAGCCGCGCGAGCAATCCAGCTTGTTGCGAACTGGGAGCCGTCGTTCAAGGATGCCGGCGACGACCTGAAACGCGTCAGCACGGGCCGGCATTCTGAGCCAGGCAACGGAGTTCTGTACGTCTTCACGCTGGTCGGTCGTGGCCCGTACAAAGTAGAGCGGGCAGAGACTCCAACGTCGACCGCATTGCTCATTGCCGATCGAATTCTGACCGCCACTTCGAAATACTCGTTACCGCCGACAATTGCGCCGATCAAAGTGCCAGTCGTTGTGCGAAGCGACAACCGGATCGACTCGATCCTCGTAGAAACGGACACCGGAGCCGCAGGCGTGACAAAAACAATCACCGATGTGGGGCAATTGGCCGTCGATCAGTACGACGCGATTTTCCCCGAAGTCATGGCGAGAGCGGTCGTTCGACGCGTCGTCAAAAAGGGGGCGATTTACGCGACCAAGGACGCCGCCAATATCAACGACCCACTGGCAAGTTTTGCACTCGACGCCGCAGGAGTTCTTTGGGAAGCGAGTGAATCAGCCGATACTCGCTGCTGGGGATTGCTCCCGGATCGAATCCAGGTGCTGCGTCTGGAACTGCCTGCTGGAGAGCACGTCGTCAAGCTGAAACCCGCCAGCCGGAACGCTCCGATCGGAACCGCCGCCAGCCACACGATCGGGATCGAAGACGGTCGCAACACCTACCTGATGGCGAACTTTCCGGAAGACCGTCTCGTCGGACAAATCCTTGTCAGCAACGGTCCTATGTAGCGTGCGTCTTGACGACACACTCAGCAGATCGAAGCAGCGTCGAGGACACGCTGAGGCATTCGGTCGAGTTTGATTGTCGGGGGGAAGCAATGGACAGAACAGGTTGACGCAAATCGTGGTTTGTCGGCGCGGAGGTCAGTGAACAATCCTGACGATGACAAGCTCGCTCCAGTCCTCAAGCCGGCTCGTTAATTCCGGAGTTCATTTGCTGGTCATGCTCTGTCGGGTTATTCGATCAGAGCATCCTTGTTTCGCTCAAGGTGTGCGTACCACCGATCGACGGCGACCTTTCTCTGGTTTGACGGGTTGATTGGTCGGTAGTCGTAACGCTGACCGGTCAGTCGATAAATCTGATCGAACGCGAGCTGCCGAATCACCAGGTTATCGTGACCGAGCCAGTCGACCAGCAATTTTGACGTGGCCGGGTTGCGAGCGTCGTCGTCGTTGTAGCCCCAAAGGAGTCGGTAAATTGTGTCGATTTCGCCGATCGGGAAATGTTTCTGCAAGGCAGCTCGCAGAGTTTCACGGTTTTCTGGAGCCGCTGGCAGCCACCGTCGCAGGCCGGTAATTGCGGCACTGCGTGCTTCCAGAAATTCAGCTTCGGCCAAAACCTGCACCAGTTGGTCGTACATGCCGACTGTGACCATCGATTGCACAGCGAGTTCCGAGATCGCCGGAATTCGGGATTTCACAATCGACGGAATGCTGTCTCGCAGAGGCTGTTCGATGTCGATCTCTTTTTCAAAGCGGCTGGCGTAGCGTCGCTGTGTTGACGTGATTCCTGCGTGGCTTGGATCAAGCCAGTCGGGGACAGTTAACAGTGGAGGGCGATCGCCTCTGTCAACCATTGCGCGGAGATCGACAGGAGTGAGAGGGAACCAGGACGGTCCGGTCAGAGGAACGTCGCCAGCCAGCTTTCCGACGAAATTGATTCGGCCCTCGACAACAAACAGGTTTCCGGTGTAGCGGTCTTCTCCGAGTTCTTTCTCGAAAGCGTTGGCTTCGACGGTCGTCAATTCCACTCCACACCGAGTCGTTGAGGTACGCAATGTCAGCCGGCATGGTTCGTCGATCAATTGAAGACCGATGACGACTGACTCGGTATTGGTCTCCGGCGACCGCCGTTGCAGGCTGATTCGCCCGGACACGAGTTTCAGCGAGACGTGTTCATCTTTGGTGGCTCCGAGAAATTCGATGACCGCCCCGCCGTGAAGCTCGATTAACAGATCCAAAGAACTGACTTCCAGTATCGCCGAAAACGGTTCCAGCGTCGCAACACGGTCGCCAGGCCGGATGACGGTTCGGTGTGGCATGACGAGCCAGTTGTCCCCTGACTTGTGTGCGAGAATTCCTTCTCGGGATGTGTAGAGCACTTCGGGAGCCGGGACCGTCGGCGTGGCGGTGACTTCTGGACTTGTTGTCGTTTCAGGTGGAATTGCCGCCGGCGTCAGCGGCGATGTTGTCGAAGGAGCAGAGACTGACGAACCGACAAGTACAGGAGCGGTTGTCGCCGTCACGGAAGCTCCTGCTGTTGGCACGGGGCGTTCGGGAAGTATTGGAACGTCTGGTTCGGGGGAAGTGCTCGCCACCTGCGTCCCCGATGGTGCCGGGGCAGTAGGATTGGGAAGCGGTGCCACCGTCGCTACGGGTCGCACGGCAGGATCAAATCCATCAAGTTCAGAAATGCTGCGAGGAGGCTTGTTGGCAGAAACGACTTCCGGATCAATCTGCTCATCAGGCCTCGGCTCAGCGATCGCGGGTGTCGTGGCGGTGCCTTGCCCGGACGATTCCGATGTCGGATTGCCAGACTGCTCGGCGCTCAATGTTTCACCAGCCGACGAGCCTGCGTCGACGGTGTTGTTGCTCTGGCCGAGCTGTGCAACGGTGTTTCCGTTGTCCGACGGCTTGCCGAATGGAGTCGTTGGATCGAGATAGACGACACACAGCCAGACCGCTCCAACCAGAACACCGACGGCGACAGGCGCCATGCGCCGCCAGAGCGGCACTGGTCTCAGGTAGTCGGGGATCGAGCTTGTGAATGAATCGGCGTTCGAATCTTCGACCTTCGCAGGCGGACGTTTGGAGACGGTGACTGTGGAATCAGAGCCTGCTTTTGAGTTGCCTTCTGCCAGAGCGTGGCCGTTCGCCCCGGTCGGCTTTGGCGACGGCCCGAGCGCGTACATCCGCTCGCGAGTTCGCATGGGCACGTCCACCGGTTCGCCGAGCACCAGCGTCAGGATCTGATGGCTGGCGGCGACTTCGGCGAGATGCACGTCTGAGTCGAGACAGACTTTCTCGACGTCTGCAACCGCGTCCGGTTCCAGCGTGTTGTCGAGATACTCGGCGACCGAGTTTGGATCGAGCCCGCCGGATGGACTCTTAGCATCCGGAGCGGTCAGCCGTCTCCTTCGCATGACTTCTCGAATTCGGTCGACCAAAGCCGATGCGTAACCGCTTTCGCTGATCTTTTCGCCAATCTCGCGAGCCTGCGCCGGTTCGAGAAGATCGTCCAGGTAGGCCAGCAATGTTCGAAGTGTGAGTCGCATGGTTTCAGTTCCGCATCCGCAGAAAAGTCAGAGTGTATCTGTGCCAAAACGTCGCCGATCACGACGCTTCAGAAATAAGAGTGGGAATCTGTCACGAATTCCGTACAGGAAACTGTGACAATTTCAGATTTTTGTCAGATCCAAAGACTGACGCCGGAATGGCACGCTGGCTCTGCTACGCTGGAAAGTCGCATGACCTGTTGTCGATGCGTTTTTTATCAGTTAACGTCTTTCAGCTTCGGCTTGCCGGATGCATCACCTCGATACTGTTTCCAGCTCTCGCGAATTGCGAACCAGCCTCCGAGTCAGGGAGTCCTCGCGGTTCACGACTGGCCACGGAAGGTCGTTCATGGCCGCACCTGCGGACAGGCTGCAATCTCAGCGTCACTGGCAGAACCATCAACAGTCGCCGGTTGTGGTAGTGCTTCGCTCGCGGCCTTCTCCGAAGTGTGCTGATCGAGCTGGTTTGACAACGACGCTGGCCTTCCTGCTGGCAACCTTCCTGCTGACTCCTGTGGGGCCAGGGCGGGCGGTTACGGCGGCGGAACTGGCCGAATGTCGTGAAATGCTGATTCACGGCGACTACGAAACGTGCATCCACGCGACGCATGAGGCAATCACAAAGAATCGATACGGCGAATCGTGGCCGTTGATTAAAGCTCAGGCCGAAGCGGCCAGCGGTCAGTTCGATGCTTCGTTAATGACCGTCGCCAACGGGCTACGACGTTACTCATGGAGTATCCGGCTGAGATGGCTCGCGCGCGAAGCATCGCTTCGAAGCGGTCGTGTTGAACTCGCCGACGCCCTGCTGACCGAAATCCGCACGCTGGTTAAACAGTTTTCCTGGCGATACACCGACGCGGAAGAGATCGTGATTCTCGGACTGATCGATCAGCTCGACGGTCGGGACGCGCGAGAGATCCTCGATGAGCGTTTCGAGAAAGCGAAACTTCGCAGCCGCACCAGTCGCGAGCCGTGGCTGGCGATCGGGAATCTCGCTCTCAACAAAAATGACGATGCTCTTGCGGCGGATAATTTCAGAACCGCGTTGGAATTGTTTCCCGACGATCCGGATTTAGTTTCCGGACTCGCGCGAGCGATCGCGTCTTCCGATCGTCAGGCAGCGATGGTCGGAATTGAGGCGGCTCTCAAGGCGAATCCGAAGCACATTCCGAGTCTCCTGTTTCAGGTCGACGGCCTGATAGACGCCGAGCAGTACGATGCGGCGATCAAGTTACTCGACCGTGTTCACGCGATCGATTCTCTGGAACCGGACGCCTGGGCGTATCGAGCGGTTATCGCGCATCTGACAAACGACCTTCGAGGAGAAGTCATCTGCCGCGACAAAGCCCTCGCCCGGTGGACGACTAACCCTCGCATCGACCACCTGATTGGTCGCAAGCTTTCTCAGCATTATCGTTTCCGTGAAGGAGCGGCCTACCAGCGGAAATCGTTGGCACTCAAGGCGAACTTTGCACCCGCTCAACGACAGCTTGCCGACGACCTGTTGCGTCTCGGTGAGGAAGTTGAAGGTTGGAAAGTTGCCCACGAGGCGTACGATTCCGACAGCTACAACGTCGCGACTTACAATCTGCTCGAACTCCACGATGAACTTGGAAAGTTCACCACGCTGCAGGACGACTCGTTTACTCTGCGGATGGAAACGGTTGAGTCGAAACTGTACGGAGCTGAAGTGCTCGCGCTGCTGCATCGTGCCAAACAAACTCTCTGCGCGAAGTACGGCCTTGAGTTGAAGGATCGAGTCACGGTCGAAGTTTTTCCGAACGAAGACGACTTCGCGGTTCGTACGTTCGGCATGCCGGCTGTTTCGGGTTATCTGGGTGTTTGCTTCGGCCGAGTTATCACGGCCAACAGCCCGGCGTCGCGTCGCGATAATCCCTCGAACTGGGAAGCCGTCCTGTGGCACGAGTTCTGTCATGTTGTGACACTTGAGCTGACTCAAAACAGAATCCCACGCTGGCTGAGCGAAGGCATCTCCGTCTACGAAGAGCTTCAGGAAAACGCATCGTGGGGACAGCGGATGGACCCTCGATCTCGCGAGCACATTCTCGATGACGGCCTCACTCCATTAAGCGAACTCAGCAGCGCCTTCATGAGGCCGGAAAGCAGCTGGCATCTACAGTTTGCGTATTTCGAATCGGCAATGGCTGTCGACTTTCTTGTCCAGAACTTCGGCATTGAATCCTTGCGAGCGGTTCTGGGCGATCTGAAATCCGGGTTACCAGTCAACGTGGCGCTGGACCGACGCTGTGATGCACTGTCGGAACTCGAAACTCGTTTCGAAGCGTTTGCGAAGAAGCGGGCACAGTCGCTCGCGCCGGGTGCCGATTGGGAAAAGCCTGATCTGGAAAATCTGCCTGCTGAGAACGACGGAGGGCTGGAAGCCTGGGTGAAGGAGCATCCAAAGAATTTCGTCGGTCAGATGACACTGGCCCAGCAGCAGCTTGCCGCTAAGAAGTGGAGTGCCGCTGAGCCCACACTTCGACAACTGATCGAGATCTACCCAACTTACATCGGCGGTGATAATGCTTACGAGCGTCTGGCGAGCGTCTATCAGAAGCTCGGTCGTCCTGTCGACGAACGGGAAATTCTCGAACAGTTTGCATCGATCAGTGACGACGCCGTGCTGGCCAATCTGAGACTGATTGAACTTCAAACCGAAGCATCCGACTGGTCAGCCCTTGAGCAAACAGCTGCCCGACTGTTCGCGATCGATCCGCTGCTCGAACAATCACATTCGACGCGAGCGGTCGTCGCCGAGAAACGAAACCAGCCAGCCGTCGCCGCAAGAGCACTCAGTCGGTTGCTGCTGCTTGAACCTGACGATCCGGCTGATATCCATTTTCGACTGGCACAATCTCTGCACGCTCAAGGGAAACTGGCAGAAGCGAAACGGCAAACACTGAAGGCACTGGAAGAAGCTCCACGATACCGGGATGCTCATCGGTTGTTGATTAAACTCGTGCGGCAGGAACAGCCGGAGCAATCGCCATAAAGACAGCAGGGGAAGAGTTAAGGTAGGGTGGGTACTACCCACCACATGTGAATACTTTCTGGTGGGCAGTGTCCGCCCTGTTTGAATTGCAACGAGGCCGCGATGAACTCGTCACCCAACATGCCGCACAAGGATGGCTCGCGACCTCGTACCTCAACACCTCTCCTGGCTGTCTTAATTGTTCTGATCGTCGGCGGAACGTTTCTCTGGCAGGCCAGCGACTCGACCGAAGCTCAACCCTGGCGGCGGCGAGCCTTCGATCCGAACGCCAGGCCCGACCGTAACGGCGTTCCAGACTGGGAAGTCGATCCGCGTTTCAAAGATGACGTCTTCACTTTCGTCCGGCTGAAGTACAACGCGTATCGAGGCCGCGGCGGCGGCTGGCAAACCGACTATCCGGATGCCGATCTGAACTTCGCGTTTCGCCTGCAGCAGCTCACGTCGATGAAAGTCGATCCGGACGGAAAGATTCTTGAGATCACCGATCCCAAACTCTTCGACTACCCGTGGGTTTACATGATCGAACCCGGCGGTATCTCGCTGAGCGAAGAAGAAACAGCCACGCTGCGGCGATACCTGCTCAACGGTGGCTTCATGATGGTCGACGATTTCTGGGGCGAGGCCGAATGGTATGACTTTTACGATGCCATCAAGCAGGTCTTCCCCGACCGGGAACCCATCGAACTTCCGTACGAGCACCCGATCTTTCACTGCGTCTACGATCTGCCGAACAAACCGCAGATTCCGAGCCTGAATGCGGCTCAGGCCGGGCGTGCGCAGGGCATCACCTGGGAAAGACCCGACGCTCAGGAAGTCCACTACAAAGGCATCTTCGACGACAAAGGGCGGATGATGGTCATGATCTGCCACAACACAGATCTTGGCGACGGCTGGGAACGCGAAGGTCTGGACCCGTGGTACTTCAAAGAGTTCTCAGAAAAGCTGGCGTACCCGCTGGGCATCAACATCGTGTTTTATGCCATGACACATTGAAACGAAGGGTGCGTCGTGGCGCATCAGCCGCTGCCAACACCACACGGTGCGTCGAGACGCACCCTACAGCTACAGTACTTTGCAACAATGGAATGAAAAGAATGAGTTCTGAAACTGCCGCTGACCCGGACGAACAACGACGCATTGTTGAGATGCTGCGGGGAGCTCGTACGCAGATTTTTTCTGAGCTGAGAAAAGTCATCATCGGCCAGGAAGACGTGATCGAGCAGTTGCTGCTGGCGATGTTTGCCGGTGGGCATTGCCTGATTACCGGTGCCCCGGGGCTGGCGAAGACGCTGCTGGTTCAGTCGGTCGCCGATCTGTTTCATCTGAAGTTTGCGAGGATTCAGTTCACGCCGGATCTCATGCCGGCAGACATTACTGGGACGGAGATTCTCGAACAGGATGAAAACGGCCAGCGCAGGATGGTCTTTGTGCCGGGGCCGATTTTTGCCAATGTCATCCTCGCCGACGAGATCAACCGAACGCCGCCGAAGACGCAATCGGCCATGCTCGAAGCCATGCAGGAGCACCAGGTCACGGCCGCTGGCAAACGCATGAAACTCGAAGAACCGTTTTTTGTGCTTGCCACGCAAAACCCGATCGAAATGGAGGGGACGTATCCGCTGCCCGAAGCTCAGCTCGACCGATTCATGTTCAACGTCTTTGTCGACTACCTGCCTGAAGACGAGGAAGTTGCCGTCGTCACTCAGACGACCTCGGGCGATAAAGCGAAGCTTCAGCCGCTGTTTTCCGGAAGCGACCTCGTTAACTTTCGCTCGATCGTTCAATCCGTGCCAATCGCCGAAGACGTCGCGCGGTACGCAGTCCGGTTGGCAGCGACTTCTCGTCCGCATCAGGCGGCGACTCCGGAGTTCATCAACGAATGGGTGAGCTGGGGAGCCGGCCTTCGAGCAGGCCAGTACCTGGTGCTCGGGGCGAAGGTCAAAGCACTGCTCGACGGAAAGTCACACGTCAGTATCGACGACATCCGCTACGTCGCTCACCCGGTGCTTCGGCACAGAATTCTCGTCAACTATCGCGCCGAAGCCGACGGCATTTCCACAGAGCAGGTGATAGACCGACTCCTCGAAACCGTACAGCCACCGAGTTAGAGGCTTAATAAAATGCAGGCTGGAACAAGCTCCGCGCCGTTCCGGCAGAAAACCAATCGTGCCTTGCCGGAACGGCGCGGAGCTTGTTCCTGCCTACTTGTCGAGTCGAAATTACAATGCCTTCTCAGCAATCGTCATCATTCGGACGTCACGCCGATCCCGCAGTGCTCATGCGGATTCGGTCGCTGGAGTTGCGAGTGAAGGCAGTCATGGAAGGCTTTTTCAACGGATTGCACCGATCGCCGTTTCATGGGTTTTCGGTCGAGTTCAGCGCGTATCGGCAATACTCGGACGGTGATGACCCTCGTTATCTGGACTGGAAAGTCGCGGCCAGGTCCGACCGCTACTACATCAAACTCTACGAAGACGAAACCAATCTTCGTTGCAACCTGCTGGTCGACAACAGCCGGTCGATGAGTTTCGGCAGCCTCGGCTACACGAAGGCCGACTATGCAAAGACGCTGGCGGCGTGTCTGGCCTGGGCGTTGACTCAGCAGCGCGACGCGGCGGGGCTGATCGTGTTTGACGAGGACGTTGAAGACATTATCCCGGCTCGCTTTCGTCATGGGCAGCTGCGGCAGATTCTGGTGACGCTGGAGAAGGCAGAGCAGGGATCATCGACCGATCTGACGAAGCCGCTGGAACGAGTCGCCGGACAGGTTCGCAAACGTGGGCTGGTCGTCTTGATTTCCGACCTGCTTGCCCCCGTAGACGGACTGGAGCGAAATCTTGGGTACCTCGCGGCAGCCGGTCACGAACTGGTCGTGTTTCAGATTCTCGACCCGCAGGAACTGAATTTCGAATTCGACGCCCCTGCACTTTTCCAGGATATGGAATCCGGCCAGGAGCTTTACGTTGATCCGAACTCGGCGCGGCAGCAGTACCAGGAGCGACTTCAAAAACATCTGACACAGGTTCAAACGACGTGCGAAAAACTCGGCGCGATCTACGAACTCTGTTCGACGGATCGGCCGCTGGAGATTGCCCTGTCTGAATTCATGCTCCGTCGTCAGAAAATGAAGGCAGGATCGGCTCGGATTCCGCAGCGACGCTCGCCAGCAGGGAGGTCTGCATGAGCTTTCTTGCTCCGCTGTACCTTGCCGGTCTGGCCGCCATCGGACTGCCGATCCTGTTTCACATGATCCGGCGAACGCCCAGGGGCAAGGTTCCGTTCAGCACGCTGATGTTTCTCGAAGCGTCTCCGCCGAAAGTCACAAGCCGATCAAAAATCGAACACTGGCTGCTGCTTCTGCTGCGTGCGGCCGCGTTGATTCTGCTGGCTCTGGCATTTTCCAGACCGTTCATGCGGCAGAGCGAGGAACAGACTGTCAATGCGGAAGCGAAACGCCGCGCGATTCTGGTCGACGTCAGCGCGAGCATGAGACGCGACGGACTTTGGGAGCAGGCAACTCAAAAAGTCGACGCACTTCTGAAAGACGTCAAGCCGGACGATTCGGTCGGGCTGTTCGTCTTTGATCAGGAGTTGCTGCCGCTGCTCTCTTTCGAAGAGTGGTCCGGGTTGCAGACTGGTCATCAGATCAACGTTGCCCAGGAACGGCTTAAAGATGTGACCCCCGGCTGGATGGGGACAAATTTAGGCGCCGTCCTGCCCGAAGCTGTCGCAGCAGCGTTGGACGAGGCCGGCGAAAAAGCGGGAAGTCGGGCGACGGAAATTGTTGTCATCACCGACCTGCAACGCGGAAGCCGTATCGAAGGTTTGCAGACTTTCGAATGGCCGGAGTCACTGACGGTCGAAATTCAACGGCTTGAGGCAAAGACGACCGGAAACGCGTCGGTGCAGGTTGTCGGAAGTATCGATCAGAAATCTGAATTGCGAGTCCGAGTCGACAATGTCGTCGATTCTCCAAACGAGCGGTTTAAGGTCGAAGCAGCCAGCGTTGCGAAGGGTGACTCAGGGGCGGAGCCGTCCCCACTGGCCGGCAGAGTGCAGGATGTGGATGTGCCGCCGGAACAGAATCGGGTTGTCCTGTTCAAGAATGTCGTCGGCACGACGAAGCCGATTGTTGTTTCGTTAAGCGGCGACGAAGACAGCTTCGACAATCAAGCCTGGTACGTCAGGCCGCAAACGTCGCGCGTGCCGGTGCTTTATCGAGGCGACGGTTCTTCGAGTGATCCGAACGAACTTCGTTACTACCTCGAACGGGCATTTCTGCCGACACCAGCTCGGGAAATTGACTTCTACGCCGAGAGCGATGGCAACGTTCCCGACGAAAGCTGGATGACCGGGTTGTCAGTCGTAGCGACGAGACTCGATCTGGAACAGCTTCGTAAGTCGAGTAAAGCGGTCGAGGATGGCTGGACGCTGATCGTCGTTGGCTCGTCGCTCGATCTCTGTGAGCAGGCCTTCGAGATTGCCGGGACGGCTGCCCCGGATATTTCCGAAGCGAACGTCGAAGGGTACGCGATGCTTTCGGACGTTGATCTGGAACATCCGGTCTTCCAGCCGTTCAACGACGTCCGTCTGTCGGATTTCACGAAGCTGCCGATCTGGAAGCACCGAAACATCGACAGCAACCTGCCAGAAAACGCCAGGGTGCTGGCGTCGCTGGATGGTCGTCGGCCTGCCATCGTCGAGCTGCCTCGCGGCAACGGTCGAGTCCTGTTGTTCACTTTCGGCTGGCACGACGCAGACAGTCAGTTCGTGTTATGGTCAAAGTTTGTACCGCTGATGAATTCGCTGGTCGACGACTTCGCCGGGACCAGCATTGAACCGCCGCGAGCGATCGTTGGTGATCGTTTTCCCGTTCGCACTGTCGCTGGTTCGGCAACGGGCGAGATGATCGTCACCGCTCCGTCAGGCCTGAAACAGGGTGTTGAACTTTCGTCGTCAGCGTTTTCAGTGTTGACCGAACCGGGGATCTACAGTTTCGCCTGGACAGATCGCGACGGACCAGGAACCGCCAGCATCGCGGCCAACCTGGACCCTCTGGAAAGCCGAACTGATGCGCTCGGGCTGGACGAAATTCGAGCGTTGGGCGTACCACTTCCGGACGTCGTCGAAGCTCGTTTGACGTCCGATGAAAAAAGACAATTACTGGCTCGCGAACTGGAGTCTCGACAGAGGTTCTGGCAGTGGGTCATCCTGATAGGGATCGTTCTGCTGCTGATTGAAACGTGGCTGGCCGGACATCTCGCCAGCGGTGCGTCCCAAAATGAACCTTAACTTTGCGGAAGGGTGTGTCTTGACCCTTCGCTTGAGCTCGTCAACTGATTCCAGTTTTCAAAACGATTTTCGAGGCAGTCCGCATGGACCAGCACATTTCGCGACAACTTAACCACGTCGTACGTCGTCTGATTCGCCTTCGACGCTGGCGGGCACTTAGTTGGATCTGGTCGGTGACTGCGCTGGCGAGCGCGATTCTCGTCATGATTCTGCCGGTGGGCGGTGCGACTGTCACTGTTTCGAACGTGCTGCTCGGAGCCGCCGTTCTGGGGTCACTCTGGATCTTGAGGCCCCGACGAGTTTCAGAAGGTGAGCGACTCGCGACAGCCCGACTGATTGAGCAACGCTGGCCGACGCTTAACCAGGGGCTACTGACGGTCATCGAGCAAACGCCGAGTTCTGCGATCGGTGGCTTCTCGTGGTTGCAGCAGGAACTGGCGACCGAAGTCCGATCTCACTCGTACGTTCACAAATGGAACGAGGGGGTTCCATCACGAAAGATTCTGATTCGAGTGCTGACCGCGATGTGTGCGATCATTTTGACATTCGCTCTGTCCAGTCAGGTCAGGACGGATCCTGAAACGTTGCTGGCGAGTGTCGACGGCGTGGCGTCTGGCGATCAACCGGTGACTTCGGATCTGGCCGATTTCAACGTGACGATCGAACCAGGTACGACCGAAATCGAACGTGGCACCGCTCTGCTGATCACAGCGACTTTCAAAGGGCGATTGCCGTCAACGGTGACGATGTTTCTGGTGGATGATCAGGTTGTGTCGAAGTCGGAGTTCACTGAAGGCACGAACGAAGACGACGAGAAGAGCGGCGGTCGACCGATGCGTCAGAGTCTGAAGGATCCGTTGTTCGGCACGCGGTTGCCCGTCGTTGATTCTTCCTTCGACTATCGGATTCAGTTCGACGATCAAACCAGCGATACATTTCGAATCAGCGTTTACGATCTCCCGCAAGTCGTACAGGTGGATGCTCGAATCGAGTTTCCGTCCTACTCGGAAATGCCAGATGAATTGATCGAGGATACCTGGCGAGTGTCGGCGGTCGAAGGTTCGTTCGTTGTATTGACGTGTCGGCTGAATAAAGCAGTTACTGATGGTTTTCTGATCGATGGGGAAGGGACTGAATTCAAACTGGTTGCAGCCTCGGCAACATCGAAACAGCAGACAGTTCCTCCGGACGGGAATGCCGGCCAATCTTCCAGTCAACGTTCGGGAGTGCTTTACCAGACTCGAATTCCCGTCGACAAAGATCGGCGACTCACGTTCAAACTGACTGACGAAGAGGGGCGAGGAAATCGCGAGGGCGACGAGTTCATTCTGACGGCGATTCCGAACCATCCACCTGAAATTAAACTCACGTTTCCCGGTCGAGACCTGCGGGTTTCACCGATCGAAGAGTTGCAGCTTGAGGCGACCATCTGGGACGACTTTGGAATCAGCGAGCACGGGGTTGTTCTGGCTCTGGCTGATCGAGAACCAAAGACCGTTGCTCTTGGTGAAAAAGCGGAAGGCCGCAAGAAGCACGAGCTGGCTCATCTGCTGGCGCTGGAGCTTGAGAAGGCCGAACCCGATCAGCTCGTTTCTTACTACTTCTTCGCAGACGACATCGGAGTTTCAGGTGAAAAACGTCGCACAATGTCGGACATGTTTTTTGCCGAAGTGCGCCACTTCGAGGAAATCTTTCGCGAAGGTCAACCACCTCCGAGTGGTGCTCCGCCAGCGGAAAGCGAAGAAGCAAAGAAAGCCGAAGAGCTGGGCGAATTGCAGAAGCAGATTATCGCCGCCACCTGGAAAGTCATCCGCCGCGAAACTCGCAGTGAAGTTTCGGACGCGTTTGCTGACGACGTGACTCTGCTCGTCGAGTCTCAGCAGGAAGCCATTGCTCAGATGGAAGAGCTGATCGCGGAGCTGGAGGATGCTCAGTCGAAGAAGTATGCCGCCGAGGTCGTGACTTCAATGAAGGAAGCGGTTGTGCGGCTGATGAAAACTCACGAGGAAATGCAGTCGGAGTTGTTGACTCCGGCACTGTCTTCAGAGCGGTCGGCTTATCAGGGTTTGCTGAAGCTGCGGGCTCGCGAGCACCAGATCGTTCAGCAGCAAAGCAGTCAGAGTAAGAGCAAGGGTTCAAAAAGTGCATCGCAGCAGCAGATGGATCAGCTCGAACTGGACAATAAGAAGAACCGGTACGAGGCCGAACAGAAGGCCAGTCAGCAGGAACAGGAGCAGCAGAACCGTGAGGAGTTGCAGGTTCTCAACCGGCTGCGCGAGCTGGCTCGGCGACAGGGTGATCTGAATCAGAAGTTGAAAGAACTGGAGCACGAACTTAAGGCAGCGAAGACGGAACAGGAGCAGCAGGAAATCGAGCGGCAACTGAAGCGGCTGCGCGAGGAGCAGCAGGAATTGCTCCGCGACGTCGACGAGCTGAAAGATCGACTGGAGAAGCCTGAGAATCAACAGGAGATGGCCGACACCCGCGAGAAGCTGGAAGACACTCGATCGAAAGTTCGGGAAGCGTCGGAAGCACTCGAAGAAGGGAAGTTGTCTCAGGCGTTGAATGAGGGAACACGGGCCGAGCGTGAACTGGAGAAACTCCGGGATGAAGTCAGGCAGAGAGCTGCCGGGCAATTCGGAGAAGCGATGCGTGATCTCCGCCAGGAAGCTCGTGAAATCGGCGAACGGCAGGATCAGATCGCCGAAGCTCTGAATGAGAATGCTCCGAAGAAGGATGATCGGCCGTCGTTGCGTTCTGAAAAACAGCCGACGGGAGAGAAGTTGCAGGCCGAACTGGACGCGCAGAAAGAACAGCTCGATCGGGTGATGGAGAAAATGCGGAGCGTTGTGGAAAAAGCCGAGACAGCGGAACCGTTGCTCGCGCGAGAGCTTTACGAAACGGTGAGAAAGACTCGGGCAGACCGAGCGAGCGAGGCGCTGGACGAAACTCGGGAACTGAACCGACGAGGTCTGACGAAGGACGCGGCGGTTGCCGAACGTCGAGCTCACGAAGGTCTCGAGCGAATGCAGAAGGGAATCGAGCGTGCTGCGGAAGCGGTCCTGGGCAACGAGCTCGACACCTTGAAACGTGCGAGCCGCGAGCTTGCAGATGCCGGCAATGCGGTGCAGCGTGAACTGGCTCAGGCGGACCCGGCGGAGTTGCAGAAAATGCGAGGCGGTCGCGGCCCGAAAAATTCAGATGACGAGAGCGGCCAGGAAGGAACCGACTCACAGGAGGGAGAGAGGCCGGTCGCGAAGTCCGGAACTGAGAACGGCGAGCCTCAACCGGGCAAACAGAACTCGCGAGAAAAGGACGCAGGTAAGGGTGATCCGCAGAACGGAAACGAGAAGGCGTCCGGCTCACCAAATGCAGACCAGAAGAAATCGGACACGGAAGGTCAGAAAGGCAAGGGCGATCAACCAGGCGACGGGCAGCAGCCCGGTGATCCGAATTCGAAACAACCCAGCGGTGCTCAGAAGCCAGGCGAGACTCCATCCAAAGATGGTCAGCCTGCCCAGAGCGGTAATCCCGGACAACAGCCAGGACAGGGTGAGCCATCTCAGGATGGAAAGCCGATGCCGGGCGATTCGTCTCAGCCGTCAGATGGTCAGCAATCTGGTCAGTCACCAGGCCAGCAGAAGGGGCAGAGTCAGACTCCGAACAGTTCGGGTGAGTCGCCATCAGGAAAGCCGCAGCCGGGTGAAGGTAAACCGGGTCAGTCTCCGGGTGGAACCGGCGAGGGCGAGGGTTCGCCTTCTGATTCGTCACCCAGCCCGCCAGTTGCACCTCGGCAAAAACCAGGTCTGCGTCCGTCGGCAACTCAGCAACGACAGCCATCGAGTCCGCAGCAGTCTGCGACGGCTCAACAGGGCAGAGGCGCAACCGGGCCGGGCAATCCGATTACCGGTGAGGGCTTCGTTCAGTGGTCCGATCAGATTCGAAATATCGAAGAACTGATCGACGATCCGAAGATGCGAGCGGAAGTAGCGAGAATTCGAGAGGCCGCTCGCAGCATGAGAGCCGAATTCAAGCGGCATTCAAAAGAGCCTCAGTGGGGCCTGGTCCGAATGCAGATACTGGAACCGCTCTCTGAAATTCAGGAGAAGCTGAAGGAAGAAATCGCTCGTCGAGAGTCACCGGATTCGCTGGTGCCGATCGATCGTGATCCAGTCCCGGATAAGTATGCAGAGTTGGTTCGTCGGTATTACGAACGCATCGGGTCGGGCAAGTAGTCATCAAGAATCAACTCGTTCCCACGCGGAGTGTAGGGGCGAGAGATGCTGAAACTGTTGTTGAGAACCGATCAATGATCTCAATCGGAAGTCCAGTCTGGCTGATCCCTGCGGCAATCGTTGCCGTTGTCGGCGTGCTGCTGACCTGGAATGCTGTCGGGAAAGGACACGCTCCGGAACGTGCTCGCCGGCTGGCCGGCGCGCTTAAAGTGTTCGCGCTGCTCTTGCTGGCAATCTGCCTGATTGAACCGGTTTGGAGCGGCGTTCATCCGCGACCGCATTCGAATCTATTCCTCGTCTTAACGGATACGAGCCAGAGTTTGACTCGGTTGTCCAGTGAGAATGCCAATGACGCAACGCTTGAAACTCAGTTCAAAGCGACTTTGCAGCCGACTCCCGATTCGTGGCTGGATCGATTGGGTCAGGACTTCGAGGTTCATCAATTTGCCTTTGATCGTCGAGTTAGAACTGTTCGCGAGGTCGACGAACTCAGATGGGGAGGTGAAGCATCGGCGTTACAGGCGGCTCTGCGTTCTCTGGGAAGCCGTTTTGAAAAACGTCACGTTGGTGGCATCGTTCTGCTGAGTGACGGCAACGCAACGGACCTGACCGAGGACGATCTGAAAGAACGCCTCAGTAGCGACGTTCCGTTGCCGCCGATCTATCCGGTTTTGTTTGATCAGGACTCGTCGTTGCCGGACGTTGCCATAACTTCGGTCTCGATCAGTGAAACACCGTTCGAAGACGCGCCGGTTTCCTTGCAGTGCGACGTTGAAATTCACGATCTGAGCATGGAGCGAGTTTCGTCTTCCGACCTGCTTGTCGAGTGTCGGCTGATTGACTCGGATGGTGAGACAGTCAAAACCGAACGGCAGGCGATTGGCAGTCCCGAAACCACGTTGCCGTTCCGTTTTCAGTTTCGCCCGATTAAGACGGGTGTCGCGTTTTATCGTCTACAAGTGACGACGCTGGAGCTGGGGGGAGAATCCGACACGCCGCTTGAGGAGAGCACACTCGCCAACAATTCCAGAATCGTGCAGGTCAACCGCGGCTCGGAGAAGCATCGCATCCTTTATGTCTGCGGACGTCCGAACTGGGAGTTCAAATTCCTCAGGCGTTCTGTCGAGGAAGATGACCAGATCGATCTGGTCGGGATGATTCGCGTCGCGAAGCGTGAAGCGAAGTTTGACTTTCGCGGCAGAGACGGTCAGTCAAGCAACTCGCTTTTTCGCGGTTTCAAAGGCGAAACCGACGAAGAAACGGAAAAGTATGATGAGCCTGTAATCGTCAGGCTGAACACCAAAGATGCTGACGAACTGCGAGCTGGCTTTCCAAAAGATCCGAAGGAACTGTTCGGATTCGATGCGTTGATTCTCGACGACATCGAAGCGGAATTTTTCAATCGCGACCAGTTAACGTTGATCGAGAAGTTTGTCAGCGAACGAGGTGGCGGGTTGCTGATGCTCGGTGGGGCCGAGAGTTTTCACACAGGTGGCTACGAACGAACGCCGGTTGCCGATGCGTTGCCGGTTTACCTGGACCGAACTCAGTTCCCTGCAGTGGACGCAAGGCTTTCGCTTGACCTGACTCGCGAAGGCTGGCTGCAACCATGGGTGCGGCTTCGCCCGACAGAAACGGACGAGCATGATCGGCTGAAAACGATGCCCCCGTTTAGAACACTGAATCCCACTCAGGGAATCAAGCCGGGAGCGTCTGTCATGTCGACGGTTTCGGACGCGAGCGGTGAACACTGGCCGGCTTTAGTGACGCAGTCATACGGGCGTGGCCGGTCGGGAGCGATGCTGGTTGGTGACCTGTGGCGCTGGCAGATCACCAGAAACGAAAATCAGCCGGAAGACCTGCCGAAAGCGTGGCGGCAAACTCTGCGTTGGCTGATCGCCGATGTTCAGCAGCGAGTTGGTGTTGAGATGGCTGCGGCAGAAGACGTTGCGCCCGAAGCCGTGCGTGTCCATGTGCGAGTGGTCGATGAAGAGTTTTTGCCGCTCGACAATGCGCAGGTGCAGATTCGGGTCAATGGCCCGGTAACGCTTTTGATAGACGGAGAGAAAAAGGACGAGGCTGCACCGGTTACTTCCGCAGATGGTTCGTTAAATGCCGTCGTTTCCGACGAAGTCGTCCTGAACGCCGAAGCGTCGCTCGACGAACCAGGTGTTTACACCGCCGTCTTCGTACCGAAGGAAGCGGGAGCCTGGACGGTCGAAGCAGAAGCAACGACCGGCGATGGAAAGAAACTTAATGCTGACATCGCCGGTTGGATCTACGAACCCGCCGTTCAGGAGTTTCAAAGGCCAGGCGTTAATCGTGAACTGCTGAGCAAACTTGCCGAGCATTCCGGTGGGGAAATTGTTCAGGCCGACAAACTCGACGACTTTGTGTCTCAACTTCAGAGTAAACCGATGCCGGTTGTCGAGGCGTGGTCGATGCCATTATGGGATCAGCCCCTGGTATTCCTGATTGTGTTGTCGTGCCTGGTGGGTGAATGGGGACTTCGACGCTCAAAAGGGTTGCCTTGATCTCGTTTCGTTGTGGAATTCGAATGCTCGAATGGGCACCAGCAAGACGCCATTTCTTCAAAGGACTTGCAGCTTGAATACAGGTTTCATGACACGGCAACCGTACCTCGTCCCGGTTTTTCTTTGCGGCCTGTTTGTGTTGGTCGAGCCTTTTTGTCCCGCGGGGGATGGTGGCTCAGTCGAGACGGTTCTCGCCGACGCACCGCCAGAGGACAGGCTCGTCGTCATCATTCGGGGGGCTTCGGGCACTTCCGAGTACGGGCAATTGTTTGATTTGTGGAGCGATCGCTGGGAAGCTGCTGCCACAACGGGTGGTGCCAGAGTTGCGAGAATTGGACCCAAAACCGACGCTGATGGATCAACGGCTGACCCGTCGAATCAGTCGAGTGATGTCGATCGTAGTTCAGTCGAACAGGCACTCCGCGACGCGGCAGCCCAGGCAACGTCCCGGAAGCTGACAGAGCTATGGGTCGTGTTGGTCGGGCATGGAACGTTCGATGGGCGGTCGGCTCGCTTTAACCTGCGAGACGATGACATCAGTGCCGAGGAGCTCAAGAAGTGGCTTGAACCTGTTTCGTGTCCGACCGTGATTGCCAATTGCTCTTCTGCCAGCGGTCCGTTTCTGAAGGCCCTTGCTGGTGAAAATCGAGTTGTCATGACGGCGACGAAGTCAGGGGCTGAGGTCAACTTTGCAAGATTCGGAGAATTCCTTTCGGAAGCGGTGGGCGATTCGAAGTTTGACCTGGACAAGGACGGGCAGACATCGGCGTTTGAGGCATTTCTGTCTGCAAGTCGTCGAACGCTGGCGTTCTACGAAGCTGAAGGACGGCTGGCGACAGAGCATTCGCTGCTGGATGACAACGGCGACGGACTCGGTGTTCGAGCTGACTTTTTCCGAGGCGTGCGGCTGGTCAGGAAGGTGCAGGGGGAGGCGAGTATCGATGGCCGATTGGCTCATCGGTTGCACCTGGTGCGAAGCGATTCAGAGCAGCATCTTTTGCCAGAGACTCGAAAGTTGCGTGACCAGCTTGAACAGGCAGTTATTCAGCTGCGAGATCGCAAGCAATCTTTTGATGATGAAGATGCTTACTATGCTCAGCTGGAAGAGTTACTCGTACAGCTTGCCAGGGTGTACGAGCTGCCGGGAACTCCGCCAGCTCGTCGCTGAGTTTACCGGAGGAACTCACCGATCCGGAGCACTTTGAGAATTCATTTTCTGTGTTCTGCAGGAAGGCCACAAAGGAAACGAAGCTTATTCCGGGTGCCAGCTTCTGCACAGAAAACATGAGAATCGTCTATTTCAGCAACTGATAAAGCTGAAACAGGACCAGGCAGGCGGCGAATAACGACAGCCAGCCGATGCCGCTGCGAAGCGATCGACCTTCAAGACGGTTACTCAGTTCTGATCCGATGCGGGCGCCGATTGTCCCGCCGAACATCAGCGCTAACGTCAGTGCCAGGTCGATATGTTGATGCCAGGCGTGCGAAATTGTTGCCAGGAACGATGTAATCCAGACGACGATTAAGGATGCCAGAATGGCTTTGCGGGATCGGATGTCGAGCAGATAGACCAGGCCGGGAATCAACAACAACGCCCCGCTGATGCCAAGCATTCCTGCCGTAATTCCAGTCAGCAGACCGAACATCGAGAGGATCGGAATCGACAGAGTGCCGACACCGAGTTCCGAAAATGTGTCAACCGGCGGAATTTTGAGACACGCTAACGCACCACGCGAAACAGGGTTGCCGTCAAGCTGACGACGAACTTCGTACAGGCTGAAAGAGCCGATCCCGAGCAGCATGACGAGATAAGTTCCCAGGACGAGCAGTTCGCTGGCTTCCACCATTCGCCCGCTGACCTGAACTTCACCGAATTGCCCGGCTGCGTTCAGGATCAGCGTCCCCAGCAGGACGCCCATGATAATTCCGCCAGTAATGATCAGCGGGAGTCGGAGTTGAAGTCGGGTGACTTTTCGAGCGAGCAGTGCGGCGGTTGATGGCCCCAGAACCTGGCAGGCCGTTGATCCGACGGCGAATTCAATCGGAATTCCCAGAACGATGTGCAGGATGGGAACGAGCAGGAAACTGCCGCCAACGCCGAATATTCCAGACAGGCCGCCAACGATGAACCCACAGCCGACTACCAGCAGCAGTTCATGTAGGAGCAACTCCCCAGGCACAACAGTCTTTCCTGAAAATGAGCGGACGATCCGAGTCGTCAAATTCGACGTCGGTTCGGATTCAAATGTAATACTCGATCACGGGTTCGTCGGCAGAATCGGTATCGGACTCTTCGTCGGAGGGCGTCGCCGTCCTCAGCCGTTGGAACACCCAATTGACGATAATTCCCCAGACAATGGGAACTGTCAGACTGGCAACGACGAACAGAATTCGGGAAACGAATGGGGACATTTTGATGTAATAAGGGACGGTGGTTCAGTCAGAAAACGAAGTCTTTCGAGCTTTCGCCCCACATTAGAGACCTGGATGTCGCGACGTCAACGGGGTAACAGTAACCGAGTGCAGCGGCAATGGTGCGACTGGACGGAGGTCAGGAGTCGCGTAAAACTCGCTCAGCAGTACGTTGCGAATTTGTGCAGAAAGGGCAGTGAAGAATGGCGGTTTCGGTGGTTGATGCGGATTTACGGTTGTCGGCCCATGGCGAGGGGCTCGTCGCCATGCTCGATGAATATGCCCGGCTGCCGCACATTGCTGGTCGCGGCCTTTCTGCGGATGTTCGCGAGAATCTTGTCGATCGACTGGCTGCGATCTCCGGAAAACAGATTCTGCTGGCTGTCGATGGGGGGCGGGTCATCGGAGTCGCCGTTTGCTTTGAAGGTTTCTCGACGTTTACCGGGCGATCTCTACTCAATATTCATGATCTGGCGGTTTCTGCCGAGTATCGTGGGCAAGGCGTCGGGACCATGTTGCTCGATGCCGTTGCTGAGCGAGCCAGAAAAATCGGTTGCTGTCGAGTGACCCTCGAAGTCGACACGGCCAATCCCGGCGCGAAGAAGCTCTACGAGCGGTCGGGCTTTGTCATGACGCAGGAGTTCTGGAAAAAAGAACTCAGCGATTAAAGCGAGCCTCTTCAGGTTTGAAAACTGGAACGGCTACACTTACGACTCAGGAACGTGTCCGAATTAACTTTCCGATTTAGAACAACAGGCTGAAACAGGCGTCTTAACTGGCGGTTTCGTGAATGTGTACGTCGCGCTGAGGATACGGGATGTTGAAGCCGCGTTCGTCGAAGCCGAGTTTCACTCGTTCGTTCAGATCCCAGAGCACCGCCCAGTAGTCGGCTGAATTCACCCACGGCCTGACGACAAAATTGACGCTGCTGTCGGCCAGTGCCGAAACCGCAACCACAGGAGCGGGTTCTTTCAGGATTCGTTCGTCGTTTTCGACGAGAATTGTGAGGAACGCCTTGACCGCTCGCAGGTCGTCGCCGTACCCACAGCCGACGACCATATCGATTCGCCGGGTTGGCTTGGCTGAGTAGTTGGTGATGTTGCCGCCGTAGATCGAGCCGTTCGGAACGATGATCTGTTTGTTATCGCCGGTTTTCATCATCGTGCTGAAGATGCTGATGTCTTCGACCGTTCCTGAGACGCCGCCAGCCTCGATGAAGTCACCGACTCGAAACGGCTTGAACAGGATGATCATCACGCCGGATGCGAAGTTTGAGAGCGAACTCTGAAGTGCAAGACCAACAGCCAGCCCGGCAGCACCCATTATGGCCGCCAGCGACGTCGTGTTGACGCCCAGACTTTCCAGGGCCATCAGGATCACAAAAGTGATCAGCACATAGTGGGCGATGTTTGAAAGAAAGGTCGACAGCGTCGCGTCGACCTTAGCGCGACTCATCAATTTTTCGAGCAGCCCCGTCAGAATTCGGACGACGATTTTCCCAACAATATAGATTGCGATCGCCGCCAGAACGTTTCCAGCGAACGTTGCTGCCTTTTCCGGGTCGGTGAATGCCTGAGCGTAGCCCTCGATCGTTTTCATCAGCGATTGCGGCGTCTGTGCCGATCGGCCCATGTCCTGGGCAAGGAGAAAGAGTCCGTTCATTGTTTGCTCCTGATAGCAAAAGAAAATCTGCATAAGGTCGCGAAAATTTCGAATAATTCAGCAGAGAAGAACGCGAGGCAGCAGTGAGTGTCAAGATGGATCTTCACACTGACGCTGCTCTGACAGATGGATGGCTTGAGACTCGGCTGTTATAAAGGTCGCTTCGTCAAAAACGCTGGCAAGTCAACCAGCCTCGCCAAAGGACATTTCAATGAGCTGCTTCAGAACAACTCTTCTTCTGGTCATCACCGTCCCATTCCTTTCCGGGTGCAAACCCACGGCTACTCCGACAGGGACGTCGGGGTCGGGTACCGGGGCGACGCAATCCGTGACAGAGCCTGAAGCGACTCCAGAACCTGACGATGCAGCCAGCGTTTCGGTGCTCGAAGAAGCCGGCGCGAAGTTGAAAAAAGACGGCGACGGGCTGGTCATTGAAGTTGATTTCCGAGGCACTGCTATCGGAGATGCGGCGCTTGATAATCTTGCCGGTTTGCGAAGGTTGCGATCAGTGATGCTGAATGAAACCGCCGTGACTGACGCTGGCATGGCAGCTGTTGGGAAGGTCGCGACACTGCAGAATGTCGACCTTCGCGGCTGCACGATTTCGAACGCCGGTCTGGAATCGCTGACTGCATTGTCAGAATTGAAGGCGTTGCGACTGTCCGGCGAAAATGGTGCAACATCGGTCGATGACGACGGGATGGCCCATGTCGCCAAAATGAAAAACCTGAAAGCGTTGCTGCTGGACTTCCTTTGGATCAGCGAAGTGGGCCTTGAACAGCTCGCGGGGCTCGACAAGCTGGAAGAGCTTTATCTGGCGAAAACGCTGGTCGGCGACGACGCCCTCGCCACTATGAGTCAGTTTCCTCGGCTGAAAAAATTGCGAATCTCTCAGTGCCAGTTCGAAAACGAGGGGCTCGCTCATCTCTCAAAAGTCACGACGCTGGAAGACCTCGACCTGAGCGAAAATAACTCGATCAACGATCTGGGGATGCCTCACCTTGCTGGCTTGAAGAAACTGAAGCGGCTCAACCTCTGGCGGACCTATGTTGGAGACTCCGGCGTGGAACATCTGGCCGGACTCACAGACATGGAATGGCTGAACCTGGACAACTCGCAGATTTCAGATGCTTGCCTGAAACATTTGTCCGGAATGAGCAAACTGTCTTTCCTTCATCTGGGGTCAACACTGGTTTCGGATGAAGGTTTGCCAGCTCTGGAAGGGCTGACGTCTCTGAAAGATCTTAAGGTGACCCGAACGGCCGTCACTGAGGAAGGCGTCGCGGCACTCAAAGAAAAACTTCCGAACACCGAAATCCAGTTGAGATACATCGAGGGGCAGTGAGCCTGTTCGTAGGGTAGGCAGTGCCGACCCTGGAGACTGGCCTACGAAAGACGCTGGCGGACTTGGTCTTTCACCTGTTTCAACTCGGTAGCTTCCGGCGACTTCTTGTAGATTTCGTCGAGCGGGAAGCAGCCGGAAATGATGCCGTTTCTGGGGGCAGTGGTGCAGTCGCTAAAGGTCCGACAGATAGCTTTGGTACGGATCGGTTTTCCTTCGAGTACGTCGGCCGGCATGTCCCAATAGCTGAGTACCAGGCGACCGATTCCCACAAAATCACAATAGCCGTCTCGAATGGCGGCTTGTGCGACATGTGGCAGGTATTCCTGGAAGTACGACCAGGCCGAGCCGACGACAGGGATGTCTGGAATCAGCTCTTTGAGTTTTCGCACGGACTCGATCTGCCGCACGCAGCCAATCAACGGATCTTCCGGCGGCTGGTAGCCATCGGATGGTGGATAGAAGGCGGGCCGTTGGATGTGCGGATTGTAGTAGGGCGAGCCGGCCGACAGATTGAACATCGCGACGCCAAATTCGTCGTGCAGCATTCGGATCAGGCGAAGCGGTTCAGTCAAATCCATTTCCAGCGGGTTGTCTTTGCTGCATCCGAATCCCGGATAATCTTCGACTGGATGGTCGTCCGGGATCCCCGGCCCGAGCTTTCCGGGTGTTGCTCGGTCGGGATCTGGGTGATACGGCGGGCGGTCAAAGACGGAGAGTCGTACTCCGACCATCAGACCGGGACACTCGGAACGAATGCCGTCCAGAATATTGCGAATGAAGCGAGTTCGGCCGGCGAAATCTCCACCGTAAGTGCCGGGGCGAGAGAAGGCCGAAAGAAATTCGTGGCCGAGATACCCGTGGCAATGCTTCACGTCGACAAACTGGAACCCCACATTTTGTGCGAGCTTTGCGGCGGAGACGTAAGAGTCGATCAGTCGCTTGATATCGTCATCGGACAAGACGACCGAGTCGTCATCGGCTGCGATGCCGAACTTCGGGTCGAGTACCGGGTGGTGATAGACGATCCGCGGCTCCAGCTTGTCTTTGCGGTTCGGGCGGCAGAAACGTCCGGAATGAGTCAACTGCAAACCGACCAGCAAATCGTCCAGTGCGGCTTCGCCAAATCGTTCTGCGTGTGCGCTGGTCAGGGTGCCAAGTAGGTCGCGCATCGCGTCGGCATTTTCCGGGCGGTTGAGAAGCTGGTTTGGGTTTGCACGTCCATCGGCCTGAACAGCGAATGCTTCGCCACCCCAGATCAGCTTGCAGCCTGAGAGGCCAAAGTTTCGCCAGCGTCTGATCGTTAAATCACTCGGTCGACCGTCGGGCGTTGCGTCCCAGCCTTCCATCGGGTGAACGCACCAGCGGTTACCGACGGTGAAGTCTCCGACCTTGATCGGCTGAGCAAGCGGAGTGCCTTGAGCGGCTGAAAGAGGTTCATCGTCCAACGGCAGATTGATCTGCTGGGCCGACAGATACTGCCGAAACTCGTCGACTGATTTCAATGCCCCGATTCGCTGCCAGTTCATCTCGATGATTCTCCTGCGGTGATATGCCTCAGCCGATTTGTTCCGGTACGGAAGGTGCATCGACACGCGAAGCATACTGAGTCACCGACCGTTTGTTGCAGTGATGCCACATCGGATTGCCGAAACTCCACAACGTTGCGGGAACTCAACTCAGGATGTAATCCGGTTTGGTCAAATGGATGCGGGAGTTCGTGATGATCAGAATTCTGCAGGGTGTCCGACGATTTTTCGCCAGAGAGTCGGCGCACGCGACGATCGAGTATCTGTTCATGCTCAGTTTGATCCTCGTCGCGGTCATTCTGGGGATCAAACTTGTTGGCACAACGACACTCGACCTGTTCACGAGAACTCGAGACGCGTTGCCGTAGTGATTTGTTAAACGAATGGCCGCAGCGCGTCATTCATGCAGCGGGGTTTTGCAAACTGCATCTGCACAGTGCCGACCAGACGCTCTTCGAAGGCCGCTTCGCAGTACGAAAGGTAAAAGTTCCAGAGCCGGATGAAGGTTTCCGGAAAGCCTTGAAGCCGGACCTGTTCGATCTGCTCGAAAAAGCGTTCGCGCCAGAGTTGTACGGTGCGACCGTAATGCGGGGCGAGGTCTTCGACGTGCAGAAGCCGCAAGTCGGTTGTGCGAGCGACCGAATCCAGAACAGATTTTGGTGTAATCAGGCAGCCGCCGGGGAAGATGTACCGCTGAATAAAGTCGACCGATTTCAGATACTTCGGGTAGCGTTGCTCAGACATCGTGATTCCCTGAATGAGCATCTGACCTTCGGGTTTCAACAGGCTGCCGCACTTCGTGAAAAACGTGTCGAAGTATTCGTAGCCGACGGCCTCGATCATCTCGACCGAAACCAGTTTGTCGAACTTGCCCTGGAGATCGCGATAGTCTTCCAGCAGCAGAGTGATTCGATCGGCCAGCCCTTCTTCCGCGACACGTCGACACGCAAAGTCGTGCTGCTCTGATGAGATCGTCGTTGTCGTGACTTTGCAGCCGTAATTCCTGGCGGCGTGAATGGCCATGCCGCCCCAGCCGGTTCCGATTTCGACCAGATGATCGGATTGCTTCAGATCGAGCTTGCGGCAGAGACGGTCGATCTTGGCGACCTGTGCCTGGTGAAGCGTGCTCTCTGGAGTTTCGAACACGCCGCTTGAATAGGTCATCGTTTCGTCGAGGAACAACGAGTAGAAATCGTTGCCCAGATCGTAGTGAGCGTGGATGTTGCGGGCGCTGCCGTCTTTCGAATTGTTTTGCCGCTCGTGCCACTTTCGAGCGAGCTTCGTGACAAGACGGACGATTCCGCTGTTGCCGGCGTCGGTGACGTCGAGGTTCCGGCAGAAGATCCGCACGACATTGGTCGGGCTGTCGGACGTCCATTCTCCAAAGATGAAAGACTCAGCGAAGCCCAGGCTTCCGCCGATCGCGATTCGCCGGAAGAACTCCGGGGAATGAATCGTGATTCTGGCAACAAGCAACTCTTCTGATGATTCATCGCCGAACCGATGCTCGATTTCACCTTCCGTCACAAGGAGCAACCCATTGGTCAATTTGCTGAATCGGTTAAGGACTCCGCGACGCAGCATTCGAGTGGTCAGTTTCGGCTTGCCTGCTGAGGGGAGGTCCGGCACTGGCGAAACATCAATTGATTCCAGATTGGCAATAGTGTCGAGGCGACCGTCCGAGAGTTCGGGCGAGTTCGACGTGATTGCCGGATCATTGGCGGCTTGGTTCGATGGTTTCATGAGCGAACGGTGTCCGTGACTGCTCGCAGGTGGCCAGCCTGCGAGGCAATGTCTTCGCCGGATGAAGGAGCAATTCCGGGGTGAGGAACGAACGGGACTTTTTTCCACCACAGACGAAGGGCCTGCCAGTAGATTCCCGCCGCGATCTTTCCCGTCATAAAGGGATAACGAATGAGCGAACCGGCAAGCTGCCCGCCAGAAATCGATCGCCGCTTCAGGTGAAGCGTGCAGTCGAAAAGGCGGTCTTCGTCTCGCCAGTTCTCGATATGTACGGTCAGTGTTTTGTCCGGAGCAACGATGCTCCAGCGATATTCCATGTCCATTTTCATGAATGGCGAGACATGAAAACGTTTGCCGTGTCGAAAACGCAAGCGTCCGACCGCAGATGTTGACTTTTCAGTTGCCGGAACACTGGTCTGCGAAAGGTAGGTTGAGTCTGCGGGCTGGTTCGACCGATCGAGGATGTAGCAGTGCCGCTCGCTCCACGGAGTGTTGTTAACCTCGGCGACGATCGTCTGCACCTGCTGATCGTCTGCGTCGAAGCAGTAATAAAAGCTGACCGGATTCATTTTGTAGCCGAAGTATCGCGGCTGAGTCAGCAGTCGAATCGGTCCGGGTGGACGTTCAAAGCCAGCGGCTTCGACAAGGCTCCGCACAGCGACGTCCAGTGGCGGCAGGCTGTCCACAGGTCGGTCGGGACGTTTCCCGAAGCTTTGCTCCGCAGGCTTCGACCACTCTTCGGAGTCGAGCGCCGCTGGCAGAATGTCGCCCGGGAAAACCAGGTGGTCGGTTCGGTGAAACCTGGCGAGTGCTGTCCGGCCGGTCGACCAGAACCAGCGTTTCGCAAAGACTCGATCGAGTTCGCTCAGGTCGAGATACAGCCAGGACCCTGAGTAAGTAAACCCATTCTCGACGGGCGTGAAGCGACGGTGCCGGACTTTGCCGACGTAGAGGCAGCTCTTCAGAGTGCTGGTGTCTACTATTGCCAAGGCGGCTCCACTCCGAGTTGTCGGCACACGGCCAGCGCGCTGTTGACGCCGTCTTCATGAAAGCCGTTGCCCCAATAAGCTCCACAGAACGAAGTTCTGTTCTGATTGATCAGTTCTGAATGTCTCTTTTGAGTGGCTCGACGCTCGATTGTGTAAATTGGGTGGTGATACTCGTACTGCCCGATGATCTTCTCAGGATCAATCGCCTCGTCCCGGTTGAGCGTCACGCAGTACGTTTTCTGAGCCTTCAACCTCTGAAGGATATTCATGTTGTAGGTAACCGTCGCGCTTCGACCAGCTTGATCCGAAGATTCCTGGTGGCCTGACGGCGCGTTGTCGATGTGATAATTCCAGCTTGCCCACGCGCGGCGTCTTTTCGGAAGCACGGAATCATCCCAGTGAAGTACTGCAGAATTCTTCTGATAAGGAAATTTGCTCAAGACGTCTCGTTCTGTTGAAGTCGCGAAGTCTCCCAGGATCCTCAAAGCCTGATCACTATGACAGGCAAAAATCGCATGATCGAAACACTGGTCTACTGCACCTGTTCCGAAAATCATGACGCCATTTTCATCGCGAGCAATCGCTTCGACGCGAGAATTCAACCGAATTCGATTTTCAAACGGCACAATCAGTTTCTCGACATAGCGTGCGGAGCCGCCGGAAATCACTCGCCACTGAGGCCGGTTTCGAATGCTGAGCAAGCCGTGGTTCCAGTAGAACTCGACGATAAAGCGGATGGGGAATTTGCCAAACGTTTCCGGCGGGCAGGACCAGATCGCCGCTCCCATTGGGATGAGGTACAGATCGGAGAATTGTTTTGAATAGCCTCGCTGAGTCACGTACTCATCGACGGTCAACTTTTCGTTGTCCTCATCGAGTAGCCCAAGCGACTCCTGGTTGAAACGAAGGATGTCCTGCAGCATTCGATGAAAGTGCGGCTTCAGCAGGTTGCTTCGCTGAGCAAACAGACCGTTCAGATTTGACCCGTTGTACTCGATCCGGCTGCGTTCGCACCGAACGCTGAAGCTCATCTCAGTTGCCAGCGATCCGACGCCAAGCCGCCTGAGCAATTCGATGAAATTCGGATATGTCCAGTCGTTGTAGACGATGAATCCGGTGTCGATCGCTAGTTGCTCGCCGTCGACATCCACATCGATCGTGTGAGTGTGCCCGCCGATGTAATCGTTGGCTTCGAAGATGGTGATCTCGTGCGACTGGTGCAGCAGCCAGGCGGCGGTCAGGCCAGAGATTCCGGAACCGATAATGGCGATCTTCATCCGTGATTTCGCTGTTCGAGGATTCTCAGGGGCAAACTGGTCCGAACTTCTGATTCAGACGGAGCGGAATGTTAGCGGATTCACATTCCAGGTTCCCGTCAGTCCGTAGGTCAGGCTCTGCCTGACGAATTTATTCGATAATGAAAGGAGTTTTGGAAGCAACTGCAAAAGGCACCAAATACACAAAAACGTCTTCGTCTGTTTCGAGTATTTCGTGGTTGGGAATTCCTCGTGCTGACTCCGTCAGGCTGAGTCTGACCCGCGCTTATCACCCCGCGCTATTGACAATCTGGCGGACTGACCGACATCCTCCCCAACTGAGTCAACACGAGGCTGTCTGGTCGAAGATTCGAGACAGCAAGTCACACGGACGAAGAGATGGTTTCGGAGAGCCACCATGAGAAACGCCGTCGTTATTGATGCTGTCCGCACGCCGATTGCAAAGGCCAATGAATCCATCGGAAATTTTCGCAATGTTCGAGCCGATGAGCTTTCTGCCGGACTTATGAAGGCTCTGGTCGAACGAACAGGAATCGATCCGCAGCTCATCGAAGACATCCGCTGGGGCTGCGTCCAGCAGCAGGGCGAGCAGGGTTTCGACGTGGCTCGCGTGGCGTCGTTGATGGCGGGGCTGCCGATTGAAACTGGTGGAGTCACGCTCAACCGAAACTGCGCGTCCGGTCTGCAGGCGATCAACGATTGTGCAATGAGTATCGCGGCGAACTGCGAAGACATTCAGATCGCGGGCGGCATCGAACACATGGGCCACATTCCGGCGTTCAAAGATTACGACCCCGCTCCCGGCCTGTTTGTGCGGCACAGCGAAGCTATTATGAACATGGGGCTGACTGCCGAATATCTGGCGATGAAATATCAGATTCCGCGAGAAGCTCAGGACGCATTCGCCGCTCGAAGCCAGCAACTCGCGGCAGCTGCCACCGAAAAAGGCGAGTTTGCCAACGAAATCATTCCCACGTGGGGCCGTTCTGAAGCCGGGTTGAAAGAATTAATTTCCATCGACCAGGGAATCCGTGCCGACACCACAGCCGAAGGTCTCGCAAAACTGCCTCCGGCTTTCAATCCCGCCGGTGGCAGCGTGACGGCTGGCAGCAGCTCGCAGCTGAGTGTCGGCTCCGCGGCGCTGCTGATCATGTCCGAAGAAAAAGCGAACGAACTCGGGCTGAAACCGATGGCCAGGATCCGAGCCATGGCTGTCGCCGGAGTCGCTCCCGAAGAAATGGGCATCGGCCCGGTGCCGGCCGTGCACAAAGTCATGAAGCGAGCCGGACTGACCCTCGACGATATGGACTGCCTGGAAATCAACGAAGCCTTCGCAGTCCAGGTTCTGTCCGTCATGAAGCTGCTCGGGATCACCGAAGAGAAAGTCAACACACGAGGTGGAGCGGTCGCCCTCGGCCACCCTCTCGGAGCGAGCGGGGCTCGCATCGCCGTCACGCTGCTGCATCGCATGAAAGATTCAGGAGCGAAGTACGGCCTGGCAACTCTGTGCGTCGGTCAGGGACAGGGCGTCGCTACGATCTTTGAAAGTGTATAGTCGCCCACAGAGATCCCAGAAGTTGCCGCCACAATGGGCGACCGTTCGAGTCCTGTCTCAATTGAAATTCAGCGTTCGGAGTCCCTCATGACGGAAGCTCGGCTAGGTTTACCTAATCTGGGGTTTGGCGTCGGATTACGAACGACCCATTACCCGCACATTCTGAAAAACAAGCCGGACGTCGACTGGTTCGAGATTATCTCGGAAAACTACATGGACTCCGGCGGTCGGCCGCGGCATGTGCTGGAGCAGATCGTTGAGCAGTACAAAGTCGTCATGCATGGCGTGTCGCTGTCGATTGGTTCGACCGATCCGATTAATTTCGAATACCTTGGCAAGCTGAAGGCGCTGGCGGATTGGACCCAGGCCGTCTGGATTTCGGATCACGTTTGCTGGACCGGGGTGAACGGGATCAACGGACATGATTTGTTGCCGCTCCCGTACAACGACGAAACGCTGCAGCACGTCGTGAGTCGAATCAAAACGGTCCAGGACTTTCTGGAGCGGCCACTCGTTCTGGAAAATCCCAGCACGTACGTAACCTTCACCGACTCAACCATGTCCGAGTGGGACTTCGTGACTCGCATGGCTGAAGAGTCTGACTGCGGGCTGCTGCTCGACGTGAACAACGTCTACGTGAGCTGCTTCAACCACGATCTCGATCCGGAAGATTTTATCCGATCGCTGCCGCACGAACGGATCGTGCAGTTTCATCTCGCCGGACATACGGACTGCGGAACACACATCATCGACACGCATGACAATTTCGTCGTGGACAAGGTGTGGGAGCTGTACCGTCTGGCTCACAAGCTGACGGGCGGAGTGTCGACGTTACTCGAATGGGACGCTCAGATTCCCGACTTCGACGTCGTGCATGGTGAAGTTCTGAAAGCTCGGGATTTGATCCGCGACGACGGAGCTGCATTGCCAAAACAGGAACGGCGAGCTTTGGCTGTTCAGCGGACGACAACGGTTCCTCAGCCTGCCGTCTTCGTCGCGGCTGAGGTCGAGTGAATGTCCGAGCAACGATCATTGGACAAGCTTCAACGATGGGTTCAGGAAGTGATCACTCACCCCGATGGTATCTCAGCGGGGATTGAATCTTCGGCTGCCCGAGAGCAGATCGAAATCGGCGCGGCGCAGATTGAAGACGTCGTCGAGCGTTCCAGCCGGCTGGGCAGTGCGGAGCGGTTAGCAGTTTACGGGAACGCCTACTTTGCTCGACTGATCGAGTGTCTGGGCGAAGAGTTTCCGGCGACCCGTTATGCACTCGGCGAAGAAACTTTCGACAGCTTCGCACTGGGATATATTCAGCACTCGCCGTCGTCGAGTTACTCGCTGGGGTTTCTCGGTGAACGGTTCGCTCAATACCTGATCGATACTCGGCCAACCGACGTGCCGAAACCCGGCTGGCCGGATTTTCTGATCGACCTTGCCACCCTTGAGCGAACCTACGCGGAAGTCTTCGATGGTCCTGGCCCTGAGAATCTCGAATCGTTGCAGCCAGAAGACTTGCAGTCAGTTCCGCCAGAACGAGTCTGCGAAACCCGGTTTGTCCCCGTCCCGTCGTTGCGGCTGATGGAAGCATCGTTCCCGGTTCACGAGTACGTTACCGCCGTCCGCCGAGGTAAGTCTCCCGAGATCCCGCTGCCGGAAGAAACGCTCCTCGTCATCACGCGGCGAGACTATGTCGTGCGACGGGGAACTGTGTCGCGAGCCGAATATCTCCTGCTCCGAGCGATCCTTGATGGCAATACTCTTGGAGAGGCCATCGAAGTCGCCGCTGAAGAAATGCCCGAAGGCAATGATGACGACTTCGCGACGAGTCTTGCGAAATGGTTCCAGCACTGGTCATCTGCAGGATGGTTTCTGCGGGCTGAATTTCCAACTTCGTGATCCTCTTTATTCGTCGAGAAGTTTTCGCATTTGCTCGACGATTGAATCTGACGCGGAATAGACAAGCCGTATTCCGTCTCCGATTCGAGCCGGAGTGATTTCCCATCCGGTCGCATTTCTCCGCAACGGAATGAAGAAATCACCCGGCTTCAAGGCTTCGTCAGGAAAGGCAACGTCGAGCGGACCGTTCTCGACATTTCCTCGCCAGACATGGTCGACATGCACATTTCCATTAATGTCGACAGTCGCCCGGACGATCGCGTCAGACTCAACGATCTGTCGGATATTCACGTTCGCCGGGTCAGAAGTGGCAATCAGCCAGGCGAGCAGCGAGTACCACAAAAAGCCAACAACAAGAGCGCCCCGCAGCAGCCTCGAATCAGGGGCGGTGCTGTTCAACGTCGGCGATGGTGCGTGAATACTGTCTTGAGTCATGGAAGGGGCCGAAAGTAGCAGTGTTTCTGGATGTCAGCCGAAGCGTCTGTTGATCGTGGCGTTGCGTTAATTCTCGGCGACGTTCATCGCTGCTTTCAGTGCGCGGATTGTTTCGGGGGATGGCTTAAAAGATCCGGGGCGTTTCCCCGAGGCAATCATGGTCGGAGTCCAACCGTGTCTGTTCTTCTGATTCCAGACGGCTGGATCGGCTCCGTGTTTGGCCAGCGAAGCGACGACTTCCGGAAAATTCCGATAAGCCGCTCCGTGCATGGCTGTTTCGCCATTTTCGTCTTTGACGTTGATGTCTGCTCCAAGTTTTACGAGGAAGTCGATGGCCTCAATTACTTCGGATTCCGTTCCGGCTTCTTCACCGACGGCACGGACTCCGATGCCGGCGGCGGCCATGATCGGCATGCAACCTTCGGTGTTGGGAATTGTCGGATCGGCTCCGAGTTCCAGGAGGAGCTTCATAAATGGAACGTCGGCAGTTCTTGCAGCGAGTAGAAACGGTGTCGCTCCGCGTTTATTGAGAACCGCTCGACCACCGCTGCCCTTCGCAAGCCGAACGTTGATGTCGGCTCCGGCGCGGGCCAGTTCCTCGATAAACTCAAGGCTCGTCAGGCGCCCTGATCCGCGCGGTGATGGGTCGCCTTTTTCGTTTTCTCCTCGATCCGGTTTACGGACCCAGCTCAAAGCGTGCAGCGGCGTAAAACCGCTGCGCTGATCGTTCGGATCGGCGCCTTCCTGGACCAGGATCAGTGCCAGTTCGAAGTGGCCACTTTCAACGGCCAGTTGCAAAGCGGAAGTTCCGTTGCGTGGCGTTCGATTGCCTGAAGACTTCGGATGCATCGCCGTGTTGGGGTCGACGCCTGCTGCCAGTAATCGCCTGACAGCATTGATGTGCCCCTGTCTGGCTGCGAACATGATGGCCGAGAAGCCTTTCGACGTTGAGCGGTCAATATCAGCTCCCGCTTTGATCAGCAGATCCAGCACCGCGACATGGCCTTCAGCCGCTGCCCACATTAAGGCTGTCTGGCCTCGCCGTTCGGCAGCGTTGACGTCTGCTTTGTTTTTCAGCAGGTGACTTACGCAGTCTGTGTTTCCTGTACGCGCTGCAGTCATCAGGAGCGTCACTCCGCCCGGCTGGACAAAATTGGCATTCGCGCCAGCCGCCAGCAACTGTCTGGCACCTTCGGGACGACCGAGTTGGCATGCGATCGACAGTGGAGTCACTTGATAACGAGTCGTCGCGTTAACGTCGCATTTTGAATCGATCAGCAAACGAACGGTCTTTTCGTCACCATGAAAAACAGCCCAGTGCAAGGCGGTCATACCGTCGGCTTGAGTCTGGTCAGGATCGATGCCTCGCTCGGCCAGTTCTTCCACTTCCGTCCAGCGTTTGAATTCAGCGGCGTCTGCCAACCGGACATTCGCCGCACGCTCGTCAGCCGGTTTCGCATCATTCGCGCGAGCCGCTGTCAGCAGGCTCCCCAACAAAATAACCAGACACAAATAAGCAGATACACGTTGCGATTCTTTGCGTCTTTGCGCCGTTGCATCACATTCAGGTGGCGCAGGCGGGGGCACTATGTTGTTGCGAAGATTCTTCATTAACGAATCACCTGCTGAATCAATCGACTACAGAGAAACCGGGGCGAACAGCTCATCGGCTGTTCCGTTGCTATCGGCGAAGGAGTCCATTTCGATTCCTGCCTTATTCAGCAGCGTCAAATGCAGATTGGCCATCGGCGTGTGTTTTTCGTAGGTGACATGCCGATCGCCGCGCATGTTGCCAGCCGCTCCGCCAGCCACGATGAGCGGAAGGTCGGTGTGATCATGCGCGTCGGGGTCGCCCATGCCGCTGCCATAAAGGTAAAGCGAGTGGTCAAGCAGCGAGCCGTTGCCTTCAGGGGTCGCTGCCATCTTCTGCAGAAACTCGGCGAACAGGGACACGTGGAACTGGTTGATCTTTGCCAGCTTGGCGAGCTTGTCCGGATTGTTTCCGTGATGCGAAATCGGATGGTGAGGTTCCGGGACGCCGATCTCCGGGTAAGTCCGTGTGCTGGCTTCACGAGCGAGCTGAAACGAGATGACGCGGGTGATGTCGCCCTGAAACGCCAGAAGCTGCAGGTCGAACATCAATCGAGCATGGTCGGCGTACGCGGCGGGCACTCCGACCGGTCGATCGAGATCCGGTAGCGGGTTCTCATCGACACTGGCTTCCGCCCGTTGAATGCGACGTTCGACTTCGCGAATGCTCTGGAAATAGTCGTCAACTTTGCCGCGATCGTTCGCGCCGAGTTGCAGTTGGAATCGCTTCATTTCTTCCGTCACCGAGTCCAGCAGACTGGCTCGACGACGCAGCGTCTCACGTCGATCGTCGACCGTTCCGCCTTCGCCGAACAGATTTTCGAAAACGAGTCGCGGATGCGCTTCGGCGGGCAGCGGAGTCGTCGGCGTCGACCACGAAAGATTGTTCTGGTAGACGCAGGCGTAACCGTTGTCGCATTGTCCGGCGTTGTTGAGCAGGTCCATTGCCAGTTCGAGCGATGGCAGCGGAGTCTGCTGACCCAGACGTCTGGCAGCGATCTGGTCGACGGTCGTGCCCAGATGGTAGTCCGAGCTTTCTGTTCGCTTCGCCGTTGCCGCGCTCAGGAAGGCCGAGTTCGACGTCGCGTGAGATCCCGGATACGCGTTCCGCAATTCCATCCCGGAAATCACGGTCACCTGATCCTTGACCTTCTCAAGAGGCTGCAACGTCGACGGCAGCTTGTTCAGTGAGTCGCCCTTCGGAATCCATTCTTTCGGGTTAAAGCCCATCGGCATGTAGATGTAGCCCAGCCGACGAAGCTGAGTCGGAGCGGCGGCAGTTTCGGCCAGCGCCGTGCTGGCGGGAATCATCGCGTCCAGCAGTGGCAGTGAAAATGCGGCGCCGGCGCCTCGCAGCAGCGTTCGTCGTGAGATTGATTTTCGAGTGTTGATCATTTTGAAACTCGCATTTGAAATGGCGTACTCGTCACGACGGCCTGAATGAGTGACGAGAACCGATAGTCATTGTCGGCAGCTTCCCGCACAACCTGACGAATGGCTGAAGCGTCGTGGAATTCTACCCCTCGACCAAGTGCAAATGTCAGCAGTTTTCCGGTCAACGTGCTGACAAACATTTCCGGTCGAGCGAGAATACCGGCTTCCAGTTCTTCCAGGCTGTTGACTTTCTTTCCGTCCGGCAAGGCTCCCGAAGAATCAACCGGCTGCTCCTGGTCAAACAATCGCCAGCGGCCAACGGCGTCGAAATTTTCCAGCGCGAAGCCGACAGGATCCATCAGATTGTGGCAGCTGGCGCAGGCGGGATTCTGTCGATGCTCGGCCAGACGCTCGCGGATGGTGACCGCTGAGGATGCCGTTTCGTCCTTCAGGCTCGGCACATTCGGCGGAGGCGGAGGAGCCGGCGTGCCGAGAATGTTTTCGAGAATCCAGTTGCCCCGGATTGTCGGCGACGTTCTGGTGGCGTAAGACGTCACCGCGAGAATGCTGCCATGCCGGAGCAGGCCACCTCGATGGCTGTCCTGGGGAAGAGTCACCTGACGGAAATGGCTGCCGGACACGTGAGAAATTCCGTAGTGCCTGGCCAGGCGTTCGTTGAGAAAAGTCGAGTCCGTTCGGAGCAGGTCCAGAACGCTGCGGTCTTCGCGAAGCACGCTTTCGAACAGCAACTCGGTTTCGCGGCGCAGGGCGATTCGCAGGTTGTCGTCGAAGTCTGGAAACAGCCGACGATCCGGCTGAAATGAATCCAGATTCCGCAGGTATAGCCATTGAGCCGCGAAGTTGTTGACAAGCGACCGCGATCTCTGGTCTTTCAGCATTCGCTGAACCTGTGACTTCAACACGTCCGCGTCCTGCAACTGGTCGGCTGCGGCGAGTGTCAACAGCTCCTCATCAGGGATGCTGCTCCACAGAAAAAACGACAACCGAGACGCCAGTTCAATGTCAGAAATCCGGTAGATACTCCCTGGGGGCAGACCTTCGGGATCCTTTTCTGCCCGCAGCAGGAAGTGCGGATTGACCAGAACGGAGGACAGGGCAGTCTCGATGCCGGCATCGAAACCGTCGGTCGCAAAGCGCTGGCGGAAGAACCGCATCGGGATGGCGAGGTCGTTTTCAGTCACTGGTCGGCGATACGCGAGGCTCACCAGCGGTCGAAGAGTCTTTTCAGCCCGAGTCGTCGGAACCTGATCCTCACCGTGCTGAACGGAGTCCGGAGAAAAAATCTTTCGTCGACTGGGAGTATCGCCAGGACCTTCTGGATCAAACGGCCCAACGATCGACACTTCAAACAAAGCCGGCGCGCGACGAGGGTGGCGATGTCGATTAAAGCTGGCTTCAAAAGGCTGCCGGTTGATTTCCAGCAACGACGCAGACCTGCTCGGAAATGTTACGCCGACTTTGTGAGGACCAGCCGTGACTCGAAACCGCTTCCTGAGATGAGCGTCCACGAGCGTGTCGTCCTTCTGGTAACCGGCTTTTCCTTTAGGCGGCGTTACGGTGAAGCGGTGAACCAGACCACGGTCGAGCAGCACGTCAATATCGTGCGGCTCGGTGAGACCTTCGATGTTTTCATCACGGTCGCGCATCAGCCGCAGTTGGATTTCATACTGGCCGTTTGCCGGAAAGTGATGTTCGAACAGCGTCCCGCCTCGAGTTCCCAGTGGCAGCCCGTCGACATGAACATCCTGCGTCCGGTCAGCCGGCAGTCGCACGGTGAGGCCGCCCGGACTTTTCTCAAGACCGCCAACAGCCTGCCGACTGATCTTTTCCGCAGCGGTGATGTACCGACCGAGCAGCAACGGCGAGAGTTCTCCGACCGTCACATTGTCAAAACCATGACTGAGCTGGTCAGCCGGCAGAAGACTGTCGACATCAACGTCAACCGCCAGCAGATCACGAATCGCGTTCTGGTATTCGGTGCGGTTCAGACGCCGAACCGAATCCGTCCGACCTGGCTGAGGATACTTCTCGGTGTGTTGATCGAGAGCTGCTTCCATTGCCGTCAGCACGGTTGCGTATTCAGACTCGGAAGGCCGTTCGACATCCGGCGGCGGCATCTGCCGCGCCGCCATTCGCTTGACGATCTTCTCCCACGTTTCCGTATTCCACTGTTCGGTGTCGCGAACCACGCGCGTATCAAACTCGCGAAGATTCAGGCCAGCCGCTGGCTCAGCACCGTCGTGGCAGGCGACACAGTACCGATCGACGATTCTCGCCACGAGAGTCAGCGAGTCCTGGTCACGTGTCTGCCGCACTGCCGCATCGTCAGCCTGCAAGGCCACCGGGGATGAAAGCTCAGCCAGAAAAATCACAGCAATGAGCAAGTGTCGCTTCATCAGCCTGCCCCGAAAAGCTCTTCATGGTTTATGCAAAGACAAACACGTCTAACCGAGCCGAAGTGAAGTTTCAATTAACCCTGCTCGAAGCAACTCGCCGCCTTCTGGTGCCGGTTGCCCGTTGTTGTGAAATGTTGCTGTGAAATCCTGAGCGACAGATTTCCTGCAAATTGTCGCAGAGCGATGCCGATCGCGACGGCAAACTTCGGCATTTACCGCCTGACGGCGACTCTCCTCGCAAAATAGATTTTCCCGACGTTACGCCTGCGACTCACCAGGAATCGACTTTCGGGAAGTTATTCTCGACACGTTCCTCAAACCAGCACGGGAACTCAGTCGGCGGTCATGGCGGATGAGAATTCGAGCAGCGGACGCACCATCACCGTGAGCACCGGCTCGTCGAAATCGTTCCTCTCGCTGGCCAACGTCGGCTACAGCTCAAAGCAACTCTGAAGGCACGCTGTCGAACGTGACGATCCAGGCCAGACACGAAAAAGAAGCCAGCGACGAGATCACCCAACGCTACGTTTTCTGACCAGCGTCTACGCGAATGCCGGCTCGTCTTCAAGATGAGCCCCGCCGGCTTCTTTGAACTCCGCCCACTGTTCGGGCGTGAAAAGGACTTCGCGAGCCTGTGAACCGTTGTAGTCTCCGACGATGCCGTCTTCAGCCATGAAGTCGATCAGCCTTGCTCCGCGACCGTAGCCAACACCCAGCGCCCGCTGAAGAAGCGAGACACTGCCTCGACCTTCACGAACGATGACATCGATCGCCTGTTCGTACAGCTCGTCGCGTTCCTTCATCTGCTCGCGAGTCGCCGTTCCGCCTGACGCGCTGAGTCGAGCCAGTTCGGCGCTGTAGTCAGGTTCGTACTCGGCGAAGTAGTCGATGACGGAATTCACCTCTTCGTCACTGACGAACGCTCCTTGAGCCCGTGACAGATTGCTGGTGCCCGGCGCGAGAAACAGCATGTCGCCGTTGCCGAGCAGTTTGTCGGCTCCGCCTTCGTCCAGAACGACTCGACTGTCGCTCTTACTGGCCACTTGAAACGCGACGCGAGCCGGCAGGTTTGATTTGATCAGACCGGTGATCACGTCGACCGTTGGTTTCTGCGTGGCCAGAATCAGGTGAATGCCGACCGCTCGTGACTTCTGAGCGAGCCGGATGATGTGCCCTTCGACGTCCTTCCCGGATGTCATCATCATGTCTGCCATTTCGTCCGCGATGATGACGATGTACGGCATCTTTTCAGGAACCTCGGCAGCCTCTTCTGATTCCGGATCGATACCCATTCGCTCAAGTCGGGTTTCCTGTTTCAGCTTGTTGTAGCTGTCGAGGTGCCGCACGCCGGTTCGAGCCAGCAGGTCGTAGCGCTCTTCCATCTTCTCAACGGCCCAGCCGAGTACCGCTTCCGCCTTCTTCATGTCCGTAATGACCGGGTGCATGAGATGCGGAATTCGCTTGTACGGACTCAGCTCGACCATCTTCGGATCGATCATCAGCATCCGCACCTGCTCGGGCGTCCGTGTCATCAGGATCGACAGAATCAGCGCGTTCAGACAGACACTCTTGCCTGTGCCCGTTCGACCGGCAATCAGCAGGTGAGGCATCTTGGCCATGTCGACGGCCAGTGGTCGACCACTGACGTCCTTACCGAGGAACAACGGGATCCGTTTGTCCTCGATGTCCTTCGCGCAGGATTCGATCAGGTCGCGCAGTCGCACCATGACTCGCTTGTCGTTCGGCACTTCAACGCCGACGGTGTTCTTTCCCGGAATTGGAGCCACGACGCGAACCGACGGAACTCGCAGCGCGATCGCCAGGTCGTCGGCCAGGCTGGTCACTTTGCTCAGACGCAGCCCGGCTTCGAGTTCCAGTTCGAACTGCGTGATCACGGGACCGGTGTCGATCTCGACGACCTTCACGTTGAGGCCGAATTCCTGGAACGTTTTCTCAAGCGTGATGGCAGCCAGACGCGCACGCTTGGCGAGGATTTCGTACGGAAACTCTTCGCTGTCTTCGAGAAGGTCGAGCGACGGCAAGGTGTATGGCGTGTCGTGACTCGTCGCCGATGCCGCTTCGAGTTTCGCGATTACTTCGTCTCGCTGAGACAACGCGGTCACCGGAGGATTAACCTTAATCTCGCCGGGTTCACCAGTGGAGTCCTCGGCTTCGTCATCAATCTTTTCTTCAGGCTCTTCCTCGTCATCGTCTTCGGTCGCGACGACGGAGTCACGATGCGCGAGTGCTCCGCGATGATCGAACTCAATTTCCCCATCTTCTTTCGGGCGACGTTTTACAAGCCACGCAAGAGTGCCGAGTAACGCGGTCGGCAAAGCCACGACCGGGCGCAGCAGAAAACGCAACGCGCGCGTCACGATGCTCGTATCCGCCACCAGAACAAAGCCAGCCAGGAAACACGACGACAGAAGAATACACAGTCCCGTCGTTGCAAAGTGCTCTTCAAACGCGGCGACTCCCCACGCTCCAATGTACCCGCCACTACCGACGATCTGTCCGGAAGCAATATCAGGAGCCAACAGGTGCAGAGCCACACAAAGCGAGGCGAGCATCAGCGACGTGCCAATCGCCTTTTGCTTGACAGCATCGTCAGGGCCGCGAGAAAGTAGTCGGAAATCGAACGCGGCCAGCGCAACTACGAGAAACCACGAGCCAATGCCGAACGCGGCTCGGAGTCCGTATGAAAGTTGTGCGCCGAGTTCGCCGCAAAGATTCAGCGGAACCTCGCGCACCGGATGCACCAGCCTTCCCGGCGGATCGCCCGGGTCGAAGCTGAGCATACTCAGACCGATAAACAGCGTGGCTGCAAAAAGTGCCAGCGCAATCAAATCGGATTTGATGCGGTGTAGATCCCACATGTTGGTATTGGTTACCGATTCTGTTGGAACGGATTCGTAGCCCGGGGCGATCAGAGCGAACCCTGATCACACATTGCAGCGTCAGATTTGAAGTAGGCAGGAAAAGCTCTGCGCAGTTCCGGCAAATCGAAACGGTACTTGAGTTGTTTGCGCTGGAACTGCGCAGAGCTTGTTCCAGCTACGATCTACGATCAGCAGTTTGCTTCAAAAGTGATGTGACGGGGCCACAAAGCTCCGACCGTACGGTCGGCGGGGGCCTGGCAGTCCAGTCACGAGTCTGCAGAATCCGTTGCAGCCTCGGCGCTTCGCGAAAGTGACAGTCAGTCAGTTGTCCGTGGTTGTTGTGAGCAGACACTGATCGTACTGGTCACCCACGCGAAGCGCCGGGCCACCTGGATTGATCCTGCAGGGATCATGGATTGATGTTTTTATGCGTCGAAAAATCGACGGTGAATTGCTGTGGACGTTCCTTTCACGCAGCGGGGCGTACGGGCGACCGGCAATGCGGGCAGCATGTGTGGAGGTATGTCTCGCCCCAGCTCGCGGAAAAATACGGGCGGAACGATTATGTTGATGGCTTGTTTGAGGCAGGCTCCAGGCAGCATCGTGTCAGCATTGGCCGGCTCTACAGGCACGTCCGCAAGAGATTGCAGAGGTTTCCGTTCACCGGGTGTGCTGAGTTGAGGCTTTCCGGGAGTACCTCAAACATAGCACAAAAAATGGCGATGGCGTGAAATACCGCGTTGGGACGAGACTCTCAGTACCCGACCTGACCGGATGAAACGGTTGGTCAGGTTCGCAGTGGAACGAGCGATTGCGCGAGTTGCTACAGCAGAGTGCGCCACTGGCTTTGCCAGTGCTTGTTCGAATCGGTGTCTGAGCGAGATTCCGCACTGGCAGAGCCAGCGACACACAGTCAAACGAGTTCTCTTGCAGATACACCGTTATCGCTGAAGGTGCTGCTCGATCCAGGCGACGAGTTCGCGAGCGATGTCCGCCTTTGCTCCGGTCAAATGCGAAAGCGTTTCTCCCGAATCGTCCAGGATCTGCACGTCGTTTGTGTCGGAGCCGATGGCCGTTGGATTGTTGAGTACGACGATGTCGCAATTCTTGGCTCGCAGTTTCTGCAGGGCGTTCTCGCGAGCGTTCTCGGCTTCGAGGGCAAAGCCGACCACCCAGTGACCTTCTCGAGTACGACCAAGCTGTGCGAGCACATCGTCGGTTTCGATCAGTTCAATCGAGATCGGTTCACCGATCTTAGTCATCTTGCCGGGAGTTCGAACGCGCGGCTTGTAGTCACAAACGGCGGCGGCTGCGATGACTCCGTCGCAGTGAGGAAAGGCTTCGATCGCTGCGTCCCGCATCTGCTCGGTCGTGATAACGTATCGGACGTCGCAACCGGTTGGCGGTTTCAGATCGACCGGGCCTGTTACAAGCACAACCTGATGCCCGGCATCCAGCGCAGCCTGAGCGAGTGCGTATCCCATCCTCCCGCTGCTGGCGTTTGACAGGTAACGCACATCGTCGAGGTATTCGCGAGTTGGTCCGGCAGTGATGAGGATTTTCATGAGCGGGATCGTACGAAGAATGTTTGAGGCGACAACCGGTCAGCCCTCAGAATTCGAGACTGTTTCGACGTTCGATTCCGTCGCCGAATTCCGTTTGCGAAACCGCTGCCACGACCAGAGGAAGAAATCGCCGAGCCCGGCGTACCGGTAGTCGCCGTCGACGTAATGCTCGATCACGTAAAAAGCGAAATAGTACGCTCGGGCAAAGCACCAGATGGACAGCCCGAGCAACGCGGCGGTTCGAAGCGATGGTGAGTCGACCGGAATCAATCCTGCAGCCATCGCCCCGCAAAGAACGAACAGGCCAGCTTTCACATAGAGCAGTTTCGGGCTGGAGATGTCTGTCATGATGATGTCTCCAGCCGTTGATCGACAATCAAACGATCCGTTCGTCAGTTCTCAGCGATTCAAAATGATTGCGGAGCTGCTCGAGGATGTCGGCGGGTTCGGCCATTCGTCCGGCGCCGATCTGGCCACAGCTCAGCCATCCGCTGCCGGGTTCGACGAAGTTCAAGCCGTCGTCTTTCAGCTGCTGGATATTTCGTTGTACCGACGGCTTGTTCCACATTTCGGTGTTCATGGCCGGGGCGACAAAAACCGGACAGGTCACCGTCAGGACAAGCGTCGACACCAGATCGTTCGCGTGACCGTGAGCGGCCTTTGCCAGGAAATCTGCAGTCGCGGGGGCGATGAGGTAAAGGTCGGCTCGTCGCGCGAGGCCGATGTGTTCGCCCTGTGGGTGCTCGACCGGTTCAAAGAGGTTTTGATACACGGGGCGGTTCGTGAGGGCTTCGAAAGTTGTCGGTCCAATGAACTTTTTTGCGGCTTCTGTCATCGCGACGGTGACAGAAGCTCCGGCCTGCACGAGCTTGCTGGTCAGATCGGCAGTTTTGTACGCGGCGATTCCGCCCGTAACGCCGATCAGGATTTCGCGATTCTGGAAGATAGTCACGGCTGGGTCTCGGGTTCGAATCAGGAGCCGGCACTTTGAAGCTCCGGCGCGGATGACTGCTCAACAGGAGCAGACAGTGTGATCGAATCGCCGGTTCGAATCACGCCTTCGTCGCCTCGATCCAGCAGAACCGTGTTTGTCGCCAGTCGGTAGTAGTGGTCAAACCGTTTAAGATTCGTCCATTCGGGGAGCATTGCTTTGCGGAGAGCTGCGTAGATAGTCGCAAAGGCCTGCGTTGTTTCGCCAGTAACCGGGTGCCGAGTGGGGACGGCGCATCGCTGGCACGGCTTCACGCCGCCAAAGGTCACGCCGCCAATCTGGAACGCATGCTGCTCGTGCTTGCTGGCAAATAATCGATCTTCCCAGAAAGCGGGTACGCCTGTGACTTCGATGTTTGTCCGGAATCGCCAGCGAGCCTGTTCGAGTGTCATTTCGGGAAACAAATCCGCGACGGCCTGCAATGTTGCAACCGAGACAATCGTCGGGCCTCCAGCGTCAGGATCGTCAGGAAAGCCAGCACGAGGGTTGTCGACGATTCCAACCTGGCGATTCAGCAGGCACGTTAAAAAGTCGCCGAGTGACTCGCGGTCATCGTCCAGGTGGAATATCCGGGCCGTGACGCTGTGCCCGGTCCAAATTTGGACGGACGGCACATTCAGATCGAAGTCGGCGCGGATCTGGTGAAGTTCGGGCACTCGCTTGAGATTGACGTATTCACCACTCGGCTCGACCAGAGCAAGCCGGCGATCCCACCTGAGCGCGCCGGAATTCAGCACCGATGACGAAGCAACCGTCACGCCGGGAAACGACTTTATCGGATAAACATTGATTCGGGAGATCGTCCCGGTTTCCAGAACTTCTGACACTTTCGCTCCGCGAATCTCGGACTGTACGGCCCGCACAGTCTGCTTCTACCGCCGCCGGCAGGGTCCAGGCCGACCATTAAACTTTCATCACCGACAATTGTCACGCGCGGGATTTGGTTCACAGCAATTTTGCGGAAAACCAACCAGCTCGCGCAGATGTTTGACCGGGCGATGCGATCCTCAGTAGATTCGCCTCATGAACACAACAACCTCGCGAACCGCCTCTGTCTGGTCAGCGTTCTTCGCTGCCGTTCTTGCCGTTGCCCCTTCGCTCGTTGAACGATCCGAAGCATCCGACCGACCGAACGTCGTCTGGATCGTGTCTGAAGATAATTCGCACCACTACCTCAGGCATTTCTTCAAAGACGGAGCCCCGGCTCCGAACATCGAAGCGATGGCGGCTCATGGTGTAACGTTTGATCATGCATTTTCGAATGCTCCGGTTTGCTCGGTCGCTCGATCGACTCTGGCGACCGGGTGCCTGGGACCTCGGATCGGCACGCAGTTTCACCGCCGGCATACGCTGGCGACGTTGCCGGACGGTCTGAGAATGTTTTCTGAAGTTCTGCGAGACGCCGGCTACTACACATCGAACAATTCCAAAACGGACTACAACGCGACCCCGTCGAAAGAGGCGTGGGACGAATCGTCCGGCTCGGCTAGCTGGCGAAAACGCAAGAGCGACGACCAGCCATTCTTTCACATGGAATCGCACGCCCAGTCGCACGAAAGCTCACTGCACTTCAGTCAGCAGGTATTCGAAAACGAGAAGACGACCACTGATCCGGCGTCGGTCCAATTGGCCGACTACTTCCCGGACACTGAAAATTTCCGCTACACGCACGCCCGCTATCACGATCGCATGGGCGTGATCGACGAAATCGTCGGCAGCACCATAGCCAGACTGAAAGAAGACGGACTTCTGGAAGACACTTTCGTCTTTTACTTCGGCGACCACGGCGGAGTGCTTCCGCGCGGCAAAGGCTACATCTACGAATCCGGTCTGCATGTGCCACTGGTTGTTCGCGTGCCTGAAAAATGGAAGCATCTTGTTGATCGAGAAATCGGCTCACGAGCTCAGGGCTTCGTCAGCTTTATCGATTTCGGACCGACCGTGCTGAATCTCGCCGGAGTTAAAGTGCCCGAGCAAATGGACGGCGTTCCGTTTCTCGGAGATGGCGTTTCCGCTTCAGAAGTCGAAGCCCGCGACGAGTCCTTCGGCTACGCCGACCGATTTGACGAGAAGTACGAGTTCATCCGCTCGCTGAGAAAAGGAAAGTTCCAGTACATCCGCTACTTCCAGCCGTTTCTGCCCGACGGCCTGCAGAACAACTACCGTTACCGCATGCTGGCCTTCACCGAGTGGCGGAACCTGTACAACGCCGGCAAGCTGAGCGGTCCGCCGCTTCAGTTCTTCCAGGGCAAGCCTGTCGAACAACTCTTCGACGTTGAAGCCGACCCGCACGAAGTCAACAACCTGGCCGACGATCCCGCACATGCTGGCGTGCTGAAAGATCTGCGAGCCCGACTGGCCAGCCAATTGCGGGCACTCCCTGACCTGAGCTTCTACCCGGAAAGTAAACTGGTCGAGATCATGGACGACCCGGTCGGCTTCGGTCAGCAGCACAAAGCAGAGATCGCTCAAATGGCCGACATTCACGACCTCGCCCTGCTGCCATTTTCAGAAGCGAAAACAAAACTTGCGGCCGCGTTGAAGTCCGAAAATGTTTGGCTCCGATATTCCGCGGCCATGACCTGCAGCGCGATCGGCAAAGAAGCCATCAGCCTCGCCGAAGAAGTCGCCGCACTCATCCACGACGAATCACTCGTCGTCCGAATCCGAGCCACTGAATTTCTCGGCCTCACCAGCAAGGTCAACCCACAGCCACTCCTGGCCGAAATCGTTAACCGAACGTCCGACCCGGTCGAGGCCGGCGAAGCATTGAACTCAATCGTCTACTTCCGAGATTGTCACCAACCGGCTTACCCCATCGACGCATCAACGCTCAAACCGAAAACAAATGGCGACATCATTACCCGCCGCATCGACTACCTGAACGGCGAGCCGTACAGGACCAACAAACTCAAAAAGCCCGCCCGCAAGAAGAAATAGCCACCTTTTTCAGGCTAATTCTGGCCCGGTGTGTTGGGTTTGCAGATCGCGACAAAATCGAGACATTCGCGACCTTGTGCGTGCGGTGGCTGGTTTTCCATGTATTCTGCTGACGTCTTTAGTGACGGGAGCACGGAATCATGGCGGTTCAACAGGCAGCGTCGCGGTACTCAAAGTCTGACGTCGAACGACTTCTGCCGAGGTGGCAATCAGAGCTGGGAGACACTCCTCGGCAGCGAATCCGGACGGTGGTCGAACTGCTGGACGAGTCCGGGCTGGGCAATCTGGCGGAGTGCCACTCGGCAATCTTTCCCGACGCGAAAGATCCGAAGCCTGGTTTCAACAAGCTGATCGAACGGGCAAATGCCATCGCTCTGGACGCGGACGTCGATATCAAGCTGGTTGTTGACTCGCAGAAAAAGAACTCGACCAGTCAGCGGTACTGCTGGTTTGAGCCTCGCCGTTCAATTGCTGATCGGGCTGACGAGTTCACGCGTGAGGCGGTGAAGGCTTCGCCCGGCGAACCGCAGATTCTCTCGCATTTGCGAGCGACAAAGCCGACGCTCCGGTACTTTCTTTCTTACGCTCACGAAAATCGCAGTCTTGTCGATCCGCTGATGAAGTTGCTGGAGACGCGTTTCAGCAACTCGCCGAACTTTGCGTTCACCAAATGGTGGGATGGGGACATCGAACTCGGCGAAGGCTGGAAAGAGGAAATCGACATGGCGCTGGCTGAGTGCCACTTCGGGCTGTTGCTGGTCAGCCCGGAATTCCTGGCCAGCTCCTTTATTACCGGGGAAGAGCTGCCGATCTTTGTGAGCGGTCAAAAACCCTGCATCCCGGTCGGCTTGTCGAGATTTGACTTCGAGGCGACTGACACCAAGGGGCTGACGCAGCGACAAATCTTTCTTCACCAGAGAAAAAGAAAAGCCAACACCTGGTTCGAGGAAAACCGGCAATCACCCAATGACAGCGACTTCGCGACCGAACTGGCGAAACGAATTGAAAGCCGGATCCGCAAGACCATCGAGCAGGGGCATATCAAACTGACCGATCCGGTGACGCCGGAAAGCGGTCTGGCTGCACTGCCCGAATCACAGGGTCAATCGGCTGACACAACGCTTGCCTCGAAAGAGTCGGGTGAGGAATTCGACGAGTTTCTGCGAAAGCAGGCACATGATCCTGACATCGGACATCTTGAAAGAAGCCGTGCTCAGAGAACCTCGCTGAAAGATGCGATCCCGGCTCCAAATGGTGAGCAGGTGGTCGCGATCGATTTTCTCAGCGACTGGGCCGACGACGAGAATGCTTCGCCGTACTTTGCTTTGCTGGGTGAATACGGAATCGGCAAGACGACCACGTTAAAACACTTTGCCCGGAACATGCTGGACCGTCGAAAAGACGACTCTGAAACCCGTCGGGTTATTTACCTGGACCTACGGAGAGTTCCGGGCAGTCTGATCGAGCAGCGCGGCGACCAGTTAACGCTGGAAGATATTCTCAGTTCGACGATCAAAGGCCAGTGGGACAGCGTTCAAACAACGTCGCTGACACCGGGCGATCTGATTCATCTGGTGCGGAACGGTCGAGCGATCATCGTTTTCGACGGGCTGGACGAAGTGACGGTCAAGCTGTCGTCGAGCGACGCTCAGCAGTTCATTCGGCAATTGTGGAGCGTTCTGCCGCCGACGTTATTTCCTGATGATGCCTGGTTGGTATCAGACGGAAAGAAATCCACTAACGATCAATTGTGCCTCGGGCGGGTCGTGATTTCGTGCCGGTCTCATTACTTCAAGGATTTGCAGCAGCAGACGAATCTTCTGCTGGGTGAGCGGCGGGAGTCGGTGCGGGCCGAACATTACCAGGCGGCATTCATCCTGCCGTTTAACGACGAGCAGATCAGAAACTACCTCAAGCACACGATTGGCGAGGAGCATCTCGACCGTACGCTGGAGTTGATTTCGGAAGTTCACAATCTGAAGGAGCTGGCCGAACGGCCGTACCTGCTGAACCTGATCACCGGGCAACTCCCGCAGCTTGAGCGGATGAAGGCGGCAGGAGAAACGGTCAACGGAGCCACGCTTTACCGCACGATGACTCGCGAATGGATGGAGCGGGACGACGGCAAGCATCACATTCCTGAAGAAGACAAGCGGCTGATCATGGAGCAGTTGGCTCTGGACATGTGGGTTGACGGCAACCGCTTCTGGAAATGGGAACGTCTTTATCAGTGGCTGCGTGATTTCTTCCGCGATCATCCGGAAGTTCGCCAGGCGTGTGGCAACGTTTCGAACGAGCTGCTGGAAGAAGACCTGCGTACGGCGACGTTTATTCTGCGGCCCGACGACGAGGAGCAGCGGTTCCGCTTTGCTCATACGTCGCTGCAGGAGTTCTTCCTGGCGAGCCGGTTGCATCGAGTGTTGCTGGAAGCGGGTCGGCTGAAGGCTACCGGTAAGCCCGCCGCAAAGATTAATGAGGTGCTGCACTGCTGGAACATTCCCGTCCCGTCTGTCGAGACGCTGGAGTTCCTGGGGCAACTGATCGAAACCGACGACGAGCAGCCTCGCACGGTGCAGGCACTGGCCACTTTGCTGGAAGGTTCGGTCGATGTCGAGCGGCCCGTCGATGAAAACGCCGAGCCGTCTTTCGGAAACGATCAGCCGTCGGCGGCGCTGGTGGCGTTTCGGTACTGGCTGCTGGCGGTCGAGAAGGGACTGCCGGAGCCAGCGAAGTGCCGAGTCTGTCTGTCCGGGCTGGACCTTTCCCATCTGGAAATCCGCGGTCGATCGACGACTCAGCGGTTGGCGCTGCGGGAGGCGGATTTCAGCCGCTGCAATCTGGTCAGCACGAAGTTTCGCAACGTCGATCTTTCCGGAGCCAGCCTCTCCGGTGTGCGGGGACAGTTTATTGAGTTTCTGGAGGTCGACGCGGCGGGTGCCAGGGTCCAGAACGCCAATCTTTCCGGTCTGCTGTGGCGAGGTGGCGATGCGGAAAACCTGTCCGGCGTGGATTCCGCAAAGTGGAGCGGCGCGAGCCTGATCGGGGTTGCTCATGTTGACGACTCATTCGCCAGTCGCGTGCGCGTTGTCAGTGTGCCGGCGGCTGCCGCACAGTCCCGCCCGTTGCCCGGTTCGGTCCAGGCCAGCCTGGCTCGCAGGACACACCAGCGTGGTCAGGTCGTGCGGTTTTTCGACGGACGGCCGAGCGATCGTCTCAGCGGGTTATGACCAGACCGTGAGAGTCTGGGACGCCGAGTCAGGACAACTCCTCAGAACGCTCGCAGGACACACTGGCCGGGTCATGTCGTGCGGTTTTTCGACCGACGGCCGAGCGATCGTCTCAGCGGGTTATGACCAGACCGTGAGAGTCTGGGATGTCAGCGACGGCTTTGAAAAGGCGACCGAGTCGATGGTGCTGATGTCGCTGCGGGCGGCTCAGGCCGCGGTTGACCGGCGCGGCAACCGGATTCTGTGGGCCAGCGAAAATGCCTGGCGATACCTCGGCTGGGAATACAACGAAGAAACCACCGGTCGCCCCGGCCTGCTGCCCGCCGAACATTTCGGCCCGCTGCCTGCCTCGCCCGATTCACCCGCCGCTCAGCCCGCCTGATCCCAACTCGCTCGCCACCCTCCGCCGCCGACCGCTATCCTTCGCCCGGAACGGAGAGCTTCAGAAGCTCGCAGGCTGGATCAACCGCAGCGCCGCTCCGGCAATCCCGACCCCATCGTTAACATGAATATCGTAGCGTGCGTCTTGACGCACCAGTCTGTGATGTCTCGGCTCCTGGCGTGTCGAGACGCACCCGACACTCTTTTTTCAACGGCCACTCAGGGAATCATTATGTCAGACAGCCTTCCGCAGCCGCTTGCTCCACCTTCTCGAATTCTGATGGGGCCTGGGCCGAGCGATACGCATCCTCGGGTTCTTTCCGCGCTGGGAGCACCGACTGTCGGGCATCTGGATCCGTTCTTTCTGAAAACGATGAACGAAGTTCAGGCGATGCTGCGTGAGCTGTTTCAGACGAAGAACGAAATGACGCTCGCCGTCAGCGGCACGGGGTCGGCCGGGATGGAGACCTGCGTCGTCAACCTGGTCGAGCCCGGCGACAAGGTCGTCGTCGGCGTCAACGGCGTTTTCGGCGGACGCATGAAAGACGTCTTTGAACGAGCCGGCGCTGACGTGCTGGCCATCGAGCGTCCGTTCGGCGAAGTCTTCTCGGCAGATGAAGTCGCCGCTGCCGTGCAGCAGCACTCGCCGAAGGTCGTCGGGCTGGTGCATGCCGAAACTTCCACCGGCGCGCTGCAGCCTTTGGAAGAGATTTCAAAGATTGTCCACGACGCAGGCGGGCTTCTGCTGGCTGACTGTGTGACTTCGCTCGGCGGGCTGCCCGTCAAAGTGGACGAGTGGGGCCTTGACGCCGTTTACAGTGGAACTCAGAAGTGTCTCAGTTGCCCGCCCGGCCTGGCACCGGTGACGTTCAGCCCGAAAGCCGTCGCGGCGATGGAAGCTCGAAAGACCAAAGTCGCGAGCTGGTACCTCGACATGAGCATGGTGCGAAACTACTGGAAAGATTCATCTCGAGCGTACCACCACACCGCGCCGATCAACATGAATTACGGACTGCACGAAGCGCTGCGACTGGCGCTCGAAGAAGGTCTGGGAAAACGCTTCGCGAGACACCGTCACAACCACCTGGCTCTGCGAGCCGGACTGGAAGCACTCGGCATCGAATACGCCGTCGAAGAAGCTAACCGGCTGCCGATGCTGAACGCGGTGAAAATTCCGGACGGCATTGATGATGCCGGCGTGCGGTCTCAACTGCTCAACGAATTCGGCATCGAAATCGGAGCCGGCCTGGGACCGATGAAAGGCAAGACCTGGCGCATCGGCCTGATGGGAGATTCCAGCTCCGCCCGCAACGTCCTGCTCTTCCTGGCCGCTCTTGGGAAATGCCTTGCCGATCAGAACTCAGCAACGCAATCAGGAGCCGGAGTCGCGGCAGCCAACGCGTACTACTCGAATTAGTCGGCCGATCAGTGGCACACGACGAGGCTCGCAGGATGGGCGCAGCCTACCAATGATGCCATTTCGGTTTTCAAGTGAGTGGTGGGCGGTGTCCATCCTGCAATCACTCGACGATGCCGAAGGTGTGCTGGGCTCCGCCGAGGATGGCGATGGATTCGGAGGCGTCGAGGATTCGGGTGACCTCGGTGCTTTCTTCGAGCGGGTAGATGAACAGTTCTTCGACCAGCTCGGGTTCGAGTTTGCTGAGTAGAAGGATGCGAGCCCAGCCGGCGGCGTTGACGATCTGCGTGGCCGGGATGAGGTCGACCGGGCTTTCATCGCGAAGTGGTTGCAGGCAGTTTTCGGGATAGTCTTCTCGACGGAGCAGGCTCAGGCCATCGCCGGGTTGCTCGTCGAGTTCCGACAGGATGACGATGCGGCCGCCGCGTTCGACCAGTTGTCGAGCGGTCGCGACGGCTTTGCCGATCTGATTCCAGCCGTGGCCGGACACGTCGGTTGAAACGGCGACGACGACGGTTTCAACTCGCTCGGGCATTGTGACCAGCCAGTTGTCGTCGAGCTTTTCCCGCGAACGTTTGAAGACGGCATCGGTGCTTCCGGCCAGAACTTCCAGAACGCCGCCGCAGTCCGAAGCGACGACCTGCACGCAGAACTGAACTCCCATCAGCCAGGCAATTTCGTCGACCAGTTGCCGCAGCGGGCGCTCGTCTCGCGGTGAGAGTTCGAGGTGTCCCTGGCCGACCGTCTTGCGGAGGGCCTCGATGTTCGACAGGCCTGGATAGAGAACGCTGTTGGTTCCCCGGTAGCCGAGCAGTGTGTCGTACGAGGTCGCCCCGACTGGCAGAACGAAGTCGGCTTCGACCAGTTCTTTCGCGAGATAAACCGGTTCACCTTTGGTTGTTGTCGCCAGGTAGCCGCAACTGTTTTCTGCGAGCGGGTCGTGGATTTTCCAGGCAACTGCCTGCTGAACAGAAATCGGCAACAGCGATCGAGGATCGAGCGGCGTTTTTGCGCCGACCGCGACCGGTTGAAGGATCGTCAGGTTGGCTGGATTGATGTCGCGACGTTCGAGGTACGACCAGATTCCGGCGACGACCTCGGCAGCGCAGGGAGTGTCGCGGTCCAGTGCGATGACGACTTTGTCGTCCGGAACCAGTGCCTGATCAAGAGTCGGAAGATCGATCGGCGAAGCCAGAGCCTGACTGACGGCGGCAGCAACATCGGCTCGTGGAGCAGGCCCAGGTCGGAAAACGGCAACGCGATCAGCGTCAACTTCGGCGGAGAATTCGCCAGCGAAACCGTACCGAAGACTGATTGGGATAAACTGTTGAAGAGCCACGAGGTGGGTTCCGGTGAGAATATAGTGCGGGTGAAAATCGAACGGCGATGGCCACATGCATGGCAGCGAAGACGCATCTTAACCGTAGAGTGCGTCTCGACGCACCATAGCGTTATGTGAATTGGTGGTGCTCAAGACGCACCCTGCGTTCACTAACTTGCGGGCATACGGAAGATTCTGGCCTCTGTGAACTGTGTGGCTGAAAATCTTCTCGCCGTGCGGTTGGAAGATTCTGAAGAAGTGAGTAAGTACACTTTCGCCGCTGCCAGGAATTTACTCCCGCTGTCGAGATCGAACTGGGCTTTTACCGTGTCGCAAACTCTGGACGAAGACGATCAGCTGATGGTCCGTCTCCAGGATGGCGATTCCAGTGCGTTTGACGAAATTGTCGATCGGCACAGCGGACCTCTGTACGGTTTTTTCCTGAAGAATTCCCGAAACCCGCAGCTCGCTGAAGACCTGACGCAGGAGACACTGCTGAGGCTGTATCGGCAGTTCTGGAATTACCTGCCGGTCGGACGGTTCAAGGGCTGGATGTACCGCATCGCTCGGAACCTGCTGATTGACAACGTTCGCAAAGCATCGCACGACTGTCTGGTTAAAGCTGTCAAAGGGAAGTTTGAGGACGATACCGACCTCATTTCGACCGTCGCTGGCGACATGCTGAGTCCTCAGGAAGAAGCTGATCACGACGAACTGAAGATTCTCGTCGAAAAGCTGCTGGACGATCTTCCCGAAGAGCAACGACTGACCTTCACACTTCACCATTTTGCCGGTTTGTCGCTGCCGGAAGTCGCCGAAGCTCTCGACACTTCCGTTCCGACGACGAAGAGCCGACTGCGACTGGCCAGGGAAAAGCTGAGCAGCTGGCTGCTCGAACGAGGCATTATCAACCCGCACCAACCAGATGACTGACGTACGGTGATTTTGCGACAAACCCAACTGAAACGTGTTGCCTGCTTCTGATTGGCAACGGACTCTCAGGAAACTTCAAAACACAACAATCCGAATCCAGAGTTCACCGTTAGCGGCGGCCACCGCTGAAACCCGGAGCCCAGTTATGACCTACTTCAGCCGGCTGACTGACATCGTCACCTGCAACCTGACAAGACTGCTCGCCGAAGCTGACGACCCCGTGGCAGCCTTGCAGGAAATTATTGCCGAGATGGACGCCGGCCTGGCCGGGGCCAGGCGGAGCATGCAGACCGCTCAAGGCAATGAAAACCGAATCCGTGGCGAGGTCGAGGAACACTCCGCCCAGATCACTCACTGGTCGAACAAGGCGAAAGAGCACCTTGTCGCCGGAGCCGAAGACCAGGCACGACTGGCTCTGGTGCGAAAGCGCGAAGTGGAAGACCTGGTCGCCGGGCTGGAGCAGCAGCTTCTGGCTGCCGAGCAGACTCGTGAGCATCTCTTCACGACGTTTCGAGCGCTCGAAGCCCGACTCGCGGAAGCTCGCCGTCGTCAGCAGTCCGGGGACGGTGGCGCAGAGCCTGCTGATCCTGGATCAGATTCCGGGGCCGGGTCGTCGGTCTCGTCGGAAATCGATGATGAACTCGCCGCACTGAAGCGGGAACTCGGACAGAGTTAGCAGATCTGCAGGGGGCGTCTCGACGCACTACAGGTCTGCTTAACGCGTGGCGCATCAAAATGCACCACGCATGTGCCTTTTCAGTTAATGACCATATCCGGACTGAGAATCCTGTGGCCGAGCTGGTTGATGTTCAGTCTTGCGTTCCCAGCTCCAGGCGTGTGGGGCAGGAACTGGTGGTGAGGCATGCTGCTCGGGTTGGACCGGTGTCGGGCCAGCCAGCGTTGCAGGCTGTTGATAAGCCGGCGGTGCGATCGGTTGCGGCGGCTGAAACGTCGGCAGATGTGGTCGTGGCGGCTGAGTCGCGGCAACGGTGTTTGCCGGTTGTTGAAGAAATCCGCCTGACTGCGGCTGTCCCGGCTGCTGCTGTGCAGTGATCGGCGGATGCTCGTTGGGAACGGTGACCGGCAGCGAATGGTCGATCGCTTCCCGGCGATAGATCCATTCCTGAATGGAGACCCATTCGTGCTTACAGGAAGAGCAGACACAACTGCATCCGGCGCGAGCCGCCTGGAGTTTCGCAGCCAGTGTCAGTTCAACCTTGTTCTCACAACCTGGACAATGCGTATAGAAATCGTGTCGTTGTCTCATGATTCGGGTGCCTGTTCTTGATCGATTGTGCCGACTTCCGGATGAGTCTTGGTCGCGGCCTGCCCGGCTTGCTGGCTGTTGACCGCCGCCGTACCTGACCGCGTCAGTAGGCGGAAGCGTTTGGCTTCAACCTGTCGAAAGGCGATCAGGTAGCGAAAAGTGATCAGGCACAAACGAGCCCTTCGCGGATCGCGTACCTGGCCAGGTCAACCCGGTCATGGATCCCCAGCGACTGCATGATCCGGTACTTATGGCTGTCCACAGATTTGACGGAAATGTGCATCTTGCGAGCGACATCTTTGACACTCAGTCCGTAAGCCAGATGCCTCAGCACTTCGAGCTGTCGATCGCTCAGCTGCGTCAATCGACTTTCGAACTGAGTTCGCGTGTTCCCGGTAGCCGGGTCGATGAAAACGCGATCGCGGATCGGTTCTGAGTAGTAGGTACCGCCTTTTGAAACCGTCTGAACAGCAGACAGCAGGCTGGCCAGCGAATCTGTTTTCAGAACGTAGCCCGCCGCTTTCGACCGCAGAGCCTGTTCGATGTAAATGTCGGGCATGACAGCGCTGTAAAAGATGACCTTTGTTTCTCGCTGCCGCATCGCCAGATCGCCAGCGAGTTCGAAACCGCTGCGACCTTCGAGGTCTACTTCGACAATCGCAATCCGGGGGCGTTTGTCGATCAGCATTCGCATGCCGTCTTCACCCGTGGCTTCGACGCCGACCACTTCGGAATCCGGCTGGCTGTTCAGGAGCATCGAGATCGCATACTGAGTCGCTTCCTGCGGCTCAACGACTCCGACGGTAATCGTCTTCCGTTGCGTTTCGACAAGCATCATTCTCGGGCCTCTGCTTTCGCGAATTTGATTCGAGTTGGTCCACCTGTCTCGCCTCGGGCTTGAGACAAAGTTCTGGTGTGTGAGATTTGCGGGAGTCGCCGCACTGGGAGCGTGACTCGCCGTCTGGAAGTGTATCGGGGCAAACTGAAGTCAATTCTTAGAAGTGATGCCCTCCATTTCCGCGTTTGCGGAAACCTGCATTAAATTCCACGTGTAGGACTGCACTTCTGCGACAGATTCGAGGGTTTTACCTCATAGTTGAAGTGAAAGCATTGCCTCTTTGCGTCATGAAGTAGGGGATCTCCTGCGGCACGTCGGAGGTTCGCCAGAGGTTCCAAAGGCTGTCGCCGTTCCGACAGATAACGGTTGAGCACAAATGAATACGCGTCTGCGGGAGGTGAAGACTTCTATCGACCGGAGGGGAACACTTCGTACGAACAGTGACTTCCAGGTTCAAAAATTAACGGAACCGTTCGGCTGTACTGCCCGAAGGCAAGAGCGTCAGGCGGGATGCCTATTGAGGCGTTCGCCCCATCGTCGATACGATCCCGATGCTCAGGCATCCTGCGCAATCTGGCAGGCGTTCAGGTTCTGGTATAACAAGCCCGCCTGATTCTAAAGCTGCCCACAGGATTCCTGCGGCTCAGGTCGTGTTTTTTGACATACCACGGAAGGTTCGTCATGGCTCAGTTGGCGACGCGAATTCGAGGACCTGTTTCTGTGATCGGCGATGTTCACGGGCAGGTTGACCAGCTACTTTCAGTGCTTGATCAGTTGCGGTCCCGTTCAGACTACGACGAACGCTGCATCGTGTTTATCGGCGACCTTGTCGACCGCGGACCGGACACCAGAGGGACGATGGATATCGTCTGTGATCTGCTCGTCGAGCACCCTCGAACCACGATGGTCAGTGGAAATCACGAACTGGCAATGGCCGGTGCGCTGAACCTGATTCCGACGCCGGACTACGCCGAATGGGGACCAAGGTGGGTCAACGATTACCTCTCGGAATCAACGTTCGAATCCTACGGTGTTGAGCACGGCGATCTTGCCGGATTGCGGGCAGCGCTACCGGAGCGGCATGTTGACCTGCTGACGGATCTGCCCTGGGGAATCGAACATCCAGAGTTTTACTTCGTCCACGCGGGACTGGATCCGAACACGCCGTTTGACATGCAGATTCGAATTCTGCGGCAGCGGGATTACTCGCTGAACCGGCCTCAGTGGCTTTGTTCAAAATCGTATGTCGATTCGTCTGTTCCCGGAGACTGTCCAGTCACCGTCGTCAGCGGCCACGTCAAGGTCCCGGTCGTCCGCATGGAACAGAAGAAAATTCTCATCGACACGACTGGCGGCGAAGGCGGCGACCTGAGCTGCGTGCTGCTGCCCGAACGGGAAGTCATCAGCTCCAGTGGAAACCCGGCAGTGGAAGTCGTCGGCGAGTCCCGGTCTAAGAAAAGCCGCTGGAAGCTCTGGTAGCTACTTACTCGTCAGGCGGATCACTCCGTCCCAATCGGCGGGGGCTCGTCGGTTGTGCTGGACGATGGGCATGGCCAGGAAATCCTGAGCCCGGTCCCCGGCGGGCATGTTGTGGAGCGATTGCCAGGCACTTTCCCAGTCGCCGTTGATAAATGACTCGACTCCCGCTTCGTACTGGGCGATGTGTTCGTCCTTGAGCAGCGGATACTCATGCTCGGGTGGGAGAAGTTCGCTGACGAACACTGGAGTCTCCATCCCGACCGGAATGACCTTTCCGAGTCGCCGCGTTCGGCCTTCCAGGTGATCGAGTTTCTCACGTACAAGGTCCGCCGTTGCTTCGTCCAGTACGATGGGAACTCGCAGTTGCGTTGTCATTGTTTCGAGCCGGCTGGCGAGATTCACCACCGGCCCGAAGACCGTTACTTTGACCTGCTCCGACGTGCCGATTTTCCCGGCAACCGCCCGTCCGTGCGCAATGCCAATTCCCATTTCAAAATCAGCCAGCGCATGGCCGGGTGTCGCTGACGCCGTTTCAAACGCCTTTCGAATCGCCAGCGCTGCGCGGCACGCATTCAACGGAGCCGACTCCGACGCAAACGGCCAGCCCCAGAAACCCAGAGCCGCATCGCCCTGAAAATCTCCGGTCACGCCGCCGAAATGCAGAATCTGTTCGGTCATGACGCCGAGCGCTTCGCTGACTCGACTCAGCAAACCGGTCAGGTCATGAGCCGCGTTCTCTGCTCGCTGGCTGAAGCCTCGCAGGTCGCAAAAGAGGACGGTCACGTCGCACTCACGCGGCTCCAGAATGTCCGTGTCCAGATCCTGACCAAGAGCTTTCAGAATTGGAGGCGCGAAGAATTGCCGCAGCCCGGCCTGGTGACGCTCCAGCCGGCTGAGCCTTCTTAACGACGCGACAATTTCGGAAACCAGTTCGGTAAATCGAACATCAGCGCTCAGCAACGCCGTGTGCTCGTCCACTCCGGATGCGAATGACGCGGCGTCAAGCTGCCCGGCGACGTACAGACCTCGACGAGGCTGACCGGTCACGAGCACCGGAGTGCAGAACGCCCAGTTGAACTCACCCGTCGCCGTGTACTGGGGATCGTGATTGTCCAGCTCCGGTTCCCACACGTGAAGAATGCTGCGGTTGCTCGAAAGGATGGCTTCCCGCACGAGTCGACCGCTGGGGTGTACGCCGCCTTCGGTTTCGTTGCGACGGTCCCAGTGCAGGATCTCAACCTTGTCATCCACTGGTTCGACAATGGCGACGGCCTCGGCGCGAGGAATTCCCGCCAGCAGAAGCTGAGCGACTCGAAGAAAGAAGTCTTCGTCCGTACGGGTTCCCCAGATCACGCTGGGAAGGTGAGTCAGCACTTCGATTCGTTTGTCGGCATCGCTGAACGGAATCTGTCGAAGCTGCCCGGCGTCGAACCGAATTTCTTCCAGCAGTCGATCGAGCTGGCTGGAATCATCGGCCTTTGACGCGGCCAGCCGAAACTCGGTCGTCCCGACTACAAAGGACTCGCCATCTCGCAGCGTAAAATCGCGCGAAGCGATGCCCGAGACAAAGACAGGGTTCGCTGCTTCGGCCAGCTTTTTGCCAACCACCTGTTCGCCCGAAATCGTCAGTTCCAGATGCCGACGAGACATCATCGACTCCCACGCGACAGGCACGTCCATGTCGCTTGATCGACCGACCGTGAAAGTCTTCTCGCCCACCAGCGGCAATCGAATCCGCTGCCGACGATCAGGCCCAAGCACTATCAGATCGAACATCGAGCAACTTTCCTTGATGACGTTTAGCCAGGCATTTCGAACAGCGTTACCTTGTCACCTCGCCCACCCTGGGAGAGAGGTCGTTGTTTCAGCTGCGGGTGAGGGGGCCTTAATTCGGCGTCCAGGCCAGACTGGAAACCCAGACTGGAAACCTCTCTCACGGCCCTGAGAGGCCGATCTCTCCTGCAAGCGGAAGAGGTGACAGTGAGCAAGGGCCGCGCCAGAGCTTACAGAACTTTGGCAAGCGCTTCACGGATTCGCGTTTCGCAGCCTGGACCAACCCACAACCACATGTCTTCAAACTTGTCGTCGAAGCACGAGTCCGTCGGAATGTAACCGGGCCAGCACTCGCCGTAGCCGATCGACTGAACGAAGGCGTCCGGCCTCATTTCCTGAGCCAGCAACTGGTAACCGACGAATGCTTCGCCAGGAAACAGAACAATCCGAGCCGGTCCCAGATCGACAACGGGCAAGTCTATCGGTTTATCGCTGATAACTCGCTGCCGACTGCTCAGCGTCATAGCGGCATGAATGCGTTGTCGGATCTCGACCGAGTCGTCCTCGATCCGGTTCAGCAGGTAAGCCGCAGTGAACCGGTCTTCGTTTCGGAAGGGAAGTTCGAGCGGCGTCGATCGAAAGTTGATTTCGCTGATCGGTGTTTTCTCCGTCGCGTTCCAGGCGGCAAGCATGCCTTTGTAAATCCGATGAGCGAGCAGTTCTCGACTGGCTGGCGAACCATCGTTGTAACGGCCGGCGGTAACGTCTCCGCTGCAGCCGGACAGGTAGATCTGATGAATCTTCTGATCGTCGCGCCGTCGCCGTTCGCGAGCCATCCCGACAAAGTCGTATGTCACGCCGCCCCGACCGTAGAAACTCATCGGGTGAGTGGCGTAACTGTGCAGCGCGACCAGAGGCTTGTCGTCACTCCAGAAGCTGATGGTTCGCAGCCAGGGATCGATCAATCCGTCCGGTGCTTCGGCCATGAACGCGTTGCCGCCAGAACTGCTGCCTCGCCCGAACGAGACTCGACCGTCGGGATGCACGACTCGGCGATTCGATGCAACCTGCTCGACTTTGGCCTTCCCGAGTCCCAGGTGCGTGACCGGCGCCGCCTTTTCAAGTGAATCCTTCGCGGCGTCGGCGACTCGTTGAACGCAATCTTCGTGAAAGGCAAAGTCGAAGAGTTCTCCGATCAGACCTGCGCGGTTCAGCAGGTTTTCGGCCCCGCCATCGACAACCGGCGCATCGTGCTGATGGAGACTGCTGAGCAGAACCCGCGTTGGTTCGGTACCGACGGCCCTGGCGATAACTTCCCGCCAGCGTTCGTAGGATTCGTTGCGGATCTCGCACCAGTCGACGGCGACAATCACAATCGGATCGTCGTCGCTCAGCAGGACGATGCCGTGAGTCTGTAGCGGATCGACGATCTCTTTCGACTTCGTCGGCAGCAACCCCATGCACCGATGCCCGAGCGGAATCGTGACATCGACCGAAAACCGTGAGACTTGAATCTGACTGGGCATGATACGTTTCCTGAGTCTGCGACAGGGCCTTCGGTTGTAGTAACTCCTGTAAGTCTCTGAAATGTCCGCCGAGAAATCCAACCGGTCACGAATGCCGAACTCAATTCAGCTCTGATCATCACCCGGAAAAACCAGGAGAAGCGACCCATGAAAATCACCAGTGCCCTTTTTGCAGCGATCGCGTTGTCGTCAACGTTCACCTTCGGAGCCGGCGGCGAGGCCTTTACCGATCCGGCCAAAGCGGGCCCTGACTTCGCTGTTCAGGGCGAGTACGAAGGAGCGATCGGCGATAAGAAATTCGGTCTGCAGCTGATCGCGCTGGGCGATGGAAAGTTTGACGGCGTTGTGTTGATGGGCGGCCTGCCGGGAGCTGGGTGGAACAAAGGTGACAAAACCAGCCTCAAGGGTGAAACCGTCGACGGTATTACAAAGCTGACGGGGCCGAACTGGGAAGCTCAGATTGAAAACGGAAAGTTGACGGGAACTTCCGGTCTTGCCACGGTTTTGGCAAAGAAGGTTGAACGAAAGTCGCCCTCTCTGGGAGCAAAGCCACCTGCCGGCGCGACGGTGCTGTTTGACGGCTCAAACGTTGATGCCTGGGAAAGTGGAAAGCTGGTCGAAGAGGGCGAGCACAAATACCTGGGTGTCGAGGCTCGTACGAAAGAGAAGTTTGAAAACTTCACGCTGCACCTGGAATTTCGGACGCCGTACATGCCGAAGTCGCGAGGCCAGGGACGAGGCAACAGCGGGATGTACCTGCTCGACCAGTATGAATGCCAGGTGCTCGACTCGTTCGGCCTGGAAGGCAAAGACAACGAGTGCGGCGGCATTTACAGCATTTCGAAGCCGGACCTCAACATGTGCCTGCCACCTCTTTCCTGGCAGACCTACGACGTCGAATTCACCGCTCCGAAGTTTGACAGAGATGGCAAAAGGACTGCTGCTGGCGTCGCCACAATCCGCCTCAACGGTGTCATCATCCACGATAAACGCGAGTTGCCCAAGCCAACTCCGGGCGGTCGCCAGAACGACGAAAAGCCCGGAGCGCTGTTTTTGCAGAACCACAGCAACCCGGTCGTCTTCCGAAACATCTGGATCGTGAAGAAGTAAAGCAGTCTGCAAACAGAATCAGCGCATAAAGAAAACCCGCCGCTCACGTTGAGCGGCGGGCAGGATTCGCGGGAATCCAGATATCAAGTTCCACAAAGCTGCGCAGCGAGGAGATGTGCGGGTTGCTCAGCAGATGATGTTTTGTTGAACGCGGTGGGTTGACCTGCTTACCGGACTCGGCACTGGAAGGTCACGACTCCGCTGGTCTTTTCCTTAAGTGGAGCATCCAGCGTGAAGGTCAGCACCAGACTGCCTTCGCCGTTGTCCTGGACATTGATTTCTCCGTCGCGATCGGATGTGGCTGAGTCTTCAATGTATTCCAGGCGTGGCGTCAGATTGTCGACGATGCGGACGTCAGTAACTTCACGTTCGCCTTTATTTTCGTAGCGGATGGCGAAGGTCACGATGTCGCCCGGTTTCGCGGTTGAACGGTTCGCCACCTTGACGATTTCCAGCCGACCGGGGTCTTTACGCGGGTCTTCGATGCCAACCATCTCGGCCAGTCGGAACTTCGCGGTGACTTCGTGCAGCGAGTCGAGGGTGGCGATCACGACGGGATTCTCGTCGCGAGTCCATGTCGTCGCTGCTTCGATTCCGGCGGCCAGTCGAGCTTCGTTGGACTGAAGCATCTCGCCACGCAGGAAGTAAGAAAGCCCTTCGTAGGTGTTAAGCAGTTGCTCGTGAGCGTTGAGTCGAGCGACATTGGCAGTACCAAGCTGACCTTCGCGAGCGTTGACGCCGCTGGCTCGGCTGCGAACCCGGACTCCGCTGAGCCGCTGAGCATCAATGTAGTGTTGCGGGCCGACGCGGCTGCTGACACCGGAATCACGAGTCGCCTCGTGCATGCCGGCCAGACGCCCGATGGCGGTTTCGCCTGACGGAGTCGTGACGGCTCGAACGGACGCAAATCGCGGAGCGTAGATAGCGACCTGATTCGAAGCTTTGACGTGAGGCTTGCCGGTGTGGTCGATGTATTCGCTGATCGTGTCTTCGGTTTCCAGACCGTCGCGGTACGGTCCCTGATAATGCACTGGATGATCGCGGTCGCCGCCGTCGAGCAGGTATTCGTCGGGGTATTGTTCGTGAGGCTTGCCCAGAATTGGCGAGTCACCCGGTTCGTAGACAGCCTGGCCGGATTCTGAAATCGGCAGACGCGGCTCGGCGTACGAAAAGTTGACAGCGCCGGTCTGTTGAACTGGTCCGCCAGGAGATCCAAACACTGGAGTACCGTACGGAACTGACGATTCTGAGAACGGAGCCGCAAAGCCTGGATGTGGATGTGGCGGTGCGACGCGAGCAACTCCGCTGGAATCGCCTGCGGGAAACTGTCGCGGCTCTGAAGCCTGGTTCTGCGAACGTATCTGAATCGGCTGCTGTGAATTCGCCCCGCAAGAGAACAGACCACGTTTCTGATTGGCAGCTCGATCGGCAGTAAACAGCGAATAAATCGATCGGCCTTCCTGTTCGGATGCCGGCTGAATTCCCGCCGGGTACTGATGCGGATCGGCGTACATCCCGGCTGGGGCGTATTGGCCATTTCCGTACGGTGACTGTCCGGGCAGCGGCTGACCCATTGGAGCCAGACGTGACGACGTACAGTCGCCATTCGCACAACAAGCGACGCCGTGAGCACCTGTTGAGAAGTGGTCGAGCGCCGGAAATTTTGGTGCAAGTTTGCTAACCGGAAGATTGCAGCCCGTCGTCGACATGACGACGAAGGCGGCGGCTCCGAGCAGCAACTGGTATGAACGTTTCATCGGTGTCATTCGGGCGTGCTCCCGTTCTGAGGGACGGAAGAGTTCAGCGGTGTCTGTGAATCCGGCTGATCCTGTTTCTGGTCAACTGGACGTGGCGTCGAATGCGAAATGAACCCACCCGTTCCGTAAAACGCCGTGCTTTCGCCATGCACTGACGGCAGCCGGCCTCCGATTCGAACAATGATCGCTGGACGACCGTAACGATCGGCCTGGGCAAGGACGTTCTGAGCGGGCAGCAGCGTGCGAACTCGCGTCGATTCATCCAAGGCAAATGGTGCGGCCAGTTGTGGCTGCTCGATGTAAACAACTCGCGTTACTAGATTTCCGTTGAGCGCGGACTCGATGTCGTCGCGGTCGATGTAAACGGGAATCGGAAAGTCGTGCTTCTTGCCGGCTGGCGGGTGCAGGCGGTCGATGATTTCGATCGTTGGATAAATCTCGACGCCAGGCAGGTCAGGCATGTTGCTGACTCGAAGCCGGTAAAGGTGGCCGACGCTGACGCCCAACTGAACTGGTGACGGGTGTGGCCTCGTTTCCTGAACCGGTCGACTGTAAAAGACGGAGACAAGGCCTTCTCCGTCCAGCTCGATCTTGATCGGCTGAGACCAGTTGCCTGAACCCTTCCCGGCGAGCGCGGCCCAATGTCCAGCGGTGCCTGGAGTCAGGTACTGATTGAGTGGCTGAAACTGTCCGTACTGCGGAACAACCTGAGCTTGTCCGCGATCCGCGACGAGCAACAACGACGCCAGAACGATCACCAGCATCATCAGGCGTTTTGTTCTGACAGTCTGAAGCAGCATCGACTGGTGTCTCCAGAGTTGAGGGCGGAAAGGTGAAGGCAGAAGATTTCCTGCCACAGAGGCACGGAGAATTCGGAGCTGATTCGTGAAGAAGGTAGACTCGAATTCCGGTGCCTCGGTGGTAAGAAATCTGCTTCGTAGATTCGCGAGGGCGTTGGCCAGAAGAATCCGGCAGCCCGGCTCGATTGCCGAGCCGCCGAACACTCTGTCTCTGGTCGAGAGAACTCCGTTGGCTCACCGTCAAGCGACGGATGAGCGTTGACTCCGTTTAGTGAGTCGGTGGCCAGCCTGGGTTGGCGAACTTCGGATAGCTCACCTCGCCTGGGCTGAAGATCGGATGGTTCTCTTCGTACTGGATGTGCTTAACCGGTGCCGGCATGCGGTATCCCGGATTGTGTTTGACGTCGATCAGCAGGTGATCGGTCGGGTCCGGCATCTCATGCTTCGACAGGTTGCGAATCGTGTGAGACTGCAGGCCGGCTGGTCGTCCCAGCGGAAGATGAGCCGGGCCAGGCAGGCCGATCGGAGTTGACGTCATTGGCATGCCCCACATGGGAGTTCCACCCACGCCGGAGATCGGGTTGATCGATGGACGACCGGGGCCACCGGGGCCGCCAACCATCATCGGGCCTGGGACCGACATGTTTCCTTCGACGGCGATCGGCATCGGCGGGACGTGCTGACCTTCTTCGCCGTCGGCACTCCAGTACGAGACCTGCTCGACTCCGCCGGGAGCTCCTGGAGCGGCGGCGTTTGGCATTTCGAGGTCCATGTTGCCCATCCGGAGAACGACCATAATCGTGCCGCGACGTTCGGCTTCAGAAACCGGGTCGACGCCTGGATCGAGCCGCGTCGAGACAAGTGTCTCAACACCGGCAATCGCCAGTTCCTGGAACTTCGGATCCGGCAGGTAGATCACCTTGGTGACGTAGTTGTTGCTCTCGACCTGGTCGAGATCTTCGTCGGTAATTTCCAGCGGAGTGCTGTTGTGACCGAGGTACGCATCCGTCGTCGGATGGCCTGGGTAGACCTGCAGCGTCGGGTAAATCGTCAACCCTTCGCGGCCCGGAATGTTCGTCAGCTTGAGCCGGTAGGTGGCTCCCTGAGTGTAGTTGTACCGAGCTGGCGTGGTGAGCTGGTTTTCGGCATAGCCGGGGCCAACCTGCCAGCCGATGCTCATTCCAACCGGGCCCGTAAACCGAACTTGAGTGGTTTCGGCCTGGAACGACCGGGCAGGCGGTGGTCCCATCATTGGCATGACGCCTGGGCCGGGGCCGTCAACCATTGGCCCGGGATGAGCCATCATGTGTGCGGGGGGCGCGACGTGCTCGCCCCTGTCCACGATCTGCTGGCCGTCGAGCTGACAGCCTATACAGACCACGAGAATCGTGCCGAGTGCCAGAAAATAGAGTCTCATCAGTTTGCCTCGCGACCAGAGTGCGCGGTGATTCAGCCGGCAGGTTCACCCCTGCCGGATATCACCAGACTGAACGTAAAAAGGGAGCTACAGCTGTCAGCTCCGGATCTCCGGAGCTGAACTGCAGCCTGTGTTTGCTGAAGCCGTCTTTGCCGTCGACCTGGTGGCCGACGTCCCACTAAGATGGGGAATCTGTGCTGCGTTTCTGCGACGCTTGGCCGACGCGAAGTCAACCAGACTTTGCCGCAAAGCGAGCGGAGCGACACCACGAAGCGGCATCACATCCCTTCTTGTCGGACTACTTCGACCGGAATCTTTGGCAAATCCGTTAATTTCGGCATAACATGAAAAGTCTTCCCCGTTTACCAATCGTCGCATTTCTTTCTGCTGTAACGGTTTACGCCTGGATTTCGCTCTCCGGAGCCCACGGGCAGGAAGCAAATTCGGACGCCGCGAATCCTGCGTCCGAAGCCGCGTCTGCCAGGCCAGCCGGGCCGGAGCAGCCTCCAGCGAGTGAAGACGGTTCTGCACAGGAGAAGCCGTCCGTCGCCAGGCGGAATGAGAAGTCTGGAGCGTCCGCACTGGTCACGCTGGGGGCCGCACGCGACCGACTGATTTCCTACCGCTCGGTACAGGCTCAAATGGTTGAAACCGTGGACCTGGGGCTGCGACGTTTCCGGATGAAAGGCAGCTATCTGCAGGGAACGGAATATAAATTGCGGCTTGAATACGACCTTCTGGTGGGTAACACCAAGGCCCACCTGGTCGAGATCTGTGATGGACAGATCCTCTGGTCACATCAGACGATCGGAGCTGACGAGAAAGTCACTCGCCGCAATGTTCGTCAGATTCGAGCCGCAGCGGTTGCTGCTGGGACAACGGCTCAAAACTCTGCAAATGCCGACCTCGGGCTCGGCGGCCTACCGGGACTACTCGCCGGCATTCAGAAGTCCGTCCAACTGGAAAAGCAGTGGGAGCAGGATGTCAACGAGCTGACTTTCGTCGTGATCGAAGGCGGCTGGAAAAAGGGCTTCCGCTCGAAATTCCTCGGCGAGGAAGCATCGTCCGATCAACCACTGCCGACGTTCGTGCCGGACCAGGTTCGGATTTACTTCGAGCAGGAATCTCTATTTCCTCGCCGTATTCTCTATCTGAAGCGTTCAGAGGATGGCACACGCCGACCGATGGTCACACTGGATTTCGTCGATGTGAAATGGGATGTCGAACTTGCCGAAGACGCCTTCAACTACACCCCCCCCGAAAAAGTCGCCCGTCAGGACGTTACGCAGGCCTACATCAATCGCTTCGTACCACCGGCGCAGGATGATGCATCAGGAGTACCGGCGGAGGGATCCACGGCAAAGTAAGCACCACTTTCACTGGAAGCATGTCAAAAATGATTGCTGAAGAAGCAGTTCAATCGATCTCGATGGTGGCTTTTCTGCTTCGTGCTGGATGGCTCCCTATACTTAGTTCTGGTCTCGTTTTTTCTGTGTGGGGAATTATCAACCTCGTACGCAGTTCAAGCCCACATCAGGTACTGCTTCAATCACTCTTCTCACTATTGCCGGGAATCATGGGAATTATCGCAATCTATTCAGCGTACGTTGACCTCGCTCGAATGGCGACAATGACAACTGCACCGAAACCTACGGAGTTTGCTTCGGTAACAGGCTCTGCGGTGTCATCAGGCATTTTCGGCATTGCTGGGTCAATCATCCCGCTCACGCTTGGGGTGTTTGCCATGTGGCGTTTTGTGCAGAAGCAAAGCCCTGGTAACAGGAACGAGAGCATTTCGTAGAATCCTGCGTGACGCTGACCGTAGCAGTCAGCACCAGAATCGGAACCAACGGTGTGTCGAGACACACCCTGCGCGAAGAGTCATCGCTGATGTCCAGAAAACGTCGTTGGACACCACCAAAGCTGAGCTATCAGGCATCGCCGGATCAGCCGACGGTTCCGAGCTGGATTGTCTCGATCTGCCTGCACGGTACGCTGATGTTCTGCTTCGCCGCTGGTCTGCAAAGCTGCGAACGTGGTCAGTCCGGCGCGAGTGACGAGAACTTCCGAGACGTCGGCATTTATGTCAAAGATGCCGCCGACCAGCTCGAAAATAACGTCGCTGAAAATACAACCGAGCCGCCGGCTCCTGACCTCTCACAGGCCAACACCGAGACCGTCCCGACGGAAGCTGAACTGGCCGACGCGGCTGCCGAAAGTCTTAACAGTATCCCTAATGATCTGGTCAGTCTTCCGGACCTGGACACGCCGCTGGTCCTTGGAGCCGGGCAATCATTCAGCATGCCGGCACCCGCCACAGCCGCGAACGTTCTGGAGTCGACCGACGGAGCTCCCGTCGCCACCTCCACACAATCAACGAAGCACGGCGAAACATCGTTTTTCGATATCAAGGCTTCCGGCACGCGTTTCGTTTATGTGGTTGACTATTCGAGCAGCATGGGCTTCTACAAGCAGCTTCTGGTTGCCAAGGGCGAAGTCGCGGCGAGTCTGCAAAGTCTCGATTCGACTCAGCAGTTTCAGATCATTTTCTACAACACACATTTCCGAGAAATGTCGCTGAGCAATCTGGCACCATCCATGTGGTGGGCAACCGAAATTCGCAAGAACCAGGCTCGGCAATACCTCAGCGGTATCGGACCGGAAGGCGGCACCGCTCACATGCCAGCGTTGAAGAAGGCACTCAGCTACAGCCCGGAAAACATCTTCCTGTTGACCGACGCCGAACAGCCAATCATGTCGGCAGCGGATCTCAACGAAATCAAGCGGATCAATCGAGGCAAATCCGCGATTCACACGGTCGAGTTCGGTCGTGGCGCCAACCTGGACGTTGACAACTTTCTCAAGAAACTGGCTCGTGAAAATGGCGGCAGTTATCGATACCGCGACGTGACCAAATTCGGTCGCAAGTAAGAAAGGATCACGCAAAGGCGAGATTCTTTGACGACGTCAGAATCCAGGTCACGATGCCAGAGCAATCCAGTTGCAGTCTTCGCAGAATTATCTCAACGAACGGAAAGTACGAGTTCGATGCGGATCGTCAAAACTGGCTCCCAACTCTTCTTCCTGCTGATTCTTGCCAGCAGCCAGAATGTCTTTGCTCAGTACAGCGACGAAGTTGTGCAGCGCGGCTCGACTCCAGGCAGTCGCATCACGATCCGGTGCCAGATCATCGACTACACCGGCAGCAAACTCACCTACAGACAGTCATCGTCCGACAAGGCAAAGGAACTCAGCTCGTCGAACGTTGTCACGATTCGCACCGCGCAGACGACGGCTCAGAAGGAAGGCATTAAAGCGTTCGACGAAGGACGGACTCGTGATGCCGAGTTTCAGTTTACCGAGGCCGTTAACTCTGAGCCGCGAGTCTGGATGCGTCGAGAAATTCTCAGCATGATGGTTCGCTGTGCTCTGAAACGGAACGACTACCTGACTGCCGGGACGAGGTTTCGATTGCTGTTTGAAAGCGACTCAGAAACTGCCCACATCAACCTGATTCCGCTTCTCTGGAACGATTTGACGGCTGAAGGCGAAGCTCGTGCCGCAGCCGTCTCGTGGCTGAACGACGAGAAACCAATCGCCCGACTGATGGCGGCAAGCTGGCTCTTCTTTGATCCAGACTACAGCGAAAAATCACTGGCTGTGTTTAATGAACTGGCCAGAAGTTCAGGCGGTCGAATCAAGCAACTTGCCAGTTGGCAGCGGCTTCGGTTTCAGGTTCGCGCTGGCGACGTCACCGACTTCAACCTGGAGCGTTGGGACACGAATCTCGGCAAGCTGGAACCGGCTTTGCGACCAGGGCCACTGTTTCTGCTTGGTCGAGGCTACGTCGTTCGGCAGGACTTTGAAATTGCGGCGGCGACGTTCCTGAAGGTGCCGCTGGTTTACGACTCCGAACATCCTCTCAGCGCTGAAAGTATGCTTGAAGCCGGCCGGTCTCTCACCAGAATCGGTCTGCGAAACGACGCTGCGAAGCTTTATTCCGAAGTTCTCGACCGATACGCCTACGCCGCCGTCAGTGAGACCGCTCGCCAGGAACTCACTCAGCTTGCGGCTCAATAGTTCGCTGGGAGGCAAAGATTCGCTCCATCACGCGGTAGCCAGGGTCAACGAGATCAAGGGAACGATACGTCTGCTGCGCGCGAGCGTTCTCGTTCTCAACGTAAAGCCGCAGCCCAACGACGCCCGGAGTCGACTCGGCCAGTTGTTCAAGATGCTGGTTGAGTTTCCGAAAGACTCCCTGGCGTCGAAAATCGGCATGCACATAGACACTCTGCAGCCACCAGATATCACCGTTCCGCCAGTCACTCCACTCAAAGGTGTGCATCAGCTGTCCGACGATTCGCCCGTCCGATCTGCATGCCACGAAGTAACGCCCTCGACGAGCGTCGTTGAGCAACGCCTTCACGCCAGCTCGAACGGTCTCCGGATCGAGCAATTTATCTTCCGTCTCCAACGCCAGCTGGCAGTTGAATTCAGCGATCGTGTCGGCATCGCCAATTGTCGCGTCGCGAATGGTAATCTCTGTTTCTGACACGTTGATACCTGCCGATGACGTTCTTTGAGTTTCGGGCTCGCGCGATCACTTCAGGGCAGCCAATAAGGCGTCGCCGAAAGTGACGCTGCCATGCTATCGTAGACCCGATGCCGAGCAAACCACGGACGATCCGAGACTGTTTGATTGAAAGATTCGGAACACTAATCGACGCTGATTTTTGCTGATTCTGTGAGCAGAATCAGCGGAGATCAGTGTTTCTGGAATTCTCATCCTGATTGCTGCCGAATTATTCGTTTGGAACAACTCTTCGACGAGTAGACATCACCTGATGAACCTGCCGACTCAATCCATGATTCTGATTCTGATGACGGTTTCAGCCGTGTCGGCGCTGTCCGGTTGCCTCGACAGTTCAACGGCTCAACGGGACGAACCAAAGGTTTCGTCAATGCCAGCGTCGGATCAGGACAGAACAGAACTCTCAGACGATCCAGCGGAAACAGGCGACACGTCAGAGCTTGAAGAACCCACCAGCTCAGGCGATTCCGCCATCTTATTCGATGAGAGACAACTCAGTGAATCAGATCTCGTACGCAGCAGTTGGGAGAACCCGTTTCTTCCTCGTTTGTGGGCGTGCGAAGGCTGGACGATCGAAGAAGATTCGATGATCTGCGAGTCCGAAACTGCCTGGCCGGCCACTTTTCTTCGGCCGTATCGCAACGGAGTGATCGAGTGCCGCTTCTCTCGCAGTGCTGAAGAAGCCTCCGTCGAAGAGCCATCACCGATCGAATTTGAATTGCGATTGCTCAATCGTGACACGCGACGCTGGGCAGCCGTGTCGCATGAGTCTGGTAAGGTGACCTTGTCAGAACCACAGAAGGATGAGGCGCAAACTCAACGACCTCTTCGTGCATCACCAGACACCATCGGCAATGAGTCGAGGGATGTCGACGTTCGACTGACGATGACGCCTAACCGGATTCTGGTGGCGATCAATGGCCAGATACGGATCAACTCGCGGCGTCCAGCGTCGATTCTGAACGCCGAGTGTCTATCACAATTCGTTGTTCGCGAACGGGGCGTCACCATTTCTGATGTTCGGTTTGAAGGCGACTGAATTGTTTTCTGTGAGCGTTCGACGGTACTTTCAGAGATACCACTGACAGTCACAGGCAGCGTTTTGACGCACCTGCACCATTCAGGCCCAGCGGTGCGTTGAGACGCACCCCGCAGACAGGTTCCGTTGTAGAACATGTTTTCGATTAATGATCCGATTTTGACATTTCGATTCGTTGCGGTTGTTGCCGTAACGCTGGTCGCCGGCGTGGCGACTGCTCAAGTCAGCCAGAAGCCAGCAGACGATGTTGCGGGCGTGCGATTCTTTGAGTCGAACATTCGACCGGTGCTCGTCAAACACTGCTACGAGTGCCACTCGAAACAGTCCGGTGCTTCCGAAGGGGGACTGCGACTTGATACTCGTGAGGCTGTTCGCGCTGGCGGAGATCGTGGGCCGGCGGTCGTGCCGGGATCGCCGGAGAAGAGCATCCTGCTGACCGCCGTGACGCATTCGGATCCAGATCTGAAGATGCCGCCTCAGAAACGCAGGCTTTCAGATTCCGTCATTGCCGACTTGCGGAAGTGGATCGAAACGGGAGCTTCCGATCCGCGGGAAGAAGCATCGGACGAGCTGGCTTCTGTGCGCAAAGCAGGGCGAGATTTCTGGGCGTTTCAGGCTCCTCGATTGTCGGTGGTTCCTCGGGTGGACGGAGATGTCTGGTCGCGACGTGACGTCGACCATTTCATCCTTTCGAAGCTTCGGGAACAAGGACTCGTTCCATCGTCCGATGCCGAAATGCCAGCACTGATTCGGAGGCTTCACTTTGATCTGATCGGGCTTCCGCCATCGCCTGACGCGATCGATCAGTTCGTTGATCGAACCAGCAAAGAAGGCGTCGACAAAGCACTGGCAATTGAAGTTGACGATTTGCTGGCGTCGCCGCAGTTTGGCGAGCGATGGGGCAGGCACTGGCTGGATGTTGCACGGTTTGCCGAGTCCAGCGGCAAAGACGCCAACATCTCGTTCCCCTACGCCTGGCGATATCGCGATTACGTCATCGACTGCGTAAATGCCGACGTGCCGTATGACAGATTTCTGACCGAGCAGCTCGCGGGAGATCTGTTGCCGTTTGATTCGATCGAGGAGCGAGCACGGTTGTTGATCGCGACGGGGTTTCTGGCGGTCGGCACGAAGAATCTCGACGAAATGAACGCGTTGCAGTTTCAGGCAGACATCGTCGACGAGCAGATTGACACCGTGACGCGCGCGGTTCTCGGCAGTTCGGTCGCGTGCGCGAGATGCCATGATCACAAGTTCGACGCGTTCTCGATGAAGGATTACTACGCGCTTGCCGGCATCTTTGCCAGCACGAAGACTTACTTTGGAACGTTCGTCTCACCTGCGAACCGAGTCGGTGGAGATCCGCTGCCACTTCCGGTCGAGGCTGGTCTTCCGGTTTACCATGAGTCGATCAAGCCCGAACGTGTTGCGAAACTGGAAGCCGAACTGGCAAAGCTTCGGCAGGAAGAAAAAGACGGTCGTGCCGCCGTTTTCAAGGCAATCAAGGAAGGCAGGGACGCGTCGAACATCTTCACACTGAGTGACGCGCTTCGAATTTTCTGGCGGACTGGCTCCATCAAAGGGCAACTTGAGAAGGTCGACTCCGATGGCAAAGCTCTGCCGCTGACGATGGGCGTTCGGGATCGAGAAAAAGTTGTCGACGTTCCAGTGTTGAAACGCGGCGAAATCGACCAGCCTGGCGATGTCGTCCCTCGCGCGTTTCCGACAGTCTTTGGTTTGCGTCAGGCAAATGCCTTGTCGAAAGATGCCAGCGGTCGGTTGGAGTTTGCTCAGTGGCTGACCGATCCGCAGCACCCGCTCACGTCGCGCGTCATGGTTAACAGAATCTGGAAGCATGTCTTCGGCGAAGGACTCGTTGCGACCGTTGACGATTTTGGTTCGACCGGCCAGCTGCCGAGTCACCCGGAACTGCTGGATTTTCTGGCGTTGCGGTTTGTTGAGAATGAATGGTCGATCAAGTCGATGGTTCGCGAGCTGGTTCTCTCGCGAACGTACCGTCAGGCATCGACATGGCGCGAAGGGGCGTTTATCTCTGACCCCGATAATCGACTTTTATGGAGAATGCCGAAGCGACGGCTCGAAGCAGAGGCCATTCGCGATGCGATGCTGGCGGTTTCCGGTGAGCTGGATCGGGCACGGCCTGAAGCTTCGCTTGTCGGGCGGGTCATCGGTGACCGCCCCATTTCGCTGATCGGCCTGGACAAGCGACTTCCGACCGACCTCGATGGCAGTCTGAATCGATCGGTCTATCTTCCGGTGATTCGCGACCGGCTGCCCGACGTGCTGGAGCTTTTTGATTTTGCATCGGCCAGCTTCGTGACGGGGGCACGAGAAACGACGAACGTACCAACGCAGGCTCTGTATCTGATGAACAGTCCGTTCGTGCGGGATCGGTCAACGGCTCTTGCGAAACGTGTTCGTGATGAAACTGGCGACGACCAGAAAGCAGCGATTAACTCCGTTTTTCGATTGTGTTTTGGCCGGAAGCCTGACGCTGACGAAGAAACCAGCGCGTTGAAGTTTCTTTCGGATGATTCAGAAGCGAACGGCCAGTCACCAGGCAAAGGCGGTGGGGCCGACGCGTTGGCTCGTTTCTGTCAGGCAATCCTCTGCACGGCCGAGTTCCGAAATATCGATTGAGTCCGATTGAAAGTGCCGACCAAATCGCCAGGAAAAATGACAATGATTCCAGACCTCGTATTACCTCGTCGCTCTGTGCTGAAGTCGCTGGCCTCGGGCTTCGGATACCTGGCTTTCGCTGGACTCGCTCAGGAAGTCGCTGCGCGCGCGGCAGGCAATTCCGACAGCGAGCTGGCTCCGAAGCCGACGCACTTTGCTCCCCGAGCGAAACGGGTGATCTTCCTTTGCATGAACGGAGGCCCTTCGCACGTCGACCTGTTCGATCATAAGCCGGAGCTGGCGAAACAGGCCGGCAGCGAAGTGACGAAGTTCGGCCCTCGGATGATGCCTTCGCCGTTTAAGTTTGCTCAACACGGTGAGTCGGGACTCTCGTTCTCTGAAGTGTGTCCGAACGTGGCGAAACACGCCGACGACATCTGCATGATTCACAGCATGCAGACGGACCTGCCGAACCACTCGCAGGCGTTTATCCAGCTTCATACTGGAAGCTTTCAGTTCACCAGACCGTCAATGGGGGCCTGGACAGTCTACGGGCTGGGCACAGAGAACACAGACCTGCCTGGATTCATCACGCTTAACCCGCCTGCCGACAACGGTGGGGCACGGAATTACGGAACGAGTTTTCTGCCGTCGATTTTTCAGGCGACGAAGATCGGTACGAATCAGATCCCGGGCTTCTATGCCAAACTGATGGGCATCGATCAGGAGCCGGGGCCGCCTTTGAAGAACATTGACAATTCGCAACTTTCGGCCGGACAGCAGCGTCGGCAGCTCGATCTGATCCGCGAGCTGAACGCGTCGAAGTTAAAACGTGACGCGCACCATCCCGAGATCGAAGGCGCGATCGAGACTTTCGAGCTCGCATTCCGGATGCAGCATTCGGTGCCTGAGTTGCTCGACCTGAAATCCGAACAGCCGACGATGCTCGAGTCGTACGGCATCGGCGCGGGACTACCGACGGACCGATTCGGCAGGCAGTGTCTGCTGGCGCGGCGAATGGCCGAAGCCGGCGTCCGATTTATCGAGCTGACCGCGCCGGTCGGCTGGGACCACCACTTTCTGTTGAAAGACAATCTTGCTGAAAGTTGTCTCGCGACAGACCAGCCGGTGGCGGCGTTGCTGGCCGATCTCAAACAACGGGACATGCTGAAAGACACACTGGTGATCTGGGCGGGCGAGTTCGGTCGTACTCCGTACGCTCAAAGCGGTACCGGCCGGGATCACAACAACAAAGGGTTCACGATCTGGATGGCCGGCGGCGGAGTCAAAGGTGGGATGGCTTACGGAGCCACTGACGAGTTTGGTCACAAAGCCGTTGAAAATCCGGTCAGTATTCACGACTGGCACGCCACGATTCTGCATTTGCTCGGGCTCGACCACGAACGACTCACGTTCAATTTCGCCGGTCGCGATTTCCGACTGACGGATGTCTACGGAGACGTCGTCCACGAAATAATCTCGTAGATCACGCTTCGCCTGACGGAGTTCGAACCAATTTGTCGATGATGTGTGCCTGAGACTTCGCCAGGCAGGGTTCGACCTGCCCGGAAATAACGAACGGACAGCGGCGAGAATGTCATTTTCGGCGAGCTTGATACGGGACGTTCTGAGGTTACAATCCCCCGCTTCACTTAATTGCGATTCACGGGGATTCCCGTCTGAAGAAGAGAAAGTCGAGTCATGTCAAGGGTTTGCGACGTTTGCGGAAAAGAAGCTGGTCGAGGCAACAAGCTCTGCCAACGCGGAAAAGCCAAGTACCTCGGTGGTAACGGTCGAAAGACAACGGGCATTACCAAGCGTTATTACTACCCGAATCTGCAGAATATTCGCGTTCAGACGCCGGAAGGCGCTGCTCGTAAGAAGGTCTGCGTGAACTGCATTCGGTCAAACCGAGTCCAGAAAGCTGTGGTTCGAGAGCCGTTCACAATTCCTGGACAAGGTTAATCGGCGAAACGCGGCGTCACGTCGAGAAATCGTGATGATGCCAGCGCTCGAACGAGAAAATTCAGCACCCCGACTGCTTTCTGGCAGCCGGGGTGCTTTTGCATCTGATGTTCGGCTTTTGATCAACTTTGCGGACGTCTCGCGAACCGACTGAATGACAGCTTCGGTCCAACGGTGCCGTCTGGATCTCAAGCCAGTTCCTGGAGATTACCTATGCTGAGTCCCCAAGACGTCCAGAAAGTCGCGACGCTTGCTCGTCTGAAACTATCCGAGGAAGAGTTAAAACAGATTGGGCAACAGCTCGATGGAATTCTGGGTTACGTCGCCGTGCTGGACGAAGTCGACGTCTCGGAAGTCGAACCGATGGCTCACGTCGCCGATGTTGCGAACGCGTTTCGCGCCGATGAAGTGCGTCCGAGCCTGCCGCGAGAAGAGTCGCTGTCGAACGCTCCGAAAACCGACGGCAAGTACTTCCTCGTTCCACAGATTCTGGAAAATGCCTGACAGTTTTTGACGGCTTTTGCTTTACTCAATCCCGAAGACCAGGCGATCGACCTGGAACACCGGAGCTGATTTGCGATGGACATAACCGGATCGACAACTGGCCAGCTTCTCGACGCCATGCAGGGCGGCGCTGTTTCGGCTGTTGAAGTCACGCAGGCTTATCTCGACGAAATTTCGACGCATGGTGAAGCTGTCGGTGCATTTTTGACCGTTGATGCAGAAGGTGCTCTGGCTCAAGCGGCTCAGGTTGATCGCAAGCGTGTAGCAAAAGAGCCACTCGGAAAACTGGCCGGCCTGCCCGTTGCTGTGAAAGACAACATCTGCACGAAGGGGCTCGCCACTACCTGCGCGAGTCGCATGCTGGAAAACTTCGTCCCCCCTTACGACGCTCATGTCACGACGAAATTGCAGAACGCCGACGCGGTCCTCATCGGAAAAACAAACCTCGACGAATTTGCGATGGGGTCGTCGACCGAGAACTCCGCGCTGAGGGTGACGAGAAACCCCTGGAATACGGAACGTGCTCCTGGCGGATCAAGCGGCGGTTCGGCGGCGGCAGTGAGTGCGAGACTGGCAACGCTAAGCCTTGGGAGTGACACCGGAGGTTCGATTCGTCAGCCGGCTTCGTTCTGCGGCGTCGTTGGCATGAAGCCAACTTACGGTCGGGTGTCCAGGTATGGGCTGGTCGCGTTCGCCAGCTCGCTCGATCAGATCGGACCGTTCTCGGTCGACGTTACGGGCGCGGCGTTGCTGCTGGAATCGATCGCTGGCCACGACAATCGCGATTCGACTAGCGTTGATCGCCCGGTTCCGAGTTACTCGGCAACGGTCGATCAGCCACTGAATGGTCTGCGAGTCGGAGTGGTGTCGGAATTCTTTGGAGAAGGTATCGACTCGGATGTTGACTCTTCCGTGCGAGCGGCCATCGACGTTTATCGATCGCTGGGGGCGGAAGTCTCGGAAGTTTCGCTGCCGCACACGAAGTATGCCGTCGCGACTTATTACCTGATTGCGTGCTCGGAAGCGTCGAGCAATCTCGCACGCTACGACGGAGTTCACTACGGCCACCGGGCCGAACAGTTCGAAAATATGATCGACATGTACGCGGCCAGTCGAGCGGAAGGTTTTGGTGCGGAAGTGAAACGGCGAATCATGCTCGGCGTGTTCGCCTTGTCCGAGGGCTACAGCGATCAGTACTACTTGAAAGCCTTGAAGGTTCGTCGCCTGATTCGTAACGACTTCGACGCGGCTTTCGCAAACGTTGACGTGCTGGCAGGGCCGACCTGCCCGACGCCGGCGTTCAAAATCGGCGAACTCGTTGACGACCCGCTGCAGATGTACCTTTCGGACATCTGCACGATCAGCGCAAATCTTGCCGGCATCCCCGGAGTGTCCGTCCCGGCCGGATTCAGCGGGAGCGGACTGCCAATCGGACTGCAACTTCTGGCCGGGCCGTTTGAAGAGGAAAAGCTGCTGCGGGCTGCTCGAATGTTCGAACGCGAAACGGACTGGCACACGAAGCGTCCGATATTCAGCTAGCTCTTCTTGTGTGCCACTGGCTTTGCCAGTGCTCCCGAATTGCACTCTCAACTAACACTGGCAAGGCCAGTGCCACACGACACTAAGTTTTAGTCAGCGATTAGCATTAACTGCCAAACCAGCAGACGAGAGTCGACATGGAATTTACGCCGATCATCGGACTCGAAGTTCACGTTCAACTTCTGACGAAGTCAAAGCTGTTCTGCGGTTGCGCGAACCTTTTCAACCCGGACAATCCCAATGTGCAGACGTGTCCGGTCTGTCTCGGTCTGCCCGGTTCGTTGCCCGTCATGAATCAGGAAGCGCTTCGGCTCTCGCAGAAAACGGCGATGGCTTTGAACCTGAATCTGGCGAAGTTCACCAAGTGGGACCGTAAGCAGTATTACTATCCTGACCTGCCGAAGGCTTATCAGATCAGCCAGTTCGACTTGCCGTTCAGCTATGACGGATGGGTTGAAGTCACGCTGCCATCGTCCGGTGAAACAACGAAGGTTCGGCTGATCCGGGCTCATCTGGAAGAAGATGCCGGCAAGAACATGCACGACGAGTCCGGTCGTGGCGGAGATAGTAAAGTCGACCTCAACCGAACCGGGACGCCGCTGCTGGAAATCGTTTCTGAGCCAGACATCCGCTGTGCCGAGGAGGCCCGTGTCTTTCTGGAAGAACTCCGGCTGCTGCTGCGGTATATCGAAGTTTCTGACTGCAACATGCAGGAAGGCAGCATGCGTTGCGACGCGAACGTCAACCTGCACGTTCTCGAAGGCGGCGAAAAAATTCCGACACCTATCGTCGAAATCAAGAATCTGAACAGCTTTCGCGGAGTGGAAGCTGCAATTGAATATGAAATCAAACGACAGGCCAAAGCCTGGGAAACCGAACGCAAGCGGATCGGCGACGTTCCGAAGGAAACTCGAGGCTGGGATGCCGACCGCGGACAGACCTTCGCGCAACGCGGCAAAGAGGACGCCGCTGACTATCGCTACTTCCCTGACCCCGACCTGGTTCCCGTCACGACGACCGACGAACAGTTCGACGCCATTCGAGCGACACTGTGTGTCTTCCCTGCCGATCGTCGGAAAAGTTATGTGAACGATCTCGGGCTTTCGGCCTACGATGCCAGCGTGATTGTTGATCAGGGCCGCGAGTATGCCGACTACTTTGACGAAGTGACCGCCGTCTGCGGTGATGGGAAGCAGGCTGCCAACTGGGTGACTCAGGATGTGCAGCGTGAGCTGAACGACCGCAAGGTGGAGATTGCCGAGTTTGCGATTCCAGCAGCAGTGCTCGGTAACATTCTTGAGCGAATCGTGAAGGGGGATATCACGGTCAAAAGTGGCCGCGAAGTGTTTGCCGAGTTGCTGGCCCTGACTGATGACGGCACGGAAGTCTCAGCGAATTCTGTTGAATCGATCATCGCTGACAAAGGTCTGGTTGTCGTAAAAGACACCGGTAAGATCGACGCAGCGATTCAGGCTGTCATCGACAATGAGCGAAATGCCAAAGCTGTCGAAGACGTTCGCAACGGAAAACAGCAGGCTGTCGGCCCACTGATCGGACAGGTCATGCGGGAACTGAAAGGCGCCGATGCTGGCTCGGTTCGGCAGATGATCATCGACAAGCTGACATCCTGAATCGGTCGGCAACAACGACCAGTCAGGCGTTGATCGGATCAAGAAGTCTGAAAATTGATTCTGAAGCAACTCTACTCGGCGGATCCCTGCGGTTTGTTCTTTCGGATCAGATTCTGGCTCGGCCTGTTAGGTTTGCTGGGTTTGCCGGGCTGGGGAGACTTGCTGGTTTGCTGCCCGCTCCGTTGCTTAGCGCGACCCTTGCCGGATTTTCTACCTTGTGGCTCGGTCACTCGTTCCAGCAGAGCCACTGTTTCGATGTGTGCAGTGTGTGGGAACATGTCGACCGGCTGGATCTCGACGATGCGGTAGCCTGACTGAGTCAGGACTTCCAGGTCGCTGGCCAGGGCCTGCGGATTGCACGAGACGTTGATGATTCGTCGAGGTCGCAGGCCTCGGGCGATGATTTTGACGGACCACTCCGGGCAGCCGTCGCGCGGCGGATCGAGAATTACTGTTTCGAATTTCAGCGATCGTGGGACGCCCTTCAGGAAGTTCTGCACGCGACTCTGAACGAAGCGGCAGCCGGAGATTTCATTCTGACGAAGAGTCTCCAATCCGTCGGCGACGGATGTCGGGTTTTCCTCGACGGCGGTGACTCGGTGCCCGACAGCGGCCAGCGGGATCGAGAACAGGCCGACTCCCGAATACAGATCAAGGATCGAACTCGGCACATTGCCGGGGATGTGTTTCTGTACAAGCTTCAAGAGCTGGTCCGCGCAGTACGCACTGGTCTGGAAGAAGGCGTCCGGCGAAACGTGAAACTCGATACCGCCGACGTGTTCAACCAGGCGAGTGTCGCCAGCGAGAAATTTTGTTTCGCGACCGATATAGGTGCTCTTCGCGTCGGTCTGAATGTTGAGATGGACGCCCGCGACTCCGGGGATCTTGAGGAAGGCCTGTTCGGCACCTCGCAGTTCGGAGATTCGGTCGCTGGTTGCGATCAGGACGACGTGCGATTGTTCGCCGTTTCCTGCTGTGCGGACCAGGACACTCTTCAGCCCCGGCTCGGTCGACTCTGAACTGGCCACGGGCACGTTGCGTTCCCGCAGCCACTTCTGCACCTGTCGGGCGATTTCGTCACCGGCAGGATGATGGACGGGGCATTCGTGAATCTGCTCCAGTTCGGTGCTGTGTTCCTTGTGGTGGCAAAGGTGCAGATTGCTGGTCCGGCCCTGGCCGAAGTCGACGACAGAGTAGTGGATCTTGTTCCGAGTTCCCCACGGTTCGGGGATACCGATCATCGGCAGAATCGGAAGCCCCTTTTTTCGCAGCTTGTGTTCAAGCGTCGCGCGAACGAGTTCTTCCTTCCAGTGGAGCTGCTCGTCGTACTCGATGTGCTGCCACAGGCAACCGCCGCAGCGCCCGAAATGTCGGCACTTCGGAGCGACTCGTGTTTCAGCCGGCTTAGAAACGTTGATCACTCGCGCCCGACCGAATTTCTTTCCGACGGTGACGACTTTGGCTTTGACCGATTCGCCGGGAATGGCACCGGACACAAACAAAACGTATCCATCAAGTCGGGCGAGCGATTGCCCTTCGAGCGTCATCGAGTCAATGGTCAGTTCAACTTCCTGGCCGACTGAAACGAATGACCCGTTCACCTCGACAGTTTCGCGCGGCGAGTCTCGTTTCTGTGGTCGCTTCCAGGGAGAGTCTTCGGATTTGCTGCGAGGATTCATGATGTCGTAACGGTTTCCAACGAGCGGCGGCTCGCTATGAGCAGAGATGTTTACGGAGCCTGTTGAATTAGCTCAGATTATGCGGCCCGAAACTGAGAGGGAGCAGGTCGCCAATGGAGACCCGGATGTCATCCGGTCCGTCGCAAAGGCTGACGATTTCGATGTCCGGTGCCAATTCGATGATTACCTGCCGACAGGCACCGCACGGAGCTGTCGGTTTGGGAGTCGCCGTGAAAACCAGCAGTAATCTGAATTCACGACAGCCGGCGACAATGGCCTGACCAAAAGCATTTCGTTCGGCACAGATCGTCAATCCGTGGGACGCGTTTTCGACGTTGCAACCAGTAAAAATTCGACCATCCACAGCAAGCAGAGCCGCACCAACGGCAAACCGGCTATACGGACACCACGCGTTTCGGGATGCCTCACGAGCGGCTTTTTCCAGCGCGGCAAGTTGTGAATCCGAAATGGGCATCAGAATGGATCAATCGGTCAGGGGGAAGCAGATGTGTTTCGGTTTCGGTGTGTTATTTCTTCAAGTGTCAGGATCAGGTTCAAAACAGCGACTCTTCGGACGTTGGGCCGCGACGAGCTTTCGGTTTCTGCGATACCGGTTTGTCGGAGCTGCTCGACCTGCCGCTGGAAGATTCTGTCGCCGCCGATGAGGCGAAAGTCGCGGATGCGTCGAAAGTCTCGGTTTCGACAGTGCCGTCCTCGGCGACGCTCGTCAGAACTTCGATCCGTTGTTCAGCCTGCTCAAGAACTTTGTAGCAGTTTCTCAACAGGGAAATGCCTCTTTCGAACTGCTCCATCGATTCTTCCAGAGGCAGTGATCCATCTTCGAGTTGTCCGACAATACTCTGCAGCTCGACGATCGCTCCTTCGAACGAGGGAGCTTCGGTTTTCGCCTGATTCTGTTGAGACTTTTTTCCAGCCACAGTCCGGTATCCTGTTTGAGTCTCCTTTGTTGGAGACTTCTGTTCGTACTTGCGTGAGTCGGCGCCCGATCTGCTGCGAGGCCATATTGACGCTCTTTTCCGGGCGGGCGTAGATTACCGGCAAACGGTTGGGAGTTCTCCTGAGCGACGGTTTTCCTTCGGGAATCCTTGGTAATCGGTGTCGTGATTCAGAACCTGGAACCGCTGGTCGGGCTCTTCGGCCTGGTCGGCGCTGCGGATAATTCAGGACTTCGAAGTTTGAGAATTGGCAAAGTCTGCTCGTGGGCGGCCTGCTGATCGGTGCAGCATGGAGGCGGCGTGGTTAATTCAGACGGTCAGAAACTGCACAAGCCGTCGGCGGTGGTCACTGAAACGGTCCGTTGCCTGGTCAATCGGCCGGGCATCGTTCCCGGTTCGCGGGTTCTGCTCTGCGGAATTTCGAACACCGAGCTGATTCACGAACTGACAAGTCTGGGGCTGCTGGTAACCTGCACTGACGAAGTGGACGCTGATTCGCTTCAGGAAGCAATCCCCGAAGCCGAGTGCTGTTTAGGCAACACACCTCGCGCGCAGTTCGACCAGTCGGACACAGGCTTCGACCTTGTCGTTGTACCGGTTGCCGAGAAAAGTAAATGCCAGAACACCTTTTCCCGAGCATCGATGATGGAACTGGCTGGCCGGCTGGCATGCCTGCAGCCAGGCGGTTTTCTGGTCCAACTGGGGGGAACCAGCGACGCTGACAGCGCTCGGACGACGCACTCGTTGCAGTGTTGTCTTCGGCAGGTCACCGCGTTTCCCGGTCGGAGTTCGATCCGCTCGTTTGCCGCTTTCCGTCGGCTGAGATTCTCAAAACGCAGCGGGCGGTTTGCCGTTTCGCTTCAGATTCCAGAAAAAAGACTGTCGCCGTTCGAATGGGACACTCTGGCCATGAACGCTTCGAAACATTTGCCCACGGACTGTTGTCACGGTTCGGCTGAGCAAACCGAAACTGATTTCGAACGCGCTGCATAAGATTTGCTGATTCGGCTTTGAGCGTTGTCGACAGGCACAAGCTCAGCCGGACATTTCCGCAGATGCGGCATAATCCGGAGTCGCTGCCAGGTTTGTGGACCGGCTGCAACGAATTGTCCAGATCCGCCGCGCCCCGAATCTGCGACGAGGCAGGTTTACTCGTTTCAGATCCGTTCCGCTTTGGATACGATCGAGGGCTATTGTTCCCGTCATTGTCGAGTGGTGGCAAAATTTGTCGACCTGTGTTTGGGAGAAGCTTTATTCATGCCCGTGCGACTGGTGCCCGTCTCGCCTGGAAAGACCATCAAGCTGGACAAGCCTGTCCTGCTGATCGGTCGCAATCCGGACTGCGACGTCATCCTCAAAGAAAGTCGCAAGGTGTCGCGGACTCACTGCCTGATCGCCTGCGTCGAAAATACGATCGTCGTGCGGGATCTGGGAAGCACCAACGGCGTCTGGCTCAACAGCCAGCGGGTTGAACGCGAGTCTCGCCTCAAAGTTGGTGATGAGCTGTCCGTCGCCGACGTTCGGTACAACCTGGTCCGTGTCGAAAAGAGCAACGGCCTGAAAGGAACTCCGAACGCAGAGATTCCGCAAGTGGTTTCTGCGAAACGGAAAAATGTACCGCAGGCGGCGAGACGGCGGAAACACTCGCCTCTAGATGCTGGACAGGACGTTCCGGTCGCCATCCCTGACGAAGATGACAGCTTTGTGGTCGAAGCGTCTGCGCCACGACTGCCTCGCGTCTCACCGGAAGCCATGCGGGCTGCCGCGGATGAAAGTGCCAGTGAGAAACGTGGAAACCGTGAATCTGACTTCCGCGGGGCGTCGTCGCTGGATGACGATTCGGGGTTCGATCTGCCCGAACCGCTGGATATGAGCGACGATTACGAAGCAGGACTGGATGGGACTGCTGAGCCGGACGACAGCTCGAATGATGTCCCGATAATTCCGCTCGACGATGAGTCGTACGACGCTCCGATAATTCCATTGGACGATTGAGCAGCCAGCGAATTCGCCATTGCTGGCGTAACCGCTAATTTATCATCCACGCGGATTCCCGGTTCGCCGTTTGTATGACCTCGCCCACCTGGTGATTATGAGTTATCCGAACCCGGCGAACCCCGTATGATGCGACTTCCTTTGTGCCGGTCGCCCGGTTCTCCGACCGCGGCAACGGTTTCGACGCTTGTCGATCCAGTGTATTTATTTCAGATTTGTTTCAAGCATTAACAACTCGGGTGATGCCGGAGCCAACGCTCGGCAGTTCAATCGCCCCCTGACGGAGGTCACCATGCGTCCCGGACCTGTCATCGTAGCCGTTCTCTCGTTGATTCTGTCGATCATGGGGGTCGCCTGGCTGTCGCAGAGCATCAGTCAGTCGATCGATATTTCCGGGAAGCAACCTGTTACGAAAATTGAGGATCAGCCCGATTTTCCAATACCGTCAGAATCTGGCCCTCACCCGAAAGCGATTTTCGAAGAGACCGAATTCGACTTTGGAACGCGCCCCAGATTCTCAAAAGGGACTCACAAGTTCGTTGTGACGAACAATGGCGAAGCTGAACTGAAGCTCAAGACGGGACGGACCACATGCCAGTGTACGCTGGGTGAGCTTGGCAGGAGTACGGTCGCTCCCGGCGAGTCGACGACGATTGAGTTGAGCTGGGAAATCAAGCAGGCCGGCCCCGGCTTCAGGCATTCCGCTCAGATTCACACAAACGATCCAGCGAACCCGGCACAGACTCTGGTTGTGAAAGGTTTTATTGGAGTCGACCTCGCCGTGTGGCCTGCAGACCGATGGTCACTGGGTTCAATGAAAGTCGATGGACAGGCAATGATTGATGGTTACGTCTATTCTCAGATGTCTGAAAACCTCGAAGTGACAAAGGTCGAGAGCAGTTATCCAGGATTGACATTCGAAGTCAAGCAATTGACTCGTGAAGAAATGGACGCAGTTGCAAGCCGCCTGACGGATGAGGCTACTCCACCGCCCGATCCACATGGCAAAGATGTAAAACCTCAGACTCCGAATATCAAAGCCGCTGCTCGCATCATGGTCACGGCAGACCATCAGATTCCGGTCGGCCAGTTTTCAATACCAGTGACGATTCACACAAATCTCGACGAGACGCCGACGCTCTCGATCGCTGTGACTGGTGTCCGTCCGGGACCGTACCAGTTCTTCCCGCAGCCAGGCACAGGCTATCAGCACAGCACGATGTCGATTGCCGCCGGGGAAATTTCCGCGACGGAAGAACATGAGGCCTCGCTTCTGCTGATCTGTCGAGGCTTCAATGAAGAATTGAAACTCACGGAAGTCGTGGCTGATCCGAGCTGGCTGAAGGTTGAGATTGAGCCTGCCCCTGGCGAAGGTGACGTTCGCCGTTATCGCCTGTTGCTGAAATTTCCTGCGGGACTGCCTTCGATTGTTCGGACCTCGTCGGATCCTGCAACGCTGAAGCTTCGGACAAATCATCCTGATGCAGAGATTCTCAACCTGAAAGCGACATTCGTCGTCAAGGAATAATCATGCGCGCCAGTTCATGGATTGGACTTTCGGTGGTCGTCCTGCTGACGATCTGTTTCTCAGGTTGCTCGAAAGAGGCCGGCAATCAGAGCAGTGACGTTCCGCCGCCGTCGCCAGATGCGAATGCCTCTGCTGAAAATTCCGAGACACAGGCCGGAACGACTGATACGTCATCGACCGATCGGCAGTCGGAAAATTCACACGAGCCATCGTCCGGAAAAAGTCACATTGCCGCGAGTGCTGATCCGGCTTTCGGCCCCTACTGCGACGGCTGGGAAAAACCGGCTGTCGTATTCGCCGCGACCGGCCAGATGCACGGCTACTTCGAACCGTGCGGTTGTTCGGATCCGCAATATGGTGGCGTGTCTCGTCGAGCAGAACTGCTGCGGCAGCTTGAAGAACGTGGCTGGCCGGTCGTTCCGGTCGACCTTGGCGGGACAATGAAGCGAGTCCGGCAGCAGAGCCAGTTCAAGTTTCAAACGCTGCTGGCAGCTCTTAAGGATATGAAGTATCGGGCCCTGGCTCTCGGCACCGAAGAGCTTCAACTGGGAGCTGGCTGGCTGCTTTCACAACACGTGCCGCACGATTCCGATCCGAATCTGACCCTGTCGTTTCTCGCTGCCAACGTCGTCCTGTTTGGAACGGCCGACCTCGGCACGCCGGTGCATCATCGAGTTGTGCAGGCTGGCGAGCAGAAGATTGGTTTAACCGCGATTTACGATCCAGGACTTCTCGACGGCAGCGGGAACCTCGATGCTGATACGGTGCAGGTTATCGATCCGGTCGAGCCGCTGAAGAAAGCTGTCGCAGCGTTGCAGGCCGAGAACGTCGATCTGATCGTGCTGCTTTCGCACTCTCGCCTGGCAACGTCGAAGGAGCTGGCAAAACAGTTTCCCGAGATCCCGCTGATCCTCAGTACGGGGCCGATCGAAGAGCCGCTCACGGACAACCCGTTGAAGATCGGCGAGACCACGCTGATCACCGTTGGCCACAAAGGGAAACATGCCGGACTCGTTGGCTGGTACCCCGCAGCGACGGATGGCGAATTCAAATTCGACCTGGTCAAGCTTGACGGCAAGCGGTTCAAAGACGACCCGCGCATGGTCGAGCACATGAAGTTTTACCAGGACATGCTGAAGGATTCACAGCTTGCCGAAACTGAACCCGTGCTCCAGCATCCGAGCGGCGCGAAGTTCGTTGGTGCTGAAAAATGCGGCGAGTGTCACACCAAAGCCTTTGCCAAATGGAGCGAAACGGGGCACGCATCCGCCTTCGACAGTCTTCGCGAAGGTCGACGAGGCATTCCGCGAATGTTCGATCCGGAGTGTCTGTCGTGTCACGTCACCGGCTGGCATCCTCAACAGGTCCTGAGATACGACTCGGGGTACATCAACGAGAAACTGTCCGCTCACCTGCTGGGCAATCAGTGTGAAAACTGCCACGGCCCCGGCAGCCAGCACATCGAACTGATCGAGAACGACGATATAGAAGCGGCCCGCAAGCTGGTCAAAGTAACGTTGAAGCAGGCTCAAACATTCTGCTACGACTGCCACGACCTCGACAACAGCCCGCACTTCGTCTTCGAAGAGTACTGGCCGGAAGTTGCACACCCAGGCCTTGACTGATTTTCGAACGGCCTTGTCGAAACTTCTGCAGCACCCAATTCAGACGCGTTCTGGTTGAGCGACATGACACCGACAACAAAGACCGATAACAGCCCACAAGCCACATCGCCGACCGATCTGTGGGAGCTGTTCCCGGCTCTGCACCTTCTTCGAGCATCCGGCCTGGCGATTGACCCACGAAAGATGTTCCTTGGTGGGCTTGCTCTGGTTCTTCTGGCATGGGGTGAGTCGCTGTTCATGCTCCTGCCATTTGCTCCGTCCGCACGATTGAGCGAGATCACATTTCAAAGGGAGCCAACGATCGTTTCCTGCCTGGCTGGTTGTGCGGGTTTTACTGCCCGACCGCATCTCAATACTTGGCTGTCGTGGGATTCGGCGGCGTTTTCGCTGCTGACACCCGTCCGTACGTTGATCGAACCGGCCCGAGTGATTTTTCAGGCGAATCAGACGTGGCCAGTTCTCGCTTTGGGATGGACTCGATTATTGTGGGCATTGATCGTCTGGTCGCTCGTCGGCGGAGCGCTGTGCCGGATGAACGCGCTGCAGTTCGCTGCTCGAAAGCGAATCAGTCTCCGAGCGGCGTTCGGATTCTCGCGGCGGCAGTTACTCAGTTACCTCGTCGCTCCGATTCTACCGCTGAGCGCCGTTCTGATTCTGTATGGATTCAACGCGCTGCTGGGCTGCGCTGCCTCATTAGCTCCAACGGTCGGTAGCATCGCTCTCGGGATCGGCTGGGGCATTGTCTTGTTTACGGGTTTTCTCATGGCGATGCTGACTCTGGGGCTTGCTCTGGGCTGGCCGTTGATGATTGCGGCCATCAGTGCCGAAGACAGCGACGGTTTCGACGGTCTGAGTCGAACTTTCGGATACCTGTTCGATCGTCCCTGGCACGCAGGTCTGTTTGCCGTGTCAGGATTTTCGGTTTTTGCTGTGTCGCGAGTTCTGATCGCCACGTTGGTTGGTCTGGCGATTTCACTGGGAGCTGAAGCGGTCGAATGTGGAGCCGAATCGATGCTGCCGTTTGAGGAATCGACAGTCAGTTTCAGACTGGGGCGGCACAGTCAGTTGAATCCTGCAGGCGTGATTGCCAGTCAGCTTGAAGCAGTGTTGACGGAAGGTCGTCGCTTTGACTGGCAGAACGTTGTTCGTGGCTCTGGTCCGGTTGCCTGGACGCTGGTTCCCGTGTTGCTTTACGTTGGTTTCGGGCCGTCGTTTTTCTGGTCGGCGACAACGGTCAGCTATTTTCTGTTGAGAAAGTCTGACGATGGAACGCCGTTAGATTCCGTGGTGGACTGGCCTGGGAAGGTCGAGTCTGAATCGCTGACAGCGACGGGCAATTCTCTGAGCGAAACTCCGCCGGACAGCGAGACATGAATTCGTTGCAGCCTTGCGCATGAGATCAGTTGGCTGGCTTTCTGCGGTGGTCGACGAGCAGGATTCCGAAGATTGTCAGCCCGCAGCCGATAATCAATGGCCATGTCATTGGCTCGGCAAAAAGCAGGACGCCGCCGATGGCACACATCGCGTTCTGCGAGGCGTTCAGAATGTTGAGAAACGTCACCGGAATTCGTTTCAGCGAACCAGCTACTGCAAAGAACGCTGCGGCGTTCAGAATTCCCGCTCCGATGATTGCCGGCCAGTGACCTTCAGAGAGTGCGAAGAGTTTCTCTGGGCCGTCAACCAGAAGGGCGTGGGCGGTCATCGTCACGGCGCCTGTCGTGCTGAGAACAACCAGCGACGACGGAATGGTCAACGAGCTGGTTACAAGTCTTCGCACGACGACTCCGGTTGCTCCGTAAGTGACTCCTGACACGGCGGCTGAAAGTATCGCCAGCGTTGCTGTTTGCCAGGAATCAGCATGCCCCATTGCTGTTGTCGCCGAGCCGGCGCCGCTGCTCAGTACACCGACTGCAACGATCAGAATTCCGATCGCTCCCATCGTTTTCGGTGTGATCTCTTCGCCACAAACCAGCCGCGACATCCACGCTCCCGCGCTGATCAACATCGAGAAACAGACAGGCACGGTGATGGCCAGTCCGCCGAGACTCAGTGACCACTGAAACATGAAGTTGCCGGCGTACTGCATGGCCAGGCCGACCAGAACCAGTCGCCAGATCATCCGGCCCGGCGGCAGGCCAGGTTCACCTCTTGACCATTGCAAAGCGATCATAATCCAGGCAATCACCGCAGCCGGGATCGCCTTGTTCGCTGTGACCCAGATCGCCCAGCCAGGGTCGTTCGGAATGGCCAGTTGCCGCAGGGCGAGGTTTGCTCCTGAGTACCCAACGGCAGCGCAGATTCCCAGCAGAATTCCCAGACCCAGCTCATCGTCGATTCGCCGCGATCTGCGTTCTGGTTGAGTGTCGGCGGTGTCTGTCTGAGCTGGTGGGCTCTTTAACGTTCGCAGGCCGGATCCGTGCTGGTCGGATTTTGAGTCTAGAAGCTGATTGTTTGTCTCGTCATCAGACATTGACGGCTGATCCGGATTGAAGAGTTCGATAAAGTCCGCATTGGGCGGGGCAATAAGGCAGGAGTTTCGAGAGTGACTGAACGCGGACACAAGACGAGCGGCGAATGTTCAACCGCCGAGTATCAGAACAGATTCGCTGTGGCCTGAGAACCATCACGTCCTGCTCAACGCTCCACTGACATGACCACACGGAGAGATAAAACAGAAATGGATCGCACGCAGCACTGGAATGAGCGATACGAAACCGGCAGCACTCCGTGGGACAGCGGCCTGCCTTCGGTTGAGCTTCGTCGTGTCATCTCGGAAGCGAAGATCCAGCCGTGTCGTGTGCTGGAACTTGGCTGCGGCACGGGCACCAATGCTGTCCTGCTGGCTCAGCTCGGCTTCGAAGTCACAGCTATCGACCTGTCGGCGCTTGCGATTGAACAGGCCATGCAGAAAGCTTCCGAAGCCGGCGTCGAAGTAACCTTCATTTGCGGCGACGTTTGTTCGATCGCCAGGCCATCAGAGCCGTTTCCACTGGTCTTTGACCGAGGCTGCTTTCACTGTATCCGTCGAGACGTCGGCGTTGGCATCATTCTGGAAACGCTCGAACGAGTCACCGCTGCTGGGTCGCAACTCATCGTCTTCACCGGAAACGCCAACGAAAAGCGGGACCACGGTCCGCCGGGACTTTTCGAAGAAGATATTCGACAAGAACTCGATGGTCTGTTCGAAATCAGTCAGCTTCGACCATTTTTCTTTGAAGACGCAGGCGGCGAGCAAGGCCCGCTCGGCTGGAGCTGCCTGGCGATTCGGCGTTAGTTTTTCGCCGCCGTCACGATGGTTTCATGAGAAGCCGGTCGCCTCTTCGCTGCCAGTTGAAAAACAGTTGACCATTCAATTTTTCGTATACCACTGGCTCTGCCAGTGCGGAAATACTTGTCGCCGTCGATTCAAGGAAGCACTGGCAGAGCCAGTGGCACTCGTTTTCAGCGGGCTGTTAGAATGCCGCCTTTTCAACGCGGTGACGGAGCGCTCCTGGTGGCTTTAATTGATCTCGACATAACGATCGAACGTGGGCGCATTCCCGAGTCGATCGATAAGTTCCTGCATGAAGCAAACCTCCGCACCAACGATTATCTGAACCATAGCCGGGTTCGACCGGGCAGTTTTGTGCCATCGGATTTTGTCGCGGCTTACTACGCGCTGAATGCGGTTATCCAACAGAACCTTGCGCCGGGGCGTCTGTTCTGTGAATGGGGCAGTGGTTTTGGAGTTGTCGCGTCTCTGGCTTCGCAACTCGGGTTTGACGCCTGCGGAATCGAGATTGAAGAAACGCTGGTGGACGCCGCTCGCGATCTGGCGGACGCTCACTATCTTGACGTCGAGTTTGCTCTGGGCAGTTACATTCCCGATGGCGCCAGCGAAGATTCCGGCGGAGACCACGATCGAGAAGGTTTTGTGTGGGATGTTGACAGCGACGACGCTTACGACGAACTGCAAATCGGACCGGACGAGTTCGATGTCATTTTCTGTTACCCGTGGCCGAGTGAAGAAGAAGCGACGGGCCGCCTGTTCGATTACTGTGCCGCCGACGGTGCGTTGCTGCTGACGTATACCCAACTGGACGACATTCGGATCCGCCGTAAGGAAGGTGCCCCTGAGGAGCTGTATTGACTGACTGTCAATCGCAGGGTGGGCATTGCCACCAGCTTAACGGATCCATGATCAAGCGAATGGTGGGCGATGCTCACCCAGCAGATTTATTAAAGGGAGTGTTGCGTGTCGTTGCGTCTTGTCATGCTGGGAACTGGTTCATTCGCCCTGTCGACGTTCCAGGGCCTTTACGAAACATCGCACGAGGTTGTCGGACTGGTTACTCAGCCGGACCGTACCGGGCGAGGACACCACAACCATGTCAATCCGATGAAGGAGCTGGCGACCGAGCACGGGACGCCGGTTTTTCAGCCGGCTAAAGCGAACGCGCTGGAATCACTGGAACGTCTGCGCGAGTTCAATGCTGATCTGTTCGTCACCGCCGCGTACGGCCAGATTCTGTCCGCCGAACTGTTGAGTATTCCGCGGCTCGGAGCGATCAACGTTCACGCGTCGCTGCTTCCCAAATACCGAGGTGCCGCGCCGATTCAGTTTGCAATTATTAATGGCGAGACTGAAACCGGCATCACGATTTTCCGCATCGAACCGAAACTCGATGCTGGTCCGATTCTGGGCGTTGTCAAAACGGAGATCGGCGAAAAGGAGACGTATGGCGAGCTTCAGGACCGGCTGGCAGAACTCGCCGTGCCGCTGACTTGCCAGGTCGTTGACGACCTGGCAAGCGGCACGGCGCAGGAATTGATTCAGGATGCCAGCCTGGTGACCAAAGCGCCGCGGCTTCAGAAAACTGACGGAACCGTTCCCTGGAACAAATCGTCGCGACTGGTCGGCTGCCACATTCGGGGGGTGCAGCCGTGGCCGAAGCCTTCAACTGTACTGCACTCGGGTGACGCGACTATCCGCATGCTGGTGCTCGACGTCGAGTCGTCCGACCAGCCGGTCGCCGGAGAACCGGGAACGGTCGAAGTGGTCGACAGGAAAAGATTGTTCGTTAAAACCGAAGACGGCAGTGTCGAACTGTTGTCCGTTCAGCCGGAAGGCAAACGACCGATGACCGCCGCCGAGCTTCTCAACGGCAAAGCCATTTCAACCGGCGACCGTTTTGAAATTCCGGCTGCCGGACCCAACCCCTGAATGAAGAATCAACGAGGTTACCTGTGAAATTTGCCCTCGCGTTCCTCGTGTTTATCTCGACGTTCGTTTCACCATGTCAATCTGCCGAATCCTGGCAGCGGCACACGATTGACAATTCGTCGCGCGGTGCAGACGGAGTTCGCATGACCGATGTCAACGGCGACGGGCATCTCGACATCGCGACGGGCTGGGAAGAAGGCGGCGTCATTCGAGTCTACCTGAATCCAGGCCCGACGAAGGTGGCAGCTGCATGGCCCGCCGTTACCGTCGGTTCGGTGAAGTCTCCCGAAGATGCCGTGTTCGCCGACCTGGACGGCGATGGGGCGACCGACGTTGTCAGCTCGTGCGAAGGCAAGACGCGGACGGTGTTCTTTCATTGGGCTCCGAAATCGCAGGACGAGTATTTGAATTCGGAATCATGGAAGACCGAAGCCGTATCATGCACAGCAAAGCAGCAGTCCTGGATGTTCGCCTTGCCGATGGACGTTGACGGGAAGAACGGCATCGATCTGATTGTCAGTTCAAAGGGTGACAACGCATCGATCGGGTGGCTGGAGTCGCCACCAGATCCACGAGATGTCGCCGCCTGGAAATACCATCGCTTACGAGATGCCGGCTGGGTGATGTCGCTTGTTTCGTACGACATGGATAACGATGGCGACCTTGACGTTGTGGCGTCTGATCGAAAGGGGGCGAAACGCGGCGTACTCTGGCTGGAGAATCCGGGTGCGAAAGCCACGTCTGAAGGAGCAGCCTGGAAAGACCACTCGATCGGCGGCACCAGTCGCGAGAACATGTTTCTTGATGTGATCAGCCATCGAGGCAAGTCGGCTGTGGTTTATTCAGCAGTCAAGCCAGCGGGACTGGTTCGTTTTCAAAGTTCCCGCTATCGACAGCCGGCGGCCGTCGATGAAGGGCCTGGCTGGGTCAGCTTCACGATTGAAATTCCTGGCGAGAAACTCGGGACCGGAAAATCGATTCGCAGTGCCGATGTCAATCTCGATGGTCACGACGATCTGGTTTACTCGTGCGAACAGGCCAATGGCGCAAAGCACGGAGTGGTCTGGCTGGACGCTACACCCGAGGGGATGAAGATCCGCCCAATCAGCGGACCGGAAGGCGTCAAGTTCGACCTGATTCAAATGGTTGATCTCGATGCGGACGGCGACCTCGATGTCATCACCTGTGAGGAACGAACGAACCTGGGAGTCTTCTGGTACGAAAACCCGACTCGGTGACGCGCGAAGCAGCTGGCTGTAGACCATTTTCATGGTTTGTGGGCAGAAGCTGGCACCCGGAATAAGGCTTATTCCCTTTGTGGCCTTCCTGCAGAACACGGAAAATGAATTCTGAAAGTGCTCTAACCAGGCAGCATGCGCCCACCGGTTTTCAGAAAGTGCTCGGCCAGCTCCAGTACCGGGCCGTCGATTCCGTTCTCAGACATGTTCTGCACGGTTGCCGCGACGTCGTACTCGACTCGTCGAAATGAAACTTCGCCGTCTTCAATGACGCAGTAGGCCGCTCGCGGGTCTCCATCACGGGGCTGCCCGACGCTGCCGGGATTGATGACTTTCGTACCGTCCACGTCAACGCAGAATTGAGTGTGCGAGTGGCCGACGATGACATAGTCGGCTTCGATGCCTTGCAGTCGAGCCCGCCAGCCATCTGAATCGTCTTTCAGATACTCGTCGAAAGGGTCGCGTGGAGTGGCGTGGACCAGGTAGAAGATCTTTCCGTCGAGTTCCACACGCCGAGTCACTGGCAGTCGTCCCAGAAACTTCAGATGTGAATCGCTCAGCTTCTCCCAGTGGACAGGTCGAGCAATGCCGGCCAGCCGGGAAAGCCCAGTCTTTTTCTTGACGGGAATTCGCTGAGCGACGGCGTGATCATGATTGCCGCGAATAGCCGCGTGAACGTTCTTACGAACCCACTCGATGCAGGGGACCGGATCTGTGGCGTAGTCAACGAGGTCGCCGGCAAACAGGCACGCGTCAAAAGATTCGTCGATCGCCTGAAGGGCCTGCCAGTTTGAATGGATGTCTGCGAGCAGAAGGATTTTCATGGCCAGTGATATTGTTCAGCCGGTGCGTCCGAAAATGCATACCGACGGGAGTCTGTGCAAAGGTAATTCTGCCGCGTTGTTGCTGCAGAGCCCGCTCAAATTTCCATGCTACCGACCTGATGAACGGGACGCGAATCCGTTGCTACCGGATTGCCATTTGCTTCTGGCAGATTTCATACAAACGTTCTGACCGTTTCGGAGCTTACGTTCGACAATGAGCAAGTCGCTTATCCCCTATCGTTAACGTCTGCCCGCACTCGGTAACCACCATGAACCGGCACAAGTGGCGACAGACGCTCCGCAGGTCCGATAAGAGAGAGTAGCCTTCGCTGGAAATCATGCGACCGGAATCCGCGCTCATGAGCAAGACGATCAGCCGCAACACAGACTCGACGACGACCAGTCGAAGATCAATCTGGATTCTGGACCCGGCGCGTGATTTGCTTCTGTTCGTCGCGACGCCTTTGTTAATACTGCCACTGGCCTGGGCGATTCGCGCTTCCGCTTCGGACCAGTTTTTCGCACTGGTCGTGGCTGCGTTTGGGCAGGTGGGGCACAATCTGCCGGGATTTATTCGAGCGTACGGGGACCGCGATCTGTTTCGGCGATTCCGCTTTCGCTTCATCGTCGCGCCGGCGCTGCTGGGGACCGCGTGTCTGTTCGCCGCGTTTTACAATATCCATGCGTTGATTCTGGCGAGCGTTGCGTGGGCAATCTGGCATGCCCTCATGCAGACGTACGGTTTCATCCGGATCTACGCGGCCAGGGCTGGAGAGAACTCGCCGTTCGATCGTTGGCTCGATTTCAGTATCTGCTTCCTGTGGTTCAGCGGGGCGATTCTGCTGAATGAGAACCCGCTCAAGCTGATGCTCAGTCGCTGGTATCGCTGTGGCGGATTTCTCATACCGGCAAGTTGGATCGACAGTCTGCAAGGTTTGTGGTTAGGGCTTCTGGCCATCGCGTCCGGGCTTTGGATTATTCGCCTGATCTACGGCTGCGTTAAAGGCTCGTTTCCGAGTCCGGTCAAGGTTCTGGTGACGATCTCAAGTGTCGGCTTTTACTGGTACGCGTACGCGATTGCGGGAAACATTCTCATCGGTGCGGCGATGTTTGAAGTTTTCCACGATGTGCAGTACCTGGCGATTGTCTGGCTCTTTAACCGTCGCCGAGTTGAGCAGTCAGACAATGCCGGAGCGTTCCTCAAGTTTGTTTTTGGACGCAGTGGAGCCCTGATTGGAATTTACGTTGGCCTTTGCTTTGCATTCGGAAGTTTTCGTTTTCTTGAGTACGGCCTTGCGGATGGCGTGGCCAGAAATGTCGTACTGGCGTTTCTCGCGACGTCAGGATTGCTCCACTACTACTACGATGGTTTCATCTGGAAAATTCGCGAAGCGGACACCAGTCAGAGACTTGGGCTGAGCAATGCACGAGGGTCACTGTTCGATGTCCCAGCCTTGCTGCACGCTGGCAAGTGGGCGATCGGTCTGGTTCCGGTAATCATCCTGACGCTGATCGAGATCAACGCATCGCCAAACGTAGCACAACGCAGCGTCAACCTGAGCCTGTCGCTTCCCAACAATCACGCTGCTCAAGTCGAAGCCGGCGAGCAACTGGCCGCTCACGATCGGCTCGCCGAGTCCGCTTTGAAATTCCAGCGAGCGCTCGAACTGGCACCCGCCGATCATGCAACGCGGGTACGACTGGCAGAGGTTCTTCATCAGCGAGGCCGGATCAACAACGCTCTTCAGGAATGCGCTCTGGTCATGCAGGTTCAGCCGGACAATATCGATTCGCGACTTCTGGCGAGTCGGATGCTGGCTGAGTCTGGCAATCCGGTCGCGGCCGAAAATCAACTTCGCGAAGTGCTGGCCCGCAAGCCGGACCTTGTCGATGCGCGGACAAACCTCGGCATCGTTCTGGCAATGGTCGGTCGACTTGACGAGTCGGTTACGGAGTTCAGTCGGTCCCTGAAAATTCGCAGCGACCCGGACACGCATTTCAATCTGGCCAACGTTCTCACTCAACAAGGGAATCGCAACGAAGCACGGCGACACTATCTGCAGGCACTCGAACTGCGACCTGATTTCGCAGCCGCGGACAGAGCGCTCTCTCAACTTCGTCACGAAATTCCAGGTCCGGATACTCTCTAACGTGAGCGTATGTTGCTTTCGATAAGGAACGAGCCCTGCTAAAAGTTTGTGCTGCGATGGCTCGAGGAATTGTCATGCGACGCGCATTCAATTGGAGCGTTTTCAATGAGATATCTGTGCGGACTTTTTCTGCTGACTACTGCTTTTGGGATTGAGCTCGGTGCAGCCGACGCGCTTCCGGTTGTGACTGGCGCTCGCCTTAAATTCGAAGGCAAAGTCGCGTTTGTCGAAGGGCCATCCTGGCACCCCACAGGCAACGTCTATTTCAGCGATATCCCCAATGAGCGGATCATGCGCCGGGATCGGAATGGTGAGCTTCACGTCTTTCGCACCTCGTCCGGGTTTACGAACGGAACCTGCTTTGACCTTCAGGGCCGGATGATCTGCTGCGAAGGCGGCGGTGCAGCGAGCAAACGCCGAATCACTCGGCTGGAACTGGACGGAACAATTACGGTCCTGGCAGACAGCTTCGACGGCAAACGAATTAACTCGCCGAACGATTGCACGGTCGATCGCAAAGGCCGCGTCTACTTTACCGATCCCCGGTACGGCAACCGCGCGGGGCTGGAACAATTCAACGCAGCGAGTGAAGAAATCGAAGGCGTTTACCGCATCGACGATGTCGGGAAAGTCTCGCGGATTCTCGCTGACGAGATTCAACGACCGAATGGGATTGCCATTTCTCCGGACCAGAAGTTTCTTTACGTCGCCGACAATAACAACGACAAGCCGACAGACAACCGCAAACTCTGGCGATTCGATTTGAAGGCGGACGGAAGCGTAAACGTGAAAAGTCAGAAACTTCTGTTCGACTGGGGCACCGATCGCGGCCCGGACGGGATGGCGATTGATTCTTTGGGGCAACTGTACGTGACAGCGGGATTTAACAATCCTGAACCGCCATCCCAAACTGCCATCAAATATAAAGCTGGAATCTACGTCATCACTTCCGAAGGAAAGCTCGTTCAGTTTATCCCGGTCCCAACCGACATGATCACAAACTGCGCCTTCGGCGACGACGATCTGAAGACGCTGTACATCACCGCCGGCCACAAGCTGTGGAGCATTCGCACTGAAGTCGCCGGACACGTCGAGTGGCTTAAGAAGTAGCACAAGTTTTCTGCTGGTTCTGTGTCGACGCTCCGAGCTGTTTCCGGAACGCCGAAGCTTCACTCCCTGGCAGCATCCGTTGGCGTTCGAATCAAAACCGGTTCGCACCAGTTAGCATAGTCGAGCACGTTGCCTCGGTCGGCATTTTCGACGATCAGGGACAGGTGGTCCGCGCCGGAAAGATTGACGGGTGGAATCTCGACAGGTGCAGAGGTGCCCGTCAGCAGATCGCTTTTCCAGACGTCAGTGCCGTCGACGAGAACTTTGAAGATAACACTGCCGGCTCCCTGAGCAGCGTCGTCAACTCCGACGGTCACTCGAAACTGATTGTACTGACCGTCGAGCGACCACGTTTGAGTCGTGCCGCTGCTGACTCCAAAGCCCGACGGGACAAGTCGGCCTCGCAGGCTGAGAAATCCTCCGATGGCGTTTTGATTCGTTTGGGGCTGGCGAGTCATTGTCAGGTAGGAGACGACTTTCGTTTCTGCCGGCGTAATTTTCGTCAGGTTGACGCGGTTCGAATCGTAAAAGCGGATTGCCCGAAGCGTGATCACGGGAATGCTGAGTTCAAACCCGCCGAGCAATTCTGCGACGAGCAGGTCACCGTCTGAACTGATCGATCGTAGGCCGAGAGTCGAACCATCGCTGAGCATCAGCACTGCGAAGGCCTCGGACACTTCAGGCAGACTGATGAGGTCCGGGTTAAAGGCCAATGATCGAGTCTGGCCGACGCTTGTCTGTACTTCACCGATGCTTGTGTCGAGTGTGAAATGTTCATCCTGAAAGCCGACGAACTCTCCCTCAATGCGATCTCCGTTACTCAGCGTGATCAGGTCAACTTTCTGCTGATGATTCAGGATACTGTCGAAGCTGCGTCCCTGTTTCGAAGACGACGAAGGGATCTGCATCACGATTCCACGACACAACTCCAGTGGCAATGAAACTGGCGGCAGCAGCGAGAAAGAATGCCACCTCGCCATGATACTTTCATCGTCGACGCCCAGTGGCGTCATGCGCAGACGGTCGCCTGTCGAAAGAAACAGCCATGGAGTCTTCGAGATCTCTGGGACACGGACGGCGTCGAAGTCTGTTGCTGAAATAGCCAGAACATCCTTGAGGTCAAGTGTCTGAATCTGGCCTGAGTCGTCCCGGAGTTCAAGTTGTGAGTCACTGAGTCTCGCGAGTCGCCCGGTTACTGGTTGTTTGGAAATTGTCTCGACGCGAACCTTCACCTGTGCAATACCAGTCTCCAGGCAGAGGCCGGTGTTGGCCAACGCGGCAACCATCAGCACGACAAGGACACGGTTTTGGATGTGGTTCGTTAGAGAGCCATTCATTTCGCGATTGTTATTCCTTCTGAATGTGGATAATCGCTTAAGCAGACATGACGGATGCCTTTGAGATGTGAATCGAAAAACGCCGGCACCCAATTGCAGGACACCGGCGTTGTTTCAATGAGCAAAGTCTGGTGACTTTCCGTCGCGGTCGGTCAGCCCTTCTTCTTTGGAGCTTTCTCGATCTTTAGCTTTGCGAGTTCGTCGGAAATCTGTTTGGCGTGATCGTCCGTCTTAACCTTAGTTTCGATATGCAGAATTTTCCCGTCTTTGCCCACGATGAATGTAACACGCGACGAGAAACCGCGGTCGTTCAGAATTCCGTAGGCTTTCGCGACTTTCGTGTCGGGATCGCTGAGAATCGGGTAATCAAGTTCCAACGACTTGGCGAAGTCGGTGTTTTTTTCGACAGGGTCGCAGCTGGCAGTGAAGTAAGCGACGTTGTACTCACGCAACACTTTGCCGTTGGCTCGGAGCGACTTGCATTCCTTTGTGCATCCGCCGGTGAAAGCTTTCGGAAACCAGGCGACAACGACTGCCTGTTTGTCTTTGAACTGAGAAAGTTTGTATGTCTTTCCGTCGCTTCCCTTCATTTCAAATTCGGGAGCTTTGTCTCCGACTTTGAGTTCGGCAGCATCCGCTGGCATTCCAATTGACATTACAACTCCCAGCCCAAGTATCAGGTTCCAAAGAGATTTCATAAGTCGTCTCCATGTGTCAGGAAAACACTTCCTCGGCCACCGGCACATTTTCCGGTTCCGATATTCTTCAGCGAATACTCTACCAATTTGAGCGACAACTCACACGCGTGCGGAAACTACGACGCAGATCAAATCCGCACCATACACACAGCTGAAGAGTTCCCGTATGTCGTCACGAGAAATGCGAACAGCTCTCTTTCTGAAGAGCCGTTGCTTGTAGCTGTAACCGCTTCGTTGGCAAAGAGTTCAGACATCGATAGACTTTTTTGCTTCGCGCCGGATGCCGGTACGGCTTTTCCTGATCCAAAGCGTGCGTCACGCATGCCATTCAACTTTGACGGAGACATCAATGGACCCGAACGCCCGCGGCAAGCTGATGCTTGCCAGCTTTTTGACACTCGTCGCTTCTGGAGTCGGCTTTGCCAATCGTGCTGCCGCTGGGGGAGTCTGGGAACGTGAATTCGGGATTGGCGGTGGCGACTTCGGAGCCATCATGGGAGCCGGGTTTCTCGGCTTCGGCGTGATGATTTTCTTTGGTGGAGTGCTGGTCGAAAAGTTTGGCTACAAGCTGCTGCTGACGGTTGCTTTTATCGGACATTTGATTAGTGCTGGGTTACTGTTTGCGGCGAATCCAATGTTTGCAGGCTGGCGTGAAGCGGACCCGTCAACCGCGACGACTAACGTCGTCCAATTGCTCTACTGGAGTACGTTCATCTTCTCGATTTGCCAGGGACTTTACGAAGCAGTTATCAATCCAATGATTGCTCAGTTGTATCCCGAAAACCAAACGCATTATCTCAATATTCTGCACGCCGGATGGCCGGGTGGGATGATTGTCGGCGGTATTTTTGCCGCGTGCTTCCTTGGGAATGATGCCTGGATTGCTTCACTGCCCTGGACAATCTGTCTGTCGAGTTTTGCCGTCATCGTCATCGCTTACGGTGTCATTGCATTGCCTCAGAAGTTCCCCGCGACTGCGGCCGCTGTTGGCGGTGGGGACTTCGCGAAGGTCTTCTCATGCTTCGCTTCGCTTCCCTTTCTTGTACTGATCGTCATGCACGGCCTGATCGGGTACATGGAACTTGGCGTTGACTCCTGGATGGCCAAGCTGATGGAAAACCTGCTTCCAAATGCAATCCTCGTTCTGGTCTATACTTCAGCCCTCATGTTTGTGCTTCGGTTCTTTGCTGGTCCGATCGTTCACCGCATCAACCCGATTGGATTGCTCTTCGGCAGCTCAGTCATTGCATGCCTGGGCCTGCTATGGCTTGGTCAGCCAATCGAAAGCGTTTTCATGGTTTTCGTTGCAGCAACGTTCTATAGCTTTGGCAAGGCGTTCCTATGGCCGACCATGCTTGCAGTTGCAGGTGAGCGATGGCCACAGTGCGGCTCGGTGGCGATGGGCGCCCTCGGAGCCGCTGGCATGATCACCGTCGGTCAGATCGGCGGGGCTCGAATCGGTACACAGCAGGGCTATCATATGTCGCAGAATCTGGAGCAGACCGCTCCTGAGACATTTGCTCGCTATGCGTCTGATAAGCCCAGCAGCGGATTCGGGTATGAATTCAGGCCAGTCATTGCTGAACGACTTGGTGCCGTAAACAACATTCATGTCGCTGAAGATGGATCGATCAGCTCGACCGACCCAATCAAAAATGCAGGACTGATCGACGAAGCCGACAAGCAGGTTCTTGTTGACAATGCCGCTGTGGACGTGCCGGCGGTTCAGGATTCATACCTTGCCGGTGGTCGACAAGCGCTGATTGATACGGCGCAGATTCCAGCCGGTATGGCAATCGGGTTTCTGCTCCTGCTTGGCTATTACAAAGCGATCGGCGGTTACAAAGTCCTCGACGTAAATGGGAATCCGATTGAGCAAGGTCATGGCTCCGGTGATGGCGACGCTGCCACCACTGGTGGGAATGCTGCCAGTGAGGATGCACCGCCCGCTGAAGGCTGAAAACCGTAAAGTCGACGGCCTCTTACGGTCGGTCTTGCTGTTTCAGTAAATCCAGGAACGCAGCCTCGCCAGTCCGGCAGGCTGCGTTTCTTCTGCGCTTCCTGAGTTGAGTCACTTACCTGATGACAACGCCCATCGCCGAATTGATCACGATTCTGCTGGCTTATCTTTGCGGCTCGTTGCCGTTTGGGTTGCTGATCGCGCGAGTCGTTGCGGGGATCGACATTCGTGAAAAGGGCAGCGGCAACATTGGCGCGACGAACGTCGGACGCGTACTGGGAGCCAAATGGGGATTCGCGGCGCTGCTGCTTGATGCGATGAAAGGGCTGTTTCCCGTTCTGTTGATCCCTCGCTGCTTCTCAGAAGCGAGCAGCGGCTGGTTTGTCCTGCTTCAGGTTCTTGCGGGAGTATCGACTGTCGTTGGGCATATGTTTCCCGTCTGGCTGAAGTTTCGGGGCGGCAAAGGAGTGGCTACTTCGCTCGGGGTTGTTGTTGTATTGACCCCTGTTGGTTCGCTCGCGGCGTTCGGCGGTTTTGCGTTGTGCATGCTGGCGTCGAGGATTGTGGCGCTCAGTTCAATCGTCGCCGCGCTGATATTTGCGATCGGCCAGATGTTTATCCTTCAGCCAAATCCGTTTGCCGTGGAAAAGTTACCCTTGTCCGTTTTCAGTCTCGCCGTACCGGCACTGATTGTCGTTCAGCATCGAAGTAACATTGGGCGACTGATACGTGGCGAGGAAAAGAGGTTTCAGTTCGGGAAGTCGAAAGCAGGCAACGAAGTTGAATCCTCAGATCAAGACAGCCTGGGGACGGAATAGCGGTAGCGTGGGCATCGCCCACCATTGAAATACTGGTGGGCCGTGCCCACCCTGTAATTGTCAGGGATCAAAATGAGCGACGACAAGCAAACCGGCATGCCGCTGCACTTTCGGATTCTGATTGCTCTGGTAGTCGGAACGGTCGTTGGGGTCGCCATCAACCCTGGCGCGATCGAACTGCCGGATGAGCAGGTTCCCGCAGAACTGAAGATCGAAGCGGTCGACGGAGGGAATGGATTCGCCGTCGATGTCAAAGAATCGGGCGGGTTTGAAAGTGTGCGACGGAAGTTTCAGACGCGGGAAGCGCTCAACGTCGCCCTGCCGCAGGATGAAGCAGGCGTGACAGAGTCAGGCCTGCCGGCTGCGATGATCTCTGTCACCGAGCGAGCTGTTCACATTGCCGAAACCGCTGGGCGGATCACGATCGAGTACACACGGAAGCACAACGGTCAGCCGGTATCGACGACCGTCAAGGCAGGGTCGACCAGCGAGTTGCCCGAGCACTGGCAAAAGATTCACGCTCAACACGGAGGGGGCTGGAAGCGAACATTGACAGCAGCGGCGAAGTATGGAGGTGATCTATTTCTTAGATTGCTCAAGATGATCACCGTTCCGTTGATCGTTACATCATTGATCACGGGCGTCGCTGGTCTGGATAATACCAGCCGTTTCGGAGCGATGTTTGGCCGCACGCTGGCTTACTACGGCATCACCAGCATGCTGGCGATCACGACCGGGCTGATTATTGTCAACATTGTGCGACCAGGAATTGGCGCTGAACTTCCAGGCGGTACCGAGGCGGTGCTTCACGGAGGCGATGAATCGCTTACCGGTATTCTGCTTGGCCTTGTCGACAACATGATTCCGACGAACCCGATTGAGTCGCTGGTGTCGAGCAATTTTCTGTCGATCATCACGTTCAGTATTATTTTTGCCGTCTTTCTGGTTCGAACGGGTGGCGAACACGCTCGCATATTGCGTGAATTCTTCCAGGCTGCTTTCGAAGTGATGATGCGCCTGACGATGGCCATCATCTCGCTCGCTCCGTACGGTGTTTTCTGCTTCATGGTTTACGCGACCGCTTCGCAGGGGCTGGCGATCTTTGGAACGCTGGCGTGGTATATGCTTGCGGTGTTTCTCGCGTTGCTGGTACATGCGGCGATCACGCTGCCGCTGCTGGTGAAGTTTGTGGCGAAGCGATCGCCCATTGAGTTTGCGCGAGCCATGAGCCCTGCGTTGATGACCGCTTTTTCTACCGCCTCGTCGAACGGTACATTGCCGCTGACGATGACCTGTGTTGAAGAGCGTGCGAAGGTTTCGAACAAGGTGAGTTCGTTTGTGCTGCCGCTCGGAGCGACCGTCAACATGGATGGTACGGCGTTGTACGAAGCCGTTGCCGTCTTGTTTATTGCTCAGGCCTACCGCGGCGACCTTGTCCTGGCTGATCAGATTCTTGTGGCAGTAACGGCATTACTGGCGAGTGTCGGAGCGGCCGGAATCCCTCACGCCGGACTCGTCATGATGGCGATCGTGCTGCAGGCCGTGAATCTGCCGCTCGAAGCTCAGGGCATTATCATTGCCGTCGACCGGGTTCTCGACATGTGTCGAACGTCGGTCAACGTCTGGAGCGATTCGTGCGGCTGTGCAATTATCGCTGGGCTGGACTCATCGTCGAACGAGCCTTCTGAGTAGTCGGCAGTAATCACAAAAGCCCTCCGGCATCAGGTATGACGCCAGAGGGCTTTTTTGTTGAGTCAGGTGAGCCCGCTTTTTCAGGACTATGTAGCGATGATGGTTGCCAGGGCGAAGGAAATGCAGGCGACTCCCGCAACGACAAAGCTGCGGAAAACGCCAACATGTCGACGAGTTCTGCTGACCGTATTCCGTACTTCGACCTGATCACGCATTTGATCATTGATCCATGAAACGAAAGAAACGCTCAGCTCCATTGAGACTGCAGATGAGGTCATGTGAATTCACTCCGGGAAGCTGCAGGTGGGAAACCATCACGAAAAAGTAGCCCGCTGGTGACCGCGTGATGGGAGAGGAATCGGGTTGAGCAACTGACAGCCAGTTGCCTGGCACCGCCAGCTCAACGCTGACAGTACCATCGGCAAACGAGGTAGAGAGAGTCGAGGCTTCCGAAATCGAACTCTGGAGAAGCTACCGGTTGTCTGCACGAAAAGACTATACCCCGGAATTGACTCATTGGTTGGAATAGTCAGCCTGGTAAAGCTGAGAATTCTATCATCGATCCGTTGTCGATTCCGGCTGTAACCATCGCGCCGGCGGCAGTGGGCGACAGGAAATCGTTGCTGTCTGGCTGTAGAATTTCGATCGATTGATTGAAGCCGAGCGGTGGGCTGTGGCCTTCCTTTTGAAACCGTTCGATCTGAACCTGCTGCCCAAACGAAAAAGCGGAATACGATGATTATTACGATCGATGGCCCGGCAGGAGCTGGTAAGAGCACTGCGGCGAGGATGCTGGCTGAACGGCTCGGCTTTGAATTCCTGGACACAGGTGCGATGTATCGAGCTGTCGCCTGGGCCTGTGTTGATCGCAACATTGATCTCAAGGATGCCGCCGCCGTCGCTGAAACTGCGGCTGGGATTTCGATTCAGTTCGAGGAAGATCGGATCATCTGCAACGGCCAGGATGTCAGTACTGAAATTCGTTCGGGAGAGGCCGGTCATGCAGCATCGATTGTTGCGGCCGTGCCTGCCGTACGTCTCGAAATGGTACGTTTGCAACGCGAGTCCGCCGCCGGGCACAACTACGTGACTGAAGGTCGTGATCAGGGCAGCGAAGTTTTTCCTGACTCGGTATGTAAGTTCTTTCTAACGGCGGATCCACAGGAGCGAGCTGAACGACGATTGCTGGAACTTCAGAATCGCGGGCAGGCAGGGTCGATCGAGGAAGTTCTAACACAGATCGTTGATCGCGATGAGCGAGACCGTTCACGAGCTATCGGCCCGCTGGTGAAGGCAGAGGATGCTGTCGAAGTCGACACTTCCGGAAAGACGATCGAGCAGGTCGTGGATTTCCTGGAGCGAACATCGCGCGAGCGGCTTTCGCTGTTGAGACTGTGAAACCCTGTGACAGCATGACCACAGGCAGGGACAGGACCGCTGGTAGGATGTATGGCCGCCACCACCGCCGGAGCAATCGGCATAACCGGTAAGGTCGTGTCGGATTGGATTCTCCGGTTTTACTGATCCGACCGTTCCGGCAATCTCTCGGCAATATCGGACGACTCTACTTTAATCGTCTGCGGCTTCGGTCGATCTGAAGAGACAGGACTCTCTGCCGACAACCGGCGGAGCAAACGACGGCGACCGTCACCTGGCGTCAGTAGGGACTACGACGCTGACGCGTTCGGGTCGAGCCAATCAGGGAAGATCTTTCATGCGTCCGTTGAGTGAGATGCTTGCGCGAAGCCGCCGACGTCGTCGAGTCAGACGGTGTTCTTCAGATCGACGTGTCTCAACGGAAACTCTGGAACGCCGCATCCTCTTGACGTTTGATCCAAGTCCGCTCGAACAGGAAATGCTTGAGCTGCTGAATCGGTTTCGGGATAACCCTCAGGCTGAACTGGACAAGCTATTGTCGAGTCATCCGAGTCCGTTGACGGCTCGTGATGCAGACGTCCAGGCGGCATTGGATTTCTTCAGTGTAAATGGGGCCGCGCTGGAGTCTCAGTTTTCAGGTTTAAGCCCGGCGCCGCCGCTTGCCTGGAACGAGGCACTGACCGATGCGGCCGAGAATCACAACGATCTGATGATCCAGTTCGATCTACAGTCACATCAACTGCCAGGCGAGGCTGGGCTGCTGGATCGAGATGTGGCTGCCGGCTACGACTGGCAGTTTTCAGTACGGGTGGGTGAGAACATTTTTGCTTATTCGCAGTCGGTTATTTACGGGCATGCGGCCTTTGTTATTGACTGGGGATTTGGGCCGAATGGAATTCAGGATCCGGCCGGGCATCGCATCAACATGCTCGACCAGGGATTTCAGGAAGTCGGGATCTCGATCGTTGAGGAAGCAGATCCGTCGACGCTTGTTGGGCCGCTGGTGATTTCGCAGGAGTTCGGTCGTCGCGGCAATTATGGAAATCCAGCCGTCGTCGGTGTTGTCTTTGACGATCTGAATGCCGACGGTTTCTACAACGCGGGAGAAGGTCTCTCCGGAGTCACCGTTGAGTTATCCGGTACGAATGGGACGTTTACGACGACGACGCTCAGCGCCGGCGGCTATCAGGTCAAAGTGCCCAGTGGAGCTTATACAGCGACAGCATCGGGAGGTGCTCTTGGCGGTGAGATTCGCGAATTCAACGTGATGGTGGGCGGCAGCAACGTCAAGGTGGACTTCGATGCTGCCGGCGCCGTCGATGTGCCGACTCACACAATCGATCTGGCCGACGGATCGTCTCACGTCGTCGTTATTCAGGACGACGGGGTTGCAGGAAACGGAGTCAGCCGGGTCATTATTGATGGTGTCGCTTCCGTATTTTCAGTTCCCACGACGACGATCATCATCAACGGCGGTGATCAGGGGGATTCCATTTCCGTGACCGGCGTGGACAGCTCGTTCACCGGTTCAATCGTCATCAATGGAAACTCGGGCAACGATGTGATTGATGCGTCGGCCATCAATCTCTCGACCAGTCTGATTGGCGGGTTCGGTGATGACGTGCTGATCGGCGGCGCGGCCTCCGACCTGCTGAACGGTGGCGCGGGCGACGATACGGTTACAGGCAATGAAGGAAATGACACGATCACCGGCGGGTCGGGACGGGATTCGCTCGATGGCGGAGCTGGTGACGATACCGTGTCCGGTCAGGGCAGCAGCGGCGATGTGCTGACTGGCGGAAGCGGCAACGATCGGATCGACGGCGGTGCGGGGATCGACACGGTTTTCGAAACTGCCGATACGAATTTCACACTCACTGCGACGTCGCTGGCGGGGCTCGGATCCGACACGCTTGTCAGTGTGGAGCGAGCGATTCTGGTCGGCGGCTCCAGCAACAACACGATCGACGCCAGCATGTTTACGGGTGTGGGCATCGAGGGGGTGCTGCTGCTGGGTGACGACGGCGATGACGTGCTGATTGGTTCGCCGCACATCGACCAGTTAAATGGCTCGGCCGGCAATGACACACTACTGGGGGGGGACAGCCGCGACACACTGCGTGGCGGAAGTGGTGCCGACGTTCTGAATGGCGGAGGTGGTAATGATCTGGTCGTAGGGCAGGGCGGTTCGGGCGATGTCCTGACCGGGGGCACTGGAGACGACACTCTGAATGGTGGAGCAGGGACAGATTTTCTGGTCGAACAGGGTGATACCGACTTCACACTGACGAACACAACTTTGACCGGCCTGGGCACCGACAGCCTGACCGCTCTCGAAGTCTTTCGTTTGACCGGTGGCGAGTCAGCCAACTCGATCGATGCGTCAGCTTTTTCATTGGCCGGTGCCATGCTGATCATCAGTGGCGAAGGTGGTGACGACGTCATTGTTGGATCGATGGGCAACGACACAATCATCGGCGGCGCCGGTAATGACAGCCTCCGAGGCGGAACCGGCAATGATGTTCTCGACGGTGGAACCGGCAACGACACGTTGAACGGTGGAGCTGGCGACGACTCACTCATTGGTGGCGATGGTGCCGACGGACTTTCAGGTTTTACCGGCAACGATTTTCTGAATGGAAATTCGGACGACGACACACTCTTCGGCGGTGACGGGAACGATACCCTGCTGGGGGCCGCTGGTAACGATACGGCCATCGGCGGAAACGGTATCGACGTTGTCAATGGGCAGGGCGGGACGGACGTGCTCGCTGGCGGCAGCGGAGCGAACGATCCTGATCCTGCCGATCTGGTTCTCGGAGTCCCTGATGAAATCGACGAAGCGTTTCAACTGAACCCGTTTCCAGGCTGGGTCGACAATGTGTAGCAGCGGCTGCGAAACTGAGCATTGCTGACAAGTCATTTCTGTCGAACAGTTTCTTCACATCGACCAGGAAAACTTCGTTTCGGCCCCACTCCTCAGCCATCGCAGGTCAGAAGCTCAGGCCCGGAAACATTCATGACCACCGAGCGAATCCTCTTTGTAACCGGACGGTTTGCCGAGCAGCCACTTCGAGACCTGGTCAGTGGACTGGCCGCGAAAGTCGGATTCGTCCCCCATGTCGCCGCGACAAAGATCAGTGTCGCGGCGTTGCTGCATGTCGACTGGCTGGCCGGACAGCTCGCGATTGACGAACCAGTTGATCGAGTCATCCTGCCAGGCTGGTGTCAGGGGGATCTTTCGCGACTTGAGTCGCAGTTTAACGTTCCGTTTGAACTCGGACCAAAGGATCTGTTCGATCTGCCGGAACACTTCGGTTCGAGGCAGAAAGAACCAGTCGATCTGTCTCAATACTCGATTGAGATTCTCGCCGAGATCAATCACGCCCCGCGGATGACCGATCAGGAGATCGTCTCGCTGGCTGAGCATTATCGAATCAGCGGCGCGGATGTGATCGATCTGGGGTGCATCCCCGGCGAGTCGTGGCGCCGGGTTGCCGATGTGACGAAACTGCTTGTTGATCGCGGCCTGCGGGTTTCGATCGACAGTTTCGATCGCACAGAAGTTGAAGCGGCGGTGAAGGGCGGCGCTGAACTGGTTCTTAGCTGCAATCAGTCGAACATTGACTGGGCGTCGCAGCTTGATGCCGAACTGGTGGCGATTCCTGAAGCACCATTTGAGCTGGACTCGCTTGAGCAAACGGTTCAGCAGTTGACCGACTGTGGCGCGAGTTTTCGCGTGGACCCGATTCTTGAACCGATCGGCTTTGGTTTTGCCACGTCGCTCGGAAGGTATTTCGATGCGAGGAAACGGTGGCCCGATCTCGACATCATGATGGGCATCGGAAATCTCACGGAGCTGACGGAAGTAGATTCTGCAGGTGTGAATTTCCTGCTGGCTGGTATTTGTGAAGAGCTCGGAATTCGCAGCGTGCTGACGACAGAGGTGATTAACTGGGCGAGATCAGCGGTTCGTGAGTTTGATCTGGTTCGAAGATTGACTCGGCACAGTGTCCAGAATCGAGCGTTGCCGAAACATGTCGATTCGCAGCTTGTCGCGCTGCGGGATTCAAAACTGCGAGAGCAGGGTGAAGAGGTTCTCGACACATTGGCCGGTCAGATCACTGATCCCAATTTCAGAATCTTTGCGGAACGCGGCAAAATTCACGTGATGAATCGTGACGGTTACTGGCAAGGCACTGACCCGTTCGAGCTGTTCCGTCGAGTTCGAGAAAACGCCGAAAAGCCACTGTCGGAAGGGCACTCGTTTTATCTCGGATATGAAATCTGCAAAGCAGCCACGGCGCTGCGGCTGGGTAAGCAGTACATCCAGGACGAAGAGCTGAGCTGGGGATTTCTGTCGAGCGACGGTGCTTTGGGGGCTTCCGGTCGGCACGAGACAGCATATTGAGTTCAACGTGTCAGTCAGCCTGAAAGTATTTTCTTTTCGCCGGTCGTCAATCTTTAGCAGACACGCAGAATCCTGAGGATTTCCTGCTCGAATTGCCGGTGCGAACGGTCTGCTCTGTTTTCAGTGATTCGCATCCGATTGCTGACGATTTGAATTGTTCCCGTTGTCAGCAGAATGCCTGCCTGAACGGTACCGCTTGTTCTTCAGAAGAAACGGTCGCCGTCCAGGTAACTGGGAATCTTCGAGACCTGCTTCTGATTTTTGCTCACGAAAATCTCATTTTTATTCGTTTGAGAGATTGCGAGTCTGAGTCCGAGGCAATGCAATCATGGTTCAATCTACACTGCAGAAAAGCTCATTGATGAAGGGCAACAACTTCTGGGAAATTCGCATTCCCAGTCAGGTGTCTGATGGACGTCGAGAAGTCGACAACTTTGTAGCGAGACTTGAGGAGTGGGGTGTTTCCCATGAAGAGTCGCTCGCGTTGCGGCATAGTCTGCACGAAGCCGTCGTCAACGCCGTTCGGCATGGCAACGGTGGAGACTCAAGTCGGCATGTCCGAATCTGCTACCGGTTTCTGAACAACGACGTTTTTATCGAAGTCGAAGATGAAGGTCGCGGATTCGATCGCTCATCCGTCGCTGATCCGACGACCGATGAAAACCGAGTTCGTCCCGGCGGTCGAGGCCTGTTGATGATGCGTCACTTTATGAACTCCGTCGAGTACAACGATCGAGGCAACTGCGTGATGATGCGTCGAACCTGCCAGCGCAATTAGCCCGAATTGTTCAGGAACGTCGGTCTGACTCTCGATTAACGTTCACAGGTTGGCGATTGGTTTGAGTTGACCTGACCAGACCTGGATTGTGGAGATCGAAGACGCCGTCGTCTGATCACCCGCACGCGAAGCCTGTCCGTAACAGCGAGCCGAAACGGAAACGTGTCGACCAGCACAGACACTCATAGTTTGAACGCATGCTCTTCCCGATGACGGAGTGCGAAACCGTCGCTTCGTGCAGGCCGGAGAGGTGTGTGGTTACGGGAGGGCTCTGCGTGACACGAACTCCGAGCCGATCCGACAACAGGTTTGCGATGTCGAGATCCGTCCAATCGTCGCTTCGGGTTGCCGAACGATGATGTTTCCAGCCACGATGGACGTCTCACAGAATTTGTTGGAGAGATTCTGCAATGCTCACATTCGGCAGCAGCACCAGTCAGCGGGATTGTTCCGGTATTTGCCGCAGAGACTTCCTTCGCGCGGGCGCGTTGGGGCTGGGCGGGCTGTCGTTGCCGTGGCTGCTTCAGCAGAAAGCGAGCGCGCAAAGTACGAACTTTGTGAAAGACCGCTCGGTCGTGTACCTGTTTCTGTCCGGCGGCGCCAGCCACATCGAGACATTCAATCCAAATATGGATGCGCCATCGCCGTACTGCAGCGTGACGGGCGACGTGCAGACTTCCGTGCCGGGCGTTGCCTTCGGAGGAACGTTTCCGCTGCTGTCGAAGCATGCCGACAAGATGGCGGTGGTTCGATCGTTTCAGCATTCGAACGGCGGGCACGTCCAGGCCATCGTCCACATGCTTACCGGCGGCACCGATCCGACCGGCAATGGAGCACAAGGTTTCGGAATGGGCGCGGCGTATTCGCGACTGCGAGGTTCCAATCATCCCGAAACTGGCATGCCGACCAACACGCTGCTCCTGTCGAAGGAAGTCGACCCGCAATATCACAATGAAACCAAACGGATCGAAAAGGGCTCGCGGCCGAATTCGCTGGGCAGTTCGTACGCACCGTTCAATCCGTCCGGCGCCGGAGACGCGACGAAGAATCTCAAACTGAATCTCGACCCGAACCGCTTCAGCGATCGTCGCAGCCTGCTGGCCGAGTTTGGGCGACTCAGACAACAGGCCGATGATCAATCGGACGTCGTCAGCACTTACACGCAGCAGGCGTACGATCTTCTGCTCGGCAGCGCGTCGGAAGCCTTCGACCTCTCGAAAGAAGATCCAAAACTTGTCGAGCGGTACGACACCAGCGGCTATTTGATCGGCAAGAAGAAATTCCGACCATCCGATCTTGGTCAACATTTTCTGACGGCTCGGCGTCTGATCGAAGCCGGTTGCGGATTCGTCACCGTCCACAGCGCGGGATGGGACATGCACGAAGACACTAACAACCCCGGTATCGAACGCGGCATGAAGATGCTCGGCCATCCCGTCGACAAGGCGGTGTCAGCCTTCATCGAAGACCTCGAAGACCGAGGCATGCTCGACAACGTGCTGCTGGTGATCGGCGGCGACTTCGGCCGCACTCCGAAGATCAACGGGCGAGGCGGACGTGACCACTGGACCAGCCTCTGCACGCTGGCCTTCGCCGGAGGCGGCATCAACCAGGGACAGGTCATCGGCCAGGCTTCCCGCAAGAACGACGTTCCGACCAGCGAACCGGTTGGCATCTCGCAACTCTTCGGAACAGTGATGCACTCCCTGTTCGACGTCGCCGAACTCCGCCTCAACCGCGGAGTCCCCCGCGACCTGATGAGCCTGCTCGAAACTTCAGAGCCAATCCCCGGAATCGTGTGAGCAAGCGTCACAAAGGAAACGAAATTCGCAACGATGAGCGATCGATTCCGCTACTCGTATTTTTCGGTTGTCTTTGCAAACGGGTGGGATGCAAGAATCCGTGACCCAGAAGGCTACCCCTCCATCGCTATCGCCCCATTCGACAATGACGTCCAACTCTGTTTGTCCCCCAAGACGTTAGCACTCGACGGTCAGCATTGGGTGCAACATATTGCTGACCTCAACCGCAAGAACCGTCGAGTTGTATTTCCTGTGGAGTGCGGCGAGTTCAGCGGGTATGTAGTCCCTTGGAAAATTCGGAACCTATGGGGACAAAGCTGGGCGCTTCATAGTCGAGGTGCAGCAATCGAGGCAATGTACCATTGCGAAGAAGAACTACGTGGACGAGACGATTATGCAGTCTCAGATATCCTCGCTTCTTTGAGATATGAGCCTGAAGCTTGTGATTCATAACGCTCGGATTCGGGCGTCTTCAAACATTGGTTGCAACGAGCAGCCTTTCTTTTCCAAGCCAACTTGAAGGCAACCGATGAGCAGCACCATGAATGACCGCACAGTTCTAATTACGGGCGGCACGCGAGGCATCGGCAAAGGGATTGGGCTGCGAGCCGCTCGCGACGGCGCGAACGTCGTCATTCTTGGAAAAACGACTGAGCTACACCCAAGTCTTCCGGGAACGATCTACTCGGCCGCCGAAGAGATAGAAGCCGCAGGCGGAAAAGCATTGGCGATTCCGTGCGACCTGCGAAACGACGAGCAGGTGGAAGCCGCGGTTGCTCAAACAGTCGAACGCTTCGGCGGAATCGACATCCTTGTCAACAATGCCAGCGCGATCTTTCTTGCCGGAACGCTGCAGACTCCGATGAAACGTTTCGACCTGATGCATCAGGTGAATACTCGCGCAACATTTCTGGCGAGCCAGCTTTGCCTGCCGCATCTGCTGAAATCATCGAACCCGCACATCCTCTGTCTCGCTCCGCCCGTCGACATGGACAAAGGCTGGTTCGCCGGCACGCTGCCTTACACGCTGGCCAAGTACGGCATGAGCCTCTGCGTCCTCGGTCTGTCGCAGGAGTTTTCCCGACAGGGCATCGCCGTCAACGCTCTATGGCCGGAAACCGGTATCGCGACCGCCGCTGTCGCGAATCTACTCGGAGGCGAAGCTGCCGTGCAGTGCTGCCGCAAACCCGAGATCGTCGCGGACGCCGCTCGTGAGATCCTGACTCGCAACAGCCGGGAATGCACCGGTAACTTTTTTATCGATTCGGAAGTTCTCACTGAAGCCGGGATCACAGATTTTGATCAATACGCGATAACGCCTGGTGCGCCGCTGATGCCCGACTTCTTCCTCGGGAAGCCCGACTTTGCCGCCCTTTCTAAATTGCTGCACAGCGACGAATGATTCGCGACACGGATCGCTTCCTGAAATGACACGATTCGTTCACTCAGCATCTGAATAACGAGGGTTCGACCTTGAAGAGTATCAGTGCCTCAATCGTCATTTTCGCGGGCGTCGCCGCGATGACCGCCTGCGGATTCATTTCCCACGGAGACACTCAAGCCTTCGTCGGAATTATGGGCGGCGGAGTTACGTTTGTCGGTTTCGCAGTGTGGTTCCGGACGCTCCAACAGCACAATGCTGACTGACCGAAGGCGCGGGGCTGTCTGCCGAAGTCATTCTGTCATTCTCGAACAGCTTCCCGTGACGCCGGTTCTGCGAGCACGGCGTCAGATGCGTGACGCGGCTGGCGAATGACGCCGGCGCGGAACTCGTTGAAATCGATTACCTGACCATCGTTTCTAAAGACGAGTTTTACGAGCGTTTCGGGAGTGATCGTCGACGGAATGAAATGCACGGCTCCGTCACAGAAGGCTGCGAGGAATCCGTCCTTGCGAAGTGTGCCAAGACCGGCGAGTGGATTCTTTTCGTCGAATTCCAGATCGTCCGGCTTCGTCCAGAGCAGGGCGTGGTCATCGTCGGCTTCGACGATCATGATCGTGTTGCTTGTTCCGTCGATAATGTCACGAATACGTGTCCCTTCACCGTCACCGAAGATGGCCTTTTCATGATGGAATCCGACGTAGTTTGTCATACCTTCCCCCAACTTGCTGCCTGGAGCGACGAAGGCTGGCGGGAGATGTTTGATCAATGCTTTGTTGTGAGGGCTGTCCCACGGCTCGTCCATGCGGAACTGATTGAAGAGATTTGATTGTTCAAGAAACGGCAGCAGTTGAACTCGCCAGCTCAGCAGCGGCTTACCATCCTTGTCTCTGACCGCACCGGGAAAGCGTTTATGTGTATCGTGGAAGTTGTGCATCGCCAGACCGAGCTGTTTCAGGTTGTTCGTCGCTTGCGACCGTTGAGCACGCCTCGGCGAAAGCACGTCCAGCAGTCCTGGGCTGTTCGATGTGCCGAACCGATTCACCCTGGGACGTGATACGCCCGTCATGAACAGGGTTGGAAGAATTGTCGATCCAGTGTCGATGCTGACGGGCAGCGTCCGCGTCGACACAACCTCGATGCCATCCTCACCACTCGTCACCGTGGTGAGTGCTGGTTGAAGATGTTTCGCAATCGTCTCGCCGTCTGGTATGACAGAGATATTGAGGTCAACGCCTTCCCGTTGCAGTTCCGAAAACAGGAAGTTCGCGCCGATTAAAGCCAGCGGGTACACGGATCGGCAGACAGCCTTCGAGTCGACATGAACGAGGCTCATCGGTGGTCGATCAGCGGCCAGTGCTTTCTGAACGTGAGGTAGCTCCGCGAGCGACTTCGTCCCGCTCGGGCGGTTCAAAAATGCGGCAACGCCTTGCGGAAACAGCGAGATGACCAGGTGCTTGTCCGTTACGCACCACGCCGGAGCGAACGGAAGCTCTTCGCCCACCATGTTGAGGAAATGGACGGTATCATTCCCGACCTTCAGCGTTCGCACTGTAACGATGCGCATTCGTCGGCCTTGGGCCTTCATCATTTCTTCGAACCGATTGACTACTCCAGAAATCGTTGCGGTCACTGCTCGCAGGGCTTCAGGATCCCGAGCTTCGACAACCGCGGTCCAGCCGGTAAAAATTGCGCCCCCTTCACTTGGCGATTGATAAACGCTCCAGGAATCGCCCAGCGAACCGAGCAGGTCGTTCTCGATACTGAAGCCAATTTCTCCATCGACACCCTGAAGTTCCCGGCGAAGGCGGACGGCCAGACCAGGCTCTACCAGGTCGAACATGGAAATAAATCGGTCCATCGTTTTTACCGGATCAAGCTTCAGTGAAACCGCGATTGTGGAGTCTGCCGGAATTGTTGCGAGGTCCGCAGCCTCAAGCGGTTCGGCATCGAGCATTGCCAGCAGTCCGGTCGGCTTTCCGTTCACGTTGAACCAGGTACGACTCACCGTGCTGGACTCATCAAGCCCCGTGACGTTGACGACTGATTCAAGATTCGTCAGTCCAAGTGCTTCCAGCGGGTTGCTGGCGTTCGGCCCTCGCGACATCAGGAGTGGAGCAAGAAATGGCTGAGCCGCCGCCAGGATTTCTTTCGTATTGATAAACGTGACGGACGCCACTCGGTCAATCGGCAACCGCTCGTGGATTGCGGTCAGCCATTCAGGACTCGACGAGTCCGCCATGCGTTCCTGAATCTGAGCAACCGTCCCGTCACTGACTCCCAGAATGAAATAGCCATCCGAAACTGTCCACTGGATTTTCGGGACACCCGGCGGCGTAATGAGCGTCCGAACTCCATCGACGGCATCGGGCACCGGTGCGCCGGTGAGGATTTCGAGAACCGCCATCAGGTCGCCCTCAAACTCGGCAGCTCCATCGCCGACTTTGACCACCAGCCCAACAGGTACGGTCATTCCTGCCGAGCCGGTTCGAAACTTTCCGGCAAAGAATGCCGTTGGGCTGACAGCGATCTGCTTGAGAATTTTTGGCGTGAGGTCGGCAACTCGGCGAGCGTTCTCTCCCTGCCCCGCTCCCTGCTTCAGCGCCGTCGTGAGTCGATCAGTGACCTCTTTGATAAACCGCTGAACGTCGGGTTCAGCCAGCAGTCGTTCTGTGTGGTTCGAACTGTCAGCCGAGGGCGTGGCCATCCCGCTCCAGGCCACGTAGAGCAGACATTCTTCTGGAGCAACTCGCGACATCCTGACGTCGGGTTCCGCCGGAGGCAGCCCCATCGGCAGTCCGGACAAACCGCCAGCCACAAGCATGACACTGAACATCGAAAAGAATCCCATCGACAAACCAGTTGCAGCCATGAGTCAATCCTTGAATCGTGAATCAATCAGCGAAAGGTCCCCACTTCGGTCGAGTCAGACGACACAAAAGCAGGAGACGACGGACGAAAGATCTATTCCCGCCCGCCGCCAATCCGTACGGAGAGCAAACGGCGACTACCGAGCCGACGCGACCTGCGGAGTTGGTGCGACCAGTGATTTCAGAAACGAAATCACCTGGAAGCGTTCCGCGTCAGACAATGCGAAGAATTGTTGTGCTGAGCGAGCCGATTCGCCGCCGTGCATCGCGATGGCCTGCTCAAGGTTCTCAGCACGACCGTCGTGCAGGTAAGGAGCGGAATCCCGGACACCCCACAGCGCCGGGGTTCGCCATTCCTGACGAGTCGCTCCGGTCACCTGTCTGGATTCCCGAGTCTGCTGCGTCGGCAGGCCGATCGGGTCGATAATGTCGCCTTCGGGCGTCGAGTTCGGGATGAAGACGTCGTAGCTGCCGGTGTCGCCGAGTTCTCCGCCCATATCATGCAGCAGCAGATCGCTGAAAATCCCGGCAACTTCGCCAACATTTTCGACGTGACAATCAGCACAGCCGACTCTGGCAAACAACGCATGACCGCCTTTGATGTACCCTTCGTCGATCTCGTCGCCGAACAGGCGTTGTTGCGGAGTCGGCAATTCGGTGATGTACTCAATCAGTGCGTCGCACTGAGCCTGGTTCAGGTCCAGTCCCGCCGGTATGTAGTCAGCATTCTGAGGATGGCCGGCCTGCGGATGATCGGGCACGTTGAGCCCAACTTCGACCGCACAAGCCGTCATCACAAAACTGTCGAGACGTGCTTTCTGAGCCTTCCAGCCGAACCGGCCAGCGGAACCGTCTTTCAACCGAGCCACTCGGCCACTGACGACTTTGTTCTTCGCCTGAGCCGCTTCCAGTTCTTCCAGAATGCTCGTCGGAATTGAGTCAATCAAACCCGCTCCGAATAAAGCGGTCGTATTTCGCTGAGACCTCGTGATGACAAAGTTGCCCTGCCGCGACGATGCGTTCATGCCCCGCTGCCTGGCCACCTGCACCTGCTGCCTGAGCTGTGCCATGACTGTTGCACCGTTGCTTCGTTGTGTTCTGGTTGTCGGTGCTTCCTCGGCTGCCGCAACCTGTGGGGCAAACATCTGCACCTCGACACCCAGCCGTTGCTGCGAGCCGAACGGCATTCCTGCAACCTGGCTCCGCCAGTTTTCGTATCCGGAAAATGTCGCCCCTTTGTGGAGTACAACGCTGTTTGCAAACGCAAATCCCGGGTGCAGCTTCGTCAGCACCTTCCGGTCTGCTTCCATCTGCATTTTGCGAAGCTCGGCCTGCTTCTTTTGTTCCGCAGCCGCACGCTCGGCAGGAGTAAGCTGCGGCTCATCGGCTTCCGAAGTCGCCGGTTGAACGTCGTGATTCGCGGCGGCTTGAGCGGGGATACTGTCCAGATTTCCGAATACCGACTGAAAGACAATTCCTGGCAGCGTCTGAGGAATGTTGAACCGCTCCGCCTGCTGTCGCTGATGCTGCTGCGGAGCGTGGAAGGCCGTCACGATGTCGACGTTCTTGCTGGCCGGCCCGGCACCGCCTGTTCCGCCCTGGTTGTGACACGCGACGCACGAACTGTCGTTGAACACAGGGCCGAGCCCGTCGCCACCATGCGATCGCCGATCGCCAGGGATCCACTCGCGAGTAAAAATTTCCGCACCATCGATCGATGCCTGCACCGCCTCGGCAGATTGCGAGCCTCGCGTCTGGACAGGCTCGTCGGCAGCGTTCGCCGCGCTGTTCAAGCCGAAGATGCCGAGAACAGTCAGAGCAGCCAACGCTGCGGAGTGCTTTCTGAAATGCACCCATCGAGTCAGCAGTAAATACGACATCTCCCGCCCCTTTGTGTTGAAGCCAGTTTGTGCTCGGCAGCTTCCGATGCGAGCGTACGACTCGCCGACTGGCCTGGCAACAGGAGTCGGCGAATTCTGGGGCGTAGTTACCGATGTTTTACAACAGGCAAAATTGAAAAAATTCAGATTCGCTGCCAACCAACCGTCTCAAATTCGACGGAGCGGTGCCTGATGTTGTTCCGGCCGGCTTCAATCAGTCGGATTTTCAGTTGGCGGTTGGGGACGCGGCGACTCGCAGGTTGCGGAAACTCAGGTCGGTTGTCGGATCATGTCCTTGCAGGCTGATCGGGCCGGCTTCGACTTTGGAGCCTCGACGAGGATTCGCGTCCGCGGGGCGAGTGTCTTCCCAGTCGGTGACCTGGAAACCGTTGACCCAGGCGGCGACGCGCGGGCCGTGAGCGATCAGGGTCATGGTGAACCACTCGTGATCGTTCGGGACGACCCATCTGGCTTTTGTGCGGCGGAAGATGGCTCCCGTGCCGGCGTCGTCTTTCGGCTGAGTTCGATCGTTGTTCGCAAACACGTTTTCAATCTGAAGTTCGTAGCCGTGCGACGGTGCTTCTTCGGTGCCGGGGATGAGTCGGAAGAAGACTCCGCTGTTGAGGCCGTCGCCGTTTGTCTTTGCTTCGAATTGGAGGACGAAGTTGGACCAGGCGTCGTCGGATTCCAGAAATCCTGGCCCGTTGCTGACGGAGATGGCTTCGTCGGCAACGGCGAATTCGCTTTTTGATCCGGCGACTGAATGCCAGCCCGTCAGGTCTTTGCCGTTGAAGATTGACTTCGTGCTCAGAGGCTTCACGAAGACGTTTCGAAATTTGACGAGGCCAGCGTTTTTCTGCAGGCCGATTCGTCCGCTGGCCAGAAAGTTCTCGGTTTCGTCTTGAAAGTCGAGCACGGCCTCGCCGTCGAGGCTTGCGGTGAAATGGTTGCCTTCGACTTTGATGACCGCCGTTCGCCATTTCTCTTCGCCGAGCGATCTGGCGATCGGTTCCGTACGGCCGACCAGGCTGCCGGTTCCAAACTGGTCGCGCGAGTCGAAGATGTTGAACTCGTAGCAGTCTTTGGTGGGGTTGGTCGGTTCGGGCGCGCACCGCAGGAAGATGCCGCTGTTGCCGCCTTCCGCAACCCAGTAGTCGCAGCGAAGTTCGAAGTCTGCAAACGGAACGTTCGTCAGCAGCAGGCCGGGTTCGCCTTTGCTGGCTTCGATGAGGCCGTCGTCGGTGATGTGCCAGTCGACGTCGTTGGTGGGCGTCCATCCGGCGAGCGTCTGTCCGTCGAAAAGCTGAATCCAGCCGTCGCGAATTTCGTCTTCGGAAAGAAGTAGCTTGGGTTCGTTTTTCAGAGGTAAGGCAGTGGGCTCCTTTGGTGGCGTCGGCTTTGACGCAGACTTCGATTCATTTGGCGATGATTCGTCCGTGGCAACGGTCGTCGTTGCTGGCGAAGCAGACGGACCTGCCTCAGGAGTTTCGGAACCGCAGCCACTCAGGCCGACAGTGCCCGACACAAGAATACTCAGGAGCAGAAACTTTGAGGCGAGGTTCATAGCGAAGGTCTCGGTAAGTGTACGAAGTCGGTGAGTTGACGAGCGGATCCAGCAGAGACTGTAGCGTGGTTTGGAGCGGGTTGACAAAGCGCCGAAGCGTCGTCAAAACAGCCGCGCTCACAGGTCGTGTAAGAAAGCGATCGTCGCTCAGCGTGAAGTTTTGCTGAACTTCTGCTTGAGCCTTATCGACATTTATCGGGATCGGTCGTCCTCCGCGAGACGTCGAGGTATCGGCCACCCACTTCCTTTAAAGGCGTCAATAACGACGCGGCAACCACGGAGAGTTTCAGTATGAGTGGACCCATCGTCCGAACCGGCACAACGCCAGAATTCTGGGCCAACTACGACCAGGTTTTCGGTAACAAGAAAGCTACAAAGAAAAAGGCAGCGAAGAAAAAGGCAGCCAGTGCGGCAGGCACCAAAAAGAAGGCGACGAAGAAAGCTGCCGTGAAAAAGAAGGCTGCTGCGAAGAAACCAGCAAAGAAAAAGGCTGCCAAAAAGAAAAAATAGAGATCGCGCTGAGCGATCGACTGCTTGCTTGATTGAAATTAGAACGCCCGGTGACTTGAAAAAGTTGTCGGGCGTTTTTTGTAGTTGGAAATTATTTAGCCACGGATGGGCACGGATATTTCGGGATGTCATCCGTGCCAATCGGTGTGTATCCGTGGCTATGTTCTTGCCTGTTTTGACGACGACCATCAGATTTGACGGTCGAATTGAAGGCGGTGATACTCGGGGGCAATCGTTTTCGAATTCGTAACCGGAGATTTGATTCGTATGGCCAGCTTTGATGATCGCCGACTCGGACGTTGTCTTACTTTCCTGTTTTGGGCCATTTGTTGCTCGGGGATGCTCGCGCAGGCTGCGAATGCTCGGCAGCCGAATGTCGTTTTGATTTACACGGACGATCAAGGCTCGGTCGATGTGAACTGCTACGGGGCGAAGGATTTGATCACTCCGTCGCTGGATGATCTGGCGACTCGCGGGGTGAGGTTTACTCAGTTTTATGCGGCGGCTCCGGTTTGTTCGCCGTCGAGGGCCGCGATGCTGACGGGCAGGGTGCCTCAGCGAGCGGGCGTGCCGGGGAATGTTTCGTCGACCCATGGAGCGTCCGGGATGCCGACCGAACAGGTCACGATTGCCGAGATGATGAAGAAGGCCGGGTATGCGACCGGCCATGTCGGCAAGTGGCATCTTGGCTACACGCCGGAAACGATGCCGAACGGGCAGGGGTTTGATTCGTCGTTCGGGCACATGGGCGGGTGTATCGATAACTGGTCGCACTTTTTCTACTGGCAGGGGCCGAATCGTCACGATCTCTGGCAGAACGGCGAGCACATCTGGCGAGACGGTGAGTTCTTTCCGGACCTGATGGTTCAGCAGGGGCACGAATTCATCGAGCAGAACAAGGATCAGCCGTTTTTCCTCTATTGGGCGATCAATCTGCCGCACTACCCGCTGCAGGGAACGGACAAGTGGCGGAAGAAGTACGAGCACCTGCCGGCTCCGCGGCGAATGTACAACGCATTTGTGTCGACGATGGACGAATCGATCGGCAAGCTGCTGGCGAAGCTCGACGAGCTGAAGCTTCGCGAAGACACGATCGTCATTTTTCAGTCGGACCACGGGCACTCTCACGAGGAGCGGACATTTGGCGGCGGCGGAAGTGCCGGGCCGTATCGCGGAGCCAAATTCAGCCTGTTTGAAGGCGGAATCCGAGTTCCGGCGATGATTTCCTGGTCGGGAAAACTGCCGGCGGGAGAAGTGAGGAGTCAGCTGGCAACGGCCTGCGACTGGATGCCGACCATCGCTGAGCTGGCGGGTGTGGAGCGTCCTGATCGAAAGCTCGACGGACGCAGCATTGCGAAAGTAATTCAGTCTTCGGACGCAGACTCGCCACACAAGCAGTTTCACTGGCAGAGTGGCGGCGGAAAGAATCCTCAGTGGGCTGTCCGAGACGGCGATTGGAAGCTGATCGGCAATCCTCGCGACACGAGTAACAAGGCTCCGATTGGGAAAGGCGACTCGCGGTTCCTGGTGAATCTGGCCGATGACCTGTCCGAGATGAAGAATCTGGCGGGTGAAAATCCGGAGATTGTCGGCCGGCTCGAAAAACTGCATGACGCGTGGGAGAAGGACGTCAGCAAGTGAGTTTTCCGGCTGGCTACTGGCGAATTCGGACGGTCTGATTGCGAGATCTCATTCTGTCCGTTAAGCAGTGCGCTGGCCTGCGGTTGGCTTCTGGCTGAGTGGCTGAATTGACGTAGCCGCCGCGTTCTCACTCTACGATTGACGGATTGTGACCATGTCGAGCGAAATTGAATCCCGCCTCGCGACCATCGAGGAAAAAGTCCACGCTGAAGAACGATTGTCGTTTGACGATGGTCTTTTTCTGGAAGAACACGTCGACGTGCTGACGCTCGGCCAACTGGCGAACACAGTGCGGGAGCGGAAGAACGGAAACCTCGCGTACTACAACACCAACATTCATCTGAACCCGACGAATGTCTGCGTTTATCGCTGTGTTTTCTGTGCATTCCGGTCGGATCTGAAGGCGGAAAAGGCCTACACTTTTACGGACGACATGGTCCGCGAGCGGGCTCTGGAAGCTCGTGCTCAGGGGGCGACCGAGATTCACGTCGTCGGCGGGCTGCATCACCAGAAGCCGTTTCAGTGGTACGTCGACGTCGTACGAGTCATTCACGAAACTTGCCCGGAACTGCACATTAAGGCATGGACAGGCGTTGAGATTAACTGGTTCAGCCACCTCACAAAGAAGCCGTACAAATGGTGCCTTGAGCAGCTCATTGAGGCCGGCCTGGGCAGTATGCCGGGCGGTGGGGCGGAGATTTTCGATGAGGAAGTCCGGTCCCAGATCTGCGAGCACAAAGCGGATTCTCAGTCGTGGATCGACATCCATCGAGACGCTCATCAGCTCGGGCTGCGGACCAACGCGACGATGCTTTACGGCCATGTTGAACAGGCCAGGCATCGCATCGATCATCTGTGCAAACTGCGGGAATTGCAGGACGAAACGGGCGGCTTTCAGACATTCATCCCACTGGCATTCCACCCGGATAACACTGGTCTGGACCACATTCCGAAGCCCAGCGGTCTGCAGGATTTGAAGACAATCGCGATCTCACGGCTGATGCTCGATAACTTCGACCATATCAAGGCCTACTGGATCATGCTCGGTGAGAAGATCGCCCAGACGGCACTCAGTTTCGGGGCGGACGATCTTGACGGCACGGTAGTGCATGAGCTGATCTATCACGACGCCGGGGCCGAGACTCCTGAAGGTATTACGGTCGAGCATTTGCACGCCTTAATCCGCGAAGCCGGGCGGGAACCGGTCGAGCGAGACACGCTCTATCGACGCGTCATTCGAAACGGAGCAAAATGGCACGTCGGTGAATCGCTCGCGTCTGACGTCGCTGTGACCGTTTGAATTTCACCGCAATTTAACGTGTTGAACAGTTGGATGGAGTCTCTGAAGGCACCGTCGTTACCTGCGGATTGGGTCTCGCGATGAGCAGTTCAGCTATCGAAGAAAAACGCGACAGGCTGCTACGGATTCTGCAGGGTTACGAATCTGTCGTCGTCGCATTTTCGGCTGGCGTTGACAGTACCGTCCTCGCAAAAGCCGCTGCCCTTGCCTGTGGAGACAATGCCGTTGCAGTGACGGCGCTCAGCCCAAGCCTTGCGTCTGGCGAACTCGATCAGGCTCGCGAACTTGCCAAATTGATTGGAATTCGCCACGAAATCGTCAAAACCGACGAATTCAAAAACCCTGCCTACCTGGCCAATCCGGCCAACCGCTGTTATTTCTGCAAAACCGAGCTGTACGGTCACCTTGGTCCACTCGCAGAAAAGATGGGCATTAAAGTCGTTGTTAACGGCGCAAACCTCGACGACCAGGGTGACTACCGGCCAGGTATGGTGGCTGCTGCTGAAAATTCTGTATCCAGCCCCCTCGTTGACGCAGAATTCTCGAAGGCACACGTTCGAGAGTTAGCCAAATTATGGGGGCTTCCAGTCTGGGACAAACCTGCTACGCCGTGCCTGTCCAGTCGAATTGCTTATGGCGTCGAAGTGACCCCCGAACGGGTTTCCATGATCGACGCCGCTGAACGGTTTCTGTCGCAACTAACTGGAGTCACACAACTTCGAGTTCGCCTCGAGTATCAGGACCTCGCTCGAGTTGAGGTGCCGCTCGGTCAGTTTGCTGCTATCACTGAGCCGGCGGCAGCCAGCGCTATCGTTACAAAACTGCTGAGCCTTGGCTTTCGTAACGTCACACTGGATCTTCAGGGGTTCCGATCAGGCAGCATGAATTCTGTCCTTCGGGACGTCCCGAATCTGGTGCCACTCAGTAACTTCTCGCAAGAGGACTGGCAGCCTGCTGAGCTTGAGCAAGGCTGAAGCTACGACCAAATCGCGTCTAACGTTCGTCGCCTATGCAGCCGATAAGGCTTACTTCAGATTGAGTCCGAACTTTCTGCATGGATCTCTTCCCGGTTCGTTGACACTCTGAGATTTCGTCAATAGTATCCCCGCTTTCCCGCACAGGTTCGCGGGGTCGGACAGCGTCTAAAGGCAGTGTGAGATGACTCAGGAACGAATTCGAATCCGAATGGAAGCGTATGATCACGCCATTCTGGATCTGTCAGCGACCGATATTGTGAACACGGCAAAGCGTACTGGTGCTGATGTTCGGGGGCCGGTTCCGCTGCCGACTCGGTGTGAGCGTTACACAGTGCTTCGCAGTCCGCATATTGACAAGAAGTCTCGGGAGCAGTTCGAGATTCGAACTCACAAGAGGCTGATTGAGATTCTGCAGCCGACGGGTAAGACGATTGATGCTTTGAATAAGCTGTCGTTGCCTGCTGGTGTTGATGTAAAGATTAAGGCAGGGGCTCGCTAGGCTGTTGCTTTTGTTGTGTTTCGCAGAGCCTTTGGTGGTTGCTCTGCTGAGATGCATAGACTTCTCTCAAGTGGCTTGAGGGATGAGGTTCTGGTTGAGCTTGCTGCTTGGTCAGGAATGGCGATGTCGCCTCTGGTGACCTCTCAGCGATATGAGGATAGAGATGCATACTGCGATTCTCGCAACAAAAGTCGGCATGACACAGGTCTATGACGATGGTGGGAATGTTCAGCCTGTGACGGTGCTTGAAGTTGGGCCGTGCAGGGTTGAGTTGCTTCGCACTCTTGAGTGTGATGGTTATAGTGCTCTGCAGATGTCGCTTGAGCGAAGTGGCAAGGTTGTTGCTCGGCGTGAATCTCGCATTGAGCCGGATGTTCGGCAGTATGAAGTCGGTGAGCGGCTTGATGCCCCGTTTATTGAAGTTGGCGGTAAAGTTGATGTTGTCGGGACGAGTAAGGGTCGCGGCTTTGCTGGCGTTATGAAGCGTCACAACTTTGCAGGTCAGAGGGCGTCGCACGGTGTTAAAAAGTGCCATCGGCATCCTGGGTCGACTGGTATGAGTGCTGACCCTGCTCGGGTGATTAAAGGTACTAAGATGTCCGGTCGCTACGGTGGTGTGAAGTCGACTGTTCGCAATCTTGTTGTTGTTCGGTACGACGCGGAGCGTGGTGTTCTGGCTGTGAAGGGGGCGGTTCCGGGGCCGAATGGCGGCCTGGTTGCGGTTCGCATGCAGGTTGAGGCCTAGGTCTGTTGGTTTAGGTTTTTGTTGATAACTGAAATGAACAGTCGAATTCTGAGGCGGCCAGATGGCTCGGGTTAATAAGCTTAATTCAGATCTTACAGTGGCAGGTGAAGTTGGTGTCGACGAGACGCAACTTGCAGCCAAGGTGACGAAGCAGCTCGTTCATGATGCTTGTGTGATGTATCACGCAAACAGGCGTGTCGGGACAGTGCGGACGAAGTCGCGTGCTGAGATTGCCGGGACGCGAGCGAAGATGTATCGACAAAAGGGTACGGGTCGCGCGCGGGCCGGACATAAGCAGTCTCCGGTTCGGCGAGGCGGTGGTCACGCGTTTGCGAAGCGGCCTAAGGATTGGTCGTACGCGTTACCCCGGAAGGCCTTGCGGGTGGCGACGCGAATGGCTCTTCGTCTTAAGATAGAGGCGGGCCAGTTGAGTGTTGTTGAGTCGTTGGATTTGCCAGAGGTGCGTACCAGGTATGTGGCGGCGGCGATTCGGAGCGGTGGGTATCAAGGGCAAAGCTGTCTGTTTGTTACAGAAGGTGTGAATGCTGGTCTTGTGCGAGCTGCTCGAAATATTCCAAAAGTTTCAGTGCTGCCACGGGCTGACTTGAATGCCGATGTTTTAATGAGGCATCGGAACGTTCTGGTTCTGGGTGAGGCGGTGCCTTTGCTGTTTCGGCAGGAAGCTTAGTTTTGAAGTTGATTGTTGTGTGTTTGCCAAGTGTAGGTTGGGTTGAGCATGGTGGATCAGAGAGTTCGGTCAGAGCACATTCTTAAGGGTGTCATGCTCACAGAGAAAACTGCGTTCCAGGCGGAGAATCAGAACGTCTATTCGTTCGATGTGCCTCTCAGTGCGAACAAAGTTGAGATTCGTGAAGCGGTCGAGGCTGCTTTCGGTGTTCGTGTCTTGTCTGTGAATACAATTACTCGCTTGGGTCGGCCGAAGCGTCATCGGGCTCATTTCAGCCAGGGTCAGACAAGAAAACGTGCTCTGGTGAGGCTTCACGGCGAAGATCGAATCTCGCTGTACTAATATCGAAAGATTGCGGAGATACGTTGTGGGAATTCGCATATACAAGCCAACTAGTGCTGGGCGGCGCAATGCGTCTGTAAGTACGTTCGAAGAGCTGACCTTTAAGGGGAATAGGCCTGAGAAGAGTCTGATTCGGCGTGCTGCAAAAACAGGCGGGCGAAATCATCAGGGCAAGATTACGGCACATCATCGTGGCGGTGGTCACAAGCGGATGTATCGTATTATTGATTTCAAGCGGCGGGTTGACGGCGTTGCTGGCTTGGTGAAGTCTGTTGAGTACGATCCAAATCGCTCCTCAAATATTGCTCTGGTGTGCTATGAGGACGGTCAGAAAGCTTATATTATTGCCCCGGCAGGATTGGTGGCCGGGAGTAAGGTTTACAGTGGTGATTCCGGTGTTGAGCCGAAAGTTGGGAACTCAATGCCGCTGTCACAGATTCCTTTGGGGTCTGTGATTCATAACATTGAGCTGCAGCCGGGGCGTGGTGGTCAGTTGTGTCGAAGTGCAGGCACAAGTGCCGTTATGAATGCTCGCGAGGGGAACTGGGCTCAAATTACTTTGCCATCGGGTGAGGTTCGGCGAGTGCCGGCCAGTTGTCGAGCCACAATGGGTGAGGTTGGCAACTCTGATCACCAGAATGTGGTGTTAGGGAAAGCTGGGCGGCGACGCTGGATGGGTTGGAGGCCGCATGTTCGAGGGACCTGCAAGAACCCTCATGATCACCCTCATGGGGGTGGTGAAGGTCGGACCAAGGGGGGGCGTCATCCATGCAGTCCTACTGGGAAGCTGTCTAAAGGTGGGGCCACGAGGAAGAAGAAGAAAGCCTCAAGTGACGCAATTCTTCGCCGGCGGAAGTCGCGTAGGAATGGTCAGCTCAAGTAGCTGGTCTGGCAGACATGAACTGTTAGTAATAGTTACCCGGTTGTGTAGAGATTGAGGAAGGCTAGATGTCACGGTCGCTCAAAAAAGGTCCATATGTCGACGAAAAGCTTCTGCAGAAGATCGACCGTATGGGGCCCACTAAACAGCCGATTAAAACATGGGCTCGTAGTTCAACGATCGCGCCGGAGTTTATTGGTCACACGTTTCTGGTGCACAACGGAAAGATCTTTTTGAACGTCTACGTGACGGAAGAAATGGTTGGGCATAAGCTTGGTGAGTTTTCGCCAACCAGGACGTTTCGCGGGCACGGTGCTCGAGGTAAGCGGTAGGCGATTCTTAAACGGCGGATGGTTCCTGAGGTTTAATTATGGCGCTTGTGAAAAGCGAACATCGATATGCAAGAATCGCTTCTACGAAAGTGAATCGAATTCTGCCAATTATTCGTGGTCGCGAAGTTGGCGACAGTCTTGACTTGTTGAAAACTCTGCCAAATCTGGCGGCTCGGTTGGTTGAGGCTGTGGTGCAGACTGCTGCTGCTAATGCCGCCGAGGCGGGCGTTCGTAACGTTGAGAAGCTTCGCATTACAGAAGCGGTTGCTAATTGCGGTCCAATGTATAAGCGAATTCGGCCGGGAGCCCGAGGGATGGCTCATGTGGAAAAGCACAGAACATCCCATATTCGTGTCAAAATCGATGTGCCCGAACTCTAGGTCGGTCTGGTCTTTGGTGTTTTGGGATCAACAGTAATTCGGGGTAACGGAATGGGACAGAAAGTAAGGCCGACTGGTTTTCGTGTTGGAATTACGGAGCCTTGGCGAAGCCGCTGGTATGCTCCAAAAAAATACTACGGAGAGCTTCTGGTTGAAGATCAGAAGATTCGTGAGTTTATCCGGAAGAAGTATCAGTTTGCTGGTGTCTCAAGAGTCGAGATTGAGAGAACTCGCGATCAGGTGGTAGTTCATCTCCATACTTCACGGCCTGGGATCATCATCGGTCGTAAGGGGCAGGAAGTTGATCGGCTGAAGGCTGAGATGGAAGCGCTAACTGGTCGTCATCTCGATCTTAAGATTGTCGAAATCAACCATCCGAACAGAAATGCATCGTTGGTTGCTCAGGATATTGCCCAGCAGTTGTCAAAACGTGGTTCGTTTCGACGCACGATTAAGCGTTCGCTTGAGCAGGTGATTGAGGCGGGCGCAAAAGGTATTAAGGTGCAACTGTCGGGGCGACTCGGCGGTGCGGAAATGTCTCGGTGTGAAAAAGCAAGCAGGGGTTCGGTTCCTCTTTCAACGTTAAGGCGTCACATTGATTACAGCCTCGCTGAGGCTAATACAAAGATGGGCGTGATTGGCGTAAAAGTCTGGATTGACCTCGGCGACTATAGTGAGGAGTTAACTGATGGCCCTGATGCCAAAACGAGTAAAGCATCGCAAAAGCCAAAGAGGTCGTATAAAAGGTAATGCGACTCGCGGCCACAGGGTGTCGTTTGGTGATTTTGGCCTACAGGCTGCTCAGCCGGGTCATATTACAGCGCAAACGATTGAAGCCTGTCGAATTGCGATCATGCAGTACATTCGCGGCGAAGGAAAGCTGTACATACGAGTGTTTCCTCATCGTTCCGTGACATCCCGCCCGCTTGAAACCCGAATGGGTAAGGGTAAAGGGGATCCGGATCACTGGGTGGCTGTCGTGAAGCCTGGGACAGTGATGTTCGAGGTCGCAGGTGTGTCACTGGACGCTGCAAAAGAGTGTTTTGCACGTGTGGCCTACAAGCTGCCCGTTAAAGTTAGGTTAGTTGGTCGACAGCTTGGAGCAGGATCGTAGGTCTGGCTATGGCGAACACGAAACAGCTGAGAGAAATGACAACTGAGCAGTTGCAGCACGAACTGGCTGAGGCGAGGAAGAATTTTCTCGATCGGTCAGTGCGGACTTCTGCTTCTCAGGATGAGACAGGGCCCAGTCGCATGCAGTTGCGGCGGGGTATTGCCAAGATTCGAACAATTTTGCGTGAGCGCGAAATCGAAGCCTGAAAAAGGGTGATCCGTTGAAACAAACACTGATTGGTATTGTCACCAGTACAAAATCTTCGAAGACCCTGCGGGTGGAAGTGCCACGTAAAGTTCGGCACCCACTTTATGGCAAGATCGTAAGCCAGAGAACTGTCTGTCACGCTCACGACGAGAACGAAGAAGCGCAGGTCGACGATCGTGTTGAGATTGTCGAAAGCAGGCCGCATTCACGCCTGAAGAGATGGGAATTGGTGAAGGTGCTTTCCCGTCATTGATTGCTCACATTTGGAAACTTTGTCAGCCTACGAGTTGATATATTTACTAGGAATTGTGTCGATGATCCAGATGCAGACGGTGCTGGACGTAGCTGACAATAGCGGCGCCAAGGTTGTTCGTTGCATTAAGGTTCTTGGTGGAACCGGGAAACGGGTGGCCGGACTGGGTGAGGTCGTCGTGTTGAGTGTTCAGAAAACTGTCCCTGGTGGTGCCATCAAGAAAGGGCAGGTTGTTCGCGGCGTGATCGTTCGCTGTCGTAAGGCAACTCGTCGATCTGATGGGTCGTACGTTCGGTTTGATCGAAACGCCGTTGTGATTGTGGATGCAGATGGAAATCCGCGGGGAACGCGAATCTTCGGAGCTGTTGCTCGTGAGCTTCGCGAACGCCGGTTCATGAGAATCATCAGTTTGGCAAGCGAAGTTGTCTAATCTGAGAGCTGGGTTTAATTTCGCTTTGACGGGTAAGGCAGTCGGAAGATGGCACGAGTACAGCAGCGGTATCAAACTGAGATCATTCCAGCTCTTGCGAAAGAGCTTGGGCTGAAGAATCAACTGGCTGTTCCGCGAATCGAGCGGGTCGTCGTCAGTATGGGGATCTCTAATTCTCATACTGACAGGAAGCGACTTGAGCAGTCCGCGGAACAACTGGGTATCATTACAGGCCAGAAAGCAAAGATCACACGAGCACGGCGGTCCATCGCCAACTTCAAACTTCGCGAGGGGATGGAGATTGGATGTTGTGTAACCCTTCGTCGGGCAAGGATGTGGGAGTTCTTGGATCGTCTGATCTCTATTGCTCTTCCTCGAGTCCGCGACTTCAGGGGGTTGAATGATAAAGCTTTTGATGGGCGTGGAAACTTCAGTATGGGGCTGACTGAACAACTTGTGTTCCCTGAGGTTGACGTAGACAAGGCGACTTTCGTCCAAGGCATGAACATCACAGTTGTTACGACAGCGAAAACAAACGACGAGGGGCGTGCACTTCTGAGGGCTATTGGGTTCCCGTTCCAGAAGCCGGAAGTCACTAACTGAACCAACAGGCCAGCGGCGGCTGGCTGATTGAGACCTTGGGGAGCCAAAGAAGTGGCAAGTAAGTCTAAAATCGCAAAGTCCAAAAGGACGCCAAAGTTCAGCAGTCGAATTCAACGGCGTTGTCAGCTTTGCGGTCGCCCTCGGGCGGTTTATCGAAAGTTTCATGTCTGCCGAATCTGTTTCCGGAACCTGTGCCTCGACGGCGTAGTGCCTGGTGCCAGAAAAGCCAGTTGGTAAGCGGCGTCCGGAGAATATTATGCACAGTGATCCAATTGCTGACATGTTGACGCGAATCAGGAACGGTGTTTCAATCGAACGTCCGTTCGTTGACGTGCCTTATTCCAGATTGAAACATAACGTTGCGGAAGTCTTGCAGCGCGAAGGGTTTATCTGGGATGCAGAGGTTGTCGAGAGTGAGCCGGTTCGCACGCTTCGCGTGAATCTCAAGTACGGCCCTAACGGTGAAATGGTCATCAACCACATTCAGCGTGTGAGTCGACCTGGTCGCCGCGTGTACGCGGCTGCGTCTGAGATGAATCGTGTTCGGCACGGCACAGGCATCACGGTCGTCACTACTCCGCAGGGTGTTCTGAGTAATCGCGAAGCACGAAAAGGCCATGTTGGCGGCGAAGTGCTCGCTGAGGTCTGGTAATTCCACGTTGATTCATGCGACGCATGGAACACGTCTGTATCGAGAGTTGATATGTCACGTATCGGTAAAAAGCCAATCGAGATTCCGGCAAAGGTCGAAGTCTCAGTCAGTGGCCGAGATGTTACTGTTAAAGGCCCGAATGGTACTCTGCAGTGGCAGCACCCTGAGGGGGTCAGTGTTGAAGTTGACAGTGAGGCGAAACGTGTCACTGTCACCCGCGAATCTGACGCCGGGTCGTTGCGTGCATTTCACGGGCTCACTCGGGCGCTTTTGAATAACATGGTGGTTGGCGTCGTTGAACACTTCGAGAAGCGTCTCGAAATTCAAGGAGTCGGCTATCAAGCAACATTAAGCGGAGGGGAGTTGCGACTGCAAGTTGGCTTCTCTCACTCTGTCGACCTTAAGGTTCCTTCCGATATTGACTGTTCTCTTGTCAGTCCGACATTGATCGTGGTCAAAGGCTGTAACAAGCACTCAGTCGGCCAGTTTGCAGCAAACATAAGAGCAGTCCGCCCCCCAGAGCCCTATAAGGGCAAAGGCATTCGTTACCAGGGTGAACACGTTCGCCGCAAAGCTGGTAAGGCGTTTGGCTCGAAGTAGGGTGGCAGTAGATTTTTAACGGTACATACAGGCAGGTTAACAACGCGTGCGGGGACGTCGGCAATGGTAAGTAATATTAAACGGCAGCAACTTAGAAGGAAACGGCGCGTTAATCGTGTCAGGAATTCAATTCGGCGTTGCTCAACACGTCAGTACCGCCTGTCCGTCTTCCGAAGCAACAGCAATATCTATGCTCAGCTGATCGATGACGCTAAGGGGATTACCGTGTGTGCTGTAAATACGCTGCAAGGTAGTGTTTCAAACGCGAATGGTGGGAGTGTCGCCGCGGCAACTCAGGTCGGTACTCGAATTGCCGAACTCGCGGTCGGATTAAACATTAAAGAAGCGGCGCTTGATCGTGGTGCCTATCGTTATCATGGTCGTATCGCAGCGTTGGCTGATGCTGCTCGAGCGGCTGGATTAAATTTATAAGTTTGAGTCAGAACGTACCCTCGCATCGGATTGATGTGAGCTTGGAGACGGTAATGTCTGAAGTTGTAAGTCGGCAGGAATCTGCTGAGCACGTAGTATCGATTCGCCGTTGTGCCTGTGTTGTAAAGGGTGGGCGTCGGTTCAGCTTTACAGCGCTCGTCGTTGTCGGGGACCGGAATGGTCGAGTCGGCTGGGGGTATGGCAAGGCGCCAGAAGTTCCTCAAGCTGTAGAAAAAGCCGTGAAGCAGGCTGAGAGGAAACTTGAGACCGTTTGCTTGAAGCAGATTGAACCGGGCGTCACTGTCCCGCATGAAATTGTTGGTCGTTACGGTGCGGCTCGAGTCTTGTTAATTCCAGCCCGACCGGGAACTGGAGTTATCGCAGGAGGCTGTGTTCGGTCTGTGCTGGACGCTGCGGGTATCACGGATATCCTTACCAAGAGTCAGGGATCGAACAACCCCCTCAACCTTGTGAAGGCAACACTTAACGGACTAGGTCAGCTTCAGGCGCTGGAAGACGTGCAGCGGCTTCGAGGCGTGAAACTGTAAGTTTAATGACCTGTTCGATGGCTATCAAAATGCCATCAGGAGAAATCAATGGTCAGTCTCTCTGACATCAATCATGATATCGTGCGGCACAAGCGTAAGCGGCGTGTTGGGCGAGGTAACGGTAGTGGATACGGTAAGACGGCTTCTCGAGGCGAAAACGGCGCTGGAAGCAGGGCTGGTAATCGTCGGCGACGCGGGTACGAAGGTGGCCAGATGCCACTGTTCAGACGCGTCGCGAAACGAGGATTTTCGAATGCTGCGTTTACCGGCGAGATCGTCGTAATTAACGTCGATCAGCTGGAGACGAGGTTTGAAGATGGTCAGGACGTCACGCTTTCAGAACTGAAGAAGGCGTTCTCGCTGTCCCGAAAAGTGGAAGTCAAAATTCTCGGCCGCGGTGAGCTGACGCGAAAGCTTAATGTGTGCGCAAACGCCTTCTCCGCATCAGCTGAGGCTGCGATCACTGCCGTCGGCGGTTCTGTGGTTCGCGTTTGACGCCGGATAGGAACGTGACTGATGGTCGAGAAGTTTTTGCTGCTGTTTAAGATTCCCGAGCTTCGTCGGAAACTTCTGCTGACTGTGATCCTGCTGGCCGTTTATCGGATGGGATTCTGGATTCCCTTGCCTTTTGTTGATCAAGCGGCAATTCGGGAGAGTATCCAGAAGATGCAGGAGGGCGGCGACACCGGCTTTGGCCAGGTGATGCAGATCGTGGCGTTGTTTTCGGCTTCCAAGGTCGGAAATGCGACGATATTTGGCCTCGGTATCATGCCGTACATATCTGCGTCGATTATCTTTCAGCTGCTCGGACAGGTCTACCCACCGCTTGAGGCTCTTCAGAAGGAAGGCGAGTCCGGGCGAAAAAAAATAAACGAATACACGCGGTACGCCACCGTATTGATATGTCTCGGTCAGAGCTTCTTTTGGATACTGGCGTTATCGAGTGGCAAGTTGTTTGGCGTGAATGTCATTCTCAATGAGTGGAACCATTGGTATTGGCATCTTGTTGGTGCACTTTGGATGACAACCGGAACGGTTGTCCTGATGTGGATTGGCGAGCAGATTGACGCCTACGGTTTAGGTAATGGAATCAGCCTGTTGATCATGGCTGGGATTGTCGCTCAGATGCCTAACGGTGGAGCGATGCTTTTTGAACCAGCACTCAGGAATGGAATCCGAATTGGAACCGAAACTGGCATCGAAAGGTTTCTGATGCTTGGCGCGGTGTTTGTTGGGGTGGTTGTTTGGGTGGTGCTAATCACGCAAGGCCAGCGGCGGATTCCGATACAAAGCGCAAAACATGTTCGCGGACGTCGCCAGGTTGGCGGTCAGCGGCAGTTTTTGCCGTTGCGGCTCAATCAAGCGGGTGTGATGCCGATTATTTTTGCATCCAGCCTCCTGATGTTTCCTTACATGGTCTTTAATTGGCTGGCACAGGTTGTTGATAACAGGCTCATTACTATACTCGCTCAGGCTTTCGGAGGAGGCAGGGGATATATCTACTCGATGTGTTACATTGGGTTGATTTACTTTTTCTGCTATTTCTGGACGGCAATCACCTTCAACCCTCGAGAGATTGCGGCAAATTTGAAGGATCACGGAAGCTTTATTCCAGGCTACCGCCCAGGTGCAAGAACATCGAACTACCTAGAGTCAGTAATGGTGCGAATCACTTATGTGGGGGCAGCTTTTTTATCGCTGATCGCGGTGATTCCGACCTTGATTGCCAGCTCTATGGGGATCGACCCTTTGATTGCGAGCTTCTACGGCGGAACTGGGCTCCTCATTGTGGTGTCGGTCGCACTCGACTTGGTTCAGAAAATTGACAGTCATTTGATCACGCGGAACTACTCCGGGCTACTTGAGTCCGATAATTGATTGAAACTTCAGTAGGATTGAGTAATGAAGGTCCGGTCCAGTATCAAACGAATATGCGAACAATGTAAGATTGTTCGACGCCGAGGCAAGGTTTATGTGATTTGTCCGGCCAACCCAAAGCACAAGCAGAGGCAGGGATAGGATAATGCCACGTATTCTCGGGGTCGACGTACCAAACGATAAGCCGACATATATTGCACTGACCTATCTTTATGGGGTTGGGACAGTTACGGCTATTTCTCTGTGTTATCAGCTTGGTGTTGATCCGCAGGCCAAAGCTTCAGCGCTGGGCGAAGACGACATCGCCCGTATTAACACGCACCTCGACAAAGAGCTAACTGTAGAAGGTGCTCTGCGACGTAAGGTGCAGCAGGACATTTCGCGTTTGAGGGAAATTCGATGTTATCGCGGAATCAGGCACCGAAGGGGATTGCCTGTCAGAGGGCAGCGGACCAGGACTAACGCACGCACGCGTAAAGGTGTCAAGAAAACTGTGGCGGGAAAAAAGGGCGTGAAGGATATGAAGCACTGATCCATCTCTCCGGTGGAGCATTAGTGACAGTTTCCTAGTCCGCGAAAGAAATACGATGGCAAAAGTAAAAAGAAAAAAGATCAGAAAAAACGTCACCAAGGCAGTGGCTCATGTCAAAGCAACCTTCAATAATACATTGGTTACCATTACGGACACCAGCGGTGATGTACTTTGTTGGGCGACAGCTGGCACATCCGGTTTTAAGGGCAGTCGGAAAAGCACTCCGTTCGCGGCTCAGCGCGCCGCAGAGATTTGCGCCGAGCGTGCTGCGAAACACGGCGTGAAAGAGATTGAAGTTCGCGTAAAGGGGCCAGGCGCTGGTCGTGAAAGTGCGATCACTGGGCTTCAGTCGGCGGGAATCAGCGTTAAGGTGATCGAGGACGTGACGCCTCTGCCTCATAACGGCTGTCGTCCACCAAAGAAACGGCGAGTTTGATTCGTTATACGTGATGTTTCTGTTTCGGGTTTTGCGGTTAAGTTGAGAGGGAGCGGTAATGAGAATTCGTTGGAGAGGATTTGAGCTTCCAAGCCGAGTCGTGCCCGAGCAGGATAGTCTGACTTCGACCTATGGCAGGTTTGTGGTAGAGCCTTTTGAACGAGGTTTCGGTCACACGATCGGTAACAGTCTTCGGCGAATCCTTCTGTCAAGCCTTGAGGGTGCTGCAATCACTCAAGCTCGCGTGCTGGGTGTCAAGCATGAGTTTACGGCGATCCCTGGTATTGTTGAGGATGCGACAGAGATTTGCCTGAATTTGAAGTCAGTTGTCTTGAAACATCACGGTGCGGGGCCGAAGACTGTTCGTATTGACAAGCATGAGCGTGGCGTCGTCACAGCAGGTGACATTGTTTGTGACGATCAGATTGAGATTGTAAATCGTGATCTGGTCATTGCTACGATGACGGACGATGTGCCATTCAGTGTTGAACTGTCAGTCGAGACCGGGCGTGGCTATGTGCCGGCAATCGAACGGTACAACGACGGCGTCGAGCCAGGTGTAATCCCGTTGGATGCAAGTTTTTCGCCAGTGGTGAGAGTTCGTCACCGTGTTGAGGAGACACGTGTGGGCCAGAGGACGAATTACGATCGTCTAATTCTGGAGATCTGGACTAACGGCACAGTGTCACCTGAGATGTCGCTTGTGGAGTCTGCCAAGATCATGAGAAAGCATCTGAATGCCTTCATCTCCTACCGGGAACCTGGGCCCGAAGTAGCGCCAGAAGGCGGGTTGAAGGGCATGATGGAAGCGACGGGGTACGCACCGATTGATCTGGAGCTGGAAGAGAAGCTTGGCCAGAGTCTGGCGGAGTTGAACCTTTCGGTTCGTGCAACCAACTGCTTGGAGTCAGAGGGAATCAATACAGTTCGTGACTTGGTTTCGCGATCAGAGGATCAGCTCTTACAGGTTCGAAATTTTGGTGAAACTACGTTGGTCGAAGTGCGGGAACAACTTGGCCTAATCGGGCTCAGGCTGGGGATGAAGGTTCCACAGCAGAATCGCGGCTAGTCTAAGTGCGTTCGAATTATCATTTACATAGTTCTGCTCTGATGTTTGAAGGTTAAGTCATGCGGCACCGTATGAAGGGTCGGAAGCTGGGTAGGAACGGTTCGCATCGTAAAGCGATGTTCCGTAACATGGCTGCGAGCTTAATAAAGACTTTGGATCAGGACGTGGATGGCGAAGGGTCACCTAAAGTTCCTGGCCGGATTATTACAACTACGCAGAAGGCAAAGGAGCTGCGTCCGCAGATTGAGCGGCTCGTAACCTTAGCGCGTAAAGCGGCGGTGATCGAGGAGAATGCTCGTAATTTTGCCACCAACGCGGAACGAGGTTCGGACGAGTGGAAAGAGTGGCGTCAGTCGGCCAAGTGGACCGAATGGAGCCAGGCGATGGCTCCCGCAGTTGCCATGCGGCGGCGCGCCTACGCCGTTCTCCGTGATCACGATGCCGTCTCCATTCTGTTTTCTGTACTTGCTGAACGATTCGCGGACAGGAATGGCGGCTACACAAGGATTCTCAAACTGGCCAAGCCTCGTTTGGGCGATGCGGGTCAGCGTGCATTGATAGAATTCGTCGGGGAGAATGATAGAGCTCGTGCGACAAAGAGCAATTCTAGTCTTTCGGTCCAGGATGATGCTCCGGCAGATGAGGTTAAGGTTGGCTCGCCCGATTCTGAATAGATTTCATTTAGGCAAGGATGATGTCTTTTCGAAGTGTGAGTGAGCAATGAATCTTGCGGGCTCAGTAGCGGCATGAGAATGTGTCGACCTATGAGTCAGAGGGTCAAGCCGAGTCTGGAGTATCGGTAGCTGAACCGAAGACGGTCGGCGATGAATAAGACCAGGCGGTCTCGCTGTGTCTGGGGAAGCCTCTGAAAGTGAGCGATCGTTGGGCGCCGCGATAGTCGGCTTGCAAAGTCGCGTGCTGGAGATCGCGGAAACGGTCGGCTAAGAGGCAATTCTCCGGAGAGTCAATAGGTGGGATTCTAAAACGGAGAATCACCTACTGGGGTCTTAGGATATTGATGCCGAATTCGCGGCCTGCACGGAAGATCTGCTGGACGTGTATGCCCGGCCTTATGGTGTGCTCGGGTCGTGACCTGCATAGGCGGCAGACGGTGTAACTGGTGAAAGAGACGCATCAGCTAATCGCGGCAGTCAGAACGCATCCGAAGCGAGTGGATTTTGAATGCGAACGGGCTGGTACGTTCTTTGTCTGCACGTTCATAGCTCATCCTTTCCTGGTGTCAGGCAACGGCTCGGGAGCATGGCCGCGATTCTGACTGGGCACTGGAAGTGAAAGTTCGTCAAGATGGGTGGTACGCGGACTGCTGGAGGCCGACAGTTCGATGCCGACCGGGAAATGAAGACCGGCGACGCCCGCTGTACCCCACACCCAACTGACGCTGCACCAGGTTCGGGGTCTGGCTGGGTGATTTTTCTGCCGGGGAGCCAGGTTCTTTGCTGGACACTGAGCAATAGGGCTTACGTAGAGTTGGACGTAAGTCCTTTTCGTTAACGCGGTGTCATGTAAGAGCTGGTGGATTTGCGGCGATAGTCGGTGCCTGTTCTGGCTCGCTTCGAACGATCAGCGTTCAGAATTCTGCCCAACTTAGCCGTCGATCAGGTCTTTCAAATGAAAATGGTGCTTGCCGAGTTTGCCGCCATAGTTGCCGGCGGTGATCAGCGTCACTCTTTCGCAGGCCGCCGCCGCATGCAGTCCATCCTTCATCGAGTGCTGAATCGCTTCGTAACTCAGTCCGTCGATGACAATTTCGTAAACGGCCTCCGAACCTTCCGGCAGAGCTGATTTTGTTCGTGCCCGCAGAGTCGGGCAGTAGGCGTCGTTCGTACTGGCTGGAAGTTTCCTGTAGATCGATCCAACCTTGCTTCCGCTGCGGACAATTCCGCCAGGGAACGGAAGGATTGTGTCGGCGACTTTTCGCATCGCGGTGACGGCGGCGTCTGCCGCATTGAGTGCCGCCGCCTGGTCGACTCCGCAGATCAGCAGGTTTCCGCCACCGATGCCGGTCAGTGTTCCGATTTTGTTTTCGCAGACGAATTCGCCGTCCATTACCGGAATTCTCCAGAAGCGTCGGTCGCCGAGTTTCTTCGCAATCTGGTTTCCATCGCCGAAGAACCGCAAAGCCGCACCGACCGGAATCTGACGTTCCTTGTCGCCACCCGGCAAGCCATCGTAGCAGGCGGTTGTCGGGCAGGTCAGCACGCACTGGCCGACTCGATCGGCGACAGCTTTCGCCAGTTCGTCGCGGCTAAACGCAAAGACCAGAACGGCGACACCAGGACGACCATCGGGAGTTTCGTCAGCCGAAAGTTGTCGCTCGGTGGCCGCTTCAACTTTGCAGGCAATTACGCTGGTGGCGAAGCCGCAGAACTCGTCAGCAGCCGTCTGGGCCCAGCGATAGCTTTCGGCGGTAATGATCAGCCGGGTTCCCGTGACGGGAAAGGCTTCGGCGAACGTATCGTCGACGTTGACGCCGTTGATCTGAAAATGTGTCGCTTCGGCGGTAGCTGTCATAATATTCTTTGAACTCGTCTAATTACGGAACGCAGAGTGCGCTGGAGTTTCGCAGTGGTACGGAGGCTCGCCTCTTCTCCGCGAGACCTCTGCGCACTCTGCGTTCAAATCTTTCAAACAGAAAGACGAATGATGCGAGAAGCGTACCGCAAAAAGATCAATTGCTGAATCAAGCCGGCTGCAGGACTGGCATTACCCACCTGTATTCTGCTGGGTGGTGTCTACTCGACACGCTAGCAATTATTCCTCAGAACCCTGCTTATCGAAATAGCGTTTGACGACGGAGCGGTGCCGAGGGCGGATGGTGCCTTTCCAGGTCTCGTCGCCGGATGCGGCGGTGGCTGCTCGAGCGGCGGACCGGGGAGCAGTGCCGGCGACGTCGGTTTCCGGAGTGGCGATCGTGATGCCGACAACTTCGTCGCGAGGCTTGTCGAGCATGCCTGGTGGCAGGACGGATTCCTTGAACTTTGTGTTTTCGAGCGAGGATTCGTCGCCCCAGGTCAGGTCGGCGTCTCCGCGCCCTCGGCTGATTCCGCCGCTGCCGGGGTTTCCGCCCGCACATTGACCACCGGCGTTCGGGCAATTGGGGCAGGTGCAGGCAACGTCTGCCGGGCCGCTGCATTCACAACCGGCTTCGCAGCCAGGGCATCCCTTACACTTGCCGCCTTTACATTTGGAACGAAGTTCAGACAGTTTCTTTGATTCGCCGTCCAGGAATTCGCCCAGCTCGTCCATCAGTTCAGACAACTCAGCCGGATCCTTTGGCAGCTGAAACTGGCCATTGCCCGCGGAGTTCTTCATGAGCCGCTGCAACTGGTCTTTGAGATCCTTCGGCATGTTGTCGAACGCTCCTTTGTCGGCCATTTTCTGCAACGTCTCCAGCACGTCTTTGCTGAGCATTTCCATCGACTCGACTGACAGTTTTTCGAAATCTCCGTCGGCGGCATTCTTCAACGCGGCCAGAGACTGCTGAGCGGTCACCAGTTCGGCGGCCGTCGTTTCGACCCGCATCCTCATGCGTTCCTGCAGAGCGTCGACGGTTTCCCATTTTTCGTGAGTCAGAGGTGTGTCCTTTGTTTCTTCGACCAGTTTGGCGATCTCGTCTTCCAGCTCCCGCTTTTCTTCCTCTTCGAGAACGTCGGACTTTTCGAGTTCCGTCAGCAGTTCCTGAAGCTGCGACGTCGCCTGCTCGCCCGCGGTGTTCCTGAGCGTCGGCGCGGCTTCCGCTTCGCGAAGAGGCACCAGGCATGCGGCCAGCACAAACACAAACGGCCCGGCCATCTGCCGCGCAAACCTCACCGGTCGATACTGCGGCAGGCTGGTCTTCCACAGAGTCTCCAGTTGAGGCAGTCGTTCTTCCCACAGTTCATCGGGCGCTTCGCACAGTGTCATCAGCAACCCGCCGGCCTCGAGACGGTTATCCAGCAGTGCGACCGATTCCGTCCGAGAGAACAATTCACGACCCGAGATCCACCACGCCGCAAACGCGACTGGAACAGCTCCCGTAACCAGCCACAAAACGTTCGGCCAGAACTGCGGCATTGCGAGCTTCGTCATCAGTACAACGCTGCCCAGGACAAACAGATAAGCCGCCAGCCAGTCTGCTGCGGATGTCAGAAACTGCCCGAACCGCAACCGCTTCCAGCACCGGGCGATCCAGACTTCCGCATTCGCCGTTGATTGTTTTCCTGCGGCCATAGCTTCGGCTCTCCTGCTGCGGGAACGTTTTACCACAGTTGATTAACGAAACGAATTCAAGAAACGAATCACGATCGACAATGTGGCAATGAGCATAGTCTATCGTACAGCCAGGGTAACGGGAGCCCTTCTCGAAACACTCGCCATGCACCCTGCTGAAATTGTTCCAGTACCATCGGTTTGCCAAATCAACGTCAGGAGACGCCGCATCCAGCATCGCTGCGAACAAAACCAGCAACCATCAACCAGCCAGTCTACCTCACCGCCCAAACCTCGCTTATAACTTCCGTAAAGGGGATGACTGCAGGCAATCAAAGCACCTGCCATTTTCAATCGAAAGACTCAATCGACGGCTAGCTTTACGTTCAGAAGACTCAAGCCGTGCGTGGGTTGCTTCTCTCAGAGTCAGTGTTCCAAACTCGTTCGAAACCGGTGTTTCAGCATGTGGGTGAAAATCTGCGGAATTCGCGACGTCGCCACGGCGGAGCAGATCGTCTCGTTGAAGCCGGACGCGGTCGGGCTGAACTTTTTTGCGAAGTCACCTCGCTGTGTTGATCGATCGGTCGCTGCTGAAATTTCCAGCTCGCTGCCTGCGTCGGTCGAGTCTGTTGGGCTTTTCGTGAATCACGGGCTGAACGACGTGCTCGATACGGCTCAGCAGTGCGGCCTGACGATGATCCAGTTGCACGGCGACGAACCTCCCGAATTCCTCGCCGAGCTGAAGGGATGTTCCGACGACGTCAGGATTCTGCGGGCGTTCCGGGTGGATAATCGAGGGCTGGCTGATGTCGCGGAGTACCTCGCCGAATGCCGGAAACTGCACGTTTGCCTGGCAGGCTGCCTGATCGATTCCCGCGTTGATGGCGAGTATGGCGGGACGGGGCACACAGCCCCTTGGGATTTGCTGGCGGATCAGTATGATGCCGACCGCTGGCCGCGATTGATCCTTGCTGGCGGCCTGCATCCCGGCAATCTGGCGGACGCCGTTCGGGTGACGAACCCCTTCGGTGTCGACGTTGCCAGCGGTGTCGAGTCTGAACGCGGAGTCAAAGATCTGACTCTGGTCCGAGACTTCATCCAGGCCGCGCGGCAGGCAGACTAACTAACTCGTGCGAATTTTGAACGCAGAGGTCGCAGAGTTTGAAAAACGCGGAGGTACAAAAGAGGTCGCCTTCTTCTCTACGAGTATTCCGCGAACTCTGCGTTCCGTTCAATTCAATAATCGAATTCAAATCACATTCTGGATAATTGAAAAGGCTCAAGTCTCATGGCGGAAGTACAGGCATTTCAGGCGTTGCGATACGATGTTGGTCAGGTCGGCGATCTCTCAGACGTGGTTGCCCCGCCGTACGACGTGATTGACTCGGCATTTCAGAATGAACTTTACGAAGCTCATCCATGCAATTGCGTGCGGGTTGACCTGAACCGGGAAGAGCCGGGAGATACGGGCGTTGAAGACCGATACGCTCGCGCCGCGAAGTTCATGAAGCAGTGGCAGCAGGATGGGGTGTTGATCCGCGAGCACGAAGACTCGCTGTACGTCTACCATCAGGAATTCGAGTGGGAAGGGACGAAGTACGTCCGTAAGGGGTTTCTCGGTCGGCTGAAGCTGGAAGAGTTCGGCAAGGGCAACGTCTTTCCGCATGAGCAAACCATGCCCGGCCCGAAGAAGGATCGTCTGGCGCTCATGTATGCCTGCCAGGCGAATCTGTCAGCCATCTTCGGCCTCTATCCCGATCGGGAAAACGAGGCGCAGAACATTCTGGAAGACGCCGCTCTGTCGGTGACCCCGCTTGTCGCCACTGACCACCTGGGAGTGGTGCATCGCCTGTGGCCGATCAGTGACCAGGCGGCGATTTCGAAGGTACAGTCAATTCTCGCCGACAAGCCAATCTTCATCGCCGACGGTCATCATCGTTACGAAACATCCTGCAATTACAAAAACGAACTGGCCGAAGCCGGCAAGCTGGATGAAACATCCGCCGCGAACTACACGCTGATGATGTTCTGCGGGATGGAAGATCCTGGTCTGGCGATTCTGCCGACTCACCGTCTGGTTTCTGGCTTCCCGGAACTCAGCAGCAACGACATCAAAGCGGCACTCGGCGATCACTTCAGCATTGAAGAAGTCGAAAGTGCTGAAGCGGCCTGGGAAGCGATGGAGATGGACGGCGGCCAGGAAGTCTTTGGTATCGGCACGCCATCCGACGGCAAATGGCTGCTGCTCCGAGCGACCGACACCAGCCCGATGAAAGAACTGGCTCCCGAGCAAAGCGACGTATGGCGAGGCCTCGGTGTCAGCATCCTGCACCGGCAGATTGTCGACCACCTGCTGAAAGGCAAGCACCCGGAAGCCGATCCGAAATTCAAGTTCGTCCACCTGATGGACGAAGTCCACACCGGCATGAATGAGAAAACCTGCCAGCTGGCGATCCTGGTGATGCCCGCCCAGATCGAGCACGTCCAGGCCATCTCCGAAGAGCTGGAGCGAATGCCACCCAAGAGCACATTCTTCTACCCAAAACTGCTCTCAGGCCTGGTCTTCAACCCGCTTAGTTAAGCAAGTCGCGAGACTGGAGACAGATCTCCGACCTGATTTTGGGTGGCCCCGGTTGCTCGCAACCGGGGCGGCGCAGTCGCAAGAGGTCTTGGTTTTCAAACGGCAACGACTCTTGTCACTACGCGACACGGGTTGCAAGCAGCCCGTGGCACCCGGCGATCAAGGCAATGACGATATGAAGTCTTCCCAACTCCGAAATGCATTTCGCGAGTTTGCTGGCTTGGAACAGTTTCGGAAGTTCATCATTCAGCTCCGCAAGAGTCGCAATTCGAACACTTACCGGGTCGTTCACGGCTTCGTTATTGGCAAGAGGGGTCTGGTCTCGCTTCCTCGCGAGCTATCCTAATGCCACTTCAGAAATTGAAACCATTCGGGCCGCACTTCTCTGGTGTGACGTTCATTCATGCAACCTGGTTGCGGGTAGAACGGCATTACCACACGAAGCGGATCCGCATTCAATTCTCAACGCGGCGCACGATCTATTTCCGTTTGGGTATGGTTACTGGCAACTGTCCTGCCCGCGTTGTGTTGAAGCATGTCGCAAGTGGCGGCAGTCTGTTGGTAAGACCGAAACGTAGCGCCGCCGGACGATGACTTCGGGACGTTACTTCGGAGAGCTTATCAGCAGCTGAAGCCTTTGCAGGGTGGCTCAGACAACTCGGCATGAGTTGTCTGAGTGGCTGCGCCACAAGAGGTATGATTCAGACAAGGGCGCTTGCGTTCATGAAACCTGAATCTTCTTGTGCCTTCGGCACCCAGACGATGTAAGGAATCGTCTGGGCTACCCACTGGCACTTGACTATCTCAACAGCTGAAGCCTTCGCTGCTTCCTCCGCAGGGGCTGCAGGATGAGCCGGCCTGGGCGGCGGCTTCTGCTGCTTTCTCGCGGTCGGCGAGGAGTTCGGCGGTGCGGGCGTCGCCGGTGATGATTTTGAAGCCGAGGTCTTCGATCATTCGAAAATCTTCCATCGCGGCCTGGCCTTTCGTCGTCAGGTAGTCACTGACGAAGAGCGAGTTGGCCGGGTAGAGGCTCATGGCCTGCATCGATCGGATGTTGACTTCGCGGCCGCCAGCGATGCGGATTTCGACGTCTGGATTCGCGAAGCGGAACAGGCAGAGTGTCTTCAGGCAGAAACGAGGATCGAGGTCCCACTTGCCTTCCAGCTGAGTTCCGTCGATCGAGTTCAGGAAGTTGACGGGAATCGATTCGACTTTGATGCCTCGCAGTTCGATCGCGACGTCGACCAGGTCGGCATGCTCTTCGCCCATGCCGGCGATGACTCCGGCACATAGTTCCATGCCGGCGTTGCGGGCGACCTTCAGCGTGTCGAGGCGATCGTCAAATGTGTGTGTTGAGCAGATCTCTTCGTAGTACTTCCGGCTGGTATTCAGGTTGTGGTTGATGCGGTCGACGCCGGCGTCTTTCAGAGTCGTTGCCTGGTCAGGACTGAGGATTCCCAGGCAGCAGCAGATGTGCAGACCGTACTCGTCTTTGATCTTCTTCACGACGCCGGAGACGTGTTCAACATCCTTGTCCGACGGGCCTCGACCACTGGTCACGATGCAGTAGGTGCGTGCCTGAGAATCGTAGGCCTGTTTCGCTCCGGCCAGAATTTCTTCTTCATCCAGCAGTTTGTACTTCTCGATCGGCGCCGTCGATTTTACGTTCTGCGAGCAGTAGCCACAGTCTTCCGGACAAAGACCGCTTTTGGCATTCTTCAGGAAGTAAAGATGGACGTCGTTGCCGAAGTAGTGACGCCGGACTCGCCAGGCCGCGTCGAGCAGCGACAGCAGTTCGGTATCGTCCGAACTAAGAATCGCCAGCCCTTCCTCTTTCGTCAGCGCGTGGCCAGCGAGGACTCGGTCAGCGAGGTCAGACCAGGTATTCAGATTCGAAGCGATTTCTGCAGTTGCCATAGGATTCTCAGTTTTAATCAAGTAGGTCAGGCTCTGCCTGACGAAGTCTCAATCGGTCAGTGTTCAACCACGAAAGACACCAGATGCACGAAAATGAAACTGCCAGATTGGTTTGATCGTAGGTTGGGGCGAGACCCTGCAGCTGCATTCAGCATTCACGCTGGGGCACGACTCAGCCTACTCCGTCTTTCGTGTGTTTGGCGTATTTTGTGGTTTCAATAGACGAGCTAATGAATGGATTGTTTTGCGTAAGGATTCCGTAGGTCAGGCGGAGCCAGGCTCACGGAAGGGCGGCTCAGTTTACCGGCTCCTGATTCGACAAAACACCCAGCAGTCAGGCTTCGGATTTCGAGTTTTGCATGACGGATGACCAGGTCAGCGGCTGCCCGGCGGGACCGGTCGTTCTCCCCACGGGAATCAGACTCAGAAGCATCGAAAGCCCGATTGCCGAGAAGAATCCGATTGGCCAGAACCAGAGCGAAAACCAGTCCGGGTGCGCGTCCATCTGCCAGACGGTGATGGCTGCTCCGGCGAAGGTGCCCAGCAGGACTCCGAACCAGGTAGCTCGCGGCATAAACAGCCCGACGATGAACACCGCCACCGAAAGCTGCTGTCGTTTTTTTGGCGACATCGAAGACGTCTCCCAGGTCTCCCACAAAACACGCCAGCCCAACGGCCAGCGCTCCGATGATGACCAGGATGATCCGAGCAATTCGCATTTCTCCGGCGTCGGTGGCAGGTCTGAGTCCGGGAAACAGCCGGTCTCGGAAATCGACAACGATCGCCGTCGTGACCGAGTGAATTCCCGAGTCGATGCTCGACATCGTCGCCGCCATCAACGCGGCGACGAGCAGGCCGACTACGCCGGGCGGAAATTTCAGCCGGACGAAAGTCGGCAGGGCCTGATCCTGCATTCCGGTTTCAACAATCAGTTCATGGACGATTGTCGCCGCCTCGTCGGGAGAATTCTTAACCGTCGCACGCATGCCGTCCCGGTAGAATCTGTCGAGTTCAGAACGCTCCTGATCCGAAATTACAAAATTGGGATCCTGTTCGCTGCTCTTTTCGATTGACGTCCTGACCATGCCTTGGACGAATGCCTCTTCCAGGTTCTCAGGGTGATGATGGAAGTATGCAAATAGCCCCGCTCCGATGCACAGCAGACTTGGAACGATGAACGACAGGCCGAGCATATTGATCAGGAAACCGGACTGTGACGTCTTCTCATCTTTCGCGGCGATGTAACGCTGCACGGCGACCTGGTCGGCTCCGAACGCCGAGAGTCCTTCCAGGAAACTTCCGATCAGCATGGCGAATGTTGCGAAGCGGAGTTTGGGGTCGATCGCAAAGTTGACGATCAGGTTGTCGCGACCTTTGGTGTAGGTTTCGACGATCCCCGAGAAGCCGCCGTCGGCCTGTGAGATCAGCAGACCCATCGCGAAGACGATCGTTCCAGCGAAGACAAAAAACTGCAACACGTCGGTCCACATCACCGCTCGCAAACCGCCGAGCATCGTGTAGAAGACCGCGACTGTTCCCAGACTGATGATGACGGTGACCTGCCCGACGCCGGAGATTCCTGAAATTGCCACCGAGGCTGCGTACGTCGCTGAGGCCATCCAGCCGATTCTCAGCAGAATGAATAAACCGCTCGCCAGGCAACGTACAGAAACGTGAAACCGTTGCTCCAGGTACTCGTACGCCGTTTTGCATTTCAGTCGGGAATAGACCGGGATAAACACCCAGATCACGACCGGAGCCATCGCCCAGAAGGCGATGACTGCCGCTCCCGCCGTCAGGCTGACCGCGTACGACGTCGAGGGGTACATCATGAAACTGTTGGCCGAAAACAGCGTCGCCATAACGCTCAGGCCGACCGTCATGCGCCCCATCGAGCCACTGGCCTGAAAGAATTCTTCACGAGTCGACTGACCACGCAGATAAATTCCCAGCCCGATCGAAACGGCGAGATATCCCAGAACGACAAGGTGATCGAGCCAGTGGAAGGTGTCGGACATGAGTAATCTGGGCCTGACAGGAGAAAGTAGCGGCTTGATTAACAAGCTGATAAACGACCAACAGCGAAAGACGCGAACTACCGAACACGGCCAATGCTCAGCAACCAGGAGAGATAAACTGCGGATGGGTACGGATTCACGCAGATGGAATGGATGCTTGATGAAGCCATCCGTGTTTATCCGTGAAATCCTTGGTTCGTCATTTCTGAATGACCTTCGCCCAGCACGCTGCCGAAAGGCATTCGCTTTGTTGATTTGGCTCGACCATAGTTCCGGTTCTCTTCACAAAATGAAAGCGACCGGAGCCACCGAGTGAGATCCAGAAACTATTTATGGAATCAGTCGGCTTCGAACCGGCAGAGGCGACGCGTCGATAAGCTCAGGATTGTGATTTGCTCCGACGCGCAAAGCTCGGTAGGTTATCGAGCGGTCGACCAGTCGCTGGCTGAGCAACAATCCGTGGTTCCTCGGTCATTTGGTCGGGCGTGCGATCTTTGCGGGCGGATCGGTACCAGCCGGAACAAATGACATCGATACTGAATTCACGCAGTGCCGAACATTCTTTTCAGTCAGTCGCTCGCCTTCGAAGACGTGGCCGAGATGACCGTCGCAGTTTCTGCACAGGATTTCGACCCGGTATCCGTCAGCATCGCGTTCGTGCCGAATGGCTTCGGGTAATTCGTCATCGAAACTCGGCCAGCCACAGCCCGAATGAAATTTGTCCGACGATCGATACAGCGGGGCGTTGCAGCGGCGGCAGATGTAAAGGCCATCGTCTTCATTGTTGAGTAACTCGCCCGTCCCCGGAATCTCGGTGCCCTTCCGCAGAATGATGCGTTCCTCTTCCGATGTCAGCTCGTTGTATTTCTGAGCCATTGTTCGCTCCTGATTTGTTTTGCTGCCGCGTTGTCTCAGAAGCCCAGAACGTCGTTCATCGTATAGCTCCCGGCCGGCTTCCCGACGAGGAACTTTGCCGCAGCGAGCGCTCCGTAGGCGTAGCTGTCTCGTGAGTGGCCTCGAACAGTGATGTCGATCGTTTCTCCCATCATTCCGAAGACGATGGTGTGCTCGCCGACGTTGTCGCCTGTTCGAAGGGCGTGATAGCCGATCTCGTTACGAGGTCTTTGACCAGGTCGACCGGAGCGGCCGTGGACGTGCTCGGTCTGACCCATTTCGGAGGCGACGATCTCACCGAAGCGAAGTGCCGTTCCGCTGGGGGCATCTTCCTTAAACCGGTGATGCCGCTCGATGACTTCGACGTCGACTCCATCTGCCAGATCTTTCACCGCACGAGCTGCCTCGCGCACCAGCTTCATGGTCAGGTTGACTGCAACGCTCATGTTTGGCGCCCAGAGCAACGCGGTTGATTCCGCAGCTTTCAGCACCTGTTGTCGCTGTTCTTCTTCAAGGCCAGTCGTTGCTGCAATCAGCGGAATTTTTCGCTCAGCACAAAGTTGAGCCAGTGGTGCCAGCGCCTCAGGAGCTGAGAAATCGATAACAGCATCGGGATTCCCGTCGGGCATTTCCGCCACGATTGGTACGCCGATATTGCCGATTCCTGCGACCTCTCCGGCGTCTTTTCCGACAGCAAAAGCGTCGACCGCAGCAAAGACTGTCAAGTCCAGATCGGCATGGGTCAGCGCGGTAATCCGTTGCCCCATTCGTCCAGCGGCACCGTAAACAGCAATCTTCAGAGGGTTCGTCATTGGTCTATCCATCAGCGCTTTTCAGACAGATGAAGCACGACGCTTCGAGAGATCGGAAGTGTAGCTGCCGAAGTCGATCCTCGCACCAATAGGAAACCGTGACGACCGCGCCGAGGCGACCTTTGCCAGTGCCCTAGCTGTTGTTCTTAGGAGCCGGACGGTAAGGGTAGACCCAGGTCAGGAATGAGTTTACCGCCCGAGTCTGCACCCAGATCTTTCCCTGGCCGCTGAATCTGGCGACCAGGCCTTCTCCACCGAAGAAGAAGCTTTTCAATTTTCCACCGGTTTTCAGGCCGGGGAGGACGTCCACCTGGTAGTTCAGCGTGTTTTCAAAAGCGACGACGTAACCGGTGTCGACGATGTATTCCCCTCGGACGTCCATTTCCAGAATGGCGCCATACGAGTTGAAGAAGAGGTCGCCGGTTCCGGATGCCTGGAGGAGAACCAGGCCTTTTCCACTGAAGAACCCCTTGGCTCCCTGCCATTTTCCGGTCAGCTCGACGCCGTCGGTGTGGGCGACGAAGGCTCCGCGTTGAACCAGCAGCGTGTTCATGTCGAGATGGTAGTGCATGGCATCGCCGGGCGCTCCGGGAGCAAAGATGACTTCGCCGGGGCCTCGGTCGGCGGTGAACGTGTTGATGACCATGCTCTCGCCGCCGAGGGCTCGTCCGAGTGTTTTTCGAAGGCCGCCTTTCAGACCTGCCTTCAGAGTGATGGTCGGATCCATGGCAGCCATCGCGGATGGCTCGGCGTAGATTTTCTGGCCCTGTTCAAGCTGAACAGAGATCAGGCCGAAGTCAGGGCGCTGACTGATTTCAAATTGAACGTCGCTATTCATGAGATGATTCCCGGAAGTGTAAGTGCGACTGCAGTGTCGTTAGCTGGTGAAGCCTGATTGTGGCCTTGTGTTTACCGTGTCTTCAGCATTGGTCCGAGTGCTGCCCCAAACGACGGCGGGTTATGACTCTGGCAGAAGAGTTTTCCGTGGCCGCTGAACTTGCAGACAAGTCCTTCTCCGCCGAGGAAGCTTCCGATCAGACTTTTGCCGGCTTTGCCGATCTTGAATTGCAGGGTTTCTTCGAATGCTACGATGTGGCCGGTGTCGACGGTGAACTCTCCATCCACTTCGACCTCGTAGATCGCTCCAAAACTGCTGAGAAACAGGTCGCCGTGTCCTGAGCACTTGACCCAGAACATTCGCTCGCCACTGAAGAGTGCCTTTCCCAGTCCCTGCCAGCTGGCGTCGATTTCGATAGTCGACGCCGATGCCAGCCAGCTTGATCCCTGAACAATCAGCGTTCCATTCAGAGGGTAGTGAATAATGTCGCCCATCAGTTGCGGACCGAGGATCAGGCTTTGGCCTTCACTGTGTGAGCTGAAGTGATTCAAGAAGAAGTTCTCGCCAGCGAACATCCTCTTGAGGCCTTTCATCAGACCACCCTGGCCTCCCTTTGAGCGGGCGGTCGTTTCGACGGTCATGCCGCTGGTCATCGCGATCATGGCGCCCACTTCTGCGGTAATTGATTCGCCAGCCGCCATTCTGATGTCGACCACGGAAGCTGCTGGTCGTGCCTTTATCTCATACTGCATGGAGCGTTCCTCTGATCTTTGATCCGGAAGCAATTTTTCTGTGTGATTTTAAAGAAGTGCATGAGAAACGACGGTTCGCGACGTCAGACGCGGCGAACAACCTCTCGGGCATTACCACAAATGCGAATTCGTCCAGGCAGCCAGGCCGCTCATCGCTCGAGACTGCATGTAGATTCGTCCGGGGCCTTTGACACGAGTTACCAGTCCTTCGCCGCCGAAGAAACTTGAGAAGATGCCGCCGGCCATCCCCATCCGCAGGCTGATCGTCGGTTCGTAGGCGACGAGATGTCCGGTGTCGACGACGAACTCGCTGTCAATTTCGCGGGCAAAGATTCCACCATAGGCGCCGAACCAGATTCGCCCGTGGCCGCTGACTTTCAGTCGAAACAGCCCTTCGCGACCGACGAAGCTGGCGATGCCAGCCCAGCCGAGTCCGAGTTTCACTCCGGGTTCGCAGGCAAGGAATGCACCCGGCTGAAGAAACATCGTCGTTCCTTTCAGTTCGATGCACTCGATGTCGCCGGGAAACGGCTGCGTCAGTACCAGCTCGCCGGAACTGGATGTCGTGAACTCGTTGACGAAAAGCGACTCGCCACCGAACAGCTTCCGGGCAACCGCACTGAGAAAGCCTCCGTTCCAACGAGTGCTCATTTCGATGGTCGAACTCATGCTCGCCATGGCGTCGGATTCGGCAATGATTGAATCGCCGGCTTTAAGCTCCGCACGGATATTGGCGAAGGCTGGTTTGTCGCGAACTTCGGCTTCCATGAGCAGCCTCAAACTTCGAGTTGATTTGTAAGGTGATTGTCTTTTCGCCATCGGAAAAGATGTGCAATCGCCAGGTTCAATTCTGCAATTCGACCTCGTCTTCCGCGTCGGTTTCAGGATCCAGCACATTGACTGAAGTCTGGTCAATCGTGACGTTGTTGTCGCCATTGTCGTCGGTTGCTTCAACGTCTTTCGGTTCCTCGCTCTGATCTTCGCCAAGCAGTTCGCGAAGCTCTTCCAGTCGAAAGTCGACAGGACTGTATTTGCGAGGTGCTGCGTCATCAAGAAATTGCTGGACCGACTTGATTCTCTCGTCGGAGTTCGGATGAGTGGAAAGCCACGAAAGTGCACCGTGGAGATGAGCGTCGGGCAGGTTGCCGAGCATTTGAATCATGGCCTGAGGATTGATTCCTGCTTCGTGCATCATGCGGGCTCCTTCGAGATCCGCTTCCGTCTCCTGGACCTGCGAATAATTATTCAGCGCCGCGTTCTGCAGAACTTCTGAGCCAATCGCGACTATGCCGCCGACGTCTCCAATGACGATATTGACAGCCGCGACGATTCCGACAGATCGAGCAATCTGAGTGAGGTGATGTCTGAGTGTCACGTGAGACATTTCATGAGCCAGTACTGCCGAAAGTTGCTCGGTCGAATCCATTTCGTCGATGAGTCCTCGAAAAACCAGAATCGTTCCGCCGGGCAACGCCAGCGCGTTTACGACGTTAGAATCGACAATCAGAACGTGATAGTTCACCCCACGAACAGCTGCATGGGGAGCCAGGCGGTCAACGATTCCTTGAACTGCATCTATTGCTTCCGGACTTTTAATTTCTTTGCCGAATTCAGAAAGAACTGCCGGCAGTGCGGCCTCGCCAATCTTCTGGTCAACGACGATCGGAACAGATTTGATGGCGACACGCGCGAAAGCGACGATACCAAAGTAGCCACCAATCAACGCGACGACGGCCACTGCGAGAGTCATCCAAAGGCCGAGTCTGCTGACCCATCGTTGCCGGTTGCCAGCAGCGAGTATCGTGTCGACCTGCTCAAACAGTTCGCCGACAGCGGCGCGTTTCAACGCTTCCGGGAAACGGCGATCCTCACAGAAAAAGGTCAGGCTTCGGTCGGATGTTCGGCAGAAAACCATTCGACCGCTGTCGCCACCGAGTTCCAGATCGCAGTCTGAATAACCGATGAAAAACTCTTGCCCGTCAGATGTCCGTGCTGAGAGGCCCCGGTCTCCCAGTCGCAGATGGGCGCCGGCTCGCCCGCCATCAATCTCGTCAGAGAAGACGCCGCCGGGAAACTCATCATCGTCAAGCAGATCGCCTTCGAACATGAATCAGGCCTGTGAATTGATTGCTCTTTCCGCTCGTTCCTGCGCGCTGCGTGGGAACGGCAGCATCGACGCTCTGCATCACGAAATGACAATCGACTTTTGATTTGAAGGACGCGGAGCGTCCAGAAAGTGCGTTCCCACACGGAGCGCAGGAACGAGATCAGGCAGTAGGCTCGCCAGTTCTGGAGGCCACGAAAAAATCCGCTGCGAGAATGGCGGAGTATCTCGCAGCGGATCATGAAGTCCCGATCCGGGTGAATCAATGGCGAACCGGTTCGATCAATCGTTACATCCCTTCGGCCAGTGCTTCCAGGTGGCGGCTGAAATGGTCGGCGAGAACGTCGGTGTAAGTCTCCGGGTGCGATTCCAGGACGGACCGAACGGCTGGGCCGAGTTCCGGATCAGTCAAAGTCGAACCGAACGTGCAATGCAGAATCTGTCGACCAGGTTCAGTAAAGCCGAGCCCCTTCGGTACGTCAGCCCAGCATTCCAGGTAAACCTGTTCGAGTTTCTTTGCGTCGAGGTCGTCGCCCGATGGGACGGCCTCGTTGGTCGCCGAAACGTGGTACGTTGCTTTGTCGACGGGGTAACGTTCTCGGCCAAACTGAACGATGCGACGGAACAATGCTTCGTCGTGACGGGCGACGACTCGCAGAGCTTCGAGGTAGCTGGTGCCGGCAGTCTTCACGTGGAAACGGCCTTTCGTCGCGCGAGCCAGTGCCGGGTACATCGAGACTTTGTCTGACCCGGAGTGCAGACTCAGCTTGTAAGGACCGAGCAGTTCCGCAATTGCGGCGTGATCGTTCAGCGACGCTTCCAGTGCTCCAACATCGCCTTTGTAATCGACGCCTTTTTCCAGCTCGCCGATGAACCTTGGAGCCAGACTGACGAGTTTCATTCCGCCAGCGATGCACTGATCGGCGATGATGTAATGTTCGGCGAGCGTTGTCGGCTGATCGGTTTCGTCGACCGAAAGTTCAATTTCGTAGTCTGTGCCGGCTGACTCGTTCACGCTTTTGATGTGGTTGCCGAGCGAAAGTGCTCGTGAAATGGCCGGGCCGTATTTCACGGCGGCTCGCATGCAGGCTTCTTCGGTCAGTTCGATTTTTGCACCGGTCGAAAGACCGACTGACTTACCGAGGTAACTGTCGTACCACGGTGCGGCATCTTTAGCAGTGCCGAACTTTTCGCGAAGAGTCGACTCGTTGTAATCATCAGCTTTCTGGTCGACGTCGTCGGAAGGGTCGATCGTGAAGAATGTAAATCCGACGGCCTGAGTGACGTTGACGTCGTCCGGAGTTTTCAGGTGGTCAGCGTCGGCTCCGATACGTCCCGTCCAGCCAGCCTGTCTCGCACCGTTCATTGCGTCGTCCATGACCTGCTGAGCCGTTCTCTGCGTGCGGGTCATTTCACGAATGGACTGCTGAGGGAAAATCGGCTCGATACCGTTTGCCGATCGTTTCATGGCCTCAACATGGCCGGGAGTCGCGAGACCGATGCGGTCTCCAAAGCCGAAGCTTGGAGCGAGACCAAGAGGAACGCATTTTGAAGGAGTGTCTGCACTCATAATTCTGTCTTTCATTTTTCTGAAACAGTTTTCAGAAAGTAGTCAGGTAAAGGCGGTGCGGTCTGCCGAGTGAACTTCTAACCTCAGCGGCCACTGATTTTGAATTGTCACCTCTCACCCAAGGCTGAGAGGTGATGATCGAATGGACCGATCGCTCGACTATTTGAGGTACTTGTTGAACGCTTCGATCGTCATTTGGGCAGCGGTCTCTGAATTGGGAATCGGGAACGATTCGGCAGACGCGTAGCCGTCGTAGTTTGTTTCTTTCAGAGCGGCTGCGATCGGTGCGTAGTCCATGTGGCCGAGGCCGGTCGCCTGACGATTCGAATCCACAAAGTGAACGTGGCCGATGTAGCCAGCGCCAGCTCGCAGTGCATCGGCGAGGTTTGCCTCTTCGATGTTCATGTGAAAGAGGTCGGCGAGCAGCTTGACGTTGTCCGTCGACAGCGTCTTCATGAAAGCGACCCCGTCGGCGACTGTTTTGATGAGATTGGTTTCGTAACGGTTGAGCGGTTCATAAATCAGCGTGACGCCGTGCTTTGCGGCGTACGGACCGAGTTCGTTCAATGCTTCTCGGAGCAAAGCTAACGCTCCGTCGAGATCCAGGTCGCCGCCCCACTTGCCCTGCATCGAGCCGATGATCGCTGGTGCTCCGTAGGGACCGCCGAAGTCGATCATCGATCGGATGAAGGCTTTTGCGGCGTCGCGTTTTTCCGGATTCGGATCGGTGAGGCACAGTCCGTGTTTCACCATGCCGGCTCCGGTCCCGACGGCGGCAACTTTGAGATTGTGCTTTACCAGCAGAGACTTCAGTTCTTCCGGATCAACGGCGTCCGGTGACGGAGCAAAAATCTCAATCGCGTCAAAACCCAGTGCGGACGCCTTTTCGCAGGCATCGGCGAGACCATTCCAGAATACAAACGGGCCGCCGCGAGCTTCTTCAACAAGGCTGACCGTGACTGCTGACTTGATCATCTCGGCTGATTCCTGACGTCCGGTTTGAGTATTGGATCTTTAAAGCGTCGTTTCCTGGAACGCCTGAAGTCTCATCTCGAATGAGCAAGTCAGACGCCTCGTGAACTGCCAGTATGGCAAGCGGCACGTTCCATAGTGCAACCGATCGAGCGAGCTTGCCGCTTCAAGGACACGGTTGCCGTGCAAGTGGGAAGCCCATCGCTGTGCAGTTACCAGAATCGAAAGCCTGGTTTCACATAAAACACGGAAAATCTCAGATCATCGTCGGCTGACGCTGACGGGATTGTTGCCAAAAAGTCAGCAACTTTCATCCGTGCCACGATTTACGCACTGACGAGGACGCTCCACGATTTCAGGGAGGCCTGGCTCTGCCAGCGCGGGTAACCGCTATTTTGGCCGGAGCAGCCACCAGTTCGCACGCTTCTTGAAACGTGACTGCAGTTTTCTCTGTGGATGTCTGGCGTGCCAGTTCGACTGAGGCTTGCTCTCAGACGAGGAACTCATCGCCTGAGACTCCGAAATGGTTTCGGTAAATTTTCTTAAAGGACAGGGGACCACCGCAGTGTCCAGAGTCGGGCAGATTCCTTCGCACAGCGGCGCCCCCTGTCCAGTCTCAAGACTGTTCTCTGATGAGTGACTCAACGGAACAGATCAAACAGAAAAAAACGAGGGCGGGCCGTGTGCGTCGCCCCGGGCTGTGAACTGCGAGAGGGGTAAAAGCGGTTCACCGTCTGGCGTTTTGTCTGCTCGATTACGGGACTTGCCGGTGCGGTTTGTCTGTTGCATTTATCGTTCCGCAGAGCGTTGGCGACCGTGTTTGTCGAACCGGTGCGGTAAAAGCGGTTGACCGGCCAGGCACTGGCGGTTGACTCCAGTGCGACCAGTGCAGAAATCGCCATCATTGCGGCGAACAGGTTTCGCGAACGAATCAGTTTTCTCATGACGAGACTCCTGGAAAACGAGGTAGTGGGTTTGTGAACTCAGACGGCGAATTCGTCACCGGCCAGCGAATCGGTGATTGGCAGGCCGCGCGAGAAGAACGGGTAAATCGCGGGGACAACCAGTGACGTCAGCAGCGTCGATGTCACCAGTCCGCCGATGACGACGGTCGCCAGTGGTCGCTGCATTTCGGCTCCGTCGCCGGTTGAAAGTGCCATCGGGAGGAAGCCGAGACTCGCGACCATTGCGGTCATCAGGACCGGTCGCAGGCGTTCAAGTGCGGTCTCGAACGTTGCCGCTTCGAGTTCTTCGCCTTTGTTGCGGCGGTTCTCGGCAGCGCTCACCCAGACGAGTCCGTTGAGCACCGCGACGCCGAACAGCGCGATGAATCCGACTCCGGCCGAGATGCTGAACGGCATGCCGCGCAACGCGAGAGCGAAGATGCCTCCCGACGCGGCCATCGGCACGGCGAGGAAGATCAGCAGTGCCAGTCGCGGCGATTTGAACGTCGAGTGCAGGAGTAGAAAGATCAGCAGCAGCACGATCGGAGTGATCAGCGCCAGTCGCAGACTCGCCGATTGCAGGTTCTCGAAGTCGCCGCCCCACTGGATTTCATAGCCGGGCGGGATATCGACTTTCTCCGCGATCGTGCGTTGCGCCTCGGTCACAAAACTGGCGACATCGACACCCCGCACGTTGCACTGAATGAACGTCCGACGGCGGTTTGACTCGTGCTCAACAGCCGGCGGTGTTTCTTCATGGATGATGTCGGCCAGTTCTTTCAACGGGACCGGCTTGCCACCCGGAGTGCTGACGGGAAGCTGTTCGAGGAGAGACTCCTGCGATCGCCACTCGCCAGGGATGCGGACCATGATCGGGTACCGCGCCCGGCCTTCGAAGATCAGCCCGGACTCGCGACCGCCGAGTGCTTCAACGACTGCCAGCACGTCGTCCGCGTTGATTCCGTAGCGGGCCAGTGCGTCGCGGCGCGGTTCGATGCGGATCGTTGCGAGGTTTGCTTGAAAGTCGGCTTTGACATCCGCCGCACCGGGAATCGTCTTCAAAACTCGCTCGATCTCTTTGGCCTTTTCACCGAGCACGGTGAGGTCGTCTCCGTAGAGCAGCACGGCGACGTCGGCTTTCACACCGGCGACAAGTTCGTCCACTCGCATCTCGATCGGTTGAGTGAACCCGAACGCGACTCCGGGCACCTGCGACGACAGAGCGGCATCGAGTTCTTCAATGAGATCGTCGCGCGTCATGCCGTCCCGCCACTTGTCGTGCGGGTGCAGCATCACCCAGACATCCGACTGATGGACGCCCATGATGTCGTTCGCGATTTCCGGCCGACCGGTCTTGCAGAAGACCGTCTTCACTTCCGGAAACTCGCCGATGATCTTTTCAATCTGCGTGCCGACAGGAATCGCGTTTTCGATCGCCGCACTCGGCAGTCGCACGGCTTCGACGAGCAGGTCGCCTTCGACCAGTCGCGGCATGAACTCGGCCCCGAGATTCCAGCCGACCGGCAGACTGAAGCTGAAGACCGTCAGAGCGATCGCGACTGTTGCGACTCGATGCCTGATCGCGCGAGCCACGAGCGGGCGATAAAACCACTTGATGCCGCGAATGAGCAGAACGTCTTTCTCGTTCATCTTCTTCGGCAGAGCCATCGCGGCCAGAGCCGGCATCAACGTCATCGAGAGCACCAGCGAACCGGCCAGCGCGAACAGCACGGTCAGCGCCATTGGTTTGAAGAGTTTGCCCTCCGTGCCCTGCAGCGCAAGGATCGGCACATAGACAATCGCGATGATCAGTTCGCCGAACATCGTCGGCTTCCGAACCTCGATGACGGCTTCGCGAATCACTTCGAGATGCGAGCGTCCGCCGTTGTCATGCGACAATCGTCGAATGCAGTTTTCGACCATGATCACCGAACTGTCGACGATCAGACCGAAGTCGATCGCTCCGAGACTCATCAGACTCGCCGTGATCCCGGTGGCCATCATCAGATTGGTGGCAAACAGCATCGACAGCGGGATCGCCAGTGCCGTGATCAGCCCCGCTCGAAAGCTGCCGAGCATGAACAGCAGCACGACGATGACCAGAATTCCACCTTCGGTCAGATTCCGGACGACCGTGTCGAGCGTGCGACCAATCAAATCGGCGCGGTCATAAACAACGTCGATCTGCACGCCGTCGGGGAGCGTCGGTTGAATCTCGATCAGTCGCTCTTTGACACGTTCAACGACCTCGCGCGAGTTCTCGCCGATCAACATCATGGCCATGCCGATCACGGCGTCGCCGCGACCATCACGCGTGACCGAACCTTGTCGCGTCATTGGTGCGATCGCGACTTCGGCGACGTCGCTCAGCAGGATCGGAGTGCCGTCAGCTTCGCGGCGCAGCACGACTTTGCGAATGTCGTCTTCGTTCTTGAGCAATGCCTGACCGCGAATAAATCGCTGCTCGTCAAAGTGCACGACGTAACCGCCGCCCGCCGTTCCGTTGTTGGCTTCGAGTCGTTCGAAGATGTCGATCAGCGAGAGGCCGTAACTCGACAGCCGATCGGGATTCGGGCGGACTTCGTACGTCTTGAAGAAGCCGCCCATCGTGTTGATTTCGGTCACGCCCTGAACTTCGCGCAGGCGCGGAGCGATCTCCCAGTCGAGGATCGATCGCAACTGCATCGGAGTGAAGTTTTCGCCGCGCACTTCGAACTGCAGAATCTCACCGAGTGCCGTCGTCATCGGTCCGAGTTCCGGCGTGCCATACCCCGGCGGGATGTCGGACGCGGCCGTCTGCATCCGCTCGTTGACGATGTTGCGAGCCCAGAAGATGTCGGTGCCTTCTTCGAAGACGATCGTCACAAGACTGATGCCGAACTTCGAAACGCTGCGAACTTCCTCGACCTTCGGCAGACCGCTCATTGCCCACTCGACAGGATTCGTGACGTAGCGCTCGACCTCGACCGGCGAGAGCGAACCGGCATCCGTCATGACCTGCACCTGCACGTTAGTCATGTCCGGCACGGCGTCGATGGGCAAATGCACCGCCGCATACAAACCGCCGAGAGCCATCAGCAGCGTGCCGGTCAAAACGAGAAACCGGTTTTGCAGCGAGAAGTTGATGAGGTGAATCAGCATGCTTATTCCTCGCCTTCGAGCAGTAGCTCGGACTTGAGGATGAAGGCACCGTGCGTCACCACCTGATTGCCGACGTTGAGTCCACTCACGATTTCGATGTAACCATCACCGTCGTCTCCGGGTTCCACATCGACGCGTCGAAACTGATTCCCGCCATCCGCGACGAAGACGAACGAGCGTCCGTCATGCTGCAGCACCGATCGATCCGGCACCGCGAGCACGTCAACCTTCACACCGACCGGCACAGAGACACGGACAAACAGCCCGGGTCGCAAGCGACCGTCGGCGTTGTCGATCACCGCGACGATCGGAATCGCATTTGTGTCCAGCGAGACTTCGCGACCAATGAAATCAACGCGAGCCTGCAGCGTCGCATCGCCCAGAGCGGGCACGTTGACCGACAGCGTCTGTCCCGCTTCAACCGCGACCGCCGGCCAGTCGTTCTCACGAATCTCGGCGGTGATCCAGAGCGTCGAAGTGTCGGCCAGAACAAACAGCGAATCGGCAGCATGCACACGTTCGCTGGCCGAGAACGTGCGGCTTTCAATCGTGCCGGCAAACGGAGCCCGAACAGCGACTCGCGACAGTTGCTCCAGATCGTCGTCGTTCGCACCGAGTGCCGAGGCGTCGGACTTGTTGCCGGTGGAATGAATCGCGTCGTCACTCATCAACAGCGACGCCAGATGCTGTCGAGCAATCTCAAGCCGACGCTGAGCATCCGCCGCTGTCGCCGCCGCTTGATCGTGCGACTTCCAGACATCGAATCCGGCCTGCTCGCAAGCAGCTTCCAGTCGAGCCCGACCGGCTTGCACGGCGGCCTGACGTTCCTGCACCGCCTTACCGGACAGAACTCCGCTGGCTGCCAGTTCGGCAGAATTCCGTTCCAGCGATTCCGCCAGAACCACACTGGACAGCGCTCCGAACAGCTCGTCGCGATAGCTGCCGAGTTGTCGATCAGCGAACTGTTTCTTTAACACGTCGAAATCAGGCGACCCCTTCAGAGCTCCTGTCAGAGCCGTCACGTTCGCCGCCAGAGTCCGTGCCCGCTCAGCGAGCGACGCGGTTCGATCGGCATCGTGCTGCCGCAGCAGGACGTCGGCACGAGCGGTTCCGATCTCAGAACTGTTGAGCCAGCCGAGCACCTGACCGGCCTGCACGCGATCACCCGGCTTGAGCAGCACCTGAGTCAGAATGCCGTCGGTCGGAGCCGTCACTGCGATGTGCAGGTTGTCGTTGTACGCCACTCGCCCGGGCACGCTGTGTCGATGAGTCAGCGTCTGCCGCGCGACCGGCTCACTGCGAATCTCCGCTGCCGCCAGCTTCTCCGCTGACAGTGTGACGATCGTTGATTCGGCAGCACCGTCAGCAGTTTCACCCGCTGCCGCGTCGGAACCCGTCGCCCGCTCGCCGGTCGGGTCCGCATCGCCAGTGAGGTACAGCAGCACGAACGCGCCCGCCACGATCAGGCCGACGACCGCGACACCAGCAAGCCACTTCACGGGTGGCCCTGGTTCAGCAGCAGCGAGAGGCTCGGCAGCGGAGCGAGATTCAGCAGTGGAGCGAGCCTCGGCAGAAGAGCGAGGCTCTGCAGAAGTTTGAGACTCTGCAGAAGTTTGAGACGTGTGATCTGATGATTGTTTTGCGAGGGAGATCGCCACAGCGCAGCCTCCGGCTTCCAGAAGGGGAAACGGGATTCCGGCTGCGAAACAGGACAACGCAGAGGCACACGTCAACGGACGGTGCAGCAGCCGGACTCAAGCAGGAGCCGGCGCGGACTTAGCAGCGGGACACACACAACACCGTCAGCAGACGATGCGACTCGGCATGATCCCCAAGAAACTGTCGAGACGTTGAACGCCTTCCAGCAATGCTCGGAAACCTGAAGCATGTGGTGTCAGCGACGTCCCACACGTCAGCAATATCAAAAAGCAGATCTGCCGGGCCGACGCACTGACCAGGCGGAACGAGGTGCTCGACAACTGGAGGCTCGTCATCATCACCATCTGCCGACACCGGGCATCCACCGCCTCGCAGAATCTCGTCAAGCATTGCGAAATGCAGATGCATCCGAGACTCACCTGCCTCATCATCGCTGTGCCATTCATCAAGGTGCCGGTTCAGTGTGAGCATCGAACCGATTGCTGAGTCCGTGTGTGCGGCCTTTTCGTGGCAGTGCAGCCAGGGCAACGGAGCTCGCCACAGCGACGCACACAGGCACACGAACGTCACTACTCGAAACACTGTTCGAGTCGTCATCGCCGCCTTTCGTTGCATTTTGCGTCGCCAGAGTGCCATTGCTCGAAATCTACTCCAGTTAATTCCAACGTTTCAGTCTTCTGAGCGGATCGGCGTTTCGTCAAGCTCTGGTGAATGCTTTTGTTAGCAATTTTGCCAATTGATACTCGGTCTTTGTCAGACTCTGTTCCGCAGCCCTTGAGCAGTGAGACGAAATCTCACCGTCAGCAGTCCGAGCTAACGACCAGCGTGTCTTCGGCATCGATTGCACCGCCGGAGTCAGTACTTCAAAGTCTCCGAACGAGACTTACACCGATCGTCGTTTCGGCTCATCAATCCCGAGCGGTTCGAGGTTGCAGGACTTCGCTGATGACAAAGCCGGCGCGGACGATTTCGCGTTCGGTCAGCAGGCCCGTCAGTCTTGTGGACATGCCAGCTTCGACCGTCCAGCGTCCGAGCACGTCGAACATTTCTTCCAGACGCGATTCATCAAGGCCAAACTGGATTTTCAGTTCGCGAGAGTCGTCTGGCTGCATATCTTCAAACTGGCTGATCAGCAGGAAATCGCCTTCGTTAGCCAGTCGCAGATGCAGGTTCCGAAGTTCTCCAGGCAGAAACGCGTCGACTTTGATTCGAGTCGTTCTGGGGCCGGTGATTAACGCGTGCGTGATGACGGTTGGTTCGTCTTCGGAGATCCGTGCCGCCGTTTCGCAGATGGCGTAGATGATGCTTTCTTCTATTAACGTCGCTTCGAATTCCTGTTTCGAAACATGCCGGTGCCAGCAGTCGGCGAGCAGGTCGAGCTGCACATGCGGAGCGACCCCGCGCAGAAACGGAACCTCGGTCAGGTAACCGAAAAGTCCGTTGCCGTCATTGACCTGACGTGACAGGACAATCCGCTCAAGTGTCTCCTGAAATGACACTCGAAAGGCTAGATAGGTCAGGTCAGAACCTGGTAGGAAGTCATCATCAATTTTGAGCATGGCGCGGATATGCTGTGCTGAGTGTTGATGAAACTCAACCTGTTTCAGGAAAGCTGCCGAAGTTTGCCTCACGACCGGAGAAATCGTCGGAAGCAGTTGCCCAGACGGCAGGCACAGCCTCTTCGTCAGCTGCGAACATTCATGCCAGTCACGAATCGCTGGGGGTTGTTTCGCAGAAACTGATTGCAGGCAAATTCAGCTCCAGGACGGCTTGTCAGGAAATGCCGATGTGAATGAGTAAACGAGCGTTCGAATTCGCTTCACGACGCATCGCCAATTCATGCGCATTTGGCACATCGTTCGTAAGAGCAATAAACGCCGGTCATTTCGGATCTATTTTTTCGCTCGATCCTGCACAGACGAAAATTCAAGCGACTGTTACCGGCATTGCGCCTTCCAGCGGAGCCAGTGGTCGGCAAGGACGATCGCAACCATCGCTTCGGCCATTGGTATGAACCGAGGAAGCAGGCACGGATCGTGACGGCCTTTGGTCTGGATCGTCGTCGGTTCAGCCGCCGACGTGACCGTTCGCTGCTCGATCGGAAGACTGCTCGTCGGCTTGACTGCGGCTCGAAGAACAATCGGCTGGCCCGTCGTGATACCACCGAGGATTCCGCCGTGGCGGTTTGATTCCGTCGAGATGCCGGGGCGTTTGGATTCGACCTTTGGGGGCTCATTGCTGCCCGCCGCAGAACCGTCGGCAGGCACAAACACATCGTTGTGCTCGCTGCCTCGCATCGTTGCGCAGCCAAAGCCGATTCCGTACTCGACTCCCAGCACGGCTGGCAATGTAAACAGTGCTTTGCCGAGGTCTGCTTTGATCTTGTCGAAAACCGGCTCGCCCAGGCCAGCGGGGATACCGGTCGCGACAATCTCAGCGGCGCCACCGATTGAGTCTCCCGCACGTCGTACTTCGTCGATCAACTCGATCATTTTCCCGGCAGCCACAACGTCCGGACAGCGGACAATGTTCGGTTCACCGTTCGGCAGCTTTTCAATCTGGTCGAGAGTTACCTCCGCCGGATTGGCGATCTCTGCTTTGATCGACCCCACCTGAACGACGTACGACAGAACCTGTCCACCGAACGCATCGGCGATAATTTTTTTGGCGACGACTCCGGCGGCGACTCGGACGCTGGTTTCTCGAGCGCTGGACCTTCCACCGCCGCGATAATCCCGCAGGCCGTATTTGGCTTCGAAACCGAAATCGGCATGTCCAGGGCGGTATTTCTGAGCGATGTCTCCGTAGTCACGACTCCGCTGATCCTGATTTCGGATCAGGATGGCGAGACTCGTTCCCGTCGTCTTTCCCTCAAAAACTCCGGACAGAATCTCCGGAGTGTCGGACTCGTTCCGCTGCGTCACGATCCTGCTTTGACCGGGGCGACGGCGGCTGAGGTCCAGCTCGAAGTCGACCTGGGTCAACGGGATCCCGGGCGGAACTCCATCAATAATGACGACGTTGCCCGGACCGTGACTCTCGCCAGCGGTCGTAATTCGAAACAATTGTCCAAAAGTGTTGCCTGCCATGTCCGCAATTGTAGCTCGCAATTTGCAGTTGTCCTACCAGGGGGAAGCTCGAAATCTTCTCAATCATGACGAGACTTCTCGCGCAGCAGACGCGAATATCAACAGGATGCTCCTGACCCCACTTTCAGGTTTGTAGCTACAGCGTTTACAGAGGGCTCATAAGCAAAGATTAATTGTGAAACCTTCTCTGTGGTCACTGTGTACTCTGTGGCTTTGCTCGACCGCCCGGGTGTTCTGTCCGCTGCTTGAATTCGAGCGAGTCGACTACCAGGATGCCGCCACTTTTCCGGTGACAACATTGCCCGGCAGATGAATGATTCGACATTCGTTTTTGCAGTTCGAGGAGTGGCGACGAAGGTGACTCAGCAGGAACAACCCATCGAATTTAAAGAGCCCCTTCCGGAAGGTGTGCAGGACCTAAGGCCTTGGTTTATAGCGGTTTATGATCTGCCTGAGCGTATTGACTGGTCGACGTTCTGGGGAAACGACAACCCGGTCGAGCTGGACGTTGGGTGCGGGCGAGGACTCTTTCTCCACAATGCAAGCGTCAAAAACGCCAACACCAACTTTCTGGGTCTGGAACTCGATTTCAAGGAAGGTCGCCGAGCGGCCAAGCGTGCCTGGAAACGGCAGGCTCCCAATGCTCGAGTCATCGGCGGAGACGCGACAGTCTCACTTCGCAAGCACATCGAGCCACACTCCGTCGACGCCGTCCACGTTTACTTTCCCGACCCCTGGTGGCGGAAGAAACATCGTCGTCGGCGGATTTTTACTGACGAATTTGTTGGTCTGTGTTCACGAGTGCTCAAGCCCGGCGGGATGCTGCATTCATGGACCGATGTGCCCGATTATTTCGAGGTCATTCAGGCACTCATGGACCACCACGACGATTTCGAAACAATGCCACCCCCGGAAGAACGGCTTCCGGAACACGACATGGACTACCAGACGAGTTTCGAAAGAAAGAAACGCAAGGAAGGTTTCCCGATTTCCCGCGGCTTGTGGAAGCGAATCAACGGAAACCTGCAAGAGTAAACGTACAGGCCCGCAGTTGGAAAACCAGAAAGAAATTGATCTGCCATAGAGAGCACAGAGACTACGAAGGATTCTTCAAGAGCCTCTTCTCTGACGTTCCCGGTGACCTCTGTGGCGAAAATCGCCGAGACTGTACTGGGACAAAAAGCGTATTCGCACCGGTGAATTCCGAGTGGACATCCCGTCTGTCGGGAATCAGTGACAAACTGGCGCAAACCTTTGCCAGTAAATCGGAAACGCTGGAGTCGGTCGCTGGAATTCACGATGAGATGCTGTCTATACTCCCGCCGCTTTCCTGCCAGATGGCTGGGAATCAGCACTGATTGACTGCCTCGGGACTGGCTCTGGAAACTCCGCCGTCGCCTTCATCCGGGCAGATTTGAACGCAAACCTCTAATAGAAGCATGGTGGAGCGATGCCAAAGCAAAAGACACACAAGGGAATCAAAAAACGCTTCAAGATCACGGCCTCCGGGTTGTCGACCAAGCGAAGCGCTTTTCGAGGCCACATCCTCAGCAAAAAGAGCGGCAAGCGGAAGCGAATGCTCCGTAAAGGCAGTCTGATCAGCGGAGCCGAGGCGAAGCACATTATCAATGCTCTTCGTCCGTGCTCGTAAGCCGAACTGCCCTTTTCACTCTTTGAAACAAAACATCTGCTGAGGAAATAAAACAATGAGAGTTCGATACGGAAAAGCACGTCACCGCGCGAAGAAACGACTGTTCAAGGAAGCAAAGGGCCGCCGAGGTGGTCGTGCCAAGCTGCTGCGAACCGTCAAGGAAACAACACTCCGAGCACGAGCGTTCGCCTATCGTGACCGCCGCGTCCGCAAGCGAGACTTCCGGGCACTCTGGATCACCCGTCTGAACGCTGCGTGCCGCGAGCAGGGCTTGTCTTACTCGTCGTTCATTCATGGGCTGAAGGCCGCTCAGATCGAGCTGAACCGAAAGACGCTCAGCGAACTGGCCATCAACGAGCCTTCAGTTTTTGAAGAGATCGTCGCGTCAGTCAAAGAAGCGATTGCCAACGCGTAGAACGCAGGTCTGGCAACATGAGGAATCACTGACAAACATTGCCCACCTGGACGCTGTCCACGGTGGGCAGTTTTGTAGACAGTCATCGACGCTTTGGCTCTGAGGAAACACGAGATGGACTACGCGACCGCTTTTCAGGAATACGAACAGGCCGCTCTGGAAGCGATTGCTTCGGCAGCTGACGCCGCCGCGCTGGAAGACGTCCGTATCGAATTTCTTGGAAAGAAGAAGGGACGGTTGAAAGAGCTGCAGGCCGTCGTCGGTCAGGTTTCCGCAGAAGATCGCCCGGTCGTCGGCAAGGCATTTAATGAAGTCAAGACTCGAGTTTCGGACGCGTTCGAAGCTCGGAAGAAAGAAGTTGAACGTCCCAGGGCTGCGTTGTCGTCGCTCGACATCACGCTGCCAGGAACTCCGGTCAAACTGGGGAAGCGGCACCCGCTGACTCAGACGATGGAAGACTTCAAAGACATCATCGGACGTTTCGGATTTACTGTGGCTGACGGGCCGGAAATCGAAGACGAGTATCACAATTTCAACGCGTTGAATATTCCCGACGATCATCCGGCTCGAGATCCGCTGGAAAACTTCTATCTGTCGGCAGCTTCGTATGCGACGGGTGGGCTGCCGGACAACCCGCGTCTGTTAAGAAGTCAGACGTCGACCGTGCAGATTCGCATGATGGAAACGACGAAGCCTCCGATTCGAATTGTGTCGCTCGGGCGCGTCTACCGTCCGGACACGATCGACGCGACGCACTCCTGCATGTTCCATCAGATGGAAGGTCTGATGGTTGGGGACGATGTCACGATGGCTCAGCTGAAAACGGTGCTCCAGCTCTTTGCCACAACGTATCTCGGCCAGGACGTGCAGATTCGATTCCGTCCTTCGTTCTTCCCGTTTACAGAACCGTCTGTCGAAGTCGACATGGGCTGGGGGGACGACTGGCTCGAAATTGGCGGGGCCGGCATGATCGACCCCAACGTCCTGCGAGCTGTCGGCTATAACCCGGACGAAGTCAGCGGCTTCGCCTTTGGGCTGGGCATCGAACGCTTCTGCATGAGACGCCACCAGATCACCGACATCCGCCGCTTCTACGAAAACGACGTCCGGTTTCTCTCGCAGTTTTAACGAGGGATCGACACAGCGACTCACAGTCTTTCTGGAGTGCAGAACGTCGGATCTGGTGTGCCGCCTTGATTCGTGACTGGCAAAAAGTGGATACTCAAGCTCCCGCCTGTCCGTGCCAATGCCCACCTGATAACGGAAACCGCTGTGAGAATTGCAGCCGCTTGTCGAACAGTCCGAGTTCTGCCGATCGTTCTCGGCGTTTTGTTTGGTTGGATGAACGCAGTTTCGGCAGCGGACAAGTCGACGATCTCGCCGGAAGACCGGGCGTTTTTCGAGAACAGGATCCGACCGGTACTTGTGAAGCATTGCTACGAGTGTCACTCGGCAGATGCTGAAGAAGTCGGCGGCAAGCTGCTGTTGGACACTCGTGACGGACTTCGGAGTGGTGGAGAGTCTGGTCCGGCTGTTGTCGCCGGGAAACCGGACGAAAGTCGCATCATCCAGGCGATGCGTTACGACGGCATCGAAATGCCGCCGGAGCAACCACTGCCGGAAGCTGTTGTCAACGACTTTGTGAAATGGGTGCAGCGTGGTGCGCCCGATCCTCGTGTGCCGGTCGCAAGGCCTGATGCAAAGACGGTCGAAGGAGCAAAGGCTGCTGCCGACAAGGAAGATGATAAACCACCGCTGTGGTCGCTTCAGCCGAGGACTCAACCGGCAATCCCCAACGTAAAGAATCTGGACTGGTCGCTGGATCCGCTCGACCGTTTTGTGCTGGCTCGACTCGAATCGGAGAACCTGGCGCCGACGCATGATGCCGATCCTCGAACGCTCATTCGGCGGCTGTACGCCGATCTGCTCGGGTTGCCACCAACCATGGACGATGTTGAGGAATTCGTTTCGGAGTATGGACGCGATCGAGTGAAGGCGGTGCAGACTGTCGTTGACGATCTGCTGGCGCGACCGCAGTTTGGCGAGCGCTGGGGGCGGCACTGGCTGGACGTTGCCCGTTACGGTGAGTCGAACGGCAACGACGGCCTTGGGCGAAACCCCACGTTCCCACACGCCTGGCGGTATCGCGATTACGTGATCGATGCCTTTAACAACGATGTGCCTTACGACCGCTTTCTCACCGAACAGATCGCGGGCGATCTGTTGCCGAGTGATTCGCCCGCCGAACATGACCGTTACCTGATCGCGACGGGCTTCCTGGCAATGGCATCGAAACCGGCCAAAGCAATGAATACGAATTTCGACATGGATGTCGTGGCTGATCAGATCGAAGTTGTCGGTACGGGACTCATGGGGATCAGCGTCGCCTGTGCTCGCTGTCACGATCACAAGTTTGATCCGATCCCGACTCGCGACTACTACGCCCTGGCTGGCATTTTCACGAGCACGGAGACGATGTGGGGCCTCGCCGCCAACGAAAAGTTGACAGCATCACCAACGGATTTGCATGTTCTGAAAGCGGCTCCAAAAGTTTTGCCGCCGGCTGATTTTGTCGAAACCGTGCTGGTTCTTGAATCGAACACCGGAGTCCCGAAAGCCATTCCCAAACCGAAGTGGCCGGTGGGAACTCCTCTGGCCATCGGGGTACGAGACAAAGCCAAACCTGCTGACTGCAAAATCAACGTTAAAGGCGACGCAAAGAAACTCGGCGAGGTCGTCCCTCGTGGATTTGTCACGGCGTGCAAAACAGAGTCGACCAATGCACTGACGATTGACCCGAAGCAAAGCGGTCGTCTGCAGCTGGCCGAATGGCTGACGCAACCGGACCACCCGCTGACCGCAAGGGTTATGGTCAATCGAATCTGGCTGCACCTGTTCGGCCAGGGAATCGTTCGCACGCCGGATGACTTCGGAGTCTACGGTGAGCGGCCATCACATCCGGAATTGCTCGACCACCTGGCCAACCGTTTTGTCGAAGACGACTGGTCAATCAAGCATCTGATTCGAAGCATCGTTCTCAGCCGTACTTACCAGCTGAGCAGTGACGCATCAGAGAAAGTGCTCAAGGCCGACGGCGAGAATCTTCTCGTGGCCCGCCACAACCGCCGTCGTCTCGACGCGGAATCGCTTCGTGACAGCATGCTCGCGGTCAGTGGTCGGCTGAATCTTGAACCCGCTGACGGATCAATCATTCGGCATCGGGATATCCTGGTGAATCTCGCCGGGAATCTTCATCAGTCAAGCAACCACCGCAGTGTCTACCTTTGTTACCTGCGAAGTTCTTTGCCTCCCGAGCTGGCCGCCTTCGACGTGCCGGACTTTACGACAGTCACTGGGCAGCGAGATGTCAGCACGATTCCGGGACAGGCTCTACACTTATTCAACAATCTGTTTGTGATCGAGCAGGCGGAACACTTTGCTCAATCGATGATGGAAGACTCCACAAACGACAGTGATCGAGTTCGTTTGGCTTTTCGACGCGCATTGAATCGTGAACCGAATCAGAATGAACTCGACCAGGCGATTGAACTTCTGCAATCAACTACGAGCGAGTTGAAGTCCGATAAGAAGGCGTGGAGCAGTTTGTGCCAGGCGTTGCTGACTACCAACGAATTCCGCTACGTCGATTAAGCTAAGGTTGAGTTCGCCGCTGGCCGCAATTGGCTGTCGGACATGTTTGAAAAACCGTCCTGCAAACGGGATCTGACGATGAATTTTTCACGCCGAGCAATGCTTCAGTCAACTTCGTGTGGTTTCGGTGCGCTCGCTCTGAATGCCTTGTGCAGCGAGCAAGTCGTCGCTTCGTCTGGGGGCGGACTTGAAACGCGGACGCCAGTGCTGGCTGCTCGTGCAAAGCGTGTGATCTTTCTTTGTATGAGCGGAGGGCCGGCTCATCTCGACACTTTCGATTACAAGCCGCAGACCGGCCAGAAGAAACATCCGGGTTCGGTATTTCGGTTTCGTCAGCATGGAGAAAGCGGACTCGGCATTTCGGAACTGCTGCCCGAGACTGCGAAATTCGCGGACGACCTATGCGTCATCAACGGCATGCACGCTGACACGGGAATCCACGCACAGTCGTTTCTGCAGCTTCACACGGGTGACAGATTGCGCAAGCGACCGAGTCTTGGATCGTGGATCAGCTACGGACTCGGCACAGAGAACCAGAACCTGCCGGGCTTTATCAGCCTGAACACGTCGAAGAGTTCGATTTATTCCAGTGCGTTTCTGCCGTCGATTTACAACGGGACTCCGATCGGCGTGAATGGCGAAAATATGAGTTTCGCCACGATCAACAATGTGAGCAGCGACCATCTTCCGCTGTCGAGCAAGCGACGACAGCTGGACTTTGTGCAGATGATGAATCGGAATCATCGGAAGCTGCGACCAGGCGATGACAAACTCGAAAGCGTCATCGAGTCGATGGAGCTGGGGTTCCGCATGCAGTCGGTCGCGCCCGATCTGCTTGACATCTCGACCGAAACGAAAGCGACTCTCGAAAGCTACCGGGTTGGTCAGCAGAAAGAATCAACGGGAACGTGCAAAGTTTCTGACTTTGGTCGGCAATGTCTGTTGGCTCGCCGGTTTGCAGAAGCTGGCGTGCGATTCATCGAGGTCAGTCATGGCAGCTGGGATCAGCACAAGAATCACCGCCGTGATCTGAAAGCAAACTGTGAAGTAACCGACGCTCCAATCGCAGCCCTGCTTGGCGATCTCAAACAACGCGGCCTGCTGGACGACACACTGATCGTCTGGGGCGGAGAGTTCGGTCGACCCGGACTGACGCCCGAAGACGGCAAAGATGAAACCGGGCATAACTCCAACGGCTTCACGTTCTGGTTAGCTGGAGGTGGTGTTAAGCGGGGGCACGTTCATGGCAAGACCGATCCGACAGGTGCTCGCGCCGTTGAAGGCAAAGTCCACTTTCGAGATTTGCACGCCACAATCCTGCACCTGATGGGCCTGCCACCGAACGATCTCAAATACTGGCACGCTGGTCGGGAGCATCGTCTGACAGGCCCCGAAGGCGGCAAAGTTGTCCATGAACTCTTTGCCTGAAACGAGTCGCGCGAGCGTCCACTGAGACGAGTCTCACTCAGTAGCGACGCTGCAACAGCTTCCGTGCTTCAAAACTGAAACGCTTCCCGTTCAGCGGGTTCCGGGAACTCTGTGACACACCAGCCATCGTCGTCGCAGGCATCGTTTGATGTATCGAGGCGCACTGCGCGGAGATTGGCGGCGGTCGTTGTTTTCTTTGGTAAAATCGTGTTGACAGTCTTGAACAACCGCCGATAAACATCCCGCCTCATCACGTGTCTACACACGTTGCCCGTCCTGGGCTCGGCACCGCCGGCACTCCTCGCCTGACTCAATCCTGAACGGTGTCGCACTTCCCAACCTGCAATTTGAACTGTCGGAGACTTCAGCAATGAGGATGCGGCCTCTCTGCGCTCTCGCCCTGTTTTCAGCGTTCCTGCTTCCCGCCTCTGTCAGTGCTCAGGCACCAGCGGGCGTCGCACGAGTCGATTCCGACACCTATTTCGACACATCGGAATCCAGCTGGGGATACCACAGCAATCAGAACAGTTTCGCTGAGTACCCCGTGGCGCAGCCAGCCTACCAGAATGATTCATCGTGGAGCGATAACCATCTGTCAGGACTGCAAAGCAGCAATGGAGGACTCCTCGGCAAGACCTACATTCGAGGAGGAATGCTTTATCAAAGGGTCGACGATGAGTTGCTGGCAAGTGTTGATGATTCATTGGTCGGATGGGATGTCGAATTCAATACGCCAATTCCATGGTTCACTTTTGATGAGTTTGGGGTCGATTTTTTCGCGATGCACGAGCAGGATCGCACCTCGGGAAGCAACGCATTGTCCGGTGTGTCGATCTCGGTTGACCAGAATGTCACGACAATCGGCGGCAGATTCTTTGGGTATCCGAAGTCCAGATTTCGTCCATACGCTGCGGTAGGAGTCACCATCGTGGACTATGACGCCAGCGCCAGCGGCCCGGGCGGAAGCGTTCAGGTTTCTGAGGTCGACACCGCCCTGGCTGTCAATCTTGGACTCGAAGTTGACCTCGCAGCAAATGCAGCCCTTCGAGCTGATCTGGAACTCGGCAGAGGCATCGATACCGTTGAACCAAAGATGCGAGGGCTTCTGATCGTGTGGCCGCAAGAGAACTTTTTTATTCAAGGAGGGATTCTCGTCCCACTCCATGACGCGGATCTTGGTGTTGGCGCGACAGTCGGTGGCGGTTTGGCCTTTCGATAGTGCAGGGAACTGATCGTCGACATCGAGAAGTTCTTCGAACGTCAGCACGATCAGCAGTGTGAAAGGACGTCGCGATGGAACGCCTCTTTCTGTATTTAGTCTTAAACCGGCGTTCTGGCTGGTTGTGCGGCCTCCGGCTACTCGACAGTCGCTGACGGGCAACTGGAACATGACATCCTGAAGACGATCGTTGCGCACGGAAGTGGGACTAACCGAAACTTCAATTACGTCGGCGTATCGAAGAAACCTGTGCAAGGCCCGCCTGGATCCGTATGCGAACTCTGGTCGATCCGCGAAAAGTGGACCGACCGTTTTGTACATTACCACGTAACAATGACCTCCGACGGAAACGGCGACACCGACTTCTCCATTCAGGAAGTCGAAGCAACCGGCGACTCTTTATGAAGTGCGCTGGTGGCTCAAGCGAGGTCAGGCAAAGAGTTTTTCGACTGGCTCGCCGCCGTCGACGATTTTCATCGGGCGACCGAGCGGGCTCATGTTTTCTTTGCGCGGGTTGACGTCCAGGCATTTGCAGATCGAGCAGAACAGGTCGTTGGCTGTGACGGGATCGTCGGCGACAGCGGTTCCGTCGGCGGTTGAAGAGCCGATCACCTGCCCGCCCTTGATTCCGCAACCGGCCATCGCCGCGTTAAAGACTCGCGGGTAATGATCGCGGCCACCGCGAGGATTGATGCGGGGAGTACGACCGAATTCGCCCATCCAGACGACCAGCGTGTTCTCAAGCAGACCTCGATCTTTCAGGTCGGTAATCAGGCCAGCGGTTGCGGGATCGATCGCTGCGGTCAGGTTTCCGACTCGTTCATAGAGATTGTCGTGCGTGTCCCAGTTTCCGCCCTGGCCTCGTGACGAAACTTCGACAAACGTCGTGCCGGCTTCGACGAGTCGTCGAGCGAGCAAACAGCCTCGACCGAAGTTCGAGTCGCCGTACATTTCCTTCATGGATTCCGGTTCGTCTGAGATGTCGAAGGCTTTCAGGTCCGAACTGAGAACCATTTTCGACGTCTTGCTGTAAAGGTCGCGGTGATTCTTCACGACGAGGTCGCCGCCGCGGTCTGCAAATTCGTCTTCGAGTTTGTCGAGCAGGCCAAGTCGTCGACCGTAACGATTCGTCGGTACGCCGGTCGCTACGTTCTGCGGCATCTGGCTGGGATCCTGAACCATGAACGGTTCGTACTGGACACCCAGGAAGCCGGCCCCTTGAGTGGCTCCGACTGAGACGACGGCAGGGAGGTCGAATTCCGGGTCAGAGATCTCCTTCGCGATCGACGCAGCAAGGCTCGGGTGTTTGACACTACCGGACGGGATGTAACCTGTGTGCATCTGGTAGGTCGCTCGCGGGTGGCTGCCTTCCTTATTTGTCATTGAGCGGATGATGGCCAGTTCGTCCATGATGGCTGCTGTTTTCTCCCAGCCCTGGGCGACCTGAATTCCAGAAACGCTGGTCGAGATGGCTTTCGTCTCGCCTCCGTTGGCGTGGTTAGGTTTTGGATCGAACGTCTCGAATTGAGAAGGTCCTCCACCCATCCAGAGCAGGATCATCGACTTGCCCTGTTTGCGAAGCTCGGCCGCCTGGAGCGACATCACGTCTCGCAGATTGAGCGTTCCGGCAGCCAGAGCTCCCGCCGAAACCGTGTGCAGAAAACCTCGGCGAGAGACGCCGTGCTTGCGAACTTTGACCTGCTCGTGACGCTGTGTGGTGAGGTTCATATTCAAGTTCCAGATTGGTTGGTCCAGTAGGGTGGGCGCTGCCCACCAGAGTTGTCACTTGGGATTGGTGAGCGGTGCCCACCCGACGTTTAGCGTTTTGAAAGGAATTCGCTGGAATTCAGCAGGCTCCACATCAGGTCTTCGAAGGCTTCTTCGCGGTTGCCGACTTCGGCCAGGTAATCGGTGGCGATTTTTATTTCCCGGTCGGACGGTTCTCGGGAAAGGATCATCACGTACAACTCGTCGATGGCGTCTTCGTTGTCAGGGAAGCGACGGAGCAGGCCCGTCAGCTTTGTGAAGCCGCGAGCATTGATCTGGCTGGCCAGCAGCGGCGAGTTCATCATGAACAGGGCCTGGGGAATGTTGCCGGTGATGTCGGCTTGCGGCGTCGAAGGATCGAACCCGAACAGTTCGCCGAACTGGTCTCGTGGGCTGCGAGCACCTCGGTACATGCCCCCGCCGTTTCCCATCTGCAAACCTCGGCCGCGTCCGGCGGTACTTTCATTGCCCAGGACGGTGATGATCGAGCTGTAAAGCTGGTCGCCTCGGAGTCGCGTCGCGGTGGCCGATGCGAACGGGACGGCTTCTGCGCCCGGTTCGGTCGACCTGATTTCGCGCTGGTAGGTTTGCGTCAGGACGATCGTTTTCATCAGCCAGCGAATGTCGTAGCTATTGGCGGTGAACTGAGCGGCCAGCAGGTCAAGCACCTCGGGAAACGATGCCGTCCGGTCGGGCCCCATGTCGTCGATTGGCGTGTAAAAGCCTTCGCCGGTCATTTCCGCCCACATCCGGTTGACGAAGGCACGGCTGAACCATTCGTTGTTTGAGGACGTGAGGTACTCCGAAAACGCTTCACGTCGATCGATGTCTGTAAGACCGCTCTCTGGAGAGTAACCGGTCAGGAAGAATTTTGGTTCGATCTGCTGCCCACGTGATGATGGATCGTTGAGGTCGGCCATGAAGTGCTCGGTCGATCCGCGTCCGACCTGCATCGGCATCGGGAATTCAACGGCCTTCAGTTCGGCCAGCGAAAGTCCGCCGTCTTTGTTCTTGTCGCCGCGTTCGAGCAGGGCGTCAAACGCTCTAGCCAACTGTGTCCGAGCAATTTCGGCCTTCACAAGTTTTCCGTCGCGGTTGCGATCGGCGAAGCGAAAGATGCGATCGGCGTTTTCTTTCAACTCGCGAAAACGATCCTGCGGATTGACCGACTGATTGACCGAGACGACTTCGTAACTTCGGATCTGGCTGTCTTCACGAACCGGTCGTACGGAAATTCGAGGGAAGAACGCGGCCAGTTCGTGGAACTCTTCTCGCTTCCAGCGGTCCCACGGGTGGTCGTGGCAGTTGGCACACTGCATCTGGATGCCCAGGAAAATTCTTGAGGCTTCGCCAGCAACATCTTCGGGTTCTCCTTCCTGAGCGAAGATCAGCGCTGTCTCGCCGTTTTCGCGGACATCGCCAGTGGCGGTGAGAATCTCCGTCGCGATTTCGTCCCAACCTTTGTTCCCGGCCAGGTTGTCCGTCATCCAGCTGACGAAGGACTGATTCGCAAAACCCGCTCGCATGTTTGTGGCTCGGAGGAAGATGACGTCCCGCCAGTACCGGGCCCACGTGGCTGCATACTCGTCCGATTCGAGCAGTCGATCGATCGCCTGTTCGCGTTTTGAACGATCCGGATTGAGCCCGAACAGCGTGACGTCCCGTGACGATGGCAGCGTACCCGCCAGGTCGAGCGTGACGCGTCGAAGAAAATCCTCGTCGACCGAGATTCCTGCGGGCTCGACACCGTTGGCTTTAAGCTCAGCGTCGACCAGCCGATCGACTTCGGCAGCGACTTCTGAGGGTGAGCCCTTGTCGGGCAGCTCAGTGGCCGTTGCCACCGAACTGAGACAAATTAGAAGAACCGACATGCTGCATGCAGAAAAACGCATTTCCGTCCCTTTGCGATGATCGCGAATGTTTCGTTCGATATTCCGTCGGACGACAGGCTCGTGAAGACGATCTAGCGACCGGAAGGCATCAAGTCGAAGAGCGTTTCCGAAACCGGGTGAATTGCCGAATCGAGTTCTGGTTCGATCGCACCGCCGCTCGACAGGACAGGAGATTTAACCAGGCAAGCGGTCGGTGGTTTCGGAGAAACCTGGAAACAGTCAGAAAACTGTTCAGGCTGGGCACAACGGCCCAGTCGTTGCGAAATTGGTGTGCCTTTGACATCTCGATCAGGGGAGAATTTTAAGACCACGGGGGACACGGAAAAGTACGGAATGCGTCATTACGCTTCTATTTTTTTGTGAGTTCCGTGGTCAACCAGCACGGTTGTGAAAGGGCGCCTCTGGCAGGGACGCGGTGCGAGGGGCATTCGCAGAAGAGTCCGCACAAGGTGTAATGAGCCGCGGATTTTCATCAATGAACGCAGATTGGGAGGATGTGTTGCGAAGTCATCGGTTTCTGCCCGTGTAATCGGTGGCTGATTTTTATTTCATTTCGAACTTGTTGAAATGTTCGATTGTGTTTGTTGTGGCGTGTTTGTGGCGATTTCTCTCGGAGTTTTCGGCTGCCAGGTTGTCGATTTCGAGTTCGGAATTGAATGAGTGCGTCGGTTTGGTTCAAATGGTCCGCTTCCAGCCGAGGCTCTGAGAGCATCGGCGTCCGTTTTTCAATTCTCCGGGGTTTCTTCCCGATGAGCCGTTCGGCAATCCTTGATCGAATTCGCAGTCGCGTTCCGGTGATCGCTCCGTCGATGCTGAAGTGCGACTTCGGCAACATGCATCGAGAGATCGAGCTGTTGAACGCGGCCAATTCCGCCGTTCTCCACTGGGACGTGATGGACGGACACTTTGTCCCGAATCTGTCGTATGGGCCGATGGTGATTGAGAAAATGCGCCCGTTGACCGACGCCGTTTTTGATGCACATCTGATGATTTCTGAGCCGGATCGGTACCTCGACGAGTATCTCAAAGCGGGCTGCGAGGCCATCACCTTCCATTACGAAGCCGTGCCTGATGCCGGACCGTTGCTGAAGCGAATTCGCGAAGCGGATGTTGTGGCCGGGCTGGCGTTGAATCCGGCAACTCCGGTAGAGAAAATCGAACCGTTTCTGTCGGACTGCGACCTGGTGCTCGTCATGAGCGTCGAGCCGGGTTTTGGCGGGCAGAAGTTTATTCCCGACGCATTGAACAAACTGCGTCGGCTTCGGGAGCGGTGCTCGCCGGAGACGATTCTTTCCGTGGATGGTGGCGTCGGCCCTTCGACGATCGCCGATTGTTCTGAAGCGGGAGCGGATCTGTTTGTTGTCGGCAGTGCCGTGTTCGACGAATCGGACTACAGTGCTGTCATGCCCGAGCTGTCGTCGTTGGCAAATCGCCAGAACAGCTCATCCCAGTAGCGAGAAGAATCAATGTCCACAGTCGTTCTGGTTCGGCCAGGGTGTACTGACTTCGACGAACAAAAACGCATTCAGGGTTGTCTCGAGCTGCCTCTTAATGACCGAGGTCAGGAACAGCTCGTGAAAGTCATCGACGCGATCCGGGATCAACCGGTCGAGGCCGTCGTGACGGGCCCATGCGATCCGTGCCGCTCAACGGCTGAGGCTGTTGCGCACGCACTCGACGTCCCCATTAAAGAGAAGAGGGAACTGTGCAATCTCGACCAGGGATTGTGGCAGGGCCTGTGTGTGGATGAGATCCTCAAGAAGTTCCCGAGGGTGTTCAGACAGTGGAAGGAGTCGCCGGAAACTGTTTGTCCGCCGGAAGGTGAAACGGTTTCCGTTGCCATCGAACGCATGATTTTCGCTTTGAAGAAGCCGCTCAGGAAGTATGGCTGCTTCGTCGTGGTGGCTTCCGAGCCTCTGGCCAGTCTCGTAAGCTGTACCCTGCGAGGCGAAACGCCGGAAGACATCGGCGATTCAATGTTTGGTTGTTGCAACGACCAGCTCGTTGAAGTCATTCAAACCAGCGGAACAGCTAACGAACGAACTGGTTCCAGCGAGCGAATTCCCATCGCTGCTGCAGTCAGTGATGAATAAGGGCAGCTCAGAATGAGTCAGGCCAAACCGGAAGTAGAATCCTGGCAGGACCAGTCAAAGCGGCAGAAACGCGGCGTCCCTGAAGGGCTGTGGCAGCAATGCCCCGGCTGCAGTGCGACGGTGTATCGACGTTCGGTCGAAGAAAACCAGTACATCTGCCCGCAGTGTGGTCACCATTTCATCGTGCCGGGACAGGTCCGGATCAAACAACTGCTCGACTCAGACAGTTTTGAGGAGTGGTATACCGAACTTCGCCCCTGTGACCCGCTGGGCTTTGTTGACAAGAAACCGTACGCCGAGCGTCTGATTGCCGAGCAGAAACGCACCGGCCTGACCGAAGCCTGTATCGCCGGAAAAGGATACATGCGAGGGCGTCCGCTGGTCTTTGCTCTGACCGATTCCAACTTCATCATGGGAAGTATGGGATCTGTCGTCGGCGAGAAGTTGACGCGAGCAATTGAAGCGGCCACTGAGATGCATCTCCCGTTGATTATTCTCAGTGGTTCTGGCGGCGGAGCACGTATGCACGAAGGCATCATTTCGTTGATGCAGATGGGCAAAACGTCGGCCGCACTCGCGAAGTTTCGTGAGTCCGGCGGGTTGTACATCTCGGTTTTGACTCATCCGACGATGGGCGGAGTCGCCGCCAGTTTCGCCGCTCTGGGGGATATTATTCTCGCCGAACCGAAAGCACTCATTGGGTTCGCCGGTCCGCGAGTTGTGCAGGCAACGGTTAACGAAAAGTTGCCGCCCAACTTTCAGACCAGCGAGTTTCTGGAAAATGCTGGCTTTGTCGATCGGATCGTGCATCGGCATCACCTGCGAAGCGAGATTGCCCGCATCATCGATTACTGTGGCATGTGAATTTGCGGACATTGAGGCCACGTTCGATGAAGTTTCTCAAAAAGTTTTTCGAGAAGAAGCCGAAGGTCGTCCGCACGGATGTGACCAAACGGTTCGATCTCGTCGGGCGAGTCGGCCAGGGTAGCATGTCCAAAGTCTGGCGAGCCAATGACACGGTTTCCGGTCGACAGGTCGCTGTTAAAGTTCTCGACAAGTACAAGACCGCCCGGTTCGAAGCCCGCTTCTACGGCCTCAACAAACCGACTGAAGGTGAGATCGCCGTTCAGCTCAAGAACAAACATGTCGTCAACACGTTTGAGTACGGGACGACGATCGACGACGAACAGTTTCTCGTTATGGAGTTTGTTGAGGGGGTCAGTCTCAGCTTTCTGGTCGACATGCAGAACGAGGTGATGCAGAAGAATCGTCTCAGTTTCATTCTGCAGCTTGGCGAGGGGATCAAATATTTTCACGAAGCAGGCTGGATCCACCGCGACATCTGCCCTCGAAACGTTGTTGTCGATCCCGGCAACGTCGTCAAGCTGATCGACTTTGGCCTGGTCGTTCCCAACACGCCGCCATTTCAAAAACCTGGCAACCGAACCGGAACGGCTTCTTACATGGCTCCGGAGCTGATCAAGCGGCAGAAGACCGATCAGCGGATCGACATTTTTTCATACGCCGTGACCTGCTTCGAGATGTTTACCAGGACGCTTCCCTGGGACACTGGCGAAACGCTGGAAGCTGTTCTGCACGCGATCAACCAGCCGCCGAAAGACATCCGCACTCTAGCGCCAGGAATCGACGAGCAAATTGCAGCCACGATCATGAAGGGGCTTGAAAAACATCCAGACGATCGGTGGCAGACTGTCGAAGAGATGATGCTCCCGATTCGGGAAGCCCGTCAGCGGTTGAAGCAGAAAGCCGCGCTGAAACGCCGCAAACAGAAACCGGACGCTTCGTGACGCGAATGCGGCCATACCAGCTCAAGTGTGCCACTGGCATCGCCAGTGCTGGCGTTTGACAAAGTTGTCCGTTTCGAAGTTCCGCATCACTACATGAATCACTGGCAAAGCCAGTGGCACACGAATCTCTGTCATTCGATCGTTGCAGGCAGCTTCTAATGATTCGACTTCAATCACTTAACCGTCCAGTTCGTCTAGCCGTGCTGATCTCCGGTGGCGGAACGACTCTGATGAATCTGCTCGAAAAGAATCGAGCGGGGCAACTGAATGCCGAGTTTCCGATTGTCATCGCCAGCAAAGAGGATTGCCGCGGAGTCGAACGTGCCCGCGCCGCTGGGCTGAAATGCGAACCCGTAGTGCGCTCGCAGTTTGATTCAGTCGACGCATTCAGTGATCGGATCTTTGATCTTTGCCGCGAAGCCGAAGTCGATCTGGTCATTCTTGGAGGCTTCCTCAGCCTCGTTCAGATTCCGAGCGATTTCCAGCACAAGGTAATCAACATCCACCCGTCTTTGATTCCGGCGTTTTGTGGAAGAGGATTCCACGGCCACCACGTTCACGAAGCCGTGCTCGAACGCGGAGCCAAAGTCAGCGGCTGCACCGTCCACTTCGCCAACAACCAGTATGACGCCGGGCCAATCATTCTGCAGAAGGTCGTCCCGGTCATGGACGACGACACTCCGGACACGCTTCAGAAGCGAGTCTTCGAAGCGGAATGCGATGCTTTTCCGGAGGCGATTCGATTATTCGCCGCCGGTCGTTTGACTGTCGATGGCTCGCGAGTCGTGTCGTCGTAGTTCTCACAGTTCGTCGTTTAACGGTCGGTGGTACGGTTTTTAAGAACTGGCAACGCATCTCGTGTCGTCATCAAACCGTGGCCGGAGTTTCCGTCAACTCAGCCAGGTCAGATTCTGAAGGGCTTGTTTCCGGTGGAAAAAGACGGTCGGCGAGGTTTCTGAATTCGGCAGCGTCGTCGCGGTCTGAAGCGGCCAGCTTGCTGAGCAGGCTGGAGTCGACAAACAGGAGGGCTGGTGAGAGCAGATTCAGAATTGCCGCACCCGCCAGCAGTTGCTTTTTCTCGTCAACTGACAAGTCCTGAGCCTGGCAAATTTCTTCAAAGACGTCTCTAGTTTTCGCAGGGCCGTTCTGCTGTTTTTTACGCTCGTTACGACGTACCGATTCAGCGATGCTCGATGCTGCCCAGGCAGTCCCCAGGACGACGAGCAATCCCAGAATCCAGGCTACGGTCCGTGCTGACGACGATTGCAGAAATGCCGTCTCGGCAGCGAATGGCAAATTTGAAAAATGCAGCATCATGATGTTTGTCATCGTCGTTCGCGCTTCGTGGTTCGATCAATCATTTAATCATTCGATTCAAGACGGTCCGCGGCAAGCTCGTTACCAGTTCATTCACAACCGACTTCAATTACACAGTTGAGCTGGCAATCACCTCGTCTACAGCGCTGCGAACCTGTCGGTTCGGATCGTCGGTCAGGTGACGGATGGCTTTGGCCACTTCCGGAGTCAGATGACGTCGCAATGCCTGAATGGCAGCGCACCGGACACTTGCTTCGGGATCGTTCAGTTGCCCGAGCAAGGCGGGGCTGACTTTGTCGACAAATCCGATTGCTTCTGCGGCTTCAATGGCTCGGATGCGTCTCCGCCGAAACGGATGCTCGATTTCTCGAGTCAGTTCTTGAGGAGCGCCCGGGTTGATCTTGAGCAGAGTCTGTCCGCATAGCAGTGCCTGTGCTGGTGAAAGTTCACTGAAGACCTTCATCAGGTAGTTCAGATCAAAGCTGAACAGTTCGTCGCGAGCGGCGTCCCGCACCACATCACTATTACGATCCAGACGCTTGAGCAACTCCTCAAATGTATCGGGAAGTTTCTGAGCCCTCAGTTGATGAGTTGCCCAGGCCTCGACTTTCGCATCCGGATTCTTCAACGCGTCGTACAGAATCTGACCTGCTTCTTCCTGCGGGAGGATCTTCAATACGTCGCTCGCGGCTTCCCGGCCAGCAGCTCCAGATTGCCGAATGATCCATGTCTTCAGTTTGGTTCTTGTGTCATCGTCGAGCGGAGCGTGATTAACCATTCCGACCAGACGGTCATGAACCGACTTCGGAAGTCGTTCCACAAGCGCCATTGGATCCTGTAACCAGACGATGTCGTGCAGTCTGGACAGGTTGAATGCCAGATGTCCGGAAGGTTGCCTGGGCAGCTGCATGAGCAGATGCACGACAAAATCAAAGTCATTGCGAGTCTGGATGATTTCAAGCGTGCAGGCTGGCGGAGCATGAAAGGCCAGAAAATCGCTCAACAGATTCAGCAGTGCTGGATGCGTGTCTTCCGTCAGCATTTTGGTAGCCGTGTCTCGACACGCATCGCCGCATTTGGTCAGTACGTTTCGGACAGCCTCGTCCTCTGGACCTCCAATGATGAGTATCAGACGAACAATCATTTCGGCGCTGGAGAGTGTATCAAAGCGTTTCGTTCGAGAGTTCAGCTCGGACAGCATGGTCGACCGGTGTCTTCGCAGAGCGGTTCTGTCCAGGCCAGGGAAGATCGACTGATCGTTTGACCTGAGACGGTGACTCAGATGCGTCGCCAGATTCTCTACCGCCGTAGAAACTGTGTCGCGGACGGGGCTGTCGGCAGACTCCAGTTTATCGAGCAGTGTTGCAAACAGATCGAAGTTTCCAGTTCGGCCGATAAACCTAATGGCCGCATCGAAAGTTTCGTCGTCCGATTCGGAAATCGCCTGTTTGAGAGCGACCTGGAATTTCTCGGGTGACCGGCTGAATTGTTTGCAGGCTTCGTCGTCAAGTGAATCGATTCGCCGAATAATCTCAAGAATGCTTTGCTGGCCGCGCCGCTGGACAACCGTCGCGGCGGCCAGTTTTCTTGCCTGATCATCGTCGCACTCCAGCGCCTGCAGCAAAACGCTGGCAGCCTCGTCAGACTGATGTCTGGCAAGAATGTCGAAGGCCACAGATCGTGGATTGGCGGTAGTGTTCACGAGTGGTCGGCGCCTGACAAACAGATAACGTGATCAATGCTGTCTTTTGGTATCGAGCATTCGCAAAGCAGACTCAACGATTGTGGCCGGCGGATGCAGCTTCCTCACGACGCTTGCGATCGGCATCGAATTGCTTCAGGTACCTGCCTCGGGATCCAGGGCGAATCCCCTCCGGACTGGCAGGCTGGCGTCGATTTGCCCGTGTCACTGATGCTGGTTCTGTTCAGAAAATCCGTCCTGAAACGACACCAGCAGACTCAGCGAGCTGCCTGAATCTGCTGGCGGGGATCGAACGATGAAGTTGGTATCAGCACTGTCTGCGCATCACCAGACACTCACGGCTGATGATGAGTTCTTGCGTCTCCCCCGCAAACTTTGTCGCGTTACTCACTGCGTCGTTTCAGGTAGAGGAAACCGTCTTCGGCTCCGACCAGCAGGTCTCGTTTCTTTGTGCCGAAGAAGTTGGCGGTTGCCGGGCTGCTGGTATGTCCGGCGAGAGGACGCGAGTCGACAGGGCCGCGGTTGATGAGAACGATTTCGCCATCTTCCTGATTCACGTTTTCGAGCAGGTCGGCGTTCATGCTGTTCATCAGAAAGTCGAGATCTCCGTCGCCGTCCCAGTCGACGGCATGCAGTTTTACTCGACCGCTGCCGCCTGCTCGTTTGCCGTTAAGGCGAAGCGGCTCGCCTTTCACGTCGACGAAAATACGCTTGCCTGGCAAGAGTGCGAACGGTGCAGCTGTTCCGTCGCCAGCGGCATTGGGGAGTGGTCTGCGTTCGAAGAGTGCGAGATACCCCTCGTGGTCGAGCATGACGAGATCGTTGAGTTTGTCGCCATTCACATCGACGACGACCGGCGTCGTTCGCCACTGAGTTGCCAGTTGCCTGCCGTCCGGCTCCCACCAGGTCCATTCGGGCTTTGGCGTTTTGCCTGGCCACTGAACCTCGACGTTCTGTGCCGCCGCCAGTTTCGGCTCAGTCTTCGATCCGATGTTCCGATACCACAACACCTTGCCCCAGATCGAATTCAGCATGACGTCGAGCAAGCCGTCGTGATCCCAGTCGGCGACGGTAAACGTTGTGTACCCCCACTTTGCCTCGCACGGTCCCTGAATCGATCCGCTTGGTCCGGCGAGAATTCGAATAACCTTGTCGCCGCCTTTGAGATTTTCCGGAGCCGCCCAGCGCGGCATGTCGCTGCCTTCAGGAATGCCGAGATTTTCATAGAACACGACGTAGCCAGCGGTGTTCCCGCTCAGAATGTCTTCGTCGCCGTCGCCATCCCAGTCGACGCAGTACGGAGTTGCCAGGGCTCCGCACTTGATGCTGTCAGCAACCTGTTTGAAGTACGACGGCGATCGAAAAACTGGAAGACCGTCCTTAAATGCTCCTGTGTTCTCGATCAGCGCGACGCGACCATCCTCGTCGCCGCAAACCAGATCGACATCCCCGTCGCGGTCCCAGTCGATCGCCGACGGGACGATCATCTCCAGATCCATTTTCAGTAATCCGCTGCCGTCCGTGGAGTTGGCGTCTTTCAGAAATCTTCCGGCGGCGTACTCTGGCTTCGTTCGAGTCCCCACGTTTTCGAAGTAGGTAAATCGGTCGATGAATTCTCCGCAAAGCAGATCAAGATCTCCGTCACCATCGAAATCGGCAAAGCTGGGCGATGGCCATCCGAAGACTTCCAGATCTTTGCCATCGGCCAGCACCTGTTTTGGAGCCGGCGCGGGAGTCTTCCCATCGTCAGCCTCGCCAGCGTCGGGGAACCAGTAGATCAGGCCGCGCAGCGGACCGTTTTCCCACTTGCCGTGCGAATCCCATGCGTCGTCCCAGCCGTAGTCGAGCCAGTCGCCAATCCCCGCAACGATGTCGAGTTTTCCGTTTCCGTCGTAGTCAACCAGGTGCCACTGGTTAGCGCGAAGCTTTCGCTGTTTCGGATGCTTCTTCAGAAAGTCGCCAGGCACCGGCAGCCTTCGCGTCTGGTCAAACTGTTTGTTCTGAAAATCCAAAAACTCCACACCGGGAATCAGAACGCGAGGCTTGTCGTCGACCCAGGACACTCGAATGTTCGTGTGACCTCGACCGATTTTTACACCCGGCTTGAAAATCGGGGACGCGACGTTGCCCTCGGTGTTTTCAAAAAAGTACGTTCCATTCGATGGTTTGTCCGGGCACGATACGATCAGGTCGAAGTCTCCGTCGCCGTCATAATCCATCGGTAGCGGCCAGGCCCAAAGCCCGACTCCAAGGTCAACGACCAGGCCTGGATTGTTGTATTTAAGAGGCTGCAACCCGTCGGCAGCCACTAAGTTTGCGGCGGCCAGTAGCGTCGTCAACAGAGCCGGAATGAAGTGTCGAGTCATGCGATGGGATCCTTATCAGGAACGATTCGCTGGTGTGTTATTGGCGGATATTCAGAAGCAGCAGCATCCGACGGCATGGTAAGCTCTACACTTTTCCGATGCCGTCCCGCCATTCGAACTGGTGACTGTAGGTAACCTGCCATGAGAAATCACGAGATTGCCATGTTGACGTTCGCTCGCCTGGCGAGAATTTCTCATGAGACACCGAATCCCGCAGGCCGCGACCGCTTTCTGGTGCTTACCGGGCGCGAAGCCTGCCTGGCTGGCTGGCTGGAAGTTGCCGAACGCTGCCGGGACCTCGTGCTGGCGGGGAATGCCCACCACTTTTTGAGTCATTCGGAGACTTTCCCGGACGCCATTCGGGAGCCGTCGAACGCAGGCTATTTTTCCACGTTCGACAGCTTCTGCTCGTTTGAGCAGGCCGAACACCTGCTCTCACAGAATGGCGAGCTAATCGAGGAACTTCCGGACGCGGCTGGCCAGGCCGCTCTCCAGGAACTTGCCGCTCTGGACTCCCGGTAGGTCAGACAGCGTCGGACCTACGGAAATAATTCCTGTGGCTGGGAAGTTTTCGTCAGCTTCGCGGGAACGATTCTCTCTCAACCTTGCCGCAACTCGCTTTCCGAACAACAATGTCGGCAGTCGTTCGAGAAATCGGGGTCTGAGTTCAGACGAGCCACAAATCTGGACGATCATTAAGAATAAGTCCGCCACGTGGAGCGCAGTTCTGTCTGGCGTGGCACTCGCTGATTCTTACTAAGTGTTTGAAATTAAAGAAGTTCCAGAAGATTTAATCGACTGAGTAACTCAAATGGCAAAAGCAAAAAAGCTGCCCAAACAGGTCGCAATTATCAACGCAGATAACTGCACAGGATGCGAATCCTGCCTCGAGGTTTGTCCAGTTGACTGCATCTACAAGGTGCCGGGCGATTCGCTTCCGACGCTGCTGCATTTTTGTGAGATCGACGTTGAGCGATGCGTGGGTTGCGAGGTCTGCGTCCACATCCCCAGCAAGAAGTCCGATCCCTACGAACTGGTGGTCTGCCCGTGGGATGCGATCGAAATGGTTCCTACCATCGAAGTCGGCTGGCAGGTGGCAGAAAAAGGCGGACCGGAGGACTATATCGCTGAGAATTGGGAGCGTCTCGTCGAGCCTGCCATCCGTATGTCGGAACTCGCCGCCGCGAACGCCAAATAGGTTCTCGCTGAGTTCACAAAACCAGACAAAGCCTCGTCCGGATCGGTCGAGGCTTTTTTTGTGTTCTCCAGCAAAGCCGATGAGAATCAGAAAACCGAAAGCAGCAGAATCTGAGCGGTTCGGATCAGGCCGACACGTTCTTCCGGAGTGACTTCGCCACGCTCCAGAATCTGCCGCGTTTGAACTTCGGCCTGCGTGACAATGAACTGCTGAAATGTGTTGAGGTCTCCGTTCCGCCCGGCTTCCAGCAGCAGCTCGGAAATTCGATGCACGGCGCGAACCTCTTCCAGTTGAGGGGTAATCTCTTGAATCCATTCAGGCGGCGTTTCTGAATCGGCGACGCTTTTTGTCACGCGGTAGACGAGGCTCGACACGGCGGCGACCTGCTTGTAGTTGATTTTTTCAGCAGTGTCGGTCGGTTTGTGATAATCAGGATGCTCGCCCGTTGAGAAAAACAGAAATGGAACTTTGCGATCTCGGAACGGTCCGTAATCACTGCGCGTGCCAATCAGGTCGATGCCCATCCGAGCGATGTTGAATCCCTCCGGCTCGCCGACTTCATTCAGCGTGGCCGGGAGCGTGGATCCATGCTCGCTGCCCATGACAAAGGCCGTTGAAATGGGCAGGTTGCCCAGCGAGCGTCCGATCATGTCGGCTGTAATGAAAAGTTTGATCTGCTCCATTTTCCACGGCGCGTGCGACGCAAACCACCGCGACCCCCACAGCATGTGTTCTTCCAGGTCGAACGCCAGGAAGACCATGCTGCGAGCCGGTCGGTGCTCCAGAGACGCGAACTTGCGAGCGACCTCCAGCACCATTGACGTTCCGCTGGCATTGTCATCTGCGCCGTGGAAGATGTTGCCTTCGCGCATTCCGAGGTGGTCGTAGTGCGCGCTGACGATGATGAATTCGTCCCGAAGTTTCAGATCGCTGCCGGGCAGCCATGCTCCGACGTTCTGACCATAGATCGTCTTCCGTCCGTCTTCGCGAGGTGGTCCGGGAATCGCCTGAAGGAATTCGCCATCAAACAGAGGCAGCAGGTTCAGTTTGCGAAAATGATCCTCGATGTAGCGAGCGGCGGCCTGTCCCCACACGCCACTTCGTCCACGCAGGTCGTCACTGGCGAGATACTCAATGTGAGTCCGCACGTCGTTCGGCTTGAACTCGGGGACAAAGGAAACTTTCTTCACCTGTGAAAGCTGGTGACTGTCGGCTGAGGTCGCTTCAGTGTTTTCGGCCATTGCGGTTTCGCCGGTCTGCTGAACGTTGACCTGTTTGATCTCGTCCTGCCCGAAAGCGACCTGTTGGCCAGAGTCGACAATGCAGAACGCCAGTAGCAATGCCACTGTCAGCATGAAACTTTGTCGCGGCCACGAGCGGCACAAATGAAGCAGGCTTTGCGGCATGACGATCCCTCGTCTGAAATGACAGGCGGACTCTGAATACGAAATAGCGATGATAAGCGACTTGCCAGGCATTCCGAACACCAGAGTCAATGTCCCGGTCTCTTGCTCAATAAGTTTCAATGACCCACGATGAGGAGCGTTTGGGGTGAGACACGACAGGAATCCCAATCCGTGAAATGAGAGAAGGCAAATGACACGACGATGGTGCTTAAGCTGCATGGTGCTGCTGGCAACTGCTGCGTTCATGATCGGGGCGACGGTCGGCGCTGAAGATGCCGCGGACAGAAAACTCGTGGCGGCAGCGTCGCGACAAGTCGATTTTGACGCGGACGTCCTGCCGATCTTTAACGACCGCTGCGTTGACTGCCACGGCTCGGAAGATCCCGAAGCAGGATTCCGCATCCTTTCCCGCCGTTCGCTTCTGCGCGGCGGCGACAGTGGTGAACCTGCCATTGTCCCGTCGAAGAGTGACACCAGTTTTCTGGTCAAAGTTGTCGCCGGCCTGGATCCTCATCTGAAGATGCCGCCGGAAGGGCCGCGACTGACCGATCAGCAGATTGCTGTTCTACGAGCGTGGATTGACCAGGGCCTGAAGATGCCCGAAGGCGACACAACCGACGACGGCACGACGGATCACTGGTCGTTTCAACCGGTCCGCAATGCTGAGCATCCACGTCTCGATGGCGAGTTTACCGCATCAGCAATCGACGCGTTCATCCTGAAGAAACTGCGTGAGCAGCAGCTCGAACCGTCGCCTCGAGCCGATCGTCGCACACTGATCCGCCGATTGTTTCTGGTGATGCTCGGTCTGCCGCCGACTCCGGAGCAGGTTGCCGATTTCGTCTATGACGATTCACCGGACGCCTGGAAGGATCTCGTCGAACAGGTGCTTGACAGTCCTCATTACGGCGAGCGATGGGCTCGGCACTGGCTCGACCTGATTCGATTTGGAGAGACGCACGGTTTCGAAACGAACCGCGAACGACCGAATGCCTGGCCCTACCGTGACTGGGTGATTGACGCCCTGAACTCAGACAAACCTTACGATGACTTCGTCCGTCAGCAGATCGCTGGGGACGCGTTCGGAGAACCTGTCGGCACTGGTTTTCTGGTGGCCGGCCCGCACGACATCGTGAAGGGACGAGACCCCAATCTCACGCTCATGCAAAGGCAGGACGAACTTTCCGACATGATCAACGCGACGTCGACGGCGTTTCTGGGGATGACGATCGGATGCGCGCGCTGTCACAACCATAAGTTCGACCCGATCACGCAGCGGGATTTCTACGCCGTGCAGGCTGTCTTTGCCGGGGTCCAGCACGCCGATCGGAAGTTGCCGGTCTCATCGGAGCGACAGACAGAGCTTGCTGCCGTCCAGCAAAGGATTCAGAAGCTGCGCGAACATCTTGCGGAGTTCATTCCAGAGTCGACGCCGGGCCTGCGCGATGCGGTCACCGCAAAGCACAATGTTGATTCCTTCGAAGCAGTCGAAGCGAAGTTTGTGCGGTTCACCATTCTGAAGACCAATTCCTCGCAGCCGTGTATCGACGAGCTGGAAGTTTTTTCTGAAAAGACAAACGTCGCTCTCGCCAGCACAGGAGCGATTGCCACCTGCTCAAGTTCGCTGCCAGGTTATGAAATCCACAAGCTCGAACATATCAACGACGGAGTTTATGGGAACAAACGAAGCTGGATTTCCAATGAGTCGGGTGCTGGCTGGGTGCAGATTGAGTTTCCGAAGCCGACCATGATCAACCGTGTTGAATGGGCCAGAGACCGGGAGGGCCGGTACAGCGACCGTGTCGCGACGGAGTACCGAATCGAAGTGGCGACCTCGCTCGATAAGTGGGAGACCGTTGCCTCGTCGAAAGATCGGCAGGCGTTTGGCCAGGCCAGACAGGCAGAGCCCGAATACGACTTTGACAATTCAACAGAAGATCGCGCCGCGTTGGGACGTCAATGGCTGGCCAGTCTGAAGACCAGTCAGAAGAAAGAAGCCGAACTGTCGATTGTCCCCACCGTTTATGCCGGCACGTTCAGCCAGCCGGGACCGACGCACCGACTTTATCGCGGAGACCACAATGCAAAACGGGAAGTGGTCGGTCCGGATTCGATTGAGGCGCTCGGTTCACTGGCTTTGACTGAAAATGCGGCCGAGCAGCAACGCCGCATCGCCTTCGCCGAGTGGATTGTAAATCCAGAAAACCCTCTGACGGCCAGAGTCATCGCCAATCGGTTGTGGCAGTTTCACTTTGGCACTGGAATCGTCGACACGCCGAGCGACTTCGGAGCGAACGGGACGTTGCCCACGCATCCCGAACTGCTCGACTGGCTGGCTCGCGATTTGATGAAAAACGGCTGGTCGCTGAAACATCTCCATCGACGGATTCTAATGTCGAACACGTGGCAGCAGGACAGCAGCCCGAATCGTGAATCACTCAAAGTCGACGGTGCGACGCGCTTGCTCTGGCGATTTCCACCCAGACGGATCGAAGCGGAAGTTATCCGCGACAGCATTCTGGTGGTCACGGGGAAGCTTGACACGAAAATGGGTGGTCCGGGATTCAGCGGATTTGAAGTCGAAATGGAAAATGTTCGCCATTTTCACCCCAAGTCGACGTACGGCCCGGAAGACTTTCGCCGCATGATCTACATGACGAAAATTCGACAGGAGCAGGAGTCCGTATTTGGATCCTTCGACTGCCCGGACGCGAGTCAGGTCACGCCGCAACGCAGTCGCTCAACAACGCCGCTACAGGCGTTGAACCTGTTGAACAGCTCGTTTGTGACGGAGCAGGCCGAGTTCTTCGCTCAGCGACTGATCAGCGAAGCTCCAGAGTCGACCGGCGAAAAAGTTGGCACGGCTTTCAAACTTTGCTTCGGGCGACGACCGACCGACGCCGAACTGGCGGACTCAACGGCGTTCATTGAGCAGGTCGGGATGACTCAGTTCTGTCGAGCGATGCTCAACGCGAACGAGTTTGTTTTCGTTCCATGAGAGCCCAGACCTGCTGAATGAATTTTCGCGCCGTGACGACGGACATTAAACTGCGGCGTGTTGCTGCAGGTCTTCCAGGCCTTTGCGGGCGCAGAAGTCGCCGAAGGATTCGCCTTCAGTTCGTTCAGCCTTGAAGTAGCCGAGCAGCGGAGAAACGGTTGTTCCGATTTCTTCCAGCGGAACCTGATCCTGGTAGATGAAACCGATTCTTGTCCCCAGTGTGTTGCCGCCCAGGTAAAGCGTGTACTTGCCTCGCGACTTGCCGACCAGCCCGATATCCGGCGAGTAGGGCCGAGCACAGCCGTTCGGGCAGCCGGTCATGTGAACGGCGATCCGTTCGTCCTTGATTCCGTGTTTGTCGAGTTCGACTTCCAGGTCATTAATGACTCGCGGAAAAACACGTTCTGATTCTGTGACGGAAAGGCCACATGTTGGCAGGGCAGGGCAGGACATTGAGAAACGGCGTACGAGCGAAAGGTCGTCCGCCTTTGTGATTCCGTGATCGACCATCAACTGGTCGATGGCGGCACGGTCAGCCGGATCAACATCGCACAGAATGAGCCCTTGCATCGCAGTCAGTCGGCAAGGCTGTTTGAACTGGTTGAGGATCGATCGCAAACCGGTTTTCAGACGCAGATCCCCGTCGTCTTTGATACGACCATTCTCGACGTTGATGCCCAGGTACAGTTTTCCGTCGCCCTGCTCGTGCCAGCCCATGTGATCATCGACGTCGTGCACGTCTTCAGACCGAGGTTCGGCAAGAGGACTTCCGTAATACTCTTCGACCTTCGCCTTAAACTGTTCGAGCCCCCATTCACGAACGAGGTATTTGATGCGCGCCTGCTTACGGTCCAGCCGATTTCCGTGGTCGCTCCAGCAACGGACGACGGCTTCCGCGACCGGGATGGCCTGGTCGGCGGGGACGAAGGTCAACTTCAGCCCAACGGCGGCGTAAGTCTTCTTTGCGGCCGGAGTCAGCCCCTGACCACCGCCGACGAAGACGTTGTAGCCAACGATTTCGTCGTTCTCGACGATCGCCAGCAAGCCGAGGTCGTAAGTCAGGATGTCGACGCAGTTGTCCTCTGGAAGGGCGATGCCGATTTTGAATTTGCGCGGCAGGTAGCACTCGCCGTAGATCGGTTCTTCGACCGGGGTGAACTCAGCGACTTTTTCTTTCCCGCCTTCCGAATCCTGCAACCAGATTTCCTGGTAGGCCGTTGTGCGAGGCCGGAAGTGCTGAGCGATCTTCTGCGACAACGCCTGCATTTGATCGTGCACGGCGTTGCCTCGAATTGGAGCGGGGCAGCACATCACATTTCGGTTAACGTCGCCGCATGCTCCGAGCGTGGTTAAGGTCGTCTTCTCGTTGATGGCACGGATCGTCGGCTTCAGATCATTCTTCAGAACGCCGTGAAGCTGAAGCCCCTGCCGAGTCGTGATTCGCAGCGTGCCGTTGCCAAACTCGTCACACATGTCGAGTTCGGCGAGCAGGTCATCTGCTGTCAGCTGGCCGCCGGGAATCCGGGACCGAACCATCATCATATAACTTTTGCCCTTTTTCTGGCCGTCTTCAGACGTGCCGCCGCGTTCGTCGCGGTCGTCCTGCTGGTAAGTTCCGTGATGCTTCAGAAAGCCGGTATTGCTTCCACTGAAGCATTCCGTTGACGGATCAAGTTCCTCGGCGATCGTGCCACGCAACTGCCGGCTACCGGCTTTTTCAACTTCAACCTTGCTGACTTTGGCTTCTTCGGACATCTCGTTTGTCTACTCCGTTTATCACGTGGCTTGTTGGCCGCAATTATTCTGTCAGTGAGTGCTGCTTCAACGGAATCAGCGTCACCAGAATGAATGACACGATTTCCGCAGAAATGATCGGTGGATTGTAGTGGCACTCGACAAAGTGCGAAATCCGTACCTGGTACGCCAACAGCGGCAGTACACCGATCGGTAATATGGTCGCAGATCAGCGCTGATCTGTGCCCATATTCTGCGTTCGGTCGACCAGGTACTGAGTCAGTGCGTCCTGCCATGCCGGCATTGAGCGCCCGATTGCCACTTCAAGTTTCTCGCAGTTCAAAACGCTGTACGAAGGGCGAGCGGCTCTGGCTCCAAATTCAGCCGTCGTGATCGGGCTCAGTTTGACGTTGATGCCTGCCTGTCGAAAAATCTCAGCGGCAAGGTCGTGCCAGGTCGTCGCGCCGGAATTCGTGACGTGGTACAGGCCGAATTTGCTGGTTTCAATCAGTTCGGCGGTGGCGGCAGCGAGATCACGAGTCGCTGTCGGCGTGCAGTGCTGGTCGTTGACGACCGACAGTTCGTCCCGTTCCTGGCCGAGCCGCAGCATCGTCTCGACGAAGTTTCCTTTACCCGCTCCCTGCGTTGCCGCAACGCCGTAAAGTCCGCAGGTTCTGATGACAAAACTGCGGCGACAGATGGCTCGAACAAGGTTTTCGCCCGAAAACTTGCTCGCCGCGTAAACGGAGCGGGGGGTTGCGAGGTCTGATTCTCTTCGGGGGTTCGACGGCGCTGGTTCGGTTTGCTGATTTGTCGAGCAGTCTTCGCCGTCACCGAAAACGTAGTCGGTGCTGAAGTGGACCAGCGTCGCGCCGTTGTCTTCGCACCAGCGAGCCAGCCGGGCCGGGCCCAGAGCGTTGACTGTCATGGCCTCGTCGATCGCGTCTTCGGCCTTGTCGACCAGGTTGTACGCCGCCGTGTTGATGACAACTTTCGGACGAATTCGATCCAGGCAGGTATGGACACTGTCCGGATCTGTCAGTTCCATTTCAGAGTGGCGAATCGGGACGACGTCGCCACTGAGAAACTTTGGAAGATCTGTTCCAAGTTGGCCTGAAGCACCAATCACTGCCGTGGTCATAGTCGTAGTCCGCGTCAATTGGTCCAGAGTCGTAATTCAGGTGCAAGCCGTGCGTAAACTGGCTTTGTCGGCGAGTTCGTTGTTCGTGCCGGTTGGACCGGATGCAGGGGCTCTGAAACTGTGAAATGGTCGAGCTGGACAGAATCTATCGGTTCCGCTCGTCGGCCACCACGCGACCTTGCCAATCGGTGACATTCCATGCTTTTGCTCGGCCACCTGTCGGTATAAAGTGGGCCGGGTTATTGGTTTTGATGTTTTGATATCGTTTGTTTCGCGGAACGTTTTCTGTCCGCCTGTTTGTGAATCACAGATTTGTGTACGGCTAGAGTCCGTGCATGGCAACAGGGTTTAAACCACTATGAGCGAATCGTTTGCGACATTTGGTCTGCTGGCTGCTGAAGGTACCGGCGGAACTCCAGCCTGGCAGTGGATGGCGACTGGAGGAACGGTTATTGCCATTTTTGCAGCGTTGCTGGGAGTGAGCTACGGCTCGCGAACCGGCGTCATTGCTCGAGCCACGACCAAAGAAGCGGTGCGACAGCCGCTGTTTCTGCTGATGCTTCTGATTGGGATCCTGCTGATCGTCGTCAATACTTTCCTGCCGTTCTTCTCCCTGGGGGAAGATATCAAAATGCTGAAAGACTGCGGTCTGGCGACGATTCTGATCAGCGGATTGCTGCTGGCCATCTGGACGTCGAGTACCAGCATTGCGAGCGAAATTGAAGGAAAGACGGCGATGACGCTGCTTTCCAAACCGATCACCCGCCGCCAGTTCGTTGTCGGAAAGTACATCGGAATTCTGCAGGGTGTGTTGATGCTGATCGTTCCGCTGATGGTCATTTTTTCGGCGTTCATCTTCTACAAAGTTGGATACGACGCTCGCGAATCCGGCGGTGAAATTCCTGGCATGTTGCAGGAAGGCACCTTCATGCCGAATGCGGAACGAGCAATGGCTGTGCTGCAGGTGCTGCCTGGGTTTGCTCTGATCTTCCTGGAAATTGCGGTGCTGACAGCGGTCAGCGTTGCCATTTCAACTCGAATGCCAATGGTCGTGAACATTGTGACGTCGCTGGCGATCTTCGTCGTCGGGCACATCACCCCCGTGCTCGTCCAGTCGGGCGCGATCAAGATCGAAATCGTCGACTTCATGGCGAAACTCATCGCGACAATTCTGCCCAACCTGGACTTCTTCAACATGTCCGCCGCTGTCGCGACCGGACAGTTAATTCCCCCCAGTTATCTGCTGGCCGCTCTGGCCTACTCGATTGTCTACGGCGGAGCCGCAATTCTCCTTTCATTCATCCTTTTTGAAGACCGGGATCTTGCCTGAGCAGACAGCCTGGTTGTTGGTTGCCTGACAATCGTGCTTTGCACGCGGCTGCCTGAAACCGGATGGTTGAACGATCTGGAGGAGAGGCGAGAGCTGCGGACTTCAGTGCGGAAAGCGGTTCCGTCGTGTCTAAGCAGTACCTTGATCTGCTGCGGCGAGTCTTTCCGATCCGGCGTCTGTTCCGTGGACACTCACTGCGAGCGTTCATCTGGTGCATTGTCGGGATGGCTGCTTTCGCGGCAGTCCTCGTCGGCACTTTCCTGATCGTCGCGTTGTTGAATTCCCGCGGTGTGGTCACGATCGATTCGCACCACGTTGCCGAGTACGAGCGGCTCTTCCACAGCGGCGACGAAAACCTTTCGAACAGCGAGCCAGGCGAGCCGAATCCGCCACCGCGTGTACTGACCGGACTCGGTCTGAAAGCAGTCGCCTGGGAGCTGCGGCACCGTTCCTGGGGCAGGTTGCTGGCCTGGTCCTGTCAGAAATTCCCAGGTTTGCAAGCCACCGATTCTGCATTGACGTGGCTGCTCGCTCTCGGACTGGTGATGGGATTTCTCCACAGCGCGGCCATGACTCAGGTGGTAACGCTGGCTTCGCGAGCGGCTGGGCATACAGCCGGACAACTTCGCCAGTCTCTGCACCGTCATTCGATTCGCATGGGCACCAGCGATCTTGTCGACGCTCGAACTGCCGAAGTCATGGAACTGTTTACAACGGAAGTTGAGACGGTCCGCGCCGGAATCGACAAGTGGATCCGAACAATTTTTCGCAGCCCGATGCAGTTGCTGGTTCTGGTGACGCTGGCAGTCACCCTCAACTGGATGATGACGATCGAATGTCTATTGCCGCTTCTGGCGTGCTGGTATCTGGTTCGCCGTGAACGTCGACACCTCGATCGAGAGCAGATTTTGAATCTCGACCGAGCGACGACGGATCTCAAACTGCTCGGCGAAGGGATCCGAAAGAGCCGGCTTGTTCGCGGTTACCAGTTGGAAGCCAACGAAGACCAGCGTTTCGAAAAGCACCTCGCGCGATACCAGGGAAGGCTGCACGAAATCGAACAACGGGAACGTCGCGCCTTCTGGCTGTCGCGCATGTTGGGACTGACGTGTTTCTCGCTCGTGCTGTTTCTGCTCGGTGCAAGAATGCAGGGGGTGCCCGATTCGCCGGAACATCTCACGCTCGCCGAAGGCCTGCTGCTGCTCTCGTGTTTTGCGCTTGGCCTGAAGCCGATCGAATCAATCGCGAACCTGAGACGAATTCAGAACGACGCCGGACTGGCAGCCGAACGAATTTACCGATACCTCAACACCATTCCTGAAGTCGGTCAGGCAGTCGGAGCAAAGTTCCTGCAACCGCTCGAAAAAATGATCGTGATGGAGAAAGTTGTTTACCGACTCGGAAAACGAAATTTGCTCAACAAAGTGTCGCTCAAGATTCCCGCATCGGGCACGACTGCCGTCGTCGCTTTTGACCCTCTCGAAGCGCGTGCTCTCATCTCTTTGCTGCCAAGGTTTATCGAACCTCATGCTGGCCGTGTTCTCATTGATGGAGAAGATATCAATTGGGCGACGCTGGAATCACTCCGTGCAGAAACGCTCCTCGTCGGCGGCAAAGAACCGTGGTTCACAGGCACAATTCTGGAGAACATTACCGGCGGCGAATCGCGATTTTCGCTGACTCAGGCGACTGAAGCAGCCAAGATGGTTCACGCGCACAACTTCATTCAGAAACTTCCGCAGGGCTACGAAACGACGATTGGAGAACACGGCGATCAGCTACGTGACGTCCAGGGTTTTCTGTTAGCGCTGGCTCGAGCCGTGCTTCGCGACCCGGCGTTGCTGATCATCGAAGAACCGTTGCTTGAAATGACCGGCGATGAGAAAGCTCACATGGAAGACGCTGCTCGCCGTGCGTCCGCCAGTCGCACGACAATTATTCTGCCGTCAAGAATTTCAACGCTGCGCCGGGCTGATCGAATTGTCCTGTTGAACCGAGGCAAGGTTGAGGTCGTCGGCACGCACGATGTTCTACTGAAGAATTCGGCACTGTATCGCCACTGGGAATACATGAACTTCAACGAGTTTCGGCACGAAACCTCACCGATTCAATGACGGACCTGTTCGAATGACGAAGCGATGACCAGCTTTTCTACCGCCGAAAATCCGACAGTCGGCACTCGTTCGTTGTATTCAGCACTTGTAGAAAAGGCATTGCGAGTTGCGGTCGATGCGCATCGAGACCAGACTCGCAAGGCATCCGATCTGCCGTACTTTCAGCATCCGGCCAGCGTCGTTCTGATTCTTGCCCGCTGCGGTTTTGACGACGACGAGCTGCTGGCCGCCGCCGTGCTGCATGACACGATCGAAGATACCGACTTTACGGTCGAGTCTTTGATGGAGCTGTTTCCGGCAGCTGTGGTCCGTCTCGTCCAGGAATGTACGGAAGAGAAAACGGATCAAGCCGGAGAAAAGATCCCCTGGCGAGCCCGCAAGGAAGCTCACATCGCACTATTGCGAAACGCTTCAGTTGCCGGTCGCGCGATTGTGCTTGCGGACAAGCTTCACAATCTGGGGTCAATGGTTTTTGACTTCGAACACGGAGACGAATTCTGGAGTCACTTCAACGCCAGCCCCGACGACGTCATCTGGTATCACCGGGAAATCGTAGCCGCTGCGACGACATTTCCAGGCACACCTGAATTGCCGATCTCTGAGAAACTCAACCTGCTGGCCATCGAGTGCCAACGGTTGATCAACCGTCTGGCAGACTCGATTTCCAGTTAACGGCAATGGAGTTTCAAGCACGGCTTGAGCGGCAATAACCAGCGTTCTGTGATTCTGTTTCAACCAGTGGCACCCCGGCGTGGCGGCGATTAACGTGGTGGCTCTCACCCGGTTCCACTCCTCGCAGTTGAGATTGAGTCATGCCTTGCCGATCACACTCCGCGTTCTGTCTGCGTCCTGCATTTCTGCTCGTGCTGCTGACGTTGCAAAGTCTGTCACTGACGCTGAGTAAAGGCGTTGCCGAAGATGCCGCCGAAGAAGGTTTCAAGCCGGCCTTCAACGGAAAGGATCTGACTGGATGGGTGGCCGTCAACACGGCTCCGTCCACCTGGAAGATGCAGGACGGGATGCTGATCTGCTCGGGAAAACCGATCGGTGAACTCCGCACCGACCGCATGTACCAGAACTTTGTGATGGAGCTTGAGTGGCGACACATGGTGCCTCGTGGTAACGCCGGTGTCTTCGTCTGGGCGGATGACATCACCGCTCGCGGAGTTCCGTTTCATCGAGGCATTGAAGTTCAGGTTCTGGAGAACGCGTACGGCAATACGAAAAGTCACACGACGCACGGTGACATCTTTCCGATCCACGGCGCAAAGATGACGCCGGTCAACGGTCGAGGCGGAAGTCGAGCGTTCCCGAGCGAAGAACGCTCCAACCCGAGCCCCGAGTGGAACCACTACCGCATTACCTGCCAGGACGGAAACATCTCGCTCGCCGTGAACGGCAAAGTCGTCACCAGAGGAACCAACTGCAGCCCTCGCAAAGGTTACATCTGCCTGGAATCTGAAGGTGGAGTTGTCCACTACCGAAACGTGAAGATCAAAGAGCTGCCGGATTCGCCGATTGCTGACGAGCATGTTGCGATTGCCAATCGCGACTACCGCTGTCTCTACAACGGCATCGACTTTTCTGGCTGGCACGTTGGAGAAAACGTCACCGGCAACTGGAAAGCTAACGACTGGGTCTTCTCTTATGACGGCAAAGCTCCAGTTGGTGAGTCCGCCATCAAGACTGTCGACACGTTCGAGAACTTTGGCTTCGTCTTCGACGTTCGGCGAAAAGAAAACTCGGGTGTACTGCAGATTTCTCTTCGAGATTCCAGAGGAACGACCATCAACATTGATCCAGACAGCGAAGATTTGAAGAAGCACCTTGGCAGCGGCTGGAACCGATTCGAAGGAACTCTGGTCGGCAGCATCCTGAACCTGTCAGTCAACGGTCAGTCTGCCATCACCGACCGAAAACTTGAAGATGCCCCGAAGTCAGGTTCACTGCGAATCGTCCCGGACGGCCCCGTCGACTTCTCCAACGTGTACGTTCGAAAGTTGTAGTTCACTCTTCGGCAATCCGTGGACCTGACGAATTGCAGCCGCCAGGATTGTCGGAACGACCAGTCACTGATTCCCACTTCGGAGTTTTCTTCACATGCGACGATTTTCTCTGTGCTTCCTGGCTTTTGTGGCATTAACCATCACGTCGGGCATTTCCGCTGCCGATTCGCCAAACATCGTTCTGATTCTGTCCGACGATCAAGCCTGGACAGACTATGGCTTCATGGGACATCCGGATATCAAAACACCTCATCTGGATGAGTTGGCCAAAGAGAGCGTCGTCTTTCCACGAGGTTACGTGCCGACGGCTCTTTGTCGGCCTTCGTTGATGACGCTGATCACGGGACGCTATGCCAGCACTCATGGTGTCACGGGGAACGACCCTTCTCCGAAGTACGCGGCGCCCAATTCGGAACTTTATAACCAGCGCCGAGCGGCACTGATCGCCAACATCGATCGCTTCGACACGGTGCCTGAAGCTCTTGGAAAGCGCGGTTACCTCAGCCACCAGAGCGGCAAGTGGTGGGAAGGTAATTTTACGCGAGGTGGCTTCACTCATGGCATGACGCGAGGCTTTCCGCAACGCGGAGGGCGGCACGGTGATGACGGGTTGAAGATCGGTCGCGCAGGCATGGAACCTGTCACTTCGTTCGTCGACGAAGCTGTCAAACAGGACAAACCATTCTTTCTGTGGTACGCCCCGTTTCTGCCTCATACTCCTCACAATCCTCCCGAGAGAATTCTTGCCAGGTACAGAAAAGACGGTCGCCCAATCACCATCGCGAAGTACTACGCGATGTGCGAATGGTTCGACGAAACCTGCGGACAACTGATCGATCATCTGGAGGAGAAAGGCGTCCGGGAAAACACGTTGATTGTTTACGTGTGCGATAACGGCTGGATTCAGAATCCCGAGGCGAACGGCTACGCACCACGGTCGAAACAGACTCCGTACGAAGGCGGGATCCGAACGCCGATCATGTACTCATGGCCGGGGCACCTTAAATCCGGCATCCGCGAAGAGGTCGTCAGCAGTATCGATATTGTTCCGACCATGCTGGCTGCTGGCGGTGCGGATATTCCTAAGGACCTGCCTGGGCTCAATCTTCTTTCAAATCTGGGAACCGGTACGAGGATCGATCGTGATGCGATCTTCGGAGAAAGCTTTGCCCACGACATTGCCGACATCGAAGATCCGGAAGCATCACTGCTCTTTCGATGGTGCATCCAGGGCCGCTGGAAACTGCTGCTGACCTACGACGGTGAAGTGAACCGCTACCAGTCGACTCATCCTCGAACTGAAAAGCGACCACAACTCTTTGATCTGCTGGCCGACCCGGCGGAAAAGAAAAACCTGGCGGCGGACAACCCGGAAATCGTGGCTCGCCTGGCGGAAAAAATCAGCGACTGGTACCCGGTCAAAAAACGCAAAGTGCTGACGAAGTTCGAATAATCGATTGAATTCTTAAGGCTGACAAATGAAAGCCGCGAACAGAAACGCTCTGGTCGCGGCTTTTTTATCGCTGGTTGTAACGTAGACGCACCACATGACCTTTTTCTCATCCCTCGGTGCGTCGAGATGAGCTCTGCATTTCTACGCGTCGTCCTGTTCAACCTGAGGTTCCGCCGCCGAAGCCGCAACGACCGAGGCGCTGATTTCGCTTCGCCAGAAGTTTGTTGGCAGCATGCCGATGCCGATAACGGCGGCCTGACTCACCCAGAACGCCCACAGAGTTGCCCAGACGCCCTCGGTAAATCCGTAAGCGTGTAGACCGACGCTGAGTTCGTTCACGCCGAACCATGACCAGCTGGTGATGATGTTCCCGCCGACGGCCAGCACTGCCAGTCCGCGAGGTCCAACCATTTTGTCCCAGTGAGCGTGCAGCAGAATTGCGTTCCACAGAACGATCAGCAGGGCACCGTTCTCTTTCGGATCCCAGCCCCAGAAGCGTCCCCAGGAATCGTCAGCCCACAGGCCTCCCAGAACCGTTCCAACAAAGCTGAAGAAGATGCCGAAGCAGACCGTTCCGTAAATCATGCGGGAAAGATCTTTGCTGGCTTCGGGGGTGACTCTTTTCGTCACGATACCGGCCAGCACGTAGTACAACCCTAACGCTCCGGCCAGGAAGGTTGTCGAGTATCCCAGCGTGATGCAGACAACGTGGGTCGCCAGCCAGAACTGAGTATCCAGCACCGCCTGCAGAACTTTGAACGTGTCGCCGTCGCCGGCCAGCAGGTGAGAAATTCCAAGAGTCGTCGCTCCCAGAGCGGCTCCAATGATATTTCCGATGCCGAGGCGATAGATCGACTCAAAGACCATTCCCAGAACAACGCATCCCCAGCCGATGAACACTGCTGACGAGTAGAGATTCGTGACCGGCGGTCGTCCCGAGATGTAAATTCGAGCCACGAGCGCGAACGTGTGGACAAAGAACGTCGCCAGGATAACGAGGAACGCCGTTCGATTCAGCGGCTTCGACCAGCCCAGCAGAGCGATCACTGCGAACACAAACGCGAACAGGTAGCTGAAGGCTGAGTAGTAGAACGGAGCAAAATTGTTGAAGAAGGTTTCGAAGTTGACCCGATCGACGTCTACTTCTTTCGGCGGATTCGTCGCCAGCCAGCGATGATAGTCTCTGACTTTCTCATTGAAGTCGTCGGCTTTCCCATTCGCGTGAGCGACCATGATCTCGGTCAGAAACTGCACCGGCTTGCTGGTGTTTGCCCCGAGTAGATTCACGCTGAAGTAAGACTTCGTCCAGCCGCGAGCGAACGTTTCCCATTCCTCACTGGCCGTGAAGTCACGGTCCCCTTCGCCCTTGATCGGAGGAATCGCGAGCGGCGGTTGGCGCTCATCGATCTGCTGCAGAACCCGCATCGCAGACTGCACCTGCATCCGCATTTCGTTCTGATCAAGACCGTCAATCTGGATGTCCGGTGGCTGGAAGGTCGTCACCAGTAAGTCGAACTGGCCAAGCTTGCTCTGCAGTTCGACGAATTTCCGCTCGTCGGCTGTTCGCTCTTTGCTGTCTTTTTTCCGGGCGTCGCTCGCTGCTTCAAGGAGAACAGGAATCTTTTCAAAAAAATCGTCCAGTGAATAAAGGTGCTTCTTGCGACGTTCCAGTTCCAGTTTCTGCAGAAGCTGTGGATGATCGATGCGGAACACTCGATGCTCGCGAGCCGCCGCCGGATTGGCGATGACATCGAGCAGCCAGCGGACTGCCGGTTGCGTTTCGTCGTTTTTGTCTTTGAAAGTTTCACGGTTGGAAAGCATTCTCAGGCTGTTTCGAGCCAGCGTGTCGAACGGTTTGACGCGTCCTTCATAGACAAGAGGAATTCGACCGAATTCGTGCAGGTTGGCTGCCGTCGATTCGTAACTCGGCATGCGTGATTTACTGACCAGCCAGCCGGCAAACAGTAGCATGACAAGCCACGGTGCCAGTTTCACGATGAGTGGTTCCGACAGGGCCTGGCCGAGTGATGTCGAGGTCGTATCTTCAGCTTTTGTTTTGACCGTGCCCGAATCTCGGCGGCGCAGGAACCGCATCATCACAATCCAGAAGTGGGCGAGCATGCCCGTCGCGACGATCATGCACGAGACATACGGGATCAGCCAGCCTGTGTTCGACACGACGGCCAGCGTTGTCGATTCTTTGCCGGTTGTCGGATCCGGCGGTCCGTAGTTGCTCTGGTAGAAAGTTTCCCCGGCGTAGCGCAGCGGGTTGTTCATCCAGATGTGCTGCTCGAAATCGTCGCCGGTCTTGGGGTCAGTGATGTGAACGACCGAGCGATAATCACGAGGCGTGTTGGTGCCGACGTAGTCGGTCTTGCTGACATCTTTCAGCTCGACCGTGTACGGCTTGTAATAACGTTTGAACCGGAGATAGACGTCCCAGGTTTCGCCGGCGACTTCGATCCGATTGGGAGTCCACTCTGACCTCTTTACCAGCTCGAAAAAGACGCCCGTCAGAAACGTGCCGAGTTCTTTGGCGGTTCCCTTTTCGGTCACTCGGACGTAGGCGGCGGTCAGGTCGACAGCTCCACCGGAATCCGTACCCGCTCCGGGGCGAACTTCTGAAACAATCATGGTTTCGCCGGGGCCGGTCGTCGCCGGGTTCCACTCTTCGAAGGCGTAATTGAGCACGTCGTCGATTGTGATCAGCTTCCTGCGAACCTCGTCAGTCAACGGCGTGCCAAGAGTCGTCTCAAGATCCTTGTAGACCTTTTCGACTTTGGCTGCGTCGGAACTCAGATCAGTCAGCTTGTCGGCAGTGTTAACCTGAAACGGCGGCACGCCGAGCGTCGACGCGATTTCAATCTGTAGCTGACGACGTTCGACCGGATTTGAGTTCTGCATGAACTGCACGATCTCGACGTCAAACGGCATCTCGTCGTCCGTCAGTTTCTTCAGTTCTGGCGGAACTGTCGAATTCCCGGCGGCGACGATCATGGCTTTGGGAATGATGATTTCTTCGTTTCTGTCCGCGCCTGCTCGATTGACAAAAACCAGTTCGAATTCACGGATGTCGTCTGCGTAGTTGACCGACTCGCCCTCGCTAATCCTCATTTGAGTCTCAACGTGCGAGGTGTCGACGACGACCTCGTTGAGCATCATCAGGCCGACGCCAGCGTGAAGCAGGACAACTCCCGCCCGCTTGCGAAACAGCATGATGCAGCCAGCCAGCATGATGATTGACGCTCCACAGCCTTTAACAAGCTGCCAGAGAATGCGCATTCCCGAATCGTCAATCAGTGCTTCTCGCGGGTTGAACAGAAGGTAAGCGGCGATAACCAGGCCGGCGAAGACTCCCGCCAGGCTGAACGCCTCGGTGCGGCTTTCGTTCCACTTGCTGATGACTCCCCAGGCCGTCACGAGTAACAGACTGACCGCCAGAAACTGAAGCAGACTCCATAGAGTGTCCCACCCGATCGTCGCCGACTGAACGGAGTTGCTGCCGTGTCCACTCTCAATGACGAGCCACGTCGCGACCGCACCGATCGCAGTCACAACCAACCCACCAGTCAGACGCGGCCCTTTGGCCTGAATCTTGAATTTCAGCGAATGAGCAGCGGCCAGGTTGAGCGCCATCAACGTACCGATCAGGTACCCGCCGGGAAACCACATTCCGACGCCGGTACTGATGCCGCTCAGGTCGAGATACGGAGCGAACAGTGGATGGAACGTGCGAACGGGTACCCAGGCGAACCAGCAGCGGAAGTAGTCGCGGACGACGTCCCAGATGTCGAGTTCAACCTGAGCCAGCGTTCCCGCCAGGATCAGAAAGATCGAAAATCCAAACAATGTGACCGTCAGCTTGAGCGACGCCAGCGGTTTGAGAGCTTTTCGAATGTCGCCGCCAAACGAGATGTCTTTGGAACTGTCAGCGGAAAACGTCTCGTCAGGGGTAGCCTGGCTGGACATGCTTGACTCCGGCTGCCGCAGCAGCAGTGAGGAATGGTTCTGTTGAGTAACTTAAGCCGCAACGATTTCATTTGTGAGAGCCACTGGCTCCGCCAGTGCGATGATTACCGCACACTGCCGATTCAAATACTGGCAAAGCCAGTGGTATCCACGAAGTCGACAGGTAATGCTTCAAGCGGTGCGTCAGGACGCACTCTACGAGTCTGGACGTTGGCCTTACCGAAACTTGACTGACTTCAGGAAGGTTCGGACGTTAGCTTTTTCTCGGGAGACAACGTCCGGGTCGCCGACCAGTTTGAAGAACCAGCCGGTGTCGCCTTTGACGACGATCGCTCCGATGATCGACTGCTTTTCTCCAGAAATGACGATCAGGCTGCCGGACTCGTCGCCAATCGAAATGTCTTCAACTTCGCTGGCCAGTTCCTCTTTGCTGAGACTTTTCAGACCGGCCTGACCTCGCCAGCGGTTCACGTTCTGAGCCACGTCCGAACCGGCAGCGGCGAGCGACGAAACGTAGAACTCGGCAGTTTTCCCATCCTGATCGATGTTCCACGAAATCTTTCGAAACGGCTTGAGACTGCCGGAAACCCAGCCGTCCGGAACGTCAAAACTCATTTCTGGAATCGATGTCGGCGAACCTTTGCCAGCGACATTCGGCGTTGACGCTTCGCCACCGGTTGGTGGATGCCCTGGCGGCAGCGTCGGACCAGCGGCGGACGAATTGCCCGGTCCTGCTGGTCGCCCCGCTGTCGATGTTCCGCTGCCTGGCGGCGCGGGAACCTTCCCCGACAGATTTACCCAGGTGATGGTCGTTCCGTCTTCCAGGTCGAACTGGTGGAAGTCGTCGCCAGCTTTCATCTCTTCAAGAGTTTGAGATGCGAGCCCTAACTGGCCTCGCCAGCGATTTACGTTCGGCAGGATGTATTCGTCAGAGGCCGGGGCGTCGTTTGGCAGCGCGATGACTGAGCACTCGACATCGTCTGCCGGATCCCCAATTACGAACGTTGCGGCCCGCATACCAGAGCCCCCCTGCTCGGTCCACCCGTCGGGTGTCTTCCAGACGGGCTTGCCATCCGCAATCTTCAACGACTTCAGCAGCGATTCAAATTTTTCGACCTGACCGACAACATCCGCTTCGATACCGGAAATCTTGAAGAACCACCCCTGGCCGCCAGCCGGGACGATGGCCGCCAGCATGCGGCCATCGACTTTTTCAGACGGCGTTGAAGAGGCGGGTCGATCAGACGCTGACGGAACATCCGGAACGTCGCTCGATGCCGTCGACGGTTTCGGGACGAGCCGTCTGGTGATCTCGGGCTCTTCCGTGCAGCCAGCGACGAAAACCAGCACGATCGCCGCAGCGACGAACGAACTGGCGAAAGCTGGCGACGTGGCCGGTTTTGAGAACGATGTGTCCCGGCGTAAAGCCATGGTGGGATCGCTTTCGAAAAGTCGCTCGCGAGCTGAGGGGCAGGAGACGGTGTTCGACGGCCTGAGGTCGGAACGCTGCCGCTGGGATCAGCGATTGAGCGATGGGAATGTGAAATCAGCGAGGCAGGGTGAATCGGGCGGGGCTTTGGATCGTCGGCAGCGGGCAGCATTACTTTTGAGTCAGGCTCTGGCGGATGACTCAACTCCTGACACGACAGTAGTTTCTGGCGAATCGGCCTGCGGCGGTAAACGGACCACTATATCTAGTGAGCTGGCCGGCGAAAAGCACATGACGATTTCGACGATTTCTGTAATTCTGTGGAAATTCCGTCGCCGAACGATCTCGCCGGCTGCAACTTTTCTGCCGGTTGCAGGTTTCAGGCTGGCGTTTGCGGTGCTCCGGTTCTGCGGCTATTGCGGTTCGGGCAAACCACGTCGACGTGAATGCTGGCAGAAACCCTTCGGATTCATCTGGCCCATCGCGTGCCTGTTGTATGTTTGCCGGTTCGAACCTCGCTGGTTCCGGGCTGAGTTGGCGTATTCGCCGTCGGGCCAGTTCCAGCGGCGGCGTCTGTTATCCACCTCTGAGTCGACAGTCCAGGGCTCCCGACATGTCCCGATCCGATGCACTGCTTCGCCTTCATGAGCGTCTTGCCGCTCGCTGTGTCGAGCTTCGAAAAAAGCTATCGCTCGAAGATTCCCGCGATGAGGCGTCCGAGACATCGAGGATCAACGTTGGTGATCTGTGTGACGTCGCCAATGAGGGGGCCGTCAACGAGCTGAATTCTCAGCTGGCATCTATCGAGAACCGCGAGCTGTACCTGATTCAGCGGGCGATTGTGATGATCCGCGACGGACGATACGGCACGTGCGAGGGGTGCGACGGACCGATCCCTGTCGCCCGTTTGAAGGCGTTGCCTTACTCGGTGATGTGTGTTGAGTGCCAGCGGTCTCAGGAAGAGCTTGGCTCGGGCGAGGCAGAAGAAGTCGACTGGGACAAAGCCTGCGACTACGAAAACCGCCTGAGCGAACAGGAATTTACTTTTGACGACCTGAAGTTTGACCGCTGACCAGAGAGTTCTGCTGAGCAGAGTTTTCGCACGGCCAGCGATCGCCAACTCACCTGACTGATTGATAATCGGGCCTGTTTATAAACGGAGCTGCAGGATGAAAACGACTCGCTCGACGCTGTTGTGCTGCTGTGGCATCGCTCTGGGATTTGGTTTCGGAGCGGGCCTCAACTTTCACGGACCGGTCACGACGGTTCAGGCGGAATCTCTGACTTCTGGCGAGTCCGAAAAAATCTATCGTGAACTCGATGTTGGCGGATCGTCGCTCACCGACACCAGTCAAGTGCTGTCAAAGATCGCTCGCGTTGTGATGCCCAGCGTTGTCCACATCAACAGCTTCCGCAAAGTGGCGGGGCGAGGTCGAGTTGAAGAAACCGGCTCCGGCGTCGTCATGACCAGTTCTAAACGCCCCGGTAAATACATCGTTACGAACCGGCATGTCATCAACGATGCACTCCCGAATCTTGACTCGATCGCGATTCACCTTCCCGACGGTCGGGTTATCAATCCGCGTAAAGTCTGGAACGACCCGTACAGCGATATCGCCGTGATGGAAGTCGAAGCGAGCAATCTGGAACCGCTCCGCTGGGGCGATTCGGACCACCTCAACATTGGCAACATCGTACTGGCCTGCGGCAGCCCGTTCGGGCTCAGTCAATCCGTCACGATGGGCATCGTCAGTGCTCGCGGACGAAGTTCGCTGGGTATTGGAAATCGAAATGGCGTGCTCAATCAGGATTTCATTCAGACCGACGCCGCCATCAACCCCGGCAACAGCGGTGGCCCGCTGATTGATCTGCAGGGCAAACTGATCGGTATCAACACGGCCATTGCGTCGACTCACGGCGGTAACGAAGGCATCGGATTCAGTATTCCGAGTAACCTGGTCCGACGAGTCGTCAACCACCTGCTGGAATACGGAGCCGTTCGTCGAGCTTACCTTGGCGTCAAACTGGATGATAACTTTGACTACGAAGCAGCGGAGAAACTTCTTCTCTATCGAGTCCGCGGCGCCAGAATTCTGGAAGTCTACCCGAACACTCCGGCAGCCCAGGCTGACCTCCGGTACAACGACATCATCCTCGAATTCAACGGCAGGGAGATTCTGGATGAGAGCCACCTGATCAATCAGGTCAGTCTTTCGGACACCGGCGGCAAAGCTGAAGTTGTCGTCTGGCGAGGCGGTCGTGAGGTCACGATCCAGGTCGACTTGACTGACCGACCGGTTAACGAAAGTTAGAGCTGTACGGCGTTCGCTGTTGAACCATGAGTAGCGACTGTCCGAGCCAGTGGCGTACCTTTTCAGAGGGTTGATAGACTTTGCGTTTTGCAGAGTTCAACTTTCGTCGAGGTATCAGGACGTCATGCTGACCGTTACTCAGGCTCTGAATAAGATTGTGCACGAGGTTGTCGCGTTTGCGCCGGAGCAGGTTGCGCTGAGCGAAGCCCTGGGCTTGATCACGGCTGAGGATGTCATCAGCCGGGAAAACTCGCCGCCGTTCGACAAGTCGCTGATGGATGGTTACGCCGTTCTGAGTTCTGACATTTCCGGCGGCAGGCAGGAGCTGACGGTTGTGGATGAAGTCACTGCCGGGCGAACGCCGTCGTGCGACATTGTCTCCGGACAGGCGACTCGGATCATGACCGGCGCGCCGACTCCGAAGAGTGCCGACGCCGTCGTGCCGGTCGAGATGACCGAGCTGATCGATGGAGAACCGATTCGCGTCAGAATTCAAATCGACGAGATCGCTCCTGAAAAAAACATTATCCGGCTGGGAACCAACAAACGGGTCGGCGAGCAAATTCTGTCGAGCGGTCGCCGGCTGCGAGCACAGGAACTGGCCGCTCTGGCGGAACTCGGTGTCGCGAAGGTGTCTGTCCGACGAAAACCGTCAGTCGCCGTGCTGGCGACCGGCGACGAACTGGTCACAACAGATCAAACGCCCGGACCGGGACAGATCCGAAATTCGAATGAGACCATGCTGTGCGGTCAGGTCTGCAACGCCGGTGGAGTTGCCGTCCCACTCGGAATCGCACGGGACAACCGCGACGACCTGCGGCGGCACATTGAAGAAGGACTGAACGCCGACATTCTATTGCTTTCCGGCGGCGTTTCGGCGGGGAAACTGGATCTGGTCCCCAGCGAACTTGAGCGATCCGGAGTCGAGCAGGTCTTCCACAAAGTCCGCGTCAAACCTGGGAAACCCGTCTGGTTCGGAGTGCTCCGTCGTGGCAGCAACTCGTGTCTGGTATTCGGGTTGCCGGGAAATCCGGTCAGCAGTATGGTCTGTTTTGAACTGTTCGTGAGGACGGCAATTCGTCGCCTGACCGGCCAGTTTCCGGCGGTCCCACAATCGCTCACGGCACGGCTGGCGCATTCGCACTCCCATATGGATGATCGGGAGACGTACTTTCCGGCGGCGGTCGAGTGGATGGTGGACGGCCCGACGGTGCGATTGATGAACTGGCAAGGCTCCTCCGATCTCCAGTCGACGGTTGATGCCGACGCGATGGTCGTCTTCCCGCCGGAACCAAAAGAGTACGCGGAGAACGATCGAGTCGAAGTCGTCCTTTGGGATGCTTAATCTGCATTGATTGGCGTTGATTTTTAATCGCAGAAAACGCAGAGGAAAGAAACGCCGAGAACGGTGAGAATAAGCTGGGGCTTGATCCAGCAATTGAGTATTGAATAAAGCTGGGGCGAGACCCTGCCTGACTGACTGCGATTTCATTTTTCTAATTGCTGAACGAGTCAAACAACTGACACTCCGACTCGTTTTTCCCACGCTCCATGGATGGATGCAATGGCCACGCAAATCCTGCCACAGACCTCGCCGACCGGACAGTCCTCAACGATGAATCCCGAGTCTGCGAAACGGCATGAGCCAACGGTTCGAGAGATCATCGAAGCCGCTCGGTCCGCACCGGCTCCATTCCGAGGAGCGATTGCCTGCACGCTGACAACCGCCGTGCTGCTGTGGAGTAGTTTCACGCCGCTCGATTGGGGCTGGCTCGGCTGGATCGCTCTGTCGCCGATGCTGATGCTCGTCCGGCTCGAACGCCCCACGCGATTTATGTACCCGGTACTTTATGCTTCAGGCCTGGTCTGGTCGCTGGCAACTTTGCAATGGATGCGGCTTGGCGACCCGGCGATGTACATCGCCTGGGGGGCGTTGTCGGTTTATGTGGCGATGTACTTTCCCATTTGCATCGCGATTTCGCGAGGAGCTGTGCATCGACTTGGCCTGCCGATGCTGGTCGCCGTGCCCGTCGTCTGGACGGGACTCGAATATCTGCGAGCCACGCTGATGACCGGCTTTGCCTGGTACTTCATCGGCCACACCCAGTACGCATGGCCGGAAATGATTCAAATCAGCGACCTGGTCGGGGCGTACGGAGTCAGTTTTGTCGTCATTCTGGTCGCGACGTGCGTCGCTGGGCTGGTGCCACTGGGCTGGCTCGAACGTCTGAAACTGTTTCCGCCTGTTGAGGTGCCGACCGACTTTGCTCACCTGCCCGCTGACGAAATCGTCGTTCAGAATTCAAGCCGCGCCGAGTTCTGTCGTCCCTGGTTGAACGTCGGAATCACGCTGGCTGTGGTCGTTGCGGCGTTCGGCTATGGAGTCGTTCGACGCGGCCAGGCTGACTTCAAACCAGGCCCGCGTGTTGCGCTGATTCAGGGGAATTTCCCTGTCCGACTGAAACATTCAGAAGACGAGTACGCAACGATCTTCCGCTATCACGACGCACTGACCGGCATGGCGGTACAGCATCAGCCAGACCTGATCGTCTGGCCGGAAACCATGTTTCGCTGGCCGCTGAAGATTGTTGAATCCGGCGTCCAGGAAACGCAGTTGCGGGCGATGGCGCCACCCATCGACCTGACAGAACAGAATCGCTGGATTGATGACTGGAAAGATTCGACCGTTCGAGCAACGTTACGGGAAATGAGCGAACGAGCCAATGCGGCGATGATGATCGGAATTGACACCTGGGTTGCCGGGCAGGATCAGATCAGAAGATTCAACTCAGCCGTCATGGTCACTCCTGACGGCGGTGTCGGAGATCGCTACGACAAAATGCACCGCGTGCTTTACGGCGAATACACACCTCTCAAAGAGGAGTTGCCGTTCCTGGCATCGTTGAGCCCACTTGGCGATAGCGGGGGGCTTTCAAAGGGTGAGTCTGGCAAAGTCTTCAAGTACGGCAACTGGAATTTCTCGCCGATCATCTGTTTCGAAGACACTGTCCCGCACCTGGTTCGCGACATCGCCAGAGGAGCTGAAGCATCCGACCAGAAAGTCGACGTCTTTGTGAATCAAACCAACGACGGCTGGTTTGTTTACCTGGATGAAGGTGGCTCGTCCGAAGGTTCCAGCGAGCTGAATCAGCACCTCATTACGGCCTCGTTCCGCGCCGTGGAAACTCGTACGCCTCTTGTTCGCGCCGTCAATACCGGCATCTCGGCGGTGATCGATGGCGACGGCGTGTTGATTGAACCGAACGTCTTTATCAATGGCGACGCGGAAACTCGTGAAGAATCCATCTCGACCATGCGTGACCCGGCGACGGGCAAACTTCGCAAATCGCTTAACGCGGCAGTCATCGCTGACGTGCCGCTTGATTCTCGCAGCAGCTTCTATGTCGCGCATGGCGACTGGTTTGCGCAGGGCTGCTGCGTCGGGGCGTTGTTCTTCAGTTTCGTCTGCCCGTTTCGCCGACGTCGGCAGGCCTGAGGTCCTCAGCGTCAGCAGGACACCGCCCCGGTGATCGCCGGACGCGGCTCGAAATCGCTGGCTGTGCCGCGTAGAGAATCCGCAAAGACGGAACTCCGCTGCCCGCCGCGTTGCCGAAAACGTGTCGAGATCTCAAAAGTCCTCGGACCGAGGTCTTTCTGTAAGGCACATACCTCCTACACAGTTTGAGGGGAATGCCGCACGAGCCGGAAGAACCGGCCTCAGGCGAGAACAACCTTGTCGTTTTCGGGCCGCGCGACAACACCGGGTTCTTGACTGGCAACTAAGATTGACCAACACCGACGCGCTGAATCATTGGGGGATGAATTAAGATGGTTGCACTGGTACACCAGCTGAAACAACAGACGGACCACGGGATTCTGGATGAGATCCAGAAGGCTCACTGCTACTCACTGTTTGTCGAGCATCGAGGACGATGGATTCTCGGCAGCAGGAGTGCTTCGAAACGCGAAGCTCGTGAATCAGCGATCCTTGCGTTCAAACGATCGCGTCTGCCTGTCGAAATCCGTCTGGACGATGGCACTGTCGTCTTCGGTCTGCGGGCCGGCTATCCGGACGTGGTTAACGACCTGACCGAATAGTTCTGACATTAGCCGACGCTGAAAACTGGAAGAGCCTGCTCGATTTGCCTGTCTATCGAGCAGGCTTTTTTCGCGCGCCGTGGCGGTTTCAGACAGGTCAGGCTCCAACTGACAAAGTCTGAATCCGACGATCGCGATCATCCATCCAGGCCGCTGCTCACTCCTTCGATATTGCTGGATCAGCTACAGTCTCGCTTCGAATTATTGAGGCCCCAAGCGACCATCGACTGGAGAATCCGGAAATGACAGGTTCACTCAAATTTCTTTGTGGCATGGCACTTGTTCTGGCTGTTGGTGACTTCGCCAATGCTGAAGACTGGACGCGTTTTCGTGGTCCGAATGGTCAGGGGATTTCCAGCGAAACCAATCTGCCGGTCACCTGGTCAGCTGATGACAACATCGTCTGGAAGACGAGCATTCCAGGCAAAGGGTGGTCATCGCCGATCGTTTACAGGGATCAGATTTTTCTGACGACAGCCACAGAGGAAGGCGTTTCCTGCCGAATCATTGGCGTTGACCGGAAGTCCGGAAAGATTGCCTGGAACACCGAAGTGCATCGTCAGATGACCGGCCCGATGCGACGGCAGAATTCGTTTGCAACGCCGACTCCGGTGACAGACGGCAAACGCGTTTACGCCGTCTTTTATGACGGCACTGTGTGCGCCGTTGATCTTTCCGGCAAGCCAGTGTGGAAGAGTCAGGAAATGAAGTTCTTCAGCCTGCATGGTCTCGGTGCGTCTCCGGTGCTGGCCGACGGGCAACTGATCATGCCGTTTGACGGGAGCAGCCAGGAGGAAAGCAAACTGGGCTGGAAGATTCCCTGGAAAGAGGCCGTCATCCTGTCTTTGGATGCCGAAACCGGCTCCGTCCGATGGAAGGGTAAACGTGGTGAATCCCGTGTCGGGCATGTCACTCCGATTCTGGTCGAAGATGGAACGCAAGTCGTCACCGCGGGCGGCGATCGCGTTCAGGGGTTTGACGTGCGGACTGGAAAGAGAATCTGGTCGATCTACAGCCAGGGCGAAGGGGTGACTCCATCGCCGGTTGTCGGCGGCGGGCTGATCTTCACGTCGTCCGGTTTCGAAGCTCCGACGACCCGCGCGATTCGACTTGGAGGGAATGGTGAGATCACCAACTCACACATTGCCTGGGAACAGACAAAAGGTGTGTCAGCACTCGCGTCGCTGCTTTACGTCGCCCCGCACGTTTACTCGATCACGCGGGACAACATCCTGCATTGCCTCGACGCGTCGACAGGCGAGATCGTCTGGATGAAACGTCTGGAAGGCGTACATTCGGCGTCTCCAGTTTTCGCCGATGGAAAGATTTATGTTCTATCGGAAGAGGGTGTAACGCTGGTTTTGCGTCCGGGCGACAAGTACAGCGAAATCGCCAGCAACAAGCTCAACGAAACCTGCCTGGCTTCAATGGCTGTTTCAAGCGGGCACTTCTACATCCGTTCCGCCGAGCATCTCTTCAGCATCGGCCCGGCGTCCGACGAGTAGTGTCGGGACATCTTTCCAAAACGGCAAAGTCGCAATCAGAAACGAAATCGCTCAAAGACGCGAAGACAAAAAGTCGCGCCGCCGAGTCTTTGCGCCGCTACGTGGGATTCGAAAGTGCAGAAGCGGCGGAGTTTTCTCAGAGGAACAGGGAAACTCAACGGTGAGCTCTGCGTGACTGGTCTCTTAGTCGTTCAGTCTCTTTCGGCCTGTGCGACAGCCGTGCCAGGCGAAGGAGCTCGGAGGGCTTTCAGGAAGGCGATGAGATTCTCACGGTCGGAGCTGCTGATGCCTTCGAGATATTTCTCGCGAGTGTGTTTGGCGTCGCCGCCATGTTTTTCGATGGCGTCTTCGAGCGTCGGTGACGAGCCGTCGTGCAGGTACGGAGCCGAATCGGCGACGCCCCACAGCGGTGGCGTTTTCCAGTCAGCGAGTCCCGGCACGTTTGGTGGCATCGGCACTTCAGGTTCGCGGACGTAGCCATTGTGGTCCGGGTCGGAAATGTTGTGCAGACACAGGTCGCTGTAGAGACCTTTCACGCCGCCGAGGTCGGGCGTGTGGCACTCAACGCAGCCTATTTCTGAAAAGACCTGCCGGCCGCGAACAACTGCTGAGTGTTCTTTCGAGTTTCGCGGCATCACCAGCTCCGGACGTTCCAGCGTCAGGCAGAATGTGGTGAGGCTGTCGAGCTGGTGGCTGGTCATGTCGAATTCGGCGTTCTCGTCTGCTGTAAATTTGCCCGGTTGATCCTGCCGCCGGTACGAGTTGGACAATCCAATTTCGACGGCGCAGGCGGTCGCGACAAACTCTTCGATCGTGGCGAACTGAGCCTTCCAGCCGAATTTGCCAACGCGACCGTCTGGCAGCACTCGGACCTTGCCCATCGTCGCGTCGAAGTCGCCCTGAAACTCTTTCCCCAACGCTGTCAGGCTTTGTCCCCAGGCATTCTTCCGGATCGACCAGTCAGAGATGCCGTCGATCAGGCCGGCACCAAACAGAGCTGGAGTGTTGATCGCTTCAAACTCGACCGGGTTGAAATCTTCCAGCCGGACCTGGCAGTTGCCGATCACGGTTACACCGCCAGGGATGATCGGGAACTGCTGCTGAACCTGCTCGTCGGTTTCCAGCAGATGCTCGGCTGTCGCGTTGGCATGAACGACTCCGCCATACATGCGGGAATCGTTCCGGTTCGGCAACACCGAGAACGCTCTCACATTGTGTTTGTTTTCGCCGGCCCCGCCCGTGCCACCTTGCGAATGACAGGCCACGCAGGAGTTTGCATTGAACACCGGTCCAAGCCCGTCGCCTTCTCCGGACAGGGGATCGTTCGGCTTCCATTCATGAATAAACAGTTCCCGGCCTTCCGCCGTCAGCTCCTGTTTCGACGGAGCGATCAACCAGGCAAAGCCCTGAGTGATTCCCCAAAGCATGACCAGGGCACCGGCGACGCAAAACACTTGCCGCCGTCGATCCAATGTTTGCCAGAGTTTCATGGGCAAGCTCCAAACTCGATCGAAAAGATGCGTCCCTGATTCTGCAGCGGAGTCGTATGATGCCGGGCAGGCAGCGTGAGATCCAGCTCTGAATTGTTTCGCAGGTACGGTCGAAAGTTATTTCGGATCCTGCCTGAGAAACATCGTCAACGGAATTGATCGTCGACTTTCAACAATTGTCGGCAGAGTTTTAAGACGTGCTGCCCTGGAAAAGGCCCCGCGACTGGATGAATTCCTCGACAGCTCGCGGCACCAGGTAGCGGATCGATTTTTCTTCAGAGACACGTCTGCGAAGGTCCGTTGCCGAAATTGAAATTCCAGGCATCGTGACCAGTCGCACTCTGCTGGCCAGTTCTGAATTCAAGTCGGCGGTCAGTTCTTCGAGCGAAGCTTCACCTCGATTGACCGCGATGACCGATGCCAGTTCGGCAATAGCTTCCGGTTCCTTCCAGGTGGGAAAGTCGCGTAGCGAATCAGCTCCGATCAGCAGAAAGAATTCGTCGTCGGGGCGTTCGTCGTGCAGTTGTCGCAGCGTGTCGACCGTCCAGGAAACGTCCTCCCGCCGGAGTTCAATTTCCGACACGACAAACTCCGGACGTCCGGCTGTCGCCAGTTTCAGCATCTCAACACGGTCATCATCCGGTGAGAGCGAGCCGACATCTTTGTGTGGTGGAATCTTCGTTGGGATAAACCAGACTTCGTCGAGCTGACACTGCTCGCGGCACTGTTCAGCCAGCAGCAGGTGCCCGTTGTGGACCGGATCGAATGCTCCGCCGAAGATCCCAAGACGCATAATGATTCCACAATCTTTGACACGTTCTACGCGATTAAGTCTTCGACGACGTGGCCGTGGACGTCGGTCAGGCGGAAGTCTCGACCGGCATAACGGTACGTGAATTTTTCGTGGTCGAAGCCGAGCAGTTTGAGCATCGTCGCGTGCAGATCGTGGACGTGGACTTTGTCCTCAACGGCTTTGAAACCAAACTCGTCGGTCGCTCCGTGAACGTGCCCGCCTTTTACGCCACCGCCCGCCATCCACGTCGTGAAGCCCCAGTGGTTGTGATCGCGACCGTTGATCTTGCCGGCGTTTGACCCCTTCTTGGGAAGTTCGACGACCGGCGTTCGACCGAACTCTCCGCCGCAGATTACCAGCGTGTCGTCCAGCAGACCTCGTTCCTTCAGGTCTTTGAGCAGCGCTCCGATCGCCTGGTCACATTGCTTCGCCAGCCGCCGATGATTCTTCTCGATGTCGTCGTGGTTGTCCCAGGGCTGACCGGCGCCATGCCAGAGCTGAACCATGCGAACACCACGTTCGATCAGCCGTCGCGCGATCAGAATTTGTCGAGCCTGGACGCCCGGACCGTAAGCGTCCTGAATGTGTTTCGGCTCGCGAGACACATCGAAGGCGTCTTCCGCGTCTCGCTGCATACGGTAAGAAAGTTCGAACGACTGGATCCGGGATTCGAGCTGTGGATCGTGGCCGCGCTGTTCGAGATGCCGCTGGTTGAACTCCTGCAACAGATCAAGCTGCCGCCGCTGGCTGGTTCTCGAAACCGATCCGTTGCGGATATTTTCAATCAGCTTGTCGAGTTCCGTGTTGTTAGTGTCGAGGTGTGTGCCCTGGTAAACGCCGGGCAGAAAGCCTGCCTGCCAGTTCTGCGACTCCTGAATCGGATACCCGCCGGGACACATCGCAATGAAACCGGGCAGGTTCTGATTCTCGCTGCCAAGCCCGTACGTCAGCCACGACCCGACACTCGGTCGCACCAGTCGAGCTTCGCCACAATTCATCAACAGAAGCGACGGCTCGTGATTCGGCACGTCGGCGTGCATCGACCGCACGACGCAGATGTCGTCTATCGACTGAGCTGTGTGATGAAACAGCTCGCTGACTTCGATACCGCTTTCTCCATACCGGCGAAACGAGTACGGCGACTTGAACGCCGCGCCGGTTGGACGCTCGGTCTTCAGGTTCGGGATCGGCAGTTCTTTGCCGTGCCACTTCGTCAACTCGGGCTTTGGATCGAACGTGTCAACGTGCGAGCAGCCTCCGTTCAAAAAGATGTGGATAACCCGCTTTGCTTTGGCCGGAAAGTGCGGCTGCTTTGGAGCCAGCGGGTTGATCGGTTCTCCGTCGGCGCGAGCTTTCGAAGACAACATGCCGCTGTCATCAAGCAGGCTCGCCAGACCAAGCGACCCGAAACCGAGTCCGCTGCGTGACAAAAGTTCGCGACGACTGATTGGAGAAAAGTTGCTGTTCATTGTTGAGCGATCCGGGAAGGAGGGATCAGGGAGGCAGGCAAATCAATGGAGGAACCAGGATTATCGTCAGAATTCAGGCTGGACGCGAGGCATGAAGTTATTCAGAAGAAGTTTTGAACGCAGAGAAACAGGAGATCACTCGTTTTCTCTGCGAGTCATCGGCGAACTCTGCATTCCATTCTTGACAGGTTTAACACTGTCGACCTGTCGAAAAACGGGTGCTTTGTGCGAATTGCAGAAGCACCATACAACTTGCCACCTCATAGTGTCAGACCTTAATTGCCTTGCTGATCCGTCGAAATGAACACGCAAACAGAAACAACGGTCGGAGGAATCATCCTGTGCGGAGGGCATAGCCGTCGTATGGGCCGACCGAAGTTCTCGCTTCAGTTTGGGGACGAGGTGCTGTTGCAACGTGTCTGCCGGCTTCTCGCCGAAGTTGTGTCGCCGATCGTTGTTGTCGCGGCGGAAGGGCAGGAATTGCCGGCGCTACCTGACGAAGTGCTCATTATTCGGGACGAGTACGATTCGCTCGGTCCGCTGGCCGGGATCGCGACCGGGCTGGACGCTCTTCCCAAGGAAGTCGATGCGGCGTTTGTGACTTCGTGCGATGCTCCATTGCTTCGACCGGAGTTCGTCCGACGGTTAATTGAGCTGCTCGGCGACCACGATGTGGCGGCTCCGACCGACGGGCAATACGATCACGTCCTCGCGGCGGTTTATAGAACGAAGCTGGCCGACCACGCGCGACGATTGCTGGCGGAAGAGCGGCGGAGGCCGTTGTTCCTTGTCGACGAGACAGACTCGTTGAGAGTCCACGTGGACGAACTTCGCGGCGTCGATCCGAACCTTGACTCTCTTCGAAACATGAACACGCCGGAAGACTACAACGACATCCTTCAACTCGTCTGCCTCAACTGAAACATGACTCATTCAGAAGTCACATCCGGGAAACACGACGTCCGCATGCGAGGATTCCGCTCGCGAACGACTGTCGAAAATGCGCTGAGCTGGATCGACGCGACTGTTCCGTCGCTGGACGCAGTGGTCGTAGACCTCGCCGACGCACACGGGCGAGTGCTTGCGTCAGGCGTCGCGTCGCCGATCAACGTACCGGCGTTTGACCGCTCGGCAATGGACGGCTTTGCGTTGACGTCTGCTGAGACGGTAGGGGCCGGCGACTACAACCCGCTTTCGTTTCGGGTCGTCGGAGCGTCGATGCCGGGGCAGCCGTACTTGGGCAACGTGGGAACGGGCGAGGCGGTCAGAATCATGACGGGGGCTCCGATTCCCAGTGGGGTCGATGCTGTCGTGCCGGCTGAGTTCGCGACGGTTCGCGGCGACCTGGTCGAAGTCACGACCACTGTCGCTTCGCAGAAGCACATCGGTCGGATGGCTGAAGATGTTGCTGCTGGAGCAACCGTCCTGGAAGCTGGGCATCGATTGAGACCACAGGACGTCGGGTTAATTGCATCGTTGGGGCTTTCAGTAGTCGCGGTCGTGCGGCAACCTCGCGTACGAATTGTCGTGACCGGAAACGAACTTGCCGAACCCGGCTCCGAACGCAGCCCGTTTCAAATCTACGAAGCGAATTCGTACATCATCGCAGGACTGGTGCCGCGAGACGGGGGAGTTCTTTTCGAACGGGTCCGTTGTCAGGACGACCGTGAATCTATTCTCGCTGCGGTGACGAAATCAGGTGCCGACGTTGTGTTGATTTCCGGAGGCTCCAGTGTCGGCACCGAAGACCACGCTCCGAACATCATTCGCGAAGCTGGCGAACTGCCGATTCACGGCATCGCGATGCGACCATCCAGTCCGGCAGGCATTGGTCGGGTCGGTCAGACGCTGATTTTTCTGTTGCCCGGCAATCCTGTTTCCTGCCTGTGTGCTTACGATTTTTTTGCCGGGCGAGCTATCCGTCGACTCGCCGGCTTGAATCCCGACTGGCCGCATCGCGCTGAAACCGGGACACTGAAATCGAAAATCGTCTCTCAGGTTGGGCGAGTCGATTACTGCCGCGTCCTCATCAACGATGGCCAGATTGAACCGGTTGCTCTGAGCGGTGCATCGATCCTGTCGTCGACAACCCGAGCCAACGGTTTCGTCATTGTCCCGTCGGCTCTGGAAGGATACGCATCCGGTACTCAGGTCGAAGTCCTACTTTATGCCTGACCGAATTCAGACCAACCAACTGGCAGACATGAATCTGCTTTCTGCGACGTAAATAATCGACTCACTTTGTTCAATATTTCCTGACTTCATCCAGACTTAAAGAACCATAGGCCGAAAGTTCGTGACGAATGTCTGCTGACGTAACGGGGATCGACGACCTTGACACTTACTCGTACGAGCTTCCCGAAGAACTCATCGCCAAAGAGCCGCCCGAACAGCGTGACGGTGCGAAACTGCTGGTTCTGAATCGTGCCGAGCAGTCAATCGAACATCGAACGATCCGTGACCTGCCGAGTCTGCTCAGAAAAGGCGACCGGCTTGTTCTGAACGATACCCGAGTCGTGCCGGCTCGAATTATTGGTCATCGAACGGCGACGGGTGGCAAGTGGGAAGGTCTCTTTCTGAGGCGTGGTGAAGGTCGTGACTGGCATTTCATCAGTCAGACTCGCGGTCGACTCCTGGCAGGCGAAACGGTCACCCTGACATCAATCCACGACCCTGGCAACACACCGCCGCTCGACGTGAAGCTCGTCGAACGTGACGCCGATGGCGTCTGGCGAGCACTACCGGATTCCGACGACGACGTTTTCGAACTTCTGCATCGCTACGGCACCGTTCCGTTGCCGCCGTACATGCAGCGAAAGGTTGCGGCGGATTCAGACTGGGAACGCTATCAGACAACTTTTGCCGCGACTCCGGGATCGGTCGCGGCTCCAACTGCCGGGCTGCACTTTACTCCGGAGCTGCTGAACGAGTGTCGCGAACGAGGCATCGACCGTTCACAAGTGACGCTGCACGTTGGCATCGGAACGTTCCGCCCGATTTCCGTTGATCGATTGTCGGACCACGACATGCACTCTGAGTGGTGCGAGCTTTCTGATTCAACGGCAGCAGATCTTCGTCAAACAAAAGCCGACGGCGGGCGAATCGTCTCCGTTGGAACGACCTCCGTGCGGACTCTTGAAACGGCAGGGCGGACAGGGGCGATCGAGTCCTGGTCCGGCGAAACAAATCTATTCATCCGACCTCCCTACGAGTTCCAGGCAATCGACTGCCTGCTGACCAACTTTCATCTTCCGAAGTCAACACTGCTCGTACTGGTGTCGGCGCTCGCCGGAACCGACTTTGTCAAAGAGGCGTACCGGATCGCGGTCGAACATCGGTACCGATTCTTCAGCTACGGCGACGCAATGCTGATTCTGTGATTGAATTCTCGCGCGAAGACGCGAATCTGCAGAGTGTGTCTCGACGCACTCTGCATTTCCCACGTTTCTGTGCTGAGTGTAGGAAATAGTTGGGAGAATCGAGTTTCCCGTCAGTTCTGACCGTTGGCTTCGGCTGTGAGTTTTGCTTCTCGTTTTTCTTCGGCAGAACTCTTCCGCAGATAGAACGGTTCGAGGTCGAACGCGTCAGCGAATTTGCCTTTCGCGGCGAGCCGTCCCGCGATGGCGGCAACGTTTGCGGCACGCGGTGTCCAGCATTCTTCCGGCAGGCGAATTACGGACTCCGAGAGTTCATCTGCGACTTTCACCAGTCCAGGACCGGAGACTGAGAACTTCAGGCCTGCCAGTTCGGCGGCCTGATTCTGCCATGCTTCGCAATCCACAATGGAGATCGGGCCAGTGGATTGCCAGAAACCGCCCGGAGTTCGATGAAAATCAGACACGAATAATTGTTCGCGCTGAGCATCAGACACAACTTGCAGCCTGGTGATCTCAGGGAAATTGTCGCCGGTTGCGGCCTCGGCGACAGCCTGCAGGGTGTCGACTGCCACGATCGAACAGCCAGTCGCGTAGGCAAACGTTTTTGCGAAGACAATTCCGACTCTCAGGCCGGTGAAACTTCCAGGGCCGTGACTGACCGCGACGATTCCGACTCTTGACGAGGCGAGGCGATGAGTTCGCAGCAGCTCCTGAACCTCGCTGATCAGCGTTTGAGCGTGACGGCGGCGGGATTGCTCCAGCTCACGTTCTTCCAGGAGTTCGCCATCGCGTTTCAACGCGATCGTGCCGCACATTCCTGAGGTGTCAACGGCGAGAATGACAGGTGACATAATTCGGCACGGACTCTCTCAAAAATACAGTCAGACAAGCGGGTTCACAGAGTTGCAATGCAGAGTCGCTCGCCCCTATCGTTCCCAGCCTCGCTGAGATCGAAGAAGGCGTGGCGAAATCATCGCCGCGGTGCTCTGTCTTCGGTCGTTTCCTGCCCTTTGCCGGGTCGCTCTGATGAGAGCACTTCCGGCATTCCCACCGCGTCTGGCGACTTCGTTCAGAGCGGGCTCGCACGTTAGCAGCACCGCATGTCGGCTGCCACACTTCACAATCTGATCCGCGGATTCGATCTGAAATCGACCGGAAAGTGGTTCCTGCTGGCTTCACTGGTGGGGGCGGCGTCGGGGCTCGGCGCGATCCTGTTTCAGGTCCTGGGGCAGGTTGTCGTTCAATATTCGCTGGTCCAGTTTGCCGGATTTGTCCCCGGAGAAGCCAGAGGCGAGCAAGCGTTGTTTCCCCATGCTGAGCACACATTGTCGCTCGGGATGGTGATCGTCGTTATGGGGCTGGGGGGACTTCTCTCGGGCTTCATCGTCTTCAAGTGGGCTCCGGAAGCTGAAGGCCACGGCACAGACGCCGCCATCGACGCCTTCCATCAGGGCCGTGGTCTGATTCGCGCGAGAGTACCCATCGTCAAGACGATCACCTCGGCTATCACGATCGGCACCGGAGGTTCGGCTGGCCGTGAAGGCCCGATCGCTCAGATCGGCGCCGGGTTTGGCTCCTACCTTGCGACCAGACTGCACCTTTCTGATCGAGACCGCCGGATCATGCTGGCATCCGGAATGGCTGGCGGCGTGGGAGCCATCTTTCGTGCACCGCTCGCAGGCGCACTCTTTGCCGGTGAAATTCTTTATCGCGAAGGAGACATCGAGTCAGACGTCGTTGTTCCGGCGGCGATTTCGTCAATTGTCAGCTACAGCGTTTACAGCCTGTTTATGCCAGCCGACGCGGCGTTTCTGCCGCTGTTCGGAAACGGCCTGCACTATCAAATTTCATCTCTGGCCGAATTGCTGCCGATGGCGTTGATGTCGATCGTGCTGGTACTGGCTGCTGTCGTTTACATCAGAACGTTCTATGGCCTTCATAAAATCTGCAAGCAGATCACGGTCGTTCCGAATTTCGTGAAGCCAGCCATCGGAGCTGTTCTTGCGGGACTGGTCGGCGTCGGCCTCCATCTGACTTTTGATCAGGGCGACAGCCGAGCCACTCTGGCCGTTCTCTCAACCGGCTACGGATCGCTGCAGACAGCTCTGGAAGATCCAGCGAAACTCGGCATCGGTACGCTGCTGCTGATCGCTGGCGGAAAAGTGCTGACTACCTCACTGACAATCAGCACTGGTGGATCGGGTGGAGTGTTTGGACCGTCGATGGTTATCGGCGGCTGCGTCGGAGCGGCACTTGGATTGTGGTTTCAGGATCTGTTTGGCATCCAGACGCATCCTGGAGCGTATGCCATTATCGGCATGGCCGGCTTCTTTGCCGGAGCGGCTCATGCGCCGATCTCGACGATCATCATGGTTTCCGAGATGACCGGCGACTACAAGCTGCTGCTGCCCACAATGTGGGTGTCGACGCTTTGTTTTCTGCTGTGTCGACGCTGGACTCTATACGTCAAACAGGTTCCGACAAGACTGGAATCGCCAGCGCACAAGGGTGACTTTATCGTCGACGTGCTGGAAGGACATCGTGTCAAAGACGTCTTCCAGAAACGCGACAACATTCGCCGCGTTCCGGAATCAACGTCGCTCGACGACATCGTTCACATTCTGGCAGAAACTCACCAGCACTACTTCCCGGTCGTTGACGACAACGGAAAAATGGTCGGCATTTTCTCCGACGATGACGTGCGAGCCTACCTGTTTGACGAGACGATCTGGCGTCTGGCGGTTGCAAGAGACGTCATGACGACGAAGCTGGTCAGTGTCTCGCCAGAGGACGACCTCAACACCGCCTTGAGATACTTCACCGCCATGAATCTCGACGAGCTGCCCGTCCTGGACGCAGACAATCCCGGTGAACTTCTGGGCATGCTGACTCGTCGAGAAACCATCGCCTTCTACAACCGTCGAGTGATGGAACACAAACAGGCGGCTGAGTAAGACACTGTCGATTCTTAAACCTGAGTGTCGATCAGCATGTCGAGGATGTCGTTCGAGAGTGTAAACGTCTCGTCGATTTCCGAAGCCTGATTGCCAATCAGCAGGTCGTCGCCCTCGTTGCCCGCGACGGTGTCGGAGTTCGAGCCGCTTCCGGAAACACGATCGTCACCGTCGCCGCCGAGCACGATGTCCGCACCAGCTCCGCCGATCATCGAGTCGTCGCCATCCTCGCCCAGCAGGGTGTCGTTACCGGCTTCGCCATTGATATTATCGCTGCCTTCGCCACCACTGATCAGGTCGTGACCGGTGCCACCTCTCAGGGAATCGTTGCCGTCGCCGCCGTTGATCACATCGTTGCCGGCTTCGCCTCGAATCGTGTCGTTGCCGCCGCCGCCGAAGAGCGTATCCAGGCCGCTTTGTCCTTTGATGCTGTCGGAACCCGACCCGCCTCGGGCCAGGTCGTTACCAGAACCGCCCAGTAGAGTGTCGTTTCCGAGTTCTCCTTCGAGCGTGTCGTGTCCCGAATTTCCATTCAGGCGGTCGTCATCGTTGCCGCCTCGCAGGAGGTCGTTGCCGATTCCGCCGAAGAGCGAATCCGCTCCGTCACCGCCGAATAACTGATCGTCGCCGAGTTCCCCAGACAGAGTGTCGTTCCCCGCTCCGCCTCGAATGGAATCTTCCCCGCGGTCGCCGGAGATCACATCGTCGCCGTCGCCACCGTCGAGGATGTCGTCATTGAGCGTTCCCGAAATAGTATCATCGCCGCCTTCTCCGAGTACCTGGATCGGCAGTCTGTTTGAGAGGCTCGACTGACCGTTAAACGTGTCTGCCCCGTCGCCAAGTCTCACCTGAAGTGCCAGCGGACGAGTATTATTGATGTTGCCCATCGTGACCGTGTCGTTGCCGTCCATCCCGAGGATCGTCACGGTATGGACGCTGTTCGAAACGGTGATTGACGCGTTCGGAGTCGACACCCGCAACAGCCCCCCCACCTGAGAAATCACAAACGTGTCGGCACCAGCCGTGCCCCGAATCTCGACAGCATCGGCCCCGCCGGTATCGATGGAAGTATTCGCCCCATTCGCAAACGGTTCGAGAATCAGCACATCGCTGCCGTTTCCGCCGCCAAGCGTGTTGTTGCCCTGACCGCCGTCGACCGAGTCATCGCCAAACCCGCCGTTGATGGTGTCATTTCCTTCGCCACCCTGAAGCGTATCCATCCCGCCGCCGCCGATCAGTGTGTCATTGCCAGCTTGCCCGTCAATCAGATCATTGCCGCCAGACCCGATCAACGTGTCATTTCCGTCACCGCCGAGAATTGTGTCGTTCTGCCCTATTGTCGGTGGAACGGGTGGCGGTGGTGGCAGCGGTGGCTGAGTTGGCGGAACGGCTCCCAGAGATGCGATATAGGCCGTTGTATCGAAAATTGAGTCAGCGAAATCGGCAATGATGAACGTGATTCTGTTTCCCGTCGCTCCGTTACCGATCTGAGCCTGAAAGGTCTGAGTGGGATTCCCACCCGTATTCAGAACGCCATTAAGTTCCGTTCCCGGTACTGCCGCGAAGTCCGGGTGAGAAATATTCACAGGCTGGCCGGCAACGAATGCGATATTGTCGGTTGGAGCTGTTCCATTCAAAAAGATCCCGAAGCCGTCAAAGATCGAATTTACGAAGACGGGAAACTCTTCCGAACCGAAGACTACGTTGAAAAAGAGTGTGTCAAATCCGGGCAGAAGGTCGAAATCGATATCGAGGCGGGTTACGTCAAAGTGCCCAATCAGCCCACCGGTAATCGGGTCGAGCAACACGTCCTGCGACGTGTCCTGCACGGGATCAAAGGATGTCGTTTGCGATGTAGAATTGTTCGGCCCACTGCCGTAGTCAGCAACGTCGCCGGTGCTCAGCACGATTCCGTCGCCAAAAATCCCGTACGGTGCCACGCCGCCAGCAGAATAGATCCCGGTCGAAACAGCAGCACCCGCTGCCGGAGGCGCAGTCAGAGAAACGTTCGTCACAACAATTCCTGGCGCTGTACCGACGAGCGTGTTTACTAAATTCTGGGCGTTTGTTTCGCGAGAAACGATAAGTCCAAAATCGTCATCATCAATAATTCGCCCTTCGCCAGAACCATCAAGAATTGCAACATTGGTTGCGTTGCTCAGCGTGATGAAAAAGGTCTCTTCGATCTCGTCCAGTGTATCCCCCAATATACTCACTGGGATCTGCTTACTTGTTTCGCCCGGCTGGAACGTCACCACCCCGACAGGAACGCCCACAAAGTCAACTCCCTCCGTTGCCGTTCCACCGGTGATCGTGCCATCAGAACCAATCTGGTATTGAACCGTGACGATGTCTTCGGATGTCGACGAAAGCGAGACTGTGAAGTTGACGATCGTCGTCACGCCGGCACCACCCTCTGGATCAATTCGGATATCGTCGACTGTGAGAGCCAGGTCATTAGTAGACACCGCATCGTCACCAGCACCGCCATCAATAAAGTCTGCGCCACTTCCGCCAAAGATTGTGTCGTTACCAATGTGCCCCAGAATCCGGTCGTTGCCGGTCAGTTCCAATTGTGTCTGATCTCCATCGCCGAAGAGCAAATCATGGCCGCTACCGCCCAGAAGAGTATCGTCATCAGAACCACCAAGGACCGTATCGTTTCCGCTGTTGCCGTTGACGATGTCGTTTCCGTTTTCACCGTTCAGTGAGTCATTGCCCGTACCACCGAAGACCAGATCGTCATCGTCGCCGCCGAAGAGTGAATCGTTACCGGCGTCTCCATTCAGAGTGTCATTACCAACGCCGCCAAGAATGGAATCCAGCTCGGATCCGCCTGAGACAGAGTCATCGCCAAGGGCGCCGTCAAGTGTGTCGTTGCCACTGCCACCGTCGATCACGTCGTCGTCGGTGTCTCCGGTGATCGTGTCGGCGCCGCTCTGGCCGTTGAGCGTGTCAGCTCCGGAACCGCCGTTGATCGTGTCACCGCTTGAGCCGCCGTTTACAAGGTCATCACCGACTTCACCATTGATGATGTCGCCGCCGTCTCCACCGTTGAGCGTGTCGTTGCCGTCTCCACCGTTGAGCAGATCCTGCCCGTTGCCGCCGTTCAGCAGGTCGGCTCGCGTTCCCCCGAACAGCACGTCAGTACCATCGCCACCGTTCAACGTCGAGGCGATGTCCAGGCTGCCTCGGATAAAGTCGTCGCCGTCACCACCATCGACGATGATTTCAAGGTTCGGATTGAAAAATGTCCCGGTGACAGCAGTCAGGTCGACGACGTTGTTTCCGTCGTCACCGGAGATTGTCAGCCGGGCCAGCGTCGCGGGATCAATCGCAGGAATGCCGAGGACTGGCGAACCATTTTCAAGAACCTCAACAACTGTTGAAGTCGAAATGGCAGCTCGAACAGAGATGTTGTCGCCTGAATTCGTCGTGATGAATAACTCAGTACCGAGCCCCGACACGATCTGCGTTACCTGCACGGTCAGCATGGTGCGCTGTTCAAGATGCTCAATTCGCTGTGGCGAGAATTCGATCCGACGCGGCTGACGAGAGCCTGCTCGTTTGCGGGGAGAACGAATTCGGTTCTGAACGCTGGAGAGCCAGTTGTTAAATCGCACAGGAATACCTCGTCAGACTATTCTTAAAGGACGACATGCGCGGCAGTCGGCAGGTGGCGGATCAAACGTCGATCCGACCAGAGACTTCCGTCACGCCAGACTTCCTCGGAAATGGTCGACGAGCAAGGAGTGGTTCGACAACTACGCAACGAAGTGCGGAATTGGCACGCCTGGTGATCGAATCGAACGATCCGTTGTTTTCCCGCATCAGATGATGCCGCCGTTCAACAGATCCGCACGACCTGTCATACCTGAACTGCGTGACTCGGCTGTCTGACGATGACCTGTCCCGCTTGAGCGATGATTCGGTATTCAAGTCGCCACCCAGCGACGACACTCCGCAGCGGCTTTGACTTCCGAGTCAGATACTTCGTCACACTCCTCAGGACTCAGGCAGATGACAACGCGGACGGTTGTAATTTTCTCAGGCGGTCTGGATTCGACGACTCTGCTGTACGACCTGAAAGCGTCGGGGCATGAGGTAGTCGCGCTTTCAATACACTATGGCCAGAGGCACAGTCGCGAACTTCATTCCGCTCAGGAAATCTGCCAGGCGATCGACGTTGAACTGACGATGCTCGACCTCTCCGGGCTGGCTCAGATCTTTGGCAGCAACAGCCTGTCTGATGCCAGCGTCGCGGTTCCGGAAGGCAGGTATGAAGAAAAATCCATGCAGCAGACGACGGTTCCAAATCGAAACATGATCCTGCTGTCAATCGCGGTCGGCTGGGCCATTTCAAATGACTGCCAGGCCGTCGCATTCGGAGCTCACTCCGGAGAGTACACCCCTTATCCCGACTGTCGCCCGGAATTCGCAGCAGCAATGGATAACGTCGCACAAATCTGCGACTGGCAGCCGATTCGCATTCTTGCACCGTTCGTCACGTGGACGAAGTCGGATATCGTGCGGCGCGGAGCAGAGCTGGCCGTTCCGTTTCAGTTAACATGGTCCTGCTACGTCGGCGGCGAGAAACAATGCGGTCGCTGCGGCACCTGTCTTGATCGAAAAACCGCCTTCGAAAAAAGCGGCATCGACGACCCGACCGATTACGAAACGGATGGACCTGGCTGAGGCGAACGGTCAGAGGCGGAAGTGAAACGTCTGATTGATGTACCGCCACAGCCATTGTCCGGCGGTTCGTTCTTCGACTCGGAATCGAGCCAGACCTCGCATTCCGGATCTGAGCAGTTCGGTGTCCTGTTCCAGTTCGACCGTTGCCTGATAAACGCTGCTCAACAGACGTTCGCGTCCCTGACTGTCGGTGACCGTCGGCAGGTCTCCACCCAGTTTGTTCGAAAGCTGCTCAGGTACGTACTCAAGAGGGTTCTTCGAGACTTCCTGAATGTGGCCTTCGTAGGTTCGCGATGGAAGATGGTCGAACTTCAACTGAATGAGCTGACGTTTCTTTTCGGAATCTTCCAGACGTGCGACCAGCTCGGCCTGGCTGAGTTCGTTAATGTCGCCCTGGTCGATCAACACAACCGCCTGAAAGAGGCTCGACGGGGCAACACTCAGCAGATGAGTCCGTTCGTCGATTGTGGCGCCAATATTCTTCGGATGAAGCGGCGTTCCGTTCCAGGTGGAAAGCTGCTTTCGCGCGGTTTCGATGGGGGGTTCAGGGACCCGTGGCGGTTCGACAATCGTTCCGGCGATTTCCGCCTTTATCGTCAGGGCGGCAAGCTGCTGCTGAACATCTTTAAGCTGGTCAGTCAGGGCGGCGATCTGGTTGTCGGCAAGGCTCATGCGCCCTTCGTTGCCAACGATTCGCTGTGTGTCCCTTTCGAGTTTCTGGATCTCGATCTTGTTGAGCAGATCACGTTTCTGGTCTTCCAGATCCGGGTTTCGCATTTGAACCACGACCTGATCGCCGCCGACCGAATCTCCAGCCTTGACCATCACGTCGGTCAACTCGCCAGGCGTTTGCGTGTAGATGTGTTTAACGTTGAGCGGCTCGATGATGTAGGTTGCTTCAATGTGCAGAGGCATCGGAATGGAGAGCACCGCATAGCTAACGCAAAACAGAATCGTGAGAGTGAATGCGATTTTCGGTTTGCTCATCGGTTCAATCCTCGGTGCCGTGATCATCTTGTAGAGGTTGCTGATCATGCTGTACATGATCGTCGAAATCGACACGACGGCCAGTGTCGCCCCGATACTCTGTAATCCATAGGGTTTCAGAACGGTGTAGAGAAACACCGTAATCGCGATCACGATAAACCAGCGGTAGATACCTGCCGCGATGGCGAAGGTAACAAACCACGCCTTGCCGGTTTCTGGCATAAACGGATCGGGTTTGGATTCGATCCCCAGGCAGTACCAGGCGAAAGACTCCCGCAGCAGCTTGTCGGCTTTCGGGCGGAGATTCGGAATCTCCAGAAAGTCAGACATCATGTAGTAACCATCAAAACGCATCAGCGGATTGGCGTTGAAGATGACTGTCGTGATCGTCGTAACGAAGAAAATATTCAACGCGAGATTGTGCAGCAGTCCCTGGTCGGTGTACCGCCAGATGAAGATCGCGAGTGCGGACAGGAAGACTTCAATATACATCCCCGCCGCACCGATCATGATGCGCGGCCACTTGCTGCGAAGCATCCATGAGTCGGAAACATCGCAATACAGGCACGGGCTGAACACCAGCAGCATGACACCCATTTCGTGACATTCGCCGCCGAAATGTTTGCAACTTAAACCGTGACCGAATTCGTGGATAATCTTCGAGATGCTCAGCGTGATCCACAGATAAAGCAGGTTCGGCCAACCGAAGAACTGCTGAAACTTCGGCAGCTCGGAGCGAAAAGTTTCGAACTGAACAGCCAGCAGAGCCCACGACGACAGCACGACGGCGAACCAGACGAAGACTCCGAACCTGGAAAAGAACAGGAGTCGACAAACCGGATAGATTGCCGTGAGTGTGGTTTCCGGATCCCAACCGGGCAGTCTGAGGTACAGCAGACTTTTCAGGGTGTTGAAGAACTTTTTCTTTTTCTCGTCGCGCTGCTTCTTGATCAGCGACGCTCCCTGGCCCGATCGTTGACTGCTAACCAGACCTTTTTCGTGCAGGTCGGTAATCAGGTGCTGGATGTCGGAAAGCTGCAGCCGAACAGTCGGCATGATTTTCAGCATTTCCTCGCGAAGCTGTTCCAGGCTGCGTTCGCCGTTCAGCAGGTTCAGGACGTGGTACTGTTCCTGTTGAAGTCGGAAGTACTTCAGGCCAGCAGGATCTTTGACAACCCAGTAACCGACTCCCAGGTAATCAATCCGTTTGATCACCAGATCGGCTCGAACCGCCAGCGGAATTGGTCGCTGCGTCGAGGGAATCATTTCGGAGTTTTGCTGGGTAATCATCGCATCACCGGTGCGTCAATCGGGGTGAGTCTGATTCATGCCGTTCAGGAATCAAAAGACGTGAAGGTTATCGTCGAAGACCGATTGCCGCATTGGCGGGAGCCGGAGTGATGGCCATTTTGGCGTTCAGACCCGGGCGAAGAATCCGATTGGGATTCGGAATTTCTGCGATCACTTTCACACTGCCAATAATTGGTGAGAAGGTCGTGTCGACCATTTTCACTTTCCCAACGAGAATCTCGTCCTTGAAAGGGATATTCAGTTCGCCGGCATCCAGTTGAACCCGGACGGTATCGCCTGTCTTCACATGGAACGCGTCGGGAATGCTGATATATCCTTCGATTTTGACTCGATCGATGCTCAGAACTTCCAGAATTGGAGTTCCCTGTTGAACGGCTTCGCCCTTTCGCTGATAGACCTTTGAAACAATGCCGCTGAAAGGGGCGGTCACTTTGTAGGTCTTCAGCGCTTCCTCGTTTTCGGTAACGGTCAGCTGTGCAATTCTTTGCTCAAACTGAGCCTGCTCAATCTGAAGTGTCGCTTTTTCAACAGCCAGTTTCTGTTTTGCGAGTTCAGCTTCAGGAACGGTGCCGGGAACTTTGTTGTTCGCCGCGTTCGACATGGCGAGGTCAGCATCTGCGAACTCGGATGACTTTACGGCATAGCGGACGTGAACATCGTTCGTGGACTTCTCAAGTTCTTTTTCGTACGTCGCTTTCGCCACCCCGTCCTTCAAACCGGCAACGATCTGGCCGGCCTGGACGACTGTGCCTTCTTCGGGCGTGTCGTTTTCGAGAATACCTGGCCGTTCGGCAGCCAGAGTGACGACGTCGATCAACTGAATCGTACAGTCGTACGCGGTAACCACGTCAGGTTTTCCCTGTTGAGCTTCGACGTGCTGACTACTGATTGCCCAAATGGCGAGCAAGGTGACAACCACTGCGCCAGTCGAACCAAAAGCCCAGGCTGCAAGACGCTTCATGACGAGACTCCCAAAAACTTTCAAAGCCTATTGTGCTGAATCCAGCTCTGCCGATCCGAAACAACGAGTTTATTGCACCGTCCGACTGTATCGAACTTCGGAACTTCTTTGATCGCCGATGATCTGAAGCAGAGGGCTGACGTAGACAGTTTGTTCAATCCGGCAGCGAACGAGTTCGCGACATTTTCGGATGCACCGAGGATCGTACCTGGACCCGCCTGACACAACCAGATCGATTCTGACGGACATATCTGGCTGTGAAAGTGCAGAAGATACGCAGAACGGTAGGATTCATCGCACGCTGAGAGAGAGGCCTTCAGGCAAAGGCCGTACCCCTTCTTTCCTTTGTTTTTGAGGACACCCCGATGAGTGACTCAAAGTCGGCAGGACAGACGACATCCGACGTTTCAGATCGAACACTGATTCCCGCAAGCTGGGAAGTTCCTGCGTCTTTTAGAAATCGGCTTGGAAATCGGGTCGGACGTCAGCGGGCGATGGTCGCTGACGGGCATCTGTTACTGATTCTGCACAGCCCTCCAGAGCCGGACCAGAATGATCGCCAGGGGCGACTGTTCTGGCGACAGCCTGATGGCACCTGGAAAGTCAACTGCCTCGATTCGTCCGTCGGGAGTCTGCACGGTCACCTGAAAGACTACCGGCAACGAATTGAGAAACTTGAAGAGAAAGAAGAGTCTGCAAAAACGTCCGACGAGTATTTCAAAGTGGTTTCAGACCTCTTGCCGCTTCACCGAACCGCGCGAAACATGCACGCAGCAATTCAAACAGCCCGGCAGGAAATCAAAGACGCGAAAGACATCATCAACTTTCGCGACGAGGCGTACGAGATCGAGCGACTGTCGGAACTGCTCAATGCTGACGCAAAGAACGAACTTGACTTCCTCATCGTTTGCCGAGCTGAAGAACAAGCCAGGATAAGTTACGAGATGGGAATCTCGTCACATCGGCTGAACCTGCTGGTCGCATTCTTCTTTCCGATCGCGACGCTGTCGTCGATCTTCGGCACGAACCTGCTCCACGGGTTCGAGGACAGGTACTCGCCCAAACTATTTCTGGCGATGCTCGTGACCGGATTGTTCTTTGGCCTGTTTCTGACCCTGGCAATTACCCGCAAAGGCAGTTCGAGAAGTTAATGAACCAGCTCACCGGCAATTTCCACTACTCAAGGCATCGGACGATGATCGCGGACATGTCGTCGGCGATGTCTCTTGAGCCGACGTACCTGCAAACCTCAGCACGTAGCTCTTCGATGATCTGTGCGCCAGGCAGGTGACGCCGATCCCTGACGAATTCCAGCGTCCGTGCGAGACCGAAAAGTTCGTTCTCCACGGTGTGAGCTTCCTGAAACCCGTCGGTCGGAACAAACAGGATGTCTCCAGGTTCGAACACGACGCGAAAACTGGTGTTGATGATAGTGTCGGGAATCAGGCCAAGCGGCAGCCCGGTACTCTTCAACGTTTCAGTGACGCCATTTGCCTTCAGCAGGTATCCATTGTGACCAGCCGATGCGAACGTGAAGCTTCGGTCAGCCGGATCGACTCTCGTAAAAAACAAAGTGACGAATCGTTGTTCTTCGAGGTCGCCCGACAGAAACCGATTGGCCAGCATGAGAATTTCGCCCGAATGAGGACGTGTCGATGCGACAGCTCGCAAGTACGCGCGCAGTTCCGCCATCAGCAGCGCGGGGCCAAGTCCATGCCCGGTGACGTCTCCCACGACGATGCCCCAGCATCCGTTTTCCATCTGGATAAAATCGAAGTAGTCGCCGGCCGTTTCTTCGGCAGCATAGACGGCGCCGGCAATGTCGAAGCCAGGAACGTTCGGCGAGTTGCGAGGAAACAGAGCCTGCTGAACATGCCTCGCCGCGTCGAGTTCGTCCTGCATCCGCTTCTGAGTGCTGACGTCGAGTGAAACACCAATGGTGCCCATGATATTTCCGGCCGAGTCGAGCAATGGCTCAACATGAATGGACAATGATTTTCCTCGCCAGAAGAACTCGATTGAAACCGGCGCCCCTTGCGCAGCGCTTCGGTGAGCCGCGATCGGTGGAAATCGATCGTCGTCAGTCTCGAAAAATTCTTTCAGCGTTAGTCCAACCGGCGATTTCCCTTCGCTCTCTTTGATCAGAAACTCGGTCGACGGCGGAGTGATGCAAAGGTCGACGTCGGTTGTCCAGAGTACGGCGGGCAATTGCTCGGTGATCAGCCTCATGCGTTCGTCGCTCTGACGCTGCATGTCCGCAGCTCGTTGACGTTCGATCGAATAGCGAATCGACCGAGCGAGCACGTTGCCACTGATTTCGCCTTTGACGAGATAGTCCTGCGCTCCGACCTGCATCGCCTCAAGAGCCTTCTCTTCATCGGCCAGGCCCGTCAGCACGATAATTGGAACTGACGGATCGGCATTATGAAGCTTGCGGCAGGTGTCGATGCCGAAACTGTCGGGAAGATTCAAATCGGCAAGAACAATGTCGACAGGACGGCTTTTCAGGGCGGTGACGCCGTCTGCAAGGGTCTCGGCGAGATGAATCTGGTAGTCCGCAGAACGCACCTGTTCGAGATAAATCTCAAACAGCTCGGCATCCGACTGACTGTCTTCGACCAGTAAAACACGGATGCAAGGAAGGTTCTGCATGGATTGGCCCGTCGTCCTTTACGTCGCTCAAATTACTTCCACAGCGAACAACTGCCCTGGCAGGAAGTTACTTACGACAACTCTGAAGAACAGATCGGCTCGATGGTGATCGCCGGCAGCGTTTACGTTATTCGGATTCGTTATGTGTATCAGCCTGAACGAACAGGCTACCCGTCGCGTCGGCGTTTCGCTACGAGTACGTTTGCTACTGCCGGAAAGATTCGGTCAACTCCAGTATGCGAGTTGACAACTTCCCTCGCCAATTCAGAAGACTCGGCCTCACATGCAGGCTGAGTGGCTACTGGCGAAGCTGGCCGACAGCTCGGACGCCGGCGCCTTGAACATTGAGCCGACTGTCGCCGAGTTCGGCACGGACTTCGTCTCCATACTTCTGCAGCCGAGCGACGACTTCCGGAAACCTTGCGGCAACATCCGTCGATTCTCGAATGTCGGCTTCCAGATCGTAGAGTTCCAGGCCGGTGCGTTTCTGCGTGTACGGACCAGGCAGACCGTCATGTCCCGGCTCACTTCTCAGAGAGCGGTATCCGTGCGGGAAGTGCAGTTTCCATTTTCCACTTCGAACCGCCTGAAGCTCGCGCCCGTAGTACATCGCGTAGTATTCGTGAGGCGACTTCGCACCAGCCTGACCGGACAGCAACGGCCAGATGTCTTTGCCATCGATCGTGTGTTCGGGCAGCGGTGCTCCCGCCAACTGAGCCAGCGTGGGCAGGATGTCGATCGTGGCGGCGACTTCGCTGCACTCAAGCCCGGCTGGGATTTTCCCTGGCCAGCGAGCGATAAATGGTTCGCGACAGCCACCATCCCACATCGTCCCTTTGCCTTCTCGCAGAGGTAGTGCGGACCCGCCGTGATTTCCGTACGACAACCACGGACCGTTGTCAGAGGTAAAGATAACCATCGTGTTTTCGTCGAGGCCGTTCTTCTTCAATGTTTCCAGAATCTGCCCGACCGACCAGTCGATCTCCATGATCACGTCGCCGTACAGGCCGCGTTTCGATTTTCCTTTGAACTTATCGCTCACATAAAGTGGTACGTGTGGCATCGAATGAGGCACGTAGAGAAAGAACGGTTGCTCTTTGTTTTTCTCGATGAACGAGACCGCCCGTTCGGTGTACCAGGTTGTCAGGTGAGTCTGATCTTCCGGCGAGACTTTCGGGTTAATGATCTTCTCGCCGTCGATCAGCGGCAGATTCGGCCACCTCTTCAACCGTTCTTCCATCGGCAAATGCAGCACGTTCGGATGGTACGGCCACATGTCGTTTGAGTAGGGCAGCCCGAAGTAATCATCGAACCCGTGTCGAGTCGGCAGAAATTGAGGGTGATGTCCCAGGTGCCACTTTCCATAAATTGCCGTTGCGTAGCCCTTTTGCTTGAGCACTTCGGCAATGGTCATTTCGGCATCACTGATGCCGACGTTTGACTGCGGCCCCAATGCTCCCAGGATGCCGACTCGAACGTTGTAGCACCCGGTCATCAACGCACTGCGCGACGCCGAACACACAGCCTGCGAAACGTAGAAGTCCGTGAATCTCGCCCCTTCAGCCGCCATGCGATCGAGATTTGGAGTCTCAATATCCGGCGACCCGAAAATGCCGATGTCCTGGTAGCCCTGATCGTCGGTAAAGACTACGACAAAGTTCGGCGGGCGATTCTCCTTCGCAGCAGTTGGCGAAGTGTTGAACTGGAGAAACACAACGAGCGTCGCAACAACGCTTGCCGCCGCTCTCAACCATTTCGACGAGACATCCCGGCAGGCATTGCTCGAAGAGTTTTCGGATTGCAGATTCGGGGTCTGAAACGCGTGCATATCAAGTCTTCCAGTCGCGAAACGTAAAACTCACCAGGTAAAACGACATCGCCAGAAACAAAAAACGTAGCCAGTCCGGCAGCATTTCCATACTGAAAAGCCGTGCGAACACGGACGCCGCTCGGCGATTGTTGCCAGCCTCACTCGTCAGGTCAATTTGGTGAGTCCGCACAAGTCTCCTGGTAGCGGCGACTCAAGTAAAACGCGCATCGCGAATGCCAGCATCCCGCTCGAAACTATTCCTGGCGTGTCATATCTTGAACTGCAAAGAGTCATCAGAGTGTAGTTGCGGGCAAAAGTCGAATGATGCCTGAGTGCGGCAGGACAGCGGACTGCAATTCTTTTGAAAGCGTGTCTTAGTGGCGAAAGAGCCGGTGAAACTCAAAAAACGTCAATCGGAATTACGAGCGTGGCGTCCGAAGTGGATACTCGCAATGTCCGCGTACCTTGGCCTTTGCTGGTACGCAATGATGGCCGTTCACGAAGGCGGACATGTCATCGGTGCATGGCTGACTGGCGGTATCGTTGAACGAGTCGTCCTCCACCCACTGGCGATCTCCCGAACCGATCTCTCCGTAAATCCGCACCCGCTTCCAGTTGTGTGGTGCGGCCCGGTTTTCGGGTGTGTCATTCCCATCTTGAACTGGCTGATGACGCAACAACTCCTGCCGAAAGCCGCACACCTGGCCCGATTCTTCGCCGGATTCTGTTGCGTCGCTAACGGAGCGTACCTCGGAATCGGCTCGTTCGAATCGGTCGGTGATGCCGGCGACCTGCTCAAACACAATTGCCCGATCGGCTACCTTTGGCTGTTCGGCATCGCAATGATTCCTGCCGGATTCGCACTCTGGAACGGCCTCGGACCGTCGTTCGGATTGGCCAACTCACGAATTCGAGACGTGAATCAAAACTCAACTTCATCGCACAGTTGATGAGCCTGATTAGTGGCGATGGGCGACGGTTGCCTGAAGAATCAGGTAGCCGGGGCGTGACCATCAGAGAAAAATGAGAGTGATGTAGACTGCGGCCATGTCGAATTACCAGAAGCCGTCGTCGTTACGTGCGATGGTTTGCTGAAGACAGTACTCGGCGATTCTGCGAATCAGCACTTCCGGCAACGCTTCGTGGTAGGGAAACTTGATCAGACCTTTGGTTGTCTGCTGTTTCGCCAGTTCTTCACGAAATGCCTCCATCGCCGACGCAATGGGTGCGAGGCTGCAATGTGTCTTGTGAGCGGAGAAAGCAAACAGGAATCTAGTGCTTCGTCAGAGGGCAAAGTTCGGGTTCCACGGAATGGATGAATCTGAGT
>CAXBME010000008.1:0-255459 GCA_963976765.1 uncultured Planctomycetaceae bacterium
TGAATCTATCAACCCGCCGTCACCGGAACTTTCTACACGGCGTGGGACAATATCGATTGTGGGCAAGTGGAGTGTCTTCGTAAGCTCTGCCAATGTCCCGAGTTGGCGGCAACATTCCATAGATGTCATGGTGATTGTGAAGTGCAAGTCCCCACTGCTTAAGATTGTTGACGCATTGAGACCTGCGTGCGGCCTCTCGAGCCTGTTGAACTGCCGGGAGCAGCAGCGCCACTAGAATTGCGATGATCGCAATTACGACGAGCAGCTCGATCAGCGTAAAGCCGGCCCGTCGGGAATTAGACAACTTAGCCTTCGTATTGAGTCTTCTCATTCGAACATTACCTCACAGAACAGGGGACAAAAAAGTAAAGGGTGACTAAAGACAGTCGTAATTTGCAGCAGGATTTTTATATCGCGACCTGATGAATGGCGATGTATTCTGCTGGGTATGAACGCTTTTGGATACGTTTGGAAGCGGCTGATTCAGCTGCCACCTATACAAGCGGAAGAGGCTACACTCCAAAGATCGGCAACTCAACGCCAAAAGCAACATCGTAAGAATACTTCACCGCAATCCAGAAGAATCATTCGTTCCAATGGTAATTATTTGTATGCAGCGGTTGCCGAAGGGTAATTCGAAACGAATGAATGACGCCAGCACCACCAACAGCATTGGCAAATTTGAACGCGGTCGGCGGCATTGGTCGGATATGGCAGTCGAGTCTCTGCCGGGCGCGTTGATTCGGTTTCAGCGGTCAGTTGAGAGTGCTTTGCGGAGTCGTTTATAGTCGGACGCATTCGCTGACGCTGATTTGTTGGCGAGCCCGCCTGTTGACAGATAGGGACTCGAAGAGTGCCCGTCCCAGCCTGCGGCTTCTGATCGCTCTTCACTATTTCCCGCAAGGAAAACGACTATGCCGAAACCTTTGAACTTCACGCGGCGAGATTTTCTGACAACGACCACGGCCGGCGCTGCAGCTGTTTCGTCCGGAGTCTGGACCGGAGCCTCGCTGGCTGAATCGAAATCGGCCAACGAGAAACTGGTGATCGCCTGCGTCGGGACTGCTAACCGGGCACTGGCGGATATCGATGGAGTGGCGGGAGAGAACATCGTCGCGCTGTGCGATGTTGACTCGAACTATCTGGATCGATCGAAAGCGCGATTCAAGGATGCTCGAACTTACGCCGACTATCGCGAGATGATCGAAGCAGAAGCCGACAAAATTGATGCGGTGGTCGTCGCGACGGCTGACCACAGTCACGCTCCGGCATCAATTCGGGCCATCCGCAAGGGGCTGCATGTTTATTGTGAAAAACCGCTGACACACACCGTCGAAGAAGCTCGCATCATCGCCGAAGAAGCAAAGAAGTACGGCGTGGCAACACAGCTTGGAACTCAGATTCACGCTGGCGACAACTACCGACGCGTGACTGAGATTATCCAGTCGGGAGCGATTGGCGACGTCACTGAGTGTCACGTATGGGTCAACAAAGGTTGGGGCGGTGGCGAGCTTCCCGAAAAGGCTGACGAGCCGCCGAAGAATCTGAACTGGGATCTGTGGCTCGGGCCAGCCCCTGAACGTCCCTTCGCAAACGGCCGATATCATCCGGCTCAGTGGCGACGCTGGTGGGCGTTCGGTCAGGGCACACTGGGCGACATGGCCTGCCACTTTATGGACCTGCCGTTCTGGGCTCTCAACCTTCGACACCCGACCAACGTCGAAGCGGAAGGACCGGAAGTTCATCCGGAAACCTGCCCGCTGGGGCTGACGGTTCGTTACAGGTTTCCGGCCCGAGACGACATGCCGGCGGTCGACCTGACCTGGTACGACGGCAATCAGATCCCGAAAGAAATCGAAGGGCAGCGAGTCCCTGGTTCGGGCGTCATGTTCATCGGTACCGAAGGCATGATGTACGCTAACTATGGAAGCTACAAACTCTTCCCGCAGGAAAAGTTTGCGGCCTTCGAACCGCCGGCGCCGACCATTCCCAACTCGATCGGCCATCACGCCGAATGGATCAAGGCCTGCAAAGATGGCTCGCCGACGACATGCAACTTCGACTACTCAGGCGCGTTGACTGAGTCCGTTCTGCTGGGCAACGTTGCTTACCGCAGCGGTAAGGCTCTGGAATGGGACGCGGCCAATCTGAAGGTGACCAATACTTCCGAAGCGGACAAGTTTCTCCGTAAGGAATACCGCAAAGGTTGGGAAGTTTCGTAGTTTGGATTTTCGCCAGTTGAACTGGTAGCGATTTCGGCAATCATGGTGCAGGCCCGGTTTCGTTTTGAAGCCGGGCCTGTTTCCGTTTCTTGTGTGGTCGATCTGTGAACGACGCTCTCAGCGAAATTGATCATCAGCTCTTGAATGGAGTCCTCGCTGGAAGGAGTGAGGACTGGGAAGAGCTTGTTTCACAGTTTCATGGTCGCCTGCTGGCATTCGCGAGGCGACAGCTTGAGCAGAATGCTGACGCTGAAGATGCTGTTCAGGAAACTTTTCTGAGTCTCCTGAAGTCTCTCAATTTGTTTCGCGGTGAGGCGAGTCTGGAAACGTGGCTGTTTCAGCTTTTGCGTCGCCGCATTGCTGACATTTATCGTAGAGCGGGTCGGCATCAGCACGTGCAGCTGTGCCTGTCGGATTCTCAGGCAGCTGGCGACCGTCATTCACCCGCGACGCAGGCAGCGGTGAGCGTCGACCAGTCTGCAAGCTGGTACGTTCGCCAGGAAGAGCAGCAGGCGAAGGATCGAGCGGCGCTGCTGAAGGCAGTCACGTCCTCAACGGACCGACTGAAAGCAGATCGTCGATTTCAGGATCTCAAGACGTTTGACCTCCTGTTTTTTGCTCACTGGAGAAATCAGGAGATCGCTCAGGAGCTTGGACTGGAAGAAACGGCTGTCGCGGTGCTGAAGCATCGGTTCATTCAGCGAGTTGCCAGACAGCTTGATTTCAACGATGACCATCGCGAGGGGGCCGTTCAGCATTCTGACCTGTTGACCGAAGTCTGGCGGGACGGACGACCGAGCTGCCCCAAACGAACGACGCTGGGCAAGTACATTCTGGGGACGATGCCCGAAGACTGGGACGACTTCGTGACGTTTCATGTCGATCGGCTCGGCTGTGAATTCTGTGCGGCGAACCTCGAAGACCTGACGGTCGAAATCAACGCTCCGCCCAACGAGGCAGTCGATCAGCTTCGCGGGAGAATCCTTGAATCGACGATCGGCTTTCTGAACCCACTGCTCGGCAGAAATTCTGCGAAGTAGCTCGCGTTGTGGCGTTGATCGGGTGTCTCTGCGATAATCCCGAGCCTCGTCCACAGCCACAAGGCATCGTCCGATTAAGCACAGGCATGCCGGTTTGCGGCAGGCGACGACGAAGCAGGATGCCGGCGTTTCACCTGGCATTACCTTCATGGTTCAAACAACGCAGAGAGCAGAGAGAAGCCGCATGGCGACTGACACAACCAGCTCCACCGAAGTCGGCAGTTACTTCGTGTCCAACTATCCGCCATTCTCGCTCTGGACCCGCGAGAACGTTCCGGAGATCCTGTCGGCACTCAACTCGCCGCCCGACGCCAGCGTGCCGATGGGACTTTACCTGCACATTCCCTTCTGTCGAAAACGCTGCCGCTTCTGCTACTTCCGCGTTTACACCAATCAGAACGCCAAAGCGATTCAGCGTTATGTTGATTGCCTGGCGAGTGAAATCGAAATGCTTAGCCGCACTGAGGCTGTGCAGAATCGCGACCTGCAATTTGTTTATTTCGGCGGAGGCACGCCGTCCTACCTCAGCTCCCGGCAGCTTCTATTTCTGCGCGATAAGCTGGCGGAACATGTCTCCTGGGAAACCGCCGAAGAAGTCACTTTCGAGTGTGAGCCCGGAACGCTCAGTCTGGAAAAAGTTCAGACGCTGAAGGAAATCGGAATCACTCGTGTTTCGCTCGGCGTGGAAAACTTCGACGACGCGATCCTCGAAGAGAACGGTCGAGCCCACTTGTCGCCTGAAATTGAAACGGCTTACGGCTGGCTGCGGCAGGTCGGATTTCCTCAGGTCAACATTGACCTGATCGCCGGGATGATTGGCGAAACGGACGAAAACTGGCATCGCTGCATCGACAAAGCCGTCGAGATGGAGCCGGACAATATCACCATCTACCAGATGGAGTTGCCGTTCAACACGATCATTTCGAAAGAGATGAAAGAAAACGGCACAGCGTCGCCAATCGCAGACTGGGCAACGAAACGCCGCTGGGTCGATGAAGCATTCAATCGTCTGCTGGCCGAGGGGTATCAGATTTCAAGTGGCAACGAACTGGTCAGGTCGCTCGATACCGATCATTTCGTGTATCGCGATAACCTTTTCCGCGGGTCAGACCTGATTGCCGCCGGCGTGTCTTCGTTCGGGCATCTTCAGGGAGTTCATTATCAGAATCTTGACCAGATCGAGGATTACCAGACGGTGGTCGAGGCAGGCGAACTTCCGGTCAATCGAGCATTACGACCATCGGCTCATCAGGCACTGATTCGAGAAGTCATCCTTCAACTGAAGGAAGGCCACATTTCCGGCGACACGTTTCAGCGAAAGTTCGGGGTCGATATCTTCGACGAATTCGCAGACGCCTTCCGCAATCAGCAGGCAGCAGGTTACCTGCAGGTTGAAGATGGCCACGTTCACCTCACCCGCAAAGGACTGTTGCAGGTTGACAGCCTGCTCACGGAATACTTCGAGCCTGAGCACCGTCAGGTTCGCTACACGTAACAGGTCTCTCCCCTGGTCCTTCCTCTTTGACAGCACACCCCGCCGTGAATCCACTCACAGAACTTGAAGCCCTGTTGGACCTGTTTCCGGAAAGCCAGCCACTGGTTCTGCGGGCCGAACATATTCCGTCTTCGCAGACTCCCGAACCGTACAAGCAAATGCTCGTTCACGAGCACCACATGACGGTTACCATGGAGTCGTACCACGGAACCAGCGTCGATGTTCGCGTGCTGGATCAGAAGTTCGACCAGAACATGTACTGCCGGAAGATTCTGCTGCTGAAAAGTGGAACGGAAGACGTCGTTCAGTTTGGAATCGTGCGTTTCAATTTTCAGTATGTTACACGCGAAGTCAAAGAGCAGATTCTCAGCGGCGAAATCCCGCTTGGTCGAGTCCTGATAAACCACAACGTTTTGCGACATATCGACCTGGGAGCCATCGTCAAACTGACGGCTGGTCCCGGTCTGGCGACGCATCTACAAATGGAAGAAGGGGCGACGACCTACGGTCGCCTCGCCACAATCTTCTGCAATCACCGCCCCGCAGTTGACCTGCTGGAAGTCTCCGCGCCTCTGTAGAGAATCGATACATGGTGGAATCCGCACAACCCGTTCTTGAAGAATCTTACGATGTCGTCGTCATCGGCGGTGGTCCGGCGGGAGCATCGACAGGTGCTCTGATTGCCGAACATGGATACCGCACTTTGATTCTGGAGCGATCTGAAGTTCCGCGTTTTCACGTTGGCGAGTCGCTGATTCCGGAAACGTACTGGACGCTCAAGCGTCTGGGGCTTGTGGAACGACTTCGTGAAAGTGCCTATCCGCGAAAATACAGCGTCCAGTTTTTCAGCGAAGGTCTGAAACCTTCCGCCCCGTTCTATTTCGATGAGTACAAAGACTGCGAAAGCTCTCAGACCTGGCAGGTGTGGCGAGACACTTTTGACCAGATGCTCCTTGACCGGGCGATTGAACTCGGAGCGACGGTCCACACGAAAGCTCAGGTGATTGATGCTCACTTCGAGGGTGATCGCGCAACGGGTGTTCGAGTTAAAGTTGCCGGTCCAAACGGCGAGCGGGTCGAAAAGGATATCGCCTGCAAAGTGCTGGTTGATGCGACCGGCCAGTCCGCGTTTCTGGCCTCTCGACTTGGCCTGAAAGAGACCGATCCTGCACTGAAGAAAGGAACCGTCTGGACGTATTTCGAGAACGCTCGACGTGACCCCGGCAAGGACGAAGGCGCGACGCTCATCATGCAAACAGCAGAAAAGCAGTCGTGGTTCTGGTTCATTCCGTTGCCTGACAACATTACCAGCATTGGCTGCACCGCCGACATGAATATTCTGTTTGCCGGAGGCTTGACCGCAGAGGAAGCGTATAACCGGGAACTCGAACGCTGTCCGGCCATGGTCGAGCGACTTGAGAACGCGACACGGGTGCGCGACTACCTGACGACCAAAGATTACACATACTACGCTCGGCAGGGAGCAGGCCCCGGTTGGACGCTGGTCGGCGACGCGTACGGATTCATCGATCCGGTTTATTCCAGCGGGGTGTTTCTTGCATTGAAGTCTGGCGAGTTCGCTGCTGACGCCATTCACGCCGCCTTCAAGAAGAATGATTTTTCGGCGGAACAGCTCGGAAGCTGGACCAGCGAGCATGCTCGTGGCGTGGGCGTGTTCCGCAAGCTGGTCTACGCGTACTACAACCCGAACTTCAGTTTCGGGCAGTTTATGAAGATGCACCCGCAGTTCCGATCTAACGTCACCGACATTCTGATCGGCGATGTCTATAAACCTGACTTCGAAGAATGCTTCGCCGCTATGGGGGACGTGACGCCTCCGGTCGCGGAATGAGGCAACGATAAGTCGACCAAGAGGAACGCCATGAGAACCTGCTCGACGCGACTTCTTCTGATTCTGACGACGTTCCTTCTGCTGGATTGCTGCGTCAGTGCTCAGCAGTCAGCCGGTGATTCGACCGATGCGAAGCCAGTGCCGGAAATTGCCGGCATCACAACGGTCTGTCGGACCAACTCGCACGCAGAAGTCATCATCGGTCGGCTGGTCCGTGGCTACTCACTGAACGATCAAGGCCCTCGTCCGAACCTGAAGCTCACAACTTTGTTTACGGATCAGGTTCCCACCAGCGATATCAGCGGCGAATGGTCAACGACGTACGGAATTCCAGTTGTTAATTCCGTCACCGAGTCACTGACTCGCGGAAGGAACGCTTTGAATGTCGATGGAGTTCTGCTTGTCGCCGAACATGGCGACTACGAGACATCGGCCACCGGCAACAAGCAGTTTCCCAAGCGGCGGTTGTTTGCCGAAATCGCGAACGTTTTCGAATCGTCGAATCGTTCGGTCCCGGTTTTTTCCGACAAGCACCTGTCTGACAACTGGACGGACGCGAAATGGATTTATGACCGGGCGAAGGAGTTGAAGATCCCGCTGATGGCCGGTTCCTCGTTGCCGGTGCTTTGGAGATACCCGCCGATTGACACTCGCCGCGATGCACCGATCGAAGAAATTGTGGCGGTTTCGTATGGCTCTCTCGATGCTTACGGGTTCCATGCCTTGGAGATGGTGCAGTGTCTTGTTGAACGCCGAAGTGGCGGCGAAACCGGAGTACGCAGCGTCCAGTGCCTGACAGGTGACGCAGTGTGGAAAGCTCGCGACGCGGGCAAATTCAGTCCGCAACTCTTCGAAGCAACGCTGGACCGGCTGAATCAGAAACGTTGGGAGAAACGAAACAAAACGCTGGAAGAGTCCGTTCGCGAGCCGGTGCTCTGGATGGTCGAATATCGCGACGGACTACGAGCCAGCATTCTGACACTCAACGGTGCTGTCGCGGACTGGACCGCCGCCTGGAAGTACGCAGGCGAAGATCGAATTGAGTCGACGCGTTTCCAGGTTCAGGAAGAGCGACCGTACGGCCACTTCACCTTCCTGGTAAAAGGCTTCGAAAAAATGGTACAGACCGGCAAGCCTGTCTGGCCGGTCGAACGAACTCTGCTCACCAGCGGAGTGCTCGATGCACTACTCACATCAAAGCTGAGCGGCGGAGAGAAGCTTCCCACTCCGTGGCTCGACGTTCGATACACCAGCGACTACGACTGGCAGCAACCGCCCGAGCCCACATCAATAAGCCAGTAGCCGACTTGTTTCGTCTACCGATAATTGCCGTGCAGGTTGATTCTATCTCTCTGGCTCTGTCGGACGGGCCCTGACCTACGGCAACTTCCAATGGAAAACGGACAGGCCACTTGAGAAGTGGTCTGTCCGTTTTCCTGAAAGCTTCATTAGCCGCACTTATCAGACGTCGATGCCCAGGTCGTATTTCAACTCGCGGAATCGTTCGATGAACTCTTCGCTCGAAGAATGGACGTGCTCGGCTTCGGTGATGAAGCGGATGTCTTCGTGGCAGTCGACGTAGTGATCGATCAGTGTGCCTTCGATGGCGTTGAGGTTCTGGCCGTAGGCGATCAGAAGTTTGTGCTCGTCGAACTGAACTTCCATCGGAATATTCGGATTCAGTACCGCGATTCCCATGCAGCCATCGTCGAGCAGCAGGTCTTCGTAGTCCATCAGAATACTTTTCAGAACCGGCAGGTCGATTGATTCTCGAACCAGATCGTTGTGAGAACCGTGGTTGGAGTCGTGGCTCGACTCCAGCACCACGTCAACTTCATTGCCCATCGGGTCGAGCAGATCGAAGAACAGATCAAGCACTCGTTCTCGCGATGCCGCCGCCATCACGACTGGAATCTCGACACCGGTATCAGCGTCTTTGTAAGAATCGTGACGGAACCCGGCCTGGGGTACGATTTGAAGATCGTACGATGGCCGCACTGCATCCGTCAGCGTGAAATTTCCGTAACGGGCGATCCGTAGATGAGTCTCCAACTGGTCTTCAGTCAGGTGCTCGAAGCTGCTGGAGCCGCTCGTTTGCCCATCTCGAAAAGTATTTCTGACAAACTTCTGAATAAAACTCATCAGGCCAGAATCCCCTCTGCGTCGGATGATCCGACTGTTTCGGTCTCTGCTTCTTGTCGCCTCGCACTCAGAATGAGTCGCGGTTGGCCAACGTTCAGGCAGGGTTCGTTCGATTGATAAAAGGCCGACTTTCCGCAGCCCCAACTGCGTCGCCGACGTTTTGTTCGCCGCTCAGTGTTCCCGCTCTGAGCGATCAACTGATTCAGCTCAGCCAGCCCAACGGCTCGATTCCTCATCACAAAGACGAGGTCACGGCGCTGAATCAGCGTTGCCGCTTTCTGCGAAACACACACTGAACCTAGCACGCGATTCCCGAATAAGTTTCCGTGCCGCAAACGTCTGCATCTTTTTCGACGCTGGACTCTGAGGGCCGACGCACTGACGCGGTCTGGGATAAGCCGGCAAGAAGGCGAGACAATCCGGCTGCAACGATTCTGCAGCGCGCCGACGTGCCTGAAATGGCGCGATACGATCATCCAGTCGTTACAAACTGCTTCAGCTGGCCCAGTCAGCCGCCAGGATCGTTACAATTCCGGGCCAGGATTGTTCAGCGCCAACACTGATTCACACGTACCCTGACTTGTGAAAGCCGGCAACGTCCGAAAACAATTCCCCTCATCACGAAACAGACTCAACCTGTTCCAGAGAGCCCGACATGTTCCGCCATTTGTTATCTGTATCAAATCTCGTTGCTGCCATCGTTCTGTTGATGCTGGCGATTACCTCCAGCGCACAGCTATCCGCTGCGGACGAAAACCAGGCTGACGAGAGCTGGCAGGTCATTCACCTGGCGGGACAGAGAATCGGATACGGGCGAGTCGTGATTCGAAAGGTGATTCGCGACCGTGAAACGGTTTATCTGACCGACACCGAAGAGCACGTTTCGATCCGCCGCTTTGGACAGCAACTCCGGATTCAGTCGAAGACTCACACGGAAGAATCAGCAGACGGGCAGCTCCTGTCGTACGACTTTGAAATGAAGAACCCGCCGGCGCAGACGACTAAAAGTTCCGGGCGAGTTGAAGGCAGCAACCTGATCATCGAATCCACGGTCGGTGGTCGAGTTCAGACAAAAAAGATTGCATGGGATTCGACTGTCAAGTCTCCGGCGTGGCAGGATCGATCGCTGAGCGATTCGCCTCTCAAGCCGGGCGAATCGCGAACGTTCAAGACGTTCATGCCCGAGTTTTCGAAGGTCGTCACGGTCAAAATCAGTGCTGAAGATTACCGGGTCGTCAAACTTCACGATGGTTCCGAGAAGTCGCTGCTGAAGGTCAGCGTGTTTCAGTCGATTCTTCCGGGAGTCGGCATGCGTGTTTACCTGGACGATAAAGGGGAATCACTTCGGACCGAAGCGGACCTTTTAGGAATGGTGACCTTCAGTGTGCCTCGCGAGGTCGCCCTGCAGGAAATTGCTGGCGAAGAACTGGACGTCGCCACGAATACATTGATCAGAATTGCGAATCCTCCTGTCGGACTCCACGACCGGAACACAGCGACCTACCGCATTAATACAAAAGGGCGAAATCCGGCGGAGTTTCTTCCGACGGGCGGAACCCAGACGGTCAAAAAAGTTGATAACGAAACGGCAACACTCACGGTTTCCTCTGTGCGTCCGCCAACCAACATTCAACCTTCAAGAAACGAGCAGCAGGATTTTCTTGGCGATACTCAGTTTCTTCAGGCAAACGACAGCCGCGTCCAGGAGCATGCTCGTAAAGCGACGGCGGGGTCTCTGGATCCTGGTACGGTCGCGGTTCGAATGGAGCAATACGTTCATAAGGAATTGAAGAAGAAAAACTTTTCGACGGCGCTGGCATCAGCCGCGGAAGTCGCCAGGAGTCTTGAAGGGGATTGTACCGAGCATGCCTGTTTACTGGCGGCAATGCTGCGAGTTCAGAAAATTCCATCGCGAGTCGCTGTCGGACTGGTTTATGCCGATCGTCTCGGAGCTTTCGGCGGGCACATGTGGACCGAAGCGTGGCTCGACGGCAAATGGGTTCCGCTGGACGGGACGCTGGGCAAAGGCGGAATTGGACCGGGACATATCAAACTGGCCGATTCCTCGCTCGCAGACGATGGTCCTGCTCCTGTGACATCGTTCGTCCCGCTGATGAACATGCTCTCGAATGTGACGATCGACATCGTGAGTACCGAGTAGCGGCCGCTGCTCATCGGTGGCAATTAGACGCTCGCCTAATTGGACGAACCGATCCAGACGGACCGACATGCCATCTCCTGACAAAGATTGTCGCCGTTTGGGTAGAGCAGTCGATTCGTGAATCCGCGTTTCCGATTTCGTCCGCCGTTTGGTTTCTGCGCTATCTTTCTGGAGGTCGCCTTGAGCGACGGTTATCCAGTTGAACTCTTAGTGCGGAATCAGCGTCATGATCGCAAGTGCCAGTCTTCGGTTTGGAATGGTTGGAGCCGGCGGAATCGCTCAGGCATACGCTCAGGCATTTCGAGACACCAGTATTGCAACTCTCGTCGCCGTTGCGGATGTTCGCGCCGAGTCAGCAGAAGCGATCGCTCAGTCGATCGGTGCGACGGCGTATGGAAGTCACGAAGAGATGGCCGAGGCCGAACAGCTCGACGCCGTCGTGGTCTGCACTCCTCCGGTCACGCATCGAAATATCTGTGCTGACCTCGCAAGCCGTGGTCTGCACGTGCTGTGCGAAAAGCCGCTGGCGATCGACTCGAACAGCGCGAGGGAAATGTTCGACGCTGCCGCGCAGAACGACGTCAAACTGACAATGGCGACGAAGTTCCGCTACGCCGCCGACGTGATCCGAGCAAAATCGATTGTCAGCTCGGGAATCCTCGGTGACGTCATCCTCTTCGAAAACTGCTTCACCGGGCATGTCGACATGTCTCAACGGTGGAATTCAAATCCGGAAATCAGCGGGGGCGGAGTTCTGATCGACAACGGAACGCACTCGGTCGACATCATTCGATACTTCCTTGGTCCGGTCGCCGAAGTTCAGGTTGTCGAAGGTCGCCGAATTCAGAAACTGGCCGTCGAAGATACGGTCCGCATGTTTGTGCGAACCAGCGAAGGCGTCATGGGCAGCATCGACCTTTCGTGGAGCATGAATAAAGAACAGCCGTATTACCTGAGCATTTACGGTTCGCAAGGCACGGTGCTTGTTGGCTGGAAAGAGTCAAAGTACCGCCGCTCCAGCGACACGGACTGGGTTACCTTTGGCGAAGGCTACAACAAGTTCCAGGCGTTCCGCGGCCAGATCGAAAACTTTACTCGCGCTATTCGAGGTGAAGATAAACTTCTCGTCAGCCCGGAAGATGCACTCGCCTCGGTGGAAGTCATCGAAACAGCGTACGACTCACTTCACAACAGCGTCTGGCAACCGGTCAAGCAGACTGCCTGGCCGCCATCGGTCGACGCCCAGAGCCTGCTGGCCGCTGCCGGACAGGTCTCGTAACGATCCTGAACCTTGATCCAGACTGCCACTCAAAACCAGGCGGAACGTTGTCCTCTATGAGTCTCGACTAAGATGCCGCAGAAACGTGTACGCTATGGAGTATCTCAACTGGCTGTGGCTTCCGTTCGTGCCAGGGATCCTGGCTCTATTTCATCGGGCGGGAAAGAGCCAGTCCGGCAGGTTCCGGCGGTTCGCGTTGTCCGTTCTGCTCGTCACGTCGACGGCGTGGCTGGCCATGAGTACGGCAACGGCTTGGCGAAATTCGGTAGCTCCACGGGAGTTTGATTTTCAGCTCTACTGGATTTACGGATCGGCGATCTACGACGGGCATTCTCCGTACAATGTTGACGCTCTGAAACAGGCAGCCGAACCGCTGAACCCTGGCGCCGACCTGATGGCTGAACTGCTGTTTCTGCAGACTCCTCCATCCGCGTTGCTGTACGGGCCCCTGGGGGCATTCGATATCCGTACGGCGTGCGTGCTCGGGTACGCATTCCTGGCCGTTGTGATTGCTTGTGTCATCCGATTGCTGAGCCAGACATTTTTTCCGGATGACGGAATTCACGGAGCGGCATTGTGTGTGACGTTGCTCCTCTCGATGCTGCCGGCACGTGACACAATCTGGCTGGCTCAAACCAACTTTCTGATTCTTCTATTCCTCATCCTGTTCTGGCGGTCGCCGCGCACATTTAAGGGCGGGCTGGCGCTGGGGACAGGAATTCTCGTCAAGCCAATTCTGATCATGTACCCCGCTTATCTTTTCCTGACTCGACAATGGAAGCCGCTGTCAGGAGTCGTCGCAGCCGGTGCCGGTTTGTCGGTCATCACGATCGCCGTCTCTGGAGCGAGCATGTATTTCGGATACTTCTTTGACAACCCGATCGCCCATCAGATGCCATCGACTCTGTACTCCGAAGACATCAATCAATCCCTGCTGGCAACGATACTTCGCATCCTTGGAACCGAAATCGACAGCGGGCATCCGGCGGTGGTTCCTGCGTTTGCAACTCTGGCTTTTATTTTCACAATCGTCTCGGGATGGGCCATTCTGCGAACCTGCCGTCGCGATGACAATCTGTCACTCGCCATTTTGCTGACGCTCAGCCTGCTTCTCTTTCCGAAGACTTTGTCACACTACAGTGTGCTGTTGATTGTGCCGCTGCTGTTGCTCTGGTCGCGCCGGGAAACAGTGCCTGGCGGTGCAGCATCCACCGGGTGTCTGGTAACAGCGGTGTTTGCCTTGTGTGCGGCCGACATGGCCTTCGCCGCGAATCTATGTAGTTGGGCATTCGTCTGCGTCACTGCACTTCAAGCTCCAATCCCGGTCACCTCTGTTGTCAGAATGCCTCAGGCTGAAGTCTCTCAAGACATCGCCCTTGCCGGATCAGGAGTTTGAACGTTGGAAGTTCCCTCCATAATGAAAAGTCGCACCGGTGACGCTGAGTATGTTCCGGTCACCAATTCTTCTCAGGCACAGAATCAAACTACGAATGACGATACTTCTCGCTTTGGCTCAATCAGTCAAATCAACCTGACGAAAGCCTTTCCATCGCTACTTGAGCACGTACGCGTCAACTATGCGCAGTTGACACGCTTCGTTCTTTTTGGCTGTGTGGGGCTCAGCGGAATGGTCGTCGACCTGGGAGTCCTGTATGTCCTTTTTCCATTCACCGGTCTGGCGGCTGGTCGAGCGGTGGCGATTGCCGTGGCGATGACGTGGAATTTCGTCTGCAATCGGGTCATTACATTTCAGAGCGACACAACGCTGTCTCCCTGGAGCCAGTACTGGCGATACGTTGCAAGCTGCAGCGTTGGCGCGGCCATTAACTGGTCAACTTCTCTGGCGCTGGTGTCGTGTATTGCCGTTTTTCGCGAGCACGTTCTGCTGAGTGCCGTCGCGGGTGTACTGGCAGGCTTTCTGCTGAACTTTCAACTCTGCAGCCGATGGGTCTTTCACGAGCACTCTGTCCGGGAAACATCAGTCACCAGGCAGTCGGTGTAAACCGATCGTCCGGACAATCCCGAATGTCCAGCCTGGCCGCTTCCAGAATGCACCGCGTGACTGCCCGATTTGCTCGTCTGACACTCCAGACTGGCGGTAAGTAAGAGTTGGATAAGACTCATCTCTGCCCGCCGTTGGTTCATCAATGTTGGGTTCTTTGAGTCGACAAACTGCCGGTTAACCCGGGTCAGTTACTTCTTCGAAACCACACTCACTCACCGGAGTAAAGTATCAATGGCCGCTCGAGTTCACAGCACCGCCATTGTCGAAGACGACGTTCGAATCGGCGACAGGACGTCGATCTGGGACAACGTTCATATTCGCCACGATTCTGAGATTGGCGAAGAGTGCATCGTTGGCGAGAAAACGTACATCGCCTATGGCGTCAAAATCGGCGACCGCGTGAAGATCAACGCGATGGTCTATGTCTGCAACGCGGTCACGATCGAAGACGGAGTCATGATCAGCGCGGGCACCATCTTTACCAATGATCGATTTCCGCGAGCGACGACTCCGGATCTGAAGCAACTGCGTGACTCGGCGCCGGATGAGCACACGCTACCGACCCTTGTCCGCGAGGGCGCGACCATCGGAGCGGGAGCGACTATCGGCAACGACCTGACGATCGGTCGGTTTGCGATGGTCGGCATGGGCTCGGTCGTGACGAAGTCGGTGCCTGACTTTCATCTGGTGCTGGGGTCGCCGGCCCGTTCCATTGGAGCGGTCTGCCGTTGCGGCCAGATGATCGCCCGGTTCCCGGAGGATCGGTCGGCAAACTTCGCCTACCTGTGTTGCCCCGAGTGCGAACGTGAATATTCGATCCACGACGGTGAAGTCAGTGAATCGCTGCTGCATGTTCTCTCGATGGCCGATACCGAAGCTCTTGCCGAAGTGTAGGTAGACGATGCTCCGCCACATTCGAATTCTCGCCGGCTCGCTGAAGCCAACGGCCGGAAGCCATATCTACAATCGAGAACTGATCCGCCGGCTTGCCTCGCGAGGAAACCGTGTCTCGGTGGTCAGCTTCGACGATGGCGGTGAAGTCAAGGATGGTAAAGACTGGGGCGACGTTGAGTTCACGTGTCTGCCACGACGGGACTGGAACTCGATTCCCGGAGCATGGCGATTCGCGGCAACGCTTCAGGGACTCCAGTCACGACGCGATGTCGCATCCGCCACGCTCGACGAACCGGATGTTGTCATCGCCACCGAGCATCTGTTTCTGAAAGCACATGCTCGCCGATTTCCACGGACTCCCTGGCTGTATCTGGCGCATTCGCTGGTGATCGCTCACGAAATCGACAGCTACGGAATGACCGGGCTTCAGCAGCGTCTCACTCGAAACTTCTACATCAAGCAACAGCTGTGGGCTCTGCGTCACTCGTCAACGATTGTCCGATTCAACCAGTCGGCGACGAATGCCCTGCTGGATTTCTATGGAGCCGATTCGTTGCAGGCTCCGATTCTGATTAATCCGACGGGGATCGATGCTCCAGACTCGCCGCCTGGGGAACGACATAATGACACAGAAAGCCCGCTCCGTCTGCTTTTCGTCGGGCGTCTGATCGCGTCAAAGAATCTGAAGTTTGTTCTTCGCGCGCTGGCAGATTTTCGCGGTGCCAACTGGACTCTTGACGTCGTTGGAGACGGTCCTGAGCTGAAAGACTGCCGGCAACTGCTGCGGGAGTTGCAGCTTGCCTCGCAGGTCACGCTGCACGGACATCAGTCGAATACTGCCGAGTGGTACAGCAACGCCGACCTGCTGCTGTTTCCGTCGAAGCTTGAGAATATGCCGCTGGTACTTCTGGAATCAATGGCTCACGGCACGCCTGCACTCGTCATCCGCGAAGACGGTTTGAACTACCGGGTTCCTTTTTCGGAAGTCATCGAAGACGACGTCACCGGACTGATCGCTCGCGACGAAAGCGACTTCGCCCACCGTCTGGGTGACATTCTTGCGAAGCCGGAAAAACTGACTGGTCTCTCGTCCAATGCTCAGTCGCAGGTGCGAGAACATTACACCTGGGACGAGCATCTGAACTGCTTTGACAGGCACATCGACAAACTGCTCGGAACCACGTCGATCCCGCCGTCGCCTGTCTCTGTTCCGTGTTGAGTTTCGGCAACGCTCTTCGTCGAGCGTGCTGGCAAATGCTTCTAATCGGCACGGACTGAAAGCAGGGGCGAGCTGCCGGGTCGCATTCAGCAGGCATTTCGATTGCGGTCTCTGTTTCCGATCTATGTTTGATCCGTCGCCTCACGGCTTTTGTGCGATGCGATCGTGACCTCCATCCGAGACCACATGAATTGCGGAATAGAAATATGAAGCGTCTTTTTCTGATTGCGCTGGCTGTCATTGCCGTCGGAGGCATCGGCATCACCTGTGCCTGCAAAGCCGGGATTGTCACACCTCCGTACGTCGGCTTCGCGAAGGTCTGGTCGGTTGCCATTTGTAATGTGGACCGTCCTTTTGCAGGTGCCCCGCTTGAAATATCGCCGCTGAAGATCATTACCGCCGACCACGTCACTGATATTCCGGCTCGGTTAATCGCAGATCCGTTTCTGATGCAGGAAGGAGAATCGTCGTACCTGTTCTACGAAGTTCTGAACGAAGACACGGGCCAGGGCGATCTTGCCGTTTCAGTCAGCACCGACGGAGAGAACTGGACCTACCAGGGCGTCGTACTTGATGAGGACTTTCATCTTTCCTACCCGCAGGTGTTCAAACACCAGGACAGCATTTACATGATTCCGGAGTCATGTGCGGCGGGATCGGTTCGTCTCTATCGAGCGACGAACTTCCCGACCGAATGGGCATTCGAGCGGACCCTGATCGAGAAGCCGCTCGTCGATCCAACAATCTTTCGACACGGTGATCACTGGTGGCTGTTCGCCAGCCCCGCCGATGACTGGGACGATCTCCGACTCTACTTTTCGAAGACTCTCGATCCTGCCGACTGGCGGGAACACCCACAGAGTCCAATCGTTGAGGGCAGCAAACGATTTGCCAGACAGGGCGGACGAATCATCCAGGAAGATGGGCGACTGTTTCGGATCGCTCAGGACCACAAACTTCACTACGGACATCAGGTGTGGGCGATGGAAATCAACCGGCTGACGCCTGAGGAGTACAGCGAAACGCTGACAAGCAGGTTGCCACTTCTGACTGCCGGCGGAAAAGGATGGAACGGAATCGGCATGCACCACCTGGACACGCTCACCCTTCCGAATGGCAAAAGAATCATGTGCGTCGACGGGCTTGAGCAACTTCTGGTCGTCGGCCCCATCCGGCTGAGCTTCTAGGTCACTTTTCGAATTCGTTCTCAACGTCGTTCAGGAAATCCACTACGGAAAGCGTCGGCGAACTAAGAACCGCATGCTTGCTCGGGACGCCGCACTGGCGACGCACACAAAGGTTGATTCTATGTTAAACCCCACTTCACAACGCTGGGGCATCATTGGTGGCGGCGTGCTCGGCATGACGATCGCGCATCGTCTCGCGCAGGCCGGGCAGGATGTCACGCTGCTGGAAGCAGCTCCGCACCTGGGCGGCCTCGCCGACGCGTGGCAGCTTGGCGATGTCACGTGGGACCGCCATTACCACGTCACTCTGCTGTCGGACATTCACTGGCGAAACCTTCTGAAAGAACTCGACCTCGAAGATCAGATGAACTGGGTCGAGACGAAGACCGGCTTCTACACCGACGGACAACTTTACTCGATGTCCAACAACGTCGAGTTTCTGAAGTTTCCACCGCTCCGCCTGATCGACAAATTTCGACTCGGCGCGACGATTTTCTACGCCTCGAAACTCAAAGACTGGAAGAAGCTCGAGCAGGTTCCTGTTGCCGACTGGCTGAAAAAACTGTCCGGCTCGCGCACGTTTGAAAAGATCTGGCTGCCGCTTCTCCGAGCGAAACTCGGAGAGAATTATCAGAAGACGTCGGCCGCTTTTATCTGGGCGACGATCGACCGCATGTACGCGGCCAGGCGTACTGGCCTGAAGAAGGAAATGTTCGGATACATGTCCGGCGGCTACGCCAGAATTCTTGACGCGTTCACACAGCAGTTGATTGACGAAGGCGTGGACGTCCGGGTTGAAACTCCAACGCGACTTGTGCAGCCAACCGGCGTTGGTACCGTCATGGTCGAAACAGCGGGCGACTCGCGGTCCGAGTTCGACAAAGTGGTGATGACAACACCCTCACCCATCATTTCGAAGGTCTGTCCTGCCCTGTCCGAAGAGGAACATGCCCGGCACAACGGCCTGCAGTATCAGGGGATTGTCTGCGCGTCGGTGCTGTTGAAGAAGCCATTGGCCGAATTCTACGTCACCAACATCACGGAGTCCTGGGTGCCGTTTACGGCGGTGATCGAAATGTCGACGCTGGTCGATCGCGCGGAATTTGGAGGCCGCAGTCTGGTGTATCTCCCGAAGTATGTCTCGCCGGACGACGCACTCTTTGAGGAATCGGACGATTCAATTCAGGAAAGATTTGTTGCCGCCCTCGAAAAAATGTATCCGCACTTTTCACGCGAAGGCGTACTCGAATTCCGCATCTCACGAGTTCGGCATGTCGTCTCTCTGACGACGCTGAATTATTCGAACCAGTTGCCGCCGATGCAGACGTCGTTGCCCGGAGTCTTAGCCGTTAACTCGGCACACATCGCCAACGGTACTCTGAATGTGAACGAAACGGTGAAGCTGGCCGAAGACACGGTGCGCGATCTTCTGCTGAAAAGCAGCGAACACTCACCCGCAGGCCAGGCAGTGCCTGACGAAGTATTTCAGCACTAACGAATTCGGAATTCACAGATAATGTCAAAACCAATTGCCAGCCTGTCGCTCGATCTGGACAACAAGTGGTCGTACATGAAGACCCACGGTGATGCCGGGTGGGAATCGTTCCCGTCGTATCTCGACATCGTCGTGCCACGCTTCATCGACTTCTTCAATCACCGCGATTTGAAAATCACTGTCTTTGTGGTCGGTCAGGACGCGGTGCTGGAGAAAAACCGTGACGCGCTGTCACTCATTCCAGAGAACGGTCACGAAGTCGGCAACCACTCGTTCCATCACGAACCGTGGCTGCATCTCTATTCGCTGGACCGGATCGATGAAGAATTCGCCCGTACGGAAGAGGCACTTCAGCTGGCAACCGGTGAAACACCGGTCGGCTTCCGTGGGCCGGGTTTCAGCCTGTCGCCGGATGTTCTGAAAGTTCTGCAGCGTCGAGGCTACCAGTACGATTGCTCGACCTTCCCGACGTTCCTCGGACCGCTCGCCCGGATGTACTACTTCATGACGGCGAAGCTCGACGAGCAGGAAAAAGAAGAACGAAAGAAACTCTTCGGCACGTTCAGCGAAGGTTTTCGCACGCTGAGACCGCACCACTGGGAACTCGAAGACGGGCCGCTGCTTGAGATTCCCGTAACGACCATGCCGTTATTTAAGGTGCCGATCCACGTCAGCTACCTGCTCTATCTTGATCGGTTCTCGCGCGGCCTGGCGATGACCTACTGGCGAATGGCCCTGACCATGTGCCGCATGACCGGCGTTGTTCCGTCGCTCCTGTTGCACCCTCTCGACTTCATGGGCTGCGACGACGACTCCGACCTTGGTTTCTTTCCGGCCATGAACATCGAAAGCGGACGAAAAGTCGAACTCGTCGGCAAAATTATCGACCTGATGACCCGTTACTGGGACGTTCGCCCGATGATCGACCATGCAGCTTCTGCCAGCGAAGTTCTTCGAGGTGGACTTGTGAGACCGTTTGAAACTGCAAGCGTTTAGTCGAAGCCGACAATCACTCTGGTCCTGATGATCCGAAATTATCAGACCGAACAGCAGAAAGGCGCGTTCGAGTGTTGCAGCTTGCCAGTACCAGTGAACCAACCACCGACGAACGTCTGAGCCATCGGACGGTTGTCGACGCTCACCGAATCGAATGTCCGCTGTGTAATGATGACTCGCGGACGCTGTTTCAGAAACATGGAATCTGGATTCGCGAATGCACAGCCTGTCGGCATCGGTTTGCGAATTCTGAGATGCCGAATGATCACGTCGAACAGGTTTATGGAGACGACTATTTTTTCAGCGGCGGGGCGGGGTACGACAATTATCTGAGCGAAGCCGGACTGCTGGTTCCTCACGGTCGTCGATATGGTCGATTGTTGAAGCGGCATGGGGCAGGTACTTCGCTGCTGGACGTCGGAGCGGCAGCCGGGCTGATTCTCAAAGGGCTCGTCGAAGAGGGGTTTGATGGTCGAGGCGTTGAGCCAAACAGCACGATGGCAACGTTCGCGCAGGTGGAACTGCAACTCAACGTGGAAGCTTCGTCATTCGAGCACTTCGAGCCGGACACACAGTTCGACGTACTGACCGTCATTCAAGTCATGGGACACTTCATCGATCCGGTGGAAGTCGTCGGGAAACTGCATCGTCTGATGAAGCCCGGCGGCCTTTGCCTCGTCGAAACCTGGGACGCCGGAAGCTGGCCGGCTCGACTGCTGGGTTCCAACTGGCACGAATACAGCCCGCCGAGTGTTCTGCAATGGTTTTCGCGAGGTTCGTTGAACCAGCTCTTCGAACGTTGTCAGTTTGAGCCGGTCGCGACAGGGCACCCGTCCAAGTGGATCAACGCCAGCCATGTCTGTTCACTGATTGATCATAAGCTTCCACATTCTCGCTGGGCCGATGCCGTTCGTTCTGGTCTGAGATGCATGCCGGCGTCGCTGAATCTTCCCTACCCGTCTGACGATCTCTTCTGGACGCTGTTCCGGAGAATTTGAAATGAATGCAGAAAACGGTCACGACTCGAAATCTGTTTCGTCTGCCACCGACGGCAGCCAGCGCTCGCGCGCGACCACGATAATGTTGTGTCTTGCCGTAACGCTGCTTGCCGGATGCCTGCGTTTTTACGGTCTGGGAGAGTGGTCGTTTGCGAATGACGAGCTGGCAACGTTTGTCGAATCCGACCGACTGTTCCGAGCGACTGACGACGGCGAGTTCACCATTTACGACGTGCTTCCCCGGCTGATCCCCGCCAGCTATGCGATTCTGGAATCCGGGTATCGACTCTTTGGTCGAGAAGAATTCGGCAGCCGCACGATGCCTGCGATTTTCGGGACGCTGCACGTGGCGATGGTCTTTTTGTTTGGAACCCGGCTGCACGGGCGACGTTTTGGTCTGATTCTCGCGCTGCTGGTGACGTTGTGGCCGGAGCACATTTTCCACAGCCAGCAGAATCGTTTCTACATGTTTGCGATGTGTGGCTCGACGCTGGCGTTCTTTCTGGCCACACTCGGCCTGCAGAGCGGAAGGAAGAAATACCTGATCGGTGCTCTCGTCGTCGCGGCGCTGTCAGTCACAACTCATACGCTCGCGACCGGGCTGGCTCCACTGTTCTACTTAACGATCCTTGCATCGCTGATCATCTGCCGAACGAAGATCTCTCGTCGATTTACGGTGAACGGTGTCAGTGTGGTCGCGCTGGTTGCTGCCTACGTCTTGTTCTACGCATTGCCCAATATTCGGGGAAACTGGACCGGAGGCAGCGGCTGGATGTACTCGCCGGTGCACGCGCTGATGACGATTCCCGGCACGCTCGGGTGGGGACTCATTCTGCTCAGTGCGTCAGGCGGATTGCTGCTCGCCTCGAACCGGCAGCCGCAACACATCTTTGCGTTTCTTTGCACCGTCGCGATTGTGCCCTTTGCTCTACTGGTGCCTTACGCGGTCAATTTTCATCCCGAGTATCTGATGATCGTCATCTTCCCGGCGGTGTATTCAGCGGCCTGGTTTGTTCAGTTCGTGTTTCAACATCTTCAGGAACATTCCAGAACAGCCGCCTTCACGTTTGCCGCATTTGCGATCCTGACGAATTTTCCCAGCCTGGCGAGTCACTACGCGGACGGCTCACGGCCCAACTTTCGATCGGCTTCCGACTTCCTCATCACCAACGCTCAGGATCACGACACGATCGCCGCGATCTCGATCGGGAATCTTCGCCACTACCATCGGGATTTGCCGCCGACGCATGTCATCGATCCGGAATCTCCCATTGCAAGCATTTCAGAAGTCGTTTCCGATTCGGGCAAGACGTGGATCGTTATTCAGAGCGGACGAAACGGGATCGCGCCGTCGTTGCAGGACTGGCTGAATTCAACCTGCCGTCTGGAGAAAACCATTCAACGAAAGCGGTACGACTACTATTCGAACCGGATTGACATTTTCTCGACGGATGCCGGGCGACTGATAGCGAGTCTCGGCGATGCTCCGCAGCAGCCGGACCCTGACGAACCGGCGTGGTTCCAGGCAAACTGACTCTACGTTTCTCAACGACGTCGACAAACATTCGTAGTGGAAGTCTCAAACGAGTCCGCAATTTTCGGAAGGTTGCGGGCTCGTCTCCGTTTTCGGGCGGTCACTCCACATGATGTAATTCGGTACGGCGCCGAGTCTGAACGATGGCTCTGCACGCCGTCCGCTTCGGTCGATCGAAATCGGCTTCAAGGCGAGCACCCAGGCCAAAGGTGCATCCGATGGGTTGCTCCAAAGAGCCGTGCCGTTACGCTAATCCGCCTGCAAAGATGGCTTTGACGGCACCAGTGAGAAACAGTTATGCGCGACTTTGAATACGAAGCCCCCACGGCACTCAGTACGGCGATCGAACTGCTCGCTCAGGCGAACGGATCCGCGAAACCCCTGGCTGGTGGGACGGACCTCATCGACCACGTTCGAACCGGTCGACTCGAACCAGACCTGCTGGTCGATGTCAAGAAAATTGACGAACTCAACGTGCTTGAGTTGAACGGCGACGGACTACGCGTCGGAGCTGCCGTGCCTTGTTACAGGATCTACGGCACGCCCGAGATTTCTCAGCAGTACGCCGCTTTGACGGACAGTTGCCGTATTATTGGTGGGATTCAGATTCAAAGCCGAGCGAGCGTCGGCGGAAATCTGTGCAACTCCGGCCCGGCTGCTGATTCGATTCCGAGTCTCATCGTGCTCGGCGGCGTCTGCGTCATCGCCGGTCCGAACGGAACTCGCGAAGTTCCTGCCGAAGATTTCTGCACGGCTCCCGGTAAGAACGTACTGAAAGCTGGCGAACTACTGGTCGAAATCAAATTTCCGGCACGAGCAGCCAACAGCGGATCGCACTACCGCCGCTTCATTCCGCGAAACGAAATGGACATCGCGGTGGTCAGCGTTGGAGCGTCGGTCGTACTCGACGAAAGCAAACAGAACATCGTCTCGGCCCGGATTGCTCTGGGAGCCGTCGCTGCGACGCCGTTGTTTGCTCAGGCTGCCAGCGATCTTCTGGCGGGACAGCCGATCAACGACGAATCGATCGCCAAAGCTGCCGCAGCCGCCCAGGATATCGCGACACCGATTACAGACATGCGAGGCACGGCAGAATACCGAACGCACCTCGTTGGTGTTCTTGTCGAGCGAGTTGTGAAAGCTGCAATTTCTCAGGCTCGCGGCGAAGCCATTTGTTACCGGCCCGGACATTGATTTCGCAGGTCAGGCTTTGCCTGGCGAAGTCCTCGCCGTGCGGCAAATCCATGAACTCTGTTCCAAACTCAAGACATAAACTCCGTCAGGCAGAGCCTGACCTACCAGACAGGCGGACTCATCATGGCGAAAAAACGAATCGTCACCACGACGATCAACGGAGACACTCACGAGTTCCTCTGCAAGCCGCAGCAGACTTTGCTGGAAGCTCTTCGCGACGTGCTCGGCCTGACCGGCACCAAGGAAGGCTGCTCAAATGGCAACTGCGGAGCGTGTACCGTTCAGATGAACGGTCGTCCGGTCGACAGCTGCCTGGTGCTGGCTGTCGAGGCTGAAGGTGCCAGCCTGAAAACGATTGAAGGCGTCGCCTGCGGAAACCACCTCGACGAAGTGCAGAGTGCCTTCCTCGAAGGCGCCGCGCTGCAGTGTGGTATCTGCACGCCGGGATTCATCATGCAGACAGAATCGCTGCTCGAAGAAAACGCCACTCCCAGCGAAGAAGAAATCCGTTTCTATCTTGCCGGCAACCTCTGCCGCTGCACGGGCTACGACAAAATCGTCAAAGCCGTCCAGTGCGCCGCCGAACAACGACAGGCCGCGAACGCCTGAAGTTTTTCGTGGTTCCCAAAATCGCATCTGAAACTAAGCCTTTCGATAACCAGTGAGAGACGATCATGGCTACTGCTGAAAAGCCCAAATACAAAGTCATAGGAACTCGACCTGTTCGTCACGATGGCGTCGACAAAGTCACTGGTCGAGCCCGTTACGGAGCGGACACCGAGCTGACTGGCATGCTCTACGGGGCGATGCTTCGCAGCCCGCATGCTCATGCGAATATCAAATCGATCGACACATCAAAGGCCGAAGCACTGCCTGGCGTGCGAGCGGTCATGACCAGTGCCGATCTGCCTGAGCAGGGTGATCGGATCGTCGAACTCGGCGAAGGCGCGGTTAACATGCGGCATCTTCGAGCGAACGTTCTGGCGACAGAGAAAGTCCTTTACAAAGGGCACGCAATCGCCGCCGTCGCGGCTGATACGATTCACATCGCCCAGGAAGCGGTCAAGCTGATTGACATCGAATTCGAAGTTCTGCCGCCGGTACTGGATGTCGTCAAAGCGATGGCCGACGACGCTCCTGTTCTGAACGACGATATTCGCACTGAATCGCTGGGTTCTCATCCACCATCCGACGACGCTTCAAAACACACCAACGTCGCCAAACATTTCGTCTTCGAGAAGGGCGACGTTGCCAAAGGTTTTGCAGAAGCCGACGTCGTGATTGAACGAGAGTTCGACACGGCGACCGTTCATCAGGGGTACATCGAGCCTCACGCTTCCACTGCTCTCTGGAATTCCGATGGTAAAGTCACTGTCTGGACCTGCACACAGGGCACGTTCAGCGTTCGGCATCAGACTGCTGAATTACTGAATATCCCCATCTCTGACGTGAAAGTCGTTCCGACAGAAATTGGCGGTGGCTTCGGTGGGAAGATTTCGGTTTACCTGCCGCCTGTCGCCGCTGGCCTTTCCAGGAAAGCGGGTCGTCCGGTCAAGATTGTGATGGATCGAGCCGCCGTGTTCGAAGCCACCGGTCCGACGCCGGGCTCACACATGAAGGTCAAAATCGGAGCGACAAAGGACGGAAAAATCGTCGCCGGTGAAGCCTGGATCGCCTTCGAAGCGGGAGCGTTCACCGGTTCACCGATCGCTCCGGGCTGCATGTGCGTCTTCTCATGTTATGACGTTCCCAATGCCCGAGTCGACGGCTTCGACGTCTGCGTGAACAAACCTCGCACAAACGCGTACCGGGCTCCCGGTTCGACTCAGGTCTGTTTCGCGACCGAAACCATTGTCGACGAAATCTGCCGAGAGATCGGTATGGAACCCGCCGAGTTTCGCCTGAAGAACGCTGCCAAAGAAGGCGTTCGTCGAGTCGACGGTCCTGTCTACGGTCGCGTCGGTATGGAAGAAACCGTTCAGGCCATCAAAGATAGCGATCATTACAAAACATCGCTGACCGGCAAGTTCCAGGGACGCGGTATCGCAACCGGGTTCTGGTTCAACTGCGGACTCAAGTCAGCTGCCACGGCGACGGTCAATCCCGACGGGACAGTTTCGCTACTGGAAGGTTCGACAGACATCGGCGGGTCGCGAGCGGGGATCGCCATGCAGCTGGCAGAAACGTTGGGCATCACGGCTGAAGAAGTGAAGCCCGCCGTCGTCGACACCGACAGCATTGGCTACACCGACGTCACGGGCGGAAGCCGGGTGACCTTTGCAACGGGCATCGCCGCCATCAATGCGGCGAAGGACATTCAGCGGCAGATGTGTGCTCGTGCAGCCATGATCTGGGACTGCGACGAAGCCGACGTCCGTTACGAAGACGGTTGCATCATTGGTTCCGGCGACCATCGCTTCACGTTCAAGGAACTCGCCGCAAAGATCAACGCGACCGGTGAACCAATTGCCGGACGAGGCACAGCCAGTGAAGAAACTCAGGCCGGAGCGTTCGGTACTCACTGTGCAGACGTCGAAGTCGATCCGGACACCGGCAAGGTTCAGATTCTGCGTTACACCGTTGCTCAGGATGTTGGCACGGCTATCCATCCAAGCTATGTCGAAGGCCAGCTTCAAGGCGGAGCGGTCCAGGGAATCGGTTGGGCACTTAACGAGGAATACTGGTATGACGAAGCTGGCTCGATGCGAAACGCGTCGTTCCTCGATTACCGAATTCCGACGATTTACGACGTGCCAATGATCGAAACGATTCTCGTCGAAGTCCCCGATCCCGGTCATCCATACGGAGTCCGCGGCGTCGGCGAAGTTCCGATCTGCCCTCCGCCAGCGGCCATCGCCAACGCCATTTACGACGCCATCGGAGTCCGAATGCGGGAGCTGCCGATGGCACCTCACAAAGTGTGCGCCGAAATCCTGAAGAAGTAACACGACGCAAAATATCGTCTTGGCGATCACCCACCCAAATGAGCGCAGGAGATTTCATGCGAATCGATTCGGGCCATCTTCAGAACCAATTTGAGGCATATCTAAAGAGTCCGGAAGGTGAGAAATTCGTCGACGACAATTCACTTCCGTTGGTCGTCCTTCTAATCATGTCCGCCATGTTTGCGGTAGTAGGTTTCTTTTTAATTGCAACAGTGATTCTTGTGGTCCCTGGCGTAAAAATGCTTTTTAAATCGCTTACCTTCGAACTCGTAGCCAACGACTTGGGCAGACAACTAGCGAACGGAGCAGCCGGATATCGACTTATGCTGGGACACGGAATCATTGCTGGCCCGACCGGTAGCTCGCTAATTCTGGGAACATTTGATTCTGAGAATGTTGAAGTGCTCGACAGTCTTTCTCAGCGGCTGGCTCACATTTACTTGAACGGAGCGGAGCGTTCCGAAGAGGAAGCGACGCTTAAACTTCTTCGCAAGGATAAATTCAAGGAACATCGGCGTCGTGCAGTTCCGACTGAATTAGCAGACGGACAGAATCTATGGTTGTTTGATATCGCATTGGATATGAACAAAGTTCGATGTAGCGGCGAACAAATTCACGTGGCCTGTCTCGTTTCCGAAGGAAAGTCTGGAAAAATCTTTCCATTGCCGTGGGAAAACGTGGGCCATTTGTTTGGACTACGAGACTCTGTTGCCACACCGTCCTCTGATTCCGAAAAACAATCAGAATAGATGGCCAAGTTTTACTTTTACTACTCGGCGATGAACGCGGGGAAGTCGACGACTCTGCTTCAGTCGAGTTACAACTATCGTGAGCGGGGAATGAATCCGCTTGTGCTGACGCCGCAACTGGATAATCGGTTTGGTGAAGGCAAGGTGGCGTCCCGAATCGGGATCAAAGCAGAAGCCGTGACGTTCACGCAAACTGACAACCTGCTGGACCGAATTCAGGAAATGCACGAGGCGAGCCCGGTGCATTGCGTACTGGTCGACGAGGCTCAGTTTTTGACGAAGCTGCAGGTGCGGCAGCTTAGCGATGTTGTTGACGATCTTGAGATACCGGTCCTGGCCTATGGTCTGCGAACCGACTTCCAGGGCAACCTGTTTGAAGGCAGCCTGAATCTGCTCGCCTGGGCCGACAGCCTGACCGAAATCAAGACGATCTGTCATTGTGGCCGAAAGGCAACGATGGTCTTACGACTCGGTGAGGACGGCAAGCCGGTCCGCGACGGAGCACAGGTCAAAATTGGCGGCAACGAGACCTACCAGTCCGTCTGTCGTCGCCACTTTAAAGAGGGTATCGCTACGCGGCAGACGAACCAGCTTCCGTTCAAGGACTGAGTTGCAATTTCTCAGGGTGGGCATCATCCACCAGTAAATCCGCATTTTCTTTCCAGGTGGGCAGAGCCGAATAATATTGAGATCTGACCCAGCCAGCTGGACTGCAAGTAATTGCCGGTGCGACTCCGGCCTGCGGAGGTGGCCGGAGTTTTGCGAGGTACAAGGTACGACCGTTCAGAGTGCAGAGCGGTCGGAGACCATTCCGGCAAGTTCGGCAGAAACGGTGCTTTCGTTGTACGCAGTGCGGTGAAATTCGAACTACATTCAAGAGAAGTCATTGTCGAAGGCAAAGCCAGATTCGAAATTCAGAGAGCTGCTGATTATGTCCAGCGAAAAACCAGTGCGACTGATGTCGCTTGATGCGTACCGCGGATTCGTGATGCTGCTGATGGCGTCCAGCGGGCTGGCGTTACCTCGAATTGCCAGTGACGAGCGAGTGCTGACGCAGTTCGACGGAACTCAATGGGCGAGTGCCTGGCGAATTTTGTGGGACACGCTGGAGTATCAGCTTTCGCATGTCGCATGGACGGGTTGTTCGGCTTGGGATTTGATTCAGCCGAGCTTCATGTTCATGGTCGGGGTGTCGCTGCCGTTCTCGATGTCTCGACGGGATGCTGAAGGAACGGCTGGATGGAAGAGCTTTCTGCACGCGATCTGGCGGTCGCTGATACTGGTCGGTCTGGGAGTGGCGTTGTCGTCGTCGAATCGGGAAGGGATTTTCAACTTCACTTTCGCGAACGTGCTTTGCCAGATCGGGCTCGGTTATTCGTTTCTGTATTTGCTGCGCGGTCTGAGTCTGAAAGGGCTTGCTGCAACTGCGACCGTTGTCCTGGTTGGTTACGGAGCGTGGTTTGCGTTTCACAAGCAGAAGTTGATCTGACAAAGCAGTATCTGACCGAGCATGCTGCCGAGCCGGGCCTTGCGGAACTTGACTGGTCGCAGTTTCGGGAAGGCAGCTGGGCGGCACACTGGAACAAGCACACGAACGCCGCTGCTCAGGCGGATCGCGATTTGCTGAACCGACTTCCTCGAACGGAAGAACCCTGGAACGGCAAAGGCTTCTGGGCAAATCGAGGTGGGTACCAGACTCTGAATTTCATTCCGTCGCTGGCGACGATGATTTTCGGACTAATGGCGGGTCTCGTGTTGATGAGCGATCGTGATGACGGAGCACGGCTTCGCTGGATGTTTCGCGCGGGGCTGATTTGTTTCGGACTGGCGATGGCTGCAGACACGACGTTGTGGCCGACTCAGTGGTTGCCGATCGGTTTGCAGCAGCAGTTGTACGATTACTCGTGGTCGCTCTGTCCAGCTGTCAAGCGAATCTGGAGTCCGACGTGGGCGGTCTTCGCTGCCGGCTGGACATTCTGGACGCTCGGGTTTTTCTACTGGCTGGTCGAAGTCGTGGGCTGCCGACGGATCATGACGCCGTTCGCGATTGTCGGGCTGAATTCGATCGCGATGTACTGCATGGCTCAGCTCTTCAAAGGCTGGATTGGTGAATCACTGCGGACGGTCGCTCGAACTGTTGATCAGATCGGCGGCTGGACAGACGGGTTGAGCTGGTGGCTGAACGCTGACGTGTTTGCCTACGCACCTGTGCTGGATTATTCGCTGCGTCTGTTGGCGATGTGGTGCGTCTGCTGCTGGATGTATCGCCGCAGTTTGTACATTCGGATCTGACTGGTGACTGGTGCCCACCCTACAGGCCGCATCGCTGTGTGCGCGTGACACCTTGACATAGTCCGAGCCGTCGTTGCACGCCGCTTGGCTGGAGCGTCGTGTCTAACCGGCGTCTGCCGTGTTTCCGACCGTCCTGCTTCTGGTCGACGAATTCTCTGCTGTTGCTCGCCGGCGCGGCTGCATCGCGCGCCACCGTTTGCTGTTATGTCGTGCGGCGATGTTGCTCCGATGCAACATTGGTCGTCTGGCGTTGATTTCGGGCATCCAGCCCGAGTGATCGAATCAGCCGGCAATTCATGGCGTTACGACTGCTTAACGCTGTGTTTCAAACTGGCAGTCTCTCTGAACAGGCCGCCTGACAGCACTTTGGTCTGTTTGGTTTTCTCAACCGCTGACTGTTACGCAGTCAAAGGTTGAGACGTTTTTCGTGAGATGGTTCGTTGATTCTCCTGAATCGAATTGTCTCGCGAAGTCGCGGAAACCGGGTCTACGCAATCTTTCCGGTTTCCGCGTGTTTCTCTTCAGTCATCTCTTTGTTTCTGACAGCTTGACGCGCTATGAAAAGTCGATCGACCGACACTCAAACGCAGAATGAATTCGCCGTTGAAGTTTCGTCGTCCATTCTGTGTGCGTTATCGGATCACCCGGCGTGGGCGGAAAATGCAGTGCTGCCCCGGTCGTGAAATACGAAGTTCTCAACGATCTGGAATCGCTGCCTGAGACGTTCCATGCAGCGGCTTCACTGAATCATTTGCCGGCCTGAGCTTTGCCGGTTGTGTGAGGGCCGACAGGAAAATCCCGGTGAAGGTCACAATGGATCGGTTTCAGACTCTTTCGCCGGACCGAAGTGCCGCCATCCAACGAAGGAATGTCTAACGAAGTTGCCGCCATTTTTGACTACAGCTCAGGAATCGGATCGTCGGTTCCGACATCTTCGCCTTCCCAATTGACCTGACCATTTTCGAATGTCAGCACGCGATGGCTGCTGCCTGGAGCGGGCTTGCGGTCGATCTTTGGAACCCACCGACGGTGCTGGGAGATGATGTCGGCGTATTTCGGATTCCCGGCGAGGTTCGACCATTCGTTGGGATCTTTTCGCATGTCGTACAACTCTTCGGTTCCGTCAGCATAGGTGATGTACCGCCAGTCCTCGCTGCGAATTCCGTGATTGCCCTTGTTGTGAGTCGTGATGGCTGGCCACTCGCGGTCTGCGTCTGCATTCCTAAGTTGCGGTACGAGACTGTGACCTTCGAGCTGTTTGTTCTCCGGCAGCCCGCACAGTTCCAGCAGAGTCGGGTACATGTCGAGCAGCTCTGCCGGCTTCGTGCAGCGTCCCGCGGAAGCGATTCCCGGTCCGGCGAAAATCAGAGGAACTCGGGTTCCGTCGTCCCACAACGTGTTCTTGCCGGTGATGAGTTTCTCACCCAGATGCCAGCCGTGATCTGACCACAACACGACGATTGTGTTGTCGGCTTTGCCGCTCTTTTTCAAGGCTGCCAGTACGCGGCCAACCTGACTGTCGACAAAGCTTGTGCAGGCGAGGTACGAACGGCAGAGGTTTTCCCACTGGTCGGCTTCTTCCAGAAACTTGAAACGAGGTTCCGGAAGTTTCCAGTGCAGGTACCACGAGAATCGTGGAGTGTCGTCCCGGTCGTGCCTCATGATTGGCGGCAACAGCGATTTACCGTCTGGATAAAGGTCGAACCATTTCTGAGTCGCATAACACGGAACGTGAGGCAGGAAGAAACCCACCGACATGAAGAACGGTTCGTCGGGCGTGGCTTCGAGTTGTTCGACTGCCCAGCTCGCGACTTTCCAGTCACCTTTGTCCTCGTCTTTGTGGGGAAAGACTCCCCAATCAACCAGCGGATGCGCAGCCGGAGTCTGCACCAGTTTTTCTTTCGGTCGAACTCCTACTCCAGGTGGCGGGCCGACGACATCAAACTCGGTGTCGGTCTTTTTTCGACCGTAGCCGCCGTGATAAATCTTGCCCGTTGTGAAAGTCTTATAGCCGTGCTGCTTCAGATACTGAGGCAATGTGACGAGATCCTTGAACTCGTCCAGGCTTCGGAACCACGGAGACAATCCACAAACTCCGGTCGACGATGGTCGCAAGCCGGTCATCAGACTTGTTCGCGATGGGTTGCACAACGGTGCCTGACAATGAGCGTTCAGAAAGACGGTTCCGCTGGCGGCCAGCTTGTCGATGTGCGGCGTTTTCACTTCCGGGTGTCCACCAAGGCAGCCAATCCAGTCGTTCTGATCATCAATCGCGATGAAGAGAATGTTTGGCTTTTCCGCTGCGCTAACACCAGCCGACAGCACCAGCGTGAAACACAATCCGACGAGAATCGTTAAGCGTGATGGGACAGGCATGGGCAATCCTCGATCGATGTTCAAGTTCAAGATGCGGTCAGATTCAATGAACGGCTCGGCGAAGTATATTCTCAACCGTTCTCGATTCCGAATGCCCTGGGACACTATGTTGTGTGGCAAAGTGTGTGACAGTGTCGTGAGGTCTGTTCGGAAACTTCTCCGAGGTGCTGGGTTGTGATCGTTGCAGAAGTTATCGTTCTGGAGAAGCAAGCGCGTTGGGCTCCTGAACTGAGTCGGCAGTTCCAGAACGAAAACATTGCCGTGCGTGCGTGTCGAGACGTCGCCGGTCTGCGCGAACGAGTCGACGCCGCTCGAGGGAATCAAAAGATCTGCGTCGCCGTGCTGAACCTTGCAGGCTGGCCCGGCGAGTGCCTGCCCGTAATTTCCCAACTGCACAGACTGCACGTCTGCGTCGCTGTTGTTGGGCATCCAGGAGTCGAATTACTCGAACCATCGCTGCGGGAACTCGGTGTAACGACGTTGTTTCTGCCGCCTGTTGCTGGCCATGAAATCGAAGATGCGTGTCGCAGACTGTTGGGGCAACATTCGCTACAGTGTCTCGGACCGGGATCGCGCTGAATGACGACTTCGCTTGAAGCTTTGCTCGTTCCTGGCATCAGTCGTCGACAAAATTAAAGGCAGGAACGCCGGATGAGGATTATTCGAGGTCGCTTCGGCCGCCGAAAATTGCTGAGTAACCCGGGAGACACGACTCGACCAATCACCGACAAAGTGAAGGAGAGCCTGTTTGAGTACCTGGAAGACGAGATCCAGGAAGCGCGGGTTGCGGACATCTTCGCGGGAACGGGCACGATCGGTCTGGAGTCGCTCAGCCGCGGAGCCAACTCGGTCGTTTTTTTCGAACGGGATCGCAAAGCGGTCGAACTGCTTCGGAAGAACGTGGCGTCACTGAAAGTCGAAGACGAAACGCTCTGCTGGGCGACGGACGTCCTGAAGACTTCATTCCGTCCCAAAAACTGCGAAGGGATGACGCCCTTCGACGTCGCCTTCTTCGACCCACCCTACAAGATGGTGCCGGACATCATCCCCGGAAAGCAGCTGTTTAGATCGCTGGAACGGCTGGCTCGCGAAGACGTAACTTCAGACGGTGCGCTGCTTGTCTTTCGAACGCCGAGTCGTGCAGTCTTTCAACTACCAAATGCCTGGCAGTTCGAGCGGATGCTTGAGTATTCGCGAATGGAAGTTCACTGGTTTCGCAAAAAAGCTCAATCATTAAATTCGCCAAATAGTGAGACTGCACTGGGCGAAGCTCAGAAAGACGAATCCCAGTCTGGCGACATCGCGAAAGGCGATGCTGCGCAGGAACCACTCGATGGTCCAGTCCCAATAGTTTAGTTGTCGGAACTTCAGCCCCAGCCAGAGAGGCCACTGGAGAAACGATGACCCTCCCCCGGAACCGTTTCTGCCTGGCGACAGCCTGCGCTGCCGTCGGACTGTCTCTGCCCTGGGGAGGGTCTACGCTTGAAGGCGATCATTACTAATCGGCCTTTGCAGGCGCTGTGATGAATACAAAAAATCAGGCGAATGTTCATTCGCGTTTGGGAACGAGCGATTTGGCATGAAATAGCAGCAGCTGGCGTGGGCAGCAATGGGAGTGCTGGGCTCGTGGAGTTCGGCCACTATCAGGTATTTCCTGATAATTGCAACAGGTGTTCCTGATTTTTCTTCACCGGGCTGTTGAGCTGCATGTGGAAGAATTCAACTTCTCGCCCTTGTCGATGCTTCAATTGCCCACGACCATTGATTGCCAGACAGGCTTGTCAGAGATAGTTTTCGTTCCGGTTTGCCGGTCATTCTTACGTCCGGCATCGTGTTTCCAGCCACTTGGCCTGTATGACTGACGTTCCGATGCACAACAGCGAGATTGCAGGTCTGTTTGATGAACTGGCCGACCTGCTTGAAATTCAAGGTGCAAATGCATTTCGACTTCGAGCCTACCGAAACGCCTCAAGGACAATCGGCAGCTTGCCTGAATCGATTGCCGAGTTGGCTCAGGATGGTTCGAAGGCTTTGCAGGCGATTCAGGGAATCGGCAAGGATCTGGCGGAAAAGATTGTCACGATCGTGGAAACTGGTGAACTCCCGCAGCTTGAAGAACTTCGGGAGCAGGTTCCCACCGGCGTCGTGATGATGCTGCGAATCCCCGGAATTGGCCCCAAAAAAGTCGCGGCCATTTTCAATGAACTCGGCGTTACGACGCTTGATGAACTTCGTGAAGCGGCAGAGCAGGGGCAGATCGCCAAACTGAAGGGCTTTGGCGCAAAAACCGCGACGACGATTCTGGAAGGACTCGATCAGGTCGAACAGTCGGCTCAGCGAGTTTACCACGCAGATGCTCGACCGATTGTCGAGCAGATTGTCGCTGCCCTGACCGAGCTGGACGAAGTGACTCAGGTCAGCGTCGCGGGAAGTTTTCGACGATGCCGTGAAACGATTGGCGACCTCGACGTTCTGGCAACGGCAACGGATTCTGCTCGAGTGATGGACACGCTTGCTGAGCATCCGCTTGTCGAAAAAGTACTCGCTCGTGGTGAGACGAAACAGCGGGTTCGATTGAGTCCATTATTTGACGGCATCAAAAAACTGGAACTTGACCTGCGGGTTGTTCCTGACGAATCGTACGGTGCCGCAATGCAGTATTTTACCGGCTCGAAAGAGCACAACATTGTCGTCAGAAAGCGTGCTCAGGAGCAGGGACTGAAGGTCAACGAGTACGGCGTTTATCGCGGCGACGAGTACATCGCCGGAGCGTCCGAAGAAGATGTTTATGCGGCATTGGGACTGCCGTTCATTGCTCCCGAGTTGCGTGAAGATCGTCGTGAGTTTGACCTTGCCGCCGCCGGAACGTTGCCGGAGCTGGTCACGGTCGACGACATTCAGGGCGACCTGCACATGCACACGACGGCGACGGACGGGCAGGCGTCGATCCTCGAAATGGCCGAGGCAGCCAGAGCTCGAGGTTTGAAGTACATCGCGATCACCGACCATTCCAAACGAGTCACGATGGCCAACGGCCTGGACGCGGATCGGTTGCGGGCTCACTGGAAAAACATCGACAAAGCTCGCGCACAGATTTCGGGCATCGAAATTCTGTGCGGGATCGAGTGCGACATTCTCGAAGATGCAACGATGGACCTGCCCGACGATGTACTTGCCGAAGCCGATTGGGTTGTCGCCGTTCTTCATTACGGCCTGAAGCAGCCGCGTGACCAGATCAACAAGCGGCTGCTGAATGCGATCAGGAATCCACACGTGTCGGTGATCGGTCATCCAAGCGGACGAGTGATCGGGAAACGATCCGGGGCTGACATCAGCTTTCCGGAAATGTTTCAGGCTGCCGCTGATCACGGGTGCATGATGGAAATCAACGCTCACCGCAGCCGGCTGGACTTGAACGACGTCCACGCAGCGGCTGCGAAAGACTTTGGGATTCCCATTGTTATCAGCACGGACGCTCATAGCGTTCATGGATTTGCAGAGCTGCAGAACGGAGTTAACCAGGCTCGGCGCGCTGGCCTGAGTGCTGACGACGTCGCAAACACTCGGGATCTCAGCGATTTTCGCAAAATGATTCGCTGACTGACCTGTGGATAGGTCACATGCAGCCGTTCTGCTGCAAATTTCAAGAGCCAGCAGAGGTTGGGTCGGCGCAAAGGAAAACAGGCCAGAAAGCGTAACTTCCTGACCTGCTTCGGCTTATCAAATGCTCGCGGCTTTTAATCAGCCCAAGCCATGCTGGCTATGCCAGTTTCTTATTGCACGTTTTGCAACGGACTCGTCGACGGACAACCTTTCCGCATTTCGGGCAGCGGGCTGTGGATCGTGCTTTGTGCAGTTTTGTACGGGGTCGTTGAACCATGATTCACCTGTGTCAGCATTGATTCGGCTGACGTCTGAATCAGCCGATCCTGTAATTGAAAAAGTGGGGGAACGCGAAAATCTACCGACGCAGCACGACGCTCGCAACCCATGCCCGTTCGACTCTGGATTGTCAGGGCCGTTTACAAAGCACATGAGCTCGTCAGATCGTGTCAGAAAACAGAAAAGCCCTCGGGTGAAATAAATTCACCGGAGGGCTTCCGGGCACCGGCAGTCAGGAGACAGCCTGCGGAGCCAGCTAATCTTCTTCGACTTCCCCGTCGGGACCGTGATCGACACAGTCTTCATTGTGCCACAGCGGGAGTCCAGCGGCATAACGGGCAGCAAGCATGCAGACTTTTTCTTCTGAACCCGGTTTGGCAATGGTCGCCGTCTGGGGGTCAATGTTCAGTCCCTCGAGATCAATCTCGGGGTACTCTTCGAGCGTGCTGAAACTGTCGTCGTCAAAGTCAAAATCGTCCATTTTTACGTCCACATCAGCTAACGGCATCGGGATTTACTCCTGCTCCAGAGAGGGAACTAAAGCGGGGTGGTCAGTTGGAAAACAAGGAACGACCGCGTTCCTGGTCAGCGATATCAAGAAAAACTGTTCAAAACTCACTTAAACAGAAACCGTATTTACAGAGACAGCGCACAGCGACTCTGCTGATAAAGCTACATTAGGGAAAACGATGAGCGACTATCGGGCGGACGCCAACGGCATCCTTAACAAACTCAGCGGAGGGATTCGTCGAGGAAGAACTACACCAGACGCAACACAGGCAGCTGTCTTTTACCAAGCAAAAACTAAAACTGTTGAGTGAGTCGGCGAGTTTGATCAGGAGGGTTAATCAGGTGGGTGGTGGCCCGGATTCTCAGCTCAATCGTTTGGGAAGTCAACAATTTTTTTTCTTTCTCTTCGACAAACCTTCGATCGGAATGGTGTACCGTAATATTCGCGTGTGTGGCCTACCGCAAAGATTGAAATCGCTCACTCTCAGCCAGAGTCTCAACCTGATCGGGAAGGGCGAGAAACTTTGTAACGCTTCAGTTTCCTATCCAGCGTCGACCGCTCGATCCCCAGAATCTGAGCCGCAGTCGATTTGTTCCAGTTAGTGCGCTCAAGGGTGTTGAGAATATGTTCTCGCTCCAGCCGATTGAGTGAAATGTCCCGGTTGTCCTGTTTGAATGATTCTCCCACCGCTCCGATTTTCGCCGAAGTCGTTCGGGTGGAAAGCTGGATATCTGCTGGTTCGATGGTCGTATTTCGAGCGAGAATGACAGCTCGCTCGATTGTGTTCTGCAGTTCCCGAATGTTGCCGGGCCATTGATACTCCATTAACTGCTGGATTGCTGCGTCCGAAAAACTCTGAACCCGGTTGCTGGTCTTTGCTGAAAACTTCTGGAGGAAATAATGAGCAAGGACCGGAATATCTGAGGCATGATCTCTAAGTGCCGGCACCGCAATTTCCATCACAAATAATCGAAAGAAGAGATCCTGCCGAAACGTCTTCTCCTCGATTGCCAGTTCAAGATCGCGATTCGTTGCGGCAACGACTCGCACGTCGACAGTGATCGGACTTCCGCCGCCGACTCGTTCAAACGGATGACCTTCCAGAACTCGCAGAAACTTTGCCTGAATGGGAAGGCTCATCTCGCCGACTTCGTCGAGAAACAGCGTCCCGCGATCGGCCTGTTCGAACTTACCAATCTTTCGACCGGCTGCCCCCGTGAATGAACCCTTTTCGTGTCCGAAAAGTTCACTTTCGAGCAGCGTCTCAGATAGAGCAGCGCAGTTCATACAGACAAAAGGTCCGCTGCGTCTGCCACTGCTGAAGTGAATTGCCCGAGCGACAAGCTCTTTGCCAACGCCACTTTCGCCACGAATCAACGCGGTCGCGTCAGTAGGTGCAACCCGCGCGATCGTGTCTTTCAGAGATTGCATTGCCGGGCTGTCGCCAACAAGGTCACTTTCAATGGCCAGTTGATGCCGCAGCGTCTTTGCTTCGTCTTTTGCTTTGGCGAGTCCATCCTGAAGATGCATTTTCTCCTGAAGATGTTCCAGAGCGACGGCAAACTGATCGGCGACCGCCAGCGTGTAATCCAGATCGTCAAGCTCCAGATGGCTGCCGCCTTGAGTCGTGTAAAGGTGAATCAGCCCATAGATCGCATCCTTCGTTCTGATCGGCGCACAGATCACGCTGTAAGCCTGAAGTTTCTGCAGACTCGCTTTGTCAGTCAGACGACTGTCTTCTTTAATATCCCGCGCCAGAACCGCTTCCCAGTCATTCAACACGATCGTCGACAGCGAATTCGACACCTTCTCGTAAGTCTCGTCGCCGACCGTTTGATAGGCGACGATCTGTAGCTGCGACGGCTCTGGTCGCTCGACACTTTTCGGCAGAAGCAGCACCGCTCCGATGCTCACCTTACTTTCCGAGACAAGTCCTTCGAGAACGATTTCAGACAGTTCTTTGATGTTCCGTGTCGAACCCATTTCAAGGGCCAGGCGGTACATCTTCGCCAGTTCCTGACTGGCACGGTCCCGGCCAATCGCTTCTGCTCCGCCGCCTGAGTGATACCTTGTTTTATGTCTTCGAAAGACGATCTCAGGTTCAGGAGTTCCTCGCGGCGCAGATGGCAGGCCGTCGCAGGTTTCCGTTCCGCTTTCCAGTGAAATGTCACTGTCTGGCGGCCTGGAGATATCCAGCGTGAAGACAAGGCTGCATTCTCCGATCTGAATCTGGTCACCGTCGCTCAGAGGCCAGTCATCGGTAACGCGGCAGCCTTCAATCAGCGTTCCATTTCGACTTCCCAGATCCCGCAGCATCCATTCGCCGTCTGCCTGATAGATCTCGCAGTGGTGTCGGCTGCAAATATCGTCTGGAACCACGACACGGTTCGTCGGCGCTCGACCAATGGTTGTGACCTGTCCGGGAGCCAGACGAAAGACATTTCGCCACTTCAGCTCATCCCGAAGAATCAGATACACCGACTGGTCCGAAACGGCTTCCGAATTGGTCCGTTCGTGCGACATTAACGGAAATCGTCCTCAATGAATGAAGTCAGAACCGTGACCAGGACAACGCTAAGTGGACAAAACCCCGAATCGAACGTGCGGTCGGGTGCTGCTGGACGATAATCATCAGGCTGTAATGTCTGCACTGATGAATCGTCGCAGATCGGTAGTTTCGAGAGTTGGTCACTTGGCAGCCAGCATAAACAAGCTTGATTCGAGCTGGCAATGTATTTCAGGCTTCAACGTCGTTGTGTCTGAGTTCGTGCGCGAGCAACCTTGATATCTTCGCCAATGCGGACAACCTGACAGCTCGATCAGACGCAAGCGGGCTGGAACTCATTGAGTGTCTGAGACAATCACTTTAGGCTGACTGCCCTGCAAAATCCGATCAGAGCAGCCGCGTGGCTACAATGTCGCGGATCGAGGTTACCATCGATCAAATTACTTTCCTTCAGTAGTTTGTCTGACCGTTCGTCGTACCCTGAAAAAACATCGCCAGAGGCCAACGAATGAGCATTCCCCGCCATCCGAATCTAACTCGCAGATCAGCACTCCAGGTCGGCGGAGTTGGTCTGCTCGGTCTGGGATCGAACCATCTGGCTGCTTTGCGAGCGGCTGACTCAGCAGCCCCCTTGCCGGACTCGTCAAAGCAACGTTCGGTAATCTACATATTCCTGTCCGGAGGACTCGGTCAGCACGACAGCTTCGATATGAAGCCAGACGCCCCGGACAATATTCGCGGCGAGTTCATGCCAGTGTCGACGCAAACGCCCGGCCTGCAAATCTGCGAGCACATGCCGGAACTGGCCAAACGTAGTAACAAGTGGTCGATCGTGCGTTCCCTGACTCATCCTTACAACGAGCACTCGCAAGGGCACATGGTGATGCTGTCCGGTCGGACGCCCATGCCGCCGACGTTCAGCGCGAGCAAGCCAATGCCCGAGGACTGGCCGTCCATTGCGGCCATTTCCGGCGACCACTTTCCGGCGACTAATAATCTTCCGCCAGCGGTTGTTCTTCCCGAACGGCTGATCCATCGAACCGGTCGAGTCATTCCCGGCCAGTTCGCCGGTCAGATGGGCCGACGACGCGATCCCTGGTTCGTCAATGCGGCGCCGTTTAACGGCACAACTTACGGAGCGTTTCCCGAGTACGAGTTTCATCACGCTCGCGGAACCGAGCATGTCGACTCGATGAAGTTTCAGGCTCCAAGTCTCGATCTGCCCGAAGGTTTCACACAGCCTCGCATCGCCCGCCGATTCGGCTTGATGAACGAAGTTGAGCGGCAGCGCAAGGAGCTCGACCGTTTCGCCTCGACGCAGCAGTTCGATAAGTTCCGACAGGGAGCGATTTCGCTGCTGACCGACGAAAAAGTCCGGCACGCGTTTGACGTCGTCAAGGCTGACGATGCAACGCTCGACCGCTACGGTCGTAATTCGTTCGGCTGGTCACTGCTGATGGCCCGCCGTCTGGTCGAAGCTGGCGTCAACATGGTCCAGGTCAATCTGGGCAACAACGAGTCCTGGGATACCCACGGCAACGCATTTCCCAATCTGAAAGACAAGCTGCTGCCGCCGATGGACCGGTCCGTCGCGGCACTGCTGGACGATCTCGACGATTCCGGACGGCTCGATTCAACACTCGTCGTTATGGCCGGGGAATTCGGGCGAACTCCCAAAGTCTTCGGTTTGCCGGCTCACTACAAGCTTCCGGGACGCGACCACTGGGGAGCCGTCCAGTCGGTGTTCTTTGCTGGCGGCGGCATCCAGGGCGGGAGAGTCATCGGCTCGTCGGACAAGATCGGAGGCTACCCGGCTTCTGATCCGCAGAAGCCTGAAAACATGGCCGCGACGATCTATCAGTCGCTCGGAATTCCTCGCACCGCCGCCTGGCACGACGATTTCAATCGTCCTCACCACATCTATAACGGCGAGCCAATCGCTGGCCTGACCTGAAATCCCGAAGAAATCGGGTGTGGGTGGCGCAGCCAGCATGGCTGAGCCTCGCAGCGGCAGGCCGTTTCATCATGCGTGGGCAGTCTGAAAACACAGGATTGAATGTCAAATTGGGAGCGATGGGGCGAGCTGTCTGCTCCTCTGGCAACTACCCAATGCCCCCTGAACACGACCACCCCAAGGCTTCGAGACTCTCGCATCTCTTCCGGACTCGAATTGCCGCCATTTTGCCAGGTCGCCTATCATGGGCCTGTCGCACGGACTTTGTCCCGGTCGAGCTTTCCGTCGAATCGTCAACTGTGCGGCGTTTCACCGTTCGATCGGTGATCATGTTCCGAAGATAGAAAAAGCCAACGCTTAATGGGAAACGGGGCGTACCGTTCCGCACCGCAGACTGCTGACCACACTGCCTGGATCCCACCCAACCCAGCCTGAACCTACCCGGTCGGAGAATTTTAATATGTTGAGAAGGCCTCAAACCTTCCGGATCGATAGCAGCCTACTTCGACGTCCTGCTGTCGCTATCCCGCTCTGCGTTGTTCTGGCCGTCGTCGCCTCTTTTGGGAACCCGACGCGACCGGCACAGGCTCAGGATGCCAGCGGGCTGTTCAACCTGGGTGACCTTGTCGGCAAGCCAGCCACTAAACCATCGTCATCCGAAGCGAAGATCACGCTCGAACCGGCGAACGCGAAAGCTGGCGATGTCGTAACGGTGAAAGTCGCGTTGGATCTTCCCCGTGGCTCGCATACCTATTCTATGTCCAGGGGTTTCAGCGGTCGGACAAAATTCGAGATCAGTGCTTCAGCTGGAGTCGAACCTGTCGATGCAGACTTCGTAGCAGCGACCAAACCAAAGTCGAAGAACGACGCACTGCTCGGCCAGGTGGTCGAGACTCACGAAGGCAACGTCGTCTGGACTCGCCGCTACCGCCTGAAAACCGGAGCCTCACCCGAGTCCGTCAAAATCGCTGGCCAGATGCGCTATCAGGTCTGTGATGCCACGAGTTGTCGACCAAAGAATCAGAAGTTCGACTTGACTCTCGGCGGCGGTTTGGCGAGCGATCCCGTCTACGAAGTTCAGCACGCACCGACCCAGAAAGTCGGCGGCGTTGAGAAACCCGGACCATCTACATGGACCGCTCGTCTTTCACCCAAAGACGCTGCACCCGGTGAGAAAGTGACGCTCTCAGTCGTCGCCAGAATGCAGAAGGGCTACCACACCTTTGCCCTCGACCACGATAAACGAAACATCGGCCTGCCAACGGTCATTCAGACGCTCGTCGTCAGCGGCCTGAAACCGGTTGACGAAAAAGCCAGTTTCAAACCGAACCACAAAGTCGAACTGCACGAAGTACTCGGCAAGACGCAACGAATCCACCACGACGAGGTCACCTGGACGCGCGAGTTTGTCGTCGCCGACTCCGCTCAAAGCGATGGCTACGGTATCTCCGGCAAAGTCAGTTTTCAGGTCTGCGACGCCAGCAGTTGCCGACCGGGCAGATTTTCATTCGAACTCGGGAACATCGATGAAGCTTCGTCGGCGAACTCGCAAGTTGCTCCGCTGGCCGGACCCGACTCAACTGAATCAGCATCCGTCTTTGACGACCTTCGGTATCGAGAACCAGGTGGCGGCGCGACCGAAGGGGGATTGAGCCAGTTCCTCATGTTCGCATTTCTGGGTGGTTTGATTCTTAACGTGATGCCGTGTGTTCTTCCGGTGATCGCGATCAAAGTTCTCAGCTTCGTTCAGCAGGCGGGTGAAGATCGAGGGAGAATCTTTCTGCTTAACGCGACGTACTCACTTGGCGTGATTTCAGTGTTCATGTTGCTGGCAACGCTCGCCGCGTTCGCTGGTACAAGTTGGGGCGGGCAGTTTCAGAGCGTTGAATTCCTGGTCGCCATGTCGGCTCTGGTTTTTGTGATGGGGCTCAGCTTGCTGGGAGTATTTGAAATTCCGATTCCCGGCTTTGTGGGGTCTTCAGCCGGCGGTCGTCAGGAAGGACTTGGCGGCGCGTTTATGACCGGGGTTTTCGCGACGATTCTGGCCACTCCGTGCAGCGGTCCGTTTCTGGGACCAACGCTCGGCTGGTCGATTCAGCAACCGCCCACGACCATTTACATGATCTGGGGAATGATGGGGCTGGGCATGGCGTCGCCCTATTTGTTATTCGGGTTGTTTCCCGGAGCCGTTCGCTTTCTGCCGAAACCGGGCAACTGGATGATCCGCTTCAAGCAGATTGCTGGCTTCATCATGCTCGGTACGACGGTCTTTCTGTTGTCAATTCTCGACGAGGCTTACCTGGTACCGACTCTTGTCATGCTGCTGGGCGTTGGCATTGGCGTGTGGATGATCGGCAACCTTTATGACCTGTCGTCTCCGCCAGCGACGCGATGGAAAATGCGATTCCTGTCGCTTTGCACGGTCGGCATCATCAGCGGCTACGGATATCACCTCGCCTCTGCTGACGAGAAACTTCACTGGGAGCCGTTCACGCCTGCGGCAGTTGCGGACGCACTTCAGAACGGGCAACCGGTCATGGTTGACTTTACCGCCGACTGGTGTCTGACCTGCAAAGTCGTTGAAAAGACCACGCTCAACACAGATTCGACGCGCGACGTTGTGGACGCTCACCGATTTGTCACGCTGAAAGCAGACTGGACCGATGGGTCAGACGAAATTCGAGACCTGCTGAATCGACTCGGTGGAGACAGTATTCCAACACTTGCGGTGTTTTCTCCCGCGAAGCCAACGGAACCGATTGTCCTTCGCGATGCCTGGAGCCAGTCGACTCTGCTTGAGCAGTTGGAAACGGTTGTAGCGGAAAACGCTCAGCCAGCAGGTCCGCAGGCAAGTCTGGCGGCGACCACGACGGTCAAATAACAACGGCCAAAGCCTGGCCTCAATTTCGCACCTGGTGAACTGACCATTCGCGACCAGCTCGACCGTCGGTTACGTCGGCGTTTCCAGGATGACTCCGACGCTTTCGCCTTCGTGGACACGCGGGAATGTTCTCAGCGTCAGAACGATTCCCGATTGCTGCGCAGCGATTGTTCGGCGATCGGAGCCGGTCTGATTAAAGACGGTTCCCAGGGAATCGCCGACCTGAACCTCATCGCCCAGCTTGACGGATGGCTCGAAGTAACCGGTGATCGGTGAAGGATTGCAGACCTGCATGTGTCCGGAACCTGGTCGTGGATCTTCGACGATTCTTTCAACACGACTTTCAGGTGACGGATGGTCCAGTATGCCCAGCATCGACATGACATTCAGGCACCCGTCAACGTAAGCCATGACGCCTGCTTCATGGCAGGTTGCCGAGCCAAGGTACTCGGTGTAAATCGCGGGCACATTCGCATCGCGAGCGACTGACAGGGAGCGTCCGTCAAGATTTCCCGCCGTGCCCCAGATGGTCGGCAGGTTGAACGCTCGGGCCATGCGCCGTTGAGCATCCTGAACGGTCGCATTCTGGTGAATTGCGTACCCGGCCAGCGGAAGAACCGTGTATTCTGTTCCGCCAGTGTGAAGGTCGATGTAGTAGTCCGCTGATTCGATCAGATTGCTGAGTGCTCGTGCCGTTCGTTCGGTCGTCGTGCCGCCGGCTCGCCCCGGACAAACTCGAGCCAGGTCCAGCCCATCATCGGCGCAACGATGACCTCGAAGAAATGCGGCTTCATTCACAACCGGTACCAGCGTGAGAGTCCCGCAGAGAATCTGAGATCGGTTTTCGTCCGCCTTGAACCTGTCGATCAGTCGGCGAATCGCGGCCATTGGTTCAAATTCGTCGCCATGAACGCCGCCAGTGACCAGCAGCCCGGGCCCGTCGACCTGCCCACCGAACACCTGATTCGCCAGTTCCATAAACAGTTCCCTCTACTGGTCCACTCGACACGCCTCAGTCGCCATTTCGCAACGGAATCAACTGGTTAAGACAGCCCTGCTTGAAACGAAAGCAACCATCGACGGGAAGAATAGAGCCGGTGATGTAGTCGGCTGCGTCCGAGCAAAGAAAGACCGCCGCCTTGCCGATATCTTCAGGAAGTCCGAGCCGCCCCCAGGGAAGTTTGCGACCTTCGGCTTCAATCGCCTCGTCGGAAAACGCAAGGTGCTCGCCCGGCGTGTCGATCCAGCCGGGTTCGATCGCGTTGACGTTGATTCGGTGCGGAGTCAGTTCAACCGCGATTGACATCATCAACTGATTGAGCCCCGCCTTTGCCGCCGAGTACGGCGTGCACAAAGCCGTTGGCAATTCAGCCTGCACACTGGAAATGAAAAGAATCTTTCCTCCGCCGCCCTGAGCGACCATCTGCCTGGCCACCAGCTGGCTCATGTGAAAGCCACTGGTTAGCGTCCCCGCGATTGTCTGCTCGAAAACCTCCGGGTCATATTCGAGAAACGGTGCCCGACGACTGAACGCCGGATTGCTCACCAGAATGTCAACTCGCCCAACTTCCTGCAGAGCGTGTGCGAGCAGTTCTTCGCAGCCTTGCCGACTGAACACGTTCGCTTCGATGGCCAGGCAGGCTCGTCCGGTACCGCGAATTTCGTCAGCCGTTGCTGCCAGAACTTCACTGCCTGGCCGGTCGTTAATGATGAGGTCGGCGCCAGCCCGAGCCAACTCCAGAGCACACCCTTTGCCGATTCCCTGACCGGCCCCCGTTACCAGTGCCGTCTTACCTGACAGGTCCACTCGACTTCTCCTGGATCAAATCGCAACTTTCTGGAAAAGCGAAGAACATCAGGTCGATGACGATCAGGCGTTGAATCTGCCGGTAGATTCGCCCGGCTTCTGATCAAGCCAACCTGTCCGCGTCTCGCCGTTCTCGCGAGCCTGCCAGACTTCGCCCGAGTCAACGTCCAGACACGTTAGCCACCCGGTCTTTCCATACACCCAGGTGTCGATACAAATGGCGTGGCCAATCGTCAGCGGCCATCCGTTCTTCTGAGCCGTGTGGCCGCAAACCATCGTCTTGCCTGAAACATGTGGCGGCGGATGTGCCCGCGACTCCCACTTCTCCCAATAGACGATGTCGTCAGGCTGATCGTCAAGTGGCCGCCGGAAGTGCGCGAAGGCATGAACGAAAAAATGGTGATCGGTAACGTGGATTTTCCGACAGTCCGATTCAAGAAACCGCCGGTGCCGCTCGGGAAGGCCGTCCTTTTCAGGATCAAATCCTCGCTGTCGATACGATTCCAGAGTCGTGTCACCACCGAATGACTGCCACCTGCCAGCCCACTCACCGCCATCCAGCGCGTCGAGCATCATGATGTCATGATTGCCTCGCAGAGGAACCAGTTGTCCGGCGTCGAATCGCTTAATTAACCATTCAATGACTCCGGCGCTGTCCGGCCCGCGATCGACGTAATCGCCGACGGTGATCAGCGTGTCTTCGCTCTTCGGAGCGACCAGCTCAACCAGCGCCTCCAGCGCATTCAGGTAACCGTGAATGTCGCCGATGGCCAGAGTTCTGGGCATATCGCTAGAGTACTTTCGGAATTCGTTTTTAGTGTACTTCAGGATGTCACAAAGGAAACAGCGGCTGGTCCGGGGGCCAGCTCCTGCACAGATGCCATGAAAATGGTCTACTTTCTCGACAGCCAGTAGTCCGGTTTTCGATGACGGTGTGCGACCGCAAAAATCAGTATGACGCCGTCTCGAACGCCGAACACGACGTCATACGGAAACGCCGCCACGGGGCAGCGGCGAAATCTGGAATCGATAATTGGCCAGCTCTCGGGTTGTGCGATCAACCGAACAATCGCTGAATCGACAGCCTGAACAAATTCCGTTCCCAGGCCAGGACGTTGCTGTTCGTACCGGCGGCGGAATTGTCGAATTCTTCCAGAGCCTCAGCAAGGAAGGAACCGATAGCTCATGTCCTGTCAGCGCCGTATTTGCGTCTCATTTCGGACATTGCCGTCGCCCCATCAGTAAGCTGAGTATCCCCACTTTCAACCGCGTCCCATCGGCGCCGTAACTCAATGGCCCATGCATCAGCGATCTGCGACTGCGAGCTACCGTCCAGACTTTCCCATAACCGCTCAGGCAATTCTGCACGCTGTTTTTCGGGAAGTTCCAACGCGGCGTCGAATACATTCTGCTCACTCGAGCTGACCATGTCTGGCTCCTTTCTTTCCAGAGAATAAATTGCCCGCTTTCACCGCAGGCAATTCACGCAGACCTTTCAAGTTCTCTTCACCATCTACTTCGTCGCCTTCTTCAGCGTCTGCAGATACTCGACCACGTCGACCAAATCCTGTTCGCTGAGCAGCTTCTGAAGATCAGCCGGCATGATTGAGATCTTCTGTTTGACGATTTCGTCGATGTCGCCCGTCGGGATTGTTCGACTGATTCCGTCTTTGTTCTTGATGGTGACTGCCTGGTCGGTCTGGCTGGTCATCAGACCCGACACCACATTCCCATCATCCAGCACGACGGAATACATCTCATAGTTATGAGCGATGCCCGCGCTGGGAAAGAGAATCGACTCGAAGAACGCTGTCCGACTCAGCTTGCTGCCGATTTCCGAAAGGTCCGGACCGACGTCTTTACCCTGCTTGTTGACGATGTGGCAGTTCGCGCAGGTGCCGGTCTTCGCAAAGAGTTCCGCTCCGCGAGCGGCGTCTCCACGGCGAGCGACCAGATCACTGATCGGCGGCAGCGGTTTGGCATCCTTGCCCGGAGGCAGCGGGAATAACTTCTGAGCTTCATCGCGAATCTGCTTCACCGACGAACCATGCAGGCTCGCCGCCACTGCCGGCATCAACTGAGCGTCGATCTCGTCCTTTTTCGCCATGTCGATCAGACGTTGAACTCCGTTGCGGGAAGCACCAACCGCCTGAGTCGCCTGACGTCGCAACTCGGCCGGCTTGTCCCCATTCCGTACGATGGGCAGCAGGAGCCCGACGGCCCCACCGTTGCCGGAAACCTGAAGTGCTTGAACCATCGCCAGCGGCGTCTTCTCGTCGTCGCTGTTGAGCACCGCCGAGATCAGGTCCCACTGCTTCTTCTCGATCAACGCGTTGACCGCATCGACTCCGAGCTGATCGCCCGGATGAGTGATCGCCAGCTCGACCAGTGTCGGATACCGGTCCGCCATCTCGAACTTCGCGACGAGTTCGACGAACTGTGACGTGCCGGCCAGTCGATCGAGCATTTTGTTCAGGGCCGCGAGTGCTCCGTCCTTACTCTTGACGTTGCTGCCGAGTCGCTTGATCGCTTCAGCGTTGACGAAGTTCGCTCGCTCAGTGTCACCTCTGCCGTCGTAGCCGAACGCCAGACCGAACAAGGCGGACTCTTTATTTTCGCTGCTCACGAAGTCAAAGGCCCGCATGAATCGCGGCAGGTCTTCGTTTGGAGCGTTGCCCGTTCCGATCTGCATGGCGAGCAGTTCAGCACTGCGTGAACCGCGGCTGCGCCAGACAATATCCAGCCACGCCTGCTTGCCGGGAAACACGGCTTCGCCACCAGTCTTCACTTGATCCATCAGCGCATCCAGACAGGCATCCCAGTCCTGATCAGCGCCGATCCCCAACGCTTCCAGATACCAACGATCTTCGCCGTCGTGCTGAGTCGCCAGTTCCGTCCAGAGCCTCGCCTTGCCGCCGATGTGATGTGTTTCGGAGGATTCGCCGGATTCACGAAACTCGTGCAGAGCGACCGCACATTCGCGACGCACCTGAGGACTCGGATCCTTCACCAGGTGGCCGATACTCGCCAGCATTGCCGCCGTATTCAGACTGCCAGGGACGGGACGGTAAATCTGCCGAGCGAGTCTCAAGCCGAGAATCCGGATGTTTGGATCGGCGTCCTTGATCGCCGTCGCGACAGCCTTTTCGCCGCCTTCGTGTCTCTTGCCGAGCAGCCACAATGCGCGGGCTCGCATTCGCGGGTTGGTGCTCTCGTTGAACAGTTTAGTCAGAGCCGGAACAGCCTTTTCGCCCTCGGCGTGCAGTTTCGTCCAGGCGAGATATCGAGCTTCCAGATTCGGGCTCTGCAACGCGACGATCGCACCGTCGATCGAATCAAAATCGTAAGCCGGAGCTTTGTATGGTGAGTTCGGCGGAGCGACTCGGAACAGACGCCCTTTCTCAGCATCACCCATGCGGTGCCCGCCGACGCCCGGGTCGTACCAGTCGGCGATGATCAGCGAACCATCCGGAGCGACCACAACGTCCGAAGGTCGGAACCATTTGTCACGGGTTCCAACGAGCAGATCCTGAGTCCATGCCGAGTAGCCGGCTCCGTCATTCCTCACCGGGTAAGCGCGAACAACGTTCGGCCCGGCATCGCAGTGAATGATCTGACCGCGAAACACTTCCGGCAGCAGATCGCCTTCGTAAAGACAGATGCCCGTCGGAGCACCGGCTCCCGTCTGCAGCAGATTCGGCATCACACCCGGATCGTTCAGGTGCCAGTGGCGCAGCGGGATTTCGGACTCGATGTTCGTCCGGTCGTCGCGCCATCCGGCACCGGTGAACTCGTCCTTGTAGCCGTAGTTGCCGAATTCCATCACATAGTTGATGCGGACTCCGCGGTTGCCGTCGTCGTCGTTATCGCTCTGCCAGATCGAGCCGAAGCTATCAATGCACAGCTCCCAGTTGTTGCGGAAGTTCCAGCCGAGCGTTTCCAGATGCGAGCCGTCCAGATCGCACCGGAACGCCATGCCTTCCTGATAGGGCTTCCGATTGGCGACGACATCGTTCCCCGCCAGATCCTTCACGACGTTGCCGTCTTTGTCTTTGATCTGGTTCCCGCTGTTGCCGAAGTTGAAGTACAGCTTGCCGTCCGGCCCGAACGAGAACGCGTGAATGCCGTGATCGTGCTGCGTCCCGCTGATGCCCTGAAACATGATGTCGTGACGATCAGCTTTCGAGTCCCCGTTGTCGTCATAAAAGTTCATGACCTTATCGCCGGCCGAGACAATCACTCGGTTGCCGAGCACGCAAATGCCGTGGGCCGTGTCGACTTCCCGCCCCTGATAGAACACCGTCTGCTTGTCGGCGATGCCGTCTGCGTTCGTGTCTTCGAGCACGAGAATACGGTCACCTTCGGGACGCTCACCGAGTCGGTGTCGGTAGTTGACGACTTCGCAAACCCACACGCGGCCTTTGTGGTCGATGTCGATCGCCGAAATGCTCAACACCGCCGGTTCAGCCGCTTCCGAAGCAAACAGCGTCGCTTCCAGTCCCTCAGCAATGTCGAGCTGACTGAGAGCATCCGCCGCGTCGCGACTCTCGCCCCCTCCACCTGATGGCGAGATCAGGCTCCCGCTGGGGCGTTTCGAGTAAACCGCGAACGTGACCGTCGAGCCGCACGGCTGATCGGTCCCGCCATTGTCGATCGCTCCGGTCGCTTTGAAATGAGTCGCACCGTCCGGCACGTCGAACTCAAGCAGAGAGTTCGCGTGAACTCCGATGCACTTCTCAATCGGCTTCCCGGCAACACGCGGAGCCTGACCGCCAGCATTCTTATTCACATGCACCGCACCGAAGCCGGTTGAGGCCGACTTCCACTTCAGCTCGGTGAGACTTTCCTCGCTGTCCTTGCCAACGAAGCGGGGATTCACCCAGTCCGCCCAGTCGCAGCCGAATCCGTCGCCGCCATCGGTGACAACCAGAAACAACGACTTTGCACCGTTCAGTGGGACGTCGATCTCAACGGCGTGCCCTTTGGTCGCTTTCGTTATCACCGGGCTCTGAAAGAGCTTGCCATCGTCCGCCACCTGCGGAGCGTCAGCAGCTTTGGGTTCCAGTTTCGGAGCAGCGGCCGGAGCCAGCGACAACGACGCACGACCGTTCCAGGCATCGAGCTGTTTCTGAAGTCCTGAGAAATCGGTGCCCGGCTTCGGATCGAAGTCCTGATTCTCCTGCAGATCGTCGAGCGTCACTTCCGGGGATTCGACTCCGCCTTCCGGAACATCGGCCTTCGAGCACCACACGATCGCGTTCAACACAACCTTGCGGAAATTCGGATTGCCCCAGTTCCAGTGATTGTGTCCGCCCGTAAATCCAAAGCCGCGACTGCCGCTTTCGTTCTCAGAGGCCCAGGCCATGTGCTGCGGTTCTTTGCGAACCAGTACGGCTTCGCGCACGTGCGGGTTGTTATTGTGAGCGTTCTCCGGTCGAGCCAGCGAACCATCTTCCCGCACCAGAGTGTTCGACGGCGGCAGATCGGTGAGGATCGGCGTCACGCCCTTCATCTCCGGGCGGAACCGCATGTGGTAGTACCACTCGTCGTTGATCTCGAACGGCTTCACACCATTCGAAATCGGATGCTTCGGGAACTTCGTGTACTTTGCCGTCCAGTGCGGATTCACCGACCAGTGAGCTTCGAAGTAGCCGCCAATCCAGTCCAGAAACTTTTTGCCGGCCGGATCGGCTTCGACTTCCACTCCGTAATGAATCGCGACAACGCCGACGCCCTGCTTCGAGTAGGCGTCCACCTGTTCGAGATGCGGCACGACCATGTGACGACCGCCGCCGTCGCAGTACATGACGATGCAGTCAAAGCCGTCGAGCGCGTTCGGGTCTTTCGGCCAACCGTCAGTAAAGACCGCCGTATCGAAACCCGGCATCGAACGTTCGAGCGATCGAGCCAGCAGAATGTTTCCGGCCTTGTGCTCGTGTGCCCCGTACCCGTGACTGCGATTTCCCGAAACAAACGCAACCCGCTTGTTCCGCGACGGCTTGCTGTCAACTGCAGCAAAGCCTGAGAAACTGGTTGAGGCCACATTCGTTTCGACGCTCTGCGTATGAGAACGTGGAGAGTTGGAGTGAGCAGTATCAGTCGTCAGTCGTTTTTTTTTTGAGGTCGCCTCAGCCGACTTCTTCTCGCCGAGTTGCTTGATCATGATCTGGCGAAACTGCACGACCATCGGCGGCCCAGCGTGCAGTTGCAGAGCGAGAATTCCGGTCGCTCGAGCTTCATCGTCTTCATCCGTGCATTCGATCGTTGCGACGCCGTTGATGAAGTGCTTGAAGTGGTTGCCTTTCGCGACAATGTGATAGTCGTTCCAGTCTTCGTTTTTGATTTTCGATTGAATTTCAGCCGAGTCGCCGACCGAGCCAACGACTTTCGGCTTACCGTCTTCGCCGATGACCGTCTTCTGACCACGGTTGGCCAGGATTCCGCGGAAACGTTCTCCGTAAAGAATCCCCGAGTACGTTTTGCCGGCTTCGAAGTCGCCCTGATAACCGCCAACGACCCACTTGTTGTTCTCAACTTCGAAACTGCGGTACTGAATGCCGGAGTTCCCGCCAACGATCTTGTATTGCAGCTTCAGTTCGAAATCGCCGACTTCACCACCGCGCCAGATGATGAACGTGTTACCTTTGGTCGGATTATCTTTGGTCGTCCGGCCAGTAATTGCTCCGTCTTGAACACTCCAGAACGCAGGATTGCCGTCCCACTTATCGAGTGTCTTGCCATCAAAGATCGATTTCCAGCCATCATCGGCGCTGGCTGTCGACGAAGTTGCAAGTGGCAGTACGATGGCGGCGGTCATCAGCGACAGCAAAGCGATTCGCAGGGTGCGGAGCATGGAGTCTTCCTCTTGTCTTATTCGGGAAGGAGACCGGTCTGAAAAGACGCGGCCGGCAGGCAGTTTTGCAGGGCGACAGTATTAGAGAGTTTGACGGGCGAAACAATGGACGGAGGGTGTTCCGGTGAGGTCGTCGTTTGCCCTGCCTCCGGAAATGTCTCCGTAATTGATAGGATGCCCTGTCCAGCCGCAGCGTTTCAACTCTCAGGACGATCAAGCCATTGATTTAAGTCATCAGTCATGTTTTACCACTCGGCATCGAAACTGTTCACGCTGCTTGCAATCGGCGGGATCATTATCGCGCAGGCCCCGAATCATACGTTCGCCCAACCGGAGATTCCGGAAACGGTCGATACCAGCGGTATTCGCTTTCTGACTCCAAACACGCTGGTTCAAATTGACTCGGGTTTGAAGTGGTTGTCGGTTCGGCAGAACGAGGATGGTGCCTTCGGAGTCCGTCGCGGGTATGGTCGAAACGTTGCTGTCGTGTCTCTGGCAGGGATGGCCTGGCTGTCGTCGGGAAGCAGTCCTGGCCGCGGCCCGTACGGCGTAAACATTCAAAGAGCGACAGACTTCATTCTCAGCTCGTGCCGATCAAGCGGGTTCATCAACGTGCCGGAGGGGCAGTCTCACGGGCCGATGTACGGACACGGTTTTGCCACGCTGTACCTGGCCGAGGTCTACGGCATGACGCCTCGGAAGGACGTCCGCGAGAAGCTTGAGAAGGCAGTCAGGCTGATCATTTCCTGTCAGAACAAAGAAGGCGGCTGGCGTTACGAGAACGAACCCAACGAAGCCGATGTCTCGGTCACGGTTTGCCAGATCATGGCGTTGCGGGCTGCTCGCAACTGCGGGTTGTTCGTGCCGAAAGACGTGGTCGATCGATGTATCGACTACGCGAAGCAATGCCAGAATGACGACGGCGGATTTCGTTATCAGCTCGTCCGACGAAGCAGCAGCCAGTTTGCACGATCGGCGGCGGGCCTCGTCGCTCTGTACAGCGCTGGAGTCTACGACGGGCCGGAAATTGGCCGGGCACTGGCTTACCTGGAACGTCACCGGCCTGGCGGAATGATCGACCCGCACTATTACTACGGGCATTACTACGCCGTGCAGGCTCAATACCAGGCTGGCGGCGATCACTGGAATCGCTGGTTTCCCCGCATTCGTGATCAGCTGCTCAACGATCAGCAGAAAGACGGCAGCTGGTCGGACCTGACTTTCTCAAACGAGTACGCCACGGCGATGTCCTGCATCATCCTGCAGATCCCGAACAACCACCTTCCGATCTTCAAGAGGTAACGTCCGGGAGGAAATAAGGCTCGAACGTGATTTGCTGTGGAGTCGCCGGTCGCCAGGAGTGACACTGCTGTGCGGCTGCTTCCTGGCTTCTGGATGTAACGCCTTCGGCTTAACTCGAGTTCCCGGTTGCGTGATCGCGATCTCCGCCAGGCGGTTGCCAGTCTCCTCGTTCGTCTCTCGCCGTAAACCGTCTGTAACGGTCACTCCGGATTGCCGGTTTGCTGATGAGTTAAATCTCCCGCCTGTTCCGATTTGGCAGGTCTGCTTCCGCCCGTCGCTCAATCGTGCGGCATATTCAGGTGGAGCTTGACGTTTCTGTGGATGCCGTAGTCCGCACGCGACATGCCTGATCAGGAGAAGGTGGATGGACATTGCGATTGTGACGGGGGCGGCCGGGCTGATCGGAGCCGAGGCGGTGCGACTGTTCGCCAGCCGCGGCTACAAGGTCGTTGGCATCGACAACAACATGCGGGAAGTCTTCTTCGGCAAAGACGCATCGACTGCCTGGAGCCGCAGGAGCCTCGAATCGACCGTTGCCAACTATCAGCACTTCGATGTCGACATCCGTGACCAGGTCTTCGTGAATCAGGTTTTCGCCGAGTTTAACAGCGACGTCCGAGCGATCATTCACACCGCCGCGCAGCCGTCTCATGACTGGGCCGCGTCTCAGCCGCAGGTTGATTTCAGCGTGAACGCGAACGGAACGTTAAACCTGCTTGAAGCGTGTCGCGAGTTTTGTCCGGAAGCGTCGTTCGTTTACACATCGACTAACAAGGTCTACGGAGACAACCCGAACCAGTTGCCGCTCATCGAACTGGATACTCGCTGGGAAGTTGACCCGTCGCATCCGTTCTCAAAGCAGGGCATCGACGAGACGATGTCCGTTGATCATACGACTCATTCACTGTTTGGAGTGTCGAAGCTTGCTGCCGACTCGCTCGTGCAGGAATACGGTCGTTACTTTGGCATGAAGACGGCTTGCTTCCGAGGAGGCTGTCTGACCGGTCCAGGACATTCCGGAACGCGGCTGCACGGTTTTCTGTCATACCTCGTGAAGTGTGCACTGACGGGCGATGAGTACACGATCAACGGTTACCAGGGGAAGCAGGTTCGCGACAATATTCACTCGGCGGATCTGGTCGAGATGTTCTGGCACTTCCACCAGAACCCGCGTTGCGGCGAGGTCTACAACGCTGGCGGCAGCCGGCACAGCCACTGCTCGATGATGGAAGCCATCTCGCTGATTGAAGAGCTGACCGATCGGAAGATGAACGTGTCCTACACCGATCAGAACCGGATCGGTGACCACATCTGGTACGTCAGCGACACGAGAAAATTCCAGTCGCACTATCCTGGCTGGTATTACGGTTACTCGCTTCGCTCCACCGTCAAAGAGATTATCGAGGCACATGTTCAACGGAGTCTTCAGATCGAAAAAGAGAGTCAGCGATCAGCATCGGTCGGCACGTCGGCGATCGATTCAATCCTAAAGAACATCCAGCCAGCAGGAGCAGCTTCGTGCGATTCGGTTCGATCCTGATCACCGGCGGCGCTGGCTTTGTGGGAGCCAACCTGTCGCTGTATCTGAAACAGAGTTTTCCAGGGGCCCGTGTGGTCGCTCTGGATAATCTTTCTCGGCGTGGCAGCGAATTGAACCTTCCTCGGCTGCGCGATGGTGAGGTCGACTTCCTGCATGGCGATGTTCGCTGCCCCGAAGATTTGCAGCGCTGTCCCGATTTTGACCTGCTTATCGATTGTTCGGCAGAACCGTCCGTGCAGGCCGGAGCAGATTCCTCGCCGCGGTTCGTGCTCAACGCCAACCTGCTGGGAACCATCAACTGCCTTGAAGAAACACGCGAACGTGATGCGGCGTTTCTCTTCCTGAGCACGAGCCGCGTTTACCCGATTGCTCGGCTCAACGAGTTGCCGTACGCTGAAAGCGGATCACGCTTCGAATGGCAGATCCAGAACGGAATTCGTGGCGCGTCAGCAGCGGGCGTTAGTGAAGAGTTTCCGCTGGAGGGCGCGCGTTCGTTCTACGGAGCAAGCAAGCTGTCCGGCGAGTTGCTCGTCGCGGAGTACGTTCACAACTACGGAATGGAATGCCTCATCAACCGTTGCGGCGTGCTGGCCGGTCCCTGGCAGATGGGCAAGGTCGATCAGGGCGTGATCACGCTGTGGGTCTCGCGGCATCAGTTTAATCGGCCACTCAGTTATCGAGGCTTCGACGGTCAGGGGAAACAGGTGCGCGACGTTCTGCACGTGCTCGATCTGTGCGAGCTGATCGGGCAGCAACTGAGCAGCGATACCGGCTGGAACGGCAGCGTCTTTAATGTCGGAGGGGGCGTCGACGTCTCGATATCTCTGCGAGAACTCACTGACGTCTGTCAGGATGTCACCAGCTCGAAAATCGAAATCGGATCCGTTCCGGAAACCAGCGACCTGGACCTGCGGATCTATCTGACCGATTCATCAAGAGTTCAACAAACCTACGGCTGGAAGCCGCAACGTTCCGTTCAGAACATCGTCGAGGATATCCACGGCTGGATCCTGAATAACCAGAGCCAACTGAAAACGGTGCTGGCGTGACCCGGTAAAGGATTGAACCAGGTGCTCAGCCAGAATGGCTGAGTGCCGCAGACGCAAGATGAATCTCCATCAGATTGCACACTACGAAAGGACGTCCCACTTAAATCGGCCACAGATGATTCGACATCCTGTCGCTTCGTGACTCAGCCATGCTGGCTGGCCACCAGTCGCAATCATTAGTCACGGATGGGCACTGTATTTTTTCGGATGCTTCAGAAGAACATCCGTGTTGATCCGCGTAATCCGTGGTTCTTAATGCTGCATGAATCAAGTCGCGAGTTGAAATGAAACTGTCCATTGTCATTCCTGCCTACAACGAAGCTGGCAACATCGCCGCCTGCGTGAAAGAACTGCAGGATGTCATCGGCGTTCGCGAAGGACTCGACTACGAAATCATCGTCGTTAACGACAACAGCACAGACGAAACCGCCGACATTGTGCGGAAACTGATCGAGCAGGATCCGTCGGTCAGGCTGGTCGACCGAACGCCGCCGGGTGGCTTTGGGCGAGCAATCCGATCAGGGCTCGACGCCGTCACTGGCGACGTTGTGGTGATTTACATGGCGGATCTGTCCGACGATCCAAATGACGTCATTGCTTACTGCCGTAAGATCGGAGAAGGCTACGACTGCGTCTTTGGTTCGAGGTTTCGTGCGGGCAGCAAAGTTCAGCATTACCCGTGGCTGAAGCTCGTCGTGAATCGGATCGTCAATCGGTGCATTCAACTGATGTTCTGGACGCCGTACAACGATCTTACGAATGCCTTCAAAGCATACCGCACGAGCGTCATTCGGGACTGTGGCCCGTACCAGGCAAGCCATTTTAATATCACGCTGGAACTTTCGCTGAGCGCCCTGGTTCGCCGCTACCGGATCGCCGAGATTCCGATTTCATGGTCCGGGCGTCAGTGGGGTGCGTCGAACCTGCGGCTTCGTGAAATGGGGCGACGATATCTCAGTACGTTGCTGATGATGTTCTTTCAGCGGATCCTCGTCGCGGACGACATCCGAGCGGAGTGCTCTTCCTCTCGCCGTCACAAGCCAGTAATCGCTGCTGATGATCGGCGAGACAATTCGGAAATCGAAGCTGATTGTGAAGAGCGTGATCTCGCAAGTGTGCTCGACGAATTGCGGCGAGTGCAGAAGGACTTACGGTCGCCAGTTGAGAAACCGACGGCGGTGAAGTCGTGAATGGCTGCAGGGTGGGCACTGCCCACCAGAACAGAAGTCCTGAGGATGATGGTGGGCGGTGCCCACCCTGCGGGGCGGCAGGGCTTTGGCTGTTGATGGCTTTTGCCATCTTCCGAATGCCGCCGTGGTTACCTCTGTTTGCACATGAGTCGGACGGTGTCGATCCTTCCTGGCAGATGCTGCTGAACGAGGCTGTTTCAAGCGACTGGGTATTCGGTCGGGACCTGTTCTTCACTTACGGACCGTTCGGCTTTATCCACGCGCGAATGTACCACCCGGAGACGTGGGCAGTTTTGGTCGCGGCCTGGCTCGGCATCTCGGTGATCACCGCCGATCTTGTCTGGCGAGTTTCCAACCACGGGCGCCTCAGTTCAATCGGAAGAGTTCTGTTCGGTCTCGTGATGCTCGAATTCATGAGTCGCGATGCGATGGCTGTTTGTTTCGGCCTGCACGCTCTTGTCTTTCTGGAAGCTGGCGAAGTTTCACGTAAAGGGGTAAAGCAGCAAAACACGACAGAGTCCTTACACACCTCTGCGTCTTCAAGCCTTTGCGCTGATTCAATCGTTGGGGCGTGGGGAGTGGTCAGGAAGGCAATTCCGATTCTGCTGCTCGCCGCACTCCCGTGGGCGAAGTTCAGCTATTTCGTGACGGTTGCTTTCCTGAGCTGCTCGTTGGTCGCGATCGGGATTCTTCAGAAGCGAATTCCCTGGCAAGGGGGGCTGCTGTTTGCCGCGTGTCCGTTGGCGTGGTTGATGTCCGGAGCGACGCTGGTCGAGTGTCGCGAGTTCGTCGGTACCGGTTTTCAACTGGCGAGTGGCTACATCGCAGCGATGGGACTTGGCCCGGAGTCGGCAGCCGGGCTTGTCGTGCTGGTCAGCTCTGGCGTCGTCGTTTTGACATTACCGGTCTGGCTGGCGTCCCGTCTGAAGTCTGGCGACTGGCGGCTGAGTATTCTGACGATGCTGGTTTTTCACGGGCTGTTGTTCATCGCGTGGAAGTCGTGCTTCGTCAGGTATCACGTGGAACGGATTCCGGTTTTCCTGGGAACGGTGTTTCCGTTGCTGGTCTACGGCTGGCTTATTTCCAGACAATCAGAACGTCTTGCGCGTGCCACTGACTCTGCCGGCTCCGTTGAGACAGGCGGTTCATGGAAACACTCGCAGAGCCAGTGGCACACCGTTTTGACGACGATTCTTGCCGTGGAGCGTCGGTGCGGTTTGCCGGCTTTGTTGACGACGATTGTGATTCTGGTTTCCGCTGGAACAATCGAACGAGTACAGCCCTGCACGTTTGCCGGAGTCATCGATCACGCAACCGCCCCGTTGCGTGATCAGGTTCTGGCCGTGGCTGAGTCGGTCAGAAATTCAGGATGGCGACGGAGTACGCACGAAGCACAGATGCAGAAGATCCGCGAGGCGAATCCGGTGCCGGATATCGACGGCTCTGTCGACGTCTTCCCGAGCAAGCTGATTGTCGGCTTTGCTCATAAACTCGACATGCGGCCTCGACCGATCCTGCAAAGCTATGCGGCTTTTACGCCAGAGTTGATCGAGCGGGATGCTCAGCATTTCCGAAGTGCCAGCGCGCCAGACCACGTTCTGATTTCAGTCGCAGAAATCGACCATCGACTGCCGACGATGGAAGATTCGCGGACCTGGTTCGAGCTACTGTCGAGTTACGATCTGACAGACTCCAGCGGCGACCTGCTGAAGCTGAGTCGACGAAAGCAGTCTTGTCTTGTGCATGGCGCAGAGCCAGCATGGCAGAGAACAGCAAGTTTTGGTGAGCAGGTTAATCTGCCGGCTGAGTTAACGGAGTTAGTGTGGTGTCGAATTCACATTGAACCATCGTTGGCTGGTCACGCTGCTTCGATAGCCTATCGACTTCCCGAGCTTCGACTGCGGGTTCAGTATGACAGCGGTACTGAGCAGGAATTCCGTCTGCTTCCTGAGGCGGCCAGAGCCGGCTTTCTCGTCAGCCCGGTTGTTAAGGCACGTGGCGATCTTGTCCGGCTGTGGAAGTGGCGGGACGGTTCTGTTTCAGAGAACGTGGGCAATAATGATCATGTTGCGAGCATTGCCTGCTTCGTCGCTGGTGAAGACTGGAGCCGCTCGTTCTTCAGAATGACCGTCAAGTTTGAATTCTTTGAATGCTTCAGACGTATTGAGTTGGTACCGGAATCTGCTGGCTCAAGAAACCTCGCATGCGGTTTGGATTTTTCTTTATAAAGCTGGCAGCCAACGATCTTGCAGGCGAGTGCAACTTCGAACGAGTGTCTTCAGGTTACATTCGAACAGGTTCTCGGTGCTGTCGGAATTGTAATACACTTCTCCGCCTTGTTCGGAAGGATACTCGTAAAATCAATTCATCTGCCTGGGCCGGCGGAGCAATGATTCGACAGCAGGCGATAGTGTATGACCGTTGGACCTGAGGACTTCTTCAAGCGGATTGAAGAGTCGGGATTACTCAATGACTCGATCATGGAGCAGAAGGACCGGTTGCAGACAGTAGCTTCCGGCGCGGATGTAGCTGCTGACCTGGTCGGACAGAGACTGCTGACGGAATACCAGAGCGAAGTGCTTCTCAGCGGCGAAGATGTCCCGCTGGTCGTTGGTGATTACGTTGTCACCGAGTCGATCGGCCGAGGCGGAATGGGTTACGTGCTCAAAGCGCGGCACCGTCGCATGAAACGCACGGTTGCGATCAAGTTCCTGCTCAAGTCACTGACAGATTCTGATGATCTGCGGCGACGGTTTGAGAGAGAGGTTGAGGCGGCGGCACAACTCGATCATCAGAACATCGTCACAGCCTACGACGCGGGAGTTCACGAGGGCAGTCATTACCTCGTCATGCAGTATGTCGATGGCGAAGATTTGTCGCAGATCGTGAAGTCGACTGGTCCGCTGGATATTCCAGACGCGGTTGATGTGATCCGGCAGGCGGCCCTGGGACTGGGCTACGCTCATGACCGAGGCATTATTCATCGGGATATCAAACCGGGCAATCTGCTGCTTGATACCGAAGGCGTCGTCCGCATTCTGGACATGGGGCTGGCTCGAATGACGCCGTCGCCAGGTGACGAACTGGAAGGCGGAGCCCATGCCGACCTGACCAATACCGGCAGCGTCATGGGCACCATCGATTACATGGCTCCCGAACAGGCGCTGGATGCGAAGTCCGTTGATCATCGAGCGGACCTCTACGCCCTGGGCTGCACATTGTATTTTCTGCTGACGAGCAACCCGCCATTCCGCAACGAAACCGTCATGCGACGGTTGCTCGCTCACCGCGAGCAGCCAGCGCCGAGAATTTCGGAATATCGTCCTGGCGCTCCGCCGGAACTCGACGACATCTTTGCCACGATGATGGCCAAGTCGCCGGATGATCGTTTTCCGTCGATGCAGCATCTGGTCGTCGCGCTGGACACTCTTGGGCTGAGCGATTCAGAAGCCGAACAGATGGCGACGCTGGACGTGCCGGATGATGGAAACGGTGGCTTCGTCAAACTGCCTGACGCCTGCGATTCATCGATTCCCGAATCGGAAACCTCGCCAGCGACGTCATTTCAATCAGGCGAAGAACCGGCGGACGGGATGACGCGCAGGTTGCCAGTTTCCGATGTCACGATTCTTGAAGCTTCCAGCGACGTTCCGGCATTAAATACCTTCGAAGGTGCCGAGACTGCTTCACCAGCGGACGCGTCCGATACAGACTTCACGGGAATCAGTGAGACGATCGTTGGCGACTCGCGATCTATTGCCGGCACAGCAGCGGCGCGTGCGGCCAGGTCCCCACCACTGTGGAAGCTGATAGCGCCGGTCGGCCTGGCCGTTGTCGCTCTGATCGCGTTTATGGTAACTCGCCCCGGTCCAACCGTTGAGGGCGAGGAACCAGTAAAGCCAGCTTCTGTCGCAGTCGCACCGCAGAAAGCTCCCCCGTCCGATAATTCTCCGAGACTTGAGAGTTCAGAGGCCCAGATCCCCGATCGCCGAGGTGCCGAGTGGGTGTTGTCAGTTGGCGGCAATATCAGAATCGAAACTCCTGACGGCACCAGGCTTGACATCAGGAATCAGGAAGATCTACCTGACGAGCCATTTGTGCTGAGTGGTGTCAACGTGCAGAACATTCAGCAGGTGACAGACGATGGATTGATGAATCTTCGTGGTTGCTCGCAGCTGACGTCGTTCTATGCCTACGACACGGCGATTACAGATCAAGGACTGGCGAACCTGACCGACGAAGGAAGCCTGCCACTCGAATATCTGACAAGCCTGTTCATCGCCAGGACTTCGGTTACTGAAAAAGGTTTGCAATACCTTCATCAAAGCAGAAACCTTACGTACCTGGATATTGAATCGAATCCGGTCAGTGATGGATCAATTTTGGGACAGTTCCGTGAACTCGAAACGGTCAGCATCTCACTCACAAAGATTTCCGCCGCAGGGCTGTCTGTCTTGCAGGCGCTGCCCAGGTTGTGGCAACTGAGTGTCGACGGACGACAATTACAGGGAGCCGGCGGGCAGAGTGTTTCGGCATTGAGCAATCTTGAGAATCTCCTGGTACGGTTTCCGGGAGCGGAATTCGACGGTGTCGCTCTGAGTGATCTGAAAAAACTGACGAAATTGCACCTGCATGAACTGCCCGCGCGGCTGGATGATCAGCTATGGATGGCAATTGCCGGGTTGCCCAAACTGAATGACCTGTACCTGTCGGGTGCCGGAGTTTCCAATTTCTCGATTGGGAAGATGCCTGCCCTGGCCAGGTTACAAGTCCTGAGACTCCAGAGTGGCGAGGAAAAACTCAGCGGCGAAACGATTGCAGCGGCCGTCCGCCGTGCTCCAGCTTTGAAAGAGCTGGTCGTTTCTCACGATGAGTTAAACGATGGTGATGCCAATTTCCTTGAATCTCTGACGCAACTGAGACGGTTGTCGCTCACTGACAACGAAATCTCGGCCGAGGCCATCGACTCGCTGCACGCCGCACTGCCGGGCTGCCGAATCGAATCCGACCACGGCACGTTTGAGCCGACCGTTGCTGTCATGAGTCCAGACCGTCGCTCGGCGGAAGCTGTGTTGAAGCTCGGCGGAATGGTTTGGGTCGGGAGTAACTTTCAGCAGATTACGGATCCGGGCGATCTGCCGACGGCACCATTCTCGGTGACGAAGATTGACCTCTCACAAAAGAAGAATATCGAAGACGAGTTTCTGGCAAACTTTCGCGGGCTTGCGGGTCTGCAGAATTTGATCCTGACAGAAACTTCGATTTCGGACCGCGGCCTGGCAAATCTGACGGATGAGGGGCGACATCCACTGCCGGCTTTGCAACGGCTTTACCTGGATGGCACGAAGGTTTCGCAGGATGGCCTGCTGTTTCTTAGTGGCTCGCGTGGTCTTTTTAGCCTGATGCTTGACGGGACAGCTATCACGGAAGGAGCTGTTCTGAATCAGTTTCCCAGGCTGAGAAATCTTGAACTGGGGCAGACATCACTCACAACAGCGAATCTTTTGGAGATTATCTCCAGGTGTCCCCAACTGGATCGTCTGACGATGGATGGTCGCCATCTGACCGAAACGATGGCGAGCAGCCTCGCTGACCTTCCGGATCTGCGTGCTTTGAAACTACGGGATCTACCCTCTGATTTTGATCCAGACCATCTCGCGAAACTTCCGCTACTGACGGAGCTCTATGTAGGCACTGCAGATTCCACCGTGTTTGACGACGACTTCTGGAAAGTCGTCGCTGGTTTGGACCAGCTTCACATCCTGATGTGCACGGAAGGCGTCACAGACCAGACACTGGCAATAGCTCGGCCTATGCCACAGGTTCAGGTGTTTACCATCATGTCGAAGGCGGTGACTGGCGAGGCTCTTGCGAAGGCGATGTCAAAGTTCCCGAATGTTCGATTTCTTTCGGTGAATTACTCGGACTGGACTGACGACGACGTCCAGCAGCTTCACCGTCTGAAGTCGCTCGGGAAACTTGATTTGACAAAGAACTCTGCCAGCGTTGAAGCCATCAAGGCATTGTCCGCTGCTTTGCCGAAGTGTCAGATCATCTCTGATCACGGGACTTTTGAAGCCGGGTCAGTCTCGGGAATACGATCGGCACTTAGCTTCGACGGTGTCGACGATTATGTTGAGTGCCCCGGCGTGACGATTGCGTCGAATCGTCCCTTCACGATTGAAGCGACCGTCACCAACTGGAAAGAGGGGTACGGAACGGTCTGCGGCTGGATGGGCAACGTTGGCCTCTATCTGGCGAAAGGCAATCTCATTGGTGCGGGAATCACAACAACTGAATTGCAAGATGGTCAGACGCACAAACTGGGAACAGAAATTCCAGACACTGATGTTTTGAGACTCGCACTCACTTCGGATGGGAAGCAGATCAGGCTGTTTGTGAATGGCGTCGAAAGAACGTCACGAACGAATGATCATCCAATCAGCCCGATGGAGCAGGTCAAAGGCAGGTTCTTTTGTATTGGAGCGTACGACTTCGTTCAGCAGTCCAGGCTGCTTGGGCCGTTCAACGGCGTGATTGATGAGGTACGCATCTCAAGCACACAGCGGTACGCGGATCAGCACGTCCCGCCGGAACGGCTGTTGGCCGACGAGCACACTGTCGCCCTCTACCACTTTGACGAAGGACAGGGAACAGTCCTGAAGGATTCATCCGGCAACGGTCACCACGGAATCATTCATGGTGCGACGTGGGTAAACAATAGTGCGTCGGTACGCAGATAGGCCCTGACTTCGCCATTTTCTTTAACGGCGAATTGCGTGATCAGTTGCTGTCGACGGTGTTTTTCTCGGGCAGTCGCTTCAGCAGTCGTCGGCAGATTCCTTTCAGCGAGCGTTTGTAGTTGTCGACGGTTGCTCCCGAGTTCTGACGTGGGATCAGGATCAGGTCGAGCCCGACGGGCAGATCGTGCCGGGCAAGTCGGAAGGCTTCACGCATCAGGCGTTTGAGTCGGCCTCGCTTGACGGCGTTGCCATGTTTCTTCGAAACGCTCAGTCCGCAACGCGTTTCGCCGAGATCGTTCCACGAAGCGAAGACGAGTAAGTGATCGTCGCCGGCACGGACCTGACCGTCGTAGATGTGGCGAAACTCCGCGGACTTTCGGAGCTTCGCTGATTTTGGAAATGAAAAGTCAGGCATGTGAGTACGCGCAGGTCAGGCTCTGCCTGACGGAGTTTCATTCGTTCGTGATTGAAATTTTCGTGGTTGGAAATTGTCGGAGTACTTCTCCAGGCGGAGCCCGGCCTGCACATGCTCAATTATTGATGAGCAGGTTGACGCCCTTCTTGTTGGCTAGGGCGATGTCGAGGTCGCCGTCTCCGTCGAAGTCGATCGTCAGGAACTGAGTGCCGACGCCCGTGTCTCTGCCCGCGGCGATTTCGTGGCGAATGAATGTTGGCGCCTTACCTTTGGCTCGTTTGACTTCGTACCAGAACATCCGAGTCGTGTCTCGGGCTCCAGGGTCGCCGCCGTTGTGAGCGTAGAACCGTTTGCCGGTCACGATGTCCCGCTGACCGTCTCCGTTGATGTCGACATATTCGACGGCGTGGGTCTGTGAGAAGGAGTCGTCAATCGTGTGAGCTTTGAATTGTGGTTTGTCGTTACCGCCGACGTTCTCGAACCACCACACGCCATGAGCATGGGCGGAACAGCCGATGAGATCGTTGTCGCCGTCCATGTCCAGGTCTTCCAGGTTGATGTCCGAAAGTCTCTCCGGATTGATTCCGTCTCTTGCAAGAGCATACGGGTGGAACGCCCACTTGCCGGAGGTCGGGTCCGCGGGCTGCTCCCACCATCCGTGAGCGATCAGGACATCGGTGCGACGATCATTATTCAGGTCGCCGTGGCCGAGCCCGTGGTAATACTTGAAGGTTCCGTTGGAGTGTGGCTCGCCGGGGTCGCTGATTGCGTGGAATTTCCACTTCTTCGTCACGTCGTTCGCGCCGGGGATCTCAACGAAACCCATCTCACCCTGAGCGGGCGAACCTTTCGCAACGTCCAGTTCCGAACCGAGAACGAACTCTGGTTTCCCGTCGCCGGTGATGTCGGCGAATTCCGGCGACTCGTTACAGATGCTGTGCCAGATCTCGTGCTGCTCCCATTTGTCGCTTGGCTTGCCGGGGTTGCGGTACCAGTGGAACGGTGCTCCGGGAAAGCCGACAACAATGATGTCCTGTCGACCGTCGCCGTCGATGTCGCGGACGTAGTTGCAGAAGCTGTTGCTGTAGCCTTTTCCGGCAACGAACGATCCGACTTCACGGAAGCCGTGCATCTTCCAGCCGGTGGCTCCCGGTTTCGCAGGAGCTTCGTACCAGACGTCGCCCGCGACCACGTCGTTTTTACCGTCACCGTTCAGGTCTCCTACAGCGACGCCTTCGGAACGGAACTCCGGATCAAGCTCAATACGCGTCCAGCTGTGGTCGGTGTCTTCGTCGAAAAACGGAATGTGGAAGCCGGGAACTTTCAGCTTGATCCGGTACAGGCTGACTCCGACCGTGATGTAGAGCGTGCTGGTTTCGCTGCCGCTGCCGAACTCGACGTTGCTGGGCAGACCTTCCGGCGTCCCGGTGGGGTCCTGATTTTCAGGGCCGGTAGCGATGAAGGCAATTTCTTTTCCGTTTGGATTGATGACCTGAACGCCGGGGCGTTTAAGGCTTCGTGACGTCAGATAGATGTTTCCTGCTGAGTCGACGCAGATGCCGTCGGCGCTGGCCTGGTCTCCATAGTCGACCAGCGTTTTCCGATCACCGTTGATCAGGCCGTTGGCTCCCAGCGGGAAGGCGTAAACCTTCATCGCTCCGGGAGTCGGCTTTTCATCGCTGCCGCCAATCGCGTCCGTGCCGTTGTTATGGTCGACGACGTAGAGCGTTTTCTGGTCCGGGCTCAGCGCGATGCCGTTTGGCTTTTCAACGTTGTGCGTGACTTCGACGACGGAGCCGTCGGTGTTGATTCGGTAGACAGCCCGGTGTTCGAGTTCTCGCGGTTCGTGGCCGAGGTAGCGTGGATCAGTGAAGTAGGTTCGCCCGTCGGCGTCGAGGACGAGGTCGTTTGGTGCGTTCAGCTTCTTGCCGCCGATATTGTCGCACAGGACTTCCCGCTTGCCCGAGGCCAGGTTGTATCGCGAAATCGCCCGCCCGCCGAAGTCGGCGCCTTCCGCTGCCAGCAGCCTGCCGTAAGCGTCAAAGGCCAGACCGTTCGACTTATGGCTGTCCTCGGCGAAGACGGTTGTCTCGCCGGTTCTGGGATCGAAGCGAAGGATGCGGCCTTTATTTTCTTTCGGTGTGATGTCCGAAAAGTAGATCGACCCGTCCGGAGCGACCGCGGGGCCTTCGGTCAGTCCACCTTCGATGCCGGTTTCTCGCGTGAACAGTTTTTCGAGTTTCGTTCCGTCAGGAACGATTGGATTCTGGGCGATTGTTGAGGCTACGTCGGCTGCAAGCAGGCCGAGCATCACGCAGGCAAGAGTCAGCATTTTCATCAGAGGGGCACTCCCGGAATGGTTTCGGCAGGACTGACGAAGCGATACTCGCCGAGGATGGGCGAGTTGCAGGAACGGCATGTTGGCATGCGTTCGTCGGCCTCGCCAGTCAACATCGAACTCTCAACTCTCAGGATTGCAACTGAGTTGTCGCATTCGCAGAATCAGTCGTTCTTCATTCTTCGAAGCAGGATGTCGCCGTGAGTGTTGCCGACACATTTGAGATCGACGAACGCCGCGTTGAAAAATCGGCATGGCTGCAGCATTGGGACTGGTTCTTTGTGCTGAGCGTGGCGTGGCTGTTGTTCGACCTGTTCATGCAGCCGGTTTTGAGCATCTGCATTGCATCGTTCAAGTTTGGGTGGAGCGACTTTTCAAATGGCTTCTGGCTGTGGCGGAAAGACTCGGATCGCCGCCGAGGTCGAACATGTCTGGTCTTTTATGTCGCGACCGGGCTGTGGCGAATCACCGTAACTACATTTGCCGTGACGTTGCTTGGCCTGCTGGTTTACGGCTTCTGGCTGGCAATGAATCCTCAGCAGCAAGCCGCCAATCGCAACCAGGGAAACGACATCCTGACTGGCGTTTCGATGATGATTGTGATGTTCTGCTTTGTGTTCTCGTCGCTGTCGACATGGCTGGCGATTTCGATGGGGCTCCGGAATCGAGTTCGAGTCTGGATTGATTCAAGCATTCGATATTCAAGACGAAACCGAATCTGGCCGCCAGAATCGTTGGGAAACAACCAGGTCAGCCGAGTGGTCACCAGCTCACTGATTTTCCTGGTGACTGCTTTGTTTGTCGGAGTGATCTCGATTCTGGCGTCACAGGCGGGGCGAGCTGCTCAGCCAATTCCGCCACTGCTGTTTGGCGTGGTCTTCGTTTCGACTTTGATTGGCTGCGCGGTACTCCTGCTGGCCGGGCGAAGCTGGCTGCTGAGAAAGCTTGCGGCGACCTCGCCTGCCGACTGCTGGGCGGAAAATTCGCTGCGGCGAGGGCGGGTGTCACTGTCTGAAGAGTTGTTCGAGGATCGGAATTCTGGACGAGACTTCCTTTCAGACGCGTGACTCTGCTCTGACATTCGGGTATGAAATGTCCCATCAGGGAGCATGGCAGACAGAGTTCTGCCGGTGGAATCTGCGGAGAATCGCCGGTTCTGCCAGCGAGTGGCCTCATCGAACCACTCGGCTGTTCACAGCGAATCGGGCCAGAAAACGATCGACCAGGCACTCCTAAGAGCTGCCGGGGTCGCGGTTCCATGCCTTTAGGTACCCCTGATATATGCCTCAGCTCATTTCCCGTAAGCCGCCGATTGGTGCTCGAACCACGTGTGCTTTGCCACAGATTCTGTGGTTTGAAGTCCGGTGTCGGGAATCTGCCGCTGTCGTTCCGGAAAACTGGAACTGTGGCAACAGCTCGCAACGTCCCACCGGGATTTACCGGGACAATCTGCGCAGAGTGACAATCCCCTACAAGCGACCACTTCTGTCTTCAAGACGACCCAATCCTGAAACCCTGGCGAGACTTGCGTTCCTATTTGAACCTTGACGCGCAACCGATGTACTCTGAAGCGTTTGCCGTGATAAATGCGGACCGTTCCCGGTCCGCCTGTTTTGATATGCAGATGTCGTACGGCGATTTTGCCGTGATTTGATAGCGATTTTACTGAGATTTGAATGTTTGCGACTCGCTGTGTGCACGCAGCGGGCTGAATTCCATTTGAAGATCCATTTCATTTCGGTCGTTGCCTGCAGGCATCATCCGAGGAGCACTTCATGTTTCTGACGCCGTGGATTCGCACTGTACAGAACCGTCTTTCGTGGTCTCGCTGGTTGCGAAAAAATCGCCGCCATCAAAAGCTGAGCACCAGCGCCGAAAGGCGAATGAACAAGCAGGCTGAATTGCTTGAGGCTCGTACCCTGCTGACGTCCCCCGAGTTTGTTTCGGTGAGCCCGAACGTCGGGACGTTTCTGCAGGACGGTGATGTTCGAGACGAGATCCCCCAGGAGCTGTTGTTTCAGTTCACGCCGGGACAAACTCTCGACGCCGCATCGCTGGACGCGATCAACATTTATGCTGCCGGAGCTGATAATCAGTTCCGGTCGGCTTCGGCGTTGACCGACTTCGGCACGAACGGGGCTGTGTTGCTTCGAGTCGGAACTCGGCGGCTGGGAGAAAGCGAGAACGGATCGACACTGACGATCTCGACCGCCGCGACTGGGCTTGGAACCATCGTCACCGGAAGCACCGAGACGAACGAGATCCAGGAGCTGTCGCTGCCGGCAACTTTCACAGGCGGCAATTTCACGCTGACTTTCAATGGTCAGACGACAGCCGCACTGAACTTCAACGCGACCGCTGCTCAGATTCAGACGGCTCTCGGTAACTTGCCGGCGGTCACTCCTGGCGACCTGATTGTGCGGGGCGGACCTCTTAATACGGACCCGGTTTCCATCGAGTTCGCGGGGGCCTTTGCGCGGCAGGATGTTTCGCAGATCACGGTCAACAGTGCCAATCTTCAGAACAACGAAGTTCAGACCGTCACCGTGTCGGGCGACCCGACAGGCGGCACGTTCCGACTGAGTTTTGACGACCCCGGCCTTGGCATTACGGGGACAAGCGCGGTCATCAATTACAACGCGAATGCGGCAGCCGTGCAGGCGGCAATCGTCAGCGGAATTCCGGCACTGGCGGGACAAATCTCTGTCACCGGAGGCGATCTGCCGGGCTTGCCTGTCTCGATTCAGTTCATTGGCGCAGCGGCTGATACCGACGTTTCCGCGTTCACAGTCGCGTCGAGCAATCTGACGGGGGGGACGTCGCCGCTGGTCAGTGTTGCGACAGTGGCTGATGGAGATCTCGATGCCGCAGTCACCACACTTGCTGATGGCACAACGGGATTCCTGAACATTCAACTGGATTCTTCCACGCCGACGACGGCGCAGAGTCTGATCAATCTTGCAGCCACCAATCCCCAGGTGAAGCAGCTGCTGCGTGTGGAACTTGTTTCGGGTGACGCGTCCACAAGCATTCTTGGCGCGAATCTGACGGCCACACTGACGGGGGCCGGCGCCGCTTCGGGCAGCTCCAGCTTTAACTCGGGCACGAATCTCCAGGTTCAGTTCACGGCAAACTCAGCCGGACTGGCTGGCAACGATATTCGAGTTCAATTCAATCGTCTCGACCTGAGTGCTGTCAGCAGAACCCCGAGAATCAGCGTCGTTGGCGACCTGATTCGAGTGACATTGAACGATAACCCCGCAGCGGCCACCAGAGCGATTGATCTGGTCACCGCTCTGAACGGAAATGCGGCGGCCAGCAATCTGATCACTGCTTCGGTGGCGGTCGGTCTGGACACGACATCGCTGGCAACGGTCGCTGATGGAAGCCTGATCCGACTGTCGGGTGCTGACCAGATTGTGAATCCCGGCTACCGGGCCATTGGTGACAAGACTAACGAAGTTCAGTACCGGTTTGGTGATCAACTCGCCGACGACCTCTACCTGATCCAGGTTGCCGGCACTGGCCTCGAACGACTCACCAACACCGCTGGCGAAGCGCTCAACAATCTGGCTGACCACTTCCAGACGTTCCGCATCGACCTGGGTGGCGAAGTTCGCTCGATCGTGCCGCAACCGGTGCTGCGAGAGAAGACGCTTACCATTGCCACCGGCACTGGAGCGAACCCAACCAACCTGCGAGACGGTGACACGATCACTGTTGATCCTGGCGTTTCGATATTCGCCCGCGCCGTGACTGATCTTGATTCTGGCGGCGCTGTCGTGGTCTCGTTTGACAGCGCCTCTCCGGGAACGGCCGGGAACGGCGTGCGTGTCGATGTGAGCACGGCAGACCTGGGGACCACCTCGGCGGCGCCGACCGTCAGCGTCAGCGGTCGACGAGTCACCATCGTACTGAACTCGAACCCCACCCGACCGACAACAGCCGAAGATCTGGCAGATGCCGTCGCAGCGAATGCTTCCGCGCGTTCACTGATCGCTGTTGTCCTGAGCGGCGACGCATCGACGACCATCGGCACAACGCTGGGCGCGACTCAAAACCTGACGCTGGCAGGCGGTCTGGATCTGCTGACCTTCGAAATCAACGACACAGGTGGGGGTGTCGCTGGAGTCCGAGGCGGCAACATTGCAGTCGATGTCAACCTGACAACGGCCACTCCAACAGCCGTCGCCGGAGCGATCGCCACAGCGATTAATACGGCAATCGCCGGTGCAACGAACGCTGACGTTCCAGACATTACGGCATCGAACGGCGGTACTTCGACGGTCCGGGTTGTGGGCGATTCGCTGGACGTTTCGCTGAATTCGTCGTCGTTTACTTCAACGGCGATCACTCGTGGCGAAGGCGGCCTGGTACAGCGACGGGACCGCGTTGTCGTCTACTTTAACGATGTCGACCTGGACGACACGGACGCCAGCAATCCTCGCTTCTACCAGCTCATCAACACCGCCGGCACAGCGACTGCGATTGACGATTCTATCCTCATACCGACTTCGGTGACGTACGACCGTGCCAACGGAACCGCGGTCTTGACCTTTAACTCTGGTAATCCGCTTCCGACAGCGACCTGGCGATTGCAGGTCGGCACGTCCGACGAAAGCGGAGACGACACGGGTTCGGCGCTGAGACTGGGGACATTGTTCGTCGGGTCTGGTTTCAACACTAACGGTTTCATCGGCGACAGTGCTGCAGCCGCTGCCGATGCTGACCTGTATCGATTCCGTTTGGGCGGCGCCGGTGGGGACGTGACGGTCATTGTAAACCCGACTGGTGGTCTGGACGGCGAAATTGAAATCCTCGACTCGACCGGTGCCAGTATCCTTGGGCCCATGTCGTCCGGAGCCGGAGCCAATCTGCAGGATACGCTGGCAGCCGGTGGCCTGGCTGCCGGGACATACTTCGTTCGGATCACCAGTAGCGGCGGAACGACGACCGGCTCGTACAACCTCGATATCAGTACGACGGCAGCTTCGCCGACGGCGGGCGGCGACGACAACAGCTCGTACTTAACCGCAACGGACGTCGGAACGCTGGGGGCTGCTGGCGTCTCGCTGAGTTCGCAGATTGAAGCTCAGAATATGGTGGGCATCCCTCAGTTGCCGAATGACAGCTATCCGGGCCACCGCGACATCCCGGTCGAATCGCACGGTGGTGGCAGCGGTACCGGCACACAGACTGGCGCGACACCATCAACCTACTTCTACAACTTCCGGGACGATTACGGTTCGCTGTTTGGAATTCCTCAGCAGAATCAGATCACCGAAGGACAGAAAGAACTGGCGCGAGCCATCTTCGAAATTTTCAGTCGTCACACCGGCATCCAGTTCGTCGAAACGACCGACAAGGGTACGTACATCGCGACGGGTGACGTTCGAGTTGCTGATCCGACACTGCCTCCTTCGGTGGCCGGGATTTCGACAGTCATTATCGGTGCGGCAGGTGGTGCCGGCAACGACGAGCAGTACGGTGGCGGATGGATGGGTGTCGCGCTGCACGAAATCGCGCACACGCTGGGGCTTGGCCACTCGGGCGATCTGCACTCGTTCCAGGATGGTGGCGGGGCGAGTCCCGTTACTACCGAAACGATTGCCAGCGATTACGACCTCGATCATCTGCGAGCGCTGTATCCACCTTTCGCTACGGATATCGATCTCTATCGGTTTGAGCTGACAGAAGCGGGAACGGTCAATGCAGAGATCATGGCCGAACGCCTGACCGGGCAGACTCGTTTGCTCGACGCGACGCTGACGCTGTTCCGTGATCCGTTTGCCCGCGCCTCTTCAAACTTCGGCGGCAGCAGCGCGACCGTAGACTTCACGGCAGTCAACGCGGGAACATTCGGCAACGACATCACCATTACGCTGCAGAAGTCAGGAAGCCTGACCAACGGTGGCGTACCGAATATCTCAGTCAGCGGACACAACATCACCGTCACATTGGATTCGGCCAATGGAACGACTGCCGATCAACTGATCGCTGCACTCGCTGCCCATCCGTTGGCGAACAAACTCGTCAATGCCACCCTGACTTCCGGTGCGGTCAGCGGAACGACCAACATCACTCCGACGGCTTCCGCCGGAAATGTGATCGGCCTCGGTGGTGGCAATCGTGAAGTCATCGCCCGCAACGACGATTACTACAGCGACGACCCGTTCCTCAGTCAGGAACTGGAAGCCGGTGTGTACTACATCGGAGTGTCGGCCAAGGGGAACGAAGCGTACGACCCGACCATTTCGGATTCCGGGTACGGCGGCCTGTCCAGTGGCAATTACGACCTCAATATCTCGTTCTCACCTGCCGGAGCTGGCAGCAGTCTGGCTGACGCCGACGGAACAGCCACCGCGTTCGACGGAAACTCCGACGGAACTCCTGGCGATGCTTTCAACTTCTGGTTTGAAACCGGGGCGACGGTCTTCGTCGATAAGGCCACCACCGTGGCTCCTGCCGCTCAGACGGGATCTGTCGACGCTCCCTACAGCACCATTGAGGCGGGCGTTCTGCGAGCAGCCAGTCGGATTGTTATCCCGGCGAACCCGACAGATCCTGAAACTGGTCTTCGTGATGGCATCTACGATGCTGGGGATGGATCAGGATTCATTGGCGGTGACTACTTCACCATCAGTGATGGCGTCAATCAGCCATTGGTGTTCGAGTTTGACACTGACGCGATGGTAATCGGTTCCAACTTTCGAGTTGATATCGCCGGGTTGACAGATCGAGCAGACATTGCGAATGCGCTAAGCGACGCGATTCATACACAGTTTCTTGCCGGCAGAACTTTGATCGATGCGACGGCAGACCCTGCAGGTTTTGTTGATCTCTCGAATGCTGTTTCGGTCGACGTCTCGAACACGCCGGGGCTCCTGACGGCAGCCAGCATCCTGAGAATTGTCGGAAACGGCGGAGCGGATGGTGATGTGCTCACTCCTGCCGACACTCGCGCCTACCTGATCGGTCTCGATAATTCCAACTTGCCATTGCCTGACGGTCGTAACTTTGACGTCCCGCAGGGCGTGACTGCGATGATCGATCATGGTGCTGTGCTGAAGCTTCAGAGTGCCAACATCGATGTCGGGTCTACTTCTTCGGGAGTCAACCGACAGGATGCCGCCCTGCAGGTGCTGGGAACGCCTGACAGCAATGTTTACTTCACCACATTCCGCGATGACTCGCTGGGTGGTGATTCGGACGGTGCGTCGGTTGGCGCCGTGTCCGGTCAATGGGGCGGGATCGTCTTCCGCACGGACTCCGACCAGAACGACACTGCACGCGGTGACGACGATGCCAACTTCGTCTTCCTCAACAATATTAACCAGGCAGATCTTCGGTACGGTGGCGGTCAGGTTTCGGTCAACTCGGTCGTCGATGTCTACACGCCGATTCACATCGAAGACGAACGTCCGACGATTTCGAACAGCACCATCAGTCACAGTGCCGCTGGAGCCATCTCGGCCGACCCGAACAGTTTCGATGATTCCAATGGTCGAATCGGCCCGGACATACAGGGTAACACGTTGATCAATAACTCGATCAACGGTCTGTTTGTTCGAATTGCGACAACCACCGGCACGCCGATTGACAAGCTGGAGCGTCAGGCCCGCTTCGACGACACAGATATCACCTATGTGATTTCTGAAAACCTGCAACTGGTTGGAAACGCCGGTGGCTGGCTGATCGGCAACGAAGTGCAGGAACTGACGATGCTGGGAACAGCCACCAGCGGCCAGTTCACGCTGACTCTGCCGCCAGGCACGGGTACGACTCAAGCCGGGACTGCTTTGACGCAGGACGTCACCAACCCGGCAGCGACGTCGATTTTCGTGAATGACGCTTCTGTGTTTCCGCCAGTTGATGGCAGTGCCTCGACGATAGATTTCACAATTCAGATCGGGACCGAAATTCTCGGTGTCCGCAACATCGTTGGGAATCAGTTGACGGTTACTCGCGGGTTGTACGGAACCGCCCCGAATACCTACCCGCAGACCGTCACGGCGGTCAACCTGGCCCGAACAACGGTCGCGCTGAGCCACACTGCTACAGCTGCGGAAATTCAAGTTGCTCTGGAAAACCTGAACGGCATTGGCGTTGGCGGCGTGAATGTTACTGGCGGTCCGATCAATCAGGACAAAATCACGATCGAATTCGTTCGTCAGAACGGCAGTGACCAAGTGCTGGAACTCGTCGTGGACAACGCAACGCACCCCGTTGGCACGACAGGCATGACCGACGGTCGAGTCGTCGTCGACACCATTACAGACGGCCCAGGACTGGGTGGCAATGAAGTCACCGCACGGCTGGGAGCTCGCTTGAAGGTCGATCCTGGCGTGGTGGTCAAATTAAGCGGTGCTCGCATCGAAGCGGAACGTGGCTCGGCTTATATCATCGCCGAAGGCACACCGGACAGTCCGGTTATCTTCACATCGCTCAATGACGATCGTTACGGAGCCGGCAGCGGCACGTTTGACACCAGCAACAATGGTTTCAACACGATCGCGAACAACACCGCAAGTCCTGGTGATTGGGCCGGGATCCTGCTGAACCTGGGGACTCGCGGCCACTTCGAGCAGACGATCTTTGCTTACGGTGGTGGCACGGCGGTCGTCGAAGGTGGTGAAACCGGCGGATTCAACGTGCTCGGTATTCACGAAGCCGACGTGCGTGTGGCAAATTCGCTCTTCGAATTCAACGCCAACGGTACGGGCGGCACAGACGCAGATCGTAATAACCGCGAAACCAACGATGCCGCGACGATTTTTGTTCGCGGAGCACAGCCGATTATCGTCAACAACGATTTTTCCAATAACCGCGGTTCTGTCATCAGCATTGATGCCAACGCGATGAAAGAGATTGGCGTTGCTGATACCGGAGCGTCGACGCAACCCGCTAATGCTTACACCCAGTTTGATGCCAACCAGGGGCCGCTTGTTCGTCTGAACCGGATGGACGTGGATGGAACTCCTGGCAACGCTCTGCTGGGGATGGAGATTCGTCAGGGCGACCTGGACACAGCCACGATCTGGGACGACACCGATATCGTCCACATTGTCCAGAGCGGCACAATCCGCAACAACTACACGCAGCACCTGTTTGGTGGTCTGAAGCTGGTCAGCGATACCAATGCCAGCCTTGTTGTGAAGATGGGAGCGAATGCCGGCTTCGAAATCGGCAATCCAGACAGTAATGGCGATGGTACGCCGGACGAAGGTCCGCTCGATATTGATGATCGAGTCGGGCCATCAATGCAGATCATTGGCCAGCCGGGTTTCCCCGTCATCATTACAGCGTTGACCGACGATTCAGTCGGCGCGGCTCTGGACACGGAAGGGTTCCCTCAGACCGACACGTCCGCCAACGGAAATACAACTCCGGTTGCCGGTTTCTGGGATGAAATCCTTATCGACAGATACTCGAACGACACCAACATGGCGGTGATTTTCGAAGCCGAACCGCAGCTCACTGGTGGCGTCGACGAAAATGAAACCGTCACTCCGACCACTAATACCGCCGAGTTTCTGGGTGAACTGGCTCCCACGCAGGAAGGCGGTAACGAAGATCGTCGGGCTGGTTTCCAGATTCACGGGGTGATCTCTCCAGACGCCACCGACGACGTCGATGTTTACAGTTTCAACGCGGTCGCCGGAACTGAAGTCTGGCTGGATATCGACTACACAGATCCGCAGCTCGATACAGTGCTGGAGCTGTTAAATGCGAACGGGCAGATCATTGCCCGCTCACAGGACAATTCGACACTGACGCCGTTCACCGCGACGCCGAACCCGCTGGAGAAGTTGTCCACGCTTGGTGGCGACTTCTACGCGACAACCACTCGCGATGCCGGCATGCGAATCACGCTGCCTGGAACTCCGGGCACGACGCAGCCGTACTTCCTGCGGATTCGAAGTAATCCAGGTGCGGGCAATATTGCGGACCTGAGCGGCGGTCTCACCAGTGGCCGTTATCGAGCACAGATTCGACTGCAACAGGTCGACCAGTTCCCAGGCGTCGCCGTCACATTTGCGGATATCCGCTACGCGACCAACGGGATCCATGTTCGAGGCTTGCCTTACAACAGTCCGCTCACGGGGCAGACGAACGAAGATGGCACAAACGATGCCGCCAACAACACGACCGCTGGGGCGATCAATCTTGGCAACCTGTTGTTCTCTGAGGGTAACAGCTTCAGTGCCGGTGGTACGTTGACGGGTACGACGGACGTCGACTTCTACCGCTTCCAGATCGACTATCAGAAGATTCAGGAAATCGCCGGGCAAAGCGACGGCGGTAAAACCTGGGCAACGATTATCGACATCGACTGGGCTGATGGTCTGCCTCGTCCCGATACGACGATTGCCGTGTATCAGCAGAACGGACAGCTGGTTTACATCGGTCGCGAATCCAACGTGATTGATGACCAGGCCGCTCTGGGGCAGGGGCAGGATCTCGACGATTTGTCACGAGGCTCAGTCGGCCCGCTCGATCCGTTCCTTGGCACTGCGATGTTCGAGGAAGCCTCAGCGGCTGACAATTTCTACTACCTGGCTGTCTTCAACAACCAGCTCCAGCCGCAGGCGCTGAATGCCAACGTGCTCAGCAGTTCTGGCAACACAACAGTTCGTCTCGAGCCAGTCAATTCGTTGACGCGAATCGCGGAAGACCACATTGGTTTCAACGGTTACACATCCAACGGCACTGTGGTCAGTCCCACGACGCCATCGTTGATTGATATTGGTTCGGCAATTGCGCTCAGTGGAAATATCGAATCGTTCACCATGAACGATCTCGTGCTGTTCGTCTCAGGGACCAATCAATTACGAGCCGTTAATGCGCTGACTGGTGCTCAACTGATCAACTATGGCAATCTTTCCGGCGGCAACAATTCGACGCAGGACATCGCTATTCGGTCAGACGGGGTGCTGTACGGCTATCAGGATATTACCGGTCCCAATAATGCCGCGACACAGAACACTGTAGGGCGATTGGTTGGTCTTAATACGGGGACTGGTGCCGTTACATTGATCGGCAATGACGGGATTTCCGGTGAGAATCCTACGCCAGCCAGCCAGAGTCCAGCGAACACTGGTGCCGGCAATGACTTCGATGATATCACGGTTTCCAATAACGTTGGGGCTTTGACTGTTGAGCGGTTTCTGCCAGGGGGAAGCACTACCCCGAGCTACACAGGTTGGTATGCCGTTAATGAAAACGGCACCACTGTCGCGGGAGGGGCGAGTGTTAATTCGAAGTTGTACCGTTCAAATCTCGACACAGGGGCTGTCGCGAACGATACGGGCGATAGAGGTTTTGGCGACATTCAATACAGCGATGTGACATACGCCAGTGATACCGCCTCTCTCTCTTCGGGATTAGGGGCAGGGAATACCTCTGTCATTTATGTACAGGCCAAGGCTCCGGGAGAGGCAGGCAATGGTATCGTCCTGAATATGGCTCCTAACTTCGGAAACAACGCCAACATCAACGTGAGTGCAGGAGCGGGAACTGTCACGGTCAGTTTCGGTCGAAACGCATCAATTCAAAATATTGTCAATGCGATCAATCAGAATGCGGCAGCCAGCAGACTGATTACAGTCGCACTTGCTAATGGGCAGAATGGTGGCCGGACAACCGGCGACGGTACGCAGGCCGGTCAGGGCGCCAGTGATGCCTTGTTGACAGGTGGTTCGGATGGAGCAATTGGACCATTGACCGGTAATGTCACCGGGCTGGCATTCAACACGAGCATTCCGAACGACAGTGCTGCCAACCTGCTCTACGGCGTGACGAGTACCGGTGAGCTGATCTCGATAGACCGATTTAATAACGCTGATCTAAAGTCGGATGCCACTCTGATCGCCAACTTCCGGACGAACATCAGCACGAATGCGATTGTCGACTTTGTGGAGTTCAATCCGGATACGATCACTCGGCCAGCCAATAGTGGCAGCTGGATCGCTGATGGGTTCCAGGCAGGTGATACGATTACAGTCACGGACTCACTTAACAACAACGGCAATACACGGACGATTGATACGGTCACGGCGACGACAATCACGCTTGTTCCTACAGATATGGTGGTTGACGAAGCCAATGTGGCTGTGCAGATCACATCGTCTACCGGTGGTGTTGGTACCGTGCGGGTCAATTTTACGGATACCGGTGTCGACAGAATTACCCGAACCGACGGTGGAGACTTTGTCGCGGACGGGTTCGCAGTTGGCGAAACGCTCACAATTGCTGGTTCGACGAACAATAATGGTACGAACCAGGTGACCATTGGTTCGGTCACGGCTACAACCATTCTGCTGGTTAGCGGAGACACTCTCACGACAGAAAATGGTGTGGCTGGCGTGACGATTACATCGTCGGGAGGAGGCAATGCGACGCCAGGTTCCGTCAACTTTACGGACACCGGTGTCGACAGCATTTCTCGGACCGATGGCGGTTCCTGGACGGCGGACGGCTTCCAGGTTGGTGATACGCTCACGGTGGCTGGCTCTGGCGCCAACGACGGAACCAACTTCTTGACAATTGGATCCCTCAACGCCACGACGATCTCACTCGTCCCTGGAGATGTTCTGGCGACTGAAGTTGGCGCTGGAGTTGTTATTACTTCAAACAATGGCGGGATCAGTCGACTGCCCGTCACGTTTACGGAAGTACCCGGTCAGTTGGATGACCAGATTGTTCGGGTCGACGGCGGAAGCTGGCTGGCAGATGGTTTCATCGTTGGCCAGGCGATCAATGTGACTGGCTCAGGAGTGCCGGGTAATAACGCTCAGTTCACTATTGCGAGCGTGGACGCGACCACAATTACAGTCGCTGAAGCTGGTGTTCTTGCGCGGGATCCGGGCGCGAACGTGACTGTGTCCAGCGTGGCTGCGGCTTCGTCATTAACCCCGTCGGACGGAAATCCAATTAATGGATTCACCGCGCTGACGTTAGGGCCACAGAATATCTATGGCGGTCTGTTTGCCAATACACTGTTCGCGTCCACCGACGATGGTCGTGTCGTGGCCTTTGAAATTGATGCCACTGCCCCGAACGGTGTCAGGTTAATCAATGCCTTCGGCGGGGTGGGCAGCGATAATGGACAGCAGACCATCGCTTCAACAGCGACGACTGGCACATTCCAAATCACGTACGCCGAGCCAGTCAGTGGTGAATTGCTGGTCACACCGGAGCTCAACTTCAATGCGACGACGGCGCAAGTTCAGGCTGCATTGACCAACCTCGTCACAACCGGGGGGCTGCGACCATTCCTTGCTACCGACATCACTGTCACGGCCTCAGCTACCGACCTCTCCGACGGCACGATTACTGTCGAATTTCAGGGGATCTACACAGATAAAGCTGTTCCTGTCCTGGGCATCAGTACGGCGACTGCGACACCAATTAACGGAACGGTCACAGTTGCTCAGACGGACGCGCTTGGTAATTCGACCATCGGTGGCGATGGAATTCGAGACCAGAACATCCAGGGTGGATTTGGAAATATCACCGGTCTGGCGTTTTCGAATGTCGACTACAACCTGTGGCATCCGACAACGAACAGATCAACCAATGCCGGGCACGGGATCAATGCTGCATTTGATAACTCGCGAACGCCGTCGGCTGAGCCTCATGCAATCGCTGACGGTGCCGGGAACATCAGAACGCAGTCAGAGGCCCAGGGTGGGACGAGCCTGTACTTTGGAATTGAGCAGTACGTCGCCAATGGTCAGACTGATTATCTGAACTACAGCGCGGCGAACGGGATGGACCGCACTCAATATGGAATTGTTGACAACGACACTCAGCGGGATTTGACCGCGAATACAACGATCGGCGACAACTACAACACACCAGGGGGCGCATTCGGAAGTTTTACTACTAACAGCGTCGACCTTTCGGCATACTCATTCAATGATAAGCCGACGCTGTACTTCAATTACTTCCTGGATACAGAGGATGCCCAGGCCGGTCAGGGGCAGAATACGATGCGTGACAGCGCCCGTGTGTTTGTGACGACTGATGGCGGGCGAACTTACACGCAGATCGCAACCAATAATACGGTACTGGACGCGGAACTTCCGGAGTTTATCTCCCACAATGCTACGTACAATGGGTCAGCCGTTCAGGAATTGTTTGATACCGCACAATGGCGGCAAGCCCGCATCGATCTCTCGCAGTTTGCCGGCGCGAAGACTGTTCAGTTTCGGTTCGATTTTTCAACAGCGGGCACAACAAATGGAGAGAACCTTCCTGGTGATGCCTTCGGGAATTTGAACGGAAATGGCTCCGCAGCTCGTGCGCAGAATAATACCAACGAAGGCTTCTACATCGACGACATCATTGTGGGGTTCGCTGAACGCGGTGAACTGGTTACGAACGCTCCCAACGATACCGACTTTGACAATCTGTACTCGGGCGACCTTGGTGGGCGAGCAAATATTAATAACCTGACGACGCCGCCGACCATTGTGGCGACTGGCGACTATCAGGTCGAAATTCGTACCGGGACAACGTATGCCGCACCGGCTGATCCTGCCGAGTCAGATATCATCGTCTTCACGACGTTCGACACCAACGACCGCCTGATTCAGGATCTGACGACCAAGTTGCCGCCTATCACGCAGACGTTCGATATCGCGATTGATTTTGATCCGTTTCCATTAACTTTTGCAGAACTGGACCCGATTAACGACACAGGTGGTACTCCGGTAAGCGTCGCGCCGTGGTTTGAGACAGCCGATGCCTTTGTGTCCGATCCTCGTAGTCTTCGTTCGGGTGCAGTCGATCCAGGCGAAACTTCGCGAGCTGTGCTGACGCAGGCAACCGGTGATGGAAATGTGACGTTCTTTGTGGAACTGGATTCCGGTGACACCGGCAATGCATTCCAGTTTCTGATTGACGGCGTGCCTCAGGAAATATTTATTTCTGGAATCAGTATTGGCACGACACTTTTGGCAATCGGTACTACCAACCCACAGTTTGCGACGCTGTCTTTTCCGATCACTGCTGGTGATCATGTTTTAGAATGGCGTTTCACACGAGCTGGAAATGCCACCAGCTTCGGTGCGGATGCGGCGTACATTGACAACCTCGTGATCCCTCAGGATGTGACGTCCACGGGGCGACTTGGTGACCGGAACATCGTGCGGCCGCAAGGCATGGTGGTGCTGCAGGGCAACTTCATTTCGAATGTCAGTGGAACCGGCATTATTGTTGAAGCGGGAGATCGAGATACCGGCGGCGGGTTATTTGATACGGACTTCCCATATCCCGGTGCCGGTCGAAATACTCCGATTCAACAGGCCAATTTGACAACTGGAGCGTCGATCAAGAACAACGTTGTTTCTTTCTTTGGCGGAGCAGGTATTCGGTACAGTGGCGACGCCAATATTGGAGCTGTTCCTGACGCTGCCGTGCCGATGGGCAAAATTATCAACAACACGTTGTACGGCGGACTGACGCCATCAGGCACGGGTATTGTCGTGTCAAATAATGCCAGCCCGACGCTGGTTAACAATGTTATCGTCAACACAAACACGTCGATCAACATTGACGCGTCGTCTGGTGGTCAGGCTTCACGACCGGTGGTGCAGCGTACCCTGACGCAGAATGCTGGTGGCTCGGTGAACAGTGGAGTGACGTTCTCGAATACCGTCACTGTTCCGTTGTCGACAACACTCTTCGTTGATCCGGCCAGTAATAACTTCTATCCGGATGGTGGTTCGGTGGCTGTACCGAACCCGATTATTGACAGCTCATTGAATTCGGTGGTTGAACGGGATCCTGCTTACAAGTCCGTACGTCAGTCGCTGGGGTTGCCGCAGCAGGACTTCTTTGCTCCGGATCTCGACGTCTATGGTCAGGAACGAGTTGACGACACCAGCACGACGAACGCGACAGGAATCGGGTCGAATATCTTCAAAGACATCGGGGCCATCGAGCGGGCTGACTTTGCTGGTCCGACGGTTCGCTTGAGCACGCCGCAGGACAACGGCAGTCTGGATTCCGATCCGGATCTGACCGAAATTTCCATCAACAATCCGGCATTGCTGACTCAGTTTGTGATTTCGATCACGGATCCAGGAACACCGCCGAATCCAGGTGTTGGGGTGAACGATACGGTGTCCGGGCTGGTGGATGGTTCGGCGTTTGTGCTGACTCAGACTGATGCAAATGGTGTACGAGTTCTTCGGTCGGGCATCGACTACATTTACACGTACAATTCCAATACGAACGAAGCGATTTTCCGATCGGTGACGGTCTTCCCGAGCGAAGCGGCCTACAACATCACAGTTGCGGATCCAACACAACTGGTGGACATCGCCGGGAATCAGGTTCAGCCAAACCGAACGGATGGCTCTGTCCAGTTCGACATTCTGGTCACTGAAGGGGCGAACGATCCGCCGACGATTGCCGTGCCAGGCCCGCAGGCAACGATCGAGAATACGAACGGCAACGGCTCGTCCATTACGTTCTCACAGGCCGCCGGCAACGCCATCACGATCGACGATCCAGACGCCTTCATTGCCGGAAACATTGTCCAGCTGACGCTGTCGGGCGATAACGGAACCATCACGCTGCCTGCCGGCTTCGGCAGTCTGGCCACGTTGAACATCGGAACGGGGACCAACGACGTTCAGGTGAGTCTGACAGGAACGATCGACAACCTGAATCAGATTCTTGACGGCCTGGTCTTCACACCGACGGCTGATGTCAATACGGAAGAGGGTGGGCCGCCGCCGACGGTGACGCTCAACGTTTCCGTCAACGATCTGGGTAACTTCAGCGCACAGAATCCGCTGGTTCCGCAGATCACCAACGACAGCGTTGACATTACGGTGACGGCGGTGAACACGGCTCCGTCAGTTACGGCTCCGGCAACTGTGACCACGGCGGAGAATTCCGACTTCAATTTCACGGCTGGGAATGCCGTGTCGGTTGCTGACCCTGACGTCGGCGACATGCTGATCAACCTGACCGTCACGAATGGAACGCTCAGCCTGGCTCCTGGTGCGATTGGAGCTTTGAGCTTCAACACTGGCGACGGCACGGATGACTCGTCGATGGTCTTTACCGGCACAGTGGCCGATATCAACGCCGCTCTCGCTGGCCTGGTTTTCTCGCCGAATATGTCGTTCACCGGTCCCGCAGTCATGACGCTGGTGATCAATGATCAGAACAATTCGGGAACCGGCACGACACCGAACGCGACGGCTCAGACGACGATCACGGTGACCGAAGTCAACGATCCACCGATCCTGCGTTTCAACGGAAACGGTCCATCGTTTGACACGGACGCCAACACGGGTAACGGCATTCAGGATCCGTCAGTTGACGTCGTCAGTGGAGGAATCTTTGAGTTCAAACCATCCACATCGTCGCTGATCAGCATTTCGGATATCGATGCGGGAGCTGGCCAGATTCAGGTCAGATTGTTTGCTGATGACGGAACCCTGACGCTGGCGACAACAACAGGCCTGGACTTTGGATTTAATGATGCCAATGGAGCAGGCGCTGGCGATGGGGTTGATGATCAATTGATGATATTCCGCGGAACGCTGGCCGCGATCAACAATGCTCTGTTCAACGCGACTGACGGCGGCTTGCGCTTCAATGCGCCAATGGGGCCGGAGACGCTATTGATCACTGTTGAAGTCAATGACCTGGGCAACACGGGCGGCGGAGCTGAGATCGACACAGGATTTATCGACGTCAATGTCGAAGCGCCGGACAACGATCCTCGAAACCTGTTCGAAGGAGGGCTGACCTTCCCGATGGGTATTCCGGTTCAGGAAGGTGCTCCGAACGCGACGCTGGTATTTGACGCAGCCAACAACAGGTTGATCTCAGTGTCCGATGCAGACAGCACCAATCTTACGGTCACATTGACTGTGGATGGCGGTGCCACGCTGGACCTGCCGAACCTGGTGGCGTCCGGAGTGAATATCACCGATGGTGACGGTGACGGAAGCGTCCAATTTGACGGCACAATCGCCGATCTGAATACCGCACTGTCGGTCATTAACTTCACCTCGAACGGAACGAATCCTTCGACATTCACAATCGTCAGCAGCGACGGTGTCGGCACTGATGACACAGACATGATCGCAATTACGGTCAATGACGCTCCGGACTTCATCAACGAGACCGTCATGGACGTCTCGTACGACTTCATGGTCAACGAGAATGCGGGTCCAGGGATCATCGTCGGCACGATTACGGCTCAGGATGCGGACGTTACAGCGATGATTGATTCGTTGACGTTTGCCATTACGAATGGCAACGCACTGGGTGGATTTGCCATCGTTAAGACGGGCGACGCCACGGCCAACATCGTCGTGGCTGATCCAACCGTACTGGACTTCGAAACGAATCCGGCCTTCGCCCTGACCGTCACCGTGACGGACTCGACCGGCGTTCTGGATACGACAACGGTCAACATCACACTCAACGATCTGCCAGAGCAGATCGTCATTGACCCAACTCTCTGGACGAACAACGGGCTGACTCTGCTGCGGGTTGGCAACAACATCCGCATCTTTGACACGGTGACGGGTATTGATGTTGTTCCGGTCAACGATATCGACAACGTGACGGACATTATTTTCCAGGCTCGTGACAACGTCAGTGACACACTGACGATTGATTTCTCGGGTGGGAATCCAATTCCGGATGGAACGCCGGCACCGGGCGGCATCAACTTTGATGGTGGCACGGGAATCGGCGTCGATTCACTGAATCTGGTTGGCGGCGTGACTGACGTGACGCACGACTTTGCTGGTGGCGGAGCAGGAACAGTCACGATCGACGGTACGGTGATCACCTACTCGCGACTTGAGCCGATCAGCGATCAGCTTGTCGTTGGCGGAAACCGAACCTTTAACTTCTCGGGAGCAGCCGACGCGGTCACGTTGCAGGACGACGCGACTGCGGCTGATGGTGTTTCGCAACTGGTCAGCCCGACCAACTTCTCCGGTTTCACGTTCAGTGCTCCGGCTGGTTCGCTGACGATCAATCTGGGGGCCGGAGCGGACGCACTGACGGTCGCCAGCCTGGACAGTAATGCGACGCAGGCGGTGACGGCGGTCGGCGGTGCGGACACTGACACGCTGATCGGCACGGACGGAATCGACGTCATTACGGTGAATGCCACCGATGCGGGGACGATGGTGACCGGCGGTCTGACGACGACTTTCTCTGAGTTCGAAAGTCTCGATGGTCTCGGCGGCAACGATACCTTTACCGTCAACGACGGAATCACCTTGAGCGGTGACATCGCTGGCGGACAGGGCGACGACTCGTTCACGATCCTCGGAACGGTTGGCGGAAATCTTAACGGCGGAGCGGGCACCGACACACTGACGTTTACCGGTCCGGGCACCGGTCCTGGCGACGTGGTCGGAGTGATCTCCAACATCGAACGTGCGATCGTTAACGGCACGAATGATCCTGTGAATCCGGATCAGATTGTCGTGCGGCTGAACGCCGCCACGCAGGACATGGAAGTGTTGATTACGACGAACAATGTCACATCAACGCAGACGTTCTTCCAGCCGCCAGTGACTCCGGTACTGACGGTCTTTGTTAACGGGCTGGCCGGTGACGACACACTGGTGATTGACCATCGCAATGGTTTTGTGGATGCCAACGTTGTTCTGGACGGTGGTGCGGGTGCGGACTCGATTCAGGTGATCGACGAGGGAAGTGCCACGTCGACGATGACCGCGCTGTACACGCCTGGCAACTCGACTGACAACGGCACGATCGTCGTGCAGGAGAACGGTCTGGTTCAGACAGTCACGTTCTCAGGACTGACCCCTGTCGAATTTACCGGCATTGCTCAGGCGACGCTCCGGACTCCACGGAGCGCGGACATCGTTACTCTGGCTGCGGCAGTCGGACCGACGAGCGGTTTGAACGCTCTGGAAGTCCGAGGCACCAGTGCGGGGACTGGGTTTGAAACCTTTTATGCCAGCGACGTCGCTCGTGTCACGGTTGATCTGGCGACGGCAGATAATGCTGGAATGCCGGTCGATACAGTCGTCATTGAAGATGGCGCACTCGCCGCGAACGAAGGGCTCGCTCTGAATGGTTTGACGATTCAGACTGGAATTGGTCGCGACGTCATTAACCTTCAGGAAGACAGCTACCTGACCTTCGGCGGTGAGGACGCACTGGTAATTGACGCCGGTGGGAACACTGACCGGCTGAATGTGAATGTCAGCGCGGCAACGGCACAGATCGATCAGATCACGCTAACCAATGACAACCTTGGACTGACGGTTGCAGGAGTATCGGCAGGGGTTGTCAGTTTCCTCTCTCCGGTCAGTGGATTATCGACTCTGGGCGGCGAAGAAGTTTCGTTGACCGGTCAATCCGGGGCAGGTCTGGACAACATCTTTGATCTCAGCGGCTGGACAGCAGGTACGGCCACTGTCGATGGCGGGACCAGTACCGACGATACGATCATCGGGCCGGATGTTGATTCACTCTGGGATGTGACCGGTTCGAATTCGGGAGCACTCAATGGCAGCAGCATCAGTTGGATCGATGTTGAAAATCTGACCGGCGGCTCGGGAGATGATTTGTTCGTGTTGTCGACCGGTGTGACGGTCGCAGGATCTATCGACGGTGCTCGGGCAGGCGTACTGGGCGGCGTAGACTCCATAGACTTGTCGAATCAGGCAGGTGCTCAGTCGATCGTGTTGACCTCTGTGGTCGACGTGAACGGTTATGGTGGGACCGTCGCCGCAGTCGCGGGTGGGTTTGCTGATCTCAACGGCATCACCGGAACGATTGCCAGCGACTCGCTGACCAACGCGATTCTCGACGGCGGCAGCAATCCGGTCGCGGGAACGTTCACCCTCAATTCGAACGCTGGCGTCTTCCAGACTGGTACTGTTGCGGTCAACAATGTGAATGTCACCTTTACGAATCAGGTGGCAGCGGCGGACACAATTCTGCGTGCCAGTGGCAGTTGGCTCGCCGATGGATTTGCCAGCGGCAATGTCATCACCGTGACAGGATCGGCCAGCAACGATGGCAACTTCACCATCGCCAGCGTCACAGCAACAACGCTCACGCTGGTCGCAACCGATACGCTGGTCAATGAAACTGGAGTGGTTGTGGATGTCGCGAGAGTCCAGACGCCATTCTCTTACAGCGATATCGAAGCGTTTACAGCCGGAAATGCGGGTGACACGTTTAATATTAACGCCGATCAGATTCCAACAACGCTGACCGGGGGCACTGGAAACGACACGTTTAATCTCAGTGCTGGTGTCGTTGTTAATGGTCCGATCAACGCCGGTGATGGCGACGACACAGTTGTGTTGAACGATGGCGCACGACTCCAGGCGGGTCAGAACATTGACTTTGGCGCCGGAAGTGACACTCTCAGCTTTGGTGGCGGCGGCAGCGTGATTTCGACCGGAAGTTACTCAACCGCTCGCAACGTCGTGTTCAGTACATTGAATTCAGTCGATGGCGGCTACGACGGCAGTGAAACACAGCTGGGCTTCTCATTCAGCAGTGCCGATGCAGTGAATGGTGGCTCGTCCGGTAACGACACACTGCAAGGTGCCGCAAACCTGGACGCCAACTGGACAATCAACGGTGTCGATCCTCCACCACCGCCGACATTCAGCTTTGTATTCGTCGTTGACGCTTCCGGGAGTACCAGCCTTGGGTTTGCCGGAACGCCGGTGGGTGATATCAACAATGACGGTTTCGTCGATTCGATCCTCGATGCGGAACTGGCATCTCTGCTGTCGTTGCGGGATCAACTGGCCGCCAACGGTGAAGTTGCCACGCTCTCACTGGTCGCTTTTGGCACCAACTCGTCGATCATCGATATGGATCCGTCGACCCCGGGTGTGCTGGACTTTTCAACATCTGTGACGGCGGACAATGACGGCAATGGTATTCCGGATTTTGAAGACGCTGTCCGTTCGATCGCGTTCCTTGGAAACACATTCTTCGAGTTTCCATTGCAGGATGCGATCTCCATCTTCAATGCGGTACCAGCCGACAATCAGACGCTGGTGTTCATGTCGGACGGAGCTCCACAGGATGCGCCACCATTCGTACCGACAGCGTTGTACACGGATGAAGTTGCAACGTTAAACGCACAGGGTGTGACATCACGGGCGTTTGGTGTTGGAGCGGGAGCGACTCTGGCTTCGCTTCAGATCATCGATCCGACAGCGGTTATCGTTACCACCGCAGATGAACTGGCAGCTCAACTGTCTGGGTTCGGTGGCGGTGTTCCTGCAACGCCCAGTGTGAGTATCTACCGCGATTCAGCCGCGACTCAGATTCTGACCTGGAGTGATTTCGAATATCTGCAAGGGGCGAATCAGTCGGACGTCTTCCAGTTCGGAGACTTCGTCCCGGACGGCGTGCCGACAGTCACTATTGCTGGCGGCGCGGGTGTCGATCAGCTCATCGGTAATGATCAGCAGACCGACTTCCTCGTCAATCTGACCAATGGTGGCAGTATCACGTTGCGTGATCCGAACGGTGGCGACGCCACCGCGTCGCAGTTTCTGAACATCGAAAACCTGACAGGTGGGGCGGTCGGTGACACGTTCACCTTTACTAATACAGGCAGTCTGACCGGCGAGATTGACGGCGCTGGTGGCGTGGACACACTGACTGGCGACAATGACGGAAACGTCTTCAACGTCGTTCCTCTGGCTGTGAATCCGGTTGCTTCCAATCAGGGAACCTTTGGAAATACAGGGTCTGTGGTTTCCACAGGTGTGAACGTCACGTTCGCTGATGCCAACCCCGATACCATCACACGCGCAGCCGGTAACTGGACGACCGATGGCTTTAATGTCGGGCAGACGATTGCGGTTTCCGGTTCGACCAGTAACGACGGTGTTTACAGGATCGGTGCGATTTCTGGCGATGGTTTGACCATCACTCTGCTGGCCGGAGACACGCTGGTCGCCGAAGCTGGAGCAACCGTAACTGTTGTCAGCAATCCGAAAGCCGTTGAAGGCTTCCGTAATATCGAAAACCTGGTCGGTGGTGATGCACAGGATATCTTCAATGTAACCGGTGGTAATCTGACTGGGTCTATTGTCGGGGGAGGGGAAGTAGACACCATCACGATCGGAGCTGGTCGCACGGTGGGAGATTCTGTTTCGGGTGGAGCTGGGGCTGACAGTGTCATTCTTCAGAATGGGGCACGAGTCACTAACGGCATCTTTGGGGATGCCGGAAACGATCGGTTTGAAATCGCGAATGGTGCTACGGTCACCAGTAGCCTGACTGGTGGCACGGAAGACGACCTGTTCATCTTCGGAACGGGAGCAATCCTGATTGGTACGATCGCCGGTGGCGGGGATGCTGGTGATACTATTGACGGCGGCAACACCGGAACGCTCTACCGCATCACTGCACCGAATGCCGGTGTTCTTAATGGTCGCATGAGCGGTTTCAATGGCATCCGAAACCTGGTGGGTGGTACCAGTGCCGACACATTCCGCTTTGAATCGACTGGAAGTCTCAACGGATCGATTACCGGCGGGGCCGGGGATGACAGTCTGCAAACCAGTGATGCTGCCGATCAGTTGACTTTGACAGGAGTCAATCTGGGCAATTCTCTGGTCAATACCGTCACAACGACCTTCGATTCACTTGAGAACATCGATCTGCGAGGTAGCGACGACACGATCAACGTTAACGATGGAGCCGGTCTCAGTGGTACCTTGAGTGGTGGCACGGGCAATGACGTTCTGAATGGGCCAGCCAGCGGCGCGATCTTTAACGTGACGTCTGACAATTCCGGCGAGCTGCGGAACGCTTCCGGGACAGCCGAATTGCTGGGAATTGGTACGGCAACTCCAGGTTTCTCCAGTACTCCAGGTTTCTCCAGTATTGAAAATCTCAACGGTGGAGCAGGCAACGACATCTTCAACGTTGGAGACTTTGCACTGGGTAATCCCGTCACGCTCGCCGGCAACATTGATGGCGGTGGCGGAAGCAACGTGCTGAACCTCGCGCCAAGAGCATCGATCGGCGGAACCGTTCAGAATGTCAATGTTACGATCGTGGTTGGTACGAGTTCGGGGATCGTCGCCGGCAACGCCAACGATGACATTCTTGTGCAGATCGCAGGTGGCGAACTCGAAGTGGTCGTCAATGGTTCGTCTAACCGGTTCTTTGTCCCGACGACGACTGGTCTGAATGTGGTGATGAACATCCTGTCGCAGGGTGGCGCTGACAGTTTGACAGTCGATTACAGCACTGAATCCGGCAGCGCCGTCCTACCGGGAGAAATTAACTTCAACACGACGGATGGAAATGATCGCGTTCGACTGATCGGAAACGTCGGGCGGACCGCGACGTATGAACCGGTTCTCGTGAATGGACAGCGGGAAATTCGAATCAGCAATGGCGTCACCGATCGACTGGTACACCTTCAGCAGGCTGCGGTTCGGCCTCAGATTGAATTCGACACATTCGACTCATTCAACTTCACCAGCCCTGGTGCGGTGGATATCGTCAATCTGTCAGCTGCGGTGGCGCCTTTGGGAGGTATTCAGGCGTTGCAGGTCGCAGGAAGCAGCGATGCTGTCGATTTTGCGACGCTGTTGCTAAGCCGTGTGGCTGACGTGACTCTTGATCTTGGTATTAACGACACGGCTTTTACAGGTTCGGCTGATACGGTGACGTTGAATGCAGGTGCGTTGCGCAGCTATGCGGGTCTGACTGGCGTGAGTGTTTCGACGGGTGATGGTGTTGACACGCTGACTTTGAATGAGACGAGTTACCAGAACCTTGCGAACGCTGACGTGCTGACTGTTGATCTGGGTGACGGTGCGGACTCTGTGATTGCCGCAGCGTCAGGTGACTTCACCCTGGTGAACGGTGCGACGAACGGGAGCCTGACTCTCAACAACGGGGTGAACACCGGCACGGTGGTGTTGAACAACTTTGTGACGGACGGTCGTGGTGAAGCGGCTTCGCTGACCGGAGCGGCTGGTAATGACTCGTTCAATCTGAGTGGTCATAACGGCGCCGTCACTGTGAACGGCGGCGGGGGCACTGACTCTCTGACGGGACAGTCTGCGTCGGATGTGACGTGGAACTTCACGAACGCGACGACGGGAACAGCGGTTGATGATGCGAACCCGGCCGGCACGGTGACGTTCAACCTGATCGAAGAATTCATCGGGAGCACCGGTAACGACACGTTCGTGCTGGGTGCCGGGGTGGCAGCGGCCATCGCTTCGATCGACGGCGGCACGGGTAATAACACGCTGGACCTGACGGCAGCGGGAGCCAATCAGACGGTGACGCTGACGGCTGTCGGCACGAGCGGAGTAGGTTTTGCAGGCAACGCGACCGGAGCCGGCGCGTTTGCGATTACAGCTTTCGACAATGTCACCAATGTGCTGGCCAACGGTGCGAATCTTAACACACTGACGGGTGCGAATCTGAATTCGGCCTGGACGATCGACGGCACGGTCGGCACGGTGGCGACGACAGCCGGGCCGGTACGGAATCTGTCGTTCAGCAACTTCGTGATGCTCAACGGCGGGACGGAAAACGATTCGTTCGTGGTGATTGACGACTCGACGGCAGCCATTAACACCGACACGGCGATCGGCGGTTCGGGCAGTGACAGCGTAACAGTCAACGCCGGCCAGACCCTGACCATCCTCATCCCTCTCGCCTTCGGCGAAGGCGATGACGTACTGACCCTCGCGAACGGAGCAACGCTGACCGGTGCTGGTGTCAACCTGGGCGACGGCAACAACGTCGTCAATCTTGGAACCGGTGCTGTCGTCAACGGAGCAATTACTGGCGGGATTGGTACGGACAGCGTGACACTGGGCACCAATGCCAACGTCACGGGCAACATCACTGGCGGTGCGGGTGCAGACAGTGTGGTGCTGGGTGATGGTGCGACTGTCGGCGGACAGGTTCAGGGCGGCACCGGTGCTGATACTCTGAGCTTCGCCGGTTACACGACGGCTCGTACTGTCACGACGACGGCGGCGGTGGTCGGCAACGGCTTCACGGGAACGGAAGCTGCCGTCACCGGTGGCTTCACTGGTATTGATGCTGTGGTCGGTTCGCTGGCCACGACGGACGTTCTGACGAGCACGATCGCTGGCAACGCGTTGTGGCTGCTGGACACGAATAACGTACTTCAGGAACTCACGACGAATCAGCAGTTGACATTCAGTGCGGTGGAACGGCTTAACGGCGTTGCAGGCAACGACACGTTCCGCTTCGGTGCGGGCGTGACCGAATCGTTCACACTGACGGGCAACGGCGGGACCAACGTCGTCGACGGCAGCCTCGGCGATGATACGTTTGCAATTAACGCGTTGAATGCCGGTACGGTCACCGTCAACGGTCGCACGAGTTCGTTTACAAGCGTGACGGCTCTGAATGGCGGGGATGGTGCGGACAGCTTCAGTTTCGGTACCAGCGGTACGTTGAACGGAGCGATTGACGGCGGTCTGGGAGCGGACACGCTGACTGGTCCATCGACCGGTGCTGTGTTCACGGTGACGGCATCCAATGCGGGGACGCTGACTGATCGAGCCGCGAATCCGCTGCTGAGTACTGGCGGCGGCAATGGATTCACCAATGTTGAAAACCTGGCAGGCGGTGCCGGGCAGGACATCTTCACGGTGACGGCTGTCGGCGCTGCTCTGACGGGAGGCATCTCGGCCGGTGGAGAAGCGGACACGATCACGATTTCCCGTAGTGTCGCTGGTCTGGTAGACGGTGGTACGGGGAACGACGTGATCGCTCTGCAGGGTGGGGCAACTCTGACGGGGGGCGTTGCTGGTGGAGCCGGCAATGATGCGATCAGTGTCTCGGGAACTGTGGCTGGTAACCTGGACGGTGGTGCCGACAACGACACCTTCACGCTGGCAGCAGCAGCGATTTTGAACGGTGTGATCACCGGCGGCACGGGCAATGACCTGATCGACGGCGGTAACACGTCGACGGTCTTCCGGATTACCGGTGTGAACAGTGGCCTGCTCGATGGTCGAGTCGACGGGTTCAACGGCGTAGAAAGTCTCGCCGGCGGAAACGCAGCAGACACGTTCCGCTTCGAAGGGACCGGTACTCTTGCCGGTACGATCAACGGCGGCACGGGGGCGGGCGATGTGATCGAAGGTCTGGACGGCGGCGTCGACAGTGTGACTCTGACCGGTGCTGATTCCGGGACGGCGTCGTTCGCGGCGACCGGTTTCTCGGATGTGGAATCTCTTGATCTGCGGGCGGGTGCGGACAGCGTAACTCTGACCGATGGTTCGAGCCTTTCGGGTACTCTGGGCGGTGGTTCAGGAGCGGACAGGCTGATCGGACCGGACACTCCGGCCACGTTCACAGTCACTGGTCCAGATGCTGGTAATGTGACTGGCGGGGCAGCCATTCCGAACTTTACCTCGTTCGAAAACCTGACCGGTGGTTCCGACGACGACACCTTCAATGTAAACGCCAACCTGACGGGTGCACTGGACGGTGGTCCGGGTAACGACACGCTGAACCTGGCGGCTGGAACGTCCATCGGCAGTGTCAGCAATGTCGAAAACGTGAACCTGATCGCCAACGGCACCGACGCGAATGACCAGATCGTCATCCGTAACAACGGCGGCATTCTGGAAGCGGTGATCAACGGAGCGGTCAGCCAGTTCTTCACACCGGCAGGTGCGTTGAACATCTCGCTGACGGTCAACGGATTCAACGGGACGGACACGCTGACGCTGGATTACTCAAGCGGTGCTCTGCCTGATGAAATCACCTTCGCCGACCGCCTGACGACCGGCGGCGGTGCCGAAGGAAATGCCGAGCGGGTTCGCATCATCGGTGGCGGTACCGAAGACGTGGACATCTCCGACACACTCGACGCCAATGGTCGCCGCGTGGTGACCGTCACTGATGGTGGTGTGAGCCAGACCGCGCTGATCGAAATCGGTGCGTTGTACGAACTGGAATCACTGAGCAGCGTAACGCTGACCAGTCCCGGCCAGGCGGATGCCGTGACAGTGAGCGCTCTGACGACGAGCACAATCAGCTCGCAGACGGCCATGCTGATCACGGAAGCCGCCAACAACTTCGAGCGTCTGGAACTGATTGGCGTGGCGACGATTGATCTTGATCTTGGTATTAACGACACGGCTTTTACAGGTTCGGCTGATACGGTGACGTTGAATGCAGGTGCGTTGCGCAGCTATGCGGGTCTGACTGGCGTGAGTGTTTCGACGGGTGATGGTGTTGACACGCTGACTTTGAATGAGACGAGTTACCAGAACCTTGCGAACGCTGACGTGCTGACTGTTGATCTGGGTGACGGTGCGGACTCTGTGATTGCCGCAGCGTCAGGTGACTTCACCCTGGTGAACGGTGCGACGAACGGGAGCCTGACTCTCAACAACGGGGTGAACACCGGCACGGTGGTGTTGAACAACTTTGTGACGGACGGTCGTGGTGAAGCGGCTTCGCTGACCGGAGCGGCTGGTAATGACTCGTTCAATCTGAGTGGTCATAACGGCGCCGTCACTGTGAACGGCGGCGGGGGCACTGACTCTCTGACGGGACAGTCTGCGTCGGATGTGACGTGGAACTTCACGAACGCGACGACGGGAACAGCGGTTGATGATGCGAACCCGGCCGGCACGGTGACGTTCAACCTGATCGAAGAATTCATCGGGAGCACCGGTAACGACACGTTCGTGCTGGGTGCCGGGGTGGCAGCGGCCATCGCTTCGATCGACGGCGGCACGGGTAATAACACGCTGGACCTGACGGCAGCGGGAGCCAATCAGACGGTGACGCTGACGGCTGTCGGCACGAGCGGAGTAGGTTTTGCAGGCAACGCGACCGGAGCCGGCGCGTTTGCGATTACAGCTTTCGACAATGTCACCAATGTGCTGGCCAACGGTGCGAATCTTAACACACTGACGGGTGCGAATCTGAATTCGGCCTGGACGATCGACGGCACGGTCGGCACGGTGGCGACGACAGCCGGGCCGGTACGGAATCTGTCGTTCAGCAACTTCGTGATGCTCAACGGCGGGACGGAAAACGATTCGTTCGTGGTGATTGACGACTCGACGGCAGCCATTAACACCGACACGGCGATCGGCGGTTCGGGCAGCGACAGCGTAACAGTCAACGCCGGCCAGACCCTGACCATCCTCATCCCCCTCGCCTTCGGCGAAGGCGATGACGTACTGACCCTGGGTGACGATGCCTTCCTGATCGGTGGTAATGTGACTCTGGGGGCTGGTGCTGATCAGGTGACTCTTGGAACAGGGGCGATGATTGCTGGAAACGTCGTCGGTGGAGCTGGCAATGACCGACTGACACTGGGGCGGTTCGCGTCAGTGGGTGGAACTTTCGATGGCGGTGCTGATGTCGACACTGTTGATTACTCGGCGATTTCGAGCAATCTGACACTCACCCTGACTGGTCTTTCAGGAACTCCAACCGATGGTTTCACCGCAACGGACGGTGGAGTGACCGGTGGACTTCTGGGTATTGATGCTCTGATTGGCGGAGCTGCCACGGATACTCTGGTCGGACAAAGCACCAGCAACGCTCGATGGACAGTCGGCGCGACTGGTCTCTATCGAGAATTGAGTGCAAACCTTGAAACGGTCGACTTCTCTGGTTTCGAACGTCTGCAGGGGGGAGCAACTGGTGATGACTTCCGTCTGAGTTCGACCGCCGCTGGTGTTACCAGTATCAACGGTGGAACCGGAGTCGACAGTATCGAAGGCAGCACGCTGGCTGATACGTTCAACATTACAAGTCTGGATGCCGGGAACGTAACTCTTGATTCGGCAACACCGGGAGCAACGATCACCTTCCAGTCAGTTGAAGCTCTCAGCGGCAACGCGGGTAATGACCGATTCGTACTCGGGCTGAATGGTCGCGTTTCGAATGCGATTGACGGTGGTGCTGATATTGACACCGTGGCAGCGCCAAATCTGGCCAACGCTTTCGTCGTCAACGGGAACAACGCTGGAACTCTGACCAACACGACGGGTGTCGTCGGATTCAACAATGTTGAAAGCCTTGAAGGCAACAGCAACGTCGACACGTTCACGATCAATGCGGGGTTCACGCTGGGTGGCAATATTTCAGCCGGAGCAGCCTCTGACGTTGTCACGCTGCAGGCAGGCGCTGTCGTGACCGGCAACATTTCGCTGGGCGACAACGATGACACCATGACCTTGAATGCGGGGTCGCAGGTTGGCGGAGCCGTTACCGGCGGTGCAGGTAACGACACCTTCACGCTGACTGGTGCTGGAACCGTTGCCGTGTCGTCGATTGACGGCGAAGCAGGTACTGACCGGTTCAATCTGGTGAACGCGGTGAATGTTACCGGCACGCTCACTGGTGGAGCGGGCGTTGACACTCTGACGACTGACGGCACGCTGGCGACGACGTTTGTGATCGATCAGCTGAACAGTGGGACTCTCAGTAACCGTGGTGGTGCTCGTTTCTCAACGATTGAAGACATCCGGGCGGGCAACGGTGTTGCCGATACCTTCCAGTTTGAAACAGGCGGATCGCTGGACCAGGCCACACTCAATGGCGGCACGGGAGCAGGCGACTCGCTGATTGGAACGAATTCCGCCGATCAGTTCCTGATCAACGGAGTGGACTCCGGTTCGGCCACCATTGGGGCAACGACAACGAACTTCGTTGACATTGAATCGCTCGGTGGTCGTCGTGGAAATGATACCTTCGCGTTTACGTCGACTGGTTTCCTGACTGGAGTTCTCGACGGCGGCAATGACAGTGACGTGCTGATTGGTTCTGACAACGGCGATGTGTTTGTGGTTTCGAATCCGAATGCCGGCAATCTGTTTGACGGACCAGGTCAGACGAATCGTCGAACCGGAACAGGACTGGGCGTCGCAGCTGACGGGTTTACGAGCATCGAGAATCTGACTGGCGGCAACGGTGATGACAGCTTCATCGTCAACGCCGATCTCGATGGAAACGTTGACGGCGGCGCCGGCAATAACACGTTGATGCTGAATCTTGGTAACGCTTCAATTGGCGGCACCGTTTCCAACGTCAATGTCACGGCGTCTGTCACGGGAGCCGCCGGCGATGACACGATCATCGTTCGACGTAATGCTCAGAACCAGATCGAGGTTGTTCACACCAACGCAACCAGCGTTATCAATACGACCAGTACACTGTTTGTGCCGGCTGCTCAGCTTGGCGTCAGTCTGATTGTAGATGTGTCTGGTTCCAACGGTAACGACCTGCTGGTTGTTGACTATTCGGCAGGGACGCTGCCGATCGATATTACCTACACCGGCGACGGTACGAATGATCGTCTCCAGGTGATCGGTTCGAATGCCGAAGTTGTTACCTACACGCCGAATTCCGCTGTCGCCGGAAGCGGCATCGTTGACGTCGATGGCAATGTGCTGACTGTTGCCGGGCTCGAGGCACTTGCTCCGAGCGTTGCGTCCATTGAATTGAGCGATCTGGCCAGCGTTGCACTGGTGACACCAAACAGTGCCGACAACGTCACGCTTGATACCGTGCCGGCAGCCGTTACCGGTCAGCAGTCGTTGCAGATTTCAGGGACGAGTGGTGCAGTCACGTTCAATGCCGTATCGCTGGTCAACGTGCCGACGGTAACGATCGACATGGCGACGGAAGACGAAGCAGGCAGCTCGGCTGACACCTTCACGCTGGCTGCTGGCGCATCGCTGTCGGCGTACGCTTCTCTGGCGAACGTGCTTGTTCAGACAGGTGCCGGTGCCGACACCGTAACGCTGCTGGGCAATAGCTTCGAAACCATCGCGGGCAACAGTGTTCTCAACATTGATGCCGGTGCCGATGACGATCTGCTTCAGGTGACAACGGATCGATCTCTTTTGGATCTCACGTCGACGGGGGTTTCGCTGGGTACGACTGTTTCTGCGGACCTCGGTACTGTCAGCTTTGTGAATGGCAGTCTGAGCGGTGAACGAGCCAGCCTGACGGGTGGAGCTGGCAACGGTGACACGACGTTCAATCTGAGTGGCTGGCAGAACGGTACCAACGCGACGGCAACTGTTTCCGGCAATGGAGGAGATGACACACTTGTTGGACCAACAGCCGCGAACGTTACCTGGAACATTACGAGCAACAACGCGGGCACGGTTGACACGTTTACGTTTGCAGGGATCAATAATCTGCAAGGGGCAGACGGGACAAACGATGCGTTCGTCTTCTCGGACGGTGTGGCGATTTCCGGCTCGATTATCGGCGGGACGGGCATCGACAGTCTGGACTTCAGCAGTGTCACGACGGCTCGGAATGTTGCTCTGACATCTGCCAGTGGTGACGGTACTGAATCATCTGTTGGTGGCGGATTCAGCTCGATCGAGCGATTCGTTGGCGGTTCGGCAGTTGACACTTTTGCCGGTGCCAATACGGCCGCAGCATGGGTGCTTAACTCGGCTGGCAGCACCTATCAGACACTTCAGTTTACGAGTTTTGAAACTCTGATCGGTGGATTGAGCGTCGACACGTTTGCCGTCACCAACGACGTTACTGCCAGTATTCAGTCAGGTGCCGGTGCAGACAGCGTGACGTTGAACCCTGGAGCGACTCTGACGGGGTCGGTCAATACGGCTGATGGCAACGACACGGTGACAGTGAATGTTGGCGGGCAGATCACTGGTGGGGTTTCAACAGGAAATGACAACGACTCTTTGATTCTGAGAGACGGTGCCAGCATTGGTGGCGTTTTCGCCGGTGGAGCCGGTTCGGACACGCTGAGTTTCTCTGGCTATCAATCGGCTCGAAACGTGACACTGACGGCAGCCAATGCGGGCGGTGGATTCGACGGAACTGAAGCCGCAGTTGTCGGCGGGTTCACGAGTGTGAACGTTCTGACTGGCGGCGGTACTGCCGCGACGGACGTTCTTCAGGGACTCGCCACCAGTGCAGCTACCTGGACCATCGACACGACCAGCACTTACCAGGATTCGGCCAGCAGTAACACGCTGAACTTCTCGCAGTTCGACGACCTTCGAGGTAGCTCGGCAGCGGATACATTCCAGCTTGGAGCAGCACCGCCGCAGGTTTCGATTACGGGTGGAGCAGGGGCCGACCAACTCATCGCCAGTTCGGCGGGTAGCGATTTCACGATTTCTCTGATTGATCGAGGTTCTGTTGGTACCGGTGGGGTCGTCAGCACGTTCAGCGGAATCGGAACGTTGATCGGTAACGCTGGAAACGACTCGTTTACATTCCTCAATTCTGGGTCTCTCAGCGGCCTGATTAATGGAGCAGGCGGCAACGACACAATTACTGGCGACAATGACGGAAACACCTTCAACGTCACCGCTTCGAATGCTGGTACGCTGACAGGAAAAATTGCCGGTGGATTCCAGAATGTCGAGAATCTGAACGGCGGTGATCTGGATGATGTCTTCGATATTGATGCTGGCCTGACAGGCAACATCAACGCTGGCGGCGGTTCCGATTCAATTGACGTTGCTAACAATGTTTCGATCGATGGCAGCATCACGACAGGCTCGCAGTCCGACGTTGTGACGTTCGGAGACCTTGTGACAGTTCTTGGTTTGACTGACACCGGAGCCGGGAACGACGTCGTCAATATCAACGGCCGGCTGACGGGGAACGTTGCTACCGGAAGTGAGAACGATCAGATCAATCTCGCCGCCACAGGAGTGGTTACGGGGACGCTTTCCGGTGGAAGTGGTGCCGATACTCTCAGTGGCGGAAACGTTGCGACTACCTACATCGTGAATGCGGTAGACGGTGGCTCCGTTGCAGGGCGAGTTACATCCTTCGACGGCATTGAGAATCTGGTTGGCGGAACTCAGGCTGATAACTTCCAGTTCCAGAATGGCGGAACGTTGACCAACGGGTCGATCGATGGTGGTGCCGGGGCCGGTGACCGGTTGCAGGGTGACCTGACCGCAAACGACTTTGTCATCAGTGGAACCAACTCAGGCACTTATGACGACGTGAGTCCGACCAGCGGTCTGGTCTCATTCACCGGGATCGAGTCACTCGATGGACGCAGTGGAGCTGACCGGTTCACCTTTACCACGGCGGGAGTTCTTGACGGCCAGCTTCAGGGCGGTGCAGGTCTCGATGAGCTGATCGGATCAGCGAACGGCGACTTCTTCCACGTGACCGCTCCGAATGCCGGAATTCTGTATGACGGTCCGGGAACGACGGATGCCCGAACGATTGGTGGCTTTGTCAGTATCGAAAGCCTGACAGGCGGCATTGGGAATGACACATTCGACGTCGATGCAAATCTGACTGGCAATCTGCTGGGCGGGGGAGGAGACGACACCTTCCTGGTCGATGGAAATGTCGGTGGCAATCTGGACGGTGGAGCCGGTAGCAACTCACTCACCCTCGGGGCTGGAGCATCCATTGCTGGTAACGTTTCCAACGTGACCGTGACGCTGGATATCAATGCTCCGGCTGCCGATGCTGTTCCGGACGAAATTGAGCTTCGGCTGAACAGCTCAACGGGCGCATTGGAAGCGATCATTAATGGCACTCTCAGTTCGTTCTTTGTGCCGAACGGCCTTGACCTGACCATCAACGTGACGCCGTCGACAGACGATCTGTTCCTGACGATTAATAATGAAAACGGTGGTCTGATCAACGGGACCATCAACTACGACGGCGGCACGGGCGATGATGATTTGCGAGTCATCGGTAGCGGCTCGCCATCTGAAATTGCTCAATACAACGCGAATCTGGCTGTGAATGCTGCGGGTTCGATCCTGATTACCGATGCGACTTTTGGTCGGTCGCAGACCGTGACATTTGACGATGCTGGCCCGGTCGATATCTGGAATCTGACGGCACTGACCTTCGTCACGCCAGAGTCGAACGATGTTGTGACGCTCTCTGCGGGGACGGACGCGCATCAGGGAGTCCAATCCGCACTTGTGATCTCCGGCAGCAGCGGTGGGACGATGTTCCAGCCAGTTCACCTGCGGGACATCACGAGTCTTGAACTCGATCTGGCGGCCAATGATGGTGTCAATGCTGACGACCAGGTGACAGTCAATGATGGTTCGCTGGTCGCCAACCAGGCACTGGCAGAACTGACAATCAGCACCGGCGAAGGTGTCGATACCTTTGACATTCAGGAAGACGACTACACACTGCCTGGCCAGCCTCCTGTGCCGCCTGTTTCGACATTGCCGATTATTACCATCGACGACGTCTCTGTGGCAGAGGGTGATGGCGGTCTGTTTGACTCAGCTCAAAGCACGTTTGTGTTTGGTGGATTTGGCTTCAGTAGCACCCAGGAGTTCGTAACAGGGAATTTCAACCCAGTCACGGACCAATTTACAGACATGGTTGCGGTCGCGAATTTTGGGACCGTTGCTCCAAGCGTACTACTCAGTAATGGACCAGCGAGAACATTCACTGCTGGGCCCGCAATACCGTTTTCTCCGCCGCAGAATGGGTTCTTTGAAGTCGCGGTAGGGGATATCGATGGTGATGGCGACGATGACATCATCGTGCTTGATACTGGTGCTGACCAGATTACTGTGTTGACGAATACGGATGGTCAGGCCAACTTCGCGGTAGTAGGCACGATCAGTGGTGGTGCCGGAGTGAGCGACATTCAATTGGCAGATGTTGATGGCGTGAACGGATTGGACATCGTCGTCAGTAATAGCCTTACGGGCGCCATTCAGGTCTATAGAAATGTGGGCGGTGGAGGCTTCAATGGTACGCCAGTTACGACTGCCGGGCTTGTTAATGCAAACAATACCGAATTCAAGTTTGCTGATTTGAATGGAGACTTCGCTCCAGATTTGATTTTTCTTGATGGTGGAAGTGGGAACAGTATTCTGACCGTAATGCTGAACCGCGGTGACGGTTCAGGTAGCTTTGACCCGTTTCGTCAGATCAGCGTCGGCACCTTCGTGCAGGATGTCGAGGTAGCAGATGTTGATAACGATGGTGACCAGGACATTCTCGTTATCGATAGCGGTGCCGCGAATGATCCAGTTGTGATAATCGAGAACGATCTCGCCGGTACGGCAATGGATCTTGTTCTACGAGGGCCTGTTGACACAAACGGCCTGTTTTCCAACACATTGGCTGTCGGCGATCTTAATGGAGATGGGAATGTCGACATTGTCACGGGCGATTTCGCGACTTCGGCGGAGGTTCGTGTTCTATTGGGGAATGGTGATCTTACGTTCCAGAACGTTCTGGTGTTCGGGACAGCAGGAAATCTTGACGGTGATCTTCTGCAGATCGCTGACTTCGATGGTGACTCGCGACTTGATCTCGCTGTCGTGGATGCGAATGGAAGTGGTACTGTCTTCTTCAACTCCGGTGTACCGGATGCCGTTGTAACTCTCACACTGTCTGCGCCGGATCTGACGAACCCGGTCACGGTCGACGTGGCGTTGACGGATGGCCTGGCCGCGGGTGGAGTCGATTACGAAAACGTTCTGACGACTCCCGTCGTGTTTGCTCCAGGGCAGACGACGGTCCAGATTTCGATTCCGATGATTGGCGACACACTGGTCGAAGGTAATGAGAACTTCTTCGTCAATCTCTCCAACGCGGTGAATGCGGTTATCGGTGATGCCCAGGGGCAAGTCACGATTCTTGAAGATGATGGTGGCCTTGCTGGCCCGACCGTCGAGATTGACGATGTGACGTTCAACGGTGAGGGAGACGCTGGAACCGCCACCGCCACTGTCACGGTTCGGCTGGTTGGTGGACCGGCTGCGACGGACATTACTGTTGACTACAGCTTCCAGGATCAGACGGCTCGAGCAGGATTCGACTATGTGGCTGCACCGGGCAGTGTGCAGATTCCAGCGGGTGCGACATCGGCCACGTTTACTGTTGATATCATTGGCGACCTGATTAACGAACAGAACGAGACGTTCCTGATTAACATCGCTCAGTCGACTCCAGGCGAATTTGGCGTCATTTCAAGAAGTCAGGCGACGGTCACCATTTCGGCGAATGACAGCGCTATTCCAATTCTTGGTGGTGGCCTGACGTTTGACGGCGGAGCGGGGCAGGATGTGCTTCGAGTTACCAGCGATGCGGGGCTGATTGAACTCGATGCAACTCCCGGTGCATCTGAAGTCCGACTCGGGACGGTTGGCTCATCCGGTGCTCAGGGAACCTTGAACCTCGAAAATCTTGCCGGTGAAGTGCTGTTTGTGACCGGTGGAGCGAGTAACAACACGATCGATCTGAGCCTCTGGACGAGCAACGCCACCGGGACGATCGATGGTCTTGGTGGTGTTGACACGCTGGTTGGTCCAACAGCGACACAGGTCACCTGGGATATTGCCGGGGCCGCCGCAGGAACCGTCGAGAACTTCGGCTACTCAAACGTCGAGAACCTGCAAGGGACGGCTGGCTCGAACGATCGATTCATCTTTGATCCAGCGGTCACCGTAGCGGGATCGATCAGTGGCGGTCTGGGTGGAAACGATCAGATCAACTACAGCTCATTTGGTGCCCCGGTCAATGTGATTCTCACGGGTGCAAACGGCACCGGCACAGAAGCTGGGTCGATCGCCAATGGGTTCACCGGGATTGAAAACTTCATCGGGACTGGCGGAGGCGACTCGTTTACTGGTCGTAACGTTGCCTCGACATGGACGATCAGTGCCTCGACCAGTACGTACTCTGCGGGTGGAGCCGTCACGTTCCGCGACTTTGCGTCCGTCAACGGTGGGTCCGCTGCGGATGACTTCAGTATTCAGACTGACGTGACTCTTAATGTTTCAACGGGCGACGGTACAAACACTGTCACGGTGGCTAACGATCGAACGCTGACGGGTGACATTACTGGTGGTGCGGATTCCGACACGGTGACGTTGAATTCTGGTGCTTCCGTAGCCGGCTCGATCTCGACAGCTGCCGGCAACGACAGGTTGCAGCTTGGCAATGGTGCTGACATTACTGGTAGTTTTGCCGCCGGTGCCGGAATCGACGCTTTGAGCTTTTCCGGTTACACAACCGCTCGTGATGTTGCGATAACGGCTGTTAACGCGACTGACGGATTCGACGGAACTGAAGTTTCTATTGGCGGTGGGTTTACGTCGGTGAACAGCCTTACGGGAAGTGCCAGCGGCAGCGATGCACTGCAGGGGCTGGCGACGACCGCTGCCGTCTGGACCATCGCTTCGAATGGTAGCTACAACGCTGGCGGTGAAGTTCTGGCGATCAGCTCGTTCGAGGACTTGACTGGCAGCAGTGCCGACGACCGTTTCCAGTTTGGAAGCTTCGGTATTGGAGCGGTTCCTCAAGTTACCGTTTCAGCCGGTGCGGGTAATGACCAGCTTGTTGCAAACGTTAGTGGCTCAGACTTCCTCGTTACCGCAGCCGATGCTGGAACCGTGACCGTACGCAACTCAGCGGCGATTCCGGCGACAGCGGTCAGCCAGTTCTTCAGTGTCGAATCACTGGTGGGGAACTCGGGCAACGATCGATTTGAATTCCTGAATTCGGGGTCGTTGACAGGTTCGATCGACGGAAACGTCGGCAACGACACACTGGTTGGCGACTCCGACGGGAATATCTTCACCGTCACGTCAGAAGACGCCGGAACGCTGGCAGGAAAAGTTGCCGGTGGTTTTGTTGAAATTGAGAATCTGGCGGGCGGGCTGGCCTCTGACACGTTCAACGTCAATGCCGACCTGAATGGTGGCATCAGTGGATTTGCCGGCGAGGACGTTGTTGTGGTTGCGGACGGCGTCACGATCGCGGGGGCAATTGATACAGGGTCGGCAGCCGACCAGTTGACCTTCGGAAATAATACTGTCATTGGCGGAGCGGTCACCGGAGGTGCTGGTGCTGATACTCTGACGATTCAGGGAGCAATTACAGCGACTATCGGCGGTGGAACTGGCAACGATCTTTTCGTTCTTGGAACAGCTGCAAGTGTTACAGGAACTCTCGACGGTGGGGCTGGTGTTGACGAAATCCTGGCGTCCAGTAACGCGACGACTTTTGTCATCAACGCTGTTGATTCCGGTGCTGTGACGGGGCAGGTTGACGCCTTTATCAATGTCGAGAATCTGACTGGCGGTGCCGGTAACGACGTCTTCCAGTTCGAAACGGGCGGTCGCCTGACGGCTGGAGTCGTCAATGGTGGTGCCGGTACTGACACGCTGGACGGTGACCTGAACTCCAATAACTTTGTTATCTCCGGTACCGATTCGGGAACCTATGACTCCGACCAGGCAACGGGTGGTGAGGTTGTTTTCCTCAATGTCGAATCCCTCGACGGACGTAGCGGAAACGATCGGTTCCGATTCACAAGCCTTGGAGTTCTGACTGACGTGCTTCTGGGTGGTGCCGGTCTGGATGAACTGGTTGCGTCGAACAACGGGGACGTGTTCCACGTTACTGCGACGAATGCTGGTACGCTTTACGATGGACCAGGTCTTACGAATCCACGAACCGTCAATGGGTTCCTGAGCGTCGAAAATCTGACTGGCGGCGATGGCGAAGACACATTCGATATTGATGCCGACGTCTTTGGCAATCTGATCGGCGGCGGCGGAAACGACACGTTTACAGTCGATGGGAATGTTGGGGGAGATTTGGACGGCGGAGCCGGCACTAACACGCTGACTCTTGGGGCCGGTGCATCGATCGCCGGAAACGTTTCGAATGTCAACGTCACTCAGACTGTAAACGCTCCGGAAGATGGCTCACCGGACGTCATTGAACTTCGTCTGAACGGCAGTACCGGAGCTTTGGAAGCCGTCGTTAACGGAGTTGTCAGCTCGTTCTTCGTTCCGACGAATCTTGACTTGACGATTCAGGTGCCTGCTACGACTGACGACGTATTCCTGACAATTAACAACGCCAACGGTGGCCTGATCGATGCGGATATCGTGTTCTCAGGTGGGGCGGGTGATGACGATCTGAGTGTTATCGGCAGCGGCTCTCCTGCCGAGAATGCTGTTTACACCCCAAGCAGTTCTCTGAATGCAGCTGGGTTGGTCGAGATTGAGAACTTCTCGACCGGTATCACACAAACGATCACATTTGAAGATGCTGGTCCGGTTGATTTTGCCAATGTGGCACGGCTGACGTTCGTGACACCGGCTTCAAATGACGTGGTCGATCTTTCCGCCGGGCTGGATGCTCACTTCAACACTCAGAACGCATTGGTCATTTCCGGGCTCAGCGGTGGGACCGCTTTCGCAGCGGCTCACATCCGCAGCACGATCAGCGTGGCAGTTGACCTGGCGACCAATGATGGGGTTTCGCCAAATGATGTCGTGAACATTAACGATGGCGCGCTGCAGGCCAACTCTGATCTGGCTGAACTGAGCGTCAGCACGGGGAACGGAACGGACACCTTTAACGTGTCTGAAGATGATTACCTTCTGCCGGGCGCTGCTGCAGCGACCGTGTCGACCTCGACTCTTCCAGAGTTGACAATCACAGATGTCACCACACGTGAAGGTGATCCGATCACCTTTGAAACCGGGACGAACATCACTGGTGTCGGCGGATTCTTTCCTCAGGATATGGTTGAATTCGACTTCGATGGCGACAATGACATTGACCTGGCAACCATCGATCTGGCCAACGGATTCGTGACGATTCTTGTTAATACTGGGAATGGCAACTTTGTCGCATCGACCTCGGGCGGGATCAGTACGACCAGACCGACAAACCTTGCAGCGGGCGATTTCGACAACGACGGACGCGATGATCTGGCGATTTTCGATGACGTCTTCGACACGGTTGAGATCCTGAGAAGTTTCGCTTTCACTCGGGATAATCCGTTCTTCATCCAGACCAGTTTCCAGACGATCACCTACCCCACGACCGGATTCGCTCCTGCGTTCTCGGGAGTGCAGGCCGTCGACATTGATAACGACAACGATATTGATCTTGTGTTGTCGAACGACGCTGGATCCGGGTTTGGCGGTGGTCACATCACTGTGATTCGAAACAGTCTTGAGCTCGGGATTGGATTTGGGGGGGCGGTCTTCCAGACCAACGGTGAAGCCTTCAGTACTCTCTCGACCAGAGCCCAGGACCTGGTGCTAGATGATTTTGATGGGGATGGCTCTCCGGATGTTGTTGTGATTTCCGATGTGAACCGGACCGGCTTCACATTCATGGCGAATTCTGGAGTCGGGACTTTCGGGTCCAGCTTGTTCACGCCTTCGGTAGCTGGCTTGAATGCTGTGACATCTGGTGACGTCAATGGTGATGGTCGGCCAGATGTGATTCTGCTGAGCGACAGTTCAATCCTTGTTTTCGAAAATCTTGGGGGAACCGTTCCAGCGTTCGCGGCCGGGGCTGTGATTGCAACGGGTGGTTTTGCCGGCGTGGATGTCGTGACCGGAGACTTCAATGACGACGGAAACCTCGATATTGCAGCCACTGACTCGAATAACAGCGAAGACGTCATTGTGTCGTTCGGAAATGGCGCTGGCGCATTCGGATCAGCTCAGTTGTTTGCGACAGGGCTGGTCACCAGTTTCCAGGGAGCGGCTCTGGTCACTGCTGACTTCAATAACGATGGGCTGGTTGATCTCGCTCAATACAGCGACTCTACCGGAAATGGGGCTGTGAGTATTTTGACAAATACTTCTGCGGCTACGGCACTGCTTACCGTTTCGCTGTCGTCTGTTGCGACTCAACCCGTGTCGTTCAACTACTCGCTGTCAGATGGACTTGCGACGGGGTTAAACGACTTTAATAGCAGTGTCTCCAATCCAGTGACGATTCCAGTCGGGCAGTCGTCCGTCACCATCGCCATACCAATCTCAGGTGACCTGAATGTGGAGTCGGACGAGAACTTCTTTGTGAATCTATCGAGTCCGGTGAATGCCGTGATCGCCGATGGTCAAGGGCAGGTCACCATTCAGGACGACGATGGTTTTGCTGGTGCCGGGCCTCGAATCAATATCGGGGCAGCGTTCACATTCACAGAAGGAGACTCGGGAGTCACGACAGTGTCTGTGCCTCTGACGCTGAGCGCCGCTCAGGCTACAGATGTGACGGTGGATTTTGTGACTCGTGCTGTCACGGCTCAAGCCGGTGTTGACTACATTGATACGGCAGGAACCGTGACGTTTACTGCGGGGAGCACCACCGCCAACATCCTGATTGACATCGTCGGTGACCTGGTGAACGAAGGTGCTGAAACGTTCCTGATCAACCTGCTCAATTCAACGGATGTGGTTCTCGCAAACACTCAGTCGTTGGTCACGATTGACGTCAGTGATTCTAACGTCCCGGTCTTTAATAACGGTTTGCGCCTCGACGGCGGTATCGGCACCGACCGAATCATTGTGACAGCTGATGTTGGGCTGATTGAGCTTGATGCGACGACAGGTGCAGAGCAGATCAGACTGGGGACTGTTGGCGTTCCAGGTTCACTTGGTCGTGCTAACCTGCTCAATCTTGCCGGAGAGGACGTGACTGTCCTTGGGGGAGCGGCTGACAACATTATTGATCTGAGTCTGTGGAGTAACGGTGCCCGAGCGACTGTGGACGGTCGTGGTGGCGACGACACATTTGTCGGATTGGATGTCAGCAGCGATTGGACAATCACCGGAACAAATGCGGGGCAGGTCGGCGACTTCACATTCCTTGACGTCGAAAATCTGGTCGGCGGTGCTGCCGACGATGACTTCATCTTTAATGGCGGATTTGTCACCGGGTCCGTCAATGGAGGCGCGGGAGGGATTAACACGCTGACGGTGGGTAATACCGAAAACGCCTGGACATTCGAGCGGATTGCCGGCGGTAGCGTTCGGTTGGGCCCGATTGTGACCGATCCATTGCTGAACTTTGACAATTTGCAACTGGTCAATGGCGGCACAAACGTCGATACGTTCACCTTTGCCGGTGGCTCAATTGCCAGCCTCGCAGGTGGAACGGGTGAAGATGTGGTAACCGGCGACAACCTCGCGAATACATGGCGTGTTCGAGACGTCAACGGTGACTCACTGACGGTTGATGAAGGTACCTTGACGTCTGCGTTGGGAATTACAGTGTTCTCCGGCATCGAGAATCTGGTCGGGGGTAATTTGGTTGACACATTTGTGTACGACCGCGACTCACGAATTTCCAGAACGATTGACGGGGGTGCCGGTGCGGCGAACATTCTGGACTTGAGTGGTTACGTCACCTCTCTCACGACGACTTTGACCAGCATTGGAAGCACCACCGGTTTTGCGGGTACTACACAGGGAATGTTCAAGCCGGTTGGTGACACGTTCGACAATATAACAGCCATCAACTTCAGTACGCAGAACGCAACGATTGGTGACAACCTGATCGGTTTGAACTCGACGGCTCAGTGGAACTTTGGGGCATCCACTTACACGACTGCCGGGCGAACTCTGAACTTCACTCTGGGAGCTACTGATGATGTGACCGGCGGAAGTTCGACTGATACTTTCAGTTTTGTGGGTGCAGCAGCCTCAGCAATCCGAAATGTCAACGGAGCCGGCGGTGCGGATACGATTACTGGTAATAATGTTGCGACGAGCTGGGCAATCAGTGGAAGTAATTCAGGTAGCTTCCAGCCGGGAATTTCTGCGATCGGCGGTTTCAGTAACATTGAGAATGTTGTCGGTGGCAGCGCAGTCGATACATTCACCTTTACAAACAGCGGGCGACTCGATGGCACCATTGATGGTGGAGCCGGGATGGACTTTATCGTCGGTGATGCCGACGGTGTTCAGATTACTGTTACGGCTGGGCTGAATGATTCCGGTGTGATCCTCGAACAGGATGGCGCGACGGTTAAAGTGGTCAATGGGTTCTCAAGTGTCGAGAATCTTACAGGTGCCGGAGCGAGCGACGTCTTTGTGATTAATGGGACACTGGGTGGCAACGTGGATGCTGGTGGTGGAAACGACACCATTTCATTCAGCAATAGCGGAAGCGTGGCAGGAGTCATCAATGGTGGTTTCGGGTTCGACATCCTTATTGGTGACGATAATGCGAACGCGTTTGTAATCAGCGGTGCGAATTCTGGAACGTTGACCGGGAAGTTCAGCTCGTTCCTGAACGTTGAAACGCTTTCCGGAGCGGGCGGAGACGACTCGTTCACCTTCACCGATTCCGGAAATTTGAATGGTCTGGTCATCGGTGGCGATGGCAACGATACGATCGTCGGCGATGAAGACGGCAACATCTTTGCAGTCAGTGGGGTGAACGCTGGCGTTCTGTTCGGAAAGACCAGTTCATTCAGCGAGATCGAGAATCTGTTTGGTGGGGCCGCCGCAGACTCGTTCTCTGTGACGGGCAGCTTGTCCGGAAATATTGATGGGCGAGCCGACAGCGATATCTTCAGCATACTGAGTGGGACAACTGTCGGTGGAACTGTGTCTGGGGGTACTGGCGACGATCTGTTTACGATCACTGGTACAGTCGTGGGGCGAGTGCTCGGAGGACTGGGTAACGACACCTTTAACCTCAACGCTGGAGCGAGCATTTTTGCGGGAGCATCCAGCAGTTCTGCTGGCCCGAACGGTGTTGATGGCGGAGCAGGCAACGACACCTTCAACGTCAACGGTGCATTGACCGCAACCCTCGATGGTGGCGCGGATATCGACACCATTCTTGGCCCGAACGGCGCAACGATTACGATTACCGGCGTCGGTCAGGGGACAATTATTCCTGGCTCTTCGGGCGGGTTCTTCAACATGGATTCGATCCAGGGGTCGGCAGGATCCGAGACGTTTATTATTGCTGGTGATTTTGGCGGGGATCTGAACACTGGCGATGGCGATGACAATGTCACCATTCAGTCTGGTGGGTCAGTCAACAGCATTAACACCGGCAATGGCAATGACACGGTCGTTCTGGAAGACGGTTCAACCGTCAATGGAAACATCGACCTGGGCGCTGGAAATGACAGTCTCTCGATTGCGGATCAGGCAACGTTTGACGGAATCATCAACGGCGGAACAGGTGACGACATTGTCACGATCGACTTCTCGACGACGACTCCTGGCCAGCCTAGAGCCATTACCTTCAACGGCGGTGCAGGTAATGACGATCTTGTGCTGACTGGTGGCGGAGCAGCTTCAACGGTCGACTACACCGTTGGTCCAAATGCTGACGAAGGAACGATCGTCACCGACCTTGATGGTAATGCCGGAACGATGACCGATCGTCAGACGATTACTTTCACCGGACTCGAACCAGTTGAAGATACTCAACTAGCGGCCACGTTTACGATTAACGGTTCAGCCGGCAACAACACGATCAACGTAATCGATGGTCCTGGCGGTCTGAACGAAGTTAACTTTAACGGAGCCTTCGAGCTTGTCCGGTTCAGCAACAAGACAACGGTCGAAGTCAATGGACTCGGCGGAGCTGACACGATTAACCTGAATTACACGTCCGGATCGGCCACGTTCAACGCGTTGAATGTGAACGCGGGAGCGGGCAATGACACGGTCAATGTCCAGGCAAGCCATCTCGGCAGCATCGACGGTGGTGATGACACCGACCAGATTATTCTGAGCAATGGCGTCACGGTCAGCGGTACTGTGAGCGGCGGAAGCGGCACCGACACGCTGAACTACGCCGCGTTCACTTCGGATATTGCTGTTAACCTGGCAATGCAGTCGGCAACCTCGATCAATGGTGGAGCTGCTGCTGGTATTTCCGGGATTGAGAGTCTGCGAGGGGGTTCAGGCAGCGACTCACTGACCGCTGAAAACAATGCCAATGCCATCAACATTACGGGGGCAAACGCTGGCAACATCGATTCGACGTTCTCGTTCTCCTCTGTTGAAAACCTGACAGGTGGCTCGAACGCCGACTCCTTCAATTTCAGCAATGGAGCGAGCGTTGCCGGAACGGTCAACGGTGGATCGGGCGGAACGGACACGTTGAACTTTGGAGCCTATACAACGGCAGTCTCGGTCAACCTTCAGACTTCCGCGGCGACGGGAATCAACGGTGGAATGATGGCCGGATTCTCGAACATCGATTCGATTACTGGCGGCTTTGCTGCTGACTCCATCACCGGACCGGATGCGAACCAGACATGGACAATCAACGGCAGCGAGTCAGGTAACGTGGCTTCAGTTGACTTCAGTGAGTTTGAATCGCTGAATGGCGGCTCGGGTGACGACACCTTTGCCTTCAATGACGGTGTTGCTCTGGACTTCTCGATTAACGGTGGTGCTCAGTCGACTGCTGATACGGTGACGTTTGCGGCTTCGACGTCGGGGGTTTCTGTCGACGTGAGTCGGCTGACGGGTATTGAAGCGCTGGTTGGTTCCGGTAACAGCGACACGCTGGTTGGGACGTCGGGCGACGACATCTTCGACGTGACCGCTGCAAACTCGGGAACGATCAACACAAGTACTGCGTTTGCCAGCTTCGAAAATCTCACCGGCGCTGGCGGTAACGACCAGTTCCTCTTTGAGGAAGCCAGCAGTCGCATTGATGGCAATGTTGACGGGCAGGCCGGGACGGACACGCTCAGCTACGCAGATAATCCTGGGGGCTTTGCAAACATCACTCTGAACGGAATCGGCACCAGCGGTTACGGCGGGATCGAAGCGGGTCTTTCCAGCCTGATGGCTTTCTCCAATGTTGACTCGCTGGTGGCAACATCGTCAGGAAACGACTTTATTGGTGGACTGAATCTTGCTTCGACCTGGGTCGTGACTGACACGACTGGCTCGTACGCAGCGACGGGCGGATCGACTCTGAACCTGTCGGCCTTCGAGTTGTATTCAGGCGGATCGGCGGCGGACACGTTTAATGTCAGCGGTACGCCGACGGCAAACTTGAGCGGCCAGGAAGGCGACGACGCCTTTATCTTTGCCACCGGCGCGAGTGTGACCGGAACTATCTTCGGCGGCACCGACAATGACACGCTGAGCTTTGCGGCCAGCACGACGGATGTCACCGTCTCTCTGACGGCAGTCAACGCTGGCGACGGCGGGTTTAACGGAACGACAGGACTGGCGAGCGGCGGATTCCAGAGCATCGACACAGTTGCCGGCGGTACCGGAGACGACACTCTGAACGGTCTGGCGTCAACAGCCGGTGTCTGGACGGTCGACGCCACAAACACCTACGTTTCAACAAACACGCTTCAGTTCTCCGGCATGGAAAACCTGACCGGCAGCTCAGCCGCTGATACGTTTAACGTGAATGTTTCGGCGACCGTCGACATCGACGCAGGTGACGACGCTGACCAGTTCAATGTAGCCAGCGGAGCGGTCATCACAGGGTTGCTTGCTGGTGGAGCGGGAGCGGACAACTTCGACTTTAACGGAGTCATCGCGTTGCCGACGCTCGATGGCGGCTCGGGCGGTGACACGCTTGACCTGGCTGGCGGAACCAACGCCATCAACCTGTCGCTTAACGATGCGACGAACATTGAAACTCTGATTGGAACCGGACAGAGCGACACTCTGACGGGAACATCTGGGGATGACTCGTTCAACGTGACGGACAATAACGGCGTCGACAACGGAACGGTAAACAGTGCCGTCTTCACCTCGTTCGAGAATCTGGCAGGAGCGGACGGAAACGACAGCTTCCAGTTCCAGAATGGTCTGGGCCTGAGTGGCGGAATCGACGGCGGAGCTGGTTCAGACGTGATCGACTACTCGCAGTATTCAACTGGCGTCACCATTAACCTGTCGGCCGGGATTTCGACCAACATCGCTGGTGGTATTGCGAATATCGAAAATGCGATCGGTGGCCAGACCGGCGACACACTGACGGGATCAGCAGCTGATAACTCACTGACTGGTGGCCTTGGCGATGACGTCTTCTTTATCACCGACGGCGGGGCAGACATCGTCGACGATGGAGCGGGCAGCGACACAATCAACTTCTCGCTGGCAACCGGACCGATCACGATCGATCTGGATTCTTCGAGTGTTCAAACTGTACGAACGGGACAGACCGTGACACTCGACGCTGACGGCATTGAAAACTTTGTCGGCAGCAGTGCAGACGACGTGGTACGGGCAGCAATCCTTGGTGCTGGGCCACGCTCGATTGACGGCGGTGGTGGTTCTGACCGTTACGAAACAACGTCAAATTCTTCCAACAGCTGGACGATCAACGGCTCAAACGCCGGGCAACTTGGGACTGTTAATCCGGTTTCCATTACGTCGGTCGAAAACCTGGCCGGTGGCACAAGCGATGACACGTTCAACTTCGTCGATGGTGGCGACATCACCGGAATCATCAACGGGAACGACGGTGGTGACGTTGTTTCGTTCGCTGCTCCACGGACTCAGGCGGCGAACGTCAATATCGGTCGGCTGGTGAGCATTGAAACGCTGGTCGGTAGCGTTGCGGACGACACGTTGACGGCGGCAGCTGGCGGAACCGACTTTGTGGTGAACGCCGCGAATGCCGGTACCGCCGACGCGATCGTGTTCAGCAGCTTCGAAAATCTCGCTGGTGCTGCTGGCAACGACTCGTTCACCTTTAACGCGGGCGGATCGCTCGCCAGTGCCGTTGATGGTGGTGCGGGATCAAACTCGCTGGTGCTTACCGACGGTGACGATGTCATCGACCTGTCGGGGGTTTCAGCATCCGTTGGCTACTCAGGGACTGCAGCCGGCACGACCGACTTTGCGAACATTACGTCGATCGATGCTCGCCTTGGCGGCAACGTTCTGACCGGTCTGGATCTGACGGCCAGCTGGACAATTGCCGCTGCCGGTACCTACACAACAGGAACGTCACCGAACGAGCGGACGTTAAACTTCACGAACCTCGATACGGTTCGTGGCGGTTCAGGAGCGGACAGCTTCACACTGGACGAAGACCTGTTGATCGTTGTGGATGGTCGCGGGGGACTTGATTCACTGCATGTTACAAACGATACGGTTGAGATTACGGGACCGATTACGGCTGACGGTTTCAGCGGCACAGTGAATCGGAGTGTCGGGTCGAATCGAGTGGACTTTGACGGGATTAACTCAGTCGTCGGCGAGTCGGGCACCAACACTCTGCAACGAAGCACTGGTGGCAAAAATGCGGTGTGGACGCTCAATCCAACGACAGGAAACTCGTACGCGGAAGCAGAAACGGCGACCACCACGGTAAGGACTCTGGCCTTTAGCGGAATGCTGAATCTGATCGGTGGCGACGCCAACGACACTTTCAACATCAACGGTTCAAACGCTGTTAATATCACTGCCGATGGTGGCGACGACGTCTTCAACTTCCTGGATAACGCTGCCGAAATCACCGGGACCATCGACGCCGGTGCCGGGAACGATACGCTTAGCTTTAGCGGGGTAACCAACTCGGTCACTGTCGATCTGGGGACATTAACTGCGTTCGAAACGGTCATCGGCGGAAGTGGTAACGACACTCTGATTGGTACTAGTGTCGCCAATCAGTTCAACATTACCTCAGCCAATGCAGGGGCGGTGGCGGACCTCGGCGTCAACTTCCAGAGCTTCGAAACGCTGCAGGGAGCTGCCGGCAACGACACGTTCACTCTTTCGAACGGTGCTACGGTTGGTCGAATCGATGGTCAGTCGGGTAGCGATGTGATCAACCTGACTGCTTACACAACGGCGCGCAATGTCGCTCTGACCGGTTCGGCAACGAACGGATTTAATGGAACAGAAGCCGCCGTTGGCACGTTTGCCGGAATTGCGACCATCAATCTGAACAGTGGTGTCAGCGGCAACACTCTGGCAGGGCTCAATAACGACTCGGTCTGGGATCTGGACGCCACGCCAACTTACACCAGCTCTTCCCGCGTGTTGAACTTCAGCGGTGCCGGAGCAATCACCGGTGGAAGTGGTAAGGACATCTTCAACGTCGGAGCTGGTGGAGCCACACTGAATGTCAACGGTGGTGCCGGAGCTGACCGACTCGTGCTGGCTGATCAGCAAATCTTGACGGGTAGTTACGACGGTGGAGAAGGATTCGACACGATTGACCTGTCGGCTTACACAACATCCACGACGTTTACGGCGACAGACCACGGCACCAACAACGGCTTTATGCTGACTTCGACGGGAATCACCGGAACTGCCGACAACGTTGACACTGTTATCGGTGGGTCGGCTGTGGATCAGATTGTCGGTTTGAATCAGCAGTCTTCCTGGTCGCTCAGCACGATTGACGACACTCTGGACCAGTACTTCACGCAGTTCACTGATCCAGGGACGGGGCAGGAGTTTGGCCGAACGCTGTTTGCTACCGGCATTGAGACACGAAACGGCGGCAGTGATGTAGACACCTTCACATTGCAGATGGACCGTCTGGTGGCGGGCGTGACTCACACGGTTAATGGGAACGGCGGAAACGATGTTTACCTGCTTGAGTTCAATGCGGGGACTTCGTTCAGTGGTACATCCAACCTTGTGATTAACGGTGGTGATCCAGGGGCCGACATCGACAATCTGGATACCTTGCAAATCTTCGTTGACAAGCTTGGCGAGATCGCTCGGTCGATTGGCGTGACTTACGATTCAGCAGCCAGTGGCGACGTCAGTGTTACCGGCCTCGGCGGTGCGTCGGCTCTGGATATCAACACGATTGAGACGCTTGAGATCATCGGTGACTCAGCGAACGACGATGACGTCACTGTCACCACGACGGCAGGGGCCGATATGGTGACGGTGGTGCCGGCTGCCAACGGTGCTCAGGTCTTCCTTGGCGGGACCAGTGCTTTGCCGGGAGTTGCTGGCGGTTCGACCGGACCGGATATCACCATCAGCGGTGTGACCAACGTGGCTGGTGTCTCGGTGAACGGCGCTGCTGGCAGCGACACGTTGATTTACGACGGGTCACCAACGGTGACTCCAAGCGGCCCAGGGGCCGGCACGCTGACTTCAGCCGGACTGGCCGATGTCGTTTACAGCGGGTTCGAGACAGTCGACGCTACAGGGGTTCTGAGCTTCACGATCGGTGCGACAGTCGCCGCTAACGATGGAACGGCTGATTCGTATAACGTTTCGATCGAGTCGGGACTGCTCGAAGTCAACGTCAACGGAAGCGTTGTGCTGCAACAGGATGTTGCGACGATTGACCAGCTTGTGATTCAAGGATCGAACGACGACGACACGCTGACGGTGGATTACTCAAACGGTAGCCCGGTTCCAGTTGGCGGGTTGACCTTTAACGGTGGCGGCCAGACTACGGCAGCCGGCGACGCTCTGGTTGTCATTGGAGCTGGGATCGGATCAGGCAGCAGCGGTACCTACACTCCAAGTGCCACAACAAATGGCGACGGTGTTGTGTCGATCGATGGCTCAACGATCACGTTCACGGGACTTGAGCCGGTAACCGTTTCTCAGATTACGACGTTCGCCTTCGTAACTCCGAATGCGGTTGACGCAATCGTCATTGACAGTCCAGCTGCTGGCCAGAACCGAGTCAGCGGGACCAGCGGTGGTGTGACCTTCGAATCGTTGATCTTCAGCAATATCGCCAACTTTACGCTGGACGCTGCAACCAACGATGTCGATTCGGCGTCGGGCGACAGCATCACCTTTACGTCAGACCTGCTTGCTGCTGGTCTGGCGTCGATGTCGGTCAACGGCGGGCTCGGCAGTGACACTATTGATGCTTCGGCAGTCACTTCGCTCGGCGTTTCGCTCAACGGCGGAAGCGGTGACGACACTCTGGTGACAGGTGGCGGCAACGATTCAATCGACGGCGGTGCCGGGACTGACACTGTTCGTCAAACCGCTAATGGCACCCAGACGTTGACCGCCGATACGCTGCTGACTGGTAACGGGACAGACACGCTGTCCGGGATCGAACGAGCCGATTTGATCGGTGGTACGGGGGCCGACCTGATCTCTGTCGCCGGATTTACGGGGCAGGCAACACTCAGCGGTCTGGGGGGCGATGACACACTGACGGGCGGTGCCGGCAATGATTCGCTCGACGGCGGATCAGGCAGCGACACGGTCCTGGATGTGGGGGCTGCAGGGTACGTTCTAACGACTTCGCAGTTGACCGGTTCCGGGACCGACAGTCTGACCAGCATCGAAAACGCCAATCTGACGGGCGATGCTTCGGCTAACACGATTAATGCATCAGGCTTTGCAGGAACGGCCACGACTCTCAGTGGTGGAGCGGGTAACGACACGATTACCGGCTCGTCCGGTCAGGACAGCATCGAAGGCGGCGACGACGACGATTTGCTTTCGGGAGCCGCTGGAAATGACACCATCGGCGGAGGGGCGGGTAACGATCTGCTGCTCGGTGGAAGCGGCAACGACATGCTGACTGGCGATGCTGGTGATGACACTGTCGACGGTGGGTCAGGTAGCGACCAGATGAACGGCGAAGGCGGCACAGATGTGGTTCAGGCATCGGGTAGTCTGAACTACACCGCAACGGACTCACAGATTTCCAATGGAACCGACATCGACACTTACTTTGAGTTTGAATTCCTGTCGATCGTCGGTGACTCAGCTGCAAACAACATCGACGCCAGTGCGGTCACGATTCCGACGATGCTGGATGGCGGATTTGGAAACGACACCATCACCGGCGGGGCAGGTAACGACACGATCTTTGGTAATCAGGGCATGGATTCAATTAACGGTGGAGCCGGAGACGACAACATCGACGGCGGTGCCGACAACGATACCCTGGTGGGTGGAGCAGGAACGGACACGCTGAGTGTCACTGCAAATACCACGCTGACGATCGGAGCGAATCAGACGACCGGCAACGGCACCGACACCTTCAGCGAATTCGAGCAGGCGATTCTGACGGGCGGCGTTGGCAATAACCGGCTCGACGCTTCCGGAGCCACATTCAACGTGACGTTGCAGGGACTTAGTGGCGACGACACGTTGCTCGGTGGAGCCGGCGACGATTCGCTCGACGGTGGCGATGGCACGGATGCGGCCGAGATTACCGGTGACAACATTGTGCTCACGGATGCGTCACCTCTGGGTGGCGGCTCGGATATGACGACGTCTGTCGAAAGTCTGCAGCTTGTCGCTTCTGGGGCCGGCAGCAACATCGACGCCAGCGCCTACACCCTTGGCCCGGTTACGATTGTTGGCTCTGGTGGTGACGATACGCTGCGTGGCGGTTCAGGCGACGACCTGATCATCGCCGGTGGCGGTGAGGACCTCGTGGAAGGCGGTGCTGGCAACGATAATCTGATGGGCAACTCCGGTGATGACACCATTTCCGGTGGCGGTGGCGACGACGTGATCAGCGGCGGAAGCGGCCAGGACCTGCTCATGGGCGATGCTGGCACTGATGTGCTGCGAGGTGGTGGTGGTGCTGACACGTTGCGAGGTGGTGCTGACGACGACACGTTGTTTGGCGATGCCGGTGCCGACACCATCTTCGGTGATGACGGAATGGATCAGTTGTATGGTGGAGCCGGTGACGATGGCCTGAACGGTGGAAGCGGCAACGACATCGTCAACGGAAACAGCGGCAATGACACACTGCTTGGGCTGACTGGCATGGACACGCTGCTTGGCGGGGCCGGTCGAGACATACTGATCGGCGGTGATGGCGATGACACCGTCCGTGGTCAGGGTGGAGCGGACACGATGGCCGGCAACGCAGGTACCGACAAGATCGAGTCGACAAGTGCTGACACGATCGACGAAGCGTTCAATGAATCGCTCTTCCCGGAACTGCTTGGACTGTAAAATCCATGCTCTCATTGAGGCTTGATTCAGCGAGTCTCAATGAGAGTCCCTTGCACGCAGGAGTCGCTGGCCATAATCGAAGCCAGCGGAGCGAAGATCAGGTTGAGAGAGCAGCTGCGATTCTGGCTGCTGTGCAGGAGCCAGAATCGCAGAGAAACGGACAGGACGCGACAGACGAAAAGAGGCCGGGCAATTGCTTGCCCGACCTCTTTGGTCGTTTACAGATTGAACCGCCGATCGGCAGGTGCAAACTTACTTCTTTGCAGTGCTCTTGGCAGCGCGGGCCTTTGTCGCTTTGGCTGGCTTGGCGACGCCGGTTTTAGCTTTGGTTGACTTGCTGACCGTTGCTTTGGCAGTGCTTTTTGCAGCACGGGCCTTTGTCGCTTTGGCTGGCTTGGCAGCGCTGGTTTTCGCTTTGGTCGACTTGCTGACCGTTGCCTTGGCGGTGCTCTTTGCAGCACTGGCCTTCGTTGCTTTGGCTGGCTTGGCAGCGCTGGTTTTCGCTTTGGTCGACTTGCTGACCGTAGCCTTGGCGGTGCTCTTTGCAGCACTGGCCTTCGTTGCTTTGGCTGGCTTTGCAGCGCTGGTTTTCGCTTTGGTCGACTTGCTGACCGTTGCCTTTGCAGTGCTTTTTGCAACGCTGGCTTTTGTCGCTTTAGCTGGCTTGGCAGCTCCGGCTTTGGCTTTGGTCGACTTGCTGGCGGCTGGTTTTGCCGTTGCAGGTTTCGCTGTGCTTTTGGCCTTGGGTGTCGCTTTCCGTGCAGTTGTTTTGGTTGCCATAATCCGTTGGCTCCTTCGAGATCGTTCCGGGCACCTCGTTAAGTGAACGACCAGCTGCTTCGCCTGGGTACCCGACTTGGAGCGAAACAACCATTAGTTTCTGTTTGCCGGGGAAGAGTTGAACATCAAAGTTCGCCCCGGCAAATTCAGCTTCGTATTACGGCGGCTGCGTCCTCTGGTCTCAACAGCCGCGATCAATTTACAGGTTCAAGTTATCTTTCAGGGATTGAGGTACTCGTTCTGGACTTACGTCCGCTTCGAGTGTGCGGCTTTTATCCCTCTCCGGAAAGTCGGTCAACTGCAAAATCTTCTGCTGTAATGATTTGCTTGATTCCTGGAAGTTGTAAGTTGCATTGAAGAGTCGTCAGCTCGTCGACATAACTTGAAAAGATTCCGCGTCAGGACACAAAGATTCTCACAGCTCGAAGGTGGCGTCCTCTTGCTTGACGACTTCGAGCTGTGCCAGAACAATCGCCGGTCGTTTATGTCAGCCTCTCTGATTGCCGGTTCTGCAGACGTTCAGCAGCTGAATCTGGCCCTCTGGCGATCACAGCGAATCGGCTGTCTGAGTTCTGAAGATCACTCGAGCAACAATCTCCTCACCGGCTTTCTGATACGGAATTTCCCATGTTTGATGCGATTCAGGCGGCGCCTCCAGACGCCATTCTTGGTCTTACCGAGGCATTCAAGAGCGACAGCAATCCGAACAAAGTCAATCTGACGGTTGGGGTTTACAAGGACGAGTCCGGAGCGACTCCGGTTTTGAAGTCGGTGAAAGCGGCGGAAGCCCGGCTGCTTGCTGGTGAAGCCAGCAAGGGGTATCTGCCGATCGGCGGACTTGGCGAATACTGTGATCTGACTCAGCGGCTGTACTTCGGGGATGACCACGAGGTGACGACTGCGAATCGGGCAGCGACGTTCCAGACTCCGGGCGGGACGGGAGCGCTGCGAGTTGCCGCTGACTTCATCCATCAGAATTTTCCGTCTGCATCGATCTGGTGCAGCACGCCGACCTGGCCGAACCATCCAAAGGTTTTCAAAGCCGCTGGCGTTAACGTTGAAAACTATCCTTACTTCGACGCGAGCTCGCACGGCGTGAACATCGATGGGATGCTGGCGGCGATCAAGGGAGCACGATCTGGTGACGTTGTCTGTCTGCACGCCTGCTGTCACAACCCGACCGGTGCTGATCCGTCGGTTGAGCAGTGGAAACAGATCGCGGACGCAGTTTACGAGCAAGGTCTGTTGCCGTTTCTCGATTTTGCGTATCTCGGGTTTGGAGAAGGGATCGAGTCTGACCGGGCGGCGTTGATGGAATTTGCTCGGCCCGGCGCCGAACTGCTGGTTGCGTCGTCTTACTCCAAAAATTTCGGTCTCTATAGTGAGCGAGTCGGTGCGTTGTCCGTCGTGACGAATAACGCGGACTCGGCAAAGACGGTTGCCAGCCAGGTCAAGGCGACCATTCGCACCAATTATTCGAATCCGCCGGCGCACGGTGGGTCGATTGTTCAAGTGGTCCTTGGCGACGCCGAACTGCGTCAGCAATGGGACGGTGAGCTTGCCGAGATGCGGGAACGGATCAACGGAATGCGTAAGTTGTTCACGCAAACGATGGCGGCGCGGCTTCCGGATCGCGATTTCTCGTTTATCGAGCGGCAACGAGGCATGTTCTCGTATTCCGGTCTGACGGCGGAACAGGTTGACACGCTGCGCGACAGGTTTTCGATTTACATCGTCCGTGACGGTCGGATCAACGTCGCAGGAATCAATCAAGGGAATGTCGAGCCACTGTGTGAAGCGATTTCGTCGGTTCTCGACGCAGGGTAGGCAATCAAGGCTTGCAGGGGCGTCTGTTCTGACAGCGGATGTAAAGTGGCAGTGTCGGTCAGTGCGGTGGCAAGTCGGCGTGAGAGCACGGTTTCTGGTGGATTTGAACTGGTTGCCAAACGGAAACCGGTTACCCACAATACATAGCGGTCAATCAGGCGGGCGTGATGCGGTGAAGAGTCTGCACTCGGATTTCTTCACAGAGCAACGCCCTGGCAGATCTGACACGGCATTGATTGATATGGCCGGAGTCAGCTCAGGAGCGGCCCCGCTTTGCACGACGTCGGGACTCTGTCCGGGTGTCCAATGTTTTTCGGTTGTCCGATACACCACAGAAGGATGCGAACAAGATGGATAAGACGGCCAAAGTTGTGCTGGACGGACAGGAATTCGAGCTGCCGGTTATTGTTGGAACTGAAAATGAAGTCGGGATCGACGTGTCGAAGTTTCGGGCCGCGTCGGGAGCGGTCACGCTCGATTCCGGCTATGCCAACACTGGTTCCTGTGAGAGCAAAATTTGCTTCATCGACGGTGAAAAGGGAATTCTGCGATACCGTGGCTATCCGATTGAGCAGCTTGCTGAGCATGCCAGGTTCCCGGAAGTTGCTTACCTGTTGATCAACGGTGAATTGCCGACCGAGTCGCAGTACCAGTCTTTCCGTGAGGATCTGACCTACCACAGCATGATCCACGAAGACATGAAGAAGTTCTTCGAGGGGTTTCGCCACACCGCGCATCCCATGGCGATTCTGTCGGCGATGGTCACGTCCATGTCGAGCTACTATCCGGAATCGGACGACGACGAACAGGATGACAACATCATCCGATTGCTGGCGAAGGTCAAAACAATTGCTGCCTATGCCTACAAGAAATCAATCGGTCAACCTTTTGTGCAGCCGCAAAACAGACTTCGGTACTGCGCCAACTTCCTGCACATGATGTTTTCCGTGCCGACCGAACCGTATGAGGTCGACCCGGTACTGGAAGACGCTCTGAATGTACTCCTGATTCTGCACGCCGATCACGAACAGAACTGCTCGACGTCGACTGTCCGTATGGTTGGCAGTAGCCAGGCTAATCTCTACGCATCGGTGTCGGCTGGGATCTGTGCCCTCTGGGGGCCACTGCACGGCGGAGCCAACCAGAAGGTCATCGAGATGCTCAGCATGATTCAGCAGGATGGCAGCGGCATCGGCAAGTACGTTGAAAAAGCGAAAGACAAATCCGATCCGTTTCGGCTGTTCGGGTTCGGACATCGCGTCTACAAGAATTTCGACCCTCGAGCCACCATTCTGCGGAAGTCGGCTGAAGTCGTTCTCGACCGTCTGGGGGTCTCGGATCCGATGCTCGACATCGCTCGGCAGCTTGAAGAAGTCGCGTTGAAGGACGACTACTTTATCGAGCGAAACCTCTACCCGAACGTCGATTTCTACAGCGGCATCATCTATCGCGCGATGGGCATCCCGACGGACATGTTCACGGTGATGTTCGCGCTTGGTCGACTGCCGGGCTGGATCGCTCACTGGAAAGAACTCCGCAACGATCCATCCAGCCGAATCAACCGGCCTCGCCAGATCTACACCGGTGAGAATCAGCGAGACTACGTGCCGATCAGCGACCGAGGGTAACCGAAGTTGCTGACGCTGGCTGATTATCCTGTTTGGTCAAAACAACGATTGAGGAACGAGTCGATGGTTAAGACTGCTTCAACAATGCTCCAGCTTGGGACCAAAGCTCCCGAGTTCTCACTGCCGAACATTGACGGTTCGATCGTTTCGCTTGCCGACTTTGCTGATAAGAAAGGGCTGCTGGTTGTTTTCATGTGCAACCACTGTCCGTTCATTAAGCATCTGCGAAAAGAACTGGCCGAGTTCGGCAACGAGTATCAGGAAAAAGGGCTGGGGGTCGTCGGAATCAGTTCGAACGACGTGGCTAACTACCCGGACGACAGCCCGGAAAAGATGGTCGAAGAGGCCGCTGAGGCCGGCTACAGGTTTCCGTATCTGTACGATGAAAGTCAGGCTGTGGCGAAGGGCTACAAAGCTGCCTGTACTCCGGACTTCTTTCTGTTCGATGCCGATATGACTTTGGTCTATCGAGGCCAGTTTGACGACAGCCGGCCAGGCAACGGCATCCCGGTGACTGGTGGCGATCTTCGAGCCGCGTGTGATCAGGTTCTGGCTGGCGAGCCTGTTCCTGCCGAACAGAAGCCGAGCATTGGCTGCAACATTAAGTGGATCGAAGCCCCGGAATACTTCACGGGCGAGCCGGCAGTCGTCTAAGGACAAGGACACGGTTAAGTCGCAGGAAACAGACGGCCAGGTAGATTCTTATGGCACTGACGATTCGGCTTCGCGAAAAGACTTCCATTCCGGTCGAGGTTGATTCGATCCGGATGGACGAGGTCCGGACTCAGTCGGTCGACGAGGTTAAAGCCACTCTGGTTCAATATGGGAACAGGCAGGTTCCGCTGAGTCAGTTTTTCGACGTTGAAGGCTCAGCGGCGGACGATTCGGAAATTGTCTGGGAAGGCGATTGCTCACACGTCAAGTTGATCGGAGCGAACCTCGCTGGCGGCAGGATCCGAGTCGATGGTAATGCCGGAATGCATCTTGGTGCTGAGATGACGGGTGGTGAGGTTATCGTCAACGGCAACTCGGGTGACTGGGTTGGTGCTGAGATGCACGGCGGACGGATTCACGTACACGGTAATGTTGGGCACCTTGTCGGATCCGTCTATCGAGGCGGCCATCGCGGTATGACGGGCGGCGAGATTATTGTTGATGGCGATGCCGGAAACGAAATTGGTCACGCCATGCGTCGAGGATTGATCGCGGTTGGTGGTCGGTCCGGTGATGCTCCGGGCGTGTCGATGATCGCCGGAACGATTCTGCTGTTCGGCCAGGCCGGCATTCGACCAGGGCCGAGTATGCGACGCGGAACCGTCGTCTTCTTCGACGGAGCGTCTGCTCCGGAAATGCTGCCGACATTTAAGGCGACCGGGGTTTGTCGTCCGACATTCATGCGTCTTTACCTTCAGCATCTGAAGTCACTCGGTTTCTCGTTGCCTGACGGCGCCATTGACGCGCAGTTTCATCGCTACAACGGCGACTTTCTGGAACTTGGCAAGGGCGAGATCCTTGTCCGAGCTGACTTGAACTGACTCAGTCCCGACATGCCCGATCAGGTCAACATTGCCGAGCGACTGCGCGAGTCAGCACGACTCTATCCGCACCAGAAAGCGGTCGTTTTTCCCGCCGGTCGGGATTCTCGCGGCCGAGTGTCGTATACGCATCTCACGTTTGCTCAGCTTGACGAAGAGAGCGACCGCCTTGCTCGGGGGCTTGTGAATTACGGCGTGCAGCCGGGGCATCGCCTGGTACTGATGGTGCGACCGAGTCTTGAATTCATCGCGCTGACGTTCGCTCTGTTCAAGACGGGAGCCGTTGCTGTCCTCATTGATCCGGGGATGGGGCGATCGAACATTTTCGACTGTCTGGAAACCGTCGAGCCGGATGGCTTTGTCGCGATCCCGATTGTGCAGGCAGTTCGAGCGGTGAATCGTCGAAAGTTTTCAAACGCCAGACTCAACGTCACCGTTGGTGGGCGGCGGTGGTTCTGGGGAGGCACGACGTATGAGGAGCTGGTAAGGACGCCGAGAGACGGATTTCAATCAGCAGGTACGAAGACCACCGACCCCGCAGCCATCATCTTTACCAGTGGCAGCACCGGCCCGCCGAAAGGTGTCGCGTACGAACATGGCATGTTCGATGCGCAGGTCGAACTGTTGCGAGACTTCTACGGGATCAAACCGGGCGAAGTCGACCTGCCAGGTTTTCCGTTATTCGCTCTGTTCAATTCGGCAATGGGCGTGACGACGGTTATTCCCGACATGGACCCAACGAAGCCGGCTCAGGTTGATCCGCTGCTGATTCTGGAAGCGATCCGTGATCAGGGAGTGACTCAGGCATTCGGGTCGCCGGCCATCTGGAACCGGATCGGTCGGCACTGTGAAGCAACGGGCGAGACGCTTGGCTCTTTGAAACGAGTTCTTTCGGCTGGTGCGCCGGTGCCAATCGGCGTTCTGGAGCGAATGCTGAAATCGTTCGAGCACGACGACGCCAACATTCACACCCCCTATGGAGCGACAGAGTCGTTGCCTGTGGCGTCGATTTCCGGTCGAGAAGTGTTGAGCGAAACCGCAGAGCGATCACGGGAGGGAGCCGGGACGTGTGTCGGTCGTCTGTTTCCGGGAGTTCGTGTTCGGATCATCGAGATTACTGACGGACCGATCGGGCATATCACTGAGACTCGCGAATTGCCTCACGGTGAGATTGGCGAAATTCTCGTGCAGGCTCCGTCGACAACTCGCGAGTATTTCCGCCGGCCCGATGCAACAGCTCTGGCGAAGGTCGCAGACGATGACGGCAGGTTCTGGCACCGGATGGGCGATGTGGGCTGGTTTGGCGACGACAGTCGGCTGTGGTTCTGCGGGCGGAAGGCTCACATCGTTGAGGCCGCTTCCGGTCGCATGTTCACGATTCCGTGTGAAGCGATCTTCAACGAGCACCCGCGAGTCTTTCGTTCGGCTCTGGTCGGCGTTGGTTCGAAACCGAATCAGAAGCCAGTGATTATTGTCGAGCCGGAAGCCGGCGAATTTCCGGAAGCCGATTCTGACCAGAAGAAGTTCCGCGACGAACTGTTGGAATCCGGCAAGGCATCATCGCTGACCGAATCAATCGACACGGTGCTGTTTCATCGGTCGCTGCCGGTCGACATTCGCCACAACGTGAAGATCTTTCGCGAAAAACTGGCCCCCTGGGCTGAAGAGCAGCTTCGGAGTTGAGAGACCATGGAATTCACGGAAGCTGGTTTTCTTCCGTGGGATTTCGTGTGTTCTGTGGTTCTTTCTGGTGTAGATCGCGACGCTGATGATGTTGGCGCAAAAAAAAAACAGGCCGGTTGAGCCTTGCGGCTCGGACGGCCTGTTTAATTCCTGATGGCGGGTGTCCTCAGACGATGCCGTTGTTTTTCAGGTAAGCGATGACTTCGTCAGCCAGTTCTTCGACCCCCTTGTTGTCGGCATCCAGAACGAGTTCGGCGTTTTCCGGAGCTTCGTACGGATCGTCGATGCCGGTGAAGCCTTTGATTTCTCCGGCGCGAGCCTTCTTGTACAAGCCCTTGGGGTCGCGTGCTTCGCAGGTTGCGAGCGAGGCGTTGACGAAGATTTCGACGAACTGGCCTTCCGGCAGGAGGGCTCGAACGGCGGCCCGGTCTGTCCGGTACGGCGAGATGAACGCGGCGGTCGTGATCATGCCAGCGTCTGCAAACAGTTTGACCACTTCGCCGATTCGGCGGATGTTTTCCGCTCGGTCCTCCGCTGAGAATCCCAGGTTCCTGTTCAGCCCCAAACGGATATTGTCGCCGTCGAGGACGTAGGTTCGTTTGCCGGCCCGATTAAGTTTGAAGTCGACTTCGTTGGCGACCGTGCTCTTGCCGCAGCCGCTGAGGCCGGTGAACCAGAGGACGGCCCCCTTATGGCCAGCCAGTCTGCAACGGTCTTCGCTGGAAACGCGATGTTTGTGCAACGTCACGTTCGTTGCTTTCTGCTCAGTCATCTGTGGTGCGTTCCTGGAAATCAAAGTGTCTGAGACCGGCGTCAAAGATCACTGCCATGTGTCCTGAACCGGGGTTTGTGGCGAAAAAGTCGCACTGGCGCGAATCGTAGAGGGCTGCCGATGGCGATAAAAGCGATGGCTGATCAGGTCGGCTTACGAAACCCGCGTAAGCGCGAGGCGAAACTTCGTCGTTCCCCCACAACGCTTTCAGAATTCTTTTGACGAGCCAAATGACGTGGGTTAGAGTCCCGGAGCACTGCCGGACTTCCGATACGTCGAATGGAGTCTTTCGATGTGTCCGGCATTTTCAGACGGCTGACAGTCAAAGACAGCAGCAGGGATCCCAGACCTGCGCAGCGTTGAGCCTTTTGATAAAGACAGCTCGCTTCGTAGACCAGTACCTTGCTTTGATGAACGCAATCGAAGCACACGGTTTGAGAAAGGCGATACGCTGATGCTGGAGTGCCGCTGCCCGAGCAATTTCAAGGGCGAATTTTGTTCCAGGGAGGATTTCCATGGGTTTGAGGTTGGATCGGTCGGAGACCGAAGTTGTTGCTCAAGATCGTCTGCTGGAAGCAGTTTTTGAGAGCGTCCTGCATCGAACGAACGGTCAGATTCGCGATCTAGCCGTGTCAATTAGTAACGGAGTAGTGAAGCTTACCGGCAAGACTTCGCGATACTACTACAAGCAGCTCGCGACGAGTGGCGTCCAGGATGGCGACTTTGGATTGGACGTTGAGAACGAAATCTCGGTCGGGGTTCGATAGCTGGGTTTGCCCGTGAAGCCGTCTGATTTTTGTCTCGGCTGAGGCTGTCGACACGTCATTTGATGATTGGCGAAACAGCGACAGTTGACCGACTTACTGAGTCCGGCTTCCGGCGAATCGGCGGTTGAAGTCTTCCGGGTCGAACGCGTCGCTCTTGCGGACGTGTTGCCGAGCTTCCTGCAGCAGTCGCTGAACGTTGCTGAGCGGTGTTGGAGAAGTTGCCGAGTCTGGCGGAAGTGACGGCGTATTCCCCGGCTGGGAATTTGAAAGGGCTGAGCGTTCCATCGTTGTTTCGGCAATTTCGACGCCATTGCCGGTCGAAGTTGTCGTCGTTCCTGCAACTACCTTCGAATGCCCAAACTGAATCTCGTGCAGTTCTGAAGGCTGCATAGGTTCAGGGTTCTCGACAGTTGATGCCGGAGTCGCAGTCGCCGAGGACCGGTTGGAGAAGGCCGTTGGCTGTGTCGAGCGAAGTTCGATGCGGAGTTCTTTCGTGGCGTTGGCCATCCATGTCTGAAGAGTCTGCATCTGCACCGCGCCGTATCGACCGTGGAAGATCGTTTGCCCGGCGTGAGTCCGGTGAAGGACGTCCAGAATTTTCGGGCGGGTATTCGGGTCAGCAGGTTGCAGGTCATTCAGGACGGCTGCCAGGTTTCTTTCTGACACGATCCGCGAGTTGCTGGCACCACTCCGTAGTCTTGTCAGTTGGAAATCGTTTTCAGCGGCGGAGCCGTGGCAGCGAGCGTTGCCGCACTTGTTGAGCAGCAATGGTTGAATGCTGGCAACGAACTCGCGAGCTGATTCAGGGCTCAGTCCGGCCAGGCTTCGCACTTCGGCGTCGGCGATTTCCGGCTCTTTTTCGGTGAGAACAACGACGTCCGCTGGTTGCTCAAGACCTGGTTCCGGCGGAGTTCGTCGACGGATCTCGTTGTCGACCCGGTTCAGCATGAGGCGGGCTGTTTCGTTGGACGGATCTTTTGCCAGTGCGTCGCGCAGTTCCCGGGCGGCTTCGGCGAGGATGTCCTGACTCAAACACCACTCTGCCAGTCGGAGGTGAGACGCGACCGTGGGCTCGCCGCTCTGAATTCGCAGGAGAAGATACGCTTCGTTCAGGTCGTCCGCGTCGAAGTGGACCTGCTCGAACGGGATGACGGCGTTGCCGCGATTTGTCGAGACGAGCCATCCGGTCGAGATCTTCTTGATTCGCCCTTTCATCACTCGGCCGGTGCGAAGGACGAGAACCCGCTCACCCGCTTCGAGACCTGACGGTTGATTCAGGCTCGAACCTGCCGGGCCGATAAAACCTGACTGGGCTGTCGCCGTTCTGGTGGTCAGGCCTGTCAGAGCGATCATCGCAGCCAGCAACACCGGTGTAACGAGCAGTAGCCGACGAGACGGCAGGGGGCAAATGCGACTTCGAGTTTGATGTGGGGCTGACATTTCGGTTCTACTCATTTCTTCGAATTCGAAAGCAGGCTGATTTCTGTCGAGGTGATGTCGCAACGGGTCAGCTTTTGACAAATCAGCTTCAGGCATGGTCGCATCAGAGTTCCGGAGTGACTTCCGGTTTAATCGCTTCCGGGCCGATCAGCAGGATTTCGTTGTCGGCACGGTTTGCGTTGCCGCCGGAATTAATCGAGATGCCGGGAAGCTGCGAGGAGAGTCGGTTTACCTGAGCATCCATCAGCAGCGAGTTTGTTCGGTCCCGATCCGGTGGTCCTCGAAACGTGAACTCAGTCTGCATCAGCCCCTGGACAGAAACTTCGGTGGCATCCAGAGATTGATGCTCACCACCATTGCTTGCCTGCCAGGAAGCCAGTCCGACCGAGCTGCCTGCAAGGGAACCGTCACCGTCGAACGAAACCCGTTCGTGCCACGAAAGCTGCAATCGGCCACCGGCGAATGTGACCAGTGACTCTGCTTCGTTTGCCGAACGGCGTCGCAGGTCAAATACGCTCGAAACCGGCTTGATCGTCAGTCGTGATTTCCAGGGGGGAACGTTTCGCAGGTCGATGGCGATCAGACTTCCGGAATGGCGAAGTGTGGAATGTTCGATCTCGAAAGTGTTGTCGCCGGCGGCTGCTCGATCGGTTGCGATAAACAGGGGGCCGCCTCCGATTTTCAACGTGTTGGCGCAGCGGACGTTCTGGCCAGGTGCTGCGAGCAGGACCGAAGAATGAGAGCCGACGAATTGGCAGCGGGAAAATTCAAGGTGGCCCGCGAGCGGGTCGGAAGGGTCGATAGGAGCCCACTGAATGGCCAGTGGCGAGCTGATCGCTGGCGAAGTTGCGTTTAATTTGCTGTTGGCTGATGGCGAATTCGGCGCGAGAAAGCCGCAGTTGCGGCAGGTCAGCTTTTGCGACCGAATCTGCGACAGCGATGTTGGCGTCGACGCCGTCGATGCCAGACGGAGATTGATATTTTCCAGCGTCACTTCCGTGGCCCGTAGCTGCAAAGGTCGAGTCGTCACCACGATCGTGACTTGAGTGTCGAGAGCGCCACGCAGGATGAGATGGCTTCCCGGCCACGAGATTGAGCCGGCGTCGTAGATGCCGGGTTCTGACAAAAGAACGAGGCCGTACGGATCGGGTTCCGGAAGCGTCAACAGCTGAGAAGTTTGACTCGCCGTCTCTGGTTGACGGCCTGGGCGGGATTCCGGTCGCTGATTCACTCCGTCGCGCGCAGTCGAGGACGTTGTCAGAACGTTCCCGTTCACAGGTTTCATCGTTGATTCAGTGGTTGCGGAGCCGTCCTTACTGGCTTGTTCTGCGGACAACTGCTGCTCGATTGACGACGTTTCGGTTCCCGCCGCGTCGACAGTCGCGTGACCGGTGACGGTTTCCAGCAGGCGTTGGGGCAGCGAGGCCAGCATCACGTTCCGTGACCGGGTGTCGAAGGTGAGTAATGCGGCGACGGCGACAAGCACCGCCGCACACGCGCAGGCTGTTGCTTTGATCGTTCGCCGTGTCGATGATGATTGAGCCATCCGTCGCACCGGTTGCTGGAACCCTGAGGCAAACCTGGCCAGACGCCGTCTGGATGATCGGCCTGAAGGTTTAATGGAAGCCGCGGGAGTTCGCGGTCGTCTTCCTGCCGATTCAGTTTTCTGTGTCGATGCTGAAGTCGAATTTGCTGGCTGCTGGTTGTCCTGTCGATTCGGTTTTGCGCGGTCGCGAGTTCTGTCCGTCAGAATCTCTTTCGCGCTTGCCGGACGGCGCGATTGCGCGGGCTCGGTCAGCCACTCGATCATTCTGGCCAGTTGGTCGGGAGTGTCGGGAGCAAACTCCTGAATGTCGGGAATTCGTTCGGTCTGGTGAGCGGCCAGTTTGGCGAGCGGATCTCCCGTCGGGAAAGCCGGACGCCCGGCAAGGATGTGCCACAAGGCGAACCCGAGTGCGTAGAGGTCAGATCGAGGTGTCGCGGCGGCGCCGGTTCCGATGAGTTCCGGAGCGATTCCGTCGTTCTGATCTGGAGAGACGTGAGCGTTGATCTGAAACTCTGGCTGCAATGCCGGGCGGATTCCTGCGTCGACCAGAACAGCCTGCCCTGATTTAAGCAGTCGAATGTTTCTGAGAAGAATCTCGCCATGAACGATTCCGGCTTCGTGCAGAGCGGCCAGCGATTCCAGTAGCTGCCGGGCGATGGCATCGACCTCCGCCGCAGGCAGTCGGCCTCGGCGGAGGAGAATTTCGGAAAGCGACAGACCGTCAACGCGGCGGCTGACGATTGCCAGTTCGGAATTCAGTCGGTCGGAACTTCGTTTGTCTTGTTTTTGATTTTTCTGACGAACCTGACTGACGCCCGCCTTCGATCCGCTTTTCTGTCGCACAGAAGCCGTGCCGGTCTGTCGGGACGCCCGCGTTGCCGCACTTTCTTTGAGTTTGTCGGATGAGATCAGTTCAGGCAGCGGTGCCGAAGAGATCTCAGAGACACTGTGTGGAATCACGATGCCTGGCAGTGAGATTTTCTGTGCTTTTTCTGTCAGCTGTTTGAGTCGGTCGTTAATCGGCTTGCGAAGTTCGGTCGGCACGATGACCCGTTTGATAACGCATTGTCCCTGCTGATCAGGCAGGCGGGCGATGAACGTTGCGGATCGATGACTTTGGCCGATGCGGTCTTCGACAATGCACGGACCGATTCGCAACAGGTCCGGCTGGTCGAGTTCAATCGTCTGCGACTGCCATGATGTCAGCACTCGGCGCTGGACCAAAGCGTCGAGCCAGACTGAATCGAAAGCCGGCAGATCGGCTGACAGTACCTTTACTCGCGACGCGCAGCGGCGAAGTTCGCGGGGTGAGCAAAGCTTCAATCCCAGCAGAATCTGTTGAAGTCGCCGTGAGGGAGGCTCGACCACGGAGGAGGGAGTCCTTTCCCGGTGCGTGGTTTGAGGAAATTTGGAGTGGGTTGTTTTGCGAGAGAAACCGTGCTCGGACGGGAAGGGGGTTAACCAGTTCGTTATCCGGCGGTGCGGAATGCGGGATGAGAATTCGTCCGTCTGAATTCGATGTTCGAGCTGACTTGATGATTTCAGGAGCGGGTTTATCTCAGATCGTCAAAATTGCGGCAAGATGACACCGCATCGCCGCGCTACTGAGCTGTCTGCGTGCCCTGTCAGTTTCGGGCCGATCGGCAAGCTTGCGGGGTCTGAGTTTCAATGTTGAAGCCTTCAATTCAGACGGGAGTGGGAAATGCAGGGAAGATTTGCTGCCGCAGACTTTTCAGAACGTCTTGACATGCTCACAATGCCTGCCATAGGAATTGCGCTGTTCCTGAAGAAGAGTTGCTTGGGGCCGGGTAACTAATCCCGGTCTTTTGTCTATAAACACCAGTTGTTCCCGTTGGGCTTTTTCTTCTGCTGCCGGACTGGCACTTGCCGTCGGAGCTGATCTTGTTCTCAACGTGAATTCTCTGTTCAAAACGTGCCCGCCAATTGCCGCCTTTTGTATTTCCCGCCCTTACGTCGCACGGCTGGCTGCCGTTACCAGGCAGTCCAGAATCGCCGAGTTCTTTTGAAGTCTTGCCGACCATTCGTATGCGACGTTGTGCTTTCTCAATTTACAGCAGCGGCGACCATTCTCTGAGGAGTGTTTGAGTCATGTCATCGACAGTCGATGTCCCGGTAACGGAACAGCAGGGCGAAGGCAAAAGAAAAGAAACTCTCGAAACCGTTGTCGTCCGATTCTGCGGCGACAGTGGCGACGGCATGCAGCTTGTCGGAACGCAGATGACGAATGTCTCTGCCGTTTATGGCAATGACGTCAGCACGTTGCCTGACTTTCCTGCCGAAATTCGTGCTCCGGCCGGAACACTGGCCGGTGTGTCGGGCTATCAGTTGTGTTTTTCGAACCACGACGTCTTCACGCCCGGCGACGCCCTCGACACCCTGGTCTCGATGAATCCGGCGGCGTTGAAGACAAATATTGCCGATCTGAAGCGAGGCGGCACGCTCATTGTCAACGAAGATGCTTTCGACAAAAGCAACATTCTGAAAGCGACCTACGCTTCGAACCCGCTCGACGATGAGGATCTGCTGCAGCCATATCGGGTTCATAAAGTCCCGATGACTCGCCTGACTCGGGACGCGGTTGATGGTCTTGGCCTGAGTGTTCGGGAAGCTGATCGCTGCAAGAACTTCTTCGCGCTCGGTCTGATCTACTGGCTGTACGAACGAGACGCAACGCCGACTGAAGAATGGATTAAGGCAAAATTTGCCAAGAAGCCGGAAATTCAGGAAGCTAACCTGCGTGCTCTTCGCGCTGGCTATAATTTCGGATTCTCCACTGAATCGTTCACGGTTCACTACCACGTCGAGCCTGCTAAGTTGCCTCCCGGCAAGTATCGCAAGCTGACGGGAAATGAAGCGACAGCGATGGGCCTGATCACCGCTGCGAAGCTGGCTGGTCGTGGTTTGTTCTACGCGGGCTACCCGATCACTCCGGCCAGTGACATCCTCCACGAATTGTCTGCTCACAAGCACTTCGGCGTGAAAACTTTTCAGGCCGAAGACGAAATTGCGGCGATGTCTGCCGCCGTCGGAGCCGCTTACGCTGGTCAGCTTTCGGTGACCGCCAGTTCGGGGCCGGGGATTTGTCTCAAGGGCGAAGCGATGGGTCTGGGCATGATCACGGAACTGCCGATGATCATCGTGAATGTTCAGCGAGGTGGGCCAAGTACCGGTCTGCCAACCAAGACTGAGCAGTCCGATCTGCTGTTGTCGATGTTCGGTCGAAACGGCGAGTCGCCGCTGCCGATCGTTGCGGCTCAGAGTCCGGGGGACTGTTTCCATGCAGTTCAGGAAGCGATGAGCATCGCTGTAAATTTCATGGTTCCGGTTGTGTTCCTGACCGACGGGTACATCGCCAACGGTGCCGAACCGTGGCGAATTCCGACTCAGGACGAGTTGAAGCCGATCAAAGTTGAATATCAGACCGAGCCAAACAGTGAGCACGGCTATCTGCCTTACAAACGCGACGAGAAACTGGCTCGTCCGTGGGCTGTTCCCGGCACTCCCGGTCTGGAGCATCGTGTTGGCGGCATCGAAAAAGCTGATGTCACGGGGCACGTCAGCTACGACCCGGACAACCACGAGTACATGGTCAGACTGCGTGCTCGGAAAGTGGCTTCCATTGAAGACTTCATTCCGGAACAGGAAGTTGACGGTCCTGAATCGGGTGATGTGCTGCTGATTTCGTGGGGCGGTACTTATGGAGCGGTTCGTACGGCAGCTCGGGAACTCCAGGCGGCTGGCAAGTCAGTCGCGCACGCTCATCTTCGATTTTTGAATCCGTTTCCGAAGAATCTTGGAGACATCATCAGTCGATATAAGAAGGTGCTGGTACCTGAGCTGAATATGGGGCAGCTTCGCATGTTGCTCCGCGACAAGTACCTGGTCGACGCCAAAGGGCTGAACAAGATCAAAGGGAAGCCGTTCCTGGTTTCCGAGGTTGTCGAAGCAATCGAAGAGCTACTCTAAGGGCCAGCTGTTTAACTCTCCGTTGAACGTCTTGCGCCACTAATTCACATTTTCAACACACCTTTCCAAAGCATTCGGCCATGAGCACAGACCTGCCAGTTCTCTCTCCGAAAGATTTCGCCAGCGATCAGGAAATTCGCTGGTGTCCCCGGTGCGGCGATTACTCGATTCTCGCGCAGATGAAGAAAGTTCTGCCGACGCTTGGGATCCCCAAGGAGAAATTTGTCTTTGTGTCCGGGATCGGTTGTTCCAGCCGGTTTCCGTACTACATGGACACTTACGGGTTTCACAGTATTCATGGACGTGCTCCAGCGATCGCTACGGGTATCAAGCTGGCTCAGCCGGGGCAGCAGGTCTGGGTTATCACCGGCGACGGCGACGCCCTGTCGATCGGTGGCAACCATTTGATGCACGCCATTCGTCGAAACGTCGATCTGAAGATTGTTCTGTTTAACAATCAGATTTATGGACTTACGAAGGGGCAATACTCGCCGACCAGTCCGGCAGGTAAACGGACCAAGAGCTCTCCGATGGGCTCAGTCGACCATCCGCTGAATCCGTTGTCAGTGGCACTTGGTAGTGAAGCCACATTTGTTGCTCGCTCCGTCGATGTTGACATCCGGCATTTGACTGCTGTTCTTGAACGAGCCGCACACCACAAGGGCACGGCTTTTGTGGAAGTCTACCAGGACTGCAATGTGTTCAACTCGGGAGCTTTCAGTTTTGCGACGGACAAGAAAGTCAAAGACAACAACGTCGTTTACCTCGAACATGGCAAGCCGTTGATCTTTGCCAATGGTACGAAAGGTATTCGGGTCAACGAGGGGAGTCGCCCGGAAGTTGTCGATCTCGATGGCTCCGTTCAGGAAGACGACCTGCTCTTCCACGATGAGAAAGTGGCCGAGCCAAGTCTGGCGTTCATGCTCGCTCGAATGCGGTATCCTGAATTTCCCGAGCCAATGGGAGTTTTCCGGTCTGTCGAGAAGCCGACTTATGACGAAGCCGTGAACCAACAGGTTGAAGATGCAATCGCCGAAAAGGGCGAAGGCAGTCTGGATAAGCTGTTCAATCGTGGTGATACCTGGGTAGTCAAATAGCTTGAGGTAAACCGGTAGTTGCCCGTCGCAGCTTCAGTATTAATAACGCCCGTTCTGAAATTTCAGAGTGGGCGTTTTTTTGTTGGGTTGGTCCGTCGGCTACTCGTTCGAGACGTCGAGCAGAACTTTAAGGACCGGCTGGTTTGATGTTACTTCGAGGGCCTCGACAGCCTGATCCAGCGCGAAACGCTCGGAGATCAGCTGTTTGACTTTGATTCTTCCTGACTGAAGCCCGACCAGTGCGTCGCCGAATGGGCCGCAGCGTGACCCCACAACTCGAACCTCATCAATGACGATTGGAGCCAGGGCCAGCGTCTGCTCTCCGGCAACGGTTGTCTTCATGACAACCGTGCCCCAGGGTTTTACGAACTGAAGTGCCGTTGTAAGGCCTGTGGAAGAACCCGTGCAGTCGACAACGACGTCGGCACTTCGGTTAAGCGAGGCTTCGTTCAGGAAAACGGTTTTGATGCCCGCTGCAAGGTTGTTCAGAATTCTGAGCTTCGCCTCGTGTTTCCCGACAACCATCACCGTACAACCGTAGTTCGCCAGCACCTGAGCACATAGGTTGCCGAGTCGACCATCGCCAAGTACGACGACTGACTGGCCTCGTTCAACCAGTCGTTGCTTCAGGATCTGATACGCTGCGGCGACCGGTTCCACAAAGACCGCTTCGTCGGTCGAAAGTATGTCCGGTACGACATGCAGGTTTGTCTCCGGGACGGCGATGTACTCAGCGAATGCTCCGTCATGGCCAACGATGCCCAGAACCGTTCGCTTCGGGCAATGAGTCGGCAACCCGGATCGGCAGACTTCGCAAACCCGGCAACTGCAGTTGATCTCGCCAACGACTCGCTGTCCTGCCATTTTTCCGGATTCGGCAATGCCAACGAATTCGTGTCCGAGGATTCCTTCGAACCCCATATATCCCTGGATGAGCTGTAGGTCGGTTTCGCAGATACCGGCTCGAATAACTCGAACCAGGACTTCTCCAGGGAGCGGTTCAGGCATCGGATGGTCGTATTTGAGTTCAAAGCTTGTGCCTGAAAGGTGCAGAGCCTTCATGACGGGGACTCTCTGAGCAAAATCGAAGACGAAACGGGTGAAACGCTACAAGTCTAATTTCAATCAGTGTTTAAGGCTTGTGCTCGGTGTCGGCCTGCTGAATTTGCATGGCGGACGTGGATTGTTACAATTCCGCGCTCGTGTTTCGACGATAGTCGATCAGAGACGAGTCTCTGATCGTAATTCCGGTAAAATTCAGCAGTTTGAGATTCAGGAAGTTCAGCTATGGCTCATAAGAAGGGACAGGGGTCCAGCCGCAACGGGCGCGATTCAAACGCTCAGCGTCTTGGCGTCAAGAAATTTGGGGGCGAAGCTGTCATCCCCGGGAACATTCTGATTCGTCAGTGCGGTACGAAATGGCACGCTGGCAAGAACGTCGGAATGGGGCGAGACTACACTTTGTGGTCGCTTGTTGAGGGTACCGTCTACTTCGATCGCAAAGGCCGCCGCATCAACGTCAAGCCGGTTGAAGCTGAAGTTGCCGCCAACTGATTCCTGGTGTGAGACGTCGACAAAATTAGAAACGACCGGGCGAATTCGCTCGGTCGTTTTTTCGTGCGCTGTTCGAACTGAGCAATCAGGGCACGCAGGCTAGGAACGAGATGTCAGGTGAAAAACTCGCCGCCGCTCAGCGAGCGGGAAGCACAGCGAGGATTCGTGTCGGGCCGCCGGAGCCAGCTTCAATACGGATGGGAGCGACGATCAGGAAGAAGCCGCGAGCAGGCAGCTTCTCCAGGGCGGCCACGTTTTCGAGTCCATACCGTCCGGCCTTGTTTACGATGTGGTGAACGGCGAAGTCTTTGGAGATTCCGGAATCAATGCTCAGGTTGTCGATGCCGAGCCCTTTCGCTTTTCGGTCGTGAATCAGAAATTGTGCCGCCTCGCCCGAATACGACGGGAAATGCAGTTTGCCCATCGCGTCCTGATTCTTATAGCGAGAATAATTATTCCAGAACCGTCCCCATCCGGTGTGGAGAAGAACGATGGCTCCTTCAGGAATCCGGCCGTGTGTCGCTTCCCAGTCGTGAATGTCTTTGACTGTGAGCGTCGTGTCGGCGTCAACTTCGGCCCGCGCGGCGATGTCGATGACGACCCCCGGAGCGAAGAACTGGGCGGGACTGATCATTGACAGGTCGGGCTGGCCTGTTTCGAAATGGTTCGGAGCATCGATGTGGGTTCCCAGATGCTCCGGCATGGAAAACGCTTTTGAGAGTACCCCGTCTTTTTCGATCGTCGCAATCGTCGTCAAACGAAACGGTTTGTAGCCTGGCCCTGGCCAGTAAGCATTCCTGTCGTTGAGCGCGTGAGTCAGGTCAATGATGTGTGCCTTGCCGGATGCAATGTCTGACAGCGTCATTCTTTGGGCAGAATGGGCATTGCTGCCTGCGGAGTCCTGCGCTGACGCGATGTTGCAGAAATTGGAAAGGAGAGGGGTCATGCTAAGGGCAATGTACGTCCACCAGTTTAAATTTCTCATGGTTTTCTCTTTTCAATGGAATTTTCGAGCCTGGGGCGACGGCGGATAAAACACGTCGGGCACGTACTTTCGCCTGGCCTCGTTTGGGGGTAATGAACGGGAGCCATCGAACGACTGCGCCTGATGCTGCGGGAATCTGGGCTGATTCTGCGGAAGTTGCCGGCTGCTCAATTATCAGCTCGGCAGCGAAAATGAGGGCCGTGAGTGTCGATCATCGAATCATGTGATTCTCTCTTCGTGAAGACAGGACGCGGGCACAATTATTCGGGGCCACAGCCGATCATTGTCAGGGACGGCCTTGTGACAGGGAAGCGAACATGGCGGGTTCTCAAACCAGCTGCTGCGACCATGCCACGCATTTCTATTTGTCTGATTCGAAATGTTTGACGGGAGACTTGCGGAACGGGGGCCTGGAATTTCTGCTTGTTTGACGGATGCTCGATTCGGTGCGAGACTCACGCCGCTCGGATCTGTTAGACTCGTTCGGCGTCGCGGTGTTTTTCGCTGATAGCGGATTCTGCGAGCAGTGGCGAAGGATGCCGCTTTGTTGAAGAATGGATCAGATTAGGCCGTTGTCTTTCTCGGCTCGCGACGCTTTGTCAGTCGCTGCTAAAGTCGAACACACTCTTCGGCACCAACGACCGCCGCTGAGACTGCATCCTGAAGACCCACCTGAAGGACTGACCGTGATTCAGAAACTGATTGCCGAACGCATCAAATATCGTGGCTATCATCGCGAACCTTACGAGCAATACCAGGAAAACGTGCGGCAGCATTATTCGGGGATTGCCGGAAAGTTTCTGCGTTCGTGCAGCATCGTCAGCCTTCACGAGCCACTTGCGTCAAGCTTTTTCAAACGGGGCGCGTTCCCGGTGCAGGGCAGCAAGAATATTCTGGATGTCGGGACCGGGGCGGGTCAGCTTCTCACGCACCTTGTCCGCCATGCCGATGCTGATGCACGAATTGTCGCCACCGACCTGTCGACGGAAATGCTGAAACGTGCGGCCGAGCGATTCGCGGACGACCGAATTGATTACGTGACCGCCGCGCTGACGGAACTACCATTCGACGATGACACCTTTGACTGTGCAACGTGCGGGTGGGTGCTTGAGTATCTTCCGGATCCGGAACCGGGTCTCCGCGAGATTTCCCGAGTCGTGCGGCCCGGCGGAAGAATCCTTCTGCAGTGCACTGAGAATACGGTTTTTGGAGCCATGTCGAGCCGCCTCTGGAAATGCCGAACGTTTCAGCGGGCTGAGTTGCAGGAAGAGTGCCGGCGAGTCGGTCTCAACTGGCAGCGCGAACTCTGGTTTACGAAGGCGCACCGCTTGTTCCGTCTCGGTGGAATCATTGTTGAGCTGACCAAGACTGCAAACCATCACGAACACCGCGACTCAGAGCCTGTGGTGTCCGCCGAATAGCCCGTGCGGCTTCTGCCGAAATAGCTCTGGCTGGCTGTCGGACGGCTGCTGGATTGAGACTCGCTTTTTGTACCCCGTTTTCGTCGTCAACTGGATCGAGCACTATGACGCCGCCAACCAGTCTTCAACCGGCTGACGAAACAGAGCTGCGGGCGCTGGCTGAAAATCAGGCTGGTCTGGAGTTGCAGTTTTTCGACCTGCACACTCATTCGAATTTTTCGGATGGGTTGCCGTCGATCGATCGAATCGAAGATCGGTGCCTGCGTGACAAGCTTTCAATTTCATTGACCGATCACAATGAAATCCGCGGCTCGGTTCTGTTGAATGAACGGGACCGGATTTCGTGTATTCCGGGGATCGAGGTTGGGACGAAAGAAGGACTTGAGTTTCTTGTTTACTTCGGCTGCCCTGGACAGCTTGAGGATTATTATCGACGGGCTGTCGAGCCGTACCTGCTGAGCCGTTTCATGGTTCGGTCGAAGATCTCGTCGATTGACTGTCTGGAAGTTGCAAAAGAAATGGGGGCATATGTTTCGTTGGCCCATCCCTTTGCCTTCGGTCGGAAGTCGCTCGACTTTCAGCGGGCCAGTCGAAAAACAACGCACACTTTTGTTGATGAGATTGTTGAGCGGATCGACGCTGTCGAGCTTTACAACGGCGGTGTGCCTCCGAAAGTGAATCGTCGAGCGGCGAGTTTTCTGGAATCGATTGACAAACCGATTACGGTCGGCAGCGACTCGCACCGGCTGCGGACGTACGGTTCGTGCGGCGTTTATCTGAATGCAGAACCCTCTACTGATGCGGCGACGTTGTTCGGAACGATGAGCAACCAGACGGCCCACGATACGGAGATGAAGGCGGGCAGCGTGACGCTGACCGTGCCGATCATCATGCTGAATCACACGCTGTTCTTTCTGCGCTCGAACAGGCATCCTCGCTGGCGTCCGAAGTAGGGACGTCCGAATGACCCACTTCAACTATTTCGCAGAGAGCGAGCAGGCCGGCCAGGAGCGTTTTCAGAAGATCCGCGACGGGCTGTTGGGACCGCTGGTACGGCTCCTGATCCGTTGGCGAGTCACCGCCGACCTGATCAGTCTTATGAGTCTGCTGCAACTGGTGCCGTTCGGCTACTTGATCCTGACGGCTGAGAGTTCTCAGCAGATCGCAGTGGCCAGCATCTTTGTCTGGCTGCACGTGATTCTCGACGCGTTGGACGGCCCGATCGCTCGCACGGCTGGAACTGCCGGGCCGGCTGGCGCTTTTACGGATATGTGCGTTGACCATTCTGGAATGCTGATCACTTCGTGTATTCTGACAGCGGCCGGATTCATCAACGCGACCGCCGCAGTAGCGTACGTCTCGTCGTACACTGTCGCCGTCGCTTTCACGATCTGGCTGAACATGATTGGCCAGCCGTTCAAGGTTGTGATCCGAACCAAGTATCTGCTTTACGCCCTCGTTACCATGTATGGGCTCTTCGGGGTGAACCTGATCGATAAGGCTGTCGTCCTGTTCTGCATTGTCCATAGCTTGTTCGCGGTTGCCGGCTTTATCAAATTGAAGCGAATTCTTCGAAATTCGCCAGCAGAATGAAGCAGCGACTGTTGTTTCTCGCGCCTCAGTGCAGCATTTGCAGCCTCGACCTGGAAATGTCAGACTCCCGGCATGGTCGAAAATCGCGTCAAAGCCACGCTGATTCCGGCTGCTGAAATCAGACTTTGTCAGGCATGTGGCGATTCGTCGTCGCGTCAATTCGGAAACCAATCAGATGAGTCGAACTGCTTCGATCAGCAGGCAAACAGCCGAAACTCAGATTCAACTTGAATTGAATCTCGACGGAACCGGAACTCCGAAAATCGAGACAGGTGTTGGTTTTTTTAATCATATGCTGACGCTGCTCGCTCGCCACTCGTTGATGGATCTCACCATTGATGCGCAGGGTGATATCGACGTCGATTTTCATCACACGGTTGAGGATGTCGGCATTTGCTTCGGGCAGGCCCTGGCGAAGGCGGTTGGTGACAAGGCCGGCATCAATCGATATGGCAGCCTCGCCCTTCCGATGGAAGAAACGCTGGTGACCAGTGCGGTGGATCTGAGTGGTCGAATGGCCTTTGTTTATCGAGTTGATTTTCCAACCGAAAAGATCGGCGACTTCGATTGCCAGCTTGTTGAAGTGTTCTGGGAAGCCGTCGCGGCCAACGCTCGAATGAATCTGCACCTCGTGCTCCACCACGGACACAACAGCCACCACATTTCTGAAGCAGTCTTCAAAGGAACGGCTCGAGCTCTTCGTCAGGCGGTGACGGTTGATCCTCGTCAGCAGGGCGTTCCCTCGTCGAAGGGCACTCTCACCGAGAGCTAAGCCGCAGTGCGGCGTCCGTTCAGGAATTCGCCGCACGCTTTTCTGATACTCACGAATTGGATTCGGGCAGGCCGACTGGCAGTCGCCGTCCGGCTCAGGAGAAATCATGACAGAAGCAGTCACACCCGTTGAGCATGTTCTTGTCGTTCCAACGTTGCTCTTTCACGAAATCGGCCACTTTCAGGGGTTTAATGCGAACGTCGATCCGTACCTGGAAACACTCTTCGATCCGATGCACACCCGATATCTGGCTCGTCCGGAAGCGGAAGAGGATCCCAGCTACAAACAGTTAATTCCGTACTGCGTTTTCCGTTGCGGTGACGATGCGTTTTTCTACACGCGAGGCAATCAGCAGGGAGAAAAACGTCTGCATGCCAAACGGTCGATCGGGGTTGGCGGACACATCTGCACACTCGATCGTGACGGCACGCAGGAGCCGTACCTGGCCGGCATGGCACGAGAACTTGAGGAGGAAATCGAGATTGAATCAGGCTATGCCGAGCAGCTTGTCGGGCTGATCAACGACGACGAAACGGACGTCGGGAAGGTCCACCTTGGAGTTCTTCATATCTTTGAGCTGGACGAGCCGAAAGTTCGACCACTCGAAGAGTCGATGATAGAAACAGGTTTTGCTCCGATTTCAGATCTGCTGCGCGATATCGATCAATTTGAGACCTGGTCGCAAATTGCGCTGGAGTATCTGCGGGGTTGAGCCGACACCTTGGATGAACCGACGGGGCCTCCCCTGTCGCAACATCGATCGACTTATTCTCGAAGTGGCACCGCAGGGCGACCGTATTGACGGGCGTTCTGCCGGCACAATGGATTGTGCGTGACGTGTTTACTTCGAGCCAACCGCCAACAGTTCTGACAAGGGAGTGTCACGATGGAACTGTCTCGACGTGGATTTATTGCCGCCGGTGCTGCTGCCGCGGCCAGTGTTGCCCCGGCCATTTCCAGTGCGGCCGAAACAACAGTCGCCGCAGCGCCGAAAGCCGGTGAGCTGAACACTCAATTGCTCGGCACACTGCTCCAGGCAATGGGTCTGAAACCGGACAAAGTTGAACAGCGATACGACTTCATCTTTCGATCGATCCATGACCGCGAGGAATGGGATCTTTCGATGACCGCCGTCATGAGTGCCGACAACTCATCGATCTGGGTCATGGCCTGGCTGGACGATCTGCCGAAATCGGCTGCGGACGTGCCGCGAACCGCTCTGCTGCGACTGCTGGCTGCCAACGATCGTCTTGGCAAAGGCAAGTTTTTTGCCTACGTCGCCAGCAACCGGCGTTTCGTTCTGCAGCGAGTTGTTCCGAACCAGAACATCTCAACTCGGATGTTCGCCGACGTGTTGAAAGATCTCGGAGCGAGCGTCGTCGAGTCGTACCCTCAGTGGTCAACCGCCGCGTGGAGCAGCTCGGCTCCGGCGACCAGCAATGTTGCCGACGGTGGACAGCCCGCGTCTGGATCGCTGGACGGAGCTGGTAAAGCTCCGACAAGAACTGCCGCGCAGCCGGGGCAAACGAAAATACAGTAACCAGCGCTGTGTTTCGTGAGATGCAAACGCGACGTCGATAATTTTCAAAGAGGCCGCGTCGATCCTGGATCGCCGCGGCCTGTTTCTTGAGCTGTTTCGTTGAGCCGAAATGTTTGCTGGCGAATCGGTGTTTTCGCAGCGGTTTGCTTTTCCGGAGGATGGTTGCCAACAATCGAACAGGCTGCGGCGGATGTAGCTCATTTAACCGGTTGAGTGCTCAGCAGATGCTGACGTACGAACGTGGTTGCTCGTTGGGACGTGTCTCGACCGGCGCCGGCGACTCCGTGGTTTCCGCCTGGGATAACGACGAGTTCTGATTCGACGCCGAGTGTTTTGAGTTTCTGGTGAAGGTTCGCAGCATGCTGAATTGGCACAATGTCGTCCTTGTCGCCGTGTACCTGCATGATCGGCGGATCGTCTTTGCTGGCAAACGAGATCGGTGAGACGTCTTTAACCAGCTTTGAAGCGAGATCAGCCGCCGGAGTACCTGGTTCGTAGCCGATCAATTGACGGTAGGCCGGATGGCGGTGTTCGATGCTGTTGAGCAGTGTCCAGTCTGTCGGACCGGCGAAGCTGACGGCGCAGGCGACTCGCGAGGAATTGTGCTGCACCGGATCGTCCGACTTTGAGTCAGCTGCGTCGTCGTGCAGGGCGACGTACGCCGAGAGATGACCGCCCGCTGATCCGCCGGTGACTCCCAGTCGATTCGGGTTGATGTTCCATTTCCTGGCATTCTGACGGACGAACTGAATCGCTCGCAGGCAGTCGTTAACCTGGGCAGGGTGAGTCGCGACATTGGTGAAGCGATACTCCACGGAAACGACTGAGAGCTGGCCGTCGGCCACGAACGTCTTCAGCCAGCCGGGGATGTTGTTTTTTGAACCGGCGCGCCAGCCACCTCCGTGAATATAGATCATGGCCGGTGTGGGCTTGTCGGATTCTGCCAGATAAACATCGACGCATTGCGACGGGTGATCGTCATCGTACGCAACGTCACGCAGCGAGGGGGTGACATTTCGAGCCTGCCCGAAACCCGGCTCGGCTGAAGCGAGCAGTAGGAAGCCGATGACGGCGCAGGCGAATATCGTTTTCAGACTTGCACGCATGAGTGTTGACTCCTGACAGGTCACAAAAATTAACACGGAGCACTCTATCTCGCGTCTGGTCATTCAGGAAGTGGGGCCGGTTTGCTTTATTCGTGGTCGGCTCGTCTAATAAATGAAGTCAGCTCAATGCAGCGATGACTTTGTTTTCAAAGGTTGTAACCGGAATGTCAGCACCGTCCGACGTCAGGCAGCGGGAGTTTGGTTCAACGGACTGGAGCATCGTCAGGCAACTTGACGGTCCAGATGCCGAGCAGGCACTGGCGAAATTGTGTGAGCAGTACTGGCAGCCGCTTTACGCCTATGTGCGAAGTAAAGTGCGGGACGTTCACAAGGCTCAGGATTTGACTCAGGGGTTCTTTACTCAGGTGGTGGCGAAGGATTCATTGCGTCAGGCAGCACCGGAACGCGGTCGGTTCCGATCGTTCGTGCTGGCGTCGCTGAAGAATTTCATGGCGAATGAGTACGCGGCCGAGAATACTCAACGCCGGGGTGGGAGCTACCGACAGGTGTCGCTCGACTTTGACGACGGCGATCAGTATTTCAGTCGGGCGGCAGTTGAGTCGATGACCCCCGAGCGGGTTTTTGATCGAGTGTGGACGCTGACTCTGCTCGACCGCGTCGCAGACCGACTTCGAATTGAGCATGAAGAAGCAGGAGAAGCAGCCCGTTTTGAAATGCTGAAGACAACGCTGACGTCGGCGGGGCGAGGCTCGAAGTACGATGAAATCGCGGAGAAGTTACAGGTGACCGAAGCGGCGGCACGACAGGCTGCCTCGCGACTGCGGAAACGCTATCGCGAACTGCTGCGTCTGGAAGTAGGGCGAACGCTCGCCGACAACGATGACATCGACGACGAAATTCGCCAGATGTTCGCGTCGCTGGGGTAGTTGTCAGAAAGTATGCCACTGGCCTGGCTCAGGTGCGCCCTGCGGAGTCTCGCGTTGAGCGGTTGTTACTCTGCGGCGCAGGTTGCGGGAACTGCTTCTGGATATTGGAGCGTGCCGACGATGTCGCTGACGCTGGCAACGCCTTCTGAATCAAGCAGGCTATTGAGTTCGCCAGGCAGCCGAGACGCCAGGCCGGGTGAGTAGAAGCTGGCGGTGCCGATCTGGACGGCGGATGCGCCAGCGACGAGAAATTCCATCACGTCGTCGAGATTCTGAATTCCGCCAACGCCGATGATGGGGACGTCGACCGCTTTGGCGACCTGACAGACAATTCTCAGAGCGACCGGCTTGATGGCTGGTCCGCTGAGGCCTCCGAAGACGTTACCCAGAATTGGCTTGCGGCGGCGCCAGTCGATCGCGACTCCCATCAGCGTGTTGATCAGCGTGACTGCGTCGGCGCCTCCTTCGGCCGCCGCCGCAGCGATCTCGACGATGTTCGTCACGTTGGGAGTCAGTTTCGCAATGATTGGCAGTTTGCACTTTTCACGGACGGCTGAAATGACGGCATGCGTCATTTCGGGATTCGTCGCGAAGTCGACTCCGCCGCTGACATTCGGGCAGGACATGTTCAATTCGACGCCCGCCAGTTGCGGGAAAGCATTGAGCTTTTCCGCGAGCACGACGAATTCTTCCGCGTTATGTCCGGCGACATTGGCGATGATCGGGCAGTCGAGGCTCGTCAGGTAGCCGATGTGTTTCTCGATAAATGTGTCGATGCCGTCGTTATCCAGCCCGATTGAATTGAGTAGTCCGCAACTGGTCTCGACTGTGCGAGGCGGTGGGTTCCCCTCGCGAGGCAGCAGGGTCACTGTCTTCGGGATAATCCCGCCGAGCTGTCTGAAATCGACGAATGCGGTGGCCTCTTTTGCGTACCCGAACGTTCCCGACGCGACGAGGATCGGGTTGCGAAGCTTCAGGCGGTTCAGTTCAACGGTCAGGTTGGCCAACGGTCTCTCCAGTCGTGATTTTTCGACGCGTTTTTGAGCCACGTCAAAACGGCTTATGGGCAGTCGGCGAGATTATGCCGAAATGTCCGCCGCTCGTGAACCAGGTCAGAGTGTTCTGGCTTCAGCGACAAAGTGTGCAGCGACCCGGTTGGCAGCCGCACGCTATTGGCTCACTGTGCGGTCAGGGCACGCTTTCGGTGCGTCGCGCTCTGAGTTCAGGGCGGTTGACGCACACTTTTGAATCTGGCACGCTGATTGCCCGCTCCCGTCCTCCCCTCCCCGAATTTTCCCGCCAAGATGACCCTCCCAGATGAAACAGTGGTGATTTACCGTGCACAGCTTACGAATTACCCACGCGTCGTCTCGTTCAAAGTCTCCTGCAATATTAAACCTGCTGCTCAAACTGCTCCTGGTGTCGGGTGTCGCGTTGGGACGTGGAGAGCTGGCCATTGCGCAGCTTGAGTTCGAAGGGGCGCCGATCAACTACGAGACCTCGCCAGTCAGCGATCCGGTTGCGAAGTTGCAGCAGAAGCTCGACGCGGGCGAAGCCTCGCTGAAGTGGGACGAGAAACACGGCTGGCTACCGTCTGTGCTCGAGCAGCTTAACGTGCCGCAGTCGTCACAGCTGCTGGTTTTTTCAAAGACAAGTCTTCAGTTGCGGCGAATCATGCCGAGCCGGCCGCGAGCCCTCTACTTCAACGATGAGACTTACATCGGCTGGGTGCAGCGAGGTGACGTCGTTGAGGTTTCGGCCGTCGATCCGCAGCAAGGCGCGATTTTTTACACGCTCAAGCAGCAGATCTCGGAGTCACCGAAGTTTGTACGTGACCGTGGCCAGTGTCTGATCTGCCATGCTTCGAGCCGGACGCAGGGAGTGCCCGGCCATCTGGTCCGGTCAGTTTATCCTTCGCGCGACGGTCAGCCTCACTTCGGGCTGGGGACGATCACGACGGACCACTCGACGCCGTTCGAAAAGCGGTTTGGTGGTTGGTACGTGACAGGGACGCATGGTGAGATGCGACATCTTGGAAACGCGATTGCTGACGACAACCGTGCTGACCCGATTGATTCCGAGCCGGGGGCGAATCTGGAAAGTCTCGGTCGACTGTTCAGAACTTCGTCATATCTCCAGCCGACGAGTGATCTGGTGGCGCTGATGCTCCTGGAGCATCAATCGCAGATGCACAACCTGATCACGCGGGCATCGTTCGAGGCTCGACGGGCAAAGCACCACGACACAGTCATGAACGCCGCATTGAAACGTCCGGACGACTACGTGAGTGAAAGCACGGGGCGACGCATCGACTCGGCGGCGGAGAAGCTGGTCGAGTATCTGCTGTTTGCGGATGAGTTTCCGCTGACGTCTCCAGTTGCCGGTGTCTCAGGTTTCGCGGATGAGTTTTCGAAACTCGGCCCACGTGACGGCAACGGAAGATCGTTGCGGGACTTCGATCTCCAGGCGCGACTTTTCCGATACCCGTGCAGCTTCCTGATCTACTCGGAAGCGTTCGATGCAATGCCGGAGCCGATGCTCGACGCGGTCTATTCCCGTTTGCACAATATTTTGAACGAGAAAGACGAGACTTCGACTGACGCCCCGTTTGCTCATTTGAGTCGTGACGATCGAACCGCCATACGCGAGATCCTCGCGGAAACAAAGCCAGCGTTTCGGAAGTGGATGGTCGGAGTTTCCAACGACTCACCGTGATGGTGTATGCTGTTATGGCGTGCCGGCTTTCTTGTTTGCGAGGGGATTTTATGCCGACGGCGAAACAGGGCGCTCTGATCCTGATCAAGGACCTTCCAGATAATGCTTCGTGGGAAGAAATTCAGTATCACCTCTAAGCAAAGCAGAAAATCGATCGAGGCATTGCTGACATTGATGATGGCCATGTTGTGTCTCATGATGAAGTTGTTGCAAGGATGTTGAAATGGACCGAGAGCTGATCTGATCTGATCCGATCCGATCCGATGCGGCAGTGAGTGATCTTGAAAACGTTGTTGAGTTCATTGCCAAAGACTCGCGCGCCTATGCCGCGTCTTTCGTCGGACGTGTTCTGGCGGACGCGACCTCAATTCAGAATATGCCGCGAAAGCGGCGGCATCGTGCCCGAGTACGACGATGACAATTTGCGCGAGGTGCTGATAGGCAGTTATCGAATGGTTTACTCCCTGGATGAGTCAACGGTCAGAATCGTAGTAATTTTTCATGGGGCTCGTTTGATTCAGAACGTAATCGACGATCAAGATCACAAATGAAGTAAGTTCATTCGTCCAGAATCTTCAAAACGATAGAGTGCTGTATGAAAACTACTGCCGTGTTGTGGCTGCCCGTCTTTGTAATATTCTCCGAATCAGTTTCCGCAGCTGATTCGAAGGTCGATTTCAATCGAGATATTCGACCGATTCTTTCAGACAACTGCTACGCCTGTCACGGGCCGGATGAGTCGCATCGTGAGGGCGGGTTTCGGCTCGATCGTAAAGACAGCGCGTTTGGCAAAGCTGATTCGGACAGCGTTGTGATCGTGCCTGGGAAGCCGGAAGCCAGTGAGCTGATCGCCAGGATAGTGACGGATGACGTTGACCTGCGGATGCCACCAGCGGACTCGACGAAGTCACTGAGCGAAGACCAGATCGATCTATTGAAAAGGTGGGTCGCTCAGGGAGCGACCTGGCGGGAACACTGGGCTTTCATACCGCCGGTGAAGCACGAGCCGCCGATGGTTTCTCAGGCGGCCTGGGTGCGAAATCCGATCGACAGTTTCATCCTGAAGCGGCTGGATGACGAAGGGCTGAAGCCGTCGCCGACTGCTTCGAAGGAGTCGCTGATTCGAAGAGTGACGCTCGACCTGACCGGGCTGCCTCCGACGTTGGATGAAGTTGACGCATTTCTGAACGACCACTCGGAAGACGCTTACGCGAAGGTTGTCGATCGACTGCTCCGGTCGGAACGTTACGGCGAACACATGGCGAGATACTGGCTCGATGCGGCGAGGTACGGCGACACGCACGGTCTGCACCTGGACAATTATCGCGAGATGTGGCCGTATCGTGACTGGGCCGTGCGCGCGTTCAATCGGAACATGCCGTACGACCAGTTTACGGTCGAGCAACTGGCGGGCGATCTTTTACCGAACGCGACGGAAGATCAGATCATCGCGACAGGGTTCAACCGTTGCCACGTGACGACCAGCGAAGGTGGGTCGATCGCTGAAGAGGTCCATATCCGAAACGTGGTCGATCGTGTCGTCACGACGGGGACCGTGTTTCTGGGGATGACCTTCGACTGTACCCGTTGCCACGATCACAAGTACGACCCGTTCACGCAGCGCGATTTTTATTCGATGTCTGCGTTCTTCAATTCGATCGATGGCAACCCGCTCGATGGAAACAAGAAGGATCATGCTCCCGTCATCAAGGTGTTGACGAGTGAGGAGAAAGGACGAATCGCGGAACTCACGCAGAAAGCGGCAGACGTTCGCGACGAAATCCTCCTGCAGCTTGCCGAGTACAAGTACGTTGAGCCGGAAACGCCGACTGAAGCGAAGCTTCCTGAACCGACCGAGTTCGTCTGGATTGAAGACAGCGTTCCTGAAGGCGGACGTGCTCAAGGCGGTTGGGAATTCGTGACGAAACCAAAGCCGGTATTCAGTGGCGAGAAATCGTCAACCCGGACGGCGACGGGACTGAGTCAGCACTTTTTCGACCAGGCGAAGGCGCCGCTGAAAATTGCCGACGGAGACGTCTTCTTCTGCTATGTTTATCTCGACGAAAAGAATCCGCCCAAAGAAATTATGCTGCAGTTCAATGACGGCTCGTGGGACCATCGAGCGTACTGGGGCAGCGATTCGATCGACTGGGGCAAGAAAGATTCACCGAGTCGATTCAGCAAAGGTGAGTTGCCTGAAAAGGGTAAATGGGTTCGGCTTGAAGTCTCCGTTGCGGAGGTCGGGTTGAAAGCCGGGGCGATGATTAACGGCTGGGCGTTCACACAGTTCGATGGGACGGTGTTCTGGGACAAGGCCGGCATTGTCAGCAAGGCGGACCAGACTCCGATTTATGATTCGCTGCTGGTGTGGGAGCGAGATCAGATTGCTGCGAAAGCCGCGTCCCTGCCGGCAGACATCAGGCCAATCGTGATGCTTGACGTTGCGAAGCGAAACGACGCTCAGCAGAAGCAGTTGCGGGATTACTTTGTGGAAAATGTCTGCTCAACCACGCGAAGTATTTTCGATCCGCTGCACAAGTCGATTGCCGATGCGGAAACGAAAATTACGGACATTCAGAACGCGGCGGCGACGACGCTGGTCTTTCGCGAGAAGAAGGAACCACAACCGGCACACATTCTGAACCGCGGCGAGTATGACCAGAAAAAGGATGAAGTACCGCGAGCGGTGCCGGCGATTCTACCGCCGCTTCCTCAAGGGGTGCCTGCGAATCGGCTGGGGCTGGCGCGATGGTTGACCAGTCGAGAGCATCCATTGATGGCTCGCGTGACGGTGAATCGTTTCTGGCAGCAGCTCTTCGGAACCGGTCTGGTGAAGACATCGGAAGATTTTGGTTCGCAAGGCGAGCCGGCCAGCCATCCGGAACTGCTCGACTGGCTCGCGGTACAGTTTCAGGATGACGGCTGGGATGTTCAAAAGACGTTGCGCCGCATGGTGATGTCGGCGACTTATCGTCAGGCGGCGATAGTCCGCGGCTCTGTCGAAAGAGATCCGGAGAACCGGTTGTTATCGCGCGGCCCTCGTTTTCGACTCGACGCTGAAGTGTTGCGGGATCAGGCGTTGTTCGTCAGCGGCCTGCTTTTCGAGAAACTCGGTGGCCCCAGCGTGAAGCCACCTCAGCCGGACGGTTTGTGGTTTGCGGTCGGCTACAGCGGGTCGAACACGGTTCGTTTCAAACCCGATACCGGTTCGGACAAGGTCCACCGCCGGACGTTGTATACATTCCTGAAACGAACGGCTCCGGCACCTCAGATGAGCATTATCGATGCGCCGTCGCGTGAGGCCTGCACTGTCCGTCGCGAGCGGACCAACACACCGCTTCAGGCGTTGCTTCTGCTGAACGATCCGCAATACGTCGAGTGTGCTCGCGGCCTTGCCGAGCGAGTGCTTCGTGAAGGCGGCCAGACGGATGAATCCAGAGCGGCGTACCTGCTGCGACTTTGTACGGGACGGAAGCCGCAGGGGGCTGAAGTGGCAGAACTTGTGTCGGCGATTGGCGATTTGCAGTCTGTTTATGAAAAGGACGAAGCGGCGGCTGCGAAACTTGTCGCGACGGGTTCGTCTGCAACTGAGGCGTCGGTCCCGGTTTCCAAACTTGCTGCGTGGACGATTGGGGCAAACCTGGTTCTGAATCTGGACGAGGTTCTGACGAAGAACTGAACGGTCAATGAGGTCCGTCTTTCGCAAGGCTGTTTCAAACGGGGCCGTGGAAAAAAATGAGCACGCGAAACATTGTCATTCCGTTTGAAGGAGCTGCTGATGGAGAATCGTTTGAAACGCGATTACGCATCGAAGAGCTTCTTGGTAACCACGTCGAAGCGTGTGCTGAAGCAGCGTCGATCTGGGCGAGGCTGCATTACGGCCATGCTTCTTATGTCGACGGAAGTCTCGCGGTGAAGTCGGTCAAATTTTCATCAGAGAATTCGGGCATAGCGTCGCTCGGTTTTGAGTGGACGTTTCAGGATGGCTGCAGCGACATCTGTCGCGAAGGGGATGGGTATGTGGATGTCACATTTTCGGTTTCGAACGGGCAGCTGAATCTGGCGTGGACCTGGCCGGAGCAGGCATCCACAGTCGACGAGTTTTGAATTTGGCGGCAGGTCAGGCTCCGCCTGACCTGTAGAATCATGAGGTAGTCATGCAGGATTTTCAGAATTACTACTCAGCCATCACCCGCCGGCACTTCTTCGGGCAGGGGGCTTTGGGACTTGGCACGGCGGCGCTGGCTTCGTTGATGGGGGAGCGGGCCGACGCTGCGAAAGCGACGTCGGAATTTGCCGACCCGCAGCGGATCGGCGGGTTGCCGGCTCTTCCGCATTTCGCGCCGAAAGCGAAGCGGGCGATCTACCTCTTCATGGCTGGCGCGCCGAGCCAGATCGACTTCTTCGATCACAAGCCGAAGCTCAATGAGATGTTTGACAAGGATCTGCCCGAGTCGGTCCGAAACGGCCAGCGGCTGACAACGATGACGAGCGGGCAGAAACGATTTCCACTGGCTCCGTCGAAGTTCAAGTTCGCGCAGCACGGCAAGAGCGGCGCGTGGATCAGCGAACTGCTGCCGCACACCGCTAAAATGGTTGACGACATTGCGATTGTGAAGTCTCTGCACACTGAAGCGATCAACCACGACCCGGCGATTACCTACATTTGCACAGGGAACCAGTTGCCGGGCCGACCGAGTCTGGGTTCCTGGTTGAACTACGGGCTGGGTTCGCTCAACAGCAACCTGCCGGCGTTTATGGTGATGACTCCAACGTGGACCGGTCGGCAGCAGGCGCAGGCACTTTACAACCGGTTGTGGGGAGCGGGCTTTCTGCCGACGAAGCATCAGGGTGTGGCTCTGCGCCGGTCTGGCGACCCCGTATTGTTTCTTTCGAATCCGGATGGTGTGAGTACGGAAGTTCGGCGGCGAATGCTCGATTCGCTGGGGCGTCTGAATCAGAAGACGTTCGAGCAGGTTGGTGACCCGGCGACGCAGGCGAGAATCAATCAGTACGAGATGGCGTTCAAGATGCAGAGTTCTGTTCCCGAGCTGATGGAATTTTCAGGCGAGACAAAGAGCACTCTGGAAATGTACGGCCCGGACGCGGAGAAACCGGGCACTTTTGCGTACTGTGCACTGATGGCTCGCCGCATGATTGAGAAAGACGTGCGGTTCGTGCAGCTTTTTCATCGAGGCTGGGACCAGCACGGAAATATTGCCAACGATTTGCCGAACCAGGCACGTGATGTTGATCAGGCGTCATGGGCGCTGATTCAGGATCTCAAACAACGAGACCTTCTGAAAGACACTCTGGTTGTGTGGGGTGGCGAGTTTGGCCGGACTGCCTACTGTCAGGGAAAACTGACTCGCGAAAACTACGGGCGGGACCATCACCCGCGTTGCTTTTCAATCTGGATGGCAGGCGGCGGAATCAAGCCAGGAGTCGTTCATGGCGAGACTGACGACTTCAGCTACAACGTTACGGAAAATCCGGTCCACATTCACGATCTGAACGCGACAATTCTGCATTGCCTGGGGATCGACCATCGGCGTTTGTCTGCGAGATTTCAGGGCCTGGATGTGCGACTGACCGGTGTCGAGGAGCAGCATCCGGTAAAAGAAATACTGGCCTGACGCAAGTTTCCCCGGCAGTTGGCGGCTGAAGTGCCAAATCCTGGAAAACTGGGGTTGCTCTGTTTCAGGAAATCGTCACGATAAACAAGTCGTTCGTGCTGACGCGGCACGAGTGTGGTTCCGTTGCTCAGAGTGGGGTAACCCGCAAGGCTCCGGGCAACATGAATAGGCATTAGAAAGGAGGTGGTTAGTGATATCTGGCTTAATAATGAGAGGTGTGACTGGCTGACTTCACCGGCGGGTGTTTTCGCCCTCCACCTCCTCGTAATCGCTATTACGAGAAAATAATCGGCCCGAGCTTCGACTGTCGAAGCTCGGGCTTTTTTTGTTTCACGATATCGATCAGGCCGAAATCAATTTTGGAAGCTACGACACTGACGAAGGGGCGTCACAATTTTGTCCCGGGGCGCAGAGTCCGCGGAGAAGCCAGGCAGAATCTGCTGAGGAACTCTGAGTGATCTCTGTGGCGGGTTCCTGGTGAGAGCATCCTGAGTTGGCGAAACTCAACTTACAGTTGAGACGTTCCGCCGCTTCGGCCAAAAAGGCACGAGGCCAGCTGGAAGGCCGCCGCCGTTGTATTCTCGCCGCTGGTGCCCGTCGCTTGTTCTGCAAGGTACTGGTCGGCGGTCATGTCGAGGTGGCAACTGACACACCGCTGCACGAGTTGTCTTGCATGGGCACGCTGTGCCGGTTGGATTTCCGTTAGAGATTCAGCTCTCAAATGGCACGCGACGCAGCCGGCGACGACGTTGTCGGTGCTGGATTCAGTCGTCGTGCTGCGCTGGCAATCGGCGGGGAGTGAAATGGCGACTGCATCGTTCCTGCCGGCACGCTCGACGTTAACCATCGCGGCCATCATCACGGCAATCAGCATCAGGAAGGCGGCGACACGAAGGCCGTCACGTTGAGAAGCTGCTCGACGTTGCGACTGTTGCAGCCACGGTCGGCTGGCCGTACGCGGGCTGGTTAACGGTGCCTGTTCCGAAGTCGATGCAGCCTCGGCGTATTCGTTCCCAGGGTTTTCGGAAGGCGCTGAGGGAGTAAATTCACCGGCCGTTCCGAGGGCGTTTGCGAAAAGGTCCAGAGCTGGATCCAGCATGTCGGCCATGTCGCGGCAGCGCGGGCAACTGTCCAGATGCAGAATCAGTTCGCTGCTGTCTCGCAGGTGGTTGTCAGTCAGTGCGTCGAATGCCTGATCGCAATTCATTGAACGTCTCCTTCGAAGCGGTCACTCCGGGATATGTCGCGTGCATTGATGCTCGAAACGTCTGCTCGTCGTAGAGCCGTTGAGAGTTTCTCAAGTCCGGAGCGAACTCGCTGTTTCGCTCCGTTCGTGCTGCAATTCATGACGTGGGCGATTTCGTCGAACTTCAACTCGCCAAAGAAGCGGAGCCGGAGGGCGTCGGCCTGAGCTTCGGGAAGGTCATTCAGGTAGCGAAAGAGCAGAGCCGTCTGTTCTGCTCGGACAAGCTGACTAAGAGCGTCGCCGGACGAGCATGGCTCGTTAGACGTCAGGAATTCCGGCTGGCGACCTGCTCGGTCGATTCGGGAAAGCTCGCGCCGAGCCAGGCCGCGGCAGGTGTTGAGCAGGATTGTCCACAGCCAGCCTCGAAACGAATGTTCGGATCGGTAGGTGTGGCGATGAGCGAAGGCCGAAAGAAACGCATCCTGCACAGCTTCTTCCGCAACGGCCTGGTTGCGTAGCTTACTGACGGCAGCTCGAAGCATAGACGATCGATGGCGGTTCACGAGTACGTCGAAAAGTTCGACTTGCCCGCAACCAACTCGTTCCATGATTTCCTGGTCGTTCAGCATGTTGCCTGGCGATTCCAGTCTACGTGGGGCAAAACTCGTCGATTTCGACAATGAGCTGCTGTCGCTGGATGTTTGGAGGGGCAGCCGCAATGATGGCCACCCAACAGGCGACGATTGTAAACAGGATTCCGGGACTTCGAATAGCGGAGCTGGTCCTGCCGGCTTCGGCGACTGAATGTTCGGATGACTTTTTCTTCGATTTGCTGGAAATGCTCCAGCAGTCAAATTATTTTTTCCGTACGCGTGCGATGAGTAAAAACCTGGTTATTCGGGTGATCAGATTCGGCACAACGATGCCTCGGTTTGCGCCTCGTTGACCGGGTTCGAACGTTCTGATGCACGTGCCTCAAACACGGTTAGAGCCTGTTGAAGTGGCTCGCGACTGTGCATTCCACCGGACGCAGATCGAGACCGGTTCGGTCAACATCGGCGTTCCCCACCTTAGCTGACGAAACGCGGAGTTCGTCAACTTCGACGTTTCTCTCAGTCAACGAGACGAGCTGGTTTAATGCCGGTTGAGTCTCTTCGACTGTTTGCTGGCGGTCGGGTTTCGACCAGTCCCGCACTCAGTCATCCGGCATTATGGAGTGATGCCGGTTTTCAGAACGGACGTGAGTTTTGCAGTGGTTGAGCGCTGGCGGCTGAGGAGTCGCTGGTGACAACAGTTGGAAGTCAATCACGAATCTTTTTCGAGAACGACCTGACATGACAGACAGCGAAAAGAATTCGTCGGATGCCTCGGGCGAGTCCATGATTGAGGCCAAAGGTCTCAGCAAGTATTACGGCCCGTTCGTAGCGACGGATGGTGTGACGTTTTCCGTGCCTCGCGGGCAGGTAGCCGCTTTTCTGGGCCCGAACGGTGCCGGAAAGTCGACGACCATGAAAATGCTCACGGGTTATCTGGCTCCGACGAAAGGTTCCGCGACGATCGGGGGCCACAATGTTCAGTCGGACCGGATCGCCGCCAGCGAGATGCTCGGGTATCTCCCGGAAAATGGCCCGCTCTATGAAGAGATGACGCCAAAGGGGCTGCTTTCGTACCTCGGTTCGGCTCGCGGTATGTTTGCCGACGATCTGAAAAGCCGGATGGAGTATGTCGCCGTGCGATGTGCACTGAAGTCCGTCTGGAGCAAGCCAATCAGCAAGCTGTCAAAAGGTTTTCGGCAGCGAGTCGGCATGGCTCAGGCACTGCTTCATGATCCGGAAGTTCTGATTCTGGACGAGCCGACAAGCGGATTGGATCCCAATCAGGTTCACGGAGTCCGCGATCTGATTACGAGCCTTGCTGAGACGAAGACAATTCTTCTGTCGACGCACATTCTTCGCGAAGTACAGGCTGTCTGCAGTCGAGTCATCCTGATTAATCAGGGCCGCGTTGTGTTCGATGGTCCGGTAAGCGAGATGGCTGGTTCGGAAAAGGAAATGGAAGAACGCTTCCGCGAGCTGACAGTGGCGACGTAGCAGAATGAATGGCTCACGCGAAGGTACAAAGACGCGAAGGATTGATCGACTTTTCCTTCTTTATTCTTCGCGGCCTGGTGTGAGAAAAACAGAATGTAGGGTGCGTCTTGACGCACCACTTCGAACTGGACCTTTTGACTCAAGATATAACGGGATTGAGAAATGCGGACTCACACGATTTTCGCTGTGTTGAAGCGAAACCTGATGAGCTATTTCTCCGGAGTGCTGGGTTACCTCTTTATTGTGGTGTTTGTGATCGCTGCGGCGTCGAGCGCGTTCAACGCTCAGTTTTTCACGAACAACCTGGCAAACCTGGACCAGCTCACGGCAGCGTTTCCATACCTGCTGCTCTTCATCATTCCTGCCATCACGATGACATCGTGGGCCGAAGAAAAACGGCTGGGAACGGACGAACTGCTCTTCACGCTGCCGGCAACCGACTTCGAAATTCTGCTCGGCAAATTCCTGTCGCTCGTCGTTGTTTACGGAGTGGCGCTGGCCTTTTCGTTAACTCAGTTGATCGTGCTGGGCTACTACGCCGATCCCGACTGGGGGCTGCTGCTGACAACGTACTTTGGCTACTGGTTGGCCGGTTCGACGTTGATCAGTCTCGGCATGTTTGCTTCCGTCCTGACGAGTAGCGTCACCGTGGCGTTTGTTCTGGGAGCGGCCATCTGTGCGGTGCCAATCTTCATCGGACACCTGTCGACCAGCCGTCCGGCGATCGACAACCCGACGTTCAGCGACACAGCGACCGATCTGTTCAACTCGTTCTGCAGTGAGATGAGTCTTGGCGAGCGTTTGAACGAGTTCGCTATCGGCGTCGTCCCCTTCAGCGGAATTGTCTACTTTCTCTCGCTAATCATCTTTTCGCTGTACCTCAACGCGGTGTTCATCAGCCGGCGCCACTGGGTCAGCGATCAACAGGGGTTACCGATTGGCGGACACTTTGCGGTACGCATCGTTTGCCTGCTTGTCGCCCTGCTGGCTGGCAACGCTGTCGTCACGACGGCCAGCGAAGCACTCGGTCTGCGTTTTGATATGACCGGCGAGAAGCTCTACACATTGTCCGACACGACCCACGAACTGGTCAGCAAGGTTGAAAACAAGGTCACGATTCAGGCCTTCATCAGCCCGGAAGTCCCTCGCGACTACGTTGGGCAGCAGACTCGCTTGAAGGGGCTGCTTCGCCAGTACGACCGCATGAGCAATCAGATCGAAGTTCGCTTCGTCGAGGTCACGCCTTTCAGCGAAGCTGCCGAGGAAGCTGAACACTTCGGAATCATGCCGACTCCGGTTCAGTCCGAAGTCGACGGACGCTTCCAGCGCGTTGACGTCTTTATGGGAGCTGTCATCAGCGGTGCCTACGATGAAGTCATCGTCCCATTCTTCGATATTGGAACCTCGGTCGAGTACGAGCTGACTCGCTCGGTACGAACGGTTTCACAGGAAGATCGACTGACCGTGGGCATGTTGCGAACGGACGCCAAAGTGAACGGTGGCTTCGACATGTCCAGCATGCGTAGTTCGCCCGAATGGCGAATTCAGCGGGAACTTAAAAAACAGTACAAGGTGGTTGAAGTCGGCCCGGACTCGAAGATCGAAGACGAAGTAGACGTCCTGATTGCGGCGATGCCGTCTTCACTGACCGATCCACAAATGACCAACTTTGTTGACTATGTGAAGTCAGGAAAACCAACGCTGATCCTGGACGACCCGTTGCCACTGGTTGACCCTCGCATGTCGCCCAGCCAGCAGAAACCTCAACAGGGCGGCGGGGGAATGTTTGGTGGTGGGCAGCCCGCTGAACCGCGAGCTGATAACGGAAATGCTGGTCCTCTCGTTAATGCCCTGGACATCTCCTGGCTGAACGATGCCATTGTCTGGGATCAGACGAATCCTCATCCCACCTTTGTTGATCTTCCACCCGACTATGTCTTCATTACTCCGCTGAACGGCAACTCGGAAGCGATCAGCACCGAGAGTGATGTCACCAGCGGGTTGCAGGAATTGCTGATGCTTTACTCGGGGCGAATCCGTCCTCGAGAAAACAGTAAGTTGAAGTTTGAACCTCTGCTTCGAATTGGTCTCCGATCAGGAACTTCCCGATGGAACGATCTGATGGGGTCAAGCTTCTTCGGTATTCAACCCAAGGATCCATCACGAGTTCGCCGAACGCTGACCGGTGAAGCTGACGTCGTGGCGGCTCATATTACTGGTGAAAAGGGTGAGAAGCACAAAGTCAATGTGATCTACGTCGCCGATGTCGACATCGTCTCAGATGCTCTGTTCAACGTCGTGCAAAGCGACATGCACGGTCTGAAACTCGACAATGTGAAGTTCATTCTGAACTGCGTCGATGTTCTGGCTGGAGACACTTCTTACGTCGATCTTCGTAAGCGACGCCCGCAGCACCGAACGCTGAAAGAAGTGCAGAGCGAAGCGGATAAGTTTCGAAAGATTTCTCAGGAAGAACGTGAGAAAGCCGAGAAAGAAGCTGAGGAAGCACTTGAGAAAGTGACAGCAGAACTCGACAAGGAGATCGAAAAAATCGATTCCGACGAGACGCTTACCTTGATCGAAAAACGTCAGCGGATGGAAATCGCTACTCAGCGGAAGCAGCGGGAACTGGACGTTGAGAAGGCAAATATCGATCGAGAAAAAGCCGAGAAGCTTGAGCAATTAAAGGCTCGCGAACAGCGGCAGATCAAGCAGACGGAGAACGACTTCCGGTTCTGGGCCGTGATTTTTCCGCCGATCCCCTCGATTCTGCTAGGAATGCTCGTGCTGGGGTTACGACTCACGGCTGAGCAGAAAGATATCGAAGAAGTTCGCCGCCTTTCTCGCCAGTAGGTCGCACGAAAACTCAGACGTTCTGAATCCATCAACCTCAACCTGAATTCACCGGGTGAGACTTATGAATACCAACAGTCAGACTCTTAAATTTGTAATCGCGGCAGCCGTGATGGCTGGCCTTGCCGGGCTGACCAGTTCGCTGACCAAACCCACGCCAATTGACGACTTTGCCAACGTCGGCAAGTCGTTCTTTGCGGATTTTAAAGATCCCAATTCCGCAACCGCGGTCCGGGTTGTCGCCTACAACGAGGACACGGCATCGGCTCGGGTTTTCACCGTTCAGAAAAAGGACGGCACCTGGCGAATTCCTTCACATCACAACTACCCGGCTGACGGTGAAGAACGACTGGCCAAAACTGCTCGGTCGCTCATCGGCGTCAAACGCGGCGCCGTCGCGAGTCGTGTCGCCGCTGATCACGAACGGTTCGGCGTCGTCGATCCGTTGGGCGAAGATTCCGACACGTTGAAAGGCCGTGGCCAACGATTGACTCTGATGAAAGACAGCGAAATTCCCGTCGCTGACCTGATCATCGGTAAGAAACTGCCCGAAGGCGAGAATCGTTACTACGTCCGGCATCCGGAAGAGAAAGAAACCTACATCACCGAACTGGAAGTCGACATCTCGACGAAGTTTCGAGACTGGGTCGAAGCCGACCTGCTGAAACTGGATCGTGACGATCTGACAAAGCTGGAAGCGAAGTCGACCAAAGTAGATGGCCGCAGCTTCTCGGAAGTTGTGGACGCATCGTTGTCTCGTGCGTCGTCAACAGACGATTGGGCACTCGACGGGCTCAATGAAGAAACGGAAGAAGTCAACAAAGAAGACGTGACGGCCATGGTCAACGTCCTGGACAATCTCAAACTGTCCGGAGTGCGTCGCAAGCCTGAGCTGGCCGGTAAGCCGATCCTTCAGGGGGATCTCGGGATTGCGCTCCCTCCTTCGGCGGCTCAGAACCCGCAGATAGTCAACCAGGTCATCGACATGGTTCAGAGCAGTCTGAATTCGAAGGGCTTCCTGGTTTATGAGAATCGTGAAGAGAACGATTTCCGGTTGTATGCAAAGGCTGGTGAACTGGTTGCGTCGTTAAAAGACGGCGTGCGTTTTCACATGAGCTTTGGAAACGAGTTTGAAGGTTCTGACGACGAAATCGAAATCGGCGGCACGACGGCGAAAGCTGAGAAGTCGAAAAACGAACAGAAACCAGCCGATGCTCCAGGCTCAGAAGAAGCAGTCGACGATAAAAAGGAAGACGGCGAGAAGGACGAAGAGAAGAAAACGAAGAGCCGCTATCTTATCGTTCGAGCCTCGTTCAGTGAGAATCTGCTTGGCCCGGCACCGGTTGCTCCGGTCAAGCCTGAAGTGCCTGAAGGTGTGGAAGTTGACGACGAAGGCAATGTGGTGAAGCCGGCTGAAGAGCCTGCCGCGAAAGACGACGACGCAGCGGCTGACGACAAGAGTGACGATGCTGCCAAGGCTGACGCCGCAGCGACTGGCGATGACAAGTCAGATGCCGGGAAGACGGATGACGCGGCTGTTGAAGAGAAGAAAGAAGAACCCAATCTGGGCGACATCTATCAGCGAGCGATCGAGAAGTTCCGTGCTGACCAGAAGAAGTACGAGTCCGATGTCAAAGCTCGTGAAGAGAAGGTCGAAGAAGGCAGGAAGAAGGTCGACGAACTGAATACTCGGTTCGCTGACTGGTACTACGTCATTTCTGAGGAAGACTTCGACAAGCTGCGACTCAGTCGCGCTCAGCTTGTGAAAGCCAAAGAAAAGGAAGAAGGCGAAGAGGGAGACGGCAAGGGCGACGCCGCTGCACCGGTCGGCGATCCGGCCGCGTCGATCCTGAATTCGCTTCCCGGTTCACAGCCTGCTGCTGCAAAGACGGATGACGCCAAGCCAGCAGCGCCGGCTACGGATGACAAGACTCCAACCTCTGACGCACCGAAGGCGGACGATGCGAAACCGGCGGCAACTCCACCGGAGCCGTCGAAGCCGGAAGCGGCAGCATCAGATGCAGCAAAGCCAGCGGACGTGGCACCGGCTGAACCGAAGGCGGCGATCGAAGAATCGACGCCCGACAAGGTATCGTCGGAACCGGAGAAGTCGGCAGATAAAGCTGACACTGCTAATGAAAAGCCAGCGACAACTGACGGAAATTAGACCCATCGTTGGTTGGGAAGTTTGAAGTTCAAAGCGCCGAGGTTTCGCGAATGGTGGCGATGCCTCGGCGTTTTTGCGTTCCGTTCTCAGTCGAGGCGAGACTGCTTACGATTCTCCGATCCGAATCTGCTTATGGAAGGACCATGCGATGAAACGTGCAATGACGATTCTGCTTGCTCTCACATTCGTGGCTGGACTCGTAGCGTCTGCATCAGCTGATGAGAAAGCTGATGACGGCAAGCTGCGCATCATCGCTTTCGGGGCTCACCCCGACGATGCTGAATTTCAGATGGGTGGTTCGGCCATTAGATGGGCGAAGCTTGGTCATCACGTCAAGCTTGTTTCGGTCACCAATGGAGACATCGGACACTGGAATATGGCAGGTGGTCCGCTGGCGATCCGCCGGACGAAGGAAGTTCAGGAAGCCGCTCGCCGGATGGGCACGACCGTCGAAGTGCTCGATATACACGACGGCGAGCTGATGCCGACTCTGGAGAATCGCCGCACGATTGCCCGTCTCATCCGCGAGTGGAACGCAGATCTGGTTCTTGCTCACCGCCCGAACGATTACCACCCTGACCATCGCTACACAGGGATCCTGGTGCAGGATGCGGCCTTCATGGTGGCTGTTCCGTTCTTCGTTCCGGACACAAAGCCTCTGACAAAGAACCCCGTCTTCATGTACTACCCCGATCGTTTTCAGAAGCCTTACCCCTTCGAAGCGGATATTGCGATTTCGCTGGATGATGTCTTCGATGAAAAGGTCAACGCGGTCGATGCACTGGTCTCACAAGTCTACGAAGGCGGAGCCCTTGGCTCGGAAGAAACTCTCATCGCACGAAAGGCCGCTGATCCAGTGGCCAGAAAAGAAATCCTTCGCGAATCGTGGAGTCGACGGAACGGACGCATCGCGGATCTTTACCGGGATACGCTGATTGAGTGGTACGGTCAGGAAGCCGGCAAAGCAGTTAAACACGCTGAGGCTTATCAGGTCTGCGAGTACGGTCGTCAGCCGTCGAAGGCAGAATTGAAGAAGCTGTTTCCGTTCTTCGGAAACTCAACAGAGTGACGTGCCAGTCTGCGACAAGTTCACGCCGCTCCGGACAGCCGGACCAGCAGCAGTTCGATCTGGCTGCGTTCGGGCATGCGGCTGCCGCCTTTCATTCCGGTTTCGGCCTCCAGTAACCAGGAAGCGATCTTCGCGGCTTTCGGGCGACCGATCCGTTTCAGGTAACGGGTAGCGGGTTCGTACTCATTGGGGAAGGCACCGGCTTGTTTCAGAGCCGCATTCAGTTGAACGCCGGTGCGTGACAGTTCGGTCGCGACGGACATTTTCCGAAAGACGTAGGCAACTCCCCCGAGAATGCGGTGCGGCGATTCGCCACTGTTGAGCAGCTTGTCCAGAGCGGTGATGGCATCGCTCAGTCGTCCATCGCGGATGGCGTCGGTCATCACCCAGGTCGTTTCGGCCTTCCAGCCGCCAACCAGTCGTCGGACGGCTTCGGCATCGATTGATGGCAGGTCACCGACGTACGACGCCAGTTTCGCCAGTTCCTGGTCAAGCTGTCCGAGTGCGGAGCCGGCGAGTTCGATCAGCAGTTGAACGGCGTTGCGGTCGATTGTTTTCGCGTAAGTTCGCTGAGCGGCATCCTGCACCCATTTGGCCAGAGCGGCACCTTTCAACTCGGAGCATTCCGCGACGAGCCCGCTCCTGCTCACGATCTTGTAAAGACGAGTATTCTTAGCGAGCGTTTTCACATCCAGAATCAGGACAGACTTTTTGCCGGGTTTCTCGGCGTACTTTTCGAGTGCGGACCGGTTTGCTGTCACAAAATCAGACGCATCGTCGATCATGACGATTCGCCGATCGCCCCACATCGAGACCGTCAAGAGCTCGTCACGGACCGTTTTCATGTCGACGTCTTTGCCGGTGTAGCGAGTCGGTGCGTCGTCCTCGTTCGGCAGCGCGACGCTCAGCAGGGCGTTGACGACGTCGGTTTTCAATGATCGTTCGTCGCCAACCAGCACGATGACGGATGGGAGGGCTTCCGGGATGGATTTGAGCAACTCGGTGGCGTGCATGGTTCGTCAAGGTTTCGGGCCGAAACGGCCTTTGTGGTGAATCGAGATTGACCGAACGATCGGAATTCCGGGAAGATTCGCCGTTCGGTCGCGGTGGCTCCTGAAGGGGAATGGTCTCAACGACCGGCACGCGAATCAACCAGTCACACGGCCAGAAAGCGAGCGGCATGGACGCCGACGACCAAATCTATTCGATCGATTCACTGGACGCACCGGATCCAGATGTCGAGTCGAAAACGGACAGCCGATCGCCGACTCCGGAAGAGTGCGTGAGCGGTGTCGAGCCTGACAAGTCTGCCAGCGTGCTGACCGGACCAATTGTGTCGTTGCCTACCGTGACGGAGTATCGATGCCCCGGCGAGGAACATTCGATTTCGCGGGCGATCCATCTGTCGCGACTGGCGGCGTTTTACCCGGCGTGTCGGCAATGTCAGCATCGGCACGACACCGGGCAGCTCAATCCTGAAACGGTCGAAAGAATTTACCAGACCGAAGTTCGCAGTCGTCAGCGTCCTCTGTTCCGGCGCGATGGCGTGCGAGGTGTTTTTCTCAACGATCTGACGCCAGCCATTGCCGGAAAGATTGCGGCGGCGTTTGCCAGTTTACTCTGGCAGGACGTGCCGCTGACTGGCCGACAGGATGCGGTGTCAGGAGTTGGCCGAACGCGGCCCCGTCAGCCATCGCGGCGCGGCCCGTCGATCGTGGTTGGCTATGACGAGCGACCGTCGTCTCCGGCAGTCCTGTCGGCGGTCATCGACGCGTTGCGAATGATGGGCTGTCCGGTGACGGACGTCGGTCTTGCGTCGCGTCCATGCTTTGCGTTTGCGGTCGATCATCTGCAGGTTGCTGGTGGAATATTTGTCAGTGGCGCGGGGCATGATGCTTCGTGGGCGGGGATGGATCTCTATCGCGAAGGTGCCTTGCCGCTGTCGCTTGGCGAAGGATTGGAAAACGTTCAGCAGAGGTACGAATCCAGGGTGACCAGGCCAACTCGAAGCGCCGCCTTTCAGCGAGCGTTTCAGGCAACGATTCCGTATGAAGCCGGACTGTGGAAACATTTTCATGCGTTACGTCCATTGCGGATTGTCTGCGCGGTTCGGCCTCGTCCCATGAGAAAGACGCTTCGCAAACTGTTCGCCAGACTGCCATGCGAACTCTCCGAAGTTGAAACGACAGCCGCAGTCAACGCACCGCTGAAGCACGACTCGCTGATGGAGCGGATCGTCAGCCGCGTGAATAAACGCAACGCACACCTGGGAATTCTGATCGACGACGATGGCGCTCGATGTTGGTTTGTGGACGAGCGAGGGCAACACGTTAATCCGGTCGGGCTGACGGCGATGCTGGCCCGGCAAAGCCGTATCGATCACCCCAACGCCTCTGTTGTGGCCGAGTCGGCGGCTGTGGAAAGTGTCCAGTCGCTGATCACGCCGAATGAATTGCTTGACGGTGGAGCGTCTGCTGGTTCGATCAGTCGGACGATGCGCGAGTCCAACGCGTCATTTGCCGGAGGGCTGTCCAACCTCTACTGGTTCCGTGAATCGTTCCCCGCGTGCGATGCCATCCTGACGCTGGCCCACGTTCTGCAGGGGCTCAGCCGCAGTGACGAACCGTTTTCGAAAGCGGTTTCGTTCGGTCGTTGAATTCTCGCTGCGTTCATCGTTTCTGAGGTCTGCATGGAGTAGGCTGGCGTTTGTTCCAGCCTGTGGAAAATGCTGATTCGACGAACGCGACTTCGCCAGGATTCAACAGGACGGGCGCACGATGGATGAGACGACAGAACCACCTGCCGATGAAGAAGCTGGCGAGAATGCCGAATCACCCGCTCGTCAGAGGCTTCGAGCAACTCGTGATCGGATTCTCCACGAACTGCGGGAACACTACGACGAGTCGCCGGTTCGGTGGCGCGAGATCGTCTCGCTGTTTCTAATCATTGTTCTGTGCGATGTGACGGTTTATCGAGGATCAGGTTTCGCAGGCGATGCCGTTCTGGTTGCCGGAATGTCGTTGCTGCTGGCCGTCGGTGTTCCGTCGAAGCGGCCTCAGGTGGCGACATGGGTGTTTGCCGTTCTGGTTGCCGGTGCTTCGACGCGACTGGTCTGGTGCGGTTCCGGGCTCAGCGTGGCTGCCGGACTGGTTGTCATGTTTGGCTTTGCGATGAGCCTCGTTGGCCGAACTCCCTACATGATTCACATTGCCGTGTTTGCGACTCAAACATTTGCCGCCGGCCATCGAGGTTTGAATCACTACTGGAATGCCGCAGCTCGGATCAGGCCACCGGCCCGCGTGCAGAATCTTTTCACGTGGATTCTTCCAGTCATCGCGCTGCTGGTTTTCGGAGCGTTGTTTGTCTTTGCCAATCCCGATCTTGCGAGCGCTGTCGGCGCCAGATTTTCCGACCTGTTCGACGTTCTTGGAAAGTGGTGGCAGGATTTTTCACCGGCACCGTTCGAGGTTCTCTTCTGCATCGGGGCAGGGTGGATCGCGATTGGCCTGCTGCGCCCGATATTGCCGACTTCGTCAGACACCGACGATCCCAGACCTGCCTCGGAGCCGATCGAAGTCTCCGTCGAACCCACTCCGGCTCCACTCTTTGAAGCGTTTCGAAACACGCTGTTCATGGTTGTCGGATTGTTTGCCGGCTACTTGGTTTTCGAATTTCAGACGTTGTGGTTTCGTGAGTTCCCCAAAGGATTTCATTACTCCGGCTACGCTCACGAAGGCGCCGCCTGGCTGACGGTGGCACTGGCTCTGGCAACGGCGATGTTGTCACTGATGTTTCGCGGGAGCGTCTTGAACGATCCCAGATTTTCGACGTTGAGAAAACTCAGTTGGCTCTGGTCAATCGAGAACGTTGTGCTGGCCCTGGCGGTCTACAACCGGTTGTCGATCTACGTGAATTTCAACGGGATGACTCGAATGCGGACGGTCGGACTGCTGGGAATGACGTCGGTGCTTGTCGGTTTTCTTCTGGTCGTTAGAAAGATTTCGAAGGGCCACGACTTCCGCTGGCTCGTCCGTCGACAACTCTGGACCGTTGCCTTCGCCGTGTACCTCTACGCCGTGTTGCCGGTTGATGCCTGGGTGATGCATCACAACGTGCAGCGAGTTCTGGCCGGAGACCTGTCACCCGCCGTGCAGATCAGCGTTCACCCGACAAGTGCCGAGGGCGTTCTGGAAATGTTCCCGCTGACCAAGTGCGACGACGAAGCTATCCGCGAAGGCGTCAAAGCAACGCTTGTCCGATATTTTCAACGTTCAAAACACTACCGCGACTGGTCGCGCAGCTTGTCGAAACCAATAACCCGGAATCCTGAACCTCCAGACTGGACAGCCATGCAGTTTGCGGACGACTGGCTACTCGATGAGTTGTCCGAAGCCTGCAAAGCCTGGCCCGAGTATGACGACCAGGAAAAAATGGACGCCGCCATCACCCGTTTCCGCGAGCACACCTGGCAATGGTACTGAGAGCGAACTCACGACTTCGGGAATCGAGCGAGTGGTGGTCACTCAGCAGCGCCAAGGCAGATCAGTTCTTTTAGAGTTCTGGCATAAAGGCGACCGTCCGAGAACGAGAGGCTCGACAATGACCAGGTTTCGCCAGCGGGGCCGAGGTCGCTGATGGAGAGCAGGGCGTTTTCGTCGAGGGTTTCGGCGTTCCATTTCAAAACGTATACCATGCCGAGCATTGTTGGCATGTAGATGTTTTCTCCGACGACGATCGGGCTGGCTGCGGAGACGTGTCCCCAGCCGCTGCCGGCGTTTCGCTTGTCCTGGGTGGCGACAAAACCGTTTGCGTTTTTCATATCATTCTTCAGCGGGTCAGTCCAGCGGACTTCGTCGTCGAACCCGGCGCGGCGAACCACCTGAACCGGAACTTCCAGGTACTCGACCTTGCCAGTCAGGATGTTGACTCGACCGATCAGAAACTCGTCGTGAGCACGGAAGTAGTGATAGTTTCCGACCAGGCAGTTGGCCTGTTTCGTGAGAGGATGTCTTGCTTTCGTTAGATTTTGCTGCGTTTCTGTCTTGTAGCCAGCGTTGGTATGCCGACGGATGGTGACTCCCTCGGCAATTGATGTCCGATTTCGAATTTCTCCTGTTCTGACATCGACCGTCAGGTGATCCCGTCCGGCGAACAGGCAGGCCACATCCTTGTTCCAGCTCGCGCACTGGTGAGCGGCGTAACCTTTGATCGGCAGCTCCCAGACGGTATTTCCATTTTCCGCATCGATTAATGAGATGCCGAACGGTTCTTCCGGAGGCTGATGCCCGCCGCCTCGACCGGTCAGGATCGCGTACTTGCCATCGACAGTTTTTCCGATCAGCGATGTGGAGTGGCACGACGTTCCAGCTTCGGCGATCCAGTTTCGCTGGCCGGTCTTCAGATCAAAGGCCTGCAACCGGGTCCAGAACTCAGTGCCTCGACCGAGCGGCGCGGCACCGGCTTTTGTCGTGACTTCAGGTGTCAGGTCTTCACGGGGTACCTGCACCAGAATGGCGTGTCCCTGGTGCAGAATCGGCTCGTGTTGCCGAGCGTGGTGGCGTCCGAACGGGCCCCACTGAAAGTTCCATTGTTCGGTGCCTTCAAAATCAAAGCACTTCAACATGCCACCGACATTTGAAAACAAGACCCGCTGCCCATCGGCGACCGGTGAGGCAGCGGTGTTGTCGCTGAACAGGCTGGATAAATCGGTGACTCGGGTGCCTGGGATTTCCCGTCGCCAGAGTTCCTTACCGGACTTCGCGTCAATGCACAGTCCCAGAATGAGCGACCCCATCTCGGTGTCCTGAGTGATCGGCTCGTGGCTGGTCACGAAGACTCGACCGTTGGAAACGATTGGCGTTCCCTGGCCAGTGTTCGGAAGCGGCGATCGCCAGATGACGTTCTGATTCGTTGCCACGCTGAAACTGTCAACGGCCTTTCCGTCGATGACGAAGTTGCCATTCGGGCCGGCAGCCTGTTGCCAGTCGGCGGCAAAAAGGCTCGATGCTGCGAAGACAATTGTCAAGACGGCAGTAATTGATGATCGCATTCTGATTTCGTCCATAGTTGAAGAGCTTCGATGTGTCGCTCGGGTTTCTTTCACACGTCGATTTGTAACAAGTGGTTGGGAGGGCTCGCGAGGATGTCCAACCTCGAACTGTGAAGCAAACGCGATCCTGCAAGGCTGCCGTATTCAATTTTCACACCCATTGGTACGTTGTTTGTCGATAAGAACGTGAGGATGAGGATCAGCGGGCACCGCTCACGAAGTATTCAGGATTCAGACATGAACAACTTCTGCGACTCAAGCATTCACGCGGGCCAGCATTCAACGAGTTCAATACAGAATTCGTTTGGTCTGCCCCGGAACGACCTCATTCGAGTGGGCTCACGACGCTGGTTTCTGCAGACCGGTCTGGGCGGGATGGGTGGGCTGTCACTCCCCGGCCTGCTCAACGCTGCTGACGCTGGCGTTGCAGAAAAACCGAAGAAGTCCGTGATCCTGTTCTGGCTGTCTGGTGGTCCAAGTCAGATTGATATGTGGGATCCAAAACCGAACGCTCCTCAGGAAATACGCAGTCCGTTTTCGACAATCGCGACCGCCGTGCCGGGTGTAAACTTTACCGAGCATCTTCCGTTACAGGCTTCGATTGCTGACCGCATTTCGGTGATTCGTTCCGTCGATTGTACAGCCAGCAACCATACTCCGATCACGATGCAGGCCGGTAATCCGTTGGCGCGTCGAACTAATGACGGGAAAGACGGCGCGGGCTATCCATCGATGGGGTCGATCGCGGCGAAGTTTCGCGGAGCCAACGATCCTGATCTACCTGCCTTTGTTGGTCTCGCCAATTCATGGGCTGCCGATGTGTACGGAGCCGGCCACATGGGGGCCGATTTCGAACCGGTGAAAGGGCTTGAGCTGACCGGGAAATTCGCCATGCCAGCGGGTGTCTCGGCGCCCAGGTTACAGGACCGGGACACGCTGAGGATGCAGTTCGATGCTCTGCGGAAGAACGTCGATCAGCACGGCACGCTGGGAGCGTTTGATCGTTCGACACAGAAGGCGTACGAGATGGTCGTTTCCGGCAAGGTCCAGAAAGCGTTCGACCTGCAGAGCGAAACAGACGCCACTCGCAACCTGTACGGTCGGGAAAGCGTCGGTGAGAAAGCGTTGCTCGCGCGACGGCTGGTTGAATCCGGAGTCACGTTCGTACTGGTCAGCGGAGCGTGGGGCTACTTCGACCACCACGGCGACAGCGTTCGCTGGGGCGGCATCGAGAAAGGGCTCAAGCCGCTTATTCCACGAGTCGATCGCGCGTTCTACGGTCTCGTTACTGACCTCGAACAACGCGGACTGCTGGATCAGACTCTCGTTTTGATGATGGGTGAGTTTGGTCGATCGCCGGTCATCAACAAAGACGCCGGGCGGGACCATTGGACCAACGTCATGTCGATGGTCGTTGCCGGCGGCGGGCTGCGGCACGGTCAGGCGATTGGCAGCACGGATCGCCGTGGTGGAGCTGTTGCCAGTTCCGTCGTTCGACCTCAGGATCTTGCAGCGACGACGTTCCAGCACCTCGGCATCGATCTGAATTCGCACTGGGTGAATCATCGAGGCCGACCGATGCCGATCATCCAGGAAGGCGGTCGACCGATTCCGGAACTTGGTTGACCTTCACTTGTGGCGGATCAATACCCGACTGCTGCGCCATCTTTGCGAGCTTCGGTGGCGCCGTGGAGTGTTCCATTTTTCCAGTCGATGAGGATTCCCTGGTAGCCGCCAAAGGATCCGGGAGCTTCTCGGAGGATATGGCCTCGTCGTTGGAGTTCGGCTCTGACTTCGGTCGTCACTCCGGATTCGATTCCGACTTCGCCGCCGCTTTCCCACATCGCTGTTCCCGTCGGAGTTTGCGAACCAACGTGGTTGATTCGTGAGGCGTCGCCAGCGGCCTGCACGTTCATGTCAAAGTCGATCATGTTCATCAGAACCTGAACGTGACCTTGCGGCTGCATATCGCCGCCCATCACGCCGAAGCAGAAATACGGCTTTCCGTCCTTCGTCACAAAAGCCGGAATGATCGTGTGGAACGGTCGCTTATGCGGCTCCAGTGTGTTGAGGTGGTCAGGATCGAGGCTGAACAGTTGCCCGCGGTTCTGCATGACGAAGCCGACATCACCAGGCACAACCTGCGAGCCGAAGCCATGATAGTTGCTCTGAATGAACGAGCAGCAGTTGCGATCTTTATCGACAACCGTCAGGTAAATTGTGTCACCCTTGCTGAGGATCGGGTCTCCGGCATCGACGTCCGTTGCAGCTTTCTGCATGTCGATGCGTGCTCGCTGGTGATCGCCGTACTCTTTCGAAATCAGCTCGGTGGTGGGCAGTTGGTTGAAGTCGGGATCGGCGTAGAACTTTGCTCGGTCGGCAAAAGCCAGCTTCTTCGTTTCGACAAAGAGGTGAATCAGGTCCGCCGAATTGTGTCCCATTCCGCGAACATCAAACCCTTCGATCACGTTCAGCATTTCCAAAGCGGCGATGCCCTGGCCGTTCGGTGGCAGTTCCCACACGTCGTAGCCTCGGTAGTTCGTCGAAACGGGATCAACCCACTGCGACGTGTGATCTGCGAAATCTTTCATCGAGAAGTAACCACCGTGAACGTTGCTGAAGTCGACAATCTGCCTGGCGATCCTGCCCTTGTAGAACGCGTCCCGACCGCCTTTGGCGATTGCTCGATAGCTGTTCGCGAGGTACGGGTTTCTGAAGAGATCTCCTTCGCGTGGTGCTTTGCCGCCTTTCAGGTACGTCTTCGCCGAGTCTGATCTTTCCGCAGTCGGCCAGTTGTGGAATCGATCCTCACCGCTCTTCCAGTAGCCGGCGATGATTTCCGTGACCGGGAAGCCGAACTCGGCATAGTCGATTGAAGGTTGCAGAAGTTTGTCGAACGGCAGCGTCCCGAATTTGCTCCGCAGTTCTTCCCAGCCGTCGACGCAGCCGGGTACCGACCAGGAAAGCAATCCATGGAGTGGGATTTCCGTGAGGCCCTGTTCTTTGAAAGCTTGCCGGCTTAGCGAGTACGGGCTGCGGCCGCTGGCGTTCAGTCCATGCAGCGTTTCGGTCTTCGCGTCCCAATAGATAACGAAGAGGTCGCCACCGATTCCGCAGCTCATCGGCTCGACCAGTCCCATCATCGCGCTGGTGGCGATGGCGGCGTCGGCTGCGTTTCCGCCAGCCTTCAGAATGTCCAGCCCGACCTGAGCGGCCAGCGGGTGGCTGGTTGCGACCATGCCGTTTGTCGAAATCACGACGGACCGACTTTGTCCTGGATCGCCGACCGGTCGGTCAAATCCGGCTGCCTGGGCTGTCTGCTCACAAACGGGAGCCGCCATTGGGTCAGTCATTAGAAGTCCTGAGAAAAGGAAGGCAGGGATCAACCGACAGCGTAACAGGCAAATTATCCGCATGGCATACGTTCCGTCCGTTGGTATGTCTGGAGACGATGTGCTGAGGCGACGGCTCCGCTTCTGTGAGTTGAAACAGTGTAAGTGTCCCGCGAACTGGTTTTCCTGACAAGCAGCAGGTGGCGAGACCGGGAGCCTGATTCGTCTGGCGTGTCGGCGTCTGCAATGGTCGGGTTTCTGGACAGGATGTTTTCGAAATCAGTGTTGACTTGAGTTAGTAGTGTATTACAGTCGTACGACACTCGTTTGGAAATGGAATGGTCAATCCCTCAATTCAATTCGAAGTTCACCCGTCCTCGGGCGTGCCGATTTATCGGCAGCTCATGGATCAGGTGCGAGCGATGATTGCCAGTGGGCAACTCGCTGATGGCGATCTGTTGCCGAGTGTTCGGCAGATGGCCGACGAACTTCAGGTCAACATGATGACCGTGTCGAAGGCGTGGAGCCGTCTGGAAGTCGAAGGCGTGCTGGAACGTGTACGAGGTACCGGAATGCGAGTCACTTCCGGAGTGGCCAGCGGGACGCTGAAAGAACGCAAAGCTGACCTCAAGCCTCTCGTCGATCCGATGGTGACACGAGGTCAGCAACTGGGGCTTACGGATGGGCAGATTCTCGACGTTGTGAAATCTGTACTGAAGGAACGAAAGCAATGAACGCATCTTCGAATGGTGTGCCCATGATTGAAGCCTCCGGCCTGATGAAAAGTTTCGGGACCGCTCATGTGCTCAGAGGTGTTGACCTGACAATCCCGCGAGGTTCAGTCACGGGACTGCTGGGTAAGAATGGTTCTGGCAAGTCGACATTGCTGAAGTGCCTGCTCGGCCTGCTGAAGCCGTCTTCAGGCACTGCCAGGATTCTTGGTGAAGACGGGTGGGATCTTTCTGCGGAAGCGAAGGCTCAACTGGGCTACGTTGCTCAGGAAGTCAGCCTTTACGCCTGGATGCGGGTTCGGCAGATTATCGAATACACCGCAGCGTTCTATCCGACGTGGAACCAGGATCTGGCAATCGATCTTGCACGACGATGGGAACTTCCGACGGAAGATCGCGTCGGCCCATTGTCTCAGGGGCAGCAGCAGAAGCTGGCTCTCATTCTGGCGCTTGGCCATGAGCCCGATCTGCTGATCCTGGATGAGCCTGTCGCGAGCCTGGATCCGTCTGCGCGTCGGGAGTTTCTCAGCACGATTCTCGAGATCATGCGTGACGAAAATCGAACAGTCCTTTTTTCGACGCACATCACGACAGATCTCGAACGAGTCGCCGACCACGTGGCCGTGCTGAAGGAAGGAAAGATTGTCTACCACGATCAGCTCGACGATCTGAAAGACAGCGTCAAGCGGCTGCGGGTCACTTCCGAGTCGAACCTGCCGAGTTCTTTTGGAGTGGCCAACTCACTGCGAACAGAAGTGTCAGGCCGACACGCGCTGGTGGCCGTGGCTGAGGTCGGCCCAGCGCTGATCGAGGAAATCGAATCCCGCTGGCAGGTGAGCGTGACCGTCGAAGACCTGAGTCTCGAAGAGATCTTCCTCGAAATGCACGGTGACTCGTAAGGGAATTCTTTGGCTTCGATCTACGCGTTCGCCGAATCAGGCTTTGTAATTCATTGTGTGAGAGGCAAGCGATGAGCGGTCCCAGATCAAACCAGCATGGCAACTTCAGAAGCCAACTGCTGGTCGTGTTAAAAACGTATCTGACCCGGTGGGATTTCTACTGCATGCTGATCCTGTGCGGCGCGTTTTTCGTGGCACCTCTGAAGTCATCGCGCCGACACACGTCCCCGGGAAGTCCACGGCCAGTCATTTCGCCGTATGACATTCCTTCAAACTTGCAGACGCACATTTCCGTCGATGGGCAACGGCTGGATTTTGAGAATTCTGCCGATGTCCAGATTCCTGCCGGCACCAGTTCCGTGTTTCTGTGGGGACCGGGAATTGCGGATGACGTGCTGATGAATGTCGCGAAGATACCATCAATTACTGATTTGAATATCAGCAACACGTCGGTCACCGACAAAGGTCTGTCTGAGCTGAGGAAACTTCCTGAGCTGCGGATGCTGCATATCCTTGGGACCGTCGCGACCGGTTCGGGGCTTGATGGGTTGGCCGAATCCGGGAAGCTGACGAACCTGAGCTTCTCAGCGACGCATCTGGATGCCACCGGAGTGCGAATGATCGCGAAGATCGAATCGTTGAAGTCTCTCGAACTGCATGCCGCTCTTGTTGCGGAGAAAGATCTGCTGCCGTTGCGTGAGATGACCGGCTTGTGGTCAATCAATCTGGGTTATTCCTCGGTGACCGACTGGTCAGTGAGCTGGCTTTCAAATCTGAAGAAACTTCGTCAGGTCGACGTTGGCAATACTCGGGTCACGAAGAATGGCGTGCGGCAGCTGCGAAAGCTGATTCCTGATATTTACGTTGCTGGCGTGTCATCAATTGATGATCGCAGTCGCCTGGCGAAGTCCGAATTGCCAACGACTTCTCAGTTTGAACGATATCGTGTCGATTATCTCTGGTCGTTGCTGGCAGGTTCGATGGTCATGGCGATGTGGTTGGGAGTTCATCTCAAGTTGCAGTTTGCGGCGCCTCGTTCGCGGATAGTTCCGGGCTTTGCGAGAGCACATCTCGCGTTTCCCGCCTGTTTGATTCTCGTGGCAGCGATCCCTTCTGCGATTCATGCCAGCGTCGCTGGTGGAATTGCTTTCTTTTCTGTTGTCGCGATTCAGGTGGCGGCGTACGCGTGGATCCTGTGGGCCGCTCATCGCAACTCAGCAATAATGATGTTCGGCCTTATGGGTTCGACAGGCCTGATTCTTTTAGCGAAGTCATCCACTCAGACACTACTGCTGGACTGGCTCGTGCCTGCGTCTTTCACTTTGCCATCAATGCTGCTTCTGGCGGTCGGGGTCGCGGGATTATGTGCTTATGCTCTGCGCCTGATGAACTTTCAAGAAGCGATGTCCGAGTACGGAATGGTTTTCTCCTTTGACATGGCCTGGGATCTGGCGTCGCGATCAGCCAACCGTCGCCGGCAGCAAATGGAAGCGAACTCGATTTCAAAATCCGTCGTCAATGCCTGGCTGCTGGATCATCAGTTTGACCTTGTGATCAAGTATCTGCCGAAGTCGTGGCTCCCTCGTTCTGTGGCGTTGTTGCAGCTTTCGCATGGGATGGCACTTTTCTGGAGTGCTCCGATGATGGCTCTGATGATCGGAGGCATGATGCTGTTTTGTGGCGGCTTTCCCTTATCGAAAACATTCGTCCCGATCGTCCCGACTTTCGTAACAGTGATGATCCCCATGATGCCGATGGCAATGCTCAACGGCGTGTGGCTGCAACACTGGCGATGGTTCTCGTCAGAGCTTCTCCGTCCGTTGACGAGGCGTCGCTATGTTTCGTCAATCCTCTCAACAATGGCTCTCGATGCGTCGGTCGTGATCATCGTCCCCGTGATATTCGTCACGGTGGCAGTTCTCCAGGGCTGGGCTGTCGCGGAGTTTTCTCTTCTGCAGACCTGGTTGGTTTGCGTAGTTCACATTTTTGCGAACATCGTGACCAGTGCAGCGTTTGTTGCCTGGCTGATCTCTTACCGCAAGGCGTGGCTGGCCATTGTCCCGTCGACGGCGTCATTAATTGTGCATAGTGGGTTGACAGCTCTGTCACTGGAACTGGGGCCGAGCTGGATTCCTGTCGTATTGCCTGCTGTGTTTATCGTCGCAGTCGTCGTGGTGGCTCTAACAGCGAGGGGGGCGACACGTCGGTGGAACTCGATTGAGTTCGCCTGACAACGGCGCGCACGTCGCAGCTGGAGTCTCGTGGCGAATGATTCCTTCGTGACTTGTCTGCCCGCTATGCTCCCGCCTGACGATGAAGTTTCAACTTCGACATCAGCAGGGATCAGTCATGCGAAACGTGAGGAAGGCTGCAGGACTCGTTTCATTCTGGGTGCTCGCTTTCAGCGTGCCAGTGGCAGATGCCGACGACGGCGCGAAGCCATACGGGATTGAGGGCTACGTCCCCATGACGACGTCTCGTGTGGCAGGTTCTCCGGAGCCGCCACTGCCTTTTCGGGCGGTTCGAGCGTTTCCCAGACTTCAGGTCGACTGGCCAGTCTTTGTGATGACTGAGCCGGGCAGTTCGCGGCTGATTTTTATTCACGACCATCGGCCCGAAAAGAAGTTTCAAGTCTGTCGTGCGACCACCGACCAGGCCGCGACCGGTAAGTTCGATGTTCTGCTCGAAGTCGACGACCCGGCTTACAGCATCTGCTTTCACCCTGACTTCGCCAGCAACGGATACTTTTATCTCGGGCACAACGGTCCGAACAAAGCGCTTCCGAAAGATGCCGATAAGACCTGCCGAATCACTCGTTACACTCTGCAACGCAAGGCTCCGTTTCAGCTTGTTGAGAATTCCGCACAGATCATTCTCGAATGGGTGTCGAACGGCCACAACGGGGCGGCGGTGACGTTTGGCCTTGATGGCATGCTTTACGTGACGACCGGTGATGGCACGTCTGACTCAGACACTAATCTTACCGGGCAGGGCCTCGATCATCTGCTCGCCAAGGTGCTGAGACTGGACGTCGACCATCCAGACGAAGGGCGGCAGTATTCTGTGCCCAAAGACAATCCGTTCGTCGGCCAGGAGGGAGTTCGACCGGAAACGTGGGCGTACGGTTTGCGGAATCCGTGGCGAATGACGACTGACCCGAAGACCGGTCATATCTGGGTCGGGCAGAACGGACAGGATTTGTGGGAGCAGGTTTACCTGATCAACAAGGGTGAGAACTACGGCTGGAGCGTTTACGAAGGCAGCCATCCGTTTTATCTCGAACGGAAGTCCGGCCCCCATCCGTATGTGAAGCCAACGTTCGAGCATTCTCATTCCGAGTCGCGATCTCTGACGGGTGGAGTTGTTTACTACGGTTCAAAGTTCCCGAGCCTTCATGGAGCGTACATTTACGGCGACTACTCGACGGGAAAAATCTGGGCCGGCAAACACGATGGCACGAAGGTCGTGTGGCATCGCGAAATCACCGACACAACCATGCAGATTACGTCGTTCGGAATCGATCCTGACGGCGAGCTGCTCATTACCAGCCACATTGGCAAAGACGGCGGCTTTTACACCCTGGAACCGGTTGTGCCTGATGCGTCGTCAGAGACGTTCCCGCGAAAGCTCAGCGACAGCGGGCTGTTCGCCAGCGTGGCAAAGCACGAGATGAAGCCCGGCGTGATCCCTTACTCGGTGAATTCGCCGCTCTGGTCGGACGGTTCGCAGAAAATTCGATTCTTTGCGATCCCTCACGATGCCGACGACAACGACGCCGCACCGAAGATATCGGCCGGAAGTAATCGAGGGTGGAGCTTTCCGGAGCAAACGGTGCTGGTGAAATCGTTCGCGGTTGATCTTGTCGATGGTGATCCAGAATCCCGGCACTGGATCGAAACCCGGTTTCTGCATCGAGAAAACAAAGAGTGGGTCGGTTACTCGTACCGCTGGAATAAGGATCAGACTGACGCGACGCTCGTTGACAAAGACGGAGTCGACATTGTTTTCAAAGTTCGCTCATCAGACGGCAACATGGTCGATCGAAAGTGGCGATACCCCAGCCGTGCCGAGTGCATGGTGTGTCACAGCCGGGCAGCCAACTACGTGCTCGGCCTGTCAACGCCGCAAATGAATCGCGACCACGACTACGCTTCTGTCGGAGGCGTAGTCGACAACCAGCTTCGAACGCTGGAGCACCTCGGCTATTTCAAGCTGAAGCGAAGTGGGGGAAAGGACGCCGCGTTTAACTCGGATGATCATCCGCGACTCGTCAATCCGTACGATGATTCGGAACCGCTGGCCGATCGAGCGTTATCTTACCTGCACTCCAACTGTGCTCAGTGTCACGTTGAAGCTGGCGGTGGAAATTCGCAGATCGTTCTGTCGTTCGGGGCGAAACCTGAGAAACAGAATCTGATCAACGCCGATCCGCTACACGATCGATTTGGTATCGCTGATGCAAAACTTGTCGCACCGGGCTCGCCTGAACGATCGATCCTGCTGCAAAGGATCGCCCGTCGAGGTCGTGGCCAGATGCCTCAGTTGGCAACTTCACTCGTTGACGAGCGGGCGGTAGCGCTTTTTAGAGAGTGGATTCAGAATCTTTCGGAAGATGCGGCGAATTAAATGTGGTTCGTTCACTGGTCTGCTCGACTAAGCGGAGCTGAATACGAAAGCAGCGCGCAGGAGAATTTCTCCTGCACGCTGTTTCGTTTCACCAGATCAGGGCTGCTCGAAAGTTAGCGTCCTGGTTAGATCGATGCTGTCAGCTCACCCATGCGTTTGGTCAGTTTAGTATTTTCGTCGTAGTCGATCGGGATGACGACCAGGCTTGGTCCTTCGGCATTGAAGGATTTTTCCAGGGTGTCCTGCAGATCGGCGGCATTGTTACAGCGGTAGCCGTTCCATCCGAACGCTTCGGCAAGCTGTACGAAGTCCGGGTTGCCGAATGACAGATCAGTGTGTTTGCCGAAATGGTTGAACTGCTTCCAGGCGATCAGCCCGTAAGCATTGTCTTCCCAGATCATCACGGTGATGTTGGAGTTGTACCGCTTGGCGGTTTCCATCTCCTGGACGTTCATCATGAAGCCAGCGTCTCCGCAGATCGCGAGAACTCGCTGAGTCGGATCGACAAAGCTGGCCGCGATGGCTCCCGGCAATGCGAAACCCATCGAGCAGAATCCGTTCGGGATCAGGCAGGTGTTGGGTTCGTGGCACTGGTAGTACCGGGCGATCCACATCTTGTGAGCACCGACGTCGGACAGCAGCAGATCCGTTGGACCGAGCACCTGGCGAGCATCCCACAAGGCTTTCTGTGGCCGAATCTTGCCTTCGGTCTTGTCGTCTTTGTGAGCTTCGAATTCTTCGGTCATCTTCTCACGACACAGTTTGGTGTGAGAATGATCGAAGTCGAGGTTTTCGGGACCGTGAGCAGCGACTCGCTCGTTCAGCATCCAGAGAGTGTGAGCCAGGTCGCCGACAACTTCGGTCTCGATGCGGTAATCCTCATCAACTTCTGACGGGATGAAGTCACAGTGAACGATGGTCTTGGTTCCGCCTGGATTCCAGAGGCCTGGATGGTATTCGACCATGTCGTAACCGAGCGAGATGACCAGGTCGGCACGCTCGATCGCGACAGCCGGCACGTCTTTGCCGCCCAGGCCGATCGTGTAGCAGCACTGCTCCGAATCCATGTCGATGCAGCCTTTCGCCATCATCGTATTCAGAACACCGATACCCGTTGCTTCGGCGAACTTGCGAAGCTGGCCAGCCGCTCGGCGACGAATACAACCATTACCGGCGAGGATGATCGGTCGCTTTGCGGCTTTGATGACATCCCATGCCTGGTTGACAATCTTGTCGTCAGCAACGGGACGGCGGAACTGTCGCGGCTCGATGGGAGCGACCAGTGTGTCCTTTTTTGCGATATCTTCGGGCAGTTCGATCAGGACGGCACCCGGTTTTTCGGTTGTCGCCAGTCGGACAGCTTTGCGAACGATTTCCGGAATGTTGTCCGCGTGGTAGACCATCTGAGCCCACTTGGTGACAGGCTTGAACATCCCGACGACATCCATGACCTGGTGAGACTCTTTGTGAAGCCGCTCAGAACTTCCCTGTCCGGTTAGAACCAGCATTGGAGCACGGTCCATGTTCGAGTCAGCGACGCCGGTAATCAGGTTGGTGGCTCCCGGTCCAAGTGTCCCCAGACAGCCGGCAGGTTTACCCGTCAGTCGACCGTAGATTTCAGCCATGAATGCCGCACCCTGTTCATGGCGAGTCAGGATGAACTTGATCTTGTCGGTGTCTTCGAGCGAAATCATGAAGTCGGCGTTTTCTTCGCCCGGCACACCAAAGATGTACTCGATACCTTCTTCTTCAAGACACTTTACAAACAGATCGGACGCTTTCATTGGATTCAATTCCTTATTGGGCGTGAAATGACGTGGTGACGGGAAGGCAGACTGATTGTTCAACGAGGCTCGAATTTCCCAATCCTTTGGTCGGGACGTTATTACAGAAGCAGGCTTTAGGGAAACGACTTAGACATGAAGCTCGACCATGTCGCCATCATTCAGAGCATGGTCGCGACCGACCTGCTGTCCATCGTGACCGCCGCTGCCCCAGACTTTGGCGAATTTGAGACGTTCGACAAACTCGTCGTGCACGCGTTCGGCCAGTGTTTCAACGGTCGAGCCAACCGGGATTGCAAACGGAGCCTCGTAGACAGGCGGCTTGCCTGGAGCTTTTGTGTAGACTCGGATCAGACCGAGTGATTCAAAAATGGTACGGCGCAGAGAGTCGCACTGACGGCGACTCTGAAGTTCGACGTGGAACGTCGGGAGACTGCGTGGCGAGATCTCGCCCAGGAGTGAGACTCGTAAATCCGCGTCAGGATCCTCGGCCCGAGTGACGACGAGCAGCGACTTCACTTGTAGATTCGAGAAGTCGCCTTCGTCATATCCAGTCTTGTCGCTGAGCAAAGTTTTGCGTGCATCGAGCTGCTGGATGACGTTCAGCGTTTCTTCCGGAGCGTCGTCTGAACTACCGTCAAAAGCGAGGATGACAAGATCAGCGGTTCTCACGTAGTTGACCAGGTAGGGTTCGATGGGCGACTGGCTGACCGGTGGGGTATCGACCAGCTGAATCAGAACATCGTCGCAGGACATCATGGCGGGGAAGGGCTCGCGAGTCGTGAAGGGGTAATCCGCGACTCCCGGAGTCGCATTGGTCAGCTCAGCGACGATCCTCGACTTGCCGGAATTCGGCGCACCAGTCACGACGACCGTGCCGGCTCCCTGTCGAGGGATCCGAAGGGTTCTTCCCTGTTTCGGCGCGTCGCGTTCCGACTGAACTTCGGCTCGGGCTTCCTTGATCCTCGCTCGAATGGCCGCCTGAAGATGATCCGTTCCTTTGTGTTTGGGGATGACCTGGAGCATGACTTCCAGTCGACGCTGTCGTTCCTCGCTGGTCTGCGCGCGGCGGTACTGTTCTTCGGCGAGGTAATACTTGATCGTCAGATTGGCAGCCATATTCCGAATCCATCGAGGCGTCGGCGATGCGGTCTGTTGCTGCGGCAACCCGATGTGGCAACAACTGCGTCGGGCTTCTGCAGAGTTCTGCGGTTCCGGCTATGAAAGCAGCCATCACGCGTTCGATGCGCGATGGCTGCCTGCTGAATTGGCCGGAGAGGCCGAACCGGATCAGACTCGAAGCTGTTTGCCGAGTCCTTGTTTACTCGCTGTGTCCGAACGTGTCCGCGGACGCTGCTGCACATGCACGAGCGTATTCCGGAGGGAGTTCGTCGGCCAGCAGCTCGCCACCACGCAGGAACTTATAGAGTTCTCCGTAATGCTTTGTTTCGTTGGCAGAAATACGGTGCATGACATGCCACGGGCGAAGTTCATCGGCGGCGTTCAGACCGAGTGCCCCGATCATTTCGGCAAGACTGTGAATCGTTTCGCGATGGTAGCTGGCAACCCGGTTCGCCTTGTCCGTCGGGTCCAGGCCAGCCATCAAATGCTTTTCCTGAGTTGCGACTCCGACGGGACAGTGGTTGCTGTTGCACTTCAATGCCTGAATGCAGCCAAGTGCCATCATCATGGCTCGAGCGCTGCAGACGGCGTCGGCTCCGATGGCCAGTCGTTTGAGCAAACCGAATCCCGAGGTGGCTTTGCCACTGGCGATAATCCTGATTTTGTCGCGCAGGCCGTAACCGATCAGTGCGTTGTGGACGAAGATTAACCCTTCCACCAGCGGTGCGCCGATGTGGTTGGAGAATTCCAGCGGTGCGGCCCCTGTGCCGCCTTCGCCGCCGTCAACCGTAATGAAGTCAGGAGTGATCCCCGTTTGAACCATCGCTTTGCAGATCGCCAGGAATTCTCGTCGTTTACCGACACAAAGTTTGAACCCAACCGGTTTTCCTTCACTCAGATCTCTCAGCTTCTTGACAAATTCCAGCAGGCCAATCGGTGTCGAGAATTCTGTATGGGTCGGCGGCGAAAGCACGTCCTGGCCCATGGGTACTCCACGAATCTTCGCAATTTCGGGCGTTACCTTGGCGGCTGGCAGAATACCACCGTGTCCGGGCTTCGCCCCCTGCGAAAGTTTGATCTCGATCATCTTCACATTCGGGCTTGCCGATTTTTCAGCAAAGATTTCCGGTGAGAATTTTCCATCGGCACCGCGGCACGCGAAGTAGCCGGTTCCAACCTGCCAGATCAGATCGCCGCCACCGTCCAGGTGGTATGGACTCAGACCACCTTCGCCGGTGTTGTGGGCAAAGTTGTCCATTTTGGCACCACGGCTCAGAGCAAGGATCGCATTTTTGCTGAGCGACCCGAAACTCATTGCCGAGATATTCAGCAGGCTGAGCGAGTAGGGTTGTTTGCAGTCCGGGCCACCAACCATGACGCGCATGTTGCTGGCGTCGATGTGCTTTGCAGCCAGCGAGTGATTGACCCATTCGTAGCCAGGCTGGTACACGTCCAGCTTGGTGCCGAACGGCGTCGTATCGCGAACTTTCTTGGCTCGTTGATAAACAAGCGACCGATCTTCACGATCGAACGGGACGCCTTCTTTGTCGCTTTCAATGAAGTACTGATAGATCTCCGGGCGTATCAGTTCGAGAAAGTAGCGAGCGTGTCCAAGTACGGGATAGTTTCGGCGAATGGCCTGTTTCGTCTGGGTCATATCTATGAAGCCCATGATGATCATTGGGCCCACTACCAGCCAGGGCCACAACGCATTTGGGCCGAGCATTGCGTAGGCGACGACTCCCACAATTACAACAGTCGCGACACCCCAGACGAAAATAGCTCGGAAGTTTGTTTCGACGTACTCGGCAATGCGCATATGAGAGGACTTTCTTGAAAGAGGGTGGGCAGTCTCACTGCCTGACGTGCGGGAATTTTCGGGCTCTGTCAGAACTGACGTTGTGGTCTGCCGTGTTGGGAGTTGCGCGTTAGTGTCGCATGATGTGTGCACGCCGACCTTCGCTCTGTCAGCGAGGCTTCGGTAGCGTGTCAGACTGTCTCATTTTGAGCAACTCATTGGAATTTGCCGAAGCGTCGCATTACTGACATTGGCATCCTCGGCCGACAGGTCTTTCGCCGTCCGGCGTGAACTGTCGCCACGATGGACCGTGGCCGGCGCCAGTGAGCATGCTCGCGAGCCGTTCTGAATCGATACATCCGCCATAAACATTGCCATCCGCGAAGGACTCAGCACTCAAATTTTGAGAGCAATCGCCGTCTTTGGAGAACGACCGGTATTGATCAGTCTTATCGTCGGCTCGTGACAGAGCTGTTCCCGGATGTCGTCCTATGTTTCGAGAAGGAAATCCCAAACTATTTCGGAACGCGCCGAACCGGTGTGCAAAACCGCCAATGTCTGACCAGTCCGGCTTATTACTCAGGACTCATAACAACGTGCCGGCTGAGTTGCCGGGTCGTTCGGGGGGAGCTGTGTCGGGCGACCGGTCTCAACGGCAGCACATTCTGACAGTCGCGGTCGAGGACTGGTTTCAGGTCGGATCCTTCGGGCGACTGATCGAGCAGGAACAGTGGTACCGCTTTGAAACCCGGGTCGAACGAAACACTCAGCGGACGTTCGAACTGCTCGACGCGTACAACACCAAGGCAACCTTCTTTGTGCTTGGGTGGGTGGCCGAACAGATGCCGGAACTCGTGGCGGAAATCGCCAGCCGCGGTCATGAAGTTGCCAGTCTGGGTTTTCAGCATCGGACAATTAAAGGTCTGTCGCGCGACGAGTTTCGTGACGATCTGCTGCGTGCTCAGGAAACGATCGAATCAGCATCCGGGCAGAAGCTGCTGGGGTATCGCATCGCTGATCAGTGGCTTGGACCGAAAGATCTGTGGGTTCTCGACGTGCTGGCGGAAGAAGGTTACGCCTACGATTCCAGCGTCCTGCCGTTGTTTAACCGCTTCTCGGATGAACCGTACCGGCGGTTTGTGCATCGCCAGTCGACTCCGTCGGGCAGCATTCTGGAAGTGCCGCCGTCGTCGACGCGACTTATGGGCTGCTGCCTTCCCATCGCTGGTGGAAACTGGTTTCGCCAGTTGCCTCACACACTGTTGAAGAAGGGCGTGAAGAGCTGGGACGAGCAGTACGCGGACCCGTTCGTCATGTACTTTCACATCTGGGAACTCGACCCGGACCAGCCACGGATTTCAGCCGTTGATCGCCTGTCGCGAATCAGGCATTACCGAAACCTCGACAAGATGCAGTGGGTGCTGGAGGATCATCTCAGCAAGTACCGCTTTAGTAGCGTCGCTGATCGGCTCGGATTGAAAACAGAGCACGTGGTACGAGTCGAGTGTCAGGAGTCGAAAGTCGAGAGTTGTGATGTCCTCACGGCTCCGACGCCAGATTCAAAGCCCTCGGTCTTCGGCTCTCACCCATCCGCCCTTGAGCCCGTGTCCATCGTCATTCCCTGCTACAACGAAGAAGCGTCGCTGCCGTATCTTGGGCGAACGCTTGAGAAGCTCGAAGCCGAACTCGCCAACCGCTACGCGCCGGCGTTCGTTCTGGTCGACGATCGAAGCACTGACCGTACGTGGGAGATCATGCAGTCGGTGTTTGGTGGCAGGTCGAACTTCCGACTTGTTCGGCACGAGCAGAACGCCGGAGTTTCCGCCGCCATTCTCACGGGCATTCGCCACGCTGAAACCGAGCTGGTCTGCTCGATGGACTGCGACTGTTCTTACGACCCGCTTGAGTTCAGTCGAATGCTGCCGCTGATGACGGACGACGTCGACCTGGTCACCGCCTCGCCGTACCACCCGCAGGGCCGCGTGAAGAACGTACCCGGCTGGCGACTTCTACTGTCGAAAGGGCTGTCGACGATCTACCGGATCGTCCTGCCGCAGAAACTGCATACCTGGACGAGTTGCTTCCGAGTCTACCGGAAGTCGGCCATCGAAAAGATCAGCCTGCACGAATGCGGCTTTCTGGGCACCGCTGAGCTGGTCGGACAACTCTGTCTGAACGGTTCGAAAATTGTCGAACATCCGGCGACGCTTGAAGTCCGCATCTTTGGCGAATCGAAAATGAAAACTTTCCACACGATCGCCGGACATCTGCGACTCGTGCGGCAACTCGTCAGGCAACGGCTTAAAGGAGCATCGAACAGCGAAGATTCAACGTCGAGCATTGAAGGCTCTGCCGCGGAAATTCCGGCGACGCTGTTCAATTCTCTGAAACCCGATTCTCACCACCAAATCTCCAGTCCCAATCAAAAAGGCACTGAAACCATGTCAGACGCACGTATCCAACTTCCATCCGATCAGGACGCCTCAGGCCGAACCCTTGGCGCCGAGGAACTCGAGAACGTCGCGGCAGCGCTTCGCAGCGGAACGTTGACCAGCACGAAGGGCACCTTCGTCAAGCAGTTCGAAGAAGGCTTCGCGTCGAAGATCGGCTCACGGTTTGGACATGCCTGCTCAAGCGGCACCGCGGCCATTCACACGGCCATCGCCGCGATTAACCCTGAACCCGGCGAAGAAATTATCACAACGTCGATTACCGACATGGGAGCGCTGACACCGATTCTCTACCAGGGAGCGATTCCGGTTTTCGCCGACGTCGATCCCAAAACCTACAACGTCACGGCAAAGACAATCGAAGCATGCCTCAGTGATAAGACGAAAGCGATCATCGTCACGCACCTGTTCGGCAACCCGTGCGACATGCGGGCGATCATGGAACTGGCCAACGCTCACAATCTGCCGGTCATCGAAGACTGTGCTCAGTCGTTCCTGACGAGCTTCAACGATGCCTACGTCGGCACACTCGGCACGATCGGCTGCTTCAGTCTTCAGCAGGGCAAACACATCACGACCGGCGAAGGCGGAGTCGTCGTGGCGGATGACGAAAAACTCGCACGGCGAATGTTCCTCTTTATTAACAAAGCCTGGGGTTACGGCGATGCCAACGCGGACCACTACTTCGTCGCTCCGAACTACCGGATGAGCGAACTTCAGGGCGCTGTGGCGCTGGCTCAACTTGGGAAGCTTGAAGGAGTCGTCGACAGCCGAATCCGTACCGCCGACGCGCTGACGGCTCAGTTGCGAGGCGTCGCTGGCGTGGCAACTCCTGCTGTCACCGACGGAGCCGTTCACACTTACTGGAAGTATTGCCTGCGAGTCGACGCGTCGATCATCGAAGGCGGAGCGGTCGGGCTGGGAGCAAAGCTCCGCGAAAAAGGCATTGCCTGCGCACCGCGTTACATTCAGAAGCCGGCGTTCGCCTGTCAGGTCTTCCGGGATCAGGTCACCTTCGGCGAAAGCCGCTGGCCCTTCACGCTCGCCCGCCCGGAAGCCGTCAACTACGACAAGGCCCTCTTCCCTGGCACCTTTGAAGCGCTTCGAGATGTCCTCGTACTGCCGTGGAACGAACTCTACACCCAGGAACACATCGACTTCATCGCCGAATCGGTTCGCTCATCAGCTGCAGAGTTGATGAAGAACTCGGCGTCGACAACCGCAACGGCTGATGCCTCGGCCTGATTTGACTGAAAGCTCCGCCATGCTGTTGCTCATTCGCCATTTGATCATTGCCGCAACGATCCTGCTGGGAGCCGCCAGTTCGGTGTTTGGCGACGACGTGCGTATCGAATATCTGGGGCATGTCAGAATGCCTGAGATTCCGTTCGATGGTGAAGCCTTTGAAGCGGGGCGGCATTTCGGATACTCGCGCGGCACGTTCTGCTACATCCCGGAGCGTGATACGTTTCTGATGATCGGGCATCCGTACGGGCAGATGTTTGCTGAAATCTCGAATCCCGGACCCGGCAAGCGGGCGAAAATCGTCAAGGACTTTTTCGATCCCACAGGAGGAGCACACGCCGAACAGGAGCGGGAAACGGATTCGCAGATTCATCTTCAGGCATTGCTTTACGATCGAGGCCGCATCTATCTGTCGGGCGAAAAGTGGTACAACGTCACGGGAACGCACATCCGGACGCACGGTTCGTTTTCAGCAGACTTCGACAACCTGAAGTTTTCCGGCTGGTGGCGCGTCGGAGATCGTTCCGGGCAGGTCACCGGTTTTTACATGGCAAGGATTCCGGACCGGTACGTCGAGAACGGTCACTGGCTGCTGACCGGAGGCAGCGTCTCGTGGCGAGGCGGCAGCAGTGCCGGTCCGTGTGCGATTCTCGTCAATCCTGACGGAGCGGTTGCCGGCGCGAAAGTGCCGTCGACCGAGCTGCTCACTTATCGAGCCAATCATGACGCCGAACGCCGAATCGAACTCGGCAACCCGCTGCACAAAGGCGTGTCGATGTTTCCCGGCAGCGTCGACGGGTGGATGGGTAATAACAATATCGGCGGAGCGGCTGTTGTCGGGAACCGGTTGATTTTCTTCGGTCGGCAAGGCAAAGGCTACGACTTCTACGGGCCTTCGGATGAGTACCGGGAACTCACCGGCGGGCTGGAAGATCCGTATGACGGTAAGGGTTACAAATGCGGCCCGTTCGAAGCCGCCATGTGGATTTACAATCTTGACGCCTTGAAAAAGGGCGATCGGTCCGTTGTTCGCATGACGTTCCCCTGGGCCGTCGCTCCAATGGGCCACTGCGACCTTCGCAACGTCAGTGTGCATGACGACATGCTCTACGTGTCCGAAGCTGCCGGAGAAAGGTCTGGAGACGAGCCCTTACCCGTGATTCACGCCTTGCGAATCCGCTGAAACTGTTGCCAGCCTGGATTCTTCAGTCATGAGGCAGTCGTGCGTTCCGATTGATTGCGCAGAGACGCCAGGATGCATAGATTGGTTTTGAGCTTTGCGTGAGCTTTTTGCTGGCTGTCGCCTTGGCCTGCGATTCGCTATTCCTGCGTGCCCGGCAGCGTGAAGGCACCGCCGAACGTACAGTTTCGCACTCAGGAGACGGCACGGTGATTCCAAAAGTGATGTCACGTGATGAGGTTCGAAATGTCGACCAGCGCGCGATTAACGAGTTCGGTATCCCCGGCGTCGTGCTGATGGAAAACGCCGGGCGAGGCTGCGTCGACTGGCTGGATGAACTAGGTGTCGCTGGCCGAATCGTCATCTGCGCCGGAAAAGGCAACAACGGCGGTGACGGCTTTGTGATGGCCCGGCACCTCGAAAACCGTGGACACGACGTTCGAGTGCTGCTGTTCGCGAATCCGGAAACGCTGCACGGCGACGCCAGAATTAACTATCAGGTCATTGAGCGAGCGGGCTTGTCCATTCGCACTTTCGATGAGTCGCTGTCGGACGACGAGTTGGAATCTGCCGTTGAGAATGAATTCTCCGAGGCCGACTGGATCGTCGACGCGTTGCTCGGCACGGGCACCAACGGCTCACTTCGCGAACCGTTCCCTGCCATCATCAACGCTATCAATCAATCGCCAGCTCGGACAATGGCCATTGATCTGCCCAGCGGTCAGGATTGCGACTCTGGTCTGCCGGTCGACGCGGACAATCCCGTCGTCGTGAAGGCTGATTTCACCGCGACATTTGTCGCTCGAAAACTCGGCTTCGAAAACCCTGCTTCTTCGGCATTTACCGGAGAAGTCAGAGTCATTGATATTGGCGTTCCACATGCCATGTTTTCGGATGAGCTGCCGCAAAGTCGCTAAGCCGCAGAGTTTCGCAAAGAGCTGCTCGTCAACTCACCGTCCAACGAATCGTCGGATTGGCAGCCGGCAGGAATTTCGGCAACCGGTTATTTCTTTGCGTTCCTTTGCGACTTCGCGTCTTTGCACCAGGATTCCAGATTCCTGACATCAATTCGTAGATTGTGTCCTTCGGCATGCTGATCGAAATCGAAAATCTGACGAAGACGTTCGGCAGCCGAGCCGCGTTGGACGACGTCAGCCTGACGATTGATCCCGGCCAGATTGTCGCGATGCTCGGACCGAACGGGGCGGGCAAGACAACGTTGTTGCGCTGCCTCGCTGGCGTCAGTCAGGCGGCTCGCGGTCGGCTGCTCTATGACGGGGAAGTCTTTCGTCGAGACCGTATCGACCTTCGCAAGCGATTTCATTTTGTACCGGACTTTCCGTTCGTCTACCCGGACGCCACCGTCCTGCAGCATCTGACGATGATTCTGCGAGCGTATCTGCCCGAAGATGCGCCGGTCGAAGAGAAGGTAATCGAGCTTCTGGAAGAATTCGAAGTTCTGCCGCTGATCGATTCGCCGGTTGGCAAACTGTCGCGCGGGCAGACTTACAAGGTCGCGTTGACAGCTTTGATGGCCGTCGACCCGGACGTCTGGATTCTGGATGAGCCCTTCGCATCGGGAATGGACCCGCACGGCATTGCCGCTTTCCGGCGTCGAGCCCGCAATGCCACACGTCGAGGTCGGACGATCATTTACTCGACGCAACTTCTTGAGCTGGCGGAAGCATTCTCCGACCGAGTCTGCATCATCGCCGAAGGAAAGGTTCACGCATTCGACGAAATGGCCCATCTCCGCAGCACGACTGCCGCTGCCGAAGGCTTCATTCTCGAAGAATTGTTCGACCGCCTTCGGGAATCTCCCGAGTAAATTGTCGTTGTGAGAACGGGTCGCCGTGCGTTAATTCAACAGTTATTGTCAAAGGGCGATGTTGGACATCGCACGGCTTGTGAAGACCGGGCAGCCTGATACGGGAAGCGGATCTGCAATGCTGAACTCAACTGACTGGCTGCACTCCGGACCGGGGCTTGCTCCGCGAGTTGCCTGGGCCTTTAACACGGACGCCGAACTGCGCAGTCTTTGTCAGGCTCGCGAAACTGGTGACCTGTTTGCGGTTGATTCGTCCGGCGGGATGTACCGTCTTGACCGCGAGGGGAAAATTCAAACGCTGAGCCGAGGATTGAAGAGTGCTCGACTGGTCCGCTGGTCGGACACCGGCGATGTTGGCGTGGCCGTTTGTGGAACTCACGAATTCTGCACACTCGATGCTCGCCTGAAAGTCGCCTGGTCCAGTGATTCGCCAACCGAAATTCTGACCGCCGCCATCGATCCCTACGGACATAATGTCGCTCTGGGGCTCGATAATGGAGACAACGTCCTGCTGAATGTTGACCGAAAGAAGCTCGGGCAGTTTCACTCTGCGAAGCCGTTGAAGTTCATCGAGTTCTGCGTCGACAAGAAACGCCTCTGCGGCGCGGCAGAGTACGGACACCTCTGCGTTCACCGGTTCGACGGTTCGGAAGTGTGGAGCGAGAAGATCTGGTCAACCGTCGGCGACCTGAGCATCACCGAAGGAGCCCGGTCAATTTACATGGCCGGCTTCGCGCACGGCGTCCAGTGTTTCGATCATCGAGGGAATACTCGCACGTCGTTCATCGTCGAGGGGACTCCTTCGAAAGTTGCGGCCAGCTACTTCGGCGAGCGGCTGGTCGTTTCGACCGTCGAACGGCATCTCTACTGGCTGGACTCAGACGGCGCCCTGCTGTGGGCTGCGGAAACTCCCGACGACGTCGCCAGCCTGGTATGTGATCCGCTGGGAGAGTGGCTGGTCGTTGGCTTCGCGTCCGGCAGGATCCTGCGGCTCGACTGGGAATCTGGCGTCAGGAAGTGATAACGGTCTGGCGGTCTGAGCCGATTTCCGGCAGCCGCAGTAAAACGAAAACAGGCTCGAAGAACTGAATCTTCGAGCCTGCTGTTCTTGTGCTGTTGCTCAAAATCGCCCGTCATAATCACTGCGGGAGATTATCGCGTCGCTGTCCAGATTGAGACGATCGACATCGCGATCAGGGTGTAAATGAACAAAATTGAAAGCATCTTGCAGATAATTCGTCCGGCAGCGACATCGTCCGACTCGAAGTCGCGAAGATCAGCGTTGCTGAAGAGTGGTTCTGGAGTTTCTGCTGGGGGGGCGGTTTCGGTAGCAGCTTCAGACATCGGAAAACCTCTCTGATACTTCTGTTTTGCGTTATTTGCGAGCGAATCACCAACTGGGGCGACGCTCAATTGTGGACGATGAATTCGAAAATCGAAGCGGGATTCTGCTCAAAACGATGATTTCTGTCGAGTCTGTCAGCCGCAAGTTGCCCGAAAGCTCCAGGAAACGAGATACGCAATCATTCCGAACGGGCTGAAGCCGAACCTCGCGTTGTCCTGATTCTGCCAACGCCCCTATTCTTCCGTTCCGAATTCATGGAATTCGTCCCGAAAGCGGAATACTGAATTGTCGACCGGAATGGAGTCCGAGCGTGACGGAGCCTGCAAATTTTCAATGGGATGCTGACGGGATTGCTCGGAAAAGTGATGCCCCGATCCGAGTTGTCTATGTCATGGGGGCTGGTCGCAGCGGCTCGACGGTTCTCGACACGATCCTCAACAACCACGAAGACGTCCTCGGCGTCGGCGAGCTGGTTCACCTTTTCATCGAAGGCTCAGCGTCGAAAGAAAACTGCTCGTGCGGCGAAGCTCGCGACACCTGCGCGATCTGGAGTTCCGTGCGTGAACGCTGGTCCGAGCTGACCGGCCTGTCGTCGATCACCGAGCACGAGCGGCTGATGACAAAGTTCACGCGAGTCCAGCGGCTGGCGATTCCCGAATGGCACCGGCTTCGAGCGGGAAATCCTGATCCAGATTTTGCCGAATGCCTGAAGCAGACTCACGCGACTTACCAGGCGATCGCCGAAGCAACCGGCAAACGAGTCATCATCGAGTCGTCCAAGAATCCGCTCCGAGCCAAACTGTTGTGTCTGACGCCTGGACTGGACGTGCGACTGGTTCATCTCGTGCGCGACGCTCGCGGAGTGGCGTGGTCGCGAATGAAACCGTTTGCCAAATCAAAAGAGGGTGGCGTCCCACAGGACATCCGTCCGAAGCCGATTCACATTTCTGCCGGCTACTGGCTGTTCATGAATTTTCTCAGCGAGCAGGTGCGCAAGTCGTTCCCCGATCAGCCTTCGACGCGCATTCACTACGAAGACTTTGTTTCGGATCCGGCGCAAGCGCTGAAAGAAATCGGCGAGGTCGCCGGACTGGATTACTCGTCGGTCGCCAATCGTCTGCTCGCTGGAGACCCGATGGCCCCCGGCCATCTCTATGCCGGCAACCGGGTTCGCACTGCAGGTCCGATCAAACTCCGCAGCGACATGGCTTGGGCCGAAAAGCTGACGCGTGGCCAAAAACGTCTTACCTGGCTCCTCGCCGGTTACAAACTTCGGCAATACGGTTATGAGCGAAAACCGACGATGTCGATGGATTCTCAGGCAGCCAGTGAGATTGAAAATTCGCTTCGCAACGCAGCCTGAGGTCATAAAGTCGACTTGAGGAAGTCGGAAGTAAGGTGGTGGTCACCGCCCATCAATTCGTTTTCAAATCCAGTTTTGAAATCTGGTGGTAACGCCGCGTTCAGGCTTGTCGTCGGGTTTGAGTCAGTTGATGACGCGGCGTGCGAGCGCTCCGGAAGTAACAGGCCGTTTGGTGTGGACTTGTTTGAAACGTTCTTTAGAAGAACCCGCCTCCACCCAATCCGCCACCGCTGTTGTGCTTTTGGGCGTCTTCGAGGCTGACGCCTTTGACGTCCATATCAAGTTTCTGCAGGAACTTTTCGATCTTCTCGTGGATCGTGGGTGTCTGGTCAATAATCAGTACGGCCTGTGGCATGACAAGCAACTCAGTGTTGGACGATGCCGATTTTGTCGTCGAGCCCGTGTTGCGGCTCTTTGTCGCGTTGCCGCCGTCGTCGGACGGGTTCGAAATCTTCACGACTTTCTGTCCGACTTCGACCTTTGCGATGGTTCCAACGCTCCGTCCTGTATTCGTACTTTGCTCAAAGGCAGCCGCCTGGATCCAGGTTTCCGGTTCAATCGAAGCGGGCAGGACGGTCAACAGGTCATCTGCCGTTTCTGAAGGAACTCGATAAAATCGTTTCTCAAGTGGTCCCCGCCGAGCTGAGCGGATGACTTCAGTCGATCGCGTCAATTCCGTGCCCGCCGATTCAAATGTCTTCCCCAGCGAGTTGGCGCGTCGTTGAGCAGCCAGCAGCTGCCGAATCTCGCGGTGACCTTCGTCGGTTTGCCGCACCAGCATTCTTCCACCGCCGGGCATCAGCAGCACGCCGCCAACACCATCACGATCAAGCCATGGGCCGCCATTCGTGCTCTGAATTGCGACCTCAAGCTGCCTTAGCTGCCCGGCCTTGTCGTCAAGATTCCGCACGTCATAGGCAACCGTTGTGAGCGTCTCGTTGGCTTTTGATGCAATTGTAATTTCAAGGCAGCCCTCATGAACGATCGCCTGAAGATCGAACGGTTTCAGCGCGAGTCGCAGAATGGTGCGGAGTGACTGGTGCTGAATCTTGAGCGAGACGGGAGAGTCCAGGTCCCAGCCCTCTTCCTTGAGTGCATTCTCGTCGATACGGATTCGAACTTCCGCAGCCTCAGACAGGTAAGCGACAACGTCACTGAGTGGTGTATCGGAAAAATCGATGTCTTCAATGCGTTGCTCAATTCGGCTTGCCAGTCGCAAAGCACTCTCTGGGTAACAGATGGGTAATTCTTTCTCGTGACGAAGAATTGCCGCCAGTAGAAGTTCAATTTCCCGATGAGTCTGCCAGTTCTGACGAATGGTCAACACGTCGCCAACCAGCGCGAGCGTTCCGCCGTTTCCATCAATGTTCATCCAATGGCCGCTGGTCATCTTCTGAATGGTTTCGATGAGCGAATTCTCCGTGAATCCGTCAACCAGGAACTGGCGAATAAAGTAGGATCTTGAGATTTCACGTTCTTCCTCGGCCATGCGGGACGTTATGTGGATAATTCCTTCATCGACGTACCACTCGGCTTCGTGCATGCGAGTAACCCAGTCAAGGGCCTGTGCCAGCGATATGTGGTTCTTCTGGATGGGATCCTGCTTGCCAGAAGCGTCAGTTTCCTTGGTCTTGTCCCCTTGTTTAACGGGCAGAAAAGGATCGACACTTATTGTGGTCGGGGTGTCTGTCGCGATTCCGTCTCCGTCCAGGCCGGCCCTGTCCAGAAGGATCGAAACGTTGTGAAGCGTTGACCAGAAATCCGCAACATCCTCAAGAGGCGTATCGGCGAATTCACCCATCGTCGCATCCTGAAGAAACGCCGGCGCGACGACTTCTCCGGCAACAACAAAATCGATTGGTCTGTCCCCAGTGACGATCGGTTTGGCAACGTCGGCATTTGAATCCTGAGCTGGTTCCACAGGTGAGTTGTTTCCGGGTGTGCTTGAATTCTCAGCGACAATCTGACCTGGACCGGGCAAGCCAGGCCGCCGTAGATCGACGTCGTTCAAAAAGAAAACGCACACAGCGACCAGTGACGCGATGACGGCGGTTGAGCGCATGATAATTCTCCTGATTCGCTTCTTCGAAACGTTCGTGAAGTCCACCGCCAGCCCAGCCGCGTCTCCGAATTCGTCAAGCGCCTGTCGGATCGCGTCGTCGCGATTCATGCCAGACCGTACGAGTTCTTCGAACCGCTCTTCCATGTGATCGCGAAGTTCGTCCGAGATCGCATTCTTCTGCTGCTCATTCAGTCGCAACATTCGACTGAGGACTGACAGATAGAGTTCAAATTCCCGTTCCGGCATGAGATCACCTGCCTTCTGATACAGATTGAGACCGTCTTCGATTTGTGTTGAAGTCGTTGTCCTGGTTCACGCCGGCAATGGGCTGGGATCGGCCAGAGGCCCGAGCACTCGACGCAGGCACTCGACGTAAGCCTGCCACTCGTCGACTCGTACTTTCAGCTGTTTCTTGCCGGCAGCGGTCAGCTCGTACCATTTGCGGCGGCGGCCGGTGGAATCGTCCCAGCGGCAACGAACCATCTTCTTCGTCTCCAGCTTGTGGAGAATTGGGTAGAGCGTCCCCGCCTTCAGATCGACCAGTTCGTCGCTGGCCTCTTTCAGCCGTTGTTGAATGAGATAGCCGTATTTCGAACCGTCCGACAAAACGGACAACACCATCAGTTCGAGGCTGCCCCGCATCAGTTCCGGGTTCAAACCATCCATAACAGATAGACTCCAAATGGGTTGCAAGGCGATATATTGCTTGGCGACGCATAGGCAGTCAATCTGAAAATGTCGATCCCGTTGACTTTCTGACATTTCCTGTTGGGAAGTCATTGTCATGCAGGAAGGGAAGCGTCCGGCTGAAAAGTCCTGTGCTGATGGACGGTACTTCTGCGCCGGCTTCGGCAACGATACACTTCTCGCCTTTGCGATACCGTTATTTTCGAGGGACAGATGTCGGATCACGATTCATCACCGAGCGATGGCTCGCCAAAGGAAGCTCTGCCGCATTCGCAGGAGTGGTTTGATTCGCTCCGCAGGACGCTGGGCGAAGCCGCGTGTCGGCAGTTGGGATTTTACGTCATCCCGAACGAGCTGCTGTTGTCAGTTGTGATTCCGGTTTACAACGAGCGTGAGACATTGCAGGGGCTGCTTGACCGGGTGAAGCAGGTGCCGATCCGCAAAGAGATTGTTCTGGTTGATGATTGCAGCAGAGACGGAACTCGCGACCTGCTGAAAAAACTGGAAGATGAACAGCGGGCGAGTCTGGACTCGGCCAGCGACGATCGCTCGTTGCCCGATAATCGAATGACCTTCGTTTATCACGAGAAGAATCAGGGGAAGGGAGCGGCTGTTCGCACCGGCTTCGGAGCCGTGCAGGGCGACATGGTCATCATTCAGGACGCGGATCTTGAGTACGACCCCTCCGAATACCCACGGCTGTTGCATCCGATTGTCGAAGGCAAGGCGGACGTTGTTTTCGGAAGCCGGTTCCTCGGCGACCAGCCTCACCGGGTGCTCTATTTCTGGCACTATCTGGGCAATCGATTTCTGACGACGATGTCCAACTGCTTTACAAATCTCAACCTCACCGACATGGAAACCTGCTATAAGGTCTGCCGTCGCGAGGTTATTGACGAGATCGCCCCGTTGCTCAAGCAGAACCGTTTCGGCTTCGAACCGGAATTCACCTCACGCATCGCTCGACGCGGTTACCGGGTCTACGAGCTGTCGTGCAGCTACTCGGGCCGGACTTACGAGCAGGGCAAAAAGATCGGCTGGCGAGACGGCTTCTCCGCGCTGTGGTGCATCGTCCGGTATGGGCTTTCTGACTGATGCGAGTGGTAAAGGCGGAACGGGGCAAAGTGGCGAGACTGGTCTTTGGCTTTGACGGTCGATTCGCGGGATGCCTATGATGACCCATCAACAAACCTGAATAGGTTTGACGTCCCACCGCCGTGGCGAACTCTTTGTTCGGCACCCACCGCCTGATCGCCCTCCCTGGAGTTTCTCGATGGTTGTTTCGAGGCTCAGTAGTTGTCTTGCCACGCTGTTTATCGTCTGCGGATTTGACGGTGCCGTTTCCGTGATGGAAGCCGCTCCGGCGGTCTCGACAACGGAACCTCAGGCAGTCGCCGCCGGACAGCAGATCGACGTCAGGCTTCGCGGGAGCGACCTGGCAGGAGCATCGCAGCTTTGGACACAGTTTGGAGCGGCCGCTCAACTTTCGCCTGACGTTAAAGACAACGGCACAAACGCTGCCGACGTTACCTGGCGACTGAACGTGCCCGCCGACGTTCCGGTGGGAATTCACGGGTTGCGGGTGGCTGGTCCGAATGGAGTTTCGTCGCTGAAGTTGATCATGGTGGACGACCTGCCTTCCGTAGCGGCTGCCGCGGGAAACACGACGATCGACAAGGCTCAGGAGATCGCTCCGTCAGTCGCGGTCGATGGAGCCGTCGCGAATCTTTCACGCAATTACTACCGAGTGAAAGTCGCCGCCGGTCAGAAGCTGTCGTTTGAAGTCGTCGCTCGACGGCTGGGTTCAGCGCTTGATCCGTTGCTGAGGATTCTCGACGCCAGGGGGCGAGAGCTGACTTACAGCGATGACGAACCGGGGCTGCGAGGCGACGCGCGGCTGCATTACACGTTTGCGGACGCGGGCGATTACGTCGTCGAAGTTCGCGATATCCGCTATCAGGGCGGGGCAGGGCACTTCTATCGGTTGCGAGTCGGCGACTTCCCGTGTCTGTCGAGTCCTTATCCGATGGGGGTGACGAGAGGTTCTGTCGCAAAGGTGTCGTTCGTTGGTTCTGACGTTGACGGCGTCGGCCAGGCCGAAGTGCGGGCACCGTCAGATCCAAAGATCGAATGGGTGAACGTGGCCGCTCGACGGGCCGGCGGCAGGAGCAGTGGCTTTGCGATGCTCCGAATTGAAGACTCATCGGTTACTGTCGAGGCTGAACCAAACAACGAACCTGCCAAAGCAACTCGCGTCGAACTCGGAGCATCCGTCAACGGTCGTGTCGAAGCCCCAGGCGACATTGACCACTTTGTCTTCTCCGCGAAGAAGGATCAGAAGTTTCGATTTCACGTCGTCACTCGCCGCCAGGGATCTCCTGCGTCGGCCTATCTGCGCCTGCTGAAAGCTGACGGTGGACAGGTTGCGGCCAAAGAAGACTTTGGGGTTGGTGACGCATTTTTCGACTACACCTTTCCGGCAGACGGTGATTACACGCTGGCTGTCGAAGAGCTTCACCAGCGAGGCGGAGCGGCCTTCACTTATCGAGTCGAAGCTCAACCCATCACGCCGTCTTTCGACCTGACGGCAGCCGCCGACGTGATCAATGTGGGGGCGGGCTCGACGGCAATGATCACCGTGGACGTGGCTCGTCGAGGCTACAACGGGCCGATTCAAATTGCCGCGACCAATCTTCCGGCAGGTGTGACGAGCAATCCGACAGTCGCCGGACCCGGTACGAAATCGGTCGTACTGACAATCAGCAGCGCGGTCGACACTGCTCCCGGAACGTTCGTTCCTGTGCAGATTGTCGGACGAGGGCAGAATGGTTCTGACGAGTTCGAAGTGGTCGCTCGAACTGAAGACGCGCTGAAGGCGTCGTTCAACTCGCTGCCTTGGGGGCCGCAGAATCTCGACGGGTACGTCGCTGTTGGAGTGGCACCGAAGCCGCAGATTCGGCTTCGTCCGGAAGTGGGCGAAGTTGTTTTCGGCCAAAGCCTGTCGGCATCGGTAAAGGTTCTTGTCGATCGCGACGCCGGCTTTGACGAGGCGATTACGCTGGCAGTCACTCCCGAAGCGAACAAGGGAGGACTGCCTGGCAACGTTACCGCAGCCGTGACGCCAATTGCGAAGGGGCAAAGCGAAGCGGTTATTACTTTCACGGCGACGGACAAAGCCGCTTTGGGAGACTTCACCGCGGTCATGACCGGAACGATCAAGCAGGGCAAAACAACGGTCGTGCAGACAGTGCCCGGAATCACGCTGCGACTTCAGACGCCGATGACGCTTGCTCTGATGCCGGGCAGCGACAAACTCGCCGCTGGTACGGAGCTGAAGGCAAAGGTCACCGTTGAGCGTAATCCGGCACTGAAAGGCGAAGTCGTGCTGACGTTCCAGAACCTGCCGAAGGGCGTGACAGCGTCGGAAGCAAAGATTCCCGCCGACCAGAACGAAACCGAAGTGACGCTGGTCGCGGCGCCCGATGCGGTTAAAGGAGTGATCAACAATCTCAGCGTGAAGGCCGAGGCGACTGTTGGCAAAGTAAAGGTCTCGGCTGATTCGCCCAATGTAAAACTCACTGTCGAATAGACCGCCCGTTGCCGTTTGGCAAATCCTGAAATACCCGACTTCGTCAAACGTTGAACCTACCAGACTCTGACGATTCATTATTCGGAGAGGCATTCAGATGCGTCGATCAATTTCAACTTATGAGCAGCATCTCGAACAAACCACCCAGTGGCGAGCGAACATTCTGAAACTGACCGCTGTTATGGTCGGATTGAGCATTCTTTCGCAATGCAGCCAGGCCGCTGACGAGCCATCGAAGTTGACAACCGAGTCGTCGAAATTCGAACTGGCCGGTTTGAGATCTCAGAAGCAGATCGTCGTGACCGGACAGTTCGGCGAGGACGTCCGGGACGTCACTCACCTGGCGAAGCTGACGACTTCTGACGAGAAGGTTGTCAGGCTGGAAGGCTCCATTGCTCGGCCAGTCGGCGACGGAGCCGCAAAGATTGCATGCCAGTTGGGGGCTCAGACGGTTGTGATCGACGTCGTCGTTAAAGGGACGTCTGTTCCGAATCCGGTCAGCTTTCAGAACGAAACTCTGGCTGCACTCAGCAAAGCTGGCTGCAACATGGGAGCGTGTCACGGTTCGCCGTCAGGCAAGGGCGGCTTTCGACTTTCGTTAAGAGCTTTCGATCCGCCGCTCGATATCCTCACGTTACGTTCGGAATTCTTCGGTCGAAGGACCAACCCGCTGAAGCCGGACGAAAGCCTGCTGCTTCAGAAACCGCTGATGGAAGTCGCTCATGGCGGCGGTCGACGCTTGACGAAAGGGGGGCCGGCGTGGCAGGTTCTGCATAACTGGATCGGCGAAGGCTTGCAGCTCGATCAACCGGAATCGCCCACGCTGGCTCGCATCGAAATTCTTCCGAGCCAACGAGTCCTGCGGGACGCTTCGGACCGGCAGCAACTTTCTGTCAATGGTTACTTCAGCGACGGCTCAGTTCGTGACCTGACCGCGTTAACGGTCTTCACTTCTTCGAACGAGTCGGTCGCCAGCGTCGACGACAACGGACTTGTCGAGAAAACAGGACGTGGCGAAACTGCCATCCTTGCTCGCTACCTCGACAGAATGGCCACTGCGGATGTGACGTTCCTCGAAGAAGTCCCCGGCTTTAAGTGGAGCAACCCGCCGGAAAATAACTTTGTCGACACGCACAGTTTCGCCAAGTTGAAGCAGCTTCAGATTCTTCCTTCTGACGTCTGCACTGACGAAGAATTCCTGCGGCGGGCGTATCTCGATCTGACGGGGCGTCTGCCTCGGATCGACGAAACACAGGCATTCCTCGCCACCGCGGCTGATGGCCGCCGGGCGAAGCTGGTCGATACCTTGCTTGAGAGTGACGACTTTGCCGAGTTCTGGACGCTCAAGTGGAGCGACATTCTTCGGTCAAACAGCAAGAAACTCACGACGACCGGAGTCCACAAATTCCAGCGGTGGGTCTACGACGGAATTCGCACGGACAAGGGGCTTGATAAGCTGGCTCACGAACTGTTGACAGCCAGCGGCAGCGTTTTCGAGAACCCCGCCGCCAGCTACTGGCGAGCCAGCCGTGACCCGAACGACGCCACCGAAACGACGGCGCAGCTCTTCCTGGGAATTCGGATTCAATGTGCCAAGTGTCACAACCATCCATTCGAAAAATGGTCGCAGGACAACTACTACGGAATCGCCGCTGCCTTCACTCGGATCGGCCGGCAGAAAGGCGCGATGCCGGACGAAGAGATTATCCACGTCACACGTTCCGGCGAGATCAAACAGCCTCGAACCGGGCAGACGATGAAAGTTCATCTGCTACTGAAAGGTGATGTTGACGTGCCTGCTGACCAGGATCGTCGGCAAGTGTTTGCGGACTGGCTGGTGTCTGCCGAGAATCCGTTCTTCGCGAAGTCCGCAGTGAATCGAATCTGGGGACATCTGATGGGGCGAGGAATTGTCGAACCTGTCGATGATTTCCGGGATTCGAATCCTCCATCGAATGCAGCGTTACTTGACTCGCTCGCTGAGCAGTTTGCGAGAAATGGCTTCAGCCGAAAGTGGGCCATTCGCACGATCATGAACAGCCGCGTTTACCAACTCAGTTCTAAGAAGAACGACTTCAACGCCGACGATGAAATCTACGCCTCGCATGCGACGCCGCGTTTGCTTTCGGCCGAACAGCTCCTCGATGCCATTTGCCAGGTGACGGACGTCGCGGAAAGTTTCAAAGGGCTGCCTGCCGGGACGCGAGCGATCGCTCTTCCTGACCCTCCGACGGATCACTACTTTCTGAAAGTCTTTGGTCAGCCTCAGCGGGAAATGGCCTGCCAGTGTGAACGGTCCAGCGAGTCAAATCTTTCTCAGGCTTTGCAGATGATCAACGGCCCGACCGTGCATAACAAACTCCGGGCCGACAATGGTCGAATTCATCAGATGGTTAAGGCGAACAAGTCCGACGACGACATCATCACCACGCTTTACCTGGCGGCTTTGGCGAGGGAACCGGTCGAGGCTGAACTGAATGCTTCGCGAAAACACATCGCCGGCAGCTCCGACCGATTGCTCGCTCTGGAAGATGTCGGCTGGGCGATTCTGAACTCGAAGGAGTTCCTCTTCCAGCACTGATATTCTGAAAGCTCAACCAACTCATGAAGCTCGGCTTTCAAGTAAGGCCGGGCTTCTGTTTTTTCGATAGACAACCATGGGGACACATCACGTGAGCACGCTTGAAGGAAAGACGGTGTTAGTCACAGGCGGGGGAAGTGGAATCGGAGCGGAGATTGCCAGAACTCTGGCTGCCAACGGGTGCCGAGTGGCAATCACGGGGCGTCGCGAATCGAGACTGCAGGAAGTTGTTGACAGCTCGCCGCACGAAATTATTTTTCGAGTCTGCGATGTTGCCGATCGAGCTGATGTGGCGAAGCTCGTTGAGTGGGCTCGAGAGATGTTGGGGTCTGTCGAAGTTCTCGTGAACAGTGCCGGCATCAACGTCGCGAAACGCTCCATGGCCGATCTCGATCCTGCCGACTGGGACAAGCTGCTCCAGATCAACGCGACGGGCGCCTACAACTGCATTCGTGCGGTTCTTCCCCAAATGCGAGAGAAGCAGGACGGCGTGATCGTCAACATCAGCTCGGTGGCTGGAATCCGAGCTGGTCTGCTTGGCGGAGTTGCCTACAACGCCTCGAAGTTTGCCATGTCGGCACTCAGCCTGACGGTTGGTGAGGAAGAGAGCAGAAACGGAATCCGACTGACGTCAATCTACCCCGGTGAGGTCGAGACTCCGATTCTGGACGAGCGACCGGTGCCGGTTTCGGCTGAGCATCGTGCCAGAATTCTGCAACCGGAAGACCTTGCGGCGGCGGCATTGATGGTCATCAGTCTGCCGCCAAGGGCTCGGGTGCCTGAGCTTGTCATGATCCCGACAACTCAATCATTTACGTGATATTCAGGGACGATCTGTCGATTTCCCGCTGAGGATTGAATTGACGGAACACTCCCGTAATTATGGCCGCATTCGCCTCGAACGAGGCGGTCGTCCCGTGTTTTTCTACCTCGAACCGAATCGTGCGCCCGGTCAGCCGACCGGCCTATCTGCGCCGAATCTTCATATTGACTTTCCGATGGAGCACACAGCAGTGAGCGATAATTCTCTCGATCAGAAGATGGCTGCCGCACAGGAACGGCTCGACGCCCATGTGCGAGAAAGTGTCGAATGGCATTTTAACCCTGAAACAGGCTGCGATTACTGGCTGGAGAAGGCAAAGACGCTGGACTTTGACCCTCGAAAAGAGATTCAGTGTTTCGAGGATGTGAAGAAGTTCCCTTTGTTCGAGGATGAAGACCTGCGAGGTGGCCCGCTCGATAAGTGGATTCCTAAAGGTCTCGCCGGCAAGCCGACGTACGTCTTTGAAACTGGCGGAACGACCGGGATTCCAAAATCGCGAGTGGTCATTGAGGATCACTGGATCGACTACGAGAACTTCAGCGAAACGCTCCCGGACGAGCATTTTCCACGCGGAGCCAACTGGCTGATGCTTGGCCCGTCTGGCCCCCGTCGCTTGCGGCTGGCTGTTGAACATCTTGCTCAGCATCGAGGCGGTATTTGCTTTTGTGTCGACCTCGATCCACGCTGGGTTGTCAAGCTCCTTAAGAAGGGCAAGACCGAAGAAGCCAAGGCCTACGCCGCTCACGTTATCGATCAGGCCGTAACCATCCTTCGAGCTAACCACAACGTGCAGTGCATGTTCGCCACTCCGAAGCTGCTGGAAGCTCTGGCTCTGCGTCTGATGGACGATGGTGGCAGCATCGAAGAAGCCGGTATTAAAGGTATCTTTGCGGGCGGCACCGAATTCACGCCGCAGTGGTATCGATTCTGCAAAGAAGAACTGCTCGGCGACAACGTTTTCATCACGCCAACGTACGGCAACACTTTGATGGGGCTGGCTTGTGGAAAACCTTTCGACATCGCCGACGAGTACAAAATTACGTACTTCGCTCCTCAGCCGCGAGCAGTCATCGAAGTTGTCCAGTTCGATGATTACAACAAGGTTGTCGAAGTTGGCGAAACCGGTCGAGTGAAACTCTACACGTTTACGAAAGAGCTGTTCATTCCAGGTTTCATGGAACGAGACGAAGGAGAACGCGAGCCGGCCATCGACGTCTACCCCTGGCACGGCATCAGCGGCACTCGCCCATTCCATGAACTACTCAAGACGACAACCGTCGGTGTCTACTGAGGCAATGACCGTTTTCGTTTCCACTATCAATGCGGCACACGCGGCAAGTTAGGAAAATTCCGATGCTTGAGATCCCTGTCATCCGTTGGGGTAAAGAATATAAATCAATGAGCCGGACGGACGTCGTCCATTTTGAGACAGGCGAAACGCTGGCTCAGGTGAATGAGGCCAACGGTGGGCTCATCAAGATGGATATGCGGAAAGCGAAGAAGGCTCGTGAAATTCTTCGTCAGTTCAGTATCCAGGAACTTGTCGATAAGTGCGCCGCAGCGGCAGAACTCTTTGAACATGCGACGCTGCCGCTTGGTAATGGCGAGCAGACTCCTGAAGACTTCTGCATGCTTCAGTCGGCAACGACTGGCCTGCCCGAGCACATGTGCAAATTCAATATGACGAAGAATGCGTTCGTCATGAAGAACATGGGCAGTATCCTTGATGCACTGACGCGAGGATTACCGTACGAGATTCTGTCGAACGGCTACGGCATGGAAGACCGTGGCGTCATGGTCAGTTATCAGGCTAACTGCGATGCATCCGGCTGGGTGCTTCCTTCGAACAGTCCCGGCGTGCATACCCTGTGGTTGCCGGTCATCCCGTTGCAGATCGGTCTGGTTCTGAAGCCAGGGAAGTCCGAGCCGTGGACGCCGTATCGAGTTTATGAAGCGATGGCTCAGGCCGGTATTCCTAGAGAAGCGTTCTGTCTTTACCCTGGAGCGGGCGACAGTGGTGCGGAACTTGGCGGGGCCGTGCTGGAATGCTGCGAACGATCCGTCATCTTCGGCGGTCAGGCGACGGTCGAAAAGTACGAAGGAAACCCGCGAATTTCAGCTCACGGACCAGGTTTCTCGAAGATCATTCTTGGCGACGACGTTGTCGATGACTGGGAGAAATATCTCGATCTGATGGTTGACTCGGTTTATCTCAACAGTGGCCGAAGCTGCATCAGCGCCTCAGGCGTCTGGGCATCGCGACACACCGAAGAGATTGCCGATGCAATGGCTCAGCGACTTGGACCAGTCGCCCCGTTGCCGATGAACGATCCGAAGGCCGGTCTTGCAGCATTCACGATGGCCGGAGCTGCGAAGGCGATGAATGGTCAGATTGACGATGGTTGCGAATCGGGAGCAGTCACCGAAGTGACGGCGAAGTACCGCGACGGCGATCGACTGGTCGAAAAGGAACGCTGCGACTTCCTGCGTCCGACCGTCCTGCACGTTTCGGATCCCGACGACCCGATGGCGAATACGGAATTCATGTTCCCGTTCTGCTCGGTTGTTGAATGCCCGCAAGATCAGATGATCAAGAAGATCGGTTACACGCTGGTCGGCACGTGTCTGACCAATGATGAAGCGTTCTCGCGACAGCTACTCGACGCGACAAACATTGACCGGCTCAACATTGGCGAAGTCAAGACGCTGCAACTCAACTGGCTGCAACCTCACGAAGGCAACATCATCGACTTTCTGTATCGGGCACGAGCCTTCCAGAACAGCCCGCCGCCAGCACATTGATGGCCGAATCTGCAAACGGTGCAATTGCTCGACGTTCGTGGTCATCGGGAAGGTGAAGAGAATCCTTGCCGGTGGCTCGAACTACAGAATGAACTGGCTGAGATCTTCGCTGCCGAGGATTTCGCCGAGTTGCTCTCGCACGGCTTCAGAGTCGATCGTTACCGTCCTGCCGGACATGGCCGGTGCGTCGAAGCTGACGTTTTCAAGCAGACGCTCAAGGATGGTGTGAAGCCGGCGGGCGCCGATGTTCTGCGTCGACTGATTCATCTGAAATGCGCAGTCAGCGATCTTTTGAACGGCGTCGTCGCTGAATACGAGTTTGACGCCTTCGACTTTCAACAACGCTTCGTACTGCCGCAGCAGCGAAGATTCGGGCTCGACCAGGATCCGCACGAAGTCATCACGCGTCAGGTCTGCAAGTTCAACTCGAATCGGGAACCGGCCCTGAAGCTCGGGCATCATGTCCGACGGTCGGCTCTTATGAAACGCTCCGGCGGCGATGAACAGGATGTTGTCAGTCTTCAGGTTGCCGTACTTCGTCTGGACGGTCGTGCCTTCAACGATCGGCAGAAGATCCCGCTGCACCCCCTGCCGGCTGACGTCCGGGCCTTTCGAACCTTCACCATCAACGCAGACTTTGTCGATCTCGTCAATGAAAACCAGGCCGGACGCTTCGGCGAGGCGTAATGCTTCTTCCTGGATTGAGTCTCGATCGATCAGTTCCTCAACGGCCTGGTCGAACAGCACTTTCCGGGCCTGTTCGACGGGCATCTCGCGAGTCTTCGTCTGGGTGGGGATCAGCCGGTCGAAAACGTTCTGCATGCTCGGATCCATTTGATCCATCCCGAGCCCCGAAAACATCTGCACGGTTGCCGTCTTCTGCTCAACGCTGAGTTCGACCATCTTGTCGTCGAGCTTGCCGTCGCGCAGCATCTGACGAAACTTTTCGCGGGTTCGCGTCTGGCGTTCCTTACGCTCTCGCTCTTTCTCGGCAGCGTCGAGCCCAGCCTCTATCGGTTGTGTTTCTGATTCCTCGCCGTCCTGATCGGCAGAGCGGAAATCCGAGCTCGAAGCTGGCGTGGTGAAATCGGGAAGCGACAGCATCGGCGGTTCCGGGACGCTCGGTTCGGACGACTTCAGCAGCAGGTCAAGAATCCGTTCTTCAACGCGTGTGACGGCTTCGTCCTCGACATCTTTGCGAGCTTTGTCGCTGACGATACCGATGGCCGCCTCGACGAGGTCGCGGATGATGGACTCGACATCACGACCGTAGTAGCCGACTTCGGTGTACTTGCTGGCTTCGACCTTTACGAACGGTGCACCGGTCAGTTTAGCGAGGCGTCTCGTGATTTCGGTTTTGCCGACGCCGGTCGGTCCGATCATCAGGATATTCTTCGGAGTGACTTCGCGACGCATTTCCTCGGGAAGCTGTTTCCATCGCCAACGATTTCGCAGCGCGATCGCAACGGCTCGCTTGGCGTCGTTCTGCCCGACGATGAACTGGTCGAGTCTGGCAACGACTTCAGTCGGCGTCATTTCGTACACGGAATTTCCTCGACGATAAGATTGCTGTTGGTAAAGACGTCGATGTCCGCCGCGATCGTAAGCGATTCCCGCACGATTTCAGAAGCACTCAGGTCCGAGTGTTTGACCAGCGCTTTCGCAGCGGCAACGGCAAAGTTTCCGCCGGAACCGATTCCGACGATACCATCGGTCGGCTGCACAACGTCGCCCTGGCCGCTGATCAGCAGGCTGCTGTCCGCATCAACGGTGATCATCATTGCTTCGAGTTTTCGCAGAATGCGGTCGGTTCGCCATTCGCGAGCCAGTTCGGTCGCGGCACGAGGCATGTTGCCGGGAAAGTCCTTCAGCTTTGTCTCGAACCGCTCCATCAGTGCGAAGGCATCGGCAGTTGAACCTGCAAAGCCGACGAGCACTCGCTTATCGAGCATCCACCGAATTTTCTTTGTGTCCGACTTCATAATTGTGTTGCCATAGCTGACCTGGCCGTCTCCGCCCAGCGCGACGACGCCGTCTTTGCGGACACTGAGAATCGTGGTCGATCGCCAGACTGGGCGCTGGTTGTCGGATTTCATGGGGAAGTTGCCTCAGATTTCTTTCAGCTGAATTGTGAAAAAACTTCTGGTTCCCCGAATTCTGGTTCAAGAACTGACGAACCGTTTGCGCCTTCGCGAGGCGTCATATCAACTGGTCAGGCCATTCTCAAGCTGCATTCGAAGCTTTCTAAACAGCGTCAGTCGTATCTGGTCGTAAAGTTCTTGCGGATGGCCGGTTTGGCAGAAGTGAGTTTTCATTTTGAAATCGACGACCTGGAAAAATTGAGTTCCGGCTGGGAAAACTGTAGCGGCAATGTGACGTGTGACGATAACTCGTAGAGAACTAACTGACTCGGTCGCGGAACGGTTGCGTGATTGAGTCAAGTCAGGAGCAACAATTGAAGCGGGCCTGAAGTTTTCTCACTGATGTTGAGGAAATTGATCCGCGACAGGAACAAAGAGGTCTCGCAGAAAAGGATTTCTGCGACTGGTCAGATTCAAGTTTTCAGGCTTGAACAGACGGCTGGAACAAGAAACTCGCGTGTCCGAGGCAAAGTGTTTCGGACTGAACCCCTCAGGCCTACGCGACAGATACAGGTACGGAGACCATGAAACTTCATCACTTCTTAAAGTCCACAGTTGCAGCCCTGGCCTGTGCGGGAACACTGATTCCAGGAGGTCTCGTGCAAGCCGGCGAGACATCGGTGAGAACCGAGGCCAAAAAGCCGGCCAATATTGTACGTGACTTGTCACTCACAGAGGACGGCGTTCTGGAAGGGCAGGTCTTTGACGCGAAGAAAGCGGCGTCGTCAGGTGTCGTCGTTTCGATCCGTCAGGTAAAGGAACGCAAAGAAGTTCATCGAACAAAGACGGATGACAAAGGTCAATTCGCAGTTCGAGACCTCAAGCCAGGCACGTACTACATTGTGGCCGGAACAGGTCATGGGGTGTATCGGGTCTGGGCGAACGGCATTGCACCGCCAAAGGCGTTGAAGGCTGCTCGAATCGTCTCAGACAAGTCGCTGGTTCGAGGCCAGAGCCCGGACGGAAACATTCTCTATGATGAAAACGGCGTTGCCTACGGGCAGGTTCGCATTGTCGATAATGGCGGACTGGTTCCTGTTTCGCCTGGCGGAGCGTTCGCCGCACCATCCTCAGGATTTCTCGACAGCCTTGGGCTGTACGATGTGCTGATTCTCGGCGGTGTTGGAGCCGGAATTGGCCTTGGAATTGCCGCTCTCAATGAAGCTGATGACAACGACGCGCCGGCAGCGACTCCATAAATTACGAGTCTCAATTCAAACTCAGCGGTCATCAATCAGCCGTATCCGAAACAGACTTCGGATGCGGCTGTTTTCGTTTGTCGGATCGGCAGCACCTCTTCGACTGTTTCGTCGCTGTTGTGTGTTTATGATGTTGGGCGTCATCCAGCAAAGCGTCCACGAATTCATGGCAAGAGAATTCACTAGAGATAGATAGAAGGCTGATCAGAATGGCCAGCCCGGTTCCAACGATCGATTCGCTCTCTTCCGAGCAGCGATCGCGTGTTGAGGAAGCAAGCTCAAACTTCCGCAACGCCATCAAGGCGAATCCGAACTCTCGCATTCATGAGTTCATGGGCGATGCTCTGGGCGTCGAGCGACAGGTTCTGCTGCGCGAACTCCTTCAGATCGAAATTGAAGACCGCCGCCAGCGAGGGCGAATTCCTGAGCAGGGGCATTATTCAAGTCTGTTTCCCGATTCTTCTCATATCGTTGCCAGTGTGTTCGAATCGGTTGATCCGTTGATGGTGAATTCAGAAGCCGTTGAGACGGTTCTGCCAGGGATTTCGCCGACAGAAAACGAGGCAGGCCAGCGTCCGGAAATGGCAGACGGCGAATTAAGTACCGGTTCAGATCAGCAGTCTGTTGAGACGATTGTCGAAACCAGCGTTGCGGACGCTTCCGCGGAAACCGAACGTGATACCCTGGTTGAAACTGGCAGCGCCCAGGTGTCGACGGTCAATTCTTCCAGAAATCAGACAGACATCGAGACTATTGTCCCAACGGATGATGGCGGATCGCCGGTCACGATGGACGAGAATCGGGTTTCGGAAACGCTCGTCGGTGGTCCTGTTTCATCCTTCGCGTCAGTGCGGTCGACTCCGGGGCCGGTTATCGGCTCCGGGCAGACATTTGGCGATTACGATTTGATCAGTCCGCTCGGGCAGGGAGGGATGGGAGTTGTTTACAAAGCTCGCCAGCGAGCAGCGAACCGACTGGTTGCGTTGAAAATTATTCGCCCCGACCGCATGAGCAACATGACCGAGGTCACTCAGCGGCGGATGGTCGATCGCTTCAAGGCCGAAGCTCATGCGGCCGCGCGGCTTCAGCACGACAACCTGGTGACCGTTTACGACGTCGGCGAAATCGATGGGTGTCATTATTTCTCGATGCAGTATGTCGAAGGCGGTTCGCTGTCGGATCAGATCAGCGATCGATCTCTCGACAGCCGCGAAGCGGCGATATTTGTCGAACCGGTCTGTCGAGCGGTCCACGCTGCTCACGAACAGGGCATTCTGCACCGTGATATCAAGCCGGCAAACATCCTTATCGAAGACGGAACCCTGCGCCCACGCATTGCCGACTTCGGTCTTGCGAAACTCCAGAACGAAGATCAGGAACTGACTCGATCCGGTGAGGCAATGGGCACGCCATCCTACATGCCGCCCGAGCAGTTCGGCGACGCCGCCAGCGCGACTGCACGTTCAGACATTTATTCAATCGGCGCGACGCTGTATCACCTGCTGAGTGGTCGACCGCCGTTCAAAGCAGCGACTTCGATGGCGACGATGCGGCAGGTGCTGAATGTTGAACCGGTCGCGCTGCGGGAACTCAATCCGGAAGTCGATCAGGATCTTGAGACAATCTGCATGAAGTGTCTGGAGAAAGAACCGGACCGCCGGTTCCAGACTGCTGCGGAAGTCGCCGATGAACTGAAACGATTCATCAATGGCGAACCGATTCTGTCGCGACCTCTCAGTCGTCCGGAACGTTTCGTCCGCTGGTGTCGCCGTAACCCGCTGGTGTCGTCGTTGAGCGGCCTGGCTGTCGTCAGCGTCATTGTTGCTCTGGTGAGTCTAGCCGTCGCGTATGTGAAAACCGACGAGGCTCGGCAGCAGGTCGAGTCCAGCCTGAAGGAAACGACTAAGGCTCAACAGGTTTCTGAGGCCAGTTTTCAGGATGCACTGGCGGCGGTGAATGACTTCTTCACCCGCGTCAGCGAAGATCGCTTGATGAACGAACCGGGAGCCGAGGGCCTTCGTCATGAATTGCTGGGGCTCGCTCGCGATTACTATCAACGATTCCTGAATCGCCGTTCTGATGACCCGACCGTTCGTGATGAAGTAGCACTCTCACACTTTCGAGTCGGTCTGATCGTTGAGGAACTCGACTCACCACAGGCCGCCGTCGAGTCCTACGAGAAGGCTCGCGACATTCAATCAAAATTGCTTGCCGACTTACCGGATGCCGGTTCGACTGCTGCAAAAGTCACAAAACGAGCGCTCAGTCGAACTCTGAACGCTCTGGCGCGAGTGGCGACAAACATGGACGATCTCGATGGCGCCGAAGTTCTTTTTAATGAAACTCGAAAGTTGCGGGTTGAACTTGTCGAGTCGACGCCCGACGACGAAGAGCGAATCGAGTTTGACCGGCTCCTTGCGAGTGTCGATATGAATCTTGGTTTGTTGGCCAGGCGGCGGTCGGAACTGGACAGGACGGAGACGCTCTATCGAAAGGCCCAGGAGCTTCGTCAAAGAACATTGCGGCTTCGGCCAAAGGATCAGCAGCTTCGACGTGACCTTGCCAAAGGCTGGTACAACCTCGCGAATCTGGCGGTCGATCAGAACGATGCACCGTCGGCCGGCAAGAATATTCAGCTTGCTATCACTGAACTGGAGTCGCTGCTGGCGGAGAACCCTGACGATTTGAGAGACCGATATCTGCTTGCCGTTTGTTACCGGCTGCTGGCCGATTTGAACGCCGCCTTGACTGCTGTCGACGCGTCGAAACTTTCGGACTCGATCGACGCCTACAGCAAGGCGAGATTTTCAATGCAGGATCTGTCTGAACGCAGCCCCGCCGTCCATCGTTACCGAGTCGAACTCGGGCAACTGCTGATGAACATTGGCCAGCTCGAAGGGCAGCAGCGAAATTTTACCGCAGCCAGATCTGCTCTTGAGAAAGCTGAAGAAGTTTTCGCGGCGCTCGTTAAAGAGGAGCCCGGCAACAGCGAGTTCCAGGAATTGCTGAAGCAGACGCAAGCCGTTCTCCAGCAGCTCGACGCTTTCGAGAAAGTGTCTGCCGAACAACCGTAAAAAGTTCGCCCCTCTCGTACTGTGAAGCTTTGCGGCTTATTCCGCTCATAGCGGATTGGTGGGCAGAAATCTATCTGCTCTCTGACTGCTGACAAACTCAGAGGGTAGCGAGGGTCGATACCACGACAACGGTTCTGTGTTTCGATCGAGTCGTGCAGGATCTCCCTTTTATGCGAGTCAGCCGATCGTGGCGCACCGCGACAGACTCGTCGTCGAGTATCGAAACAAGCCCGCTGAGAGACTGTCTACAATGGCTATGAGATATTTGAAAATGTCACGCCGAATGCTCAAGTCGTCCCTGCGAACGTTGTCGATGACTACTGCGGTGACGATGGGGCTGTCTGGCTTCAACGTTGCCTGTGTGGTCGCTCAGTCGCCAAACGATTTGCAAGAAACAGGTTCGGCCGTCGCCAAGGCCAATAAATCGGTAAGCATTGAGCCCGGATACAGCTCTGTTCAGCCCGCCGGGTACAACGAGCTCGCTCAGAACGACGCAGTGAACAAACCTCAGCCGCCGGTTCGTCCTTCTGTTCAGCCGGCTCCGAATCGCCCACCGTCGACAATCGAGCCCGCTCCGCCTGCGACCACGGTTGAACCTGACCGTCCGAAAGCAACTCCGCCAGTATCAACACCCTCAACCGGGGCGGCGGATTCTTCCACCACAACGCCGGCGCTGTCTCCATTTGCGGCGTTCGAACCACCATCCCGCAATAACCCGTTTCTCGCAAGACTGTCGCGCACTCCGGACGTTTTCGGCGACAGCTTTAATCCAGTCTCGGCAGCCATCTTCTTGAATAATCTGATTGTATCATCGCCCCTTGACCAGGTTGTCACGGACCTTCCACTAGGTGGTGGGATGAGACGGTTCAAGAATGAGCATGCCAGAGCGTTGCCAACGGACCGAGTCTTCTTCTTGTACAATCATTTTCATAATGCGTTGAGATTTGAAACTGACAACACTTCAGTAACAGACAATGTTGATCAGTTTACGTTTGGCTTCGAAAAGACATCTGACGATGGGCAGTGGTCATTCGAACTTCGTATGCCGTTTTCTGGCGATGTTGACCTTGCCGGTGATGACGCCGCCGTTGAGTCAAACGGAGTGGGGAATCTGGTCGGCACATTGAAACGGCTGTTGTACTCTGACTCGAACTTTGCTGCCGCACTTGGCCTGGCTGTGGTCGCACCGACGGGAAGCGACGCTACTGTTACCTTTTCATTTGCCGGACAGTCTGCACGAACTGAATTCAAAAACGATGCGGTACACTTACTGCCATATCTTGCTCTGCAGATGGCGCCGGACGATAACTGGTTTTTCCACACCTTCGTCCAGGTGGACATTGCGGCGAATGAGAACAAGGTCAACCTGCAGGGCCCCGGATTCTCCGATTCAGGCTCGCTTGCGGATCAGACATTGCTCTACCTGGACGCATCAGCCGGATACTGGTGGTATCGGACTACGAACGATTCGGGCCTCACCGGCCTGGCATCGGTCGTCGAACTTCACTACACGACAACGCTCAACGATGCTGACACTGCAAACCTGAATGGTGCGTTCATCGGCAATTTCGAGAATCGGTACGACGTGCTGAACCTCACAGCTGGCGTACATTCGGAATGGAGCGGAAACACCGCTGTTCGAGTCGCCGTTGTCGTGCCACTGGACCGCGACGAACGATTCTTCGATTCAGAAACTCAGGTTTCAGTTATCCGCCGATACTGAGAGTCTGGTTTGATAAGGAATGAACTGGGCCTGTCGATCTCAATTGAAAGAAGCGGTCTTTTGGAATAAAGCCAGAGGTTCGCGTTTGCTCCGGCCTGTAAAACCGCTGCCTGATGAGTAGTTCCGAGACGTCAATTCGAGATTCTTACACGGCAGATTTCTGAACCGAAATCTGAAATTTCGAGCAGCACCGGGAGAATGCGATCAGTCGACCGCCGAATCTGGCCGAAAACACAGATTGTCGAGGCTGAAAATCGAGTATTGGGACGAATTGACGGTCTCGCCCAAGCTCTATAAACTCCCGCCACTTCGTCACTGGTTGATTCCGTGTTCTGCGATCTGAAGATGGCAGAAAGAGTTTTGGCAACGCGTAACGCAGTTCAGAAAACATACTTCGGGGCGTAGCTCAGCTTGGTAGAGCGCCTGCTTTGGGAGCAGGAAGTCGCATGTTCAAATCATGTCGCCCCGACTATTGTTTGAGATGAGCCCTTCGGCGAGAACGTCGAAGGGTTTTCTTATTGTCGGGCATAGAGTTACGCCATCGAGGGTGCAGTTCAAACAGACGATTTCGAGGATTCGACGCTTTGCATCGTAATCGGCAGTAAGCCATTGCTGACGCAGCGTTTGCGAAAGTTCAAACACTTTGGACGCCAGTTCATCGCGTGAGCGGTCAACCACATCGAGCTGAAGCTTGATGGATGCCAGGCGGTCACGGAGTTCCGTGCTCTTGCGGGCGTAGACTTCCTGATCGATGTCATCCGCCAGCCGCAGATTGAGCAGGCGGTCCTGCTGCTGCACCAGCAGAGTTTCCTGACGCTGAAGCTCTGCCCTTTGAGCCTGAGCATCAGCCTGAGAGTCTCGTGTCTGAGACGCAAGCACGGTTCGGAACCAGTCTCGAACCGCTTCGTCTTCGATCCGCATCCGATCGAAGAGGGCTAATATCTGGCGATCGAACTCGGCTTCCGGAACCCGCACGCGGGGATGTCCGGCTGCCGTGTACCGGGCACACCGGTAATAGATGTAGTAGCGGGGACCGCTTTTCGTCATCTTTGTTTTACGCTCTCCGGTGACCGGATGGCCGCAATGAGCACAGTGCATGAACTCGCCGGAATACGTCAGGGCGTGTGAGTGGTAATTGCTGCCTCCCAGCAACGCCTGCACGCGGTCCCATGTCGATCGATCAATCAGCGGTTCATGCTTTCCGGGATACCATTCGCCGCGAAATTCCAGCTCGCCGATATAGGCCCGGTCTCGCAGGATGTTGTGAATTGAACCTCGCGGAAACTTCGGCATCGACTTGCGCCAGACTGAACTCCCGGCGTTCATCTTTTCCGTCACGCCATCGAGTGTCAGATTCTCATAGGCGTAGAGATGAAAGATGCGGCGAACGTTGTCGGCCTGCTGTGGTTCGATTTCGACGATGCCACGTCCGTCTCTGCGGACATTACGGTAACCATAAGGAGCAAGTCCGACGAACCAGCCTTCCCTCACACGACGGGCGAGACCTTCCCGGACATCGACAGACTGCTGCTCCGTATAGAAGCTGGCCATGTTGGCCAGCGTTCTTCTCATCATACGCCCCGCCGGATTGTTCTCTGTCGGCTGTGAAACGCAGATGAAGGGGACGTCGTACTCGGATTCGAGACGTTCAATTTCCACGAAGTCAAACAGATTTCTGGCGGCACGGTCGACCTTGTAGACCAGCAGCCCGTCCAGTTCGAAACAGTGTTTCTTCGTGTAAGAAATCAACTCGCGAAATGTCTTCCGTTCATCCGACTTGCTCGCTGTTTCGGCGATGCGGAACAACCGGGCAATCGTCCCGTTGTTCGATTCGGCATAACGCTTGAGAGCATCCTCCTGAATATCCAGCGAGAAGCCTTCACGCTCCTGCTCCCTCGAAGAAACACGAGCCAACGCGACGAACTTCTTCATGATACGGCTCCGATGAAAAATCCGTTCCAGTCAATCCGCAGTGTATCGACCGATCTGCGGCGCGCGAGTTCACTTCCACACCACAGAACAAAAAAGGCCGCATCTGCGGAAGATGCGGCCACGAAGTCCTGAAACGTATCAAGCTCATTGTGCCTCCTGCTGAACGATGAAATCACATCAGCCGTCCGGATGCTGGTGTGACCTGCCGAGCAGCGAGACCAGATTTCCCACGGAAATCAGCATCTCGACAGCGTCTGCTTCAGTCAAAGGTTCTCTGTAGTACCGCTGCCAGACGGCAATCGTCTGCTCGACCAGTGCCTTATCAATCCAGACCGGAGTGCCAGGCGGCGGGCGAGTCATTCTGTCCGGTTGTCTGGGCATAACTTCCCCCGTCATCAGTCACGCTGGTTACCAGTCGCTCAACTCGTTGCACTCCGATTACCGATCTATCTCCATCGCATCGCGATCCATTGACCGATCCTGTGACTGATCTTCGTGTGCCGCTGCTCTTTCCAGCGCGCGGTCGAGCGTTGACTGTTGAGGTTCTTCATTGGCGTTCAGATCACGATCCTGCCGCGCGTCAGCAATTTCGCCGGGTGTCAGCGTTCCATACAGTCCATATTCGGGCTGCTGGGCGACGTTCGACTCGGGATAGATGGCTCCTCGAAGTTCGCGAAGTCCCTGCCGAAGGAAGGCTGAGGCGTGTCCAGCACCAATCTTTGGCTCTGAATCTGATTTCATTGCTTTTCTCCTGAATTAGAATTAACCACGACGTCGGTTCCGAAAGTCTTCTGCAAGCCCCTGCTGGTCGATGACGGCATCGTTCAGGTCATACAGCCGGGTCTGATTCTGGACGGACCACGCATTCGCGAGAAACGCCATGCAGATTCCACCGATCACGATGTAAAGCCCGAGCGGTTCATCATTCGGGATGAGCAGACATCCCAGACCGATAATAAGCAGTGGTTCCATCGTCCGTTTGAATGTGACTTCAGAGCACTTCATCCACGGCAGGAACTTCATCAGTACGGGAAAGCCGTTGTAGTACGAATGCCATACTTCCCCCCGCTTCTCCCGCGCACGGATTCCTTGCCGATGACAGAAGCATGCCATGAGGTAATAGAACAGCCACAGGCCCAGCTCATCGACGTTCTGCACCTGCTTGAACATGCACCACAGTGGTGCCAGTACGAGTACGGCTGCCGCCTGCAGCCCCAGATATCTGGCTCCGAAGCCGCCGCGAATGAACACTTCAATTGACGTCGCCCACGTCTGGACGACGAACAGGCCGAAGTTTGACTTCTGCCAGATGTCCGCTGTTGTTGAAGAATCATGACCTGTCTGTGACATCACATAGTCTCCCTGGGTTGATGGAAATCAGCGCGCACCGTCTCCGCCGACTGGTGCAGACTCAGAAAATCGCCGCGAGCAAGCGGCTATAGATGTTGCTGAAAGACGACTGGCATCCAGGGTTTTCCAGTCGCTTCAAAACGTCTTCCGCCCTGATAGACGATGGTGTCCGCCACAAAGTCCGGCGGCCCGCCCTTGCGGAGTGTGCCAAACACCGTGGGCTGGACTTCCCACTCGTAGGTTTCATTGACGCCTGCCGTGTACTGAGCAGGCTCCAGACCGAACATCGAACTGACGAGGTCACTTGAAGGACGGCTGCTGTTCGCGTTTATGAGATACTGCCTCGTCTTTCCGATTAACTCAGCGGCATAAGCGTTCGTTTTCACATCCGACTGTTGGTGAAAGATCTTGGTGTTCAAATTACCCATCAGAGAATTAACCTCTGGCTCGGCCTTGTCACCAAGCACCGCCAGAAAGTTACTGACACTCTGCGTGGCATTTACCACTGCCGTTCGTGTCGACCGTGCCGTCGTTTGAAAGAGCTGGTCACTGGAAGTCGTCAGCAGATGGGATTCATCGACGACCAGGAACACCGGTCGAGGATTCCGGCTCACATCTCGACGTTCCTGAGCCTTCTGCAGGCAGTACTTCCACAGTACCTGCACGAAGAGACCGACTTCCCCGAATACCTTGATCGGAAGATCAAGCAGGATCACCTTGCCGTCCTGGCACATTTCCGGAGTGACGTTGCTTTCGGGAGCCGAGAGCAACTCCCGGACGATTCCACGATTGAGCACGTCGAGCATCGACGTAAATGTGCTTAGGACGACCGACCGGGTTCGTTCACTCAGATTCGCCCACTCGAACGCAAAGAAGTCCGCAACCAGTTCAAAGTCGGCCTGTTGAATCCGCGTCTTCGGCTTGCCGTCCGCTTCACGCAGACACTGAAAGCAGAACGAGCTGTTCTTCCACTCGTCGGAACTGAGCTGATCCCGCGACACCGGAGCCGATACCGCGAGTCGGTACAGACTCGGCACATCGAGGCCGCCCTTCGCCATACTCAGCAAATCGACGCAGTTCTTCATGAGCTGGCGGTTCGCTCTTTTCCAATAACCTGAATCTTCCCCTTCGTTACTTCCCGAGTTGCGTTCGCGAACTTCCAATAGCGTGCTGAGCAATGAGACGACGTTTTCCGTCAGGCCGGCACCGGCATCTTTTCGCTTCACCTCGGCGTCGAGTGGGTTGTAGCGGAGCGGTTCCGTCGGCCCGAAAACCATCAGGTCATCCAGTCTTCCGGTTTCGCGCAGGTACCGCTCATACATGGCACGGTCAGTGGGCTTTACGGTTGTCAAAATTCCGCCGTAACCGGCCTTCAGGAACGCTTTCACAATGGCCGCCATCGACGAGGTCGTCTTCCCACACCCAGTGCTTCCGAAGACTGATACGCCTTCGTATGAGTGCCCGATCGTCCAGGCATCCCCGGCAGAGAACTGCAGCAACGGAGTGGAGAAATCCCACTGGCTGCGAGCACGTCGAATCTGACCTCGTCGGAATGGCCACATGGCATACTCCCAATGAACTATTCGGCCACTGCCGACTGAGCCTGATCGCGCAACATGGCGATGAAGCTGCTCAGTTGAATGCCTGAGGCACGAACTTTCCTTGCCTTGTCAAGCACTTCTGAGATGACATCAATAAAACATTCGAGCGACAGGTCACTGCCTGTTACGGTGACGGATCGTCCGTGACCCAGCATGGCCGTCACCCTCTTCGGCGATGTGGCCGACGCTTTCTGCGGCGTCTTCTGCCTCCGATGTCTGCCGGCGATCGCGTCGCGTGTCATGCGCCCGGAAGCAACGGCGTCGGCCAGCTGCTGCCGTGCTTCTTCATCTTCAATGCGAGTCAGTTCATAAGCCGCAGAGGCAGAAATTTCGCCTGCAGCAACCTGCTTCTGAACCTCATCAGGAAGTTCCAGTAACTTCAACAGCCGTGACACTGTCGCGTTGGATATTCCCAGGTGAGATGCCGCCTCGCTGGCGTTCCAGTTCGTTGCATCCATGAGGCGATGGATCGCTCGTGCTTTCTCCATTCCGCCGAGATCGTTTCGCTGGACGTTCGCGATCAACTGTCTCTGGACAATGTCGCCGGTAGTCAGCTCGGCATTCTCAACGATGGCGGCAATCGTCTTCTCACCGAGCAACTTCATGGCGCGATACCGCCGCTCGCCATCCACGAGAATGAAGGACTCACCTTCACGACGAACCCTGGCAGGGGCGAGCTGCCCGACCGCCTGAATGCTGGCACCCAGACCTGCCAGCGACTCTTCATCGAACTCAGTCCGCACCTGTTCCTCCGCCACGATCTGGTCGATTGGCAGATGGACAATCTGCTCAAGCTGGGTCTTCGACATGTTATCTCCTATGAAAACACGAGGTCTAAACAGTTAGAGTCATGCTTTGGCCCGCTGCCGTTCACTGGCCTGCTTCGCCTGCCTAGCCGCAGCGATGGCCAGAATCAGTGCGCCGACATCGTCAATCAGCCCGGCAGGTCCGAGAGCCGCTTCAGGGAGAACATCGATCGGTGAGATGCAGTACAGGCCACACAGGGCAACCAGCACCCAGCCGGCCACTTTGACGACGAAGTTCTGAAACGGGCTCTGCGGAAGTGCCAGACACACCATGAACGCCGTCAGCAGGAATGTCCCGCACACGATCACTAAATGAATCAGTCCGAACAGTGAACTCATTTCGTTTCTCCAGGTAAGTAACAGGTTTCCAATCGTCATTTGAGAAAATGGGGGCCGGCACGGTGCCGGCCCCCGACGTGCAGACTCTCGCGATTACGACTTGAAGTGCTGTTCCACCAGCCCATGAACCGTATCGCGTTGGGCGTGCGTCAGGTTCTCCAGTGAGGTGCAGAAGAGTTTTGTGGCGTATTCGGCAGCCAGTCGGTTAGCACGCTCCTGTTCCTGAGCCGAAAGCCGCTCGTACCAGGCGTAGCCAAGCACCCCACCGACAACACCACCTGCACAGAGAAAGGGGATTAATGGGAACATCATTCACTCCAGAATCCGGGTTACTGATTGACTGATGCGACTTGCAGCAGTCCTCAGATCATGAGGGACAATTCGTGGCGATGTTCTTCGGACAATTCTCAGGCGATTTCTGATTCAGCAGTAACTGCCCTCACCGGGCACTTCCCGCACAATGCTTGACACGAGACGGCAAGTGTGCAGTAGCTCGAAGGATGATTGCATCATTCAGAATCAGTTCTGCCTGGCCCAAGACTGGTGGGCCATATCGAGATAGTCTGCTGCAACTTGCGTCTGATTGGATCATGGGTTCGATTGACGACGAGGAGTGCCTGCAGGAAGCGTTGAGCAGACGCAGAGGGGCGGTCAAGAAATATGATCGCTTTGGAAAGGGGAACCCTGAGTCCGCCGCAATTCTAACGGCCATGATTTCTGATCAGGACGTCCTCATCAGCGCCGTCACCAATGCCATCGAAAGTCAACAAGGGGCTGCTGGTGAGTTCTCCCGTCGCGAGCTGCTGGATGCGGCTGTCCGTGACTCTGCCCAGAAAGATGGATCAAATCGAGGCAAATGAAAAAGCCCGACCTACTGGTCGGGCTCAAGCAGAGTTCGTCAGCGATTGACGGGATACGTTCACTCAGGCTGATGTACGATTCGGAACCCAGTCCCCGAGTTTTCTTTGCTCCACTCCGATGGATATCCCGCTTTGCACCAGTAGGACTCGTACGACCACGAAGCTCCGGTGATCTGATATCCGTCGATGGCATTTCCAACGATCTCGAACACGTTGCCGAAGATATCGTAGATTCCTAACTCGTTTGGCTGTTTCTTACCCACTGGATGCGTACGCCCACCGCTATTCGCCCCGTACCATGCTACATCTTCGATTTCATCATCTCGTGGCAGTTCGTTCGGTCTTGCTATGTATTCCCGCCGAACGCCACTTCCATCAGTCGCTGCCTGAGTCCACTCGGTCAGAGATGGTATCCTCAGACGTGCGCCGGCAAAGCGGGACAATTCCCGGCAGAAGAGTTCAGCGTCTTCTGGAGTCACATACTCCACAGGCAAGTCAGCAGCAGGCGAATTATCAACGGGAAAGTAGCTCGGGTTTTCTCTCAGCCCGGATACTTCCGATACGGCATTCCACTGCGCCTGTGTTATCTCTGTGCGGCTGATCCAGACGTCTGCCGTGTTACTGTTACCCGGCGAGAACACAAACGGAATTGCAAGGCCGATCGATGACAGTTCCAGCGTAAAGATCTGCCCTCGCACAGGACTCTGTGGAAAAACAACCAATGGCTGCGGGTTCGCATCTGGTAATTCTGGAATCACCGGTTTAGGCAAAACCGGTGCATCTTCCGTTGTTGCAGAAGGGGGCGAAGCTGATCTTACTGCCGATACAACAGGCTCATCTGTAATCGCATCTGGCGAGGTCTGAACGTCAGCAGCCACGACTTCGTCGCTGACTGTTTCCAGAATTCCCGGCCCCATACTTACACAAGCGACCCCCGCTAAAACCGCCACGACCGCCGCAGTCACTGCATTTGCTGATGACGCTGCAACAGCGACTTTTCCTGTTGTTGCTATCGCAGAACCTGTCGTCGAGAGTGTTGATGCTGTACCTGGCACTTCCGAAATGGTCAGACCGTTCTGAACAGTCAATGCCGCCTCTCCGGCTGCTGCTCGTTCAGATGCCGCTGTCGTCAGTGCCACGAGAATGCCTGCGATTACAGCCTCTTCATATCCCATGCCCCGCAGAAACGATTCGATTTCCCGTTTGCTTTTTGCCACATAGGCACAGACTGTATTCGGTTTCTTGTCGAGCAGCCTGCCAATATCCGCGAGTGTACTGTCGCCGCAGATTGCTTTTGATTCACGGGCAATCGTTCCGGCGACCCCGCACAGCCCGTCCAGAAACTCCCGCAATTCGTGCATCAGGACGACTACTTCAGGTGCATCGAACCTCATGTCCGTTGCCGCAGTCACGACTGCATCAACATCCGGTTCTCCATCACGGATCAGAATACCGTTCGCTGTTGGGAACCGATTTCGTCCGTGCAGGTCTCTCCATCGCTGCGCCTTCTCTTCGTCAGTGGGAGGCTTGGGAAAGCCCGATCGCAGGTGTTCCCGCTTACGCTTTGTCGCTCGGATCTGGCTTGAAACGAGACGACTTAGCACTACGGAGGCGGTTTCTTCTTCCTCATTCTGGACCCATGAGACGGCAATTCCAGGCAGTTTCATGGCGATTCTGCCCATACAGTCTTCAGCCCCATCTCTCCCAAGTTTCCATTTTAGATGGACACAACTTGATTCCCAAATGCGACAGAGAAGCTCGCGGTACACTTTCTGGGAAGCAGCTCCACCTGAGCCTGCCCCGAACGTGAGCAGCAGGTCGTCCAGCTCCCCGGAAATACGCTCGTTCTCGTCATTGCACATTTCATCCAGATAGCTGCTTGCCATGATTGTCTTGCCTCAACGGGGACTGATTTGGATGACCTGAAATCTATAGGGACAATTGACCGATCAGTTCTTCGGGTAAATCTCAAAAAAAATCTGAAGTATCTTTCTGCCGTGACTGCAACATGCTGCTGGCAAGAGATTTACGATGTAAGGAGTTTCCAGTTTATTGAGACGGTGTCGATACATTCGTTCCCGAGTTTCCCGCGTGACCTCGAATTTGCCAAGCGACGCGACACTCGCAGGTTGGATTGGTAACCAGGCAAATGATTGTCTGCCACATGAACCCATCCGGTCGGCTGAGGTGATTGAGGCAAATAACGTCCTTTATTTATCACTAAGAGCTTGCGCCGACAAATCGACTGCGCTACGTTCGGCAGCATGGATTCCGAACCTCAGTCGTTAATGATTCTTTCGCCCGGTCGTCGCGAGCTTGTCGCGACGGATCTTCCTTCATCCATTCTTGCCGCCGGTACAGCGGCTGGATTTGCCTGGGATGAATTCTTCGGTGGCATGGTCCGCAACCGCCATACGCGAGCGGCCTATCTTCATGCCGTGCGGAAGTTTCTTGTGTGGGTTGAATCCAGCAACATATCGCTGGAGCGGATTACACCCGGCATGGTCGGAGCGTATTTCGACCAGCATTCCGGCAGTCTGCCGACTCGCAAGCTGCATCTGTCGGCCATCCGGGCTTTCTTCGATGTGCTCGTGAATCGGCATGTCGTCGTTCTGAATCCCGCGACCACCGTACGTGGTGAGCGATATCAGGCCGTCGAAGGTAAGACGCCCGAGATTACTCGCGATCAGGCTCGTCGACTGCTGGCGTCTATTGACACAAGTCGTCCTGTCGGTCGTCGAGATCAGGCCATCATTGCCACACTGATCTACACGGCGGCCCGTGCCGGGGCGGTGGCCGGTCTCCGTCTCAGGGATTTCCTCTGGGATGGCACGCAGTACACGCTCCGCTTCGCCGAGAAAGGTGGAAAATCACGCTCAATTCCGGTCAGACACGACCTGCAGCTTGTGCTCACCGCCTACCGCGAGGACTTCGACTGGCAGCATGAGCCGAAAGACGCCTGTCTGTTCCGCTCAGTGGCGGGACGCACCGGTCAGCTCTCAACGCAGCCGCTTCGCAACATTGATATCTGCCGCATGGTCAAGCGCCGGTTGAAAGATGCCGGCCTGCCCGAGCATCTCTCGCCCCACTCCTTCCGTGTCGCCACCGTTACCGATCTGCTCACACAGGGGGTCTCTCTGGAAGACGTCCAGTATCTGGCCGGTCACGCCGATCCCCGCACGACCCGGCTCTATGATCGCCGCCAGAAAGTCGTCACCCGCAATACCGTGGAACGTATCTCGATCTGACGGAAGATTCTGAATAGACGACATGCCCATGGAGTCCGAAAGTCATTGAGGTTGTGCCTGTTCGGAATCTCCCGCTCAGAGCCTCCCGGTCATGTTCGAAATCAAACATCTCCACTCTGCCCCCGGCGTTGCCGTCGCGTGACTTCAGGCTCGCTGTTCGCTCGGTTCTCGTTCCGAGGAACGGCTGACGCCCCTTCCGGCCCGCTGGTGCGGCGGCCTTTGGCCTGATGTGGATGCTTTGCGCTGACGGAGTTCTTTCAGTAGGGGGCTGCTGGCCCCCTGTGCCGTCAAGGCTCGGGGCCGCGCGATGGCCTGCGGCGACTCCCACTCTTCCGCGCTCGTGCCTCGCTTGTGCAGAGCGGTGCCCTCCTCCAGCCATCGGCCTTGACCGCACTTCCCCCCAGCTTATGGGGCAGACGTCCCCTGCGCCCCAAAAGCATGAGCTGCTTTGGGGCTCAGAGACTTTCCTGAAACCTGACACAGGGGACACGCCATGACTACGACCACCGCCCGCGTTGACATTTACACTCAGGTCACCGACCGCATCATCGCCAGGCTTGAGCGGGGCGTTCTGCCCTGGCTCAAGCCCTGGCACGCTGAGCACGCAGCCGGACGCATTACGCGACCGCTGCGACACAATGGCCAGCCTTATCGAGGCGTCAACGTCGTCATGCTCTGGATGTCTGCGGACGATCTGGGTTTCGGCTCCCCCTTCTGGCTGACCTACAGGCAGGCACAGGAACTCGGCGGACACGTTCGCAAAGGCGAAAAAGGCTCGCCTGTCGTCTACGCCTCCAGTTTCAAGAAGACCGAGACCAATGAAGACGGGCAGGACGTCGAAGCCGAGATTCCCTTCCTCAAACAGTACACCGTCTTCTGTGCCGATCAGTGCGACGGCCTGCCGCCACATTTCTACCAGATGGCCACACCGCCCACCGAGACGCTCGAACGCATCGACCGGGCGGATATGTTCTACGCCAACACCAAAGCCGATATCCGCACGGGCGGAAACCGGGCTTACTACACCATCACGGACGACTATGTCCGGATACCGCCTTTTGAAACCTTCCGCGATGCCGAGTCACACGCGGCCACCCTCGCCCACGAGCTGACGCACTGGACGCGGCATCCGTCCCGACTGGATCGCGACCTGGGGCGGAAACGCTTTGGCGATGAAGGCTACGCGATGGAAGAACTGGTCGCCGAACTCGGCTCTGCTTTCCTGTGTGCCGACCTGCAGATTACGCCCGAGGTTCGAGAAGACCACGCCAGCTACATCGATTCCTGGCTCAAGGTTCTGGGCGAAGACAAGCGAGCCATTTTCTCCGCTGCTTCGCACGCGTCAAAGGCGGTTGACTTCCTGCACAGCCTGCAACCGCAGCCCGTTGCCTGACGGTCTGACTGACATCCCATGCCGCTCGCTGAGCAATTCTCACGGGCGGACTTTCCCCCTCATATTCTCTGCGGAGTGCCTGCACATGGACCCGAATCAAACTTACCTCGACATGCTCGCCGCCCTGCAGGATCAGGAGCTGGAGACGGCACGAACCCTGGCCCTTGCCCTGAAAAGCTGGCTGGCCACAGGTGGCTTCTATCCCGGCCAGCACCCTGCTGAAACGCTGCATTCATCAATCGAGAACGTCCTCAACCAGACGGCAGGCATCGACGCCGAGCCAGTCTTTTCTTTGATCTGCTGCTATTGCGACGCCGGAGCAGACATTCCGACCAGAGAGCAGGCCATCGCCGAAGGCTGGACCGGTATCAAACTGGCACTGGATTTACAGCAGGCCAACTTCTGCGGAATCTGTCCCGAGTGCCGGGAACTGGAAGACTGAGCTTCGTGCATCCCTGCTAACCTGAACCCGGAAAAAAAAGTCGCAGCCTCAGAACGGATTCAACCGTTCTGAGGCTCGTGTTCTGATCAGAATCGTGTGGCATCCCTGCCGTGTTGCGTCTGTCATCCGTGACAGACGCCGCGATGTCCTGCTATCCCAGACGCTGAAGCCAGTACAGCGGACGGCGGCGCGTGTGTGCAACGGCGACCACCACAACCTCATCGGGACGACACAGGAAAATCACGGCATAGGGAAAACGCTGCATCAGACAGCGACGCACTTCGTGTGTCCCTGCATAGTATTCCAGCCGGGACATGCTGAGCGGTCGACTGCGGATCGACTCGAACGCGGCCTGCATCTCAGCAAGGAACGCGTCGGCCAGACCCGCCTGACGGTCGTCATACCAGAGCGCCGCTGCGATGGCTTCCGCATCAGCGGCGGATAAGACGCGGAAATTCACTGCGGATTCCGCCCGATCCGGTGTTCAGCGATCGCCTGCCGCAGATGATTGACGGCCACATCGAAATCCACGGCGGTTGTCTCGCCGCGATCATAGGCAGCAATCCGCCGATCGATTTCCTGCGACCATGCTTCGGCCACATCCGGGGATACAATCCCATCCGCCGATAGCTGCTGTTCAACACAATCCGCCACATAAGCCTGATCGGCCGGCGGGAGTGCCAGTACCTGTTCCAGAACGTCTTCGCGTGACAGCATGATCTGCACCCCGATAAAAGATGAACGTTCCTTAGTTTCGCACGAAACGACCGGCAGGTCGAGCGGTTTTTCTCCCGCCACTGCCGCCAGCGTTACCACTCAATCTCCTCAATGAGGACTCCCTGTCCCTGTGACTCCATGATGGCCGGTTCATCAGCTTTCTGCACCCACGGGACGCGATGCTGGCAGATGCCCCGGAACAGCCTCGCTCCGGCCTGCACCTCACCGTTCAGATTTCGTCCGCGAATGGTGATCTTCTGCCCGCTGACCGACAGGGTGATGCCCTCGGACGGATCGAACGAAACCCGGTCAATCCACGCATAGCCGACGCCGAGGATGCTGCCATTTTTCTTACGCAGTTCCAGCGTTAATGCAGGTCGCGAATGCCGCGCAGCCAGCCAAAACCAAAAGACCACACCTTCAATTGATGCGGTCGCCACGTCGTCAGTTCACTGAATTAGATGGTTCCAACTGTGTGATACCAGACACCTTCATGGTCAGGACATTGCGATTAGTAGCTACGAATCGCTGTCCAGAATCCCGCTCAGTCCAACGAAAGCGTCCTTTAGGTGAATCAAGTAATTGCGAAACGCACAGGCAACTTCATCAGGATCGAGAACGCCGCCAACTGCACCCTGATATAGTCCCCAAGCACGAATTGCATGGAGGAAATGCCCAAGTTCGGTCTCTCCAGCATGAACATGTACATATTCAAGGTCTAGTTCGTTGCCGGTGACGCCTTCGAGTGGACACCACCCTTTCATCAATTCGGAACAGATCGTGTATTCGGCGCTATTCCAGTTCTCTGATGCGGCAATTGACAGCATTGCCTCGGGTATTGCGCTGTCGATGCGGCACAAACGCACGAACTGGCGAAACTCTCGACACTCAGGAACAGCGAAACGATCCAGTCGCCACATATCATCGCCTGTCACGCTTCGTGCAAACCGTTGGAACAGAATGTCGTGGGCAGTGTCGTCCACGCCGGCATCTTCTGGAATCACTTCCGCGATTTCCGCCGCAGAAGTTGCAAGCAGTATCTGAGTTGCACCTGCTGATTTGGTTGTTTCTCTCAAGAGCCGAACCAGCAATCCGGCTACGAACAATGCAGATTGGTGCATATCATGCCAGCCTGACATGACTCGCTGAAGCGTCTCCTGCGGCCAAGCTCGTGACGTGAGCTTCACAAAGAACTGCTCCGCAACTTTAACAGTCTCTGCCCCGCATTCTTCCTCAAACACTTTGCGGATCGCATCTCGGGTGTCGACATCTGCGATGTGCGATCGAGCTGACTCCAACACAAGACTAATCGTTGATGCAGTCGTCATGATTGCTCTCCGGCCAGTTCGAGCGTCATTGCCCAGTACGGCTCCACATCGTCGATCGAAAATAATTGCTTCAGCGCACGCCCCAATGGCTTCTTGATATGTTCATTTTTATGCATAGACCAGTATCTGTCCCAGTCATCGACAGTCAGCAGTTCCTTTGCGATACGCATATGGTCTTTTGCTACTGACTCGCGTGTTTGAGCGTCTTCAAGTGGGAATCTGGCCGCAAACCGAATTCTCCACATCAGATTCTGCAGATCAGTTACTAACTCGCCAATTCCTGCATGCCTCAATAGGCTGCTGTGAAATTCAACCGACAGACAGAACCACTGTACTCTGTCGTCCAAGTCGTTCGATGCAGCCAGCTTTGCCTGCTGTGCGGCGATTCCGACAAGAGCACCCGATGCTCCTGCACGCATTGAAGGGTTTACCGCGTGCCTGCGCATGATCGCAATTTTCTCGAAACTCAACCGTTCCTGAAACCGGACTATGACATCTGGTACTTCTAATCTTGGACGCCGAATCCCCTGACCGGTCGATTCAAGCGAGCCGCGATTGAGAAACGCCGCAAGCGCTTCCCGCAATGCCGACTCCGTTACTCCACCTTCTTCCTTCAGCTCGGTCCGAAGGGCGTACTCCGATTGTGGTTCGACTAAGAAATCGACATCCGTCATCAGCAGCTTTCGAAGTTTCCTCTCCGCCCCCTCTTGCGCCGTTACTTTTCTCGGCCTTTTTGAGGGAGACGTATCGATTTCCTCTGAAGGCGATTTTCCGCTGTCATTGGATTGTGGTGCCTTTGCACGCTTCATTCTCGGGGCTCGCTTGGAAAGATGATCTCGAATCGAAGTAGCTTCACGATAGACCTTCCGCCTCATTTTCTCAAGAGTCCCAACACTCTATTGCTGGACGATGCCAAAAAATGCCTATCTGATCAACTTTGGCGTCAATCGGCGACTATAGATCAACATTCTGTTGACTCATTGTTGGAGTTTGGTAGGATCCGAGACAGGCGTCGTTTTCTTTCCAAGGAGAAGCGTCATGACCGCGACAACTCCGGCACAACTCGGATGGAAGGTAGAGCTCATACAACGAGCCATCGCAGCTCGTGACGCCCTTGATCTACGTCAAGGACGAACTGACTGCGAGCACAGAAAGGCAGCGTGCAAAAAAATAATATGCGAACTTGCTCGTGTGGAGAGTCACTGTGTGTGCAACGAGCGTGAGAAGGCCGAAGTTCACTGGCACAACGCGGTCATCCAAGCGCGAACGATGAAATCTATCTATGGCTCTTGGTAGGCAACACGCGCGATTCGTCCAGCTTCGAATCGTGCGTTACCGGCCCCGCCCTTTAGTGTCTCCAAATATCATTTCATCCGTAAACTCCGGATGAAGCTCACGGAGCTTCATCCGCATCAGATGCAAGGTCTGGCCCATAACAGCTTGACTTGCGGGATCCGTCGGAAGCGGATCATTCATCTCACCTTCGAAACCGCCTGCTGAAATCATCGGCTGAGCCTCGACCTCCACGATGTCAGCGGCTTCGTCCACAGTCACTTGGCCATCGGCGATGCGTGCGTGCAGAAAGCAAATAAATAGATTGCGTTTCTCAAGGGAAGACATGAATCCATGTGTACACATCTGTGAGAATTGGTCAAGTACATTCTGTTGAGCTCGTATCTGTTCGTGCTTTCTCATAGCAAATCCTCTTCGTCGACCGGATACTTTCGCGACGTGCGGTTCCTGATGATATCGTAGGGCGTTTCACTGTGAGTAGGCTACATTCGGTATCTCGCAGTACTTGGCACCGTTTCAGGTCGATCGAGCCAGCTTTCGTGTCTTTTGAAGTCGCTATTCGATGATCATGGATCATGGCGAAATGTGTTGCCGAGCAGGACGCATGAACTCTCAACTGAGATCGGGATATCAATCGCATCATCCGCTGAGAGCTGCTTGTGGGAAAACGGTTGTCAAACAGTAATCGAATGGTCGATCTGCACCTGATCGATGGAGGACAGGATGCCAAACGCCGATTGTTTTGTTCGTTTTGCCGCCTTGTCATGACTTCTTCCGGCAGCGAGTGTGCTAATGCGTGCATCTATCGAATTGAGTGCTCTGCCTCAAGAGATCATTCTTTCGGTGAACCGGCGAAGCGTTGATGTTGTCTAGGATTTGAAGCAAATCTTGCCGAATAACAGGAGTGGCCAATGGGTACATCAGAACCGAAGGGAAATTGTGTGGACGTCCGATGTCGTCGTTGCAGCGGATCAGGAGAAGTGCTCGGGACATCTTTTGTCTCGCCATCATGCGGATCAAATCCATCTGAATTAGTGGAATGTCCTGTCTGCAAAGGAACTGGAAAAACAGCTACTGACATTGAAGTATCCGGTCAGTGCCACATGACTGACTCACGGAATCATTTATGACGAATCCGGTGTTCCAAGTTATGAAGTTCAACTCTCAGTCGTTATCGAATCACCATTCGATCTGCTCGATCAGCACGCCCTGTCCCTGTGACTCCATGATGGCTGGTTCATCGGCTTCCTGTACCCACGGGACGCGGTGCTGGCAGATGCCGCGAAACAGTCTTGCTTCGCCCTGCACCTCGCCGTTCAGATTCCGTCCGCGAATGACTATCTTCTGACCGCTGACCGACAGGGTGATGCCCTCCGACGGATCGAACGAGATCCGGTCAATCCATGCGTAACCGACGCCGAGGATGCTGCCGTCTTTCTTACGCAGTTCCAGAGTCAATGCACGGTCGCGAATGCCGCGCAACCAGCCAAACGCACCGAAATCGTCAGGCACGTCGATCCTGCTGGATTCCTGATCCACAGTTGGTCTGATTCCGAATCGATCAAGGACACTATCGCTCATACGCCAGCTCCCTTTCTCTGGATGCAGCCTTCGGCTCAGGAGCCACACTCAGCAGTTCCCGCCGTCTGATGGCAGCGGCCTTATCGTGCCAGTGTTGATCGGTCAGCAGTTCGGTGGCGGTTACACGGTCATCCTCATGCTGCACGGCCTTGAGCAGGTCATTCCTGCTGTCCGTGTAAACCGTGGCTGACTGCTTTCCGCGTGAGACTGACACGTAGAACTGCTCACGCGATGAAGCCGGAAAGCTGTCGGACGACTGCCCGATCAGCACGCGATCGACGCTGCGGCCCTGACTGGCATGGCTGGTGACGCAGTAGCCGTAAGTCAGGTGACCGTACCCACGGTCAATCTTCCAGCCGTTTTCCAGCACGATGTTACCCCCGACATCAAATCCGCCAATGCGATGCAGGTCGCCGTTATTGAGGCGATGTTTTCCGTCGAGCGTCTTTCCATTCCGGGTTACCCGCAGCATGTCGCCGGGAGCGAAGCGAATCTCCGTCGGATGAAAGACCTGAAAGCGTGCGGCCTGATCGGTCGGGAGTGCCTCCTCACCGGCCACCACACGCTGGCCTTTCGTGTAACCCTTCGCATTCTGGTGAAAGACCAGCACATCGCCTGGCAGATAGCTGACCGCATCCATCCGCTGAGCCTGTGTCAGGTTGATGTTTTCCAGCACATGGAAACTCCGTTCGTCCTTCCCCAGACGCTCGGCCTCCCGCAGCCCGGAACGGATCGCCTGTGTGATCCTGTCACCCTCAAAGTGCATCGGGGACACGACCAGGGTTCTGTCGCCCTGTTCGATCGAGTCGATGTAATCGGCGGCAATCACCCGATAACGCTCAGCCGTGCCGACTTCACGAATCCAGCCGAGCTGATCAAGCTGCCGGAAACCATCTTCGGTGCGGCCATCGGCCAGAGCCTGCACGGCCTGTTTGTAATTCCCCTTCTGACGCTGAATCTCGCGGATGTCCGCCGGCACGAGTCCAGCTTCTTCTTCCAGCAGCCGCAATGCGGCTCCCCGTTCGACCGAGCCGTGCTGCCGCCGGTCGCCACTGAGCACCACCCGGCAATTGTTTTCAGCAGCCAGATCAAAGAGCTGAGCCATCGTGCGGCTGCCCAGCAGTCCTGCCTCATCGATCCACAGCACCTGGCCACGAATCTGCTCCTGCAGCTTTGTATCAACCAGCAGCCGCGCCACGGTCTCAGCCCGCTCGAAACCTTCCTGCTGGAGCACATCCCGAGCCGTCGCGGACGGAGCGAAGGTAAAGACCTGCATTCCGTCAGCTTCAATGCCCTCGACCGCTTCCTGCATCATGGTCGTCTTGCCGACGCCCGCTGCCCCGCGCACCAGTGTCACCACGTCGCGGGAGTTCCATACATGCTCGACCGCCTTTTGCTGATCGGCATTGAGCCAGCCCCGCTGAATACGCTGTTCCTTCGCGGCGATCCGGCCCAGCCGTCCCCGGCCTTCACGGGCAAAACGGATCATCTGCCGCTCTTCAGCGATGACGGCTGAGGTGGTGACCATGTCTCGACCGCCGCGTTTCGCACGAATGACATCCGCTTCCCGCCAGGCATTCTCTACTGATTCTACCGAACTGCTGCCCACCGCCTGCTTCAGTGCATGAGCCAGAACTTCGCGTTCCGCAGCGACGGATTTCCGCTCGAAGACATGATCCAGTGACAACGCTACAGCCGTCTTCGCGACATCGGGATCCTCATCGGGATCCTCATCGGGTCCACGATCTCCCATCTGGTCGAAGATCGATTTTACGGCCTGCTGTTCATCATTCGACAGTCGCGATCGCCACTCCAGAGCCAGTTCTGGCAGCGTGAGTTCCTTCTGCTTGCGGTCCCGTGTCCGTGCTCCCAGTTCGGCCTTCAATTTCGGATCAGACACGCCACGACGTTCAGCTTCTTCCTCGATCATCAGTGTTCGACGGGAGAAGCGATCCGTGACAGCACGGTCAACGCCGGCCAGCTCCCAGCCGGTACGTGTCCGCTCAACGGGCAGCCCCAGCTCGACCAGTCGCCGGGCCAGCCTCGCATGAAATTTGGCCTCAAAATATGAAGCATCACGCTTCAAGTCTCCGATCTGACCGGCTTTCCACGCCGCCTCTTCCGCATCCCATGTCGCGTTGAACACGAAGCAGTGAGCATGCAGGTGCGGATCCGGGATGCCATTAACTGGCCGGGCGGTGAAATGAATGAACTCGCCAAACACCATGTTGCCCGTCGTGCGGTCTTCATTCCTGCCGGATTTCCGCACGCGGGTTTTCATCTCCGCTTCCATGTCCCGCATGGTTTCCGCCACGGACTGCTGGAAGGCATCCAGCAGCCGCTCATCACGCGTGAGGCCATACAGCAGCGACACACTCTTCGGCACATGAAAGTTGAAGTCATAGCCGACACGCCGTTCTGCTTTGCGGCGCAAGGTCAGCGGGGCTCCGGTTTCCGGTATCCGGTTGTCACACAAGGCATCCCAGTCGGCCTGTCGAATCCCGCCTTCCAGTCCAAGCCGCTTTGCCCCCTCACCTCGCCAGATGCCGGTCAGCTCCTGACCCTCGCTGTAATAGTCCGCCGTACTGTAATACGACTTCGCGCCGGCTGGCGATGTATTCTGAACGATGCGCAGCATGGTGCATTATATCCTGCAAGCAGCTACTCAATGGTTAATACGATGTCGCCGACGAGTACCATTACAGGACGTCGACAGACGCCCCGCTTTCCCGCAGAAACCGCATTGAAATCAGCAGCTCAGGCAGTGTGATGCCCGGCAGCAGCGGCTGACGTTTCGCTCTCGCCTGGTGTCGCTGTATTCCGGATACGCGGGAAACGGCTGAGTTTCATTACGGATTCACACCGGACCTGCCACATTGCTGGAAATTGTCTTCGGAGGTGTTGGTATCAAGCGGGTGAATTCTCCCATTCGGTTCGTTCCTGTCTGCGAACACGGCCTGTATTGCTGGCAACCTAAATCCGCCGCCGGGCCGCTCAAGCAGAAAATCGGCTCCCCCTGAAGGTCGCCCCCAATTTTCTGCTTGCCCGGAGAGCAGAGCCCCGGCTCAGGCGGCTTTTGATCGGTTTGCCAGAAGGCCGCGATGGTCGCAGCCGGAACGACGAAACAAAGGAGAATTTACGATGTCTGATAACAACAACAGTTCGAGCAGATCCCCCAGTCATGTCGCCTATCAGGTGCGTGATCGCGAGGGGAAAAAAGGATTCTGGACGCGTATCGGCAGTGTCTGGGCACACGCTGACGGCAAAGGCTTCAACGTCCAGCTCGAATGCGTGCCACTCGATGGACGCATCACCCTGCGACTGGCCACCGAGAGCAACGAATAGCGTTTTCACTGGGCGGGCGGCAACGCCCGCCCCACAACCAGAGAAAGGACTCTCATCATGAAACTTGAAATTGAAACCATTGCCCGCCATCGCAACGGCATCTGTGGCGCACCGTTCCACGTCCTGCTGTTTTCCGACATCGGACTGCATCACACTCGTAAGCTCGCCATCGTGTTTGACGCTCCGCACCACGTCGCCGTTCTCGACGTCGCCAGACTCTCCCGAGGAGACATCGCGTTCGTCACCAACTCGTGGCGGGGAGACGTCTACGAGCCACACCTGCGAAAAGCCATTGATGCCTCTGAGCAGGAGTGTCTGCCATGAACAGCACTCCCGACATGAACAATGCTCTGCGGGCAGCCCGAGCAGAACGTGCCCTGTCCAGATATCAGACAGACAGTGACCTCCAGACCTGCCTTGTGGATCTGCTCGCCGACGCCATGCACTGGTGCGACTACTGCGGCGCGGACTTCCATCTGAGCCTTGCCCAGGCGTGCCGCCACTACATCCACGAACTGAACGATCAACAACACGATGAAAGGAGAATCATCCCATGACCAGCACTGCCGATATCAATCCGTTCTACGCGGCCCGTCGCAACCGGCCTGCTGTGACTCAAAACCCACCGCACACAGTCGCTCCACTGCGTTATGCAAGACTGCCGCTGGCTCCACGGACGGCAAGTCCCGTTCCGCATCTGACGAGCCTGTATCACTTCCATCGGGCGGGTGACTACGGTGACCGGAGTTATCCCGGCAACTGCGGCGGTAATCTCATCAGGGATCTGCTGCTCTACTTTCGACCCGGACTGGTTTACGACCCGATGAGCGGCTCGGGAACCTGTGCCGATGTCTGTCGCGAGATGCAGATTCCGTGTCTGTCATTCGACATTCATCAGGGATTCGATGCCTGCGATCCGCAAGGATTCGGCACTGACGAAGTGTTCGACTTCATCTGGGCACATCCGGCCTACTGGCGGCAGAAACTTTATGCCAACGATCCGCGTGACCTGTCGCGGTCTCCGACACTCGATCACTTTCTGCGACGGTACGCTCAGTTTATCCGCAACAGTGCCAACTCCCTGAAAGCTGGCGGCAGGCTGGCGATTCTGATGGGCGACTATTGCGACCGCGAAGCAGGCTTCGTGCCCCTGACCTTCCACACGAAACGGCTTGCGTTCGCGGCGGGATTGCAGCAGTGCTGTACCGACATCATTCGGTTCAGTCACGGAGCCAGCAGCTCGCGGAAAGTCTATCGCTCCTCGTTCATTCCCGGTCTGCACGACGTGTGCATGATCTTCGAGAAACAGACTGACAGCAGCAGGGGTACGCGCCATGACTGAAGTTATCGACTCATTGCGATCGCTCCTCGCCGAGCAGAAATCCATCGCCATCGTCTGGAACATCGAAGACGTGCAGTCCGTCCGTCCCGATCTCACCGCCGAACAATGCTGGCAGGTGCTCACCGACGTTCGCCGTAATCATGATGCCTGCGTCGGCATCAACTGGGACGTGCTTGACTGCGTTGCATTCGAGCTGTTCGGTGCCCCGCAGCAGGAGGCTTCAGCATGACGACACTTATCACGCTCAGCGAAGAGCAGTTTGAAGCTCGCTTCCCCCTCATCCGCAATCACCTGAATCCCACAGCCTGCTGGGATTCTGGCGACGGATACGGATGCCTGTTTGATAACACTGGCCCAGAGCTGGACTTCATCCAGCAGGCCGACCCCCTCACCGTCTGGACCGTGGTTGATGGCGAAGACGGTGACCTGTACGTTCTCAGTGGCCGTCACTTTGTGAACCGGATCGGCTACCTCGTCAGCACCACGGCCATTGACGCCGGTGTCCAGTTCGAGGTTCCTGTCCGCATGGCCGACGACGCGGATGTCGGGCGTTCGTCAGAGTCCAACTCATGACCGAATCATTCGACGACATCCTCGATGACCTGTTCCACGGCTGTGCCTTCGCGGCCTTCGTGGAACAGGCTGCCCTCACTGGCGGGCCTCCCTGCCCGCACCTGACGCGCCGGCACGCGTACCGGCTCTATGAAGAAGCCCTCGCCGAGAGACATCACAGGGCTGACACCACCAATCCGAAGCGTCCCTGACGCCGATTGCTGACCACGTTTCGTCGGTCTCCTGGCACGGTTTTGCCTGCCGCTTTCTCAGTGTGGCTGGCCGTTAAAGAGTGTTGTTCTGCTGAATCATTTTTTCTGTCAGACGTCTCCCCTAAGCGTTGCTTAGGAAGTTTTTCACGGTGAAAACATGATTTCATGCAGGACGTCATTCAGGCCGTCATGCAGGACAGCCAGCCTGCAATCATGCAGGCCAGCAGGAAAGACAGCCAGCCAGACGGCTTTCTGTTAATACAACATGACAGCTTGCCAGCATGCTTTCAGGCTGGGTAGCTGGATTGAATGAAAGCTGACATGCCAGCCTGCTCGCAGGCATGACACCTTGCATGAAATACTGCTTGCCAGCCTGCAATCTTTCATGTAGGCGTCTGGTTGTATGATTATTGTAATTGCAAATTCCAAAGGCGGTGTCGGTAAATCGACACTCGCCGTTCACCTGGCGGCATGGCTGGCTCGCCAGGGCCACCGCGTTACGCTGGCTGATTGTGACACGCAGCAATCTTCCTCAGAATGGATTCGCGAGGCATCACCGGAAGTGAAAGCCGTCCGCCTCGCGAATCCGGACATTATCCTCAACGAACTGCCGACACTCGGGCAGGATGCCGACTATGTCATTGCCGACGGTCCCGGCAGCCAGACGGAGACCAGCCGCGCATTACTGCTGCGGGCTGACATGGCCATCGTTCCGTGCAAGGCCAGCATGCTGGAAGTGAGAGCACTGGCCAAAGCCACCGACGTCCTGCGTCAGGCTCAGGACATCCGTGCCGGCCAGCCGAAAGCCATCATCGTGCTGAGCATGATCGGCAAGAAATACCGGCTCACCAAAGACATGAAGGACGCGGCATCCGCACTCAATCTGCCGCTCGCCACCACCGCCATGACACTGCGTCAGATTTATGCTGATGCGCCGGGGCAGGGAGCCACTGTCTGGGACATGGGTGCTCGTGCCCGCGAAGCCGCTGCCGAAGTTGAGCATCTCTTCCGCGAGATGCTGCCTGCCGCATGGAAGCGACGCGGCAACCAGACGACGACTACAAAACCGAAGACTACGAAGAAATAGGGGAGGGCGAACATGGCAGAGCGACGCTCACTCATTGAAGGACTCAAAGACACCCCGCCACCCGTCGACACACGTCTGGAGAAAGATTTTGTCTACGGCGACCAGCCGAAACCAACTCCCGAGGTGGCTCGGCCACCAGCCAGCCCGGCTCTGTCGCGGGTGCCGATCAGCACGCGGATCCGCTCTGACTTCGCTTCCGCTCTCAAGCGGGCATCGCTCGAACGGCAATTGAGCGGAACGGAACCGAACACGTTGCAGGACATCCTCGAAGAAGCCATTGAGCCGTGGCTCAAATCCAACGGTTACAACGACTGATAACCATTGCCGGAGAGCTGTCAGCCCGGCATTCCCCTGCGTTCGTACCATTTCCGGCAGAATCCAATGAAAGCCGCGTCAGCGTCTCGGGGCGCTTCGCTGATCCAGTCACGCCATTCCCGCTCCAGGTAGTACACATCCCAGCCCGGAGCCGCCGTTCGGGCATCGTGATACGTCTCAGGATTCAGTGGCGGAATCTGAGCGAGGGCGGGTTCTGCCAGAAGCCCGGCGGCTTCCCGGCTGCGGAAAGTCACCATGTCCGATTCCATCGAAATCGAATAGTCGGGCATGTGCTGAAACCGGAGATCCTCAGCAGCAATCTTTGAGACAAGTCGCCGAAACTCCTTCTCGGTCGAAGCCGACCCGCACTTCTTCTGCAAAACCTGCAATGAGATTTTCCACTCACTCTGCTTCCCGCAATGCTTGCGGGCAATCTCATAGATCCGCCGCTCCAGCGGCTTCCGCAGACGGAAGTAATCGCGGTGCAGTGTCAGCACTTCCTGATTCCGGATCGCATTGAACACCCAGTCCGAGAGTTTGATTTCGATTTCCTGCATTCGCCCATCACGGGTTTCACGGACAATTCTGGCACGCTCAATAAGTCCAAACGTCTCGAAAATCTCCTGCCCGCCGGTGACGAGGTTCGTGCTGATCCGCGTTCCAGCCAGACGCTCGAACGCGGCCTTCAACGCCTCATAACCCTGACCATTGGTCATGCGGTTGGTGGCCTTGAGCAGGTCGTGAGCCTTGAATCTCACGACGGAAGAAACTGGTTGCCGGGCATTAATGGCTGCCATCAACTGGCTGATACAGTAAATCAGGATGTCACGGTCATGGACAGTCGCCAGGCCATCGGCAGATGGCTTGACCTCGACAAAGACCGAACCATGTTCATATCGGCGAATCCGATGATCCGGCTTCGTCGACAGCGAAAAGATCGGATGCTCCATGCTGGCCATGTCGCCCTTCGGAGCCAGATCCGTCAGATCGCAGACAAAGAAATCCGGCGTCGGATACCGATCAGGAAGAAGAGGAGGGCGGTCTCTGGCATGTTCAATCATCGCCCGTCGATACTTCGATAGATCACACACCAAGTCAAGCAGTTTCGATAGTTCAGCCACCGACGGTGTTGCTTCGATATTTCACACACCGCAACCGACCGCTTCGACAGTTCACACACCGCCTGAAACTTTCGATGGTTTACACACCGTTTTTCGATGGTCTACACACCGGGTTTCGATAGTTTACACACCGACCGTTCTGAATCTGCCAGCTAAATCAGCAGGTTACTGACCGTTATCCACAACGTAACACTCTATCTAACACAAGTATTTAACACACAATGCCAAGTCTGTGAATAACTTGGTCCGAGACGTCCGGCCCAAAGCTCGAATCAGGGCAATCAACTTTGAACGAGAATGCCGAACACACTTCACACAAATCGCCGATCCGAACACTACACCAACCACATTGCTCGTGGCAAAGGCGGCAATGGCATTCAGGAGAAGGTTCGAGCACGCGGAACCGACACGGTCAAAATCGAATCGTAAGCAGGGTTGGAGACGAGAAAGCATCTTCGAGCAGATATATTCCCAGGAGATCGCGTCTCGCTTCCTGATGGCATTTGTGACAGTTTTAGCGTGGTACTGGTTTATCAATCCTGGCGAGGGTTGTCGAAAAGTCGTGTCATCCCAATGCAATTGGACTGCTTGTTTGGGATTCATACTGCGTCGATCCAGGCGAAGTTCTCACTGGAAAAGGATTCAAACAGGTTAAACTCTTCGTCCGTCGTCTCCCCCGAAAGTGTGTCGGTATCATCGCCTCCACCGGAAACAGTATCTGTGTCAGCATCTCCAGCCACCGAGTCAACACCGGCATCAGAACTGTCATGTGACCCATCGACCAGATAGACGTCGTCTCCGATCAGGAAATCATTGTCATCGCCGCCTGACAGCGTATCGGCTCCAGCACCACCGACCAGCACATCGTCCCCATCGTCGCCCGTGATCGTATCGTCACCGGTATGCCCGGCAATCCTGTCATCGCCGAAACTACCGACAAGCGAGTCGTCACCTGCACCGCCGTTGATAGTGTCGTTACCGTTGCTGCCGTACAGCGAATCATCACCACGGCCACCAAGAAGGCTGTCGTTTAGCGGAGTTCCTGTCAGGCTGTCATCACCGTCTCCGCCGACAAGGGTGACAGACCCCGAGAAACTGGCTGCCGAAATTGTGTCGTCACCATCACCACCCCATAATTCGGCGCGTTCCACGGTTGTTAACGTGTCATCGCCCAGTGCTCCAGACATTGATGTATTAGTCAGTGTGATCGTGTCATTACCGCTGCCCGCAGTCTCGAACAGCACGTCAGTGCCACTCCAGCCGATGATGTAGTCGTTTCCACTGCCTCCGGAAATCGTGTCATCGCCAGCGTCTGCAGAAATTGAATCGTTTCCACCTGCGCCCAGTAGCAGGTCGTTGTTGGCTGTTCCGTTCAGCGTGTCATCACCACCGGCTCCATTCAGCGTGACGACACCTGAGAAACTTGTTGCTGTCAGTGAATCAGCACCCGATGCGCCTGTCAGACTCGCCTGCTCGATATCGCTGTTAAGTGTGTCTGTTCCGAATCCGGATAATGACGAATCAGTAATCGCAATCGTCAGAGGCGAACTGCCGCTGCCAGTTTCGACCACAATATCGTCGCCATCGCCTCCCGTGAGTGAATCGTTACCGCTCTGGCCAGTCAGCCGGTCATCGCCATCCCCACCATCCAGAACGTCGTTACCAGCTCCACCAAGCAATGTGTCATCACCGTCAGCACCCTGGAGTGAGTCCGCATCTCCATTACCATTCAGTGAATCATCCCACAGGCCACCATTGAGTGTATCGTTACCAGCTCCACCCTCGATTCGGTTGCGGTTACGGTCTCCAGTCAGTGTATCGGCTACGCTTCCGCCGTTGATGCGTTCGATGTCACTGATTCCAGAAGTACCTGTCGCAGTCCCATTGGCAAGATCGACTGTTACCGTTGACGTATAGTCGGAATAGTCGAGCCAGTCGGTCCCACTGCCTCCGGCGATACTTCCTGAGACTCCGACTCCGTCACTGAAGTCAAATGTATCATTCCCATAGCCACCGATGAGATTCGCAATATAGGAAAACGTTGCTGTTCCATTTGTCCCTGAAACGGTTCCTGCATTGCTGGCAGTAATAGCCCATGAGACAGCATCCGTTTCGTCACTTGCCCGTATTGTGTTGTCACCAGCTCCACCGTCGATTGTGTCGGTGCCGGATGAGTAAACGAATTCGTCGTCTTCATTACCGCCAGTCAGAGAGTCATTATCCGCCTGACCATTCAGCACATCGTCATCGTCTCCGCCGACGAGTGTATCGTCTCCAATTCCTCCAAGTAACGTGTCATCGCCTGTACCTCCCAGAATGGAATCGTTGCCGTCTTTTCCATTCAGGACGTTGTCCGCACTGTTACCTGTGATGGTGTCAGCCGAATTTGAGCCAATCACATTCTCGATATCACTGAAACTACCAGCTCCAGGAAGGGATGAGGTCAAGTCGATTGACTGACCTGCAGTGGCTTTTGAGTAGTCGACCCAATCGTTGCCATCGCCACCGGCCAACGATCCTTTAGCTCCTCCATCAATCTCGAACGATGGACTTGTGACTGCCATGTCAAACTTGAAGACATCGTCCCCGGAGCCACCCACCAGCGATTCTATAAAACTAACGGAACCAGCCCCGGTATGAGTGACTATGTCCGTGCCCATAGTTGCTGTGATTGTGTCTGCGTTTATTTTGAACTCGACAGACTGAGTAGCCGCAGAAAAGTCGAGAGTATCGGTCCCTTCCGACGTGACTTCAACAACCATGTCAGTACCGGGATTGTCAGTAAATGAGTACGTGTCATTGCCATCTCCACCAATCAGCCAATCGTCTCCACTATCACCGTGAATCGTATCGTTTCCGTCTCCTCCGCTAATGCAGTCGTTACCAGCTCCACCCCAGAACTCTTCGGCGGAACTGGAACCAGTCAGTGTATCGTTACCGGAGCCACCGATGACCGCTTCGATCGTCGTCAGATTGGCATCATTCGTTCCAGTTGCAGAAGTCATTCCTAAATCAAACTCCACACCAGATTCGAAGTTTGAATAGTCCAATGTATCAGTACCAGCACCGCCGTTTATCGTATCGTCCGTATCCGTTGAATCGAGGATCAGCCAGTCATTCCCGTTATTGCCATTCAAACTGTCATTTCCGGCTCCGCCATCGACGGTGTCATTGTCGTCTCCCCCGTCGATCGTATCGCCACCATCACCACCAATCAGCCAGTCATTTCCATCGCCGCCGGACAGGCTGTCGTTTCCTCCTCCTCCATTGAGAATGTTGTCGCCACTGTTTCCGGTGAGCGTGTCATTGCCACCACCACCGATCACGTTTTCGATAAGGGGCAGACTGCTGTCGATGAACGTCACGTATGGAGCGGATGACGTCAAATCAACATCAACTGCTGAACTCGTGAACGCGGCATAACTCAGTGTGTCAGATCCACCCGCATCACTTGTGCCAGCCAACGTCGTTTCGTCAATGCTGATCGTCGCGTCCGTAGAAATCACGTAAGTGTCGTCGCCAGCGAGGCCGATGAGCGTGTCCGCTCCGCCATTGCCATTGAGGATATTCGCGTTTGCGTCTCCTGTCAGTGTGTCGGCAGCAGTTCCACCCGTGACGTTCTCGATTCCGCTGATACTGATGGATCTGGTTGCATCTGACGCAGTACCTGCTGTTAAGCTGGCGGTCACGGCAGTCGTGAAGTCAGAAAAATCAAGATGATCAACGCCCTCGCCGCCGTACATACTGCCTGGCAGAGTCGCGACATCCTTATCAAGCACAAAGGTGTCGTCGCTGCTACCTCCCTGCAGAGTCTCAATTTCTTTGAACGTCGTCACCGTGTTGATCTTGCCCTGGTTCGAGGCGGATGGCTCACCAATGATCTCCCACGTATTCTCCTCGTCAGGAGCGATCAGCGTGTCGTTACCGCTGTTGCCAACGGCTCGATCTGTACCGGTTCCAATGTACAACAGATCGTCGTCGCTACCGCCGAGCAATGAATCGTTTCCGGCATTTCCGTAAAGCGTATCATCCCCGGCCTTCCCATTGATCACATCATTACCGGGACCACCGATCAACACATTATCGCCACTGTCACCGGTGATTGTATCGTTCCCTGTGCCACCTGTGAGATGCTCGATATCTGAGAGACTGCCGATGCCGGTAGCTGTCTGCGTCGTATCCAGATTCAGTGCTACCTCAGTTGTCCAAGCAGCATAGCTAAGAGTGTCATCGTCCGCTCCAGAGCCACCGCCGTCGATTGAACCCGTCCAGATGTCCGGTGAGCCACCTGTGTCGTGCTCCATGATCCGGAATTCGTCGTCACCCGCTCCACCGATCAGCGATTCGATTCCGTTGAACTGAATGGTCCCATGACCATGCAGTGTGCCTGCATCATTGTCAGTGATGGTCCACACCCAGGGGGCAGTGGTGGGTGCATTGATGATCGACAGCGAATCATTTCCGGAATCACCGTTGAAGATCAGCTGGCCTCCAGCCGGAACAGGATTACCGCCCGAGTAATCAATTCTCAGAGCACTGCCGCCACTGTCAGCATTGACCACAATCTGCATAAACGGTGTCAGCGCCCTCGTTTCAATCTCGGTACCCGTGTCGGACTCCTTAAGGCGTACCTTCGCGACGTCATTATCGAGAATCCGCACCAGCGTGATGCCGCCATTCCAGTCGTCCATGTCCAGATCTGGCTCCCACACGTTCGCATCGGGGATCAGGTTTACAACGTACGTGCTGACCTCATTCTGGAACTCATCCCAGGTGCTGGAAAACATCAACTGAGTTCCGTCCGGTGAGGCTACGACGTGTGCCTGGTCGTCGTAATTGATCAGGCCACCCGCATGATTCGTGCGGTGCTGGACGATGCTGACTGTTCCGTACTGGACAACGCCGGATGCGCTGCCGTACTCGCCATCCGGGTTGTCCAGATCGATCGCGATGATTTCGCCGTCGTATTTCGTGCCCGTGTTGGTGTCACCCGGCTCCCAGCCGGAATACGACACAAACACATAACCGGGATTGTCGTAGTTCGTGGCTGTCAGATGGCTGAAGCCCGCCTCGTTATCAGGATCGGTCAGTGACTTGTAGGACGAATCGGTCAGATTCAGCCCCAGAATGGCTCCGACCAGATCGTCGGCATCGGCCCGTGTTTCGACGCCACTGGACGGTTCCCAGTTATTCCAGTGTCCCGAGCCACTGACCAGATAGACGTCTCCACTGCGTGCCACGGCAAACGCCGGGTGATCTGCCGAGTACGGCAGATACCCGAGTGCCAGTGCAGAATCCGGCAGACTTCCGGTGACATTGGGATCAAACTGTGCCGGTGTGCCTGTGTAACCTCCAGTCGTGCGTACGACCGGAACATCATACGGAGTGATCACGCCGGTTTCATAATCAATCTGCAGCAAGCGACTGATCGTATATCCGCCGTTGCCATCGTTGTACGACGCCAGAAAATAGCTGCCTTCGGGTGAGAAGTAATTCCCGACACGACTGACGTTTTCCGGATCGGATCCGTAGGGGTATCCAGACTCGTCACCACTGAGTTGGAATGAGGCGGTGATGACGGCATCATTTTCTCTGTCATCATTGTCCCAGATCGAGTCCGTCAGATTGACTATGTAGAGATACACATCACCATCGTCGGCGGTACCGACGATTGCTGTGTATTCCCGCCCGTCGCGCCACGCGATCGATTCCTTGCCGGAATAGTCCATGTCGAACGGAAGCGGCAGCGTTTCCTCAGAGGTTCCGTTGGTCGGATCAAATCGAACGATCTCTTCGTTTGCCGTACCTGTATTGAAGCCGTATTGCAGTGCGGCCTGATCCGGATCGCGGCTCCATCGCCAGATCCCGTTATCTACATCCGGCTCCGGCAGTGACGCTTCGTAAGTGGAGCCATCCAGCAGAAACCGCGTTTTGCTGCCTGACTGTGGATTGATGCTTTGCAGCATGATCTGGCTGCCATCCGCACTCCACGGAGAATCGGTGACATAACGGTTCTTGACGATCCCGTCCCAGATGGTGTCAGTACCCGGTACCGCTACTGTACCGGCATCCCCGCTGATTCGCAGAATGCTGGTGCCGTAGGTCGCATCCGTCACACCGGCTTCCAGATAGCCGGGCTTTGCCACGTCAGCCGGAGCCCACTGTGGCGCGAACGGATTCAGAACTTCCTGAATCTCTTCTAATGGATCGTTCTCCGGATCCTCATCGACGAATTCGCGATCCGTAATAATATCCGTCTGGTCGCTCACGGTGTTCCACGAATCCGTGATGCCGTCATAGATCTGCTCGTCGGACACGATGAACCAGTCGAGTTCGTCGGGATCAGTGCCACCTGTCAGCACATTGACCGCGTAGTCATCGGACACCGTGGCATCCTGAGCGGTGCCATCCGCAGCAAACCGGCTGGCCTGCAGGAACTGGTTTTGCGTCGAATCTTCAAGTGCAGCGATCCCGGCGGCGTACGACCCGGCGCCGGCCCAGGTTGTCACGAGGTTGCCGAGAGCACCGGTCGAATAACTCCTCAGCTCCGCACCAATCAGAATGTCAGCGTCGACACCACCGTCCAGCGTGTCGGCTCCATAACCGCCGACAATCAGATCGTGCCCGTCGCCACCGTACAGCTCGTCGTCACCCAGTTCACCCAGCAGCACATCGTTCGAGTCTCCACCGGTCAGCGTATCGTCACCGCCACCACCGCGCAGCGTGACTGCAATTGTTGTGGCTCCTGACGCATCCAGTTCGTTGGCCCCATCACCGCCCGACAGATCGGCCCCTTCAACACTGGTGAGAGTATCCGTCTCGATGAGAGTTCGCCCACTATCGGCGTCGTGCAGTTCGAGAGCTGAGTTCGTTACAGTGAAATGTAGATTCGTTGATTCCACGACACGGTCAGTATCGGCCTCGCCATCAATGCTGTCCGCGCCATCTCCACCTGTCAGGGCATCGTCCCCATCCCCACCCTTAAGCGTGTCTGCGCCTGCACCACCAATCAGAGTGTCGGCAGCATTTTTGCCCTCCAGCAAATCGTTGCCACTGCCACCCGTCAGAGTGTCGTTACCGGCGGAACCGTTGAGCGTTACGTTCCCGGAAAATCCCGAAGCATCCAGTGCATTGTCCGACCCGCCACCCGTGATCGCTGCCTCTTCAAAGGCACCACCTCCGCCAGACAAAGTGTCCGTCACCAGAGTGTCTGTGCCGGTCAATGAACTGAACAACGAACTGCTGGTCAGCGTGAAATCCACATCGCCCGATTCGACGATACGATCTGTCCCGGCTGTAGATATGATCGTGTCGTTCCCTGTACCGCCGGTCAGAACATTTGTTTGGCCACTTTGATCACCACCCTTCAACGTGTCGTCACCGCCGCCACCGTCGAGCGTCACACTCGCTCCAGTGACCGTGAATGCGGACGCGTCCAGATCGTTAGCCGACGCACCCCCGGTCAGATAAACCTCTTCAAAATCACCACTTCCAGATACCGTGTCCACCACCAGCGTGTCTGTGCCAGATGACGTGGTTGCCAGCGAGGTCCTGGTCAACGTGAAATCATCGTCCAGCGATTCGACGATGCGATCAGTACCGTCTGTGGATGTGATCGTGTCATTCCCAGCCCCGCCAGTTAAAAAATTCGTCATCCCGCTTAAGTCGCCACCAATAAGTGTGTCTGCACCAGAACCACCGATGAGAGTCACACTTCCACCTGATACTGTGAACGCAGACGCGTCCAGTGTCACACCGCCCGAAGCGCCGGTTAGACTTGCCCGTTCAAGACTTCCTGCGGAACCGATAACACTGTCTGTACCGGATGTGCCCATCAGACTACTGGTGGTCAGAGTGAATCCACCGGACGCCGCCACCTCGATCAGTTGATCTGTGCCCCCGCCAGGATTGAATGTATCCGATCCAGCATTCCCCGTGAGCGAGTCATTTCCCGAGTTGCCAGTCAGCAGGTCATCACCGGAACCACCCACGAGTGAATCGGCACCGTTGTTTCCGATCAGTGTTACATTACCCGCTGTGAACGTGCAGGCATCCAGCGTGTCATCGCCTGATCCGCCCGTCAGGCTGGCTGCTTCAATTCCGGAAAGTGTGTCATCGCCGAACCCTGAGAGTAGTGCGTTTGAAAGTTGAAAACTGATGCCGGTCGAACCGGAATACGTTTCTATGATGAGGTCGGTACCAGTGCCCCCGTCGATCGAATCGTCGAACTCGCTGCCGGTAATCGTGTCGTCCCCATCTCCCGCCATGATGGAGACGTTCGTCAATGACGTGAAATCCGCGAGCTTCACTTCGGCGAGATTGAACGTCTGGTTAGCCGAACTTCCAGTATTGACGACTGAGATTGTCTCTACATCGGTCTTGAGAACCGTTGTACCGCTCATGCTATTGATTACATCACTGGATCCATTGTTTACAAGAACATAAGAACCGTCAGTGCCCACGATCACAATATCGCTATCGGCAGATGAATAGATAGTAAGCACTGGATCGGTCCAGTCCACCGTCACTGTCAGCATCACGCGGCTCTCAAAAACTTCGGCAGTTCTTCCAACTAATGGAACACTTTCAACTGCGGCGAAGACCTGCCCCTTTCGGCGTTTTGAACATGAGGCCCGAAGACGTCGCAAGACATGCTGAATCCAATCGATCTTCATGTTCATTTCCTTCAGTGAATTGCTTGAAAGATACGCCAAAACGATGTTCAAGTGGATGTGTGATCGTATCTGTTCGTTATATTTTCAAGCGTACCCATGCAATTTAAGTCAAAGATGATACTGGGTCAGGTGTTCACAATGACTGCTTTCTGTGGTCAGTGCATGAAATCAACAGTTATCGATCTGTCATTATCAGTCATCTCATTTATCCGCACATTCCGCCTAATCTGAACTCGACACAGGATCATGTTCAAGAACGGATTCGCGCTGAACCGATGAGAATCAATACGATAAATTGATCGCGTCAGACGCAGGCACAAGCTGTGTTTTGTGGCACTGGACTCAGGCAAGGAAGCGGAGTCGATACCATGCGGATTCAATTACCAGGACGGTTGTTGCGATTGGGTTCGCGAAGACGGCGAGTCTCGCAGAAGCGACAGCCTCACACTGCCAGCGCTGCAGCACAGATTCAGTGCCTGGACTCGCGTGTTCTGCTTTCAGCAGTCACCGGTGGCACAGGTACTTTCGTGGACTCGGGACAAACGCAGGAGTCATACTGGTCAGTGTCGCTAGGGGATCTCAATGGGGATGGCAGCATTGATGCCTTTGTTTCGAACCGCTATGTCGCGTTGGATGGAGCCATCAGTGGGGCCAACAGCGTCGTTTTGAACGATGGCACAGGAAATTTTGCTGCCGGCGATCAGATTCACAATGATTTGCAGACCAATGCTAATCGCTCGGTACTTGGTGACATCGATGGTGATGGAGACCTTGATGCGTTTCTAATTGGTGGCGCTTTCGACAATCGCATCCTGTTGAACGACGGAACTGGTGGTTTTCAATACAGCGGCCAATCACTTGGGCCGTCCGCTCGAAATATCGCCGTAGGCGATCTGGACGGAGACGGCGATCTGGATGCCTTCGTGATTCACGCTGGTTATATCGACATTTTCGTTCCCGATTTCAATCAGGTGTGGCTCAATGACGGAACGGGAAATTTCGAACCCGGCAGTGTCTACAGCTCAACTGCAAATATTCAGGATATTTCGCTGGCTGATTTTGATGGGGATGGTGACCTTGATGCACTGATAGGTGGTGATGGCAATTCAGACAGGCTCTGGCTCAATGATGGAAACGCTGGGTTTACTGATTCCGGGACAGTGGGACCAGCTTCGCCCGTTAGAGTCGTCGTTGGCGATGTTAATGGGGACCAGACTCCGGATCTGCTGTTCACAGATTTTCCAAATCAGACGCAGGTCTGGCTGAACGATGGAAATGGCAACTTTTCGGATAGCGGGAATCGGCTAGGAAGTGGATTCGAAACAAGAATCGCGTTAGGTGACCTGGACGCAGATGGTGACCTGGATGCAGTTCTCGGCGGTTCTAACGATCCTGAGACGGTCTGGCTGAATAACGGAACCGGCGCCTTTTCTTTCACCGGCCAGGTACTCACCGGGGTGGGGACAACCTCCATTGAACTTGCCGACCTGGACGGCGATGGCGATCTCGATCTTTTCTCAGCAGCACGTGAAAATGGTATATCGCGGATCTGGCTGAATCAGGATCAGCCGGTGGTGGATCAGGTGGATCTACCGGATGGCGGTGGGACGTTTGAAATGCTGGTCGATGCCGGTGATCTGGTCGTCCGCGAGCAGGGAGGCGACGAACTGTTCCGTCAGGCACAGACTGACGTGCCGCGTTTGCTAATCAATGGCGGCGAAGGCGATGACACACTGATCGTTGACTTCAGTGGCGGTAATCCGATTCCTGTGTCCCGTCTGGATTTTCACGCGGGCGGACAGTCGAGCGGAGATGCTTTAATCCTGGGCAGCGGCTCGGTCGGTTCGGTCAGTCACAGCTTCACCAGCGACACCGATGGCAGCGTAATCATTGACGGAGCGATGATTGCTTACACTGGCGTGGAACCAGTCACGGACGGTCTGACAGCCGATCGTCGATACTTCACGTATGGGGCGGCGGCGGATGACGTCACGCTGGAAGATAATGGGGCCACTGGCGATGGCATCAGCCGTATTGCCAATGCCACCAGCGGACGAACCATTGATTTCGCCAATCCATCGGAACGTCTGCAGATTCTGACCGGGCTCGGTGATGACACACTGACACTGACGGCGGTCGATTCACTGTTCACCGGAAATATCCTCGCCAGCGGCAGCGACGGTAATGACTTCATAACAGCCGCGAACGATTTCCCAGCCGTGCAACTGTCCGGTAGCTCCGGTGATGACACATTGATTGGGAGCATGAATGACGACACGCTCATCGGCAGTGCGGGTGACGACATTCTCAATGGTCGCGGGGGCAACGACACGCTCACCGGTGTAGACGGAGATGACGTTCTGCTCGGTGGCTCCGGTCGCGATCTGCTGGAAGGCGGGAATGGAGCAGATCGTCTGCTTGGCCAGGGTGGCAACGATGACACGCTTATCGGAGGCAGCGGTGTTGACTCGTTTGATGGCGGTGCTGGGCGCGACTGGCTCATCAGTATCGTGAAAAGTAACGGAGTCCTGACTGACAACGAATTCACAGTCGATTCTGACATCGAGTCAGTCAGTAGCATTGAAATGACTGAGTTGATTCAATTGAACATCACCAGTACGGCCATCAAAAATGCTCTCATTGATGCCAGCGGATTCAGCGGACACGTGACGCTGCGCGGCGGAGCAGGGAATGACACGCTGATCGGTGGATCAAATGACGATTCGCTGGAAGGCGGAGCCGGAAACGACAGCATCAGCGGTGGTGACGGACATGACTGGCTGGACGGCGGTGATGGAGACGACACGCTCAACGGCGGCAGCGGCAACGATTCGTTGTCCGGCGGATTCGGCAACGATGCAATCGCGGGGATGAGCGGCAACGACTGGCTCAACGGCAACCGCGACAATGATACGCTGCTGGGTGGCGAAGGCGACGACACACTGTTGGGAGGCGGTCAGGACGACACCCTGCTGGGCGAAGCCGGCGACGACTTCATCAAAGGCCATGACGGCAACGATCTCGTCAGCGGAGGCGGTCAGGGCAGCAGCGCTTCCGGCAACGACACCGTCGATGGCGAAACCATCAACGACGCCTTCACCCTCGACGCCCCCTGGGCCGAAGTCTGATCCGGTACGACGTTTTCCCTCGTTGGCCATGCTCCTGCTATTGGAAGCTGCCAAGTAACCATGACGCCGAGGCTCACATAATCCCCCGGCCCCGGATTCATGCGTGGAGTGACGCTTCTGCCGTCACCTGTTCGAACTCAGTTTTCCACTTGAGAAACTGGAAATCCTTCGCCAGATCGCCCGAGCGCGTTCAGGTCAGTCGAGTTTGTCGGTACTTCGCCGATTGACTGATTTCAGTTGGCCCTAATAGTCCCACCCGCTTCCGTCAGGCGAGGCCTCCTGCTTGTCTTGCACGGGAAGTTCGTGCACTATACGCTCCCGCTGTATTGAATTGGGTTCCGGTCCAACGGACAGACCGTGGAAATCGAAGGATCATTAGTGTGTCTGATATCCAAGCCTCACTTCCCGCCGCTCTACCAAATCTCCGCACTCGGGCATCTGAAGACGCGCAAAGCTTAAAACTGTTCACAGAAGCCGAGCAGCTTGCCCTGTCATTATTCGATCTGACGAAGCCGACCCGCATGATGATTCCGTTTTTCACGGATCACACGATCAGCCATATGCAGCGGGTCGAGGAGACACTGGATCGAATGATTTATGGCAATGTGACCGACCAGGGTGCATTCGAACCAACTCCGATTGAAGCGGCGTTTCTCCTGTCAGCGGTGTGGCTTCATGACATCGGAATGGTGTACGGAATCTACGAAAACGAGCGATCTACGAATGGCGGAGATGTCGACTGGGATTTGCTCAGAACTCAGCATGAGGAGCGGGCATCCCGCTACATTCAAGAGTTTTGGCAGGACAACTGCAGTTGGTCAAAGTATCAGAAAATTCAGCTTGCTGAGGTGTGCATTCATCATCGCCGAAAGCACCGCTTGGAGTCTTTTCAGCCGGTTGTAATCCGGAACCACAATGGTGGTGCTCCAATCCGTCTTCGAGAATTGGCGGCGCTACTGCGGCTTGCTGATGCCTGCCACATTGACGACACGAGAACCCCAGAGTTCATGAGAAATATTTATGACTCTGTTGGTATGCCAGTTGAGTCAAAGAAGCACTGGGGATCGTCCTTTCTGATCGAGTCGATCCTATTTTCCTCGCAGAAAAAAGAGATCACTCTTTCCTGTTGGATTCCCAAAGTACAACAGTACGGTACGGCCATTGTTGACTTCTCAACTCTTGTCGAAAGTGTCGCACACGGGCTGCGTGATGAGTTAGATACAGTCATCCCCTACCTTGCGCCGTACAGTAATGTTGACTTCAAATCCGTCGTTGTGAGCGCAGTAAGCCCAGACGCGATGTCAAACACGACTCATTACGTTCGAAAAGCGTGGCCGAATCTCATCTCGATGTGTAGCAGTAGTGGGAGTGAGACAGCCTCAATGGTCGCTGCTGTCGTTATGGCCGCAGCGACCCATCAAGCTGAGATGCCTCGGACGGAAGTAGAGGAAATTCTCGATTACTCAGTACGACTGCATCCATACAATTTGCTCGTTCGTGCAATCGCCCATGACGTTCGAGTTGTAATGGATTCTCAAGGGGCTACCGCTCGACAACTGGCAGAGTGCAAACAGAATTATCTCCTTGGCCGGGAAGCGAAAAGCAATCAAGTTGCAGCACTGGCCAAGACTGAGATTGATGCAAACGACCTTTTAGTAGTATATGGGTACAGTCATGCAGTTATGACCTTGATTTCCGAACACCTGATTGGGCGGCGAAACAAGATTGCGATTGTGCCAGCTCCGGGATCAAACGCAAGTACACTAACTCCAGATGAAACCGCACGTATCCAAGAGAAGGTAAAAGCGAGCGGCCTTCCGTATATGCTCGTCGAAATGGCGAACCTATCCGAGATCTTTTCACGCTTTAAGGCGCAGAATCAGCCATTCAAGGTGTTACTTGGCACACACGGAGTGTTCAACGGCGGAGATTCCCTTTGCACTGTTGGAAGCTCAATGGTTGCAGTAGCTGCAAAGGCGCAGGGAGGGCGAGTACTTATCCTTGCAGAGCCCGACAAACGCGTCACGGATGCTGAGACCAAATCGGCAATGGAGCGGTTGCTTGCACAGAACGACGAATTTCTGATCTCATCAGAAGTTTGGGAGAGGAATTCGTATCGTGCTACGGTTCCGGTTGATTGCCTCACACCCGAGATGTATGACGAGATTATCGGCGTGGCTGACCCATTGAGTCGTCAGGAAGTCGTGGAATCTCATTAGTTGCTAACACCCTTGGGAAATCGATCAACGCCCGTTCCACACGATCTTGAAGCTCGCCATTTTCGCTGTTGATGTTGTACCGATATTGGGCGATGCCATTTTGCTGTACGAGTAGATCTGTGATCGACAGTTGACGGCAGATGGTCAACACTATTCGATGAGGAAGGTTAAGCTGGTCTGCAATCTGTTGAGTGGCAAAAGCGTCTCGGTGACGATGGAACAGAAATTGGATGACGTGGAATGCAGCTTCGCTCGTAGGCATGCCATTTCCATCGATCGGAAATGCTGTTCGACCGATTCGTGGCGTTGTGTTCATGGTAGCATCCTTGCATGGTCACTCGTTGTGTTACTATGGCATCATGCCAAGTTGTTCGTATCGGGCGTTGAATCCCCCAAGCATTAACCGAATAGATGATTTGCGCAAGCTTTTTCGTTTACACCTAAAATTGACCATTGGAATGTTAAGGATGCAAAGGGGTGGGGGTGAATCATATGCACGTATGCCGATTCGAGTTGACCTAATCGAAGCTGAGCCTTCGCCTCAGCTCCCTATTCCAATCCTGTAGTCCACCCAAAAAAAGTTCTAACGGTGTCCTGTCATCCCGACCTCAGGTCAGAGTCCTTTCCAGTAAGGATTCTGGCCTTTTTTCGTTGGATTCTCGTCAGTTTCGGTTTCTTGAATCTGTTCAGGATTGAAGTTTTCCATATTGCCTGGACTGACAGGATATGACACGGTTTGTCCCTGCTCGCCAGCATATGGATATTGTCCCACGCCGTGTAGAAAGTTCCGGTGACGGCGGGTTGATAGATTCA
>CAXBME010000009.1:0-252415 GCA_963976765.1 uncultured Planctomycetaceae bacterium
GAATCTATCAACCCGCCGTCACCGGAACTTTCTACACGGCGTGGGACAATATCGTACCAGTTCGCCGGCAAACGTGCAGGATATCAGTCACCAGGTACGACATGGCGACATCAACGGGCTCGCCGCCCAAACCGCTGGGCAGCCATGTGTAGTGGCGGGAGCGGACCACGTCTTTAATGTGGTTTTCCCAGTCCGATCGTGAAACGGCCATTGAACAGTTCTCCCTGCAAATCAAACTTCGGTTTCTGACGGTTCTATGTTCAGCCAGAATTAAAGTCGCCATGTGGATGCCTGGTAACGCTTGTGCCTGCTACGCGATCAACATTTCGTCGTGTAGTCCGCGGCAGGACGCAGCACATTTACGGCATTGCTCAGCACAATCAGCCAGGAGTTTGTCCTTTGGAAATTTGGCACACTCGCCAGCCGCTCGATCGCAGAATCGGGCACAAGCCTCGGTCAACACTTTCGCCAGCCGACTTTCGCGTGAGCACAACGCGGCACAGACACGATTGACCTCGGCGCAGTCAATACATGTTCGCATGATCATCGCGTAGCCCTTCTGCCCGGTTTGAATCAGGATCGTGCAATGGTTGAAAGCGGAATTGCACAACTTAGCGCATTCCGAGCAGGCGTCGGCACATTCCGAAAAAGATACGAACGTCACTTTGTCCTTCACATCCTCACTCTTCGATTCAGCGGAAATCGCTGAGTCGAGATTGAAAGCAAGCAGTCCGGTCGAAGCCAGGCCAATGGATCCAATCAGGTCACGGCGATTCATTTTATGTCTTCCGGATAGAGTGAATTCTGCCCCAACGGGTTCGAGGCGTCAGGTTGTTGTAACATTCAATCGGTCTGGCGCTGGTCGTGCCTGCGTGCCGGGGCAGCCAATCACGAATTCGTGTGAACAGTGGCTTTGCTCTGGCGCGAGGGCGTCCGAACGCAAACTAGCCGGAAGTCGCGGTCTGCCGGCCTGTGCGACAAATGCTGACTGGCGGTCAAATTATTCGCAGAACCAGCCCTGGGCACAGAACGCCGGTGTTCTCTTCAAAATCGCTCTGAATGTTTCGCGACAAAACAGTTGATGAGACCTGGGCCAGCGTTTTCTGCTCAGGCGAAACTCAACCATCCAGACGCGAATCATTCGAGCCGGCATTGCACCAGCATTTCAGCCTTCAGCGACTTTCACCAGCACTGTATTCAATGCTTCGATGCTGAACCATAGCGGATTAAAACAACGGCAAGCGATTGGGCTGACGGTGGATAATGGCCCGCTGTCCGGAATCACATCCACTCTTTAATGGGGCGGCCTTCGAGCAGTTTGACCGGGCGACCGTCCGGAGATTGAGCGATCAGATCGAGTGGCAGGCCGAGTTTGGAATACACCGTCGCAGCGATGTCTGCGCTGTGGTATTCGTCTTTGGCAACAGTGCCGCCTTCGCCATCGGTTTCGCCAAGGATGTGCCCGCCGGGAACACCGGCGCCGGCCATCAGGGCGAAGCCGGAACTCGCCCAGTGATCACGGCCACTCGCTGAGTTGATTTTCGGAGTCCGCCCAAAATCGGTCAGCCAGCAGACGAGCGTCGTATCGAGCATGCCTTTGTCTTCGAGGTCAGCAAGCAATTGCGGCAATGCCTGGTCGACTGGTGGCAGTCGACTGTCTTTCAGCGATTTGAAATTGTTGGCGTGAGTGTCCCAGCCTCCGTCGGTAACAGTCACGAATCGAACGCCTGATTCGATCAGACGACGAGCCAGCAGACAGCTCTGTCCGAACTGATGACGGCCATACCGATCTCGAAGTTTTGGATCCTCTTCATCAATCGCGAAAGCCTTCTTCGTCGACGGCGACGTAATCATGTTAAACGCGGCCTGGAAGTTTTCTTCAAGCGCTTCAAATTTGGCCGGCTGGAGATCCGCTTTCTTCTGCAGGTCATCGAGTTTCGCCAGCATCTGCCGCCGCCGATCGACGCGAGCCATCGTGGTGCCCTTAGGCGGACTGATGTCGCGGACGCTGAACTTTTCGTCGTTGGGATTCTCAAGCATTTCGAACGGGCTGTGTTCGAGACCTAGAATTCCGGACGAGCCACCACCGAATCTTCGGTCCACCTGACTGCCAAGCTGCACGAACGGCGGCAGCGCGGACTTGAAGCCTTTGACATAGCTGACGACTGATCCGTACGTCGGATAAGCCAGTGCCGGGTTGAACCTGCGTCCGGACATCACAAACTGATCAGCGTGACCGTGACTTCCGTTCTGTGGGTTCCAACCTCGGAGTACGGCGAACCGATTCAATTCCCTGGCCAGTGTCGGAACGATCTCCGTGAATTGAACTCCCGGAACGGCGGTATCAATGACGCCAAACTCGCCACGAATGCTGACCGGAGCTTCCGGTTTTGGATCGACGGTATCGTGATGACTGGTCCCTCCGCGAGTCCAGATCAGGATGCAGTTCACGTCGCTGGATGTTGCGGAGGCGGATGCCTGCTTATTAGCCAGCAGCGTCGGCAGACTCAAACCAAGTCCGCCAAGTGTTCCTACCTGAAGGAAACTTCGCCGAGACACGCCTTCGCATGTCCGGTCAATTCCAGAAAGCAGATCAAGCATTTTTAGGACTCCAGGGCGGGAATGCGGAGCGTTCAGGAAGGCGGAAAGTGGCAGGTGGGGCAAACGACGAACCTCGACGCGTCACGCTCGGAAGGTTCGACAATGGAGACCGCGATTGTACGACTCGACAGAAAACAGATCAAAGCGTGTTTACTTGATCGGCTGAATGAACGAGCAAATTCAGCTCCTTGACGGTCTTGTCGCGGCGTTCGTAAACTCGCGCCGGATCGCCGGATTCGGCGTAACAGGAACCGACAGGTGTACGAAATCTGCCGGCCAGACAGAGCTTCTGAAGGAGAGCCCTCAGTGCAGATTATGGTGAACGATGAAGCCCGCGAGGTCGCTGCCGGCACGACGATCGCCGATTTGCTGGAGGAACTCGGAATGCGACCAAAGTTTGTCGCGGTCGAACGAAACCTCGAACTTGTTCCACGGGCGCGACATGCTGAATGTGAACTGGCCGAGAACGACCGTCTGGAAGTTGTCACTTTGGTTGGCGGTGGATAATCGAGCCCTTGAGAACTGCTTCAATCAGTGATTGCTCGCACTGGTAATCACCCCTCAAATAATTATTAAACTGAGAAAGCGCGTGTCTGGATGTCGGACAAACCACTCGTTCTGGGAACTCACACTCTGCAGTCTCGGCTGATCGTCGGCACGGGCAAGTATTCAACGTTCGATACGATGCAGCAATGTCTCGAAATCAGCGGTTCGGAAGTGATTACAGTCGCTGTTCGTCGCGAACGACTGATCGACGCTGAAGGCAGAAACATTCTCGACTTCATTGATTTGAGCCGGTACACAATTCTGCCGAACACGGCTGGCTGTTTTAACGCCGAAGACGCGGTTCGAGTCGCTCGCCTTGGCCGCGAGATCCTGGAAGGTCTTGAAAACCCCGGCGCCGATTGGGTCAAGCTGGAAGTGCTCGGCGATACGAAAACGCTGCTTCCAGATCCGATTGCGACTTTGCAGGCGACCGAAACGCTCGTCAAGGAAGGCTTTCAGGTTCTCTGCTACACAACCGATGACCCGATCACTGCAAAACGTTTGAAAGACGCCGGAGCAACTTCCGTCATGCCAGCCGGCAGCCCGATCGGCAGCGGGCAGGGAGTACTCAACCCGAACAACATCCGCATTTGTCTGGAGTATCTGAAAGGGGATGACCCGGACTATCCGATGATCATCGACGCGGGTGTTGGGTCGGCCAGCGACGTCGCCTTTGCGATGGAACTTGGCTGCGACGGCATGCTGCTGAACACAGCCATCGCCAGCGCCACCAGGCCGCAAGTCATGGCCGAAGCGATGAAGCACGCGTGCCTCGCCGGTCGTCAGTCGTTTCTCGCGGGACGGATTCCGAAGAAGCTTTACGCAACAGCGTCCAGTCCAGAAACCGGCATCATCAGCCCGTCAGTCCGTTGATCAGAACAACGCCTTTTGCCGCTTAGGCGGGGCGGTTTCCAACGGGCAGATCTTCAGCGTGTAAGAATCCGTCGAAACCTTCTCGCCACGCGTCAGCTTCTGAGCAACGCTCGCCCCAATCGGGTAATGTCGACCGAGTACGCCGATCGCTTCTCCGGGCGATGCCGCAAGAAACCGGCCGCGGTTGTTGTCAGGCGTTTCTACAAGAACCACGACCGGCATTGAGTTTTCTCCGGGTTTTTAAGCGATGAACTCAAACAACGCACAACCTACGCACCGGCAATCGGCGAACGCTGCTGAGCCAGCTCCTGCATGAAGCCCATCATTCGCTGAGATGTTTCATACGGATCAGGAACGACCCCTTCAGCCAGCATCGCATTGGCGAAGAACTGTTGCCCACAGGTCTTGATGAACTCTGTGTGTGCATCGTTAGCTGACAGACTCGCCAGATGCTCGACCAGCGGGTGTTTCGGATTGATTTCCAGAATTCGCTTTGAAAGTTGAAAATCATCGCTGGCCCGGCTCATCACCTTCTGCAATTGAGCACTCATAGCCCCTTCCGGGTTGACCAGGCAACAGGCACTATTGGTCAGCCGTTTCGATTCCCGTACGTCTTCGACCGAGTCGCCAAGTGCTTCGCGGAACAGATTCAAAACAGTCCCGAAGCCAGCTGGCGGCCCCGACTTCTTTTCGTCTGATGCTTCGCCGCCTTCCGCATCGGCGGACGAGTCCAGTTCCGGCAGATCGACTTCTGACGAGTCAATCGAAACGAGTTCTTTGTCCTCGAACTTGTGAACATGATTCAGGACAAACTCATCGACCGGATCGATCAGATAAAGCACTTCCAGATTTCGAGAACGGAAAGCTTCGAGGTTTGGATTCTTTTCAATCGTGGCCAGGCTTTCGCCACTGACGTAGAAGATCTGCTTCTGATCTTCCGGCATCCGTGACACATAATCGTCGAGTGAAATCATCACCTTTCGATCATCACCGTGCGACGACCGGAACCGCAGAAGTTTCGCGAGCGTGTTGCGATTTTCGAAGTCGCTGGCGACTCCCTCTCGGAGTGTTGTCCCAAACTGTTCGTAGAATTTTGCGTAGTCTTCGGGCGAGTCTTTGGCGATCCCCTCAAGGTGGTTGAACACCTTCTTGACCAGCACCTTGCGAATCTTGCGGAACACCGTGTCGTCCTGCAAAGCCTGCCGGGACACGTTAAGCGGCAGGTCTGCAGAATCAACGAGTCCGTAGATAAATCGCAGATATTCAGGCAGCAGTTCTCGACAGTTGTTTTGAACCAGGATGCGCTTCGCGCACAGACTGAGGCCGTGTTCGTCCTTACCAAAGCCCATTAACTCGAAATTTGTCGCCGGGCAGTAGAGCAGTGCGTGAAACTGGAACGGCGAATCGCTCGTCAGATGCAGGTGCCACAACGGTTCTTCGTGAGTTCGTTTCGAAAGGTAACCGTAGAAGTTTTTGTACTGCTCGTCGGTGACCTGAGACTTCGGTTCCACCCAGATTGGTGTCTGATCGTTGACATGTTCGTCGCCAAGGCGGATTGCGTACGGGACGAATGTCGAATACTCGGTCAGGATATGCTTCAGTCTTGTGGCCTGAGTGAACTCGGTCAATTTCTCCTTCAAGTGAAGGCGAATCTGTGACCCTCGTTCAAGACCTTCCGCTGGTTCGATCGTGAACTGCCCACTGCCATCGGATTCCCATCGCCAGCCTGATTCTTCCTGATAGCTACGGGTCAGCACTTCGACACGATCCGCCAGCATGAATGCCGAGTAGAAGCCGACCCCGAACTGGCCGATCAGCGAGACGTCGTCTTTGGCGCCCTCGCCGAGCTTCTTCAGATATTCGAGCGACCCGCTGTGAGCGATCGTGCCGAGATTCTGAATCAACTCGTCATGAGTCATGCCGATCCCGTTGTCGCGTATTGTCAGCACACGATTTTCTTCATCAGGCTCAAGCGAGATCTCCAGTCTGGCGTCGTCTTCGAATTCTTTCTGAGTCAAAGAGATGTGCCGAAACTTGTCGAGCGCATCGGACGCGTTCGACACAAGTTCCCGAATCGCGATTTCTTTGTTCTGATACAACGAATGAGAAAGCAGGTGCAGAAGCTGTGAAATCTCTGCCTGAAATGTGAACTCTTGCGGTGCTGTCCCGGTAGCCATCTTCGCAGTCTCCGTTACTCAAAAGCGATAACAAACTCGCGGCTGAAACTGGACGCATTGACCTTGCGGTAGCGTCAAAGCGAGGTCGACGGATGTTAGTTGCGGCAGTAATGGGCAATCAACAAACAGAACAGCCTTTTCAGCCTGTCCTCGCGAACCAGTCCATAAAACGAAGTCAGCCCTCGTCAGATCGTACTGACGAAGGCTGAATTGACTCCGGCACTGTTGAACCGTTGTGATCAGTTTCTTGGAACGACTGGATTAAAACCAGCAGAACCTCGCTTACCAAATGGCTCAATTCTGCCAGGGCTGATTCCGTTAAGTGAACTTGCCGAACCGATGAGTGCAGCAAACTTCGCATAACTACCGGCATCCTGGGTCTTTAAATCGTCGGGCGCGAATTCACCAAACATTGCAGTAACACCCACAGCGGCAACATTGAACAGGGTCAGGTCTTGTGAATGTTCCGCGAATGACTCGATGATCATTTGCCACTTTCGCAATTCTGTCCTATCGACGATCGGTGTCCCCGACTCAGGCACCTGCAGGATCTGCGCGCTCGTCGTCTGAAAAAGTTGCAGAGGGTCGAATAGAGTCTGAGTGAATGTCACTGACTGACCGTTAGCCAGAGTTGTGACAGTCGTAAACGTTTGAGGTACAGGGTTTTCAGCTACAGAGATTTGGTTATCGAAAAAGTCGGCGTCATGAACAATCACTTCTTCCAGAAAAGCACGACCGATGTACTGAATGGTTGGGTCGTCTGGCATTCCAAAAATTGTCTGACGGTCTCTGAAAAAAGCTCTCGTTTCGTCACCGGAATTACCTATGGACCTTCCGAAGACGTCGCTCGGCAGATTATTGTCTTCCGTCCACAACAGTGGTGTGCGTGGACTATTTAAGCCTAAGCCCGTGCCAACTCTCCCTCCACCCGACCGAAGATTGAAGATGTGGTCGTATGAATCTGAATTTGAAAAACCGGCCTGTCGAGTCAGTCGATCGGCAGTTGCCGTTGAGGTTGCACCGAAGAAACCGAGTTCCCGCTGTACGACTTGGTCCAGCTGCGTGAAGGGTGCAACACCGGGTCCCCAAACCTGATTAATGTCCATGAAGCTCCGCTGGTAGGTAATCGGGTTTGTCGTCTGAAGTAACTGGGGCAAATTTGCGTCCGTTCCGCTCAGTGCCGCCTTAATCGCCGTAAATGTCTCAACAACTCGTTGGAAACGAGCTGGATCCGTTCTCTGCTCAAACTTGATAATTCGGTGGACTGGAACATTGCCACGGTTCGTCGTTGTCGACGCAGCTCCGAAAGTGCTCGTTCCGTTGATCATCTGGTTTGAACCATCAACGTCAAAAAGTACTTCATCCACTTCCACGATAAAGCCAAGTGGATCTCCGAGCACTGCATCACCGACGAAAACAAAATCGCCTGGCTTAATCTGGCCGGGCAGGTTCGGCATCGAGTTGTCCTGAAAGTCAAGAACAACGCCGCCTGTCATAATGTTGAAGGTCACTGTTGCAAGCCCACTGAGAGGAGTGGGATTGACGACGGCGATTTCTCGCAGCTCACCGGGATTTCCGAAGATACTGTTAAACTCGGTATTGTTTCCGGCAAGGATGTCATCACGATTTGACTGGAGGAACTGAATTGCCAGCTCGACCTGCTGCATGGCAACCAGGTGGTTATTGATAATGCTGCGGGCAGCGGCTGTCAGTCTCGGGTCATCCAGGTTTGCACGAGTGACCTGTTGAATCAAAGAAATCCGTTCTGGATCCAGCAGTCCATCGAAGAGGAACTGGACATCTGGCAGGTTCAAGACGTCGGGAGCAAGGAGTGTCGGAATGCCATCGTCCGACGCCGGGGCGGTGACGTCCGCAGGCAGTAGTGCTTGAGCCAGCGCGTTATCTGGCAGGGATGAAGCCAGGGCCAGTATGGCGGCGAGTAGGACTGTTCGATGCATTGATCCACCTGTTTGTAAGATTGCTACCACTAGAGTGAGAGAGCTGGTGCCATTCTTTCTGACCTCAGGCCGCGCATCCTGTGCAGCGGTTGAGACTCTAACCTCGATCAACCAGTTCCGTCAAAGAGTATTTCGGTCTCGACGAGAACATTTAATCGACGCAAACAGTGGAATAACATGACTTTCCGGCATCGGACGTGGGTCACCGCAGATTGACAGGTAGCTCCGACACCTGGCCCACGTCTAGCTGGCCTTTGGCTGGACGATTCAGTGAACGGTATCAACGGATATAAGTTTGCCTAAGTGCTCGTCGGACCCGCCGCTTTGACTTCGGAGCTGACGCCGCTTTCGTATTCTTTGAAGTTTTCAACGAATAGTGTCGCCAGTTTCGCGGCGACACGGTCGTACTCTGTCGGGTCGCTCCAGGCGTTTCGCGGGATCAGGATATTCGACGGGACATTCGGACATTCAGTGATAACGTTGAAGCCGAAGGTTGCGTCCTTTGCAACGGGTGCGTCACTGAGACTGCCGCTGTAAATCGCGCCGATCATCGAGCGTGTGTAACTTAGCGAAACACGTTTCCCGACTCCGTAAGCCCCGCCGCTCCAACCGGTGTTGACCAGCCAGACTTTCGCGTTGTGCTGCCTGATTTTTTCAGAAAGCAGCGCCGCGTAGTGGCCGGGATGCCAGACCAGAAACGGGCCGCCGAAGCACGGGGAGAACGTCGCCTGAGGCTCCGTAACACCCATTTCGGTGCCGGCAACTTTGGCGGTGTAGCCGCTGATAAAATGGTACTCGGCCTGCTCCGGAGTCAGGCGACTGAGCGGTGGCAGAACTCCGAAGGCGTCGCATGTCAGAAAAATGACGTGGGCAGGATGGCCAGCGAGGCACGGAATGCGGGCGTTTTCGATGAAGTCGATCGGGTACGCACCGCGAGTATTTTCTGTGATCGTCGTATCTTCAAAGTCGACGTGGTGGTGAGCCTTGTCGTAAACAACGTTTTCCAGAACAGCTCCGAAACGCAGCGAGTCAAATATCTGTGGCTCCGCTTCGCGCGTCAGGTAAACGGCTTTGGCGTAGCAGCCTCCTTCGATGTTGAAGATTCCGTTGTCCGACCAGCAATGCTCGTCGTCGCCGATCAGTTCGCGTTTTGGATCGGCGGAGAGCGTCGTCTTGCCGGTTCCGGAAAGGCCAAACAGAACAGCTGATTCGTCGGTCTTCGGGTCAGCCGTCGCCGAGCAGTGCATCGACAGAACGCCTGCTTTGGGCATCGCGTAATTCATGTACGTGAAGACGGCCTTCTTCATTTCTCCGGCGTATTCTGTGCCGAGAATGATGACTTCACGATATTCGAGTGACAGGTCAACGCTCGTCTTCGACGTCATTCCGCTGGTGTGACGGTTGGCAGGAAAGCCGCCCGCGTTGTAAATCACCAGGTCGGGGTCGCCGAAGGTCTGCAGTTCTTCGTCCGTGGGTCGGATCAGCATGTTGTGCATGAACAACGCGTGGTAAGGCCGGGAGCAGATCACTCGAACTTTGATGCGGTTTTCCGGATCCCAGCCAGCGTAGCCATCCATCACGTAGAGGTGGCTGCGAGTGTTGAGGTAGTCGATCGCCCGTTCACGATTTGTGAGGAAAGACTGTTCTTCCAGCGGAAAATTGACCGGGCCCCACCAGACGTCTTTCTCTGAATCGGCATGTCGAACGACTCGTTTGTCTTTGGGTGAGCGTCCGGTCTTTTCACCGGACAATGCAATCAACGCTCCGGTGTCAGAGATCGCCGTACCAGGTTCGTGCCGAATCGCCTCTTCATAGAGTGTTGATGGAGCGAGGTTGCGACGAATGTCGCAGACAGTGATCTCGTTGGCTTGAAGACTGAATCCATCCATGATTGAACGCTCCGACGCAATCCGTTCCTTCTGAAAATCACGATACACAGCATGCGTCTCGACGCACCTGTTCGACCTGTTCGAACCGTGTCAACTTTCAGCAGTTGCGTCAAGACGCACTCTTCGACCTGCGGCTACACGGTCGAAACTTCAGCAGAAATGTTCGCTGCGGCGTTACTGCCTGACGAACAGTTGCGTGCAACTCGGACCAGCCCGTCGAGACTCAGATTGATCGAGTCGAGCAATTCGGCTCGTTCGCCATGTTCAACGAATCGGTCCGGGATCCCAAGTCGAGTGATCGTCGACGTGTTCAATCCGGCGTCGCTGGCCGCTTCGAGGACGGCCGAACCGAAACCGCCGACGACCGTCGACTCTTCGACAGTGATCACGAAAGGGCATTCGCGGACGGCTTTCAGGATCGTTTCCGTGTCGAGCGGCTTGGCGAATCGAGCATTGATCACGCCGATGTCGAGACCTTCCGTCTGGAGTTGCTCGGCGGCGGCAACGCAGTCGGCGAACTGAGTTCCGAACGCGACGAACATCCCATCGCTGCCCCACTTGTAGATTTCCGATTTGCCGAGTTCGATCACCGATGCTGATCGTTCAACAGTGGCAACGCTCGTTTTGGGATAGCGGATCGAAACCGGACCGTCATGAGTCAGTGAGAAGTCGAGCATTGGAGCGACATCGGCAGCGTCCCCTGGAGCCATCACGACGATGTTCGGGAAAGAGCGCATGTAAGTATTGTCAAACGCGCCGTGATGAGTTGGTCCGTCGGGTCCGCAGAGTCCAGCCCGGTCCAGCGTGAACGTCACTGGCAGATTCTGCAGTGCGACTTCCTGGAAAATCTGGTCGTAGCTTCGTTGCAGAAACGTGCTGTAGATATCAACGATCGGTCGCATGCCGGTTTTGGCCATGCCAGCGGCAAATGCGACGGTGTGACCTTCCGTGATTCCAGTATCAAAGAATCGATCCGGGAAGTCGGCTCGGATTCTTCCAAGATCGTTTCCGGCACACATCGCCGCCGTGTGAATACAGACGCGGTGATCGCGTTTCATCATGCTGTAAATCGCGTCGCTGACGAGGTTCGTGTACGCGACCGAACTGCTCTTCTTGAGCGGTACGATTTCGTTGTCCTCTGTCCGCGTAAACGGAGCCGGCGTGTGAAACCGAACGGGATCCTCGCAGGCCGGTTCGAAACCATGCCCCTTTTCGGTCAGAACATGCAGCATGACCGGACCTTTGATGTCGCGAACCATTTCCAGATGCCGCTGCAATGCTGGAAGATCGTGGCCATCGACAGGACCGACATAGCGGAAACCCAGCTCTTCCCAGAGCATGCCGCCGTGCAGCATGTTTTTGATGGCTTCCTTGAAGTTGCCCAGAGCGTGCTCGACCGGTTCGCCAACGACCGGGACTTTGTTGAGCAGCCAGGCGACGTCGCGTTTCAGCCCGTTGTAAAACGGCGCAAGTCGAGCTTTGTCGAGGTACTCGGCCAGGCCGCCGACTCGCGGGCAGATCCCCATGCGATTGTCATTCAGAATAACGAGCATGTCTTTCTTCAGACCGACGGCATTGGTCATGGCTTCCCAGACGATGCCCGATGGAAGCGCTCCGTCGCCGATCACCGCCACCGATCGACGATCATTCTGACCAATGAGGTCGTCTCCGGCCTTCAGCCCCAGCGCCGTCGACACACTGCAACCGGCGTGGCCGGTCATGAAAAGGTCGTACTCAGACTCTTCCGGATTCGGGTAGCCCATCAGGCCGCCGCGAGTTCTGATCGAATCGAAGTCTTTGTACCGCCCCGTCACGAGTTTGTGCGGATAAATCTGGTGGCCGGTGTCCCAGATCAGTCGGTCTTTTTTGAAGTCGTACGCAAGGTGCAAGGCGATGCACAGTTCGACGACGCCGAGGTTGCTGGCAAAGTGCGCGGCGCGATCTTCGACGACCGAGCACAGAACTTCACGAATCTCAGCCGCAAGCTGCACCAGCTGACGAGCATCGTAGTTCTGAAGATCTTTTGCCGATTCAATCTGAGGGAGCAGTTCAAGCTTCATCAGTGATCTCTTTCCAGTATGAAACGCGCCAGGGCTTCCAACCGAAGACCCCGATCCCCCAAAGGTTGAATCGAGCGGCAGGCTTCGTCGACTAACGACTGTGCCCGCCGGCGGCTTTCGTCGAGTCCCAGAAGACCCGGATAAGTGAGTTTACCGAGTTCGGCGTCTTTTCGAACGCCTTTGCCCATTTTGGCTTCATCGCCCGTGATGTCCAGAAGGTCATCCGCAATCTGGAAGGCCAGACCAACACATTTTCCAAAATGATCGAGCATTTCGATCGTGTTTTCGTCGGCTTTGGCAATTCGTCCACCCATTGTCAGAGCTGATCGCAATAACCTGCCTGTTTTCCGCAGATGGATCGCTTCGAGCTGCGAAACCCTGCTGGTTTGTTTGCTGCGGCCATCGTTGACCGTTTGAGCTGTTTCTGAGTGGTCAGTTCCCGCCTCCGGAAGCAAATCTGCAATTTCGGGGCGTTCGCCCTGCAAATCGGCCATCTGGCCGCCAACCATTCCGTTCACTCCGGCGGCCGAAGCAAGATCCAGGACGCAGGCTAGAGCAACGTCCGCAGGCCTGATGTCGCGTGCGAGAACCTCAAATGCCAGCGTCAGCAATCCGTCGCCAGCGAGAATCGCGGTGGCCTCGTCGAACTGTCTGTGGTTTGTTGGCTGGCCTCGACGCAGATCATCGTTGTCCATCGCGGGCAGGTCGTCGTGGATCAACGAGTAAGTATGAATAAACTCGATCGCGACCGCAGCGGGAATCGCGTCTGACGGCTCGCCGCCGCACGCTTCGCAGGCCAGCAGCACCATGACAGGCCGCAACCGCTTGCCGCCGGCCTGGACCGAGTACCGCATCGATTCGCGCAGCCGAGTCGGGCAGTCGTCACCCGGCGCAAGGTAGCGCTCGAATGCCTCTTCGACGATCTTCCTGAACTCATCAAACACCGGACGTCCCTTCCGAGGCGCAATCGCTCGTTCCACTCTCACGAATCAGATCGAAGCTTCTCAGCGGAGAACAATACTGTCAAACACGAAGCTGCAGAATTACGCCCTCCCCTGGGATTCGACTTCAAAAAGACAGGAAACGTGTCTGCTAACCCAACGTCGCGAAAATCGGATGATACTTCGCAAGACCGCATTCTGTCGGCGGCACTGGCTTGACGAGCCAGCGGATCATGAACGCTTCTTTCGGGATGCCTTCAAACTCGCAACCAACGTTGCTGGCAGATGCTGGAGCAAATCCAAACTTCGAATAGTAGTCGGGATGTCCGAGCACGATGACAAAGCTGCTGGCGCTCTCAGTCGCTGCATCAGTTCCGTCCTTGATCAGACGCGAGCCAATTCCCTGTCGCTGAAATTCCGGGAGAACCGACATCGGTGCGAGCCCCAGACCCTCGCAGCAACAGTTCGACCACTCGATCTTCGCCGGAGAAAACAGAATGTGCCCCACAATCCGGCCCGCACACTCGGCGACCAGAGAAATTGAAGCAGCACCATCCGCTCGAAGTTTGTCGACAAGCTCAGCTTCGCCGTTGTGGCCGAAATCGCTGAACTCGAAGGCAAGCGCAGTCACCTCGCGGATCGCGGCCTCGTCGTCAGGTCGTTCGGGACGAATCTCGATGGGAACTTCGTTCATATGGCTCAGTTGGTGGAGAAATCTGGCGAGACTCACAGTGGGGCAGATGTTCGCTCAGCGCTGGTAAATGGGCAGGTATTGATACTCGACTGCCAGCGCGAGCACTGACATGCTGGTTGCGTAGATCGGTCCGAACGATGCTTCACTTCCGTCCTGGGGGTTCCAGCTCCCGTCGGGATGCTGCCTGGTCAGCAGCAAAGTCGTCACGTTATTTCGAGTCTGCTCCCAGTGGCGGCCTCCGACCTGAAACATGCCGACCGTGCTGTAGTAAACTCCGTAAAAGAAGAAACTGTCGTTGTACCTGAGTGGTCGACGCAGCAGGTAATCGGCGCCGGCCATTGTCGCAGGAGCGTGGTGCTCGCCACAGATTTCCAGACACAGAATGCCGGTCCCCGTTCGAGTCGGACTGACACCGTGACCCGCCTGGTACGAAAAACCACCATTTCGATCGGCGCATTTATTGACGTACGAGACGGCGTATTCGATCGCTTCAGCCGGGACATCGCAGCCGATGTTCTTTGCCGCTCGCAGTGCCAGAAGTTGCCAGCCCGTCACGCTGAGATCGCTGTCGTGGCTTGACGCGTCATACCGCCAGCCACCGGCGTGCTGATTCCCTTTCGGGACTTCCTGCGCTTTCAGAATCAGCAGGATGGCTTTTTCGAGACTCTTGCGAACTCGATCGTTCAAAGGCGCGTCGGCCATACCGGCAACTTCGGCCAGCATCAGCGTGCAGATTCCGTGAGTGTACATCGGCCCGCTGCCAGCTCGATGTTGAAAGAGCCCGTCGTTCTGTCGCTGATTACTGAGCACCCAGCGAATGCCACGCTCCATCGCCTCGCCGTACGGACCTTCACCCGGCACATGCCCGGCAGCCATGAACGCCATGACAGCCAACGATGTCGCGGACGCCGCATCCCGCCCACGACTGGCATTAAGAAGCTGCCAGGCTCCGGAAGGTTGCTGCTGTGCCGCCAGGAACTTCAATGCCCGCACAATCGACCGGTCAACCTCACGATCACCGGGAGCCCCCTGCGCGAACGCTGTCGTTGCGACCGATCCGGCAACAAGTAACGACAGAAAGATACAACAGAGGCGTCGATTCATGGCGAACGCTATTTTCGTCAGTTGAAGTTCGAGATGGTCACAGACGGGAGTGCCCATCATCGAACAAGAATCATAACGGCATCGTTGACTCATCGGACAGCTCGGTATGATCTGACGCCGAGCCGCAGAAATTTAGAGCTGCAGTTAAGCACGAAATTGCGCGGATACTCCAAAAGGACATCCGTGTTTATCTGTGTCATCCGTGGCTTTTAGATTTGGTCAGGCTTGCTGAGTATTGTCCCGGTTTTGCCTGATACACAATGGTTGACAAACTGCTGAACCGCGACTCAGCCTGCTTTTTGCAGCGTTGCGGCTAAATTCCACGTCTTCCTGCAGAAAAGTTCCCGTACCAATTATCAAGAGAATTCATGGACGAATCCAACTACGATCTGGTTGTCATTGGCGGTGGACACAACGGGCTGGTGTGTGCGTTTGAGATGGCTCGTGCGGGGCGGAAAGTGCTTGTGCTCGAGCGGCGGAGTCTCGTCGGCGGTTGCGCCGTGACGGAAGAACTCTGGCCTGGGTACAGAGTCTCGACGGCGTCGTACGTTGTCAGTCTGCTGCTGCCGGAAATCGAAGAACGCATGGAGCTGAAACGGCACGGCTACAAAGTGCTGCCTCGAACGCCGTCATCATTCACGCCGCTCGACGATGGCCGTTACCTGCTGCTGGGACCGGATGAGGAATTGACACGTCGTGAAATTGCGAAGTTTTCGCAGCGAGACGCGGATGCTTATCCAGAGTACAACCGGCTGCTGGAACGAATCGCCGAGTGCCTGGAGCCGGTGCTCGACCAGACTCCACCGGATTTGTTGCCGTTGCCTCGCGAGTGGCGCGAGATTTCATTCGGCAAGAAGTTACGAGACACAAAAACCGGCTGGTCGATCTTTCAGGCGCTCAAGCAGCTTGGCTCGGACATGCCTGAAGCGATCGAGTTACTGACCGGTGCCGCTCGACCGATTCTCGATCGCTGGTTTGAGTCCGACATTCTGAAAGCGACGCTGGCGACTGACGCCATCATCGGAACCTTTCAACCAATTTCGGCACCGGGCACGGCCTATGTGTTGCTGCATCATGTAATGGGATCGTCCGGCGGCGCGCGAGGCGTCTGGGGTTATGTCGAAGGCGGCATGGGCGGCTTGACTCAGGCAATGGCGAAGTCGTGCAAAGAAGCTGGCGTGACCATTCGAACCGACGCCGAAGTCGCGTCGATCCTCGTCGTCGACAACAAAGCTTGCGGAGTTGTTCTTACCAGCGGCGAAGAAATCCGAGCGACAGCTGTCGCGTCGAACGTCGATGCTCATCTGACATTCGAAAAGTTTCTTGAAAAGAAACAACTGCCGGACGACTTCGCGCGAGCTGTCAGCCGGATTGATTACTCGTCGGCGAGCATGAAAATCAATCTGGCGGTCAGCGAACTGCCGGACTTCACCTGCCTGCCTGGAAACGCCGAAGTCGGGCCGCAGCATCGAGGCACGATTCACATCGGCTGCGAACTGGAATATCTCGAACGAGCGTACGACGACGCGAAGTACGGTCAGCCTTCGCAGCGACCGGTTGTCGAGATGACGATTCCCACTTCAGTCGACCAAACGCTGGCGCCCGACGGGCATCACATTCTGTCTTTGTTCGTGCAGTACGCTCCGTACCGCCTGGCAGAAGGCCACTGGGATGACGTCAAGGAAGAATTCGCCGATCGCTGCATCGCGGAAATTGCCAGGTTTGCTCCCAATGTTCCTTCGTCGATTATTCACAGGCAGATTCTGTCACCGGTCGATCTGGAACGAGTTTACGGCCTCACCGGCGGCAACATTTTTCAGGGAGCGATGCCGCTTCATCAGCTTTTCAGCATGCGCCCGGTTGCTGGCTGGAGTGATTACCGAACGCCGATCGACGGCTTGTACATCTGCGGCAGCGCGGCTCACCCCGGCGGAGGCGTCATGGGTGCCTGCGGTTTGAATTCCGCCCGCGAGATCCTGCGCGACCGCCGCTGACCCACGTCCAGATGCGGATCAGCGGCGTTGAACTCTCGGAAGATTACTCTGCTCCTGAAGCGACCGATTCGCGAACGATTTCGGCCATTTTCGGTTTATCCGGAGCAGACTCCCACGGCGTGGTGAGCCACAGAATCGCTCGTCCGTCCTCGCTGGCAGTCAGCACGTACTTGCCATCCGGTGAGAACACAACTGAGGTGACCTCGCGAGTATGACCGTCGAGAGTGAGAATTTCCTTGTTCTCTTTGGTGTCCCAGAGTTTGACCGCTCCGTCCTGGCTGGCGGTGACAGCACGAGTTGGATTCTCGCCCGGAGCGAAGGCCACGGACGTAACCCGTGCCGTGTGCCCAGCCAGAACTGACAGTTCTGTCCCGTTAGTCGCATCCCAGATGCGAGCGGTGTTGTCCTCGCTGGCCGTGATGACAAACTTACCATCGTCGGAGAATTCCGCAGAAAGAACGGCCCACTCGTGTCCGTTAAAGATTTGAGAGACCGCAGCTTCAAGACTCACCGATCCATCTGCCTGAGCGGTTTCTTTCAGTTTCCAGATGCGGGCTGTTCGGTCGTTGGAAGAGGTCAGAATCAGTGACCCGTCTTTCGAGAACGTAGCGTGTCGAACTCGATCTTCATGCCCGATCAGCGTTGTCAGAACGACTCCCGTTCGCGCGTCCCAGATTTTCGCGGTTCCATCGTCGCTGCCCGTCAGCACCCATCGCCCGGCAGAATCCGGTGAGAAGACGGCGGAATTAACGAACCCGGCGTGACCGTTGTCACCGGCCAGTTTTCGCAGATCGGCACCCGTGCTGGCGTCCCAGATTCTGGCGGAGAAATCCCAGCTTCCTGTCACAATCTGCGACCCGTCCGGCGAGTAGCTGGCCGAAGCAATGACTCCATGCGGACTGAACGCGACGAGTGTTTCGTCGCTTTTTCGCCTGACAGATTTCAAGCCGATCAGTTTTGCATCACTGCCGCCCAGGGCGACGATCGCGAGGTCATTTTTCACCGGAGCGAAGATTGCCGACCAGAGCTGCCCTTCTGAAACGTAGGTCTGGTCAGGATCGATTGATGGCTGACCGTTCTCCAGCGAGAAGACAAAAGCCTTTCGACCATTGGCGTCGACTGCCAGACCCTTTGTCCCGTCAGCATTAATGGCGACGTCGGTCACCTTCGCATCGCCGCGATTGAAGTCCGCAACGACCTTCGCCGTGTCGGCATCCCAAAGTCGAACGCTGCCGTCACCACATGCCGTAAGAACCTGGTGAGAGTTCGGACGCAGTGACATCGCGACGACGGAATCCGGGTGACTCAGAATCAGTTCAGGAATCTCTCTGCCCGTCGTCAGATCCCATTGGGCGACCGTTTTGTCGGCACACGCGGTGAGGACGCGGTTCGTTCCTGGCAGGAATGCGGCCCCCGTGATGCGACTGCGAGCGTGGCCTTTCAGTTCGAGAATCACCTTCTGCGACTTCACGTCCCAGATAAAGACTCGCCCGCTGGAATCTCCAGTCAGCAGCTGTTGATCATTTGCTGAAATAGCGACGGCTGTTACTTCATTGTTGTGGCCTTTGCTGTTTTCGCCGCCTTTGAAGACAAACGCCAGCTCACCGGTCTCAGCATTCCAGATTCTGGCCGAGTTGTCATCGCCGCCGGTGACGGCCCACTTGCCATTATTGGAAACGGTTAATGCAGCCGCTCGTCCGGTATGTTCAAGGCGAACCAGCTGAGTCCCCGAATCGACGTCCCAGATTCGGACCGTGTTATCAACGGCTCCCGTCGCCAGGCGTTTTCCGCCGGGGAAGAAAGCGGCCGATGTTGCCAGGAACGAATGCCCTTCCGCAAACACCTTGAGTGGCTGTCCCGTAACGGTTTCCCAGGTTCTCGCCGTTCGGTCACGACTGGCAGTGACAATTCGCTCGCCGTCTGGTGAAAAACCAGCCGACAGGATCGCATCGACGTGACCTTCCAGAACCTGTCCCTGAAGCACTCGAATTTCTTCGTACTCGCTGATGTTCCATTTTCGAATGCTGTTATCGTGGCTGCCGGACAGGATGACCTGATCGCTTTGAGCGAAAGCGACTGTTCGGACCGCTCCGTCGTGGCCACGAAACGATTTCAGAAGCTGACCACCTTCGGAGTCCCACAGGCGAATGGTGTTGTCCTGGCTGCCGCTGATGATGCGCGATCCATCCTGCGAGAACGCGACAGCTCGAACCGGTCCTTCGTGACCGTCAAGACTGCGGAACTTCGGAGGCGGAACCACACTTCCATTCTTCGATGTCAGCCGCGTGAAGTCGTAAGGTCGAACATCGCTCGGCCGCCAGACCAGGACGCGTTTGTCGTAGCCACCGGTGACAACCGCGTCGCCGTTCGATGAAAACGCGGCTGAGTAAACCGGTCCGTCGTGGCCGGTGAACGGCGCGCCGGGTTCGCCCGTGGTCACATCCCAGACGATGGCTGTGCCGTCCTGGCTGACCGTGACAATCTTCTTTTCATCCGGTGAGAACTGAGCGTCCCAGACCCACCAGTTGTGACCCAGGAACCGACGATTCTGCTGGCCGGTGGCCACATTCCAGATGCGTGCCGTGTTGTCATACGAGGTCGTCAGCAGTTTCTGACTACCCTGGCTGACTTTCGAGAAGTGCACACTGAGAACAGCGTCCGTATGAGACGTCGCCTCGTTGGTGTTATTGCCAAACTTCTGGCTGACTCGTTCGCCGGTTTCAGCATTCCAGACCTGGACGTAACCGTTAACGGCGTCGTTGCTGCCCGTCGCAATCCATTTTCCGTCGCCGGACCAGTCAACCGAGTAAATGTAAAGCCCGTCGTGATGAAGTTGTTTGAGCTGCCGTCCGGATTCCAGATCCCAGATCGTAGCCGATCCATTCCAGCCGCCAGTGACAAACTGCTTGCCGCCTGGCGCCAGAGCAATCGCGTCAACGGGAGCTTTGTTATCAAAGGTGCCAATACTCTGCGAGCAGAGGTGCATGAGCCGACCCCATTCCCAGTTTCTCAGGTGAGGCGGACAGTCTTTCAGAATCGTGATGGCTGCGTCGAAGGCGTTCTCGCGAATCTTGGCATCGGCCAGACCGATCCTGGCAATGTAGGCCTGATATTGTTCCGCCTTCTGTGCGAGTTCCGCTTCTTCCCGTTTCTCATCGGCAATGCCTTTCTGCTTGACGGCCTCTTTCTCGTTGTTAAGTGCGATCAGTTTTTGCTTCTGAGCTTCCGCTTCGCTGGCAATAGCCTTCTTCTCGTTTTCCTGAGCTAACAGTCGTTGCTCTGCCTCCTTCTTCTGAGCCAGCAAAGCCTCGTCTTTAGCCTTCACGGCCAGAAGGCGCTGAGCCGCTTCCTTTTTCTGAGCTTCCAGCGCGTCGTTCCTGGCGAGAACCGCCTTCATCTCGCTTTCCTTCGCTTTCTTCTCGTTGGCCTCAGCGAGTTGTCGTTGCACCGCTTCCTTTTTCTGAGCCTCTAAGGCATCGTTTCGAGCGATGAGGGCCTTCTTCTCATTTGCCTCAGCCAGCAATCGCTGCTCAGCTTCTTTCTTCTGAGCCAGCAACGCTTCATCCTTCGCTTTCTCTGCGAGTTCACGTTGTTCGGCTTCCTGCTTCTGAGCTTCCAGGGCGTCATTTCGAGCGACGACGGCCTTCTGTTCATTGGCCTCAGCGATCACCTTTTGCTCTTTAGCGAGTCCTTCCTGACGTTTCGCTTCTTTTTCGCTCGCAACCGCGATCAGTCTTTGCTTAACGGCTTCTTCGCGTTCCATGTAGGCCCAACCGGCGAGTCCTGACATCATGATCAACGCCGCGACGGTGCCGACCGTCATGATGCGTCGCAGTCGGGCGCGAGCCGCCTTCTGTTCTTCGAGCTGGCGTTCTCGAGCAAGTCCGATGTTTTTGGCGTCGAGCAACTCGTCGTAAAGCGCTTTGTGTTCAGGCAACTCGACATTCAGCAGCGACATCCCGAGGTCGAAGTCACCTTTTGTCTGAGCACACAATGCGTAGGCCAGTTTGGTATCGGTCAGACCCTTCCGAGCGTGCTTGTTCTTACCCCAGAGGCTCAATGCTTCTTCGTAGCCAAAGCGAGCTCGCGAGAAAAGGTCGTAGTCCTGCTTCGATTTGGCCTCTCGCAATTCTTCCAAAGCACGCAATGTCAGCGTGATACTTTCAGTGTGAGACTCGTATTCCCGAATCGCTGCCTGGAACTCCTCGACCGACTGGTATCGGTCTTCCAGTTTCGACGCCATGGCTTTCATGGCAATGCTCGTGAGTTCGCCAGACGGGTCGCAGCGTTTGGCTCGTTCAGTGTCGGCTTCCCGAATCTTGTTCCGAGCTGCCGACATCAGACACTTCATCGCGTTCTTGCCAGCGTGTGGTGGCTTGCCCGTGACGATTTCAAACAGGATCGCCCCCAGAAGATAGACGTCGCTGCGTGGCCCGATTTTCTTGATCGGACCGGTGGCCATTTCCGGTGCCATGTAGGCGGGAGTTCCGCCCATGCTGGTGCTTTCGGTGATGCTTGCAGACTTGCGGAAACCCTCCGTTGAATAGGCGAGCCCCCAGTCCATCACCAGGACTTCGTTGAACGCACCGAGCATCACGTTCTCAGGTTTGAGGTCACGATGAACAACACCGCGAGCATGAGCAAAGCCGACAGCGTCGGACGTTCGCATCAGAATGTCGAGGTTCTCTTCCAGCGATTTATCCAGAATGACGTCGAGCCACGGAGTTCCTTCGACCTTTTTCATCGCGTAGAACAGCGCGTCGTCCGGACTTGCTCCGACGTCGTAGATCGGGACGATGTTCGGATGATCGAGGTCGCCGGTGACGACAGCTTCGGTCAGGAACTTCGCGCGTTGTTCCGGATCTTTCGCTGTCTTCGGCTTGAGCATTTTCAAAGCGACTTCACGGTCAATCGACCGCTGACGCGCCATAAACACCAGCCCCATACCGCCTTCACCAAGCTTTTTCAGCAGCTCGTACTCGGGCTCTTTCGGCTCGGGAAACGGAAAACCCTTCTTGTAATCACGGATGTTTGTCGTACTGAGTTTCTTCTCGGTAATCACCAGCGTGTGGTTCGGGCTCGCCTTCTGATAATCAGACGACTTGATCGTCATGTCCGGTCGATCGACCGGAGCTTCCATCTGGTCCGCGCCCCACGCGTCGGCCATCGTTCGACGATCTTCTTCCGACAGATCGCTCGTCGCGATGGTCTGCGAGAAACTCTGATCCGCGTCGTGCTCTCCAGACTGGATGGTCGCTCCGAAGCTGTCGTCGTCAAAGGCGCCACCTGCAATCGAAGGATCAGACTGAATGGTCGCACCAAAACTGTCGTCGTCGTCCGAAGGTAATCCGTGATCATCAATCGCGACGGTTTGTGAAAAACTTTCGTCACTGTCGCCGGTGCCGTCAGCTTTGGACCACTCGTCCGACTGGATGGTCGCCCCAAAGCTATCGTCATCAGATTGCCCGGATGGGTCCAGGGCGCTCAGCCCTTCAGCGGACCACTTTTCGTCCGACTGAACCGTTTGCGAGAAGCTCTCATCGTCAAGCGACGCATCCTGGAGTGTCTGATTGGGATCGTTGAATTCATCCGAGTCACCCATCGACCAGCCATCGTTAGACTGAATGGTCTCGCCGAAGCTGTCGTCGTCACTGTCCGTCGTATTGACCGTTCTCCCGGCATCATCCTGGACCGTCTGAAACCCGTCGCGGAGTTCTTCTGACAGGTCTTCTGACTGAATGGTCGCGCCGTAACTGTCGTCATCATCGTCGTCGTCGAGTCTTTGCGTGGCGGAACCATCGCTAAGATTAACCGCCTCGATTTCTTTTGATTCGACAGTCGCGCCGTAGACACTGTTGTCGTCGTCTTCGCTGAAACCTTCAGGGTCGATGACCTGACTGAAATCGGCAGACTCCATCGCGCTCCGGTCGCGAGGTTTAACATCGCCGGTTTCGAGTGCACTTAAACCTTCCGCCCAGGCGTCGGCAATCGATGCGTCTTCCGATGCACCTTCGCTGACGGCTTCATCAAGACCCTCGTCATCCATCGCTGCGATGTCGGCTGGCACATTCTGCACGGTCGCACCGGCATCGTCAGACCAGTCGCCTGCTGAGTCATCGCCTTCGGGCAGTTGATTGTTCTCGCCGTGGTCAGTGTCGTCGTCGCCGAAGTCTTCCGCAGAATTCAGTGAGACCGGAATTTCGGGGAGTGTCGCGGCCGCCGTGTCGTAGTCCGCATCGTCAGCAATCGATTCTGAAGCCGGCTTCAACGCTTTTGCGGATTTGGCTTCAGCGATGATTCGACTCAGCACACGACCGCTTCCGTCGTCGGCTCGCCCCAGCTTCACCAGCAAGGTCGACGACAATCTCGGCGCGGGTTCGCCAGTGTCGCTCGGAGTGTCTTCGGCGGCGAGTCTTGCCAGTACCGCCGGGTCCAGCTCACTAAGCGTGGTCGCTGCGTCGATTGGCATTTCAATGACGGTGCTGAGTCCGCCGGGGGTCAGATCGGAGATCGCAGCCAGCAGTTCGGCTGGCATTTGCCGGACGGTATCCAGAAGGTCAGGGTCGAATTCGGCCAGAGTGGCGATCGACTCTGCTGGAAGTTCGGCCAGCGTCTGAATCGCACCGGGCGGCATTTCACTCAGAGTCGCCAGTAACTTTGGATCGACGTCCTGACTTCCGTCGGCGGACGAAGCGGCAAGCTCATCGAGGTTTCTGGGAATTTCGTCCAGTGTCTCGGACGTTGCAGCAAACGCGTCGGGAAGTTGCTTCAGTAATTCGGGCGGCAATTCCATCAGACTGTTGAACACGTCTGCCGGCAACGCCGCCATCACATTCAACATCTCTGTCGGAACGGATTTCAAAGTACGCAACGGCTGTGACGAATTGCCAGCGACAGAGATGAACTGCGCCAGGACATCCGGATTCAATCCGGATTCGCTTCTCGAAGAAGCTCGACCCAGCCATTCGAGCATCTCGGGCGGCATTCCAGCCAGGCCACCCAGCATGTCGACAGGCAGACGAGTCAGTTGGTCGACAGCTTCCGGCGAGAGCCCTGCCAGTTGGCGGATGAACTCCGGAGGAAGTTTCCCCAAAGAGTCCAGTACGTCCGTCGGCAATTCACCCACGATACGAGCGATTTCGCGAAGGTCGTCATTTGAAACATTGTCGTTGCCACTGTCATTTGTCATGACCGTACATTCCCGTTTCTGAGTGATCCCTGAGTCCGACTGAGCGGACGACAAAGACCGAATCTGTTGCATAGCGGCCTGGCTCGATCATGAACCGAGGTCGCCACCATGCGGATGTGTGTCAGTCGTCTGTGTGGTTGTTCAATTCTCGCCATCCCTGACTGCATCCAGAATTCAGCAATCGACAGTCCCTTGCCGATGAACACCCTCCTCTTATCTAACTCTTCCTGTCGCGATTAACCTTGTCCCATTGAGCCATCGTGTCGTCGACTCGATCTTCCCAGTTGTTCTGTTTCCGTTTTGACAGGACCGAACCAGCCGCCAGAAGCACACTCGCAGCAACTGGATGCATCGTCGCCATCGACTCAGATGAGTTATCATTCCTGATGACCTCTTCATCTGCAGATTCAACACTGTCAAACGGTTGAGTAATATCGTCGCTCAACCGAGCCATCATGCCGATTCGATCGGACGCGTCGCCAGTCGCCGCACCAGGCCGTTGTCCCCAGTGCGACCATGCCTGTTCGAACCCGTCGGCCTGGCGGTCTGTCTGCATCGAGCCGCTGGTACCAAGAGCCGACACTTTACGGCTGATGCCTGGCGTGGCTTTTTCTGAGGTCTCTTTCGCCGGACCTTGCTGCGCTTCTTCTTCCGCCGCTGGAAGGTTGACCGGTTTTTTCAGGCTGGTCGGCGGACGATCCCGAGCGCCGGCTTTGTCATCAGCAGGTCGACCATCTCGAATGGTGACATCCATGACGAAGCGTTTGTCTTTTTCCCCTGGCTCCTGCAACCAGATCTGGTACTGGCCATCCGGCAGTTTTTCGAAGACCAGCTTCGGCAGATTGTCCAGAACTTCTTCGTCCAGCGGCACTTCTTCAACAACTCGCATGACTCGGAAGCCGCCACCCGACAGCGGACTGTAAACAAGATTGTCCGCAACGATTGCCGGAACCCTGGCCACGGTTTCTCCCGTTGGCCGCAGGACTTTCAACCAGACAACTCGCTCGGTCGCCGCTGTCTCATCTGATTGACGTGCCTGGTTTGTCGCGCCGCCGTCATCGTCTTTCTGAGTGATTGTCGTAACGAACGCTTCGAGGACTTCCACGACCTTTGGAAACTCAAGCGTTGGTACTTCAGGAGAAAGGTCGAAAACAAATCCGGCGGTTGAGCTGTCAACTCCGCTGCCCGGTACGTTGGCGGTAACACTGGCGTCAACCGAATTTGGCTGATCAGCCAGATTGAGATCAAAAGCCACTTTGGCGGCTTCCTCGAACTGGAAGTCGACAATGGCGGGCAATCCTGTCGTCAGATTTGTGGATGCACCAAACGGGTTCGGCTTGACGGTGTTGAATGCCGGATTTCGAATTCCGTCAATCTGCTCACCAGGCATTGATGGAGCACGGTACGTGTCGACTCGCGCGCCCAGTCCCGTGCCGAACTCACCCAGGTTGGCCGCGTCCAGGTCCGGAGACAACAACTCGCTGATCAGGAACTGATCCGTGTTGGCGAGGAACGACGTCGATTCTGGAGTCTCACCGCCCAGCAGTTCCGTTGAGTTGTCGTATGCGGCGATTCTGTCGTTCGCATCGACCTGAACGATGTTCGGATCACCTTGCAGGAAGACTCGGATCTGAATCGGCGATCCGGGATTTTCGGGATCGGGCAGGTTGCTTCCGTCGTAGAAGTGTTCGAAGAAGAACGTACGCGACGTGGTAACGCCCATTGGATCATCGGCCGGATCGATAATCGTTTCGCCAGTGGCCAGCGTACCGCTCATCGGGTTAACAATCTCCGGCAGTGCGTCACCGGTTGCTCCTGTCAGATGGCGGAACGAAAACGTGTCGTCGCCCCAGGCAACCAGCAGTCGGAAGTTGACTTCAGAATCCAGTCCGCCCGTCATCGCCGTATCGAGGGTTCGCCCGAAACGACCTGAAATTCTGGCGTAGCCATCCGATCGAACCTGGTCCGTGACGAAAGTTTCCTCAACCAGCAGCGGTTCAAAATCAGCGATCACACCAGAGTTCGACAGGATTCGATTATCGACAACGTTGCCGGTCGCCGGATCGATCTGGTGCACGATGTTGGTCGCCAGCAACGCTCCGGACTCAAGCACCAGGTCCGTCGCGTCCGGCCCCTGCGTGTAACGAATCTGACGGTTGGTCTGGAAGTCGGTCTCGCGATGAGCCTGACTGATGACCGACGTGTCGGCCCCGGATGCGGCGTCTTCGAGCAGCGAACCCGTTTGAATATCAAACAATTCCGAGTTGTTACCAATTGTCAGCACGTTGCCCGCGTTCAGATCGATGTTGCCTGCTCGGTCCCGCAACGTGACGGTCGATCCAATTGCGGTCAGCAGGTGAGACTCCAGAGTCAGATCATCGCCCGCGTTCAGCAGCAGCGAACCGGTGCCTCGCATCGCTTCTACCGGAGCGAAGATCTGCAGGTCGTCACCGGCACCCGCCGAGTCAGTCGCCGTCAGAATGACGCTGCCGCCGGCTGAATTGCGAACTCCTTCGGCAGAATTCGGAGCGGCCTGAGAGCTGACATCAATCGGGCTGGCGTTTGTGATCCAGATCACGCCGCCGTTGGGGCCGTCGGCGACCGTGTCATCAGACGCGTCGTCGTCGTCGTTGGTGATGCCCGACAGGCCGTCGACCGTCCCGATTGTCAGCAAGCCTCCGACCGTATTTGAAATCTGAATGTCACCCGACGTGCTGTTTGACGCTGCAATCAGCCCGACCTGCGTGTCGATCGCGGATGCTTCGATTTTCGGATCCGTCGCCGATGGAAGATCCGCAGCCGCGACGTTCAATGCCGGGTCGGCCAGTCCGTCGTCGCCAATACCCGTCGCCGCTCGCAGTGCAGCGTTTCGAGCAACGATGTCGGCGCCGCCGGTATCGCCGTTGTCAATAATCGCTCCGGCGTCTGACTGCACCGAGATCAGGCCATCCACCGAACTAGTCACCAGCCGACTGAGTCGAATATCGCCTTCTGCCCGTAGTCGAATATCAGCGTTGCCGCCCGTTGCCAGCACCGTCCCATCCGCCAGCGTGATGGAAGCAGCGGCCTGAACATCAGCCGTTGGATCCGTCGTGGGCGAGAATCGAATCTCGTCGTTGGTCGTCGTGATGTTCGCGTTAACGACGACGTCTCCGGTGCCATCCTGCACGAACGTGTTATCGACCGTGAACGTGGCACCGGCGGCAATGGTCAGCGTTCCGCCCTGATTGGTCAGGAACACGCGAGCGTCGCCCGTCGTCGTGACGGCACCGTTGAACGTAATTCCTGACGTGTTGATGTCGACACCCGCCAGCAGCAGGTCTGTCGTGTTAAGCGTTCCGTTGAACGTCGTCGTGCCGGTACCGTCTGTCTGGGCGAACGTCGTTGTCTCGACCGCCTGCTGAGCCGTCACATCCGCAGCCGACATGACGGTGATGTCGTCGAACCGCAAAGTCGTTGTGCCAACAACATCGCCGAACACAATATTGCCCGTGCCTGCGGTCAGGGTCAGATCAACGGTCTCGTTCGCTTCCGGAAGCAGATCATCTTCGAAGGTCACATCGCCGGCGGCAGCTCCCGAGCTGATTCGGACGTCAGAACTGTCGAGCGTCACCACGCCGTTGAACCGCGAACTGTTACCGTCAGTCGTCCATTCAAAGACGTTGCCGGCACCCGGACCAGCATTGAGCGAAATTCCGCCAGTAATCGCCGCCAGACTTCCGATATCGCTGTCGCCGTTTGTCCGCACGATGTCCACCGATCCGGCATCGCCATTCACCGCTTCAACTTCCGCCGTCCCGAAGAACACACCGCCGTCGGCCTGCTCAACAATCACGCCGCCGACCGCAGACGTTTCCCCGATATTTTCGTTGAACAGAACCCTCGCCGTTCCCGCATTAATCGTCAGCGAGTTGCTTTCTCCAGCCTGCCCGTCGATTGAGGCATCATTGGTGAACGTCACGTCGGCATTGACGGTATCAATATTGACACTTGAGTTCAGCGTCACTGGCCCGTTGAGTCGAACGGTGTCGGAAGAAGTCTGGAAACTGATGCCGACAACGGCTCCGTTGAGAATAATGCCACCCGTGATGACGTCGTCGTCGGTCGTGCCCGAGCCAATGTCGATCGCGCCGTCGGTCGCGACACTGGCAACCGGCCCCGCAGCGCCCGTCGTGGCCGTATCGGCGGCCCCGAACGTGACTCCACCAGCGGCTCGGTCAATGGTCAGGTCGTTGATCCGCTGCGTGTTGCCGATGCTGGCGTTGAAGAAGACAGCTCCGTCGCCAGCGTCCAGAAACAGGTCGTTGCGTTCAATCGTGGTGCCCAGCGGTGCAGCGGTCGTACCGTCGCCCGAGTCGATCGTTGAATCGCTCGTAAACGTGATGTCGCCACCGGCGTCGCCCGTGTCGATGCTCGCGTTTGACTGAAGAACAACCGCACCGTTGAGCCGCACATTGTCGCCCGTCGTCTGGAACGCGATCCCTGACGCGCCGCCGTTGAGCACAATCCCGCCAGCGATCGCGTTCGTCGAGCCGATGTTGATTGCGTCGTTGGTCGAGACAGTGTTGACCGGTCCGGTAGATCCATCGCCGGGCGTTTCGGCGTCCGCTTCACCGAACACCACACCGCCGTCCGCCCGAGTGATCGTCAACGCGCCGAGGGACTCGGTCGCTCCGATGTCCTCGTTAATGAAAACCGAACCGGTTCCGGCGGTGAGCGTCAGGTTGTTCGACTCACCAGTCTGCGAATCAATCGGCGAGTCGTTCGTAAACGTGACATCGCCGTCACCCGCTCCGGTCGTGATTTCGACCGAGCTGTTCAGCACAACCGCTCCGTTGATGCGAACATCATCGCCCGTTGTCTCAACCAGCAACGTATTGGTCACGTCCGGGCCGCCGTTGAACACGATTCCTGAGCCACCAATCGTTGTCACGCTGCCAACATCCAGAGCACTCAATGCTCCGTCGCCGACGAGGCTGATCACATTGACCGGGCCGCTGCCGCCAGTACCCGGTGTTTCCGTGTCAGCAACTCCGAATGTGACTCCGGCGGTCGCTTCTTCGATAACCAGTCGCCCCAGTTCCGAACCAGCAGCGGCATTGCCGATGTCTTCGTTGAAGAGAATCTGAGCCGTGCCGGCGTCGATGGTCAGGTCGTTCCCTTCAGAAGCCTGCGAGTCGATCGGCGTATCGCTGGTAAAGGTAACGGTTGCTCCACCGGTCGACGCGGCGGCTGTTTCGTCGGTGTCGATCCGCAGATCCGTATTGAGCGTGACGGCTCCGTTAAGACGGATCGTGTCAGATGTTGTTTCGATCGTCGTCGTTGAGGCGACGCCGTCGAAGGTGATGCCGCCGGCCCCGATGGTCGTCGCGCTGCCGACGTCAATGGCACCGTCCGTCCTGATCGACGAGACACCATCGTTATTGCCAAACGTCACTTCAACGGCTGAGGTAATCGTGAGCGTGCCGAGCATCAGATCATCGGTACCCGCTCCCGTTGACGCTCCAACATCGCCATCGAAGACAACTTCTCCGGTGGCAGCGGTCAGGACCAGGTTGTTGTGTTCGTCAATCTGACTGTCGAGTGTGCTGTTGAAGTTGATGCTCGACGCACTGGTATTCGTGACAGAAATGCTTCCGGTCAGCAGAACGGAGTCGTTGAACGTGATAGCTCCGTTGTCGACGGTGACGTCGGCTTCAAGTTCGGTCGAACCGGCCTCGCTGGTCGTGAGACTTTCCAAAGCGGAAGCTCCACCGACTTCGGCATTGAATCGCGTCACACCGTCGGCGTTCACGATCACATCCGAACCCGTCGCCAATGCCAGTTCGTCCACAGTAGAGAAGAAGGTAACGTCGTTCCCAGCCGTCACTGTGATGTCAGCAGAAATGTCGACAGCGTCCTGGAAGGTGATATCTGTCCCGGCATCGACGTTGTCATTCAGCACCGTTCGGTCGGTGGCATCAATGTTGATTGAACCGTTTGTAGCCAGCAGTTCTCCGGCGACCAGAATGTCCGCTCCGGCTGGTGATGCCGCGCGGCTGGTCAGAGAAATATCCCGGTTGGCGACAATCTGATCCGCAGCTCCGTCATTCTGAATTTCGATGCTGTCCAGAGCGCCGGCTCCGTTAGTAACGAAGAGGTCGGACCCGGTGAGCGCGACATCACGACCGGCGACCAGTTGACCAGCCGTCTGAAGCTGGACGCCGCCGGCTCCGACTGCTGTGTCGTCATCGGTGTTCGCGTTGATGATGATGTCGGCGTCGGCGTGCGTCGTGGTAATCGTCGCACCGATGATCACGTCACGTGTCGCGGTGAACGTTGCCGTCGTTGCGGTGGTGATGTCGGCGTTGATGATCGTATCCTGGCCGGAACCATTCAGCGTGACGTCCCCTGCTCCAACAAGAATCGTGGCGCCGGCGTCGATGGTTGCTTCGTTGATCGACAGCAGCCCGCCGGTTCCGACATTTGAACTGATGGTCGAAGTGCCAGCGGCTGTCAGTCCGGCGGTAGATGTCAGCTCGATGTTTCCACCGACCGTACCGACAGCACCGCTCGTGACGTTGCCGGTGATGCGGAGGTCGCCTCCGCCTGTCTGATCGAAGTTGACGGTGCCTCCGACGGTGGTCAACGAGATCACCGTTGTGGTTGAGGCCAGGCTGTTGTCCAGATCGATCGCTCCGGTCGACGTGTCTGCATCGATCGATTCGAAACTGGTTTCAAGAGCGTCCGCTGCTCCGATGCCCGTTGCGGCGTCGATGACCGTGCGTCCGCTGGCTGAAATGATGTCCGCGCCGCCGAGGTCTCCCCCGTCGATAACTCCACCGGTCGCACTCGTGATTTGAACGGCGGTCGTCGTCGAGTTTGTCGTGATGAGCTGCCCCAGCGTCACGTTGACGTCTGCGTTGATCTCGATCTGGCCGCTGCCAGCGTTGATAACTGCACCGTCAGCCATGAAGACGTCGGCAGTGTTTCCGGCGTTGTCCGCGTCGATCAGGATCGTGCCGCTGGTCGACGTGATGTCGCCGCCCGCTCCGAACGTGATGTCATCCGTTGTCGACTCGCCATTGAGCGACCGGACCGTGATGGTTCCACTTTCACTCTCAATCGGCGAATCGATCTGCACGGCTGACTCAGCTCCGTCGCCCGTACCGGTGATGGTGATCCCTGCTCCACCGTTGGCATCAATCGCCAGGCCGATGCCGGCTTCGATTTCAACGCCGTCGCCGGACGCGCCGCTGGCCGAACCGGTGATCGAAATCGCTCCGGCTGCCGAGGTGATCGTCACGTCGCCACCGGTGCTGCCGATCAGAACGCCATCGGAATCCGCTCCGTTAGAACCCGTCGTCGTCCCCATGACGGTGATCGTGGCCGCGCCCGAAGTCGTCACATCCGAATCGTCCGTCAGCTCAACTCCGTCATCTCCCGCCGTGACTCCAGAAATGTTAATCGCCGCCGAGTCACCCGTCGTGCTGATTGCGGACGACGAAGCAAATACGCCGTCAGAATCCGTACCGATGCCGGTGGTGGTTCCGTTGATCGAGATGGCTCCGTTCGCCCCCGTGCTAGCGATGGCGGAATTCGTCAGCGCGACACCGTCATCAGTGGCTGAGTTTCCGGTGATGGAGATCGTCGCGTCCACCGTCGACAACGCCGTATGAACAGCGGCATTGTTCAGATTGACGCCGTCCGATGCCGCACCGACTCCGCCCGTACCGTTAATCGAGACGGCCCCCGCGCTGGCACCCGCCGTCGATGTGATCGTCGCCGTATTCGTCAACACAACTCCGTGATTGGCATCGCCAGTGTTGCCGCCAGTTCCCGTCAGGCTGATCGCCCCGGACGTTGTTGAGACCGTTGCATCATCAACAGTGATCCCCACAAAGTTGCCCGAGTGCCCACCCGCGTTGGCTGTCAGGGAAATCGTTCCTTCCACCGTCCGAACCACGGTGCTGCTTCCGGAGACCGAAACCGCCCGCTCCGCATCACCGGTGATCGCTCCTGTACCGACCGTCGAGACAACAGCATCGCTGTCGATCGTCAGGTCTGTTCCGGCGTTGAGATCGATTGATCCGGTGCCGCCAAGGGCTGTAACGTCGGCTGAGATTGTCAGGTGATCGTTGGCTCCGCCGTTGTTGGTTGACGTCAGCGCGATGTTGCCTCCGTCGTTGTTGACGATTGTCTGGTTGACGGTCAGTGCGTCGCTGGTCGTGATTGTGATGTTGTCATTTCCGGAGTTGTCGTCGAGTGAATCTTCGATCTGAACTCCGTCGACAGTGACCATGCCGAGGATCGCGGCAACGTTGACGGTCAGGTTTACCGTGTCAATCGCCAGATCACCGGTATTCGAAACATGGAAGTCTCCCGAATCCGTCTGGCCACTGAGCGCGCTGACTTGCGTTTCGATCGAGTCAGCATCGGTACCGACTCCGGTTTCGCCAGCGATCGCCAGGCTGCTGGCGATCAGGTCGGCTCCGCCGGTGTCGCCGCCGTCGATGACGTCCGCGGCCACGCTGCCAATGTTGATCAGGTCGGTCGTGATGATCTGACCGAGCGTCAGACGACCATCGGCGATAACTTCAACCTGCCCACCGCCGCCGTTGATAACCGTGCCATCGGCCATCGTGATCACGCCGCCGGTGCTGGCAATGCTTGTCTGATCCGAAAAGACGCTGATGAGTCCCGAGGCACCGGCATCGCTTCTCGTCACGTCGCCGTCGACGCCGAACAGTACATCACGATTGGCCGTGATTGTGATCGTCGTGGCCGCTCCAGTTGACTGCACAAGTCCGTTGACTTCGACATCGGTTGCGGCGGCGGCACCGGCTCCCGGTCCGATCGTGATATCACCTGCGGCCAGAACCTGAGCTGTCGCTCCGTTGGAATCAATCTGCACGCTTTCCGAACCGACGGCGTCAGCAAACAGGTCGGCCCCCGTCAGGATAACAGCATCCGCTGAGTTGACCTGACCAGCCGCCGTGACCTGGACGCCTCCGATTCCGTCATTGTCGTTGTCAGCAGTCGCTGTGATGTCCGAACCGGCTCCCGTTGTCTGAACCGTCGCGTTGATAACAATGTCCCGGGAAGCGGATAGCGTCAGTGCCTGGTCGGTTGTCAGATCGGCATTCACGATCAGGTCATCGTCGCCGTTGTCGTTTCCGTTGAGCGTGACATCAAACTGCCCGGCATCGATCGGCGCATTGATCACCAGCGACCCGGAAAGACTCAGCGCCCCCCCCGTTCCGGCTACTGTTGCAACGGCATCATCAACAGTGAGCGTCCCGTTCAGATTGTTGACGAGAATCGCTCCGCCGCCGTTCATAATTCCGGCAAGGCCGTTCACCGTTGCAATTGTCAGGTCGGACCCGGCAGCGTTGTCTACCTGAATGCTTCCGCTGGTTGAATTCGTCGCGGAGATGGTCGCGACACTGGTGTCAATGTCGTCTGCCAATCCAATGCCCTCAGCCGCTCGCAGTGCAACAGCCGAAGCGGTGATGTTGGCAGATTCGCTCGCAAGGGTGTCGCTGATCGATCCCGTGCCGGTGGAATCGGCATCGGCTGTCACGATCACTGTGCCGGATGTCGAGCTGATCGAGTCCAGTTCGACGTTCTGATTCGCCGTCAGCGTGATGTCGCCCTGGTCGGTCTGAATTGTGTACTCGGCTGCCTGCAGAATGGCGGCCGTCGCCGTCCCGGTTCCGGCAGCACTGACTCCGCTGACAAAGTCGAATGTTCGTCCCGCGTGGACAGCGATTGTTCCCGTCCCCATCGTGGACATTGTCGGAGCCGCGCTGAAGTCGATGTCGTCAAAGCTGACAATCAGAATGTTGCCGCCACCCGACGTGATGTTCGCGTCGATGTCCAGGTCGTCGTTTGCTGAATCACCACCGGCCGCAATTGTGATGTCACCGGCTCCGCTGCTGGAAACGTCCTGCAGAATTCGCAACTCATCCGCACCGGCTGCCTGGCCTTCGCGGATCAGAATGTCGTCGCCCGCTCCGCCAGCGGTGATCGAGACGCCCGACAGTCCATCAACAGTCGTCACCAGCAGCCCCGCCGACTCACTTAGTGAGATGTCGCCCGTCGCGGTTGTCGCCGCCAGGCTCGCGACTGCCAGATCGAGGTCCGCATCATTGGTCGAAGCATTGCCGATGCCAGTAGCCGCTCGTAGAACGACTTCATCCGCCGTGATATTTTCTGTTTCGCCTGCCGAACCATCGGTAATGGCCCCAGCGGTCGCCGTTAGAGCGACTAGATCCCCATCCGCCGAAACGCTTTGAACGGAAAGATTACCGGTCGTGGTAACGATCCGGACATCACCGGCCCCACCCGCCGTTACACTGGCCAGCGTCGCTCCATCGGACTCGTCAATCTGAATCGTTCCGTCGGTCGTCGTCGCGTTGAGCGTGCTGATTGTTGTCTCGATAGCGGCGTCAGCTCCAGAGCCAGCCGACTCACCAATGCCACCGTTGGCGTTGATGCTCAGCGTGTCGGCAGTCACGTCGACGTTCGCGTCGCCGCCGTCGATGACTTCACCAGTGATTGTGTCGATCGTCACGTTGCCGGTTGTTAAAAGCCCCCCCAGCGTGATGTTGTCAGTCGCGTTGAGGTCGATCAGACCACTGCCGGACGTCACTGTCGAGCCATCGGCCATCGAAATCGCACCGCCCGCATCGACACTCCCTGCGTCCGCCGTCACCGTCACGACACCCGCACCTGCCGCCAGCACGCTTGCCGTCCCGTTGAGTGCGAGATTGTCTCCGGCGTTGAGCGTGATGTTTCCGTTTCCGTCGGCTGCTTCGATCGAAACTCCTGTCGCCACCGTCACGTCGTCACCGGCTGCTCCGGAATCAGTTGCGGTAAGCGTGACGTCACCGCCGTCGCTGTTGGTTACATCGTTGTTCACCGTCAATGCCCCAGCCGCCATCAATGAAATGTTGTCCGCTCCTGAATCATCACCACCGGCTGCGGCATCGGAGACCGTCACTCCGACGAGCGAATCCACCGTGCCAACAATCAAAGCGCCCGTATTGGCGATGTGGATGTCGCCTGAGTCGGTCAGCGTCGCAATCGTGAGGCTTCCCGCCCCGACATCCGAAACCGTATCGATCGAGTTGGCATCCGTCCCGATCCCGTTCAGTGCCCGCAGAGCAATCATGGCGGCAGTAACATCCGCGTCGCTGTCGCCGTTGTCGAGAATGCTGCCTACCACAGACGTCGCCTGAACTTCAGTCGTAGTCGTGACTGACGACAACAGAATGTCTTCGTTCGCGTTGAGGTCAACCAGACCGCTGCCGGCGTTGATGACCGCTCCGTCAGTCATCGTGATCGAACCCTGGTCGGTCCCGCCGCTGTCCGTCGCAGAATCCGCATCAGCAGTGACGGTGACGTTGCCGGTCGTGCTGGTAACATCGCCGTCGGCGTCGAAGAAGACGTCATTGTCGGCGGTGAGCAGGATCGTTCCCGTTGCGGACTGTACGCCATCGTTAATGACAAGATTCGAGTCGATCCCCGTGGCGGACAGAACGATCGAGCCAGCACCGGTTGTCGCAACAGCGTTGGCAACCACTCCTCCGTTATCCACGGTCAGCGTTCCGCCGGCGATGATTTGAATGTTGCCGACGGTTGCCTGTTGAGCGTCGAAAACGGTGACGGTGTCTGTTTCGAGAATATCGATGTTGCCGCTGGTCGAGTTGTCCACGTCCAGACTGGCGACGTTGGTTTCAAGAGTGTCGGCTGCTCCAATACCCGTCACTGCATTGATGACCAATCGACCGGCAGTGGCGTCGACATTCAGCACACTGGCGTTGCCAGCGTCAATCACGGCTCCCGTTGCCGAGTCGATGGTTACCGCCGTACTGGATGCGTCTGTCGTCTGCAGCAGCCCGATCGTGATGTCGCCTTCGGCATCGATATCAATCGTGCCGCTGCCAGCAAGAATTTCGGAGCCATCAGCCATCAGCAGTTGCCCGGATGCTCCACCGACCGTCATATCAGCCGTGACCATGACACTGCCAGAATTTGACATGACCGACGCAGGGGCCTGGAATTCGATTGTGTCGTCAACACTTTGCAGAGTGATTGCTCCAGAGTTCGACGTGATCGACGAATTCAGCTCGATGCCATTTGTTCGGCCATTTCCTGTTAACAGAATGGCACCTGACCCGGTCGCTTCGATAAGGCCAACGTCCAGGTCGATCCCATCGTCGCCATCGGCGTCCGAAGTTGTACCGGCGAGTTGAATGTTTCCGTCGACGGACGTCACTGAACCGTCGATGTGAATGCCGTCGTTGTTTGTTCCGCCCGTGCCCAACAGAGTGATACTGGCCACGACGGCGCCACTTCCAGTAGAAGAGACGGTCGATCCAGCCTCCAGTTCAATGCCATCATCAGTGGCGGTGCTGGCATCCCCCGTGAGCTGAATGTCACCGGCAACTGACGTAATCGTCGACCCACTTCTCAACAGAACGGCATCATTAGCGGTGCTTACACCGTCGAGTGTGATCGTGGCGGCGTCAGCCGTTGTTCCGGTCGCCGAAATTGTCGCATCCGTAATCACAATGCCTTCGAACGTGTTGCCGGTTCCGTCAAGCAGAATGTTTCCATCAACAGAAGTGATCAACGTCCCCGCCGAGATAATGTCGATCCCAGCATCGCCAGTGCCTGTGATCGTGATGCTGGCCGCATCGGCACCGGTTCCCGTCGAAGAAATTTCAGCACCGGTCGTAACGAAAACGCCAGCAGTGTTGTTATCCGTTCCGGTGATCGTGATGTTCCCATCCACTGACGTGATCTGCGTATTCGCTCCACGAATTTTCACGCCAGTCTCGGTCATGGCCGTCGAAGTTCCATCGATCATGATCGTCGCTGTACTGGTCGAAGAAATCACGGCACCTGCCGAAATATCAACACCATCACCCGTCGATGCCATACCTGTGAAGGAGATGCTTCCGGTCGCCGAAGTGACCGTCGTTCCTGTATCGCTGGCCTTGATACCATCATCGCCTGAAACAGATGTGGTGGTTCCGTTGAGCGTAATGGCTCCAGAAGTTGTCTCGATAACGGCACCACTCTCAAGAGCTATCCCGTCATCAAACGTGCTGGATCCCTGAAGCGAAACATTACCAGAAGTCGTCTGAATGACCGCGTTAGTCTGAATTTCGACACCGTCACCAATCGCACTGAAACCTCGCAACGATATGTTACCGGCAGCGGCATCAAGCGTACCGCCGTCGATCTTGATGCCATCGCTATCGGAACCTGCTGTGGCAACCGCGTTCGTGACAGCCGGGTCGGCGCCACCACCAAGCGTGATGTTTCCACCGGCTGAAGTGACGATGCCAAGAACTCTAATTCCACCTCCGGCTGAAGTGGCAGTGTCGGTATCCGAATTCAGAACCACATCGCCACCAATGGATGTGATGCTTCCAGCAGCCGTCACGATGACGTTTTCCGTTGACGTCACCGTCACGTCGGCCGTACGGGATTCAACAGCCGCATTAATCGTCAGATCGCCGTTTGCAGCCGTGAGAACGATGTCGTCTCCCGCGATCCCGGCGTTGCCACTGGAAACCAGACCGTCGAAACTGACGCTGCCGCCCCCACTCTGGTCGAAGGTAATCGTGCTGCCGACGGTCGTCAGCGAAGTGACTGAGACGTCAGTTGCCAGAACATTGTCGAGATCGATCGCTCCGGCAGAGGTATCCGCGCTGATCGATGTTCCTGCCAGTTCGAGTGCCGCCGTGTTGCCGATTCCGTCGACCGCGTTCAGATCGATGGTGCCCGTGCCGACCGTCACGTCGATCGCCGTGTCGATGGCCGCGTCGTTAATGGCACCCGCCGAGGTGACTGTGACAGTGTTGGCGTCAGCGATGACCGCACCGACGAGGACGTCGCCGGCCGTCAGCGTCGTCGCATTCACGTCACCAGAACCGCCAGCGGTGACGGCAGTCAGAGTTAACGTGTCGGTGTCCGTGTCGCCGGTATTCTGGATTGTGATCGTTCCATCGGTCGTCTGAGCCAGCGTCACCGTCAGGGCTTCGTTTCCGGTCTGCACGAAATCGATGGTCCCGGTCCCCGTTGTGAGACTGGTTGCCGTGACGGCAGCTCCGGGATTCTGATTCAGCAGATCAATATTATTGTTCGCCGTGTCGGCCGCGATGGATGTCGCCGTGATTTCGATCGTGGCGTCATCCCCGATGCCGACCGTCGCATCGAGATTCAGCGTGGTGGCGACCAGGTCAGCGTCCGCATCCGCTTCCCCGCCGGACAGTTCTTCGATGCCGCCATCAATTGTCGTCAGCGTGATCGTATCCGGGGCCGTGACGACTCCAACCAGGATGTCACCCGTTGTGCTGGAGATATCGACATCGTTCCCGGCTCCCGTGGCCGTGACAGAAACAGCGGTCAGGCCGTTTGTCTCATCGACATGAACGTCGCCTGCCGAAGAAGTGGCGTTCAGTCGGTCAATGGTTGTGTCGAGTCCGTTACCCGCCGTACCGATCGACGCCCCTGCAACGAGAGTCGTCGTGCCGCCGTCTGCGACGATGTCGACGGCAAAGTCGCCGCCATCCAGAATCGCTCCGGTCGTTGATGCAATGTTGACCGCGTCGACGGTTGCGTTTGTCGTGACGACGCTGCCCAGAGTCACGTCACCAACTCCGTTGAGATCGATCAGTCCGCTGCCGGCATTCAGAACGGTCGCATCTGTTGCTCCGTTGTCGGTCATCGTGATGACACCGACGCCGGTTGCTCCCGCGTTGACCTCAATTTCGCCGGTCGTCGTCGTGACATCGCCAGCAGCCGTGAACGTCACATCGTTGCCAGCTGAAGTCAGCGTCACCTGACCGGTTGCCGCTGAGACGCTTGCTTCAATTGCCAGGTCGCCGTTGCCGTCGTTGTCACTGTCGCCCGCGACGAACGTGATGGTTCCGACCGTGGTTGTCGACGCAGCACCCGACAGCGTGAGGGCGCCATCTTCGGTGCGAACGTCAATGTTGCCCGTCACGTTTGTCACTCCGGTGACTTCCAGAGCGTTGTCGCCGGCTCCGGCCAGTTCGGTGATCATCACGCTGCCGCTGGTCGAGTTGGCGACATTGACCTGAGCGAGGTCGGTGTCGAGATCGTCGGCTGAGCCGATTCCCGTCGCGGCGGTCAGTGTGGCGAGGTTGCCGGTCAGGTTGACCGCTTCGCCCGTCAGCACGTCAGTGATGGCTCCGACACCGTCGCTGTCGTACGTGTCGCCCGCTCCTCCGCTGGTGTCGGGTCCGGCAAAGTCGGCTGTGACAATGATGTCGCCGATGGTGCTTCCAGCATCGCTATCCGCGTTGACGATCGAAATCTGCACGTCGTCCGGAGCCTGCAACGTAATATTGCCGCCTTCTGATTGAACGATCGCGCCGCTGGTCATCAGGACGTCGCCGTCCGCGTTTCCGTCTCGCACCGTGGCGTTGTTGAAGTCCGAGCCGGCACTCAGTACGACCATTCCGACACCAGCGGCACCGATGGTGATTGCAGCCAGCGAGATCGTGTCGCCAGCGAACAGGCTGATGTTTCCGTCTCCGCCCAGAGCCGTCACGGCATCGTTAATTGTCAGGTCGTCGGCAGCGTCCGATCCTTCAGCGGCCAGCGTGATGTTTCCTCCAGCGTTGTTAACGACCGGGGCGCCCGCTGAAACGGTGAGCGGACTGGCGGCTCGGATCGTGATATCGCTTCCGCCATTGACGTTTCCATCATCGGTGATCGTGACGCCGGCCAGCGAGTCGACGGTGCCAACCGTCAGGCCGCCCGTGTTCTGAAGGTGAATGTCGCCCGTGTTGGTGAATGCGGCAACATTCGTGACGACCAGGTCAATGTCGGCATCGTCAGCGGCTTCTCCTGAACCGACGCCGTCACCCGCTCGCAAGGCCAGAGACAATGCGGTGATGTTGGCCGCTTCGGAAGCAAGGGCATCGATGATCGATCCCAAACCGTCGAGATCACTGTCGGCGGTGACGATCACCGTGCCGGTCATTCCGGCGTTGACCGTTTCGAGTTCAATGTTCCGAGTCGCCGTCAGTGTGATCGTGCCACCAGCCGTCTGAACGATGTACTCGTTCGCGCCGCCTTCCAGGATGTCGGCCGTCGTGCTTCCAAGAGTCAGGGCCGCTCCAAAGTTGAACACTCGCCCGGCATGAATTGCGATCGTGCCGGCGCCGGTCGTCGACACGGTTGGTGCTGAGCCGAAGTCAACGTCTTCGTAGCTGACGATCACGACGTCGCCACCGCTGGCCGAAATGCTGGCATTGATGTTGAGGTTGTCATTCTGAGAATCAGCACCATCAGCAAACAGCGTCACGTTGCCGGATCCGGAGTTGCTGATCGTCTGACTGATTGTCAGGTCGTCAGACCCCGCTGCGTTGCCTTCTCGAATCAGAATGTCGTCGCCCGCTCCGCCCGTCGTAATCGTGATACCGGACAGGCCGTCAACCGTCGTGATGTCCAGAGCCGCGTCGTCTGAAATACTGATGTCGCCGGTTGATGTCGTCGCCGCCAGGCTGCCGACAGAAACATCAATGTCCGAGTTATCGACAGCCGCGTCACCGATGCCGGTTGCCGCTCGCAGGACAGTCGTACCGGCGGAGATGTTGGAAGTTTCGGCTGCGGTGATGTCGAGAATGGCTCCGGATGTCGTCGTGATCGTTGCCGCTGAATCCGTTGTGTTTGTCGTGGTGAGCTGACCGAGTGAGATGTTGCCGTCAGCGTCGAAATCGATGAGTCCATCGGTCGCGTCAATCATGGTGCCATCGCTCATCGTGATGGTTCCGCCGTTGTTGCCCGATCGCGTATCGGCGGTGACAGTGATCGTTCCGCCCAGTCCGATCAGATCACCGTCGGCTCCGAACAGCACATCCTGCTCGGCGGTGATGGTGATGGTTGCGGTCGTCGTCGTGGCGGCAACTCGACCGTTGATGACCGTGTCGGCGGTGGCTGGAGCGTTCACTCCGTCCTGAATCAAAATCGCTCCGCCAGCCTGAACCTGATTGTTTGTGGCCGAAACATTGTCGACGTCAATCTGAACGGCTTCGCTGGTGCCGGCGATGACGAAGAGGTCCGAGCCTTCGAGCGTGACTTCATCCGCTGAGTCAACAAACCCGGTCCCTTCGACTCGAAGACCGCCGACCGTGTCAGCGTCCGAGTCGGCGGTCAGTCGGATGTCCGATCCTGTACCCGTCGTTTGAACCGTCGCCTGCACGAGGATATCGCGACGAGCGTCCAGGTCGATCGTGCCGTCTGCGATCAGATTAGCCGCAATGACGATGTCGGCGGTGTCGACGTCGTTGCCGTTGAGCGTGATCGTTCCGGCACCCGCCGTCAGCGAAGCATTCAGGTCGACATCGCCTGTGATGACCAGACCGCCGCCGGTTCCCTGCTGAGTATTGATGGCCTGATTAACGGTGATGGTGCCGCTCGTCGCGTTGATCGTCACCGTTCCGCCATCCGTCGTACCGATAATGCCGGTGTTAATTCCGATCGTCGAGCCGACAGTTCCAATCGATAGGTCATCAACGTCGGTGTAGGAAATTACTCCGGGGTCCAGGTCCGCAGCGACGGTGTCGACATCGTTGCCGACACTGTCGAGCGTAAACGTTCCGGTGCCCAGCAGCACCAGATCCTGAGCCGCGATGTCGTCGCCGGAAACCTGAGTCGCTCCGTTGGCCGAGTTAATCGTGAACCGGCCCGTGCCAATCGAAACCGCATCGTCGATTGTCAGCGTGTCGCCGGTTTGAATCGCAACATCGTCGTTGGACGTGCTGATGCCGACGGTCGTCACCGTGCCGATTGTCAACGTGTCAGTATCCCGGAACGTGATCGCTCCGGCTGTATTCGCTGACAGCGTGCTAACGTCGTTCGTCGTGCTGGTACCCAGCGAAAATGCCCCGTCGTTGCCAGTACTCAACAACTGCAGACCGGCGGCTGTGACCGTTCCCGTGCCGGCCTGCGTTGCCCCCTGCTGAGCGTTCAGATCGAGCGTCACGACTCCATTGGTGGCGTTTCCGGAGATCGTCCCGTCGAGTGTCATCGCTCCGTCGGAGTCGGTATCGCCGAACCCTGAGTCGAGCGTGATCATCGCCGAAGACGAAGTGGCCATCACCGTCGCGGTGGCCGCAAGGCTGATGCGGTCTCCCGCTTCGAAGATCATGTTTCCAGCCGTCGACTGAACCGTCACCGCTGCGTTGACTGCGATGTTGTCTGAATTGGTTGCGGCAGACTCAAGAGCCTGAGCAGTCAACGTTCCGTCGCTGGACGTGTCATGAGCAAACGTGATTGCGCCGCTGGCGACGATCGTCGTCGTTCCAGCTCCTACGTTGCTGGACGACGTCAGTCCGTCAAAACTGCCAACGGTCAGCCCGGTTGAGTTCGTCAGGTTAACGTTGCCCGACGTTCCATTGCTGAACGCCACGGTGGAGACTGTCGTGTTCAGATCATCAATCGAGCCGATTCCCGTGGCGGCTCGCAGCGCCAGACTGTCAGCCGTGATGTTCGCAGCTTCTCCCATCAGCACTTCGGTAATTTCACCGACGTTGTCTGAAAGGCCAGACGCCACTCCGTCGAAGTCAGCGGTGACGATGACGTTGCCGATCGCCCCCCCTGCATCGCTGTCCGCATTGACCGTGCTGATCTGAACGTTGCCTGGTGCTCGCAGCGTGATGTTGCCACCCTGCGACGAGACGATTGAACCATCCGCAAGAATCACGTTGCCCGCGTCCGACGCGTTCTGCAGAGTTCCACCTTCGTTGAAGTCGGTGCCGGCGCTGAGCAGGACGTCGCCAGTTCCAGCCGCGCTGATCGTGACGACGGGAACCGAAATCGTATCGCCAGCGAACAGACTGATGTTGCCGTTGCTCCCGGAAGCCGTCACGGCGTCGGTCAATGTAAGATCGTCGCTGGCGTCGGCAGTCCCGTCGCTGCCAGCCGCGACAATGATGTTTCCGCCGCCGAGGGATGACACGACGTCAATGGTCACTCCGCCATTAGCCGAGTCGATCGTGACGTTACCAGCAGACGATTGAACCAGCGAGTCGCCATCCATCACGATCGAGTCTGAACCATCAAGCGTCACGTTCCCGGTGCCGCCCGTCGTCACATTTCCGTTGACCGCCAGAGCGTTCGCACCCGTCGTGCTGATGTCGATCGAGCCGCTGGTCGACGACACCGAAATTCCGTCAGCCAGTGTAAACGCCTCGCCTGAATTCACGTCGATCATGCCTGAATCAGACGTCACTCCGGATTCAACCTGCACGTTGCCGCTGGCCGTTGTCAGAGTGACTGCCCCGGCTGCGGCTGCGGTCACTGCCTGGCTGACGGTCAAAGTTCCTGTTGCAAAGTTATTGACAACTTCGATGTCGCCGCCGGTGGTCGACGTGATGCCGGTCGCGGTGTTGGCGACTCCGTCAGTAACCGTCGTGATGTTGACGTCGCCGCTGCCCGAGTTCGTGACAAAGACGCCGCCTGAATTCGATTGAGCAGCGATGTCGCTCAGCCCGGCCGTCGCAATGGCGTTCCCACTGGATCCGATTCCCGTCTGAGCCAGCAGCAACAGATCGGCAGCAGCCGGCATCGTCAGCGTGCCGCCCGCGTTACTGATCGCTCCGCTGGTAATCAACGTGACGTTGTCCGGAGAGGTTGCGATCGTCGAAAGGTTGAACGCTCCGTCAATCGTGATCGAACTGGCGGTTGTCGTTCCGTTTGTCTGGCCAATGACCAGGCTCGACGCTTCATCGACGAAGTTGATTTCCGTGTTGCTGATCCCGAAGTCGGCGGCACCAACGCCAATCGTAACGGCCTTGCCCGATCCGGGAGCGATCAGCAGTGTCCCGGTTCCGGCGTCGATTGTCGCGTCGGCAGTCAGACTGAAGTCGCCGCCGCTGATGTCGATATTCGCGTCGGTGTTCGAGTCCGTCGACAGCGTCGCCCCGGCGTCGGAAATTAAAAACGTGCCTGATCCGTCGCCGTCGACGTCCGCGTTGATATCGATCAGCCCGGCGATTCCCTGCCCGCCAGATCCGGTCGTCATGAAGCTGACGACGTCTGCGTCGACATTGTCGAACGTGATTCCCGTGTCGGCGTTGATTTCGATTTCGCCGCCGTCGGATGTCACGCTCCCGTTGATCGCGACTGATCCGTCGCTCGACGTCAGAGTGATTTTGTCGTTGTCGCCGGTCGTCGAAATCTGACCGATCAAAGCGGTTGTCGACAGGTTGCCGCCGGACGCGACGATTGTCACCGTGTCCGATGCCGAGACGTTATCAAAGTCCGTTCCGCCGATTGTCACGCGACTGACGGTCAGGTCACCGTCGATGTCTTCGATTTCGATCAGGTCATCTGTGGTGCCGGCGGCTGCGCTGACCGTGGCGACTTCCAGCCCGAATGCCGTTCCCGCCGCACCGATCGATCCACCCGCCTGGAAGGTGAGCGAACCAGCTCCAGCGTTAACGTTCACTTCATTGGCACCGTTCGTGCTGGTGATGTCGCCGGTCGAGGCCAGCAGCACGTTCGACGTTGTGAAGTCCACGTCTGCGCTGAGGCTGATGGACGATGCGGTAATGTTCGTCGCGTCAGCATCAGAGCCGATCACGATGCTGCCGCCAGCGGCTGAAATCTCGGCAATTTCTGCGGCCGACAATTCCAGCACGTCGTTAACCGTCGTGGCCGCCGATCCGAGATCGACCGCCTGCGCGTTCAGCGACTTCAGCACGACGATGGCCGCTCCGGCGTTCACGCCCCGTTGCGCGTTGCCTGAGACAAAGGTCATCTCGTCGGCGACCAGCGTGACGTTGGCTCCAGACGTTCTAATCGTGTCGACGCTGAGTGCGTCGGTAACGGTCAGCGTGCCACCGTCAGCGAGCAGCTGGACGATGACGGCGTCCGTCGACGTCGCGATGCCGTCGAACGTGCCGGGAGTAATCAGATCCTGAACCTGCCCGATCGTCAGGTCTGTGCCCGCTGCCGCTTCGTCAACAAAGACGTCTCCTTCGGCACTGACACCGAGCGTCGCGGCAGAGGTGACGATCACGTTGCCCGACGTGCCGACGCCGGCGCCCGCTTCGAAGTAAACGCTGTCCCCGCTGACGGTGCCGACTCCAGTCGAACGGCTGATCGCAGCGTCCGCTCGCAGATGAACGTCTCCACCGCCGGCTTCGGAAGCAGTGATACTGGCCTGGATGTCGATCGTGTGCGTCGAGTCGGCTCCCGTGTCAAAGGCGTCAAGCACCACGTTGCCGCTGCCCGACGCCGTGACAACTTCCGATACAACAAGCCCGCCGTCGAGAGTCCGAATATCAACCGTTCCGTTGGACGAGTTCGCAATCGCTCCTGTCACCGTCGGCGTGCCGGACAGACCTGTCATCACTTCACCGATGGTGAGGTCACCGCCCGCCGACGTTTCGCGAACGAAGATACTTCCCGCAGCATTATTGCCAGCCGAAGCCCCCAGCGTGACGACATTCGTATCGATCGCCGCGTCCCCGAAGCCCGTCCCGATATCCCGCCCCGCAATCATCGCCAAGCTCGTTGCCGAAACCGTGATTGTGGACGTCGACTGAATGATGTCACGACTGGCGCGAAGCTCAACCTGGTCCGTGGCGGAAATATTCCCGTTCGAAGCCAGCACGATGTCGTCGTCGGCACCAGCCCCGTTCACATCAATGCGAACATCATTCCCTGCACCCGTCGCCACAACCCCCTCATTAACCGTCAGCGTTCCCTCAGTCACTACAAGGTCGATGCTACCGCCGGCTCCCGTCGTCGTGATACCGGTCACCGTGACCCCGTCGACCGTGACCGAACCAACGGTCGCTCCGTCGGCTTCGGTGATGAAGATCGAACCGGTCGCCGCTGCGGCAATGGTGTCGTTGCCCGTGTCGACGAGCAGCCGATTGCCCGAAGTCGCGATGCCGCCTCCACCAGCCTGCAAACCCAACGTCGTGACGGTCAGTGTGGCCGCTCCGCTGTCGGTGATCCCGCCGGACGTCGCGTTGAGCAGCAGCTTCGGTGTCTGGCCATTCAGCAGCGTCACGTCGCCGAACATGTCGATCGCGTTGGCGGAGATGTTGGCGGTGACTATTTCCAGTTCGGCGACAGCCGCGGTGAAGCCGATCCGGTTCAGCTCGGCGTCGCTGAGTCGAGCGACGTTGTCGGCGGCGTTGGCTCCGGCATCTCCGAGGCTGAATCGAGTTCCGGCGTTGACCGTTCCGATCTCGACCGTGTTAGCCGTCGTCGTATGAATCGACGTGCCCGTCGTTCCGATTTCAAAGTTGTCAAACGTCAGCGTGATCTTGCCGTCGTTGGTGTTGATCGACGTGTTGTCGTCGAGGACGAACGCTTCGTCGGCGTCGGTTCCGGACAGAGACACCGTGCTGGTTCCCGCTCCGCCACTGTCCGCCACAATGTTCTGACTGACCTGCAAGCCCGTGCCCGCTCCCCCTCCCGATCCAGTCGTCACGCTGACGTTACCCGCGTTCGCGTCCAGACCGCTGACTCCGTCGACTGTTCCAACAGTCAATCCGTCGGCGTCAGTAAAGCTGATCTCGCCCGTGCCGGAAACGTTGACCGCCAGCACGTCGACATGGTTGTCTTCGTTCAGCGTAACAGCCGCGGCGGCTGTGATGGCAAGATTCGTTTCCGTGATGGTTGCTGCGGCGCTTTGGGAAACCGACGTCCCGGTCGCTCCCGTAATCAGATGGACCGTCGTCGTGTTTGCTGGAGCGATGGCTGCGGTGACAGAAATTGCCCCCGTGTCTGCCGATCCGATTTCCAGCACGCCGGCAGTGATCTGATCGAGTTCGGCGGCTGACAATTCAAGCACGTTCGCGAATCCCGAATTACTTCCCAGGTCAATCGCGATGGCCTGTCCGCCGGATTCTGGCCGGATGATCGTTCGAGCTGTTCCCGAGCTGATGGTCGCTTCGTTGCCAGCCGATGTCGAAATGCTGATTTCGTCCGTGTTGATCGTGACGAGCTGGTTGGTGGCCGTGATCGATGCCTGATCGGCCAGCGACAAATCCGTTGAGCCACTAATGACAATCGTCGCCGCCCCACTGCTGATGCTGGCGTTTGTTCCGAGCGAAACCGATCCGCTGACAGCCAGATCGATCGCTCCGCCGGATGAACTGACCGACGCATTTGCCCCCAGCGACGCGTTGCGTCCAACGTTGAGATCGATCATCCCGCCGGTTGTCACGACGTCGACGTCCTCGCCGACGGACAGGTCACGAGCCACGTTGGCGACGATCTGTCCCGAACCAGCATTCTGCACATCGTTCGCCGAGCCGCTATCTGTGAAAACCAGGTCGTTGCCAGCGTTCAGTGTGACGTCGCCGGTGGCCGATGCGTTGGTCAGAGCGACTCGGTCGTTGATCGTCAGGTCGTCATCATTGCCGCCGTCGTCAGTTGACGTCAGGACGATGTTGACCGAGCCGGTCCCGGAGTTGATGACTGCTTCGTCTGTCGTCAGCGACTGGCTGGCCGTGATTTCGATGTTGCTGCCCGTTGCCGATACGCCAGTCGTTCCACCATCGACATTGCCGATAGTCAGGTCGCCGGTATTCGTGATGAAGACCCCGCCCGCTCCCGCCGTTGCTTCGATCTGAGCAACCGATGTGTTCAACGTGGCCGCGCCGCTGCCGCCGATTGCGTTGGTCGCTGTCAGGAGCAGGTTGCTGGCGGCACCCGTCCCGATGCGGCCCGCGTCGTCGACTTCGCTGATCGATGCCCCGGCCCCGTTGGCAGCAATGACGATCTGCCCCCCGCCAGTGGATTCAACGATGTCCGTGGTGACTCCGCCGGCTGCGGATGTCAGCGTGATCGTTCCGGCAGCTGTCTGAACCAGCGAGTCGGCATCCATCGTGATTGCGTCTGAACCTGTCAGAGTGATCGTCCCGCTGCCGGCGGTGACGATGTTTCCATTTACCGAGAGACTGTTGGTACCCGTCGTGTCGATGGAGACACTCCCGCCGGCAGACTCAATAATGACCCCGTCCGAAAGCGTGAACGCGGCGCCGGAGTTCACGTCGATCGCTCCCTGATCCGAACTGATCCCTGCCGAAACGGTGATCGGTGCCGAAGCCGCTGTCGTGTCCAGAGTGACGGTTCCTGTTCCCGCCGTACCGGCCGCTGAGTCCGCCACAATTCCGCTTGTGTTGACCAGCAGGCCGCCGGCTGTCGTCCCCAGCGTCACACTGATCGAGCCGGCGTTCGTGTCAAGCGACTGAATCGTGAAGTCGGTTGCAGCAACACTGGTCGTTGACGTCAGGACGATGTCGCCAGTGGTCTGGTTGTCGACGCTGGTGACGGTGACGTCGCCGCCGTTGGGATCGAGCAGGTTGATCTCGACGTTGCCGCTCGTTGAATTCGTCGCGTCCAGCGAGTCGGCGGCCACGTCCAGACTGCCGGCGGCTCCAGTGCCGACACCCGTAACCGACGTCAGACTGACGGTCTGCCCGAAGACGTCTTCCACGTCGTTGTTAGTTCCGCCGCCGTCAACGATCGCTCCGCCCGACCGAATCGTTACAACGCTGCCGCCCGATTTCGACGCGGCAACTCGATTGCCGACAACAATGTCGCCAGCAGATGTTTCGAGAATGATGTCGTGCCCGCCAGCCGTCGCCGTCAAGATGCCAGCCGCAGGTGTGCTGGCATCAGCATCGGTGGCTCCGGTGAACGCCGAGCTGGCTTCGATTTCCGTACCAATCATGAAACCGTCCGCTTCGACAATCTGCACATTGCCGGAGGTTTCCGCGCGAGCTGCCAGCGTGACCGCTGCTACGCCGAACAGGTTATTGGTCGAGCCGCCCGCTCCTGAAATTCCCGTTTGCGAATCCAGCGTCAGCGTTGCGCCGGTCGCGACCGTGCGAGCGGTACCGTCGTCCGCGATCGCTCCGGAAGTGACCAATGTCAGGTTTGGAGTCCCGCCGACGGACGCGACGCTGAAGTCACCATCAACGGTGATCGACGACGCAGTCGTGGACCCGTCGATCCGGCCAATGACGATCGTCGATGCTTCATCGACAAAGTTGATCTCCGTGTTCGAAACGCCGAAGTTCGAGGTGCCGGCTCCCAGCTCAACGACCGCAGCAGCCGACGGAGCAATCCTCAACACCGCCGAACCGGCGTCGATCGTCGCGTTGGCCTGAATGTCCAGGTCCGCTGCCGAAATTTGAATTTCGGCGTCGCTGTCACCGCCGGTGTCCGAGTCGGAATCCAGCGTCGCACCCGCGTCAACAATGATCAGCGAGCCACCCTCTCCCCCGTCGGAATCGGCATTGATGTCGATGATTCCGGCAGTCGCTGCGGTGAAGCTGACGACGTCGGCATCGGCTGTAGCAAGTTGAACATTGCCGGTTGCGTTGAGTTCAATTTCGCCGCCATTCGACGTGACCGAATTATTCAGCACGAGGTCGCGTTCGTTGTTGGCGATGTCGCCAGCGGCGGTCAGCGTGATCGACAAGCCGGCTCCGATGGTGCCGACGCTGCCGCCCGTTCCGAGCGTCGTCAGGTTGCCGTCGAACGTCGTGACCGAGATTGTTCCCGTGCCCGATGTGTTGTCGAAGTTCGCCCCGTCAATCGCCACGCGGCCCAGCTGCAACGCTCCGCCAGCGATCGATTCCTGAACGGCGATTGAACCGCTGGAAGTAGCCGCTCGCAATGTGGCGACTTCAGTCCCGAACGCGTTCGTCCCGCCAATGTTGCCACCCGCGTCCAGACCCAGCGATCCAGCTCCGGCATTCACGTTCAACTCGACGCCCGCCCCACCCGAATTGTCGATGGCACCGACAGACTGAAGCAGCACGTTCGTCACGCTGGCGATCGATGTGTCGGCCGCCAGGTCGATCGATGTCGTTGTCGCTCCGCCGCCGCCGATGATCAGGTCGGTCGCGCTGATTTCGGCCAGCTCGGCAGTGTTCAGTTCAAGAATGTTGTCCGCAGCGTTGTTGGCGGCTCCGAGGGCGATCGACTGATCCGCCTGAGACCGCAACGTGACCACCGTGGCCGACACGGCGAAGTCAGCTCCCGTGGCGATGCTGATTTCGTCGGCTCTTGTGAAGAAGTCACCCGCGCCGAGCCGCACGGTGTTTGTACCCGAGGCATCGTTCTCGATGGTGAGCGTCGCTCCATCAGCCATCAGATTCAGAATCACGTCGTCATTGCTGGTCGCGATGCCTTCGAAAGTGCCGCCGTTGATCAGGTCGGTGACTGCGGTTGTGACCGTCACGCTGTCGGCTTCCGTCACAAAGACGTCTCCTTCGGCACTGACACCCAGCGTCGCGGCAGAGGTGACGATCACGTTGCCCGACGTGCCGACGCCGGCGCCCGCTTCGAAGTAAACGCTGTCCCCGCTGACGGTGCCGACTCCAGTCGAACGGCTGATCGCAGCGTCCGCTCGCAGATGAACGTCTCCACCGCCGGCTTCGGAAGCAGTGATACTGGCCTGGATGTCGATCGTGTGCGTCGAGTCGGCTCCCGTGTCAAAGGCGTCAAGCACCACGTTGCCGCTGCCCGACGCCGTGACAACTTCCGATACAACAAGCCCGCCGTCGAGAGTCCGAATATCAACCGTTCCGTTGGACGAGTTCGCAATCGCTCCTGTCACCGTCGGCGTGCCGGACAGACCTGTCATCACTTCACCGATGGTGAGGTCACCGCCCGCCGACGTTTCGCGAACGAAGATACTTCCCGCAGCATTATTGCCAGCCGAAGCCCCCAGCGTGACGACATTCGTATCGATCGCCGCGTCCCCGAAGCCCGTCCCGATATCCCGCCCCGCAATCATCGCCAAGCTCGTTGCCGAAACCGTGATTGTGGACGTCGACTGAATGATGTCACGACTGGCGCGAAGCTCAACCTGGTCCGTGGCGGAAATATTCCCGTTCGAAGCCAGCACGATGTCGTCGTCGGCACCAGCCCCGTTCACATCAATGCGAACATCATTCCCTGCACCCGTCGCCACAACCCCCTCATTAACCGTCAGCGTTCCGTCAGTCACTACAAGGAAAACGTCGCCCGCCGCCGCAGTAACACCGCTGAGCGAATCAACCGTCCCGATCGTCAGTCCGTCGGTTTCGGTAACGAAGACTCCGCCGCTGACGGAAGCCTGAGCCGCCAGCGTCGTGACCGTTGTGTCGATGACGTTGCCGCTTGATCCGACTCCCGTTCCCGAATCCAGTTTCAATGAGTCTGCTGAAAGTGTGCCGCCCGCTCCGCTGTCGGCGATGCTTCCGGTCGTCGTCAGGATCATCGTGCCGGCGACGGTGGCCGAGCCGGCGACGGCGATCGAGTCCGTGCCTGTTCCGGTATTAAGCGTCAGGTTGGTGACGTTGTGCGCGTTTGTTGCGCTGTTAATCGAGACACTGTCGCTGCCGGCGGCGGTCAGGATATTCAACGTGCCGACGTCACGGACAAAAGCGGTTTCCATCGTGAAACCGTCGACCGTGCCGGAAACCTGAATCGCATCTTCGCCGCCGATCGACGTTGCATTATCGAGAGCAATTGTGTCGGCGTTGGCCGAACCGTTGATCGTCACAACGAGCATGTCCGTCAGATCGACCGGTTCCAGATCGGTGAACATCACCGTGAAGTCTGTGCCGGCAGCTCCGTCAAGGTTCAGATCAACCGTTCCCGCTTCGGCGGCGGTCGGCGTGTAAGTGGCTTCGTCGTTCCCGGCAATTCCGTCGCCGATCACGATCAGATCATCGCCGTTGGTTTCGCCGTTTGCTCCGCCATCGACCATGATGTTCTGCGTCGGAATGTTTCCGCTGCTGAGATCCACCGTCGTTCGGTCATCGCCGTCGTTTCCGCTGACGAGTGCGACGCTGCCGCCATTTGTGAAATTGAATCGGTCGTCTCCGGCTGCTCCGTTCAGCGTGCTGAAGTTTGTGAAGTCTGCGATCACTCCACCGGTAATCGAGCCGTCGTTCTCGCCGGTGACTGAGAACGTGTCGGCACTCGACGTTCCCTGCAGCGTGTCGTTGGTGCCGTCGCCGATGAAATCTTCGACGTTCGAGAAACCGGCTGCTCCGCCGCCGTTGAGTGCCGAGACGCTGCCGTTTCCAAGGTTAACAAGTTGAGCCGTTGTGTGGGCTGAGATGTCCAGCAGGTCGCCGTTGGTTTCACCGGTCGTGCCACCGTCAATCGTGCCAGCCACGTTGACGTTCACGTTGAAGGTGTCGTCACCCGCTCCACCGATCGCCGTGCCGGTCAGGCTGGCGTTGAAGGTGAACGTGTCCGCGCCGTTGGCGCCGGAGAGATGACTGAAACTGGTGAAGTCCGCAGTCGCTCCACCGGTGACCGTTCCGTTGTTTTCGGTCGCGACGGTGAATACATCATCCCCGGACGTTCCCTGCAACGTGTCGTTGGAGTTGTCGCCGGTAAAGTCTTCGATGTTCGCAAAGCCGTTCGCTCCACCACTGTTGAGTGCCGACGCGCTGCTGTTTCCAAGGTCGACGAGCTGAGCCGTTGTATGAGCAGCAAGGTTCAGCAGGTCGCCGTTAGTTTCGCCGGTCGTGCCGCCGTCAATCGTGCCAGCCACGTCGACGTTGACGTTGAAGGTGTCGTCGCCGTCGCCGCCGTTGGCGCTGCCGGTCAGGCTGGCGTTAAATGTGAAGACGTCTGCGCCGTCGACTCCTTCCAGAATACTGAAGTCGTTGAAGTCAGCAGTTGTGCCGCCGGTGACTGTGCCGTCGTTTTCTGTCACGACGGTGAATGTGTCGGCGCTGGCGGTCCCTCGCAGCGTGTCGTTAGCTCCGTCGCCAGTGAAGTCTTCGAAGTTCGAGAAACCTGCAGCGTTGCCGCTGTTCACCGCCGTAACGCTGCTGTTACCCAGGTTGAGCAACTGCGCCGTCGCATGTCCTGATAAGTTCAGCAGGTCGCCGCTGGACTCACCGCCCGAACCACCGTCGATCGTGCCGCCGACATCGAAGCTGACGTTGAACGTGTCATCGCCGGCTGCCCCTGTCAGCGTGGCCGCCGTCGTGGCGTTGACGTTGAACGTGTCGCTGTCCCCGGCTGAGTTGACCGTAGCTCCGGTTCCGCTGATGAACCCGCCACCGAGGTCGGCCGTCGCTCCCGTTCCGGAATCAGCGTCGCCCGAATCGATGTTGACCGTGATCGTCGCGCTGGCGTTGAGCACCGAACCGGCGGCCATCGAGAAGTCATCGCCCGCGTTAATCGTGATGCTGCCGCCGGTCGACTGGACAGTCACCGCAGTCGCGATGTCGACGTCTTCTCCAGCTCCTGCGGTGTCGGTCGCTGTGACCGCGATATTTCCGGAAGATGTGATGCCCGCGTTAATCGCCACCGAGCCGCCGGCAGTTAGAGTCGTCGTTCCGGTAACGCTCAACACACCGCTGACAGTGATCGGTCCGCCGACGATAGTGACGTTGTCAGTGAATGTGGAACTGCCAACCTCAATCGCTCCCGTTCCGTTGGCCGCATCACCAATTGTGATGGCGGTGAAGCCGTCCGACAGGAAGGCCAGTTCCGCATCATCCAGATTCAGAGTTCCGGCTCCACCACCCAGGCCAATTGTCGTTGTCGCCACCAGCGGTTCGAAAATCAGCAGCCCCTGACCATCGATGATGGTGGTTCCGCTGAGGACGACCTCGTCACCAATCAGGGTGATCGTACCCGACCCGGCAGCGTCTCCGATTTCTGTATTTCCGAAGGTCAGCGCGTCTCCGTTGACGGCCGATCCGGTGATCGTCACGGTTGCCGCTCCGGTACTTTCGATAGTACCGCCTGTTGTGAATAAACCGGAATCGCCGGCACCAGCTCCGACGGCAGAGATGTCGATGGCACCAGTAATTGAGGCAATCGTCGTTCCGGCATCGCTGATGATCATTCCCGCGCTGGCACTATTCGAGCTGCCCGTTCCCATGATGTTGATCGTCGCGGCACCAACGGCATCGCTGGATGTAATGTCGGCTCCAGCCGACAGGAACACTCCGTGACTCGATGCCGGCGCGCCGCCGGTGCCGGTAATCTGAATTGCGCCGGACTTCGAATCTACCAGCGTCGATGTGCCGGTCACGGTAACACCATGCCCACCGGCAACATCACCGGCCCCGGTTCCGTCGATTGTGATGCCGCCTCCGCCCGCCGCTAATGAAGACAGCACTTGTGAATTATTGCGGATGATGACTCCGGCACCGGTCCCGGTCGTGCCGCCCTCACCCGTGATCGCAATCGCTCCACTGCCAGACGTCGACACAGTCGCACCGACAAGCTCCACTCCGGTAAACGTGCCGGTTGTCGCTCCGCCTGAGTTCGCATTGAGCGTGACTCCACCGTTCACCGTTGAAATGCTTGAATCAGCACTCAGCAGGATATTGCGAGTCGCCGTCAGGCTGACGCTGCCCGTACCGCTCGTGGCAATGTCGGATGCGGCGTTCGGAGTGTTGATCACGTCCGCGGCGACCGTCAGCGACCTGTTTGCCGCGAAAGTTACTGTCCCGTTCAGATTCACCGTGTCTCCGGCATCGCCTCCGTTGATCACAATCGATGCCGGATACGATGCAGCCAGCGTTCCAATATCAACCGTATTGATTCCCGTGTCACCCGCGTTGATCGTCAGCGTGCCGGTTGGGTTGTTGAATGTCAGCGACTCGCCTGCGACATCGGAGTCGATCAACGTTTGCCCGCCGCCAGCGTCGGAAGCGGTGATTGTTTCGGCGGTCTCACTGTAGTTAAGAATGACGTTCGTCACGTTGATGTCGGCGGTGACCGGTTCCAGATTGGTGTAGTTGATGGTCCGTCCGTCGACGTCGATACTACCGGTGCTCTCGTTGACAAAGTCGTACGTGACCGTTGTAAAAGCGGTCGAATTACCTGTCAGCGTTAACGAATCGCCCGGGCCAACGGTCGGCGCACCGCCATCGAACGAAATGTTCTTTGTGAACAGTCCGCCGGAGCCGGAATAGTCGATCGTCAGAGAATCAGCGGCACCATTTGTGTTGACGATGATGTCGCCGCTGAATCGTGAAACGTCAATGCGGACCGTGTCAGCATCGATCTGCTCGACTCCGACCTGATTGCCGGCAACCAGCACGGTCGACGAGTCGTCAATCTGAACGTAGTCCGTGCCGCCATCGGTAACTCGAGTGAGAGTCAGCGTGTTGACCAGCCCTGCCAGGTCCGTGTAAACGGCATTGTTGCCAACGATTTCGAAGATCGCTCCAACCACTTCCAGCGAGACGTCATTGCCGTCTCCACCGCCGTAATGAATGATCGCAACCAGCCCTGTTCCACCAAGGTTCGTGGCGACGACAGCGTTCTCCGCCAGTCCATTGAAGGTGCCAGTGACCGCGTCGGAGCCATCATTATTGATAATGATGAATTCGTCCGTCGCCGTGACTTCACTGGAAATCAGATCGCTGACATCCAGGCTGAGCGTGGCGTTCGCGATGTTGACCGAACCGGTGACATTTACCTGATCGTGACCGTTGGGATTGACGCCAGCTCCCTGGTCACCGTCGAGTTCAATCGAGAGTGTCGATCCCGAGTTGAGCACCAGGTCGCCCGTGTTCAGAATACCGGGGCTGAATCCAGGCGCAACGAAGCTGCCAGAGCTGGCCGTCACGCTGCCCATGACCGTTCCTGTTCCACCCAGCGTCCCGGCGGTAACAAGAACCGATCCGGTGGTGATGGTTTCACCGTCGCCGACGTTGAAGATTCCCGAGCTGATCGTGATCGTTCCGCTGCCCGCCGATGAACTGTTCCACGTCAGGTCGTCGGCTTCGGTCAGAAACTGGTTCCCATTGTTGGAGCCATTGGTCGAGTCAGTGGCGAGCGTCACCGCGGCGAGTTCGAGTGCTCCGTTTCCGACCCCGGCCGCCTGGCCAATCGCTCCAGCTTCGGCATTCAGAGTGATCAGGTCACCCGTCACGTCAATCGCCGAAGCATTTTCTCCGTCGGTGATATTTCCCGTTCGGGCGGTGAGCGTGACCGCCTGCAAGCCCGTCCCGTCCCCGTTATCGACCGTATCGTTTCCGGTTAACGCCGTTACGTTGATGGCCCCTCCAACGATGGTCACGGCATCAACAAACGTGGCGTTGTTGATCGTGACCGTCCCCGTTCCGTTGGCTGTGCTTCCAATGGTGACTGAGCTGAATCCGTCGGCCAGTCTCGCCAGTTCTGAATCGTCGAGTTGCAGTCCCGCGTCAGTGGCGCCAGTACCAAGATTGAGATTGGTGGAGCCCGTCAGCGGTGCAATTATCAACGCCCCGCTGGACTGAACATTGACGGAACCTGCCAGCACGACTGAGTCACTTGTCAGCGTGATGTCCCCAGCAGCGGTCACTCCACCAACCGAGCCGCTTGTGTTCAGCTCGATGCCGTCGCCCGTCGTCGCCGTACCGGTCATCGAGATGCTGGCAGTCCCTGTTGACAAAACAGCAGCCGCATTCTGGACGACCACTCCCTGGTTGTTCGTCCCGCTTCCGTTGGCACCGACTCCGACGATCGAAATATCGCCGCCCACCGATTGAACAGCTGTCGTGGCGTCGCTGATATCCACTCCGGAGTTGTCCGACGTTCCGTTTCCACCCGATCCGTTAATGGAAATCGTTCCAGCAGTTCCGCCCGCCAGTGTGGACGACACGGTCGTTCCGTTCTGAAGCAGAACTCCGACGTGTGAACCGGTTCCTGCGTCATCACCACCAGCGCCTGTCAATATGATGTCGCCGGTGCCGGTTGTCTGAATCGTCGCGTTGTCGACATCAAGTCCGACGAAGTCTCCTGCAGCACTTTCGGCGGCGTTTGCGCTCAGCGTAATTCCTCCATCCACTGTCGAAAGATCCGACCCGGTCTGCACAACAATATTGCCGGCTGTCGTGACGCTGATCGTGCCGGTGTCCGTCGTCGCAATGCTTCCATTGATCGTTGTCGTGCCGGTCCCAGCCGACTGAGTCACACTGCTGCCGCTCTCGACAGAGACGCTGGGCAGGTTAACGCTGGCTGCATTGACAATGGTCAGGCCGGCGATGTTCTCTGCGCCTCCGATCGCTCCCTGAAAGTCGACATTTCCGCCAGTACCACCGTTAATACTCAATGAGTTGCTGGCCGCCGCCGTGTCTTCGATCGTGCCTGTGACCGTTACGTTATCCCCCGCCGCAGCACCCGCGCCAAAGGTTGTATTAATCGACACGCTGGAGCTGAGCACGACGTTGGCGTCGATCGAGACAGCATTACCAGCCGTGCGAATGTCTGCGTCAAGCGTTGTCGCACCTGCACTGTTGAGTGTAACAGACGCGTCGCCCGATCCGGTAATTCCGTTCGTTGACACTCCGGAATCCACGATACTGATGGCGCCAGCTCCGTTGGGAGCCTGAATTGTGACCGGATCGTTGAACGTCACGGAGTCAATCGAAACCAGATGCTCACCGTCGGCTCGTCCGATCGTCAATGAACTGAACCCGCCAGTCAGTTGGGCAAGGTCGGCATCCGTCAAATTGAAATCACCCGCCCCCCCCCCAAGACCAATGGACCTGGTCGTGGTCAGCGGCTGAAGCAGGATCGTGCCGGAGCCTGTAATGACGTTGTTAATCGTGACATCGTCAGCCGTCAGGATCACGTTGTCCTGATCGAGATTGTTCGCGGCGAGGATGGTCAGTGTGCCGGCTGCTGCGGTGATCGAGACGTCAACCGTTGTTGTGTCCAGATCCGTGCTGTTCAGAGTGTCAACCCTGAGGTCTTTGGTCGTTGAGATGACGATCTCACCAGCATTGCCCGACCCGGTGGACGTCGCGAAGAGCGATCCGTCCCGGTTGGTCGCTCCCCCGGACGTGTCCCCGATCAGGACTGTAAACGCACCGGATGCGGTGGCTGCCCCATCGTCAGAAATTTCACCGCCCGTCAGTACGATGTTGCCGGATGTCGCCGTACCCGCACCGGCATTGTTGCTGGTGGCCGAACCGGTTTCCGGAGTTTGCGTCCCGAACACACTGCCTGTTCCGGCAGTCAACGTGATGGAGCCACTCGTGGGGCTGGAAACTCCACTGGCGTCCCCGGTTTTTAAGTTCTGAGCGACATTGATCGAGCCCGTCGTTGTCGACAGCGTAATACTTCCCGTGTTGCCGGAAGTATTATTCGCCGTCGTAATCCCGGTCAGGCCGTCGATGCCACTCCCGATGGCAAAGCCGTTGTCCTCATTGGTCAGTGTGAATGAGTTACCGGGTCCGGAGACAATCCCCGCTACAAACGAGATGTCCCCCGTATTGTCGAGCAGCACAGATCCAGCCGCCTGGACAGCAAGACTGGACACACTGAGCGCGCCGGCGCCGACGTCATTCAGCGATGCTCCCGTGATCAGACTGAGAGTCGCCACATTCGCAGGAGAAACGACTTCGGACGAAACCTCGATTGTTCCAGCGGCTGAGTGGCCGATGCGAAGGAGAGAGGCGGTGATAACGTCCAGCTCGGCGTCAGAGATTTCGAGTTCGTTGGTGGTGCCGTCAGGGCCGCCAAGCTGAATCGATCGCGCATCGCGATGTTGTCGCAGCTGTACAGTCTGCCCGGTGGCGGTGATCGCTCCGTCCAGCCTCATATCGTCTGCTCGAATCGTGAGCGTACCGGCTGTAGAGCTGAGTGTTACTCCTGACGAAAGCGTAAACGGCAGTGACCCGGTGGCATCCGGTGCCGTCACCGTAATCGTCGTCGTCCCCCCTGACGTCACGTTCTGATTCAGGACCAACGGGTTGGCAACATCGATCGACACAGCGCCCTGAGCAGTCATCGAGCCATTCTGCGTGAGTGTCGCTGCGTCGAGGTCGATCGTCCCGCTTGAGTTAACCATTCCGGTGACGGTCGTCGCGGCAGTCGTTGTCACCTGAAGATCGCCACTCGTCACATTGTCGTTCAGTGAAGCTGAGCCAGCAGTAATTGTCAGTGCCGAGTCGATATCAACGACTCCGTTGAGGGTTGCTGTTGAGGCAGAAGTGACGGTCAACGATTCCAGGTCGTCCGTTCCGGCGGCACCGATCGCTCCCAGCACGACGTTTCCACTGCCCGCCGTCAGTGTCAGAGACTCAGCTGCTCCGCCCGCTGTCCCGTTCAGAGTTCCCGTAATCTCAATAGTGCCAGCGCCGGCTCCCGTCGTCAGGGTCAGATCCAACCCGTCAGCGATGGTGACATTTCCATCGAGCGTGATGTTTCGACCGGCTGTTGTCAGATTTGCCCCAAGGTCAATGTTGGCAGACTGAATGTTGAAGGTGTCTGTTGTTCCACCGCTGATCGCCGCATTGACGGTTGTCGTTTCGATGGTCGAGTCGATCGACAGACCATTGCTCAAAGTCAGAGAATCAGAGAGTCGTACTTCCTGGCCGGTTTCATTCATGCCAGCCGACGAATCGGTCGCAGTCAGCCGCGTAACGTCGGTTTCGAGAACCTCACCACCTCCACCGCTACCGCCGCTGAGCGTGTCGCCGTTTACAAGTATGTGGTTGCTCCCGTTGACTGTTACTTCCGCGACATCGTCCTGAGCATCGAGCATCAATTCGAGAACGCCAGCATTCAAGCCTGCCGACACCGTCAGCACGACACGATCTTCCAGTCGCGTCAATCCGAGCTGCGTAAAGCGATCCGGTTTCTTCGGTTTCCGATCCGGCTGGTACCGGCGGTTCCGAATCCGATCGCTGATTCTTCTCAGCCATGAATTCAACAGCATGACGACGTTTCCTCGACGGCAAACTCAAACGACCGAATCAACAGGCTCTCGACCACGCCTGTGGTAACCCGGTCTGATGACCTCATCAGATGCAGACTCTCGATTCGTAGCGAAGTGCGGTGAAACTTCGACCACTCGAACGGCCGCTCCAATCAGTACTTGTAAAAACGAGTGACGCAACGTCTCCACAACATACCGGTTGCGCAAAGTGGATCCGCAGCGCACAAGGCTTCCAGATTCGAAAACACGGCTGAACACACAGATCGGCAATGACGGGTAAATCTGTCTGATCAGCGGCACTGGGGAACACCGCTCCAGACCACAAAGCATCAACCAGCTCAGTTCTGGCACGAAACGACGACAGCATCGCACCAAAGAATCCGTCCAACTTCAATCCACAAAAAGACTTTCGGCGACGACATGACCGAAGTGAGCCATTATCAGAACGCAGCGAATCCAAAGTCAAACAAGACTTTTCCGCTCCATGCTGTTTGGATCTGTCTTCTTGAGTTTTGGCCGTCACTGGGTGAAACATCTGCGCAGCCTTTCCATCTTCCCGAATTTACGAGTATCAACAGGATCGTCAGAGATGGATCACTTCATCCAGACCGGATCACAACGCGCAGGATGCGACGCCTGAGGCAAGGAATCCAGATGCGCGGGTTAGACCAGATCTGCCGCGTCAAGTTCCTGCTTCGGTGCCTGAACAGCTGGAATGGCTGAATTCTGGCGAGACATTCATCTCAGACATCGATCGTGCCAAGCAACGTGTGAGTAACAGGTTAGAGCGAAATCGCGACTTGTCGGCAGATAGCTGCTCAGTTTTCAAAAGCCTCGATCACAACGCTGTTGTCCAGATCTCCCATTCCCGCCTGAACAAGCTCTTCGAGCAGCGCTCGATGAATGCCTGAGAATGGCATCCGGGCTCCGATCGCTGAACCTGTCTCCAGAATCGTACGGACATCTTTCAGGTGTTGAGCAAGTCGTGCCTGCGGTTCGAAGTCGCGGTCCAGCATTTTCTGGCCCTTGGTCGTCAGGACGGCTGAGGCTGCCGGGCCAGCCTTAAGAACTTCCAGCGTCGTGCCCCGATCCAGCCCCAGCCTTTCCGCGAAACCCAATCCTTCGGCCAGGACGGCGCGGTTGAGCCCCAGAACCAGGTTCACCACCAGCTTCATCCGCGACCCGTTGCCGGCAGCCCCGAGGTAAAAAGTCCGCTTCGCAAGATCGTCAAACAGGCCGCGGTGCCGGTCAAAGGCAGCAGTGGATCCTCCACACATGACAATGGCCTCGCCGTCGCGAGCCTGTTGACTCGACCCACCGACCGTCGCGTCCAGATAATCGACCCCGGCCTCCGCCAGAACTTCAACGACTGATTCCACATCAGCAGGGTTTCCGGTGGTCGTATCGACTATTGTTTGCCCGGCACGCAGCTCGCCCTTTATCGATGACACAACATCCGCGACAACCTGTGACGTCGGCAGGCTCAGCAGGATGACGTCAAGAGCAGCGACATCCGAAAGACCAGCCAGCGCCACACCACCCAGACTCGACAAAGCATCACGGCGTTCAGGATCAACGTCGAACCCTGAAACCGACCAGCCCTTCGATATCAGCCGCTCGGCCAGCGCCGACCCCAGCAGACCCAGTCCCACCAGTCCGATCGATTTCACAGAACAGTTCCTCATTCAGCCATGACCAACGACGACGTTCCGATTCCCGACGACACAGTTCCCGGCAAAACCGAGCCGGATGATAAGGCATCGGACGTCGGCGATGCTGCCGTTCCTGTTCCGGATGTTGAAACCTCGACCGTCGAGAGAACGCCCGCCAGAAAACTTCCGCCGCACGAAAAAGTTCGCAGGTTTCCAACAACGCCCGGCGTTTACCTGATGAAGGACTCGCTCGACCGAGTTATCTACGTCGGCAAAGCCGTCAACCTCCGCAGCCGCGCGGGCAGTTACTTCACGACCGCCGCCGCTTCCGATCGTCGAACTGTCGATCTGATTCCCGAGATCGCCGACATTGACTTCATCCCGACTGACAGCGAAGTCGACGCGCTGCTGCTGGAAGCTCGGCTGATTAAAGACATCCAGCCGCGGTTCAATTCGGAACTCAAAGACGACAAAACATTTCCTTATCTACAAATTTCGACGCACGAAGACTTTCCCAGGATTGAATTCACGCGGAAGCCTGAAACCAAAGGCGTCAAACTTTACGGCCCGTTTACCAGCGCGAAAAAGCTGCGCGGCACGATCTCCGTCCTGCAAAAGATTTTCCGATTTCGAAACTGCACGCTCGACATCGAAGACGGCGACGAAAAATGGCGATGGTTCCGACCGTGCCTGCTGGCAAGCATCAATCAGTGCACCGCTCCGTGCAACCTGCGGATCAGCAAGGAAGACTACAAACGCGACATACGCCGTCTGCGCATGTTTCTCGACGGGAAGAAGGACCGCCTGTTTAAAGAGCTTCGTGCCGAAATGGAATTCGCATCGCAGGAACTGAAGTTCGAACGTGCCGCCAGAATTCGCGACGAGATCAAAGCACTCGAAGCCTTGAACCTCAGTGGAAGCCTCGACGAAGACGTTCAGCCGGAAGTCTTTTACATCGACCCGAAGAAGGGCGTCGAAGGGTTGCGGCGAACGTTCAAGCTGCCGCACGCACCGCGCCGGATTGAGGGTGTCGACATCGCTCATCTCCAGGGTGGCGAAACCGTCGCGAGCCTCGTTCAATTCATCGACGGGCTCCCGTTCAAACACGGTTATAAGCGATTCAGGATTCGAACCGTGGCCGGCGTCGACGACTTCGCCTCGATTCACGAAGTCATTTCCCGCCGCTTCCGTCGGCTCAAGCAGGACGGCGAACCATTTCCGGATCTGCTTTTAATCGATGGTGGCAAAGGACAGCTCAACGCGGCCATGGACGCCATGCGGGCACTGGGTGTTGATCCGCCCTTCACGCTCGGCCTGGCGAAACGCGAGGAAGAAGTTTTTCTGCCGGGGATCTCCGAACCAAAAATTCTCAGCCGCCATTCATTCGGCCTGAGACTTCTGCAGTACGTCCGCGACGAAGCTCACCGCTTCGCTCAGCACTACCACCATATCCTCCGCAACAAATCAACATTCGACGAATAATGGATCCCAGAATGTCAGTAATCATCGTCTCGGAAAACATCACCGGCGAAGCGATGAATCGGCTGCGTGAAACTCACGAGGTCGTGTTTGAACCGGACCTCTGGCAGCACATCGATCGGCTGGCTGAGCTTCTACCAGCCGCTCGCGCGATCATCGTCCGAAACCAGACGAAGGTGACTCGTGAATTGATTTCCGCCGCTCCGAACCTGCAGATCATCGGCCGAGCCGGCGCGGGCCTCGATAACATCGATACCGACGCCGCCAGCGAAACGGGCATCGTCATCAGCTACACACCGAACGAGAATTCGATTTCCGTTGCAGAGCTGGTTCTGAGTTTCATGCTGACCGCCGTTCGTCGAATTCCCGCCGCCTGGGAAGATACGCGAAGCGGTGGCTGGAACCGGATGCAGTTTGTCGGCGGCGAGCTGTTCGGTAAGACACTCGGCATCGTTGGTCTGGGGCGAATTGGACGTCTTGTCGCAGAGCGTGCTCGCGCATTCGGCATGACGATTATTGCTCACGATGAGTTCATCGATCCCGATTCGCCTTTCGTCGATGAACTGGGCGCTCGCCTGACCTCAATGGATGATCTGTTGACGCGAGCCGACTTCGTCTCCCTGCACGTTCCGCTGACGTCAGAAACAAGAAACAGCTTTTCGCACGGCGCTTTTCAGAGGATGAAGTCGTCAGCCTGGTTCATGAATGCGTCCCGCGGCGAAGTCGTTGACGAAGCCGCTCTTCTTCAAGCTTTGAGCGGCAACCTGATCGCTGGTGCCGCACTCGATGTACGATCTCAAGAGCCGCCCGCAGATACGGAACTGGCAAAGCTGGAAAACGTGATTCTGACCCCGCACATCGGAGCGTTCACACATGAAGCCCAGGAACGCGTCGGCGCCGCGGTCTGCAACGACGTCGTCGCCGTCCTGGCCGGAAACTCGGCAACCAATGCTTTCAACTTTCCGACGCCACAGAGGCAGGGCGGGCACCGCCCACCAGTTTGAATTCCTTGCTGGTGGCAATGGCCACCGTACTGCTTCTATTGCTCGGCCGTCGCGAGCTTCTGCTCAACATTCAGGATCTGACGTGTTGCTTTGCCGTCCTGAGCAAGTAGCCGTTTTGATTCTTTCAGCAGGAACTCCGGATCCATGAACGGTTCGTGACCGATATCCTGCCAGCGGACGAGACCGGCTTTGTCGACCAGGAATGTCCCATGCAGCGGAGCCTGTTCGAAGTCGTCGAATGCCCGCCATGCTTTGAACACGTCCAGCTTTTCGTCGGACACAAGCGGGAACGGCATTCCACCTTTGTAATTGTCGATCGACTGCTTGAGATCCTTCTGCGAGTCTGTGCTGATGCCGATTAACTGGATACCGGCGTCAGCATACTTCTGCGCTGCCGGCGCGAATTTCTGAAGCTGCTCGGCGCAGTGCAGGCAGCCATAACCCAGATAAAAGATCACGATTACCGGCTTGCCCTGATAACTGGTCAGTGAAAACGACTTTCCATTCGTGTCATTGAGAGTCCACCCGGCAGCGGGCATCGGTTGCCAGCGAAACGGTCCCAGTGAATCCAGCTCCGGGCGATCGCCAAAGTCATCAGGCCGCTCCTTCCTGATTCGCCAGTCCTCCGGGTAACCCAGCTCTTTCGCGATCGGCGTCAACCGACTGAAAACTGGTGAGCCGAACTGGACGTCACCCGAAATTTCCCGCAATTCGTCGAAGGTCTTGCGGGCCTCGTCCGTCTTGCCAGCCTGCCAGAGGATTTCGACCTTTCCCGCCAGTGGCTGAACGCGTTCCTCTTTCGACTTCAAGTAAGACTCCAAGGTCTTCTCAGCGTCTTTGGAATGTCCAGCCTTACTTTGAGCCACTGCCTGGACGAGTCCATCAGCAGCGGCTTCTTTCAATTGATTGACGGCGACTTCGAACTGACCATTCGTGATTGCCTGGTGTCCCTTGATTTCCGCGATGGCCTGCTTCACCGGAGTGCGAGGGTCCGATTTGCTTTTGGGTTGAGCGGGTGGTCCTTCGGGTTCTGGCGGCGGTTCCGGAATGTGATCCTGCTCGGCTTTGAGACGTCGCTTTTCAGCCTCGGCTTTTTCCTTCTTCAACTGCTCGGCGGCCTTCTTCTTCGCCTCGGCTTCATTCTTCTGATGCTCCTTTTCCGCCGCCTTCAGACGCTCGTCGAGCTGCGACAAGACATCGTTTACTTCGTCGTCGACACTCAGTCGAGCCGCTGCGATGCCGAGATAACGCAACCGTTTCAACTGTTCTTTGTCGACGTCAGTTTCTTCGAGATAAGGTTGTTTGCTGAGGCTCGCGAGAAGTTCCCACTGCTCGTACCGAAACAACTCATCAAACAATCGCAGCCGTCCGTAGTACGCGCTGCCTTTCTTGTCGAACGTGTTGTAGCTCGGGTGGCGAGGCAGCTCAGTCATATTCATGGCGAGGTCGACGGCGTCTCGCCACCGACCAATGTGCCCCATGTTTCGAATCAGCCATTCATTGTTGTGAGCAAAGTTGTGAATCTGATCCGGCATGACTCGATCGCGCATCATGTGCGCGTGGTCGACCCGGGCAGACGCTTCCTGTTGCCAGACGGCGTCCGAGTAGCGTTTCTCTCGCGAGTAAATGTGCCCCGGCATGTGCCACATGTGAGCAATGCCCGGCGCGGCAGCTCCGCACAGCGCTGCCGAGTTCAACGCCTTCGCGGAATCTTTATAGTCCCAGAGATGAATTCGGAAATGGTGCACCGGATGCAGCGGCTCAATCGCCAGGACTTCGTTCAGCGCGTCGTTCGCATCGTCGTACGACAGCTTGAGGTCGGTGCGGTACTTGTACATTGCGAACGCTCGCTCGGCTTTTACTTCGAGGTTGTCCGGAAACTCCTTCGCCATCTTTTCCACAGCCGCGAAGTAGGGTTTTGTTTTGTCGGCCTTCTTCTTCGACTTGTTGTTGAGGTAAGCGTTCCATGCGTCAATCATCATCCCTTCGAGCTTGCCGGCGCTGCTTTTTCGTTTCACCGCTTCTTCGATAAACGACTTTGCCCGCTTCTCGTTTTTCTCGTTGGCGCGGGCCATTCCCCAGTAAGCGATGGCGCAGTCGGGATCGAGCATCGCCGCCTGACGAAATGACCGCTCGGCTTCGAAGTACCAGTAGCCGTAAAGCTGCCCCATTCCCTGCCGCACAAAATCGGCCGCTTCCGGGCTTGTCGTCGTCACGTCGAACTTGACCCTGCCAGTGCCTTCCATCAGGTAGGCTTTCTGCCGAGGTCCTTCGTTAAACGCTTCTCCATGAAACGAATGCCCGGCCAGGACTCCTGACTGCGATTCGTCAGCAGACGGGATCTCTGGATTCGACGGGTCGGCATCCGCAGCAAGTCCTGCTGCCGGGCGGACGAACATTCCGAAGACGATTCCGCAAACACATACACCGTTAAGTAACCAATTCATCGACGTCATTCCTGTGAGTAACCTGTCGGTGGCGATGCGAAATTCGAAGACCCGTTCAGCGCTGCGAATGAGCCGTCCGCAGGCTCAACAAGTAACGGTACACCGTAACGATCACGAGAGCTACTTTCGCTGCATCAGGTACTCGACGAGGTCCAGTAGATGCTGCTTCGACATTGTCCGCTCCAGGCCGCTCGGCATAAACGATCTGGTTAGCGGTTTTCGAACTTCAATGTCGTCAGTGAAAACTTCAACGATCCCCTTAGTCGCCGTCTGAAGGGTAACGACATCGTCAGCAGCCGCGACGATGAACCCGCTAAACACCTGCCCGTCGGACGTGACGATCATCTCTCCATGATATTTTTTATCGACGACGGCATCCGGATTGAGGATCGACTGTAGAATCTGCAACCTGTTCAATCTTGTCGCGACTTTCGAAAGGTCCGGCCCGAAGTTCGTGCCCGTTCCGTCAACCTGGTGACATTGCACGCAGATTTTCCTGAATACGGAACGCCCTGATGCCGCCTCACCGGGCAGCTTCACCAGTTCCTCGACAGGCGGCAGCGGGCCTTCATCCTCGTTGGGTTCCGAAACGGCCGGCTCGCCGGGAACGCCATGAATTTTCAAATCGCTGATTGACCAGCGATGATGTGAATCGGAACCAGTCTGGACAATGCGGAAGAACCGCCCGAATGTCGGCTCGAACGAGATGACGTTGATGGCTCCTTCGCCTTTGCCAGTCGCGACGGGCTGGCTCCATGTTCTACCGTCAGGTGACGACAGGATCTGATATTCGCGTGGGTAGCGATCCGGCGTTGACGAAGTCAGCACGAGCGACGTTACGGTATGTGCTTCCGGCAGATCGACCTGAAACCAGCGTCCCGGCTCGTTGGAATTATCGCAGGAGTCCGACTTTCCGTTGATCGCCCGAGCAGCCACTTCCGGGCCGCCATTGGTGTCGACTTTCCATGTTGATCGGTTCGTCAGTTCGGGCAGATTGAATCGTGACAGTTCGTCGAGTGACCATGCACGGTATCGCCCAGCACTTGCGGACCGAATTCCTGCCACATCGTCCGGACGAATGACCGATGCCAGGTTGCCCCACTCCTGCCGAACGTAACTCATGACAGAAGCAATCCATTCATCGTCGTTCTTATCCGATGGAGCCATGACTTCGCGGTAATCTTTGCCATCAACCGGGCCGGTCAGCCCATGCAGAATGATTCTCCCCAGAACTTCCTTCTGGCCGATGACTCGAAGCGACCCGGCGAGCGGCGGAGCTTTGGGAGGTTGACCAGGAAGCTGAACTCCTTTGCCGTCCTGCCCGTGGCAGTTGATGCAGAGTTGTGAATAAATCTGGTAGCCATTTTCGACCAGCTTCACGGCTTCGGCATCCAAAGGTCGCACGGGAGCACTTTGCCGCTTCCAGTTTGCGATGCCCAGGTTCCAGCGTCGTTGAGTATTGATGCGAACTGACGGGTCTTTGATGGTCCGAAACGCGACGCCATTTAACATCCGTTTGATCATCGGCGTTTGCGTATCAAACAGGGCGGTCATCGCCGACAGATAGACAACTTCGTTTGTGATGTGCTTTTCGATAGTGAGGTCGATCAACTCGATCGCTGCGGGAGTCAGTTTCCAGCCGAGCGATAATATCAGCTGCCGAGCGACATTCGGATCGTCGTCTGCGGTCAGTTCCGGCAAGGCATTCCAGATACTGGAATCTTCTTTCGCGATCAGCGGCTCGCTGATCCGAATCGCGGCTTCACGAACTCGCCAGTCCGAATCCTCAAACGCACTAACAAGCAGTTCTGCATCAGCCTGACCGAGTCCATCAAGTGTCCATAAGGCGTGAAGCCTGGCCAGAGGATTCCTGTGAGATCGCAGTTTTTCGATCAAAGCTGGCGTAACGGATGATCGATCGTCGCGAAGCAGGATCAGCTCTTGAGCCATATCGCGAACCCAGCCGTTGTCGCTGGCAAGTTGCTCGGCCAGTTCGGCGGTGGGCATCTCGAGCAATTTCAGAGGCGTTGACGGTTGGCGAGCTTCATGAACAACCCGGTAAACGCGACCGTGCTGAATGTTGAAGTTCAAACCCGTTCGGCGCATGAAAGCCTTTGCGGCATCGTTAACCCACGGCGCATCCTGAATCATTCCGCGGTACATATCGACAACGTAGAGGCACCCGTCAGGCCCGCTGTGAGTGCTGACGGGCCGAAAGTTGATATCGTCCGAAACGATGAATTCTGACTTCTCCGCTTCGTAAGCATTCGCAAAAGTGATCTTACCGTCACAACGCTCGACCTTCGCTCGGCGTACGACGTGACCGGTCGGATCGCAAATGAAATAATCACCTCGAACGTCCTGCGGAAAAACATCGCCCCGGTAAACACTGCCGCCGGTTGCTGACGTGAAACTTTCATAAGAATGCTTCTCGCCCCGGTCACCGAAATCGCACGTCGAGTGCATCGTTAGAAAATCGGGATTGTAGTCTGAGCCGATCTCCGGTTTTCGCCATCGACCGTTTGCTTTCGACGCAATCTGAGTCCAGTAAATCGGATGCTGCTGAAAACTTTTGACCGGCTCGCTGTTGGCGTTGAAGTAGAGCCTTCCCGTGTCGTCCTGGTCGAGCCCCCACTGGTTCCAGTCGAACTCGATCGAATCGACTTCGAACTCGCCGTCGACAAAGCGGTACCGTTCACGGCCGCGACTCAGGTAGATCCAGTTGTCAATCGCCCAGAACAAGCCGCTGTCCTGATGCTCGACGCTGCGTGACGCATCAATCTTGCGGCTGCCTTCGTAGATCAGTTTTTTTTCATCGGCCACGCCGTCTCCATCGGTGTCGCGATAGGTGTGGATGTCTGTGGAGTCGGTTTCGACAACCGCCAGGCGATCATCAAGCGGCAGCATCATGCGCGGCAGATTCAGGTTGTCGAGAAAGACAGTATGACGATCCAGCTTGCCGTCGCCGGTCGTGTCTTCGTGCCGGGAGATTCGACCGTTCTTCAGAGTCTTCGTGCCGGTCCCGTATTCATCCTGCATGTAGCTGCGCATTTCCGCGACGAACATCCGCCCGTTGCCATCCCACGCGGCCAGCACCGGTTCTCGAATGACGGGTTCGCTCAGCACCAGCTCCAGCCGATACCCGTCGGGCAGCTGAATTGATTCCATCGACTCAGCAGGCGTCAACAACGAATACGGATTGCGAGCCTTCTTCATCTTCACTCGCTGAGCGACATCGGCAACAGCTTGCGGCGCCAGTGGCAGCGTCTTGTCGGCAGCGGTCCAGTGCATGTCCTCAGGATGGACGATTGAAACGACGTCCGGAGAAGGAAACTCGACCGGTACATCGATCGTGACATCCCGACCGGCCGCCCACTGGCAGCTACGAGCCAGCAAAGTCTGAAAACCTACGCAATGCAACGAGTGTCGCATCGTTGGACCTTCTCCGCCGGTCCACCAGTAGTGCCCCATCGTGCTGGTAACGACTCGTCCTTTGCCGAACTGAGTTGTCCAGACGACAGGCTCGTGCAGGTTGGTACCTCGCAGTTTCTCATCAGAGAAAGCAGTGGCGAGTATTTCGACTCCTTCCGCCGGTCCACGCATCGCGTGATAAAGTTCGTCTTTCCCGTGCAGCCACTCGACCGGCAGACCTTTCATAATCGGATGCTCGACCGCCCGCGTCGTTACCACAAACGGATGTCTGGAACCGTGTCCGGAATTCGGACCATCGCCGACCGGCTGCGTCACAGGCTGGCCCGTCGTCGGATCAATCGCGACGCGAATCCCCTGATGACTCTTTCGCCAGCCCAGTCCGAGCATCTGGTTGAATTCGTCCCAGTCCGGAAAGCAGTTGTTCGCAGCGTGCAGAACAATGACCCCGCCACCGCTTCGAACGAAATCGACAAAGTCCTTTTTAACTGCCGGTGGCCAGTTCGGTCCGTTGTAATTATCAACGACGACATCGTAGTCAGAAAAAGCCGGTCGCCAGTTATCCCATGCGTCTGCGATCGAAGCTTCGTACTTCTTTTCTTCTGACCGCCAGACAGCGACTGCCGCGTCGTACTCAGCCTGCTGCTGTGCAGTAGGACTGCTTAACCGTGTCGGATACGGCTTCGGGTATCGAATCGGCGATGTCGACACGTCAACCTCGCAAGCTCCCGTTTGCAGCAGCGTTTGACGAACGGAAGTCGTCGTTCCTTCCCAGGCGTGGTTGTTCCGCCCGTCGATGATGAGAACGCGAATCGGTTCTTCGCCAGATGCGCAAACGAAGCGGGAAGAAGCAAGGAGGCAACAAACAATCAAACAGAATCGACGTGTCATTCGAAACGTGCCCGGGTAGCAGGACAGAAAGTGCAGCGTGAATCGAGGGTCAGTGAAGAAGTGGCACGTGTCGTAAAGCGACGCCGGACTTCGAAATTCCGCCCTGCATGACAGTGATAAACCGGCTACGGTCCTGCAGGATGGCAATGTCTGCAACGACATCGCCGTCGACGACCAGAACATCCGCAAGCTTGCCGGCTTCCAGAGTACCAATCTCGTTGCTCCGCCCGAGTATTTCGGACCCGGTCTTTGTTGCGCACGTGATGACGTCGAGCGGTTTCAGTCCGACGTACTTCACAAAGAAATCCAGTTCTTTGGCGTAGTCGCCGTGCGGATTCCACGCAAAACCGTAGTCACCACCCATGCCGAGTCTTCCGCCAGCTGCAAGAATTCGCCTCGCACTTTCGGCTCCGCCTTCAAGTGTTTCCTGATGACCATCAATAACCGCCTGAGACATGCCAAATTCCGGCCCACGTTCAATGCTCATCTGCTCGAAATACAAAGCCGGAACGACGGGCACGTCGCGTTCGAGCAGCAGGTCGAGAGTCTCATCGTCGATAAACGTTCCATGCTCCAGCGCGTCGTACCCGGCAAGCAGAGCGTTTTTGATGCCTTCGGTGGCTCGACAGTGGCCGGTTACTTTCAGTTTGTGATTGTGAGCGGTCTGCACGACCGCGTGCATTTCTTCAAACGTCATGCACAGCGTGTGATGGTCGTTGGTGTCGGGTGCGGCGGCGTCGCCGGTGGGGTATGTCTTGACCCATTCCACGCCGTCCTTCACCAGTTTGCGAACGGCCGCTCGAGCTTCGTCTGCCCCGCTGACCAGCAGGATTAACCCTTCCATACCGATCTTCCGGAACTCGGGGTTCCAGTCCATCAGCCCGCCAGCTCCACAGATCTCCCGACCACTGGCCGCCAGACGAGGCCCCGGTACCAGATCATTCTCAATGGCCTTCTTCAGCCAGACGTCAATGTTAAACAGACTGCCGCCGCTGCGAGCCGACGTGTAGCCACACTCCAGCGCCAGCTTCGCGTTGCAGGCCGCGAGGATCGTGACGTACTCAACCGGGTACTTGATGTCGAGATCTTCCAGCGCCGCGACGTTGAAATATGTCGGATGAAAATGAGCCTCGACCAGCCCTGGCATGATCGTCCCACCGTTGGCATCAATCAACTTCGCCTCAGTCGGAACGTTTGGAGCGTTGGCAGCGGAACCGGCATAAGTGATGAACCCATCCTCGATCACCAGCAGCCCGTCAGAAACCGGACCCGCTCCTGTCCCATCCACAAGCTGCCCGTTTCGAATAACTGTTCTGCCGGTTGCAGTTTTCATAGTGACGTCTCGAAATGATGCCAGAGTCAGCCGGGAAGCAAATTCCCCGAGACTGTCATTGGAACATCCCGGCACTCAAACGGCTACCGAGCCGTCGCCGATCGGACTCAAACGTGCAACTGACTTTCCGGCAAGACGCCAGGCTACGCGGTCAGAACAAGTCGATAGAGCTGGTTCTGGATCCACTCATTCGATTGCCTTGGCTCCAGACCGGTTACACGACGTTGCAGCTCCTGACAGACTTCCGCATCATCGTCACAGGTCGGCTCCGGCAGTCGCTCGTAAATCTCTCTGGCTTCGTCGAGCTTCTGTTCCTTTTCCAGAATGTGCGTCAGCAGGACATTTTTCGTTTTGTCGAAGCGGCTGTATGTAAGTTGTTCGGCCAGTTCGCGGGCGGATTCCAACTCTCCCTCAGCGACCATCATCTGCGCCAGCGTCGCTCGAAAATAATCACGTTGTTCCGACTCGGGGCAGTTCACAGCTCCGTTACTCAGGATTGATCTGGCCGCGTCCCTGCGCTTTGTTCGCAAATAGACGACGGCACGAATGTGCTGAGCGATCCAGTCTGCGCCTCGCCCTTGTTCTGCCAGATCCAGTTCGGCAAGAGCGGCCTCCCATCGCTGCATCAATACAAGCAGGCTGGCCCGTCCGCAAATCGCAACCACGTTCTCAGGATGCTGACGGCGGACCGCGTCGTAAGCCGACAGCGCTTCGCCCAGCTGGCCCTGAGCCTTCAGCACCTCCGCACGTCCGTTCTGAGCAACCACGTCGCCACCAAATTCCAACGCAGAGTCATACGCCTCGAGGGCATTCGAAAGTTCACCAACGTTGAGCAGCGATTTTCCGTGTTGAGTCCATGACCAGGCATCATCCGGCTTCAGGCGAACGGCTCGTGCTGTCAGCATTTCCTGAACTGTGAATAAGCTCTGTCGCTGCGCGACGATTGCCAGGTCACAAAGTGACATGCAGCAGAAGCCCGGATCCCCCGTTTGTGTCTGAAAATTGATCAGTTCGTCTACTTTGCTGCTGACACCACGAGAGTCACCAGTCTGCATTACCTCAATGACTTCGCGCTTGATTTCAGCGACTCGGCTCTGAACCTGCGAGAGTGAAAGCAGTATCCTGCCTCAGCGTCTGGAACCGGCGTCGACAAACTCCTTTTCCTGCGGCTCGGCACTCTGATCTTCGTGAGTTGTCGCGCTGCTGATTTTTCGAAACGGTTCCGTCCAGTCGTTCAGGATTCCGATGATGCCGGGCACGGCTCGTTTCAGTGACGCTTCACCGGCGTACTTGAACTGGACCTCGTTGAAGCCGCCGGGTTCCAGACAGTGATGAGCCATTTCGCGAAAGACGCCGTGGCGAATCGACTGGCCCTGGATTCTGTTTCGATCTTCGGCCTCACCAAAACGGTGTTCGGGAATCTGCCGCCAGGCCAGACAGGATTCGGTAACGGCTGCCTGCAGATCGAGCCAGCTATCCAGCAGCGCCAGCGTTCCCTGCCAATTCGTGCGTCGGCAGGCGGCGATGGCTCCGGCTGAGTCAATCTGTTCGGGCAGCGGACTGGCCAGCAGCACGTTTTCGACACGTTCAACCACGGCCTCTTCGACAGCCAGTTCGTCAAGTTCGAATGCTGACGCATCGCGGGTTTCATCTGACAGGCGACCATCCAGCAGGTGAAAGACCAGACTTAACGCTTCGCTGGAGTCGACGGCGTCTTCCAGTTGATTCCGAACTTCGTCGAGCGAAGTGTCTTCCAGCCAGACGAGATCGTTGGACTGCTGACACAAACGTACAAAGTCCTCTTCCCGCTGTGGCAGCAGGGTCTCCAGATCTTCGTAGCGGATTGAGTGCCAGTCTTCGCCGTCATTGACCAGGGCGACAGCAGCACTTCCTGAAAGAAAAGCTCGCATCAGACGATTTCGCAGGGAACGTTGTCTTTCTGCGTCGCGCTGTACGGCTAAATTCCCAACGCACCAGCCATCAACAAAAACGGCGTCGATGCGGCAAACCATGCAGCGTACGAGTGTACCGAAGTGGCAGAAGCAAATGCAGTCCTCGACGATCCGATTGGACATTCGAACTGGAACCGCTGATTTGACCTCCTGGCATCAGAGCGAAACACTGAGCCGCAGTTATCATCTAAAACCGACGGAGTCGCTCGATGCTGATTCGAAACTGTGGCGTTACGCTGTTTGTTACCTGGTACATTCTCAATCTGCTGAGTGCCGTGTCACTCGCTCAGGAGATTCTGCCGGACGGTTCCAAGGCAGCAGAACTTGCAATCTCTGGATTCAGAATTCCGAACGGCATGAAGATGGAAGTCTTCGCCGCAGAACCACAGGTTGCCAGCCCGGTTGCCATTTGCATCGACGAAAAGGGCCGAGTCTACGCCGCCGAAGAATACCGCTTTAACCGAGGCACTCCTGAAAACCGCACACAGGATTTCTTTCTGGAAGACGACCTGCAGATCGATTCGCTCGAAGACCGACTGGCTCTCTACAAAAAGTTCGAAGACCGCTTCGAAGGCGGCCTGGACTGGTTCACAAAGGTCAGCGATCAGGTACGAATTCTGGAAGACCGTGACGGCGATGGCAAAGCTGACTTCTCGAAGATCTTTGCCGGCGGATTCAACGAACCGCTCGACGGACTGGCGGCCGGACTCATCGCACGAGACGGCGACGTTTACCTGACGAATATCCCGAATCTCTGGCTGCTGCGGGACACGGACGGCGACGGCGAGGCCGACGTTCGAAAGTCACTGCACCGAGGCTTCGGGGTGAACTGCGGATTCCTCGGGCATGACCTGCATGGCCTTGTCTGGGGACCCGATGGCCGTTTGTATTTTTCGGTTGGTGACCGCGGCTTCAATTTAAAGACTCCGGAAGGTCGGCATCTTTACGGACCCCGACGCGGTGCCGTCTTCCGTTGCGAAGCAGACGGTTCCGATCTCCAGGTCGTGCATGTTGGACTGCGAAACCCTCAGGAGCTGGCGTTTGATGAATTCGGCAACCTCTTCGCCGCCGACAACAACTGCGATAAGGGAGATCTTTCGCGATTGGTTTACGTCGTCGAAGGAGGAGACTCCGGCTGGAACATGGCTTACCAGACGATTCCCGAGCCTTATCAAACCGGCCCGTGGCACGCCGAGAAAATGTGGCACGTCAATGCTCCCGATCAACCGGCGTGGTTGATTCCGCCGGTTGGTGCCCTGGGAGCCGGCCCGTCCGGCTTTTCGTACTACCCCGGTACCGGTTTGAGCGACCGATATCGAGGCCACTTTTTTCTCTGCAACTACACCGGCAACGGAGGCATCGAGTCTTTCGCGGTCGAGCCAGAAGGTGCGGCATTCCAGATTGTCGATGAGCACGATTTTCTGAAACCGATCAAAGCCACCGACGTCGACTTCGGCTACGACGGAAAGATGTACGTCGCCGATTTCGTCAACCTCGAATGGAGCGGCAGAAGTCTCGGCGGAAGAATTTACACGCTGTTTGATCCTGCTCGTGTCGCCAGTCCCGAAGCCGCCGAGGTCCGCACGCGATTCGCGAAGGGATTCAAAGATCTGACTGAAAGCGAACTGGCAACAGGTCTTAAACATCCTGACATGCGAATTCGTCAGCGTTGCCAGTTTGAGCTGGCCAGTCGAGAGTCAGACGCCGCCGTCAGCGCGACATTACAGTCGGCAGCCACGGCTCGAAAAACAAACGGCAACGCTCGACTTGAACAGCTCGGACGTCTGCACGCAATCTGGGCAATCGGCCAAAGGCTCCGTCGCGGACAGAACAGGCAGCTTCTGCCGTTGCTCCGCAAGCTTCTCAGCAACGATCCGGATCCGGAAGTTCGATCGCAGTGTGCAAAGATTCTGGGCGAGATTCGTGATTCTGCTGCCGTACCGTTGCTGGCCGGACTGCTGAACGATGATTCGGCACGCCTGCGTTTCTTTGCGGCGGAAGCTCTCGGCAGGATCGGTGACACAACGGCAGTTGATCCTCTGTTTGAAATGCTGGCGACGAACGCTGACTCCGATTTGTACGTCAGGCATGCTGGTGTCGTCGCTCTGGCTTCCATTGCAGACGTCCAGTCTCTTCTGAACCGAGTGAATGTAAAGTCGGATGCCGTGCGTCTTGCCGCTTTACTGGCGCTTCGCCGGGCAGCTCCGGAAAATGTTTCACAGTTCCTGCTTGATCCGGATCTGAGAATCGTCACGGAAGCCGCGCGCGCCATCAACGACCTGCATCTCGACGAACAAACTTCGGCTCTCGCCAACTTTGCCGACAGAATTACTGGAGCCGAAGAGCCACTTCCCGACGCTCTGGTCCGGCGAGTGATCAATGCAAACTTCCGACTCGGCGACGCATCAAATGCCGCAGCTGTCGTCAAAATTGCAACGAATGACAGAATGAACTCCGTCATACAGGCCGAAGCTGTCTCGTGCCTCGCTGACTGGAATTCTCCCGGCAAGCGTGACCGAGTCACCGGCTTCTGGCGACCAGTTGCCGCTCGGCCTGCGGCCTTCATTCGAGGAGTAATCGAGACGTCAGCCGCTCAACTATTGAGTTCTGCGAATGGAACGTTGCTCCCGTCGGTGCTCGCCCTGGTTGGCAAGTACAACATCCAGGTCAACGATGATGATCTCGCCGAATGGGCCGTTGATGAGGGGCGGTCGACGGAAACTCGCGCGGCAGTGCTGCAACTTCTGGCTTCACGAAAGGCCACACAAACGCCATCGCTGATTCAGGGCTTCCTGTCTTCAAAAGACGCCGGACTTCGAACCGTCGCCAGGCAGGTGCTCGCGATCGATGATCCCCAGGCAGCCGTCGCCTCCGTCGAGCAGTTAAGGAACACCACAGCCGGGACGACGCCCGAACTTCAAGACGGCATCCGACTCCTGAGCGAATCTGCCCGCTCGGATGCGGACCGCCTGATCGCCGCTGCTCTTGAGCAACTGATCAATGGAAACAATGTCTCCGCAGTGAAGTGGCCTCACATCAACAAGCTGGAACTGGACATTGTCGAGGCGGGTACAAAACGGAACAGCGGACGCATCGCGGAATTGCTCGCTCAGTACCGGCAGACCTTGGAAGCAGCATCGCAGAGCGACCCACTCGCGAAATTCAGACCTGCAATGTCTGGAGGCAGCGCCGAAAACGGTCGGTCTATCTTTGCCGGGCATCGCAAAGCTCAGTGTCTGCGATGTCACAAAGTCAATGGCCGCGGCGGCGATGCCGGGCCGGACTTATCGAAAGTTGCCGAGCGGTCCAAAGGTGATCGCGAGTTCCTGCTGGAGTCGTTGATCAACCCGCACGCCAAACTGGCGAAAGGCTACGGCACGGTCACCGTCGTACTCGAAGATGGAAAAGTCTTCACCGGAACCGTCGCTTCCGAAACAGAGGCGACTCTGGTTCTTCGCAACTCCGAAGGAAAGTTGCGAGACATCCAGGTTTCTGACATCGAGCAACGCGTTAAACCGCAATCTCCCATGCCGCCGGTTGGTGACGTGCTGACTCTCCGAGAGTTACGGGACATCATCGAGTACCTTTCCACCTTGAGGTAATTGCGTTGCAAAGACCGTCTCTGCCCGTTCGATCGGTTTTCAGCAGCGAAGCCAGCCGGTGCCTTCGTGGCCGAAGTTAATAGCTGGGCCGTGAAAAAGTTCGGCGAAGATTTCAGCGGAGTCGACAACCCGAGGGCCAGGGCGATTGAAGTATTGGTGCCCGTCGGTCAGGAAGACGTTTCTTTTTTTAACTGCTTTCAGGTCGGCCCACTTTGGGTGACCGGTCAACAGATGCAGCTCCTGTTTCGTGCGCTCGATGCCAAACCCGCACGGCATGATCACAATGAAGTCGGGGTCGGCTTTCGTAAGGTCGTCCCAGGTTATCCAGGGCGAGTGTTTTCCGGCCTCGCTGAGCAAAGACGTTCCGCCCGCCAGTTCGACAAGTTCGGGAATCCAGTTGCCGGCGGGCATCAACGGCTCAAGCCACTCGATACAGACCACGGTTGGTCGGTCGGTCGACTCTGGCTGTTTCGTCGCGAGGTTCTCCAGTCGTTTCTCAAGTGACTCGACAAGTCGCCGGCCAGCGTCCGAGTCGTCCAGAGCGTCCGCTACCGATTGAATATCCAACCAGATGTCTGACAAAGCCATCGGTTCCAGCGAGACGATTTCCGGCTGCGATCCAATCATGTCGCAGACTGCGGCCTGAACGTCTTCCAGGTTGACCGCGCACACGTCGCATTGCGACTGTGTAATGACGAGCGTCGGTTTCAACCGCTCCAGCTCGTCTCGGAACACCGTGTAAATGGACAGAGCATCGCGTAACGAAGCTTTGACCTGTTGATCAATCTCATTACTACTGCCGGAAACGTCGATGCGCGGTTCCGAGCAAACCGGCAACTGTTCAACCCCCGGTGGGAAGTCACACTCGTGAGACCGACCCACCAGCGACTCTTCATAGCCAAGTGCCGCGACGATTTCCGTGGCGCTGGCAATCAGCGAGACGATGCGATGTTCCATGAATTAATTACTACCGCCCAGGATGATGATTTGAACGCGGAGGTTGCTGAAAAACGTAAAGAAACAACGCGACAAAGTCGCAGTCATTTTTAAACAACGGATAATCATGGATTAACGCGGATTGTTATGAATGCTTCAGGAGACCATCCGATTTTTCCCGTGCAATCCGTGGTTCTTCAATCTGGTCGTTTGTCAGAAAACAGGATGTTGCAGATGCACAACGTCGACAGATTAGCAGGCCATCAAAATCGTGTGCCACTGGCTTTGCCATTGCATCAGGCGTCCTTGCATCGCTGGGCAGCTTTCTGGAGACTCGCCAGCCTGCAACTTTCATCCTCCTGATACGAACTCCTTGAGAACGCCTCATGATTCAAGTACGTCCGCTGATCACATTGGCCATCTGCGCAAGCTTCGTGTTCTCGGTCAAAGCTGCCGACAGTGGCAACCTTGAGAGTGTCATCCGCGAAATCGAATTCGCGAAACCGGACGGGCATTCGCTGAAGCTCGATCTGTACCTGCCTGCAGATCGTTCGGAGCCAGTCCCGGTCGTGGTGTTTGTTCACGGCGGCGGCTGGAAGAACGGCAGTCGTGAGTCTGGCGAGAAGACGGCGGCATGGTTGACCGAACACGGCATCGCAGTTGCGTCGATCGATTACCGTTTGATTGACGTCGCACAGTGGCCCGCTCAGATCAACGATTGTTACGCGGCCGTTCGATGGGTGAGAGATCATGCGGACAAGTACGGCCTGGACGGCGACCACATCGGAGCGTGGGGAACGTCGGCAGGCGGACATCTGGTCGCGCTGATGGGAACTCGAGCGTTTCCCGGCAAAGAAGCAACGTCCAGCCGGGTGCAGGCTGTCTGTGACTGGTTCGGCCCATCCGAGCTGATGACGATGCCGCCAAACAACGTCGGTAACGGCCGGACCGCCGAAGATGTGGCGAAGTCAAACGGTGCGAAACTGCTGGGCGCGACCGTTCGCGACGTTCCGAAACTCGCCGCCGATGCCAGCGGCATTGACCATGTAACTTCCGACGATCCACCGTTTCTGATCATGCACGGCGACAAGGATCCCGGAGTACCGCTCGAACAAAGTCAGAAGCTGCACGCTCGGTTGGTGAATGCCGGAGTCAGTTCGCGGCTGCACGTTGTGGAAGGCGCCGGACACGGCGGGAAGCAGTTTTCAACGGACGAGTCTCGATCCATCGTCGCCCACTTCTTCAAGCGGACTCTCAAACCTGCATGGACTCAGGGGCCCGGCCCTAACTCCGGCTTTGCAGTTCGCGATGCCAAACCGCCGACAACCTGGAGTGTTGTTCGAAAAGAAAACGTACTCTGGCAAAAAACACTTCCGGAGACAGGGCAAAGCACGGTTGTCACCAGCGGCGATCGAGTTTTCTTCACGACGCTGAAGGAAGTCAACGAGGACTCATCTCTCGGCAGCGACATCATCGCCTGGTGCTGCAACGCGGCGACGGGCGAGACAATCTGGACTCGCGAGATTCCCGCGAAGCATCCGCTGAGACTTTCCGGCTGCTTCAGCGACAGCTCGTCGCCTCCACCAGTGACGGATGGTGAACGCGTCTGCTTCTTCAATGCCTCGGGTCGGATTTCGTGTTTCGATTTTAGAGGGAACGAATTGTGGACTCGCGAAGTCATGCCGGTCGGTCGAACAAACGCGTTTCAGATCGACGGGCAGGTCGCCTTCATCCGGCAAACCTATCTGCCGGATGATCAGGGAAATTTCACGCACGAGCACAAGAACGCGCCGCTCGATCAATGGACGCAGCTCGAAGCCTTCAGCCTGAAGACTGGCGAGCCGAAATGGGAAACGAAATGCGGTTCCAACATGGGCTGTATTCCGCTGCTGCAAACGCTCAGCGATGGCCGACGAGTCATCGTCATCGGACGAGGCGGCGGACACTCGCCTCCGGAGACGCCGGAAGGCATTTCGCTCGTCAACGCCGCAGACGGCAGCACAATCTGGACGCTTCCGCTGCCCGGTTTCATGAGCACCATGACGTTGAACGTTCTGCGTGACGAAGTTCTGGTGTTTCACGGCGGCGAGCATTTGTGGGTCGATGCGATGACCGGTGAGATCGCTCGCCGCGTTTCAATCATCGAGAACGTTCCCGTGCGGGTTCGATCGGACGACTCGTGGACGACGGAAGCTCGGTCGTTGACGGCGAACAAGAGCAAACGCGAGATCATCCAGCAGTCAAACATGCTGGCCGGCTCGTACCACTACTTCCGCAGTTACACGCAGCCGTGGCTGGGCCGAGTTCAGACACAAACCGGCAAGGTCGAATATCTGCAATTGCCCGTTCAATCGAAACCCGGCCCGACGCGAGCCGAAGATCAGTTGCTGTGGTCGCCGGATGACCTCTCCGCCGAGCAACTTGCCAAATTGACGAAGGGCGATAATCAGAAGAGAGCCAAGAAAGCACTGTCTATCACGAAGTGGGCGTTCGCGCTGAACGACATGAAAAATTCGCGAGGTCACGTGGTCATGGGCGATGCTCGCTCGATGGGCAACGGTTGGGGACACCAGGCATCGGCCATTCCAACGGCGATCGGCGACTACCTTTTCGTGCCAGTCATGAGCGGCAACGTCTACGTCCTGCGTCACGCTGCAGAAACGCTTGACGAGAACGCGCTGATCTCGATCAACGACCTCGGCCCCATTGGTCAATCGTGGACACGAGCCAGCATCAGCTACTCGAACGGAAAACTCTACGCCCACACCATCAGCAAACTGATCTGCATCGGCGAATGAAACTCCCGAGCGACACCTTTGACAGTTTTCACAAGGTCTGAGGATTCTCCGCGTGAGCTTGAGAAGCCGACCAGCGGCTTGATTGCTGGCTGTTTGGGAATCGGTAATCTCCGCGCATGAGTATTCGCCCTGTTATTACGCCCGCCGGTCACCTGATTGTCGAATCCGTTGAGAATTCCGACGGTGGCCGTACAACGTCTAAAACAGAATCGTTGAGGGAGCTGCTGGCGGCGTTTGAAGTTTCGGGTGCGGCGGGGTTGCTGAGTCTGGCGTCGGGAAATCTGCGGACGGAATTGCCGGCGGAGTTTGTCTTCTGGCGCGAGTTTGCTCAGCAGTTCTTTCACGGGTTGTGCGGGCTGGGCGAAGAGGAACTGCGGCAGGCGGTCTCCTCCAGTAGAGCCCAATCGGCAGGAACGGTTCAGCCTCCGCACGAGCTGACTCTGATCGGCCTGATCGAGAACGCTCCGCCGATGCGCGGGCTGGAGTATCTCACACCGGATGTGCTGCGAAGTTTGTGGAACGACCTTCAGTCGATGGTGCTCAAACAGGCGGCGGCTCACAGCGAAGGCCCGGTCGCTTATGTCCAGCGTCTTAATCCATTGTGGAATCTGCTCGGTCGAGTGACGTTTCATCTGGCCGAAAACAAACGAGACCCCAATCGACCGTTCGCCTTCCTGGCAACGTACACACATCGGATGTCGGCCAAAGCGAAGCTGCAGCACCTGCCGCTGGCCGAAGCTCTGAAGCAGTACGCCGGTGAGAAAAATCAGGCAAAGCTGGTCGCACTGCTGGAACCGGTGCAGAAAGCCGCCGCGAAGAGCGAGCTGGTTCGCGAGATGCTGGACTCGCGGCAACTTTTTCAGCCGCAGGCTCTGACAATCCGTCAGGCTCACCGCTTTCTGACCAGTGTTCCGCAGATGGAAGAGGCCGGCCTTGTCGTGCGAGTTCCCGACTGGTGGAAAGCTCGGCAATCAACGCGGCCGGAAGTGCAGGTGCGCATCGGTCAGAAGGAGTCGAGTCAGGTTGGCATGGACAGTCTGCTGGACTTTAGGAGCGAACTGGTACTCGACGGCGAGCCACTGACTGACGAAGAGCGGCAGCAGATTCTGAACGTGACGGATGGTCTGTCGTGGTTGCGTGGCAAATGGGTCGAGGTCGATCAGGAGAAACTTCAGCAGGCACTCGAACACTGGAGCCAGGTCGAGCAACAGTTTGCGAACGGCGTCGACTTCATTCAGGGAATGCGGATGCTGGCCGGCGTGCGGCTCGGCAAGGACGCAGCCGATGACGCGACGATCGGCTGGACGCGAGTGACCGCCGGCGACTGGCTGAACGACACGCTGCAACAGTTGCGCGACCCCTCGGGTGTCGTCGGCTGCGAACCCGGTCGCGACCTGAACGCCACGCTGCGACCCTACCAGGTCGACGGAGTCCGCTGGCTGTGGTTCATGACTCGGCTGGGTCTGGGCGCGTGCCTGGCCGACGACATGGGACTCGGGAAAACGATTCAGATCATCGATCTGCTGCTGACACTGAAGAGCGAAGATCGCCCGTCATACGGCGAGAACACCCAGCAACAGCTTACACAAACGAGTCTGCTGATCGTGCCGGCGTCGCTGGTCGGCAACTGGAAAAGTGAGTTCGAACGCTTCGCTCCGACGCTGCGCGTTCTGTACGCACACCGCTCCGAATGTGACGCCGACACGCTGACAAAGATCGCAAAGTCGCCCGACAAAGAACTGGCCAACTGCGACGTCGTTCTCACAACGTACGGACTGGCTCGGCGACTGGACTGGCTGTCGAAACTCGACTGGCGACTGATCGTGCTGGACGAAGCGCAAGCAATCAAGAACGCGTCGTCGGCTCAGGCAAAGTCGATCCGCAAACTGAAATCGTCAGGCCGGATCGCGCTGTCGGGGACGCCGGTCGAAAACCATCTCGGAGAACTGTGGTCGCTGTTCGATTTCTGCTGTCCGGGTCTGCTGGGCAACGCGACGCAGTTCAGAAACTTTGTGAAAGCTCAGAACAAGCGACAGGACACGCAGGCGTACGGAGCGTTGCGGAAGCTGGTGCGACCTTACCTGCTGCGGAGACTGAAGACCGATCCGGGCATCGTTCCGGACCTGCCTGAGAAAACCGAGATGCGAGTGGAATGCGGACTTTCGAAAAAGCAGGTCGCGCTTTACGAAAAGACATTGAAGGATCTGGAAAAGCAACTTGAGTCAAAAGACGGCATGGAGCGTCGCGGCCTGGTTCTCACGACACTGATGCAGCTCAAACAAATCTGTAATCACGCGTCGCAGTTCCTTCGGCAGGACGACTACGATCTGAAAGACAGCGGAAAGTTTCAGAGACTGCAGCAAATCTGCCAGCCAATTATTGAGCGGCAGGAACGCGTGCTGATCTTCACGCAGTTTCAGTCAATGACCGAGCCCCTGGCGGAGTTTCTGTCGGGAGTTTTCGGCCGAACGGGACTGGTGCTGCACGGCGGTGTCGCGGTCAAAAACCGCAAACAACTGGTCGCTGAATTCCAGACGGACGACGGGCCGCCGTTCTTTGTGATCTCGGTCAAAGCCGGCGGAACGGGACTCAACCTGACAGCCGCGTCGCACGTCGTCCACTTTGATCGCTGGTGGAATCCGGCGGTCGAAAATCAAGCCACCGACCGAGCCTTCCGCATCGGCCAGAAAAAGAACGTGCTGGTGCACAAGTTTGTCTGCCGAGGCACCGTCGAAGAACGCATCGATCAAATGATTCGAGACAAGCAGGAGCTGGCTGATGAAATTCTCAGCGGCGGCGGCGAGACGCAACTCACCGAAATGAGCGACCGTGAGTTGCTCGATTTCGTATCGATTGATCTGTCGCGAGCGTCAAGCGAGGACTGATCATTGAGCTTTCATCAGCAAGGAAGGCAAACATGTCGTGGGATTATGGATATCGCGAATACGTGCCGGTTGACGTGCGGAAAGCTCAGGCGCACCGAGTCGCATCAGAGCGAGCAAGACGGCAGAGTCGGGACGTTCAGCCGGTAGCGATCAACGGAAAGAAGATTGCCACCACGTTCTGGGGCAAGGCTTGGTGCGACCATCTGGAAAGTTACAGCGATTACGCCAACCGATTGCCTCGAGGCCGCACTTACGCCCGGAATGGCTCGGTCGTTGATCTTGATATTCAGGCCGGTCGAGTGGACGCGATCGTTGCCGGTTCGGAAGCCTACCGAGTCAAAATTCAGATCGATCGTTTGAAAGCCGCCGACTGGAAGAAGATCCGCAACGATTGTTCGGCATCGATTGACTCGTTGCTCGACCTGCTTGGCGGGCGGTTTTCTGACGGAGTCATGAAGCGTTTAACTCGTCGCCCGGATGGACTGTTTCCAGACTTCGAAGAAATCAAGATGGAATGCAGTTGCCCGGACTGGGCAGGACTGTGCAAGCATCTGGCCGCCGTGTTGTACGGAATCGGCGCTCACCTGGATAAACGGCCCGAGCTGCTGTTCCTGCTGCGCGACGTCGATCACACCGAACTGGTCAGCGAGGCGGTTTCTACAGACAACCTGTCGACGGCGTTCGGCGAACCTGCTTCCACTCTTGTCGGTGAAGATCTGGGAGCGATGTTCGGCATCGATCTGGACGTCTCCTCTGCCGCGACAGAGTCAGGAGCCTCACCAAAAAAGCGTCGTTCACCGGTGAAGAAAAAGGCCGTAAAAAAGAAAGCGGCTACGAAGAAAGCATCCAGGAAGAAATCGGCAAAGAAGAACTCCGCTACGGAAAAGTCCACGACCAAAGCAGCGAAGAAAAAAACTGCAAAGAAAAAAACTACCCGGAAGAAAGTCGCTCGAACCAGAGTGGCGAAGAAAAATCAGCCGCTGAACTGATGCGCTTTCGGAATTCGTTTTCAGCGCCCGGCAGGATGGCCACCAGGGAAACAATGGCTATCCCTGGGACCGACTCCTGCGCAGAAACCATGAAGATGGTCTAGTTGCCTCGAAAGATGCCAAGAACAAACCCGCGATCCAGCAGCCCCATACTTTCCGCAATCTGAGCACCCGGACTGAGGTCCATGTAAAGCTCGGCCACGTTGCCAGCCGTTTCGCGAACGGGCTGCAAGAGGCCGCCCTGACGTTGAACAGGTTGCTGGTACGTGTAGACCTGCTGCTGCGGAGCCGGCGCGTAGTAAGCTGGCTGCGAGTACGAATAGTCATCTTCGAAATGGAAGAACAGGAAGTCCCCGGCGGACGCATTCTGATCAGTCGTCAGAACCAGTCCCGCAACGAGGGCCAGCAAAGCAGTCATTTTTTTCATGATCGAGTCTCCAGAACAGGCGAACGGTTGAACGCGTCCATCCTTTCCTTCGTGCGTGACTCTTTGCCAAACATGTTTCGACACAAGCCTGCGTTAACGGCAACAAAGTGCCAGTCCGAACTGACTGGCAGTTAGCAACGACTGTGCGACATCTGCTGAGTAGTGGTGTTCTCGATTCGGTCGCTCCAGTCTCGATCGCCTGGACCCATCACAATCCCGAAGTTTTTGAATTCACAAGCCGATAATGGTCGGCGCTTCGCGCCAGTCGGCGGCGGGGCGACCAAAGTAGAAGCCTTGAGCCAGCTCGAAGCCAAGATGCAGGCAGGTTTCGGATTCCGCTGATGTTTCGATACCTTCGGCGAGTGGTGAAATTCCGAAATCACGAACCATTTCGACCAGCGTACGAACCATCGTGTGCCTCTTGGGTGAAGCGCTGTCAATGTTTCGGACGAGCGAGATGTCGAACTTCAAAACGTCCGGCGGCACTTCGACGAGATCAAGCATTCGAGCCTGTCCAGCGCCGAAGTCGTCGTAGGCAAGTTCTATGTTGAGATCGTTGAGCTGACAGCGGAGTTCAGCCATGGCATTCAGGTCGGTGACTGCGGCTTCGTGAATCTCGAGACTGATTGACTGCTCAGGAGCTGAAGCACGGAGTTCCTCAAGAGACCGAATCAGTCGATCGCCCTGCAGTTCCATGGGATGAGTGTTGAGGTACAGCGTCTGATCGCGTGGCATGTCGACGCAATTCTGCACTCCAGCAACTCGGCTGGCTTCGCTGAGATCGTGTTCTCGATCGAGCTGTGCGGCTGTGTCAAACATCTCGCGTGGCGTCGGAAACTCGGGTAACTGACTTCTTGCCAGAACTTCGAAGCCGACTGTTGAAACATCTGACAGTTTTACAATTGGCTGGTAGTGAGGAATCAGACCATTTCCGCTAACGAGTGATTCAAATGCCAGCAATCGTGACGTTAACTCGCGACCGCTCCAATGGACCGTACCGCGACCGTCCTCTTCGACACGGCAACGGACGCGAAACTCGGCGCCACCAAACTGAATCACGTCACCCTCAGAGAGAACGACATCTGATCTGATTTGTCGACCATTGACGAAAGTACCGTTTGTGCTGCCAAGGTCGCGAAGGAACAAAGCGCTGGTTGTCTTGACGAATTCAGCATGGGCTCCTGAAACGGTTGGCCAGGCAACTCGCAGGTCACAGGTAGATCGGCGACCGACGCGAAATTGTGGCTTGCTGATCACCGTTTCACGAGTTCGGTCACCTTCGGCAATCGCCCCGCAAAGATACCATTCCACATCTTCCAGACAGGTATCTCGCGGGCGTTCGATGTCGGCAATCATCTGCATCTCAGAACTTCTCACTGAGCGGTCCACCGCAACACTGAAGTGCCCTCCTGCAAGTGCTGCCAGCCTTTACCTTAGGTCAGCGATTCCATCAGTCAAACGCGAATCGGGTTGCTTAGTAACGAGTCGAGAATTGCTTCCCGAAAGTCAATTCAGAATTTGTTCCAACCTACTGTTCGAAATCGGGAATTTGCTTCCGAGACGCTGCTTGCCGAATCAAATGAAATAAATAGTGTGACGAATTTACGCCTCAGGGCGTGGCTTGTGACAAACTGAAATAACCACGGTGCCGTGTTTTTGAACGGCCACCAGGAACACTACTGTTTACTCATGACTCAGAAAGTCGGGCAGGTAGCTGTTCGGGGCCGAATCCTGTGTCTGCTCAGTGGACTCAGCATGACGGAGTTCAATATATGAACCGCGTAGAAGCCGGTCTTCGTGGTCGTTGCCAGCTTCGATGATGATGGCTGATTTTTCGAGCAGGCCTTTCGCGGCGACGTTGATGCCGTGGCATCTGGTCTGGCAGAGTCCACAGCCGACGCACTTGTCGGAAATCAGCAGTGGAGCCAGTTGACCCGTGCCTTCAATCGGTTGGCCGAATTCGTCAACTTCGGTACCAACCGCAACGAACTCCAGCGCGTCGTAGCCAGCAGCCGTGCATTCGTCGACGCAGAGCTGACAGGCTTCGCCATTAAACGGAAGGCAGGTTGACTCGTTGATGATCGCAAGTCCCATTCTCGCGTGACGTTTTTCTTCGAGCGGCAGCGCACGGATGGCTCCGGTCGGACAAACCTGCCCGCACGCGTTGCAGCTCGATGCACAGCCAGCCCAGTCAGCGACAACGTGCGGAGTCCACAATCCCTCCAGCCCCTGCTGAAAGCCGAGCGGCTGCAGCACGTCACTCGGGCATGACTGGAAACACTCACCACAGCGAATGCACATTTGAAGGAACTCAGCCTCGGGGACGCTGCCCGGAGGTCGAACCGGTCGCGGTCCATCGCCGTCAAGATTCGCACCGAGCGACTTCGTTCCGCCGGCAGCGAACAGGCCGCCAATAATTCCGGACGCCGTACCGACTGATGCAGACAGAAAGCCGCGACGTCCGAGAGTCGTTTCGTTCGTTGGTGGATCGTTCTCGATCTTCAGCCCGGACACTTCCCAACGATCGACGAATTTGATGGCATGAGTCGGGCAGACTCCGCCACACGACTGACAGAAAGTGCAGTCGGTCGTGCGTGTTGTAAAGTCGGGTTTGATCGCGTCGAACGGGCAGATTTCGATGCACTTGTTGCAGTTGATGCACGACGATTCGACCTTTCGCTCGGTCGCTCGTAACAGATTACCGAATGAAAAAACGGCACCGCTCGGGCAGACGTACTTGCACCAGAATCTCGGACGCAGCAGACCCAGACTCAACACCGCAAAGAACAGCACAACGCTGAGCACATGCCCGACACTCATTGGCGGCATCTGGTGCCAGCCAGTGGCCGCTCCGGTTTGAAGCGGACTCAAAGTGAAAAGCAGCCCGCGAGTGATCACCGGGATCGCCGAGAAGAGTCCACTTAACAACACGCCGCCAAAAGCCGCAACGATGATTCCCAGCAGAAGGTAATACTTAATGTGAACCCACCAGCCGTCGCCGGAAACTCGAAACCGCGTGACGCGCTTTCCGATCACCCAGTCGAAGAGGTCGATCAACGTCCCGAGCGGGCACAGGTATCCGCAGAAGCCTCGCGGCACCATGACACACGCCGCGAGAATCATCCCAGCGCAGCCAAGCGACCACACCCACGACCGCGACGCAATTCCTGTCGAAAGACTGACCAGCGGGTCAATCACGAGAAACAGTTCAGCCGCAATCGTTTCCTTGCGAGACAGATTGTCGGCGTAGTGCGACGGCCACGCGGCGGGATCCGCTTCGTGAATCGACCACGGACCAGGGCTGAGGGAGAGAACTTCAAACTGTGAACGTCCAACATTCACCATCGAACTTTGAACGTCGTCTGCCTGACGTTCGATGTTCGATATTGAACGTTCAATGTTGGACGTTCTCTTGAGCTGCAACCGTACTTCGCGATCGCTGACCGCCAGGACCTCGAACCTCGAAATTGCCGGTTCACCAACCAGGCCTGCTGAGTCGTCTCGAACGAAGACGCCCTGCCCTGCTTCGAAAACAAAGTTCGCAGTAGCTTCTTCGTTGGCGATGACGAGAACAGAATCGGTTTCAAAGTCGAATTCGGCAGGAATCCATCCAGCAGAATTTCGCGCTGGCGTCGCGCTGTACGGCCAGCACGTTACAAAGAACAGCCAGAGGAATGTCACGAAACAAAGGCTCTGCACAATGCGACGGCCTGGAGCGGCCAGCCAGACGGGACCAAGCCGTCGCAGGAATCGTCGAAACCATCCTCGTTGTTTCGTGACGTGGTTTGAGAAGAACGCCGCCGGCAGAACCTTACGAGCGGCGCGGGCGAGGCATCCAATCGGACGATCCGGGACGTCCGGCTTTGGCGAACGAAGAACGGGCAGGAACCAGTCGGCTCGCATTATTTCAACCCGTCTGCAAGAGCTTTGGCCGTTGCGTTGATGATCGCTTCCGACGTGATCGTCGCGTTACTGGTGGCGTCGATGCCGGAAACCCTCTGTCTGGCAAGAATCTTTCGCGGAGTATCCGTCAGCGACGAGTAGTACTGCTTCTCCCGGTGCTGAGTGACGTTGACGGATTCGATGGTTCCCGATTTGACGACAACCTCGACATGAACCGGCGCTTCATAGCCGATGCTGTTGGCCGAGTATTTTCCGTCACGAACATTCTTCGGATCGAGCGTGTAGAACCTGATGGCTGCGAGACTGGCTTCGGCGCGAGCTTTGTCGCGTTTGCGATGCGGTTTGTCCGCTTCTGCGCTGGGGATGCCAGCGATGGCTCGACGATAATACTTTTCGGCATCGTCCAGTCTGCCCGCCACACGACAGGCGTCACCGGCGTAGAGAAACGACGTCGATGCCTGACCGCTTTTCGCAAACGCTTCACCAAGTTTGACAGCAGCATCAGTCTCACCCAGGTCGCCAAGCAGCTTGATCGCCGAGTACGGTTTCCGTTTCATCTTTGCGAGCACTTCCAGAGCCATCCTTTTGCTGCCGAGTTGCCAGTAACAATCGGCCAGAACGATCCCCTGTTGCGGTGCGTCGTCAAGTTGATTCTCAAGTCCCGAGAGGCGAAACCAGAATGCCGAGCGAGCGTAATCCTGCAGCAGGTTATGGTACATCGCGCCGAGAGTTCTCATCGCGCGCTGCCTCACGTCGTTGTCTTTGGTCGTGCTCAGAATGTGATGGATAAACTTCACACCCTCTTGCCACTTGTTTGCGTTCGGGTTGATCCGGTCCCAGATAAACTGCCCGACATTCCGACTGCTGTTCCAGCCCTTCGGTGGTGGTTGTGGCCAGCTCAGATCCAAAGTCTTCGGGTAATTCAGAGGCGTCGTCTCGTACCAGTCTGGCGGTGCTTTACCCTGCTGATCGATTTCGGCGAGGATTTCTTCACGCGATCGTTCGATGCGACCGTCTGTTGCGGATTTGGTCGTCTGACCAGTCCGCATGTCAATTCGTTTTCCGTCAACAACGATCGCCGTCACATCGCCTTTCGAGTATCGCCGCTGAATCGTCCGAGTGCCGATCTTCACCTCGACAATCACAACGTCACTCGAGTACGACTTGATCGTCCCCGTTGCTTTGGCTCCGGTCTTCAACTCAACCGTATCGATCGCACAGGTGATGGCAGGAAACGCGGCGACAACTACTGTCACATAGACGAGACATCGGAACGTTGAGATCATGGCGAAACTCCAGACGGGATGAACTCATGAGCGAGTCAGATGATACCCCGCTGCCGCCAGAAAAACTTCTTCACCTTCATTGCCTCACGTCCAGAATTGCACGCCATGTTTGATTGCCGGGTTCACGGAAAGCCTGTTCCGACAGACATTGTCGGAGTGTTTCGTGACAGCACGGACGTCATGGCCGACTCGGCAGCTTTGCAGGCCAGAATGTGTGATGACGGTTACGTTTTTCTGCGAGGCGTGGTCGGGCCGTCGTCGATCGCGATGGCACGCCATGAAGTTTTTGGGCGACTCGCTGATGTAGGAGAAATCGCGGAGCCACCGGTTGAGGGAATTTTCACAGGGCAAAGTCAGCGGCCAGCTAAGCCGTCAGAACGCGGAGCGTTCTGGCAGTCGGTGAGCGAAGGTCCGGCGCTGCGACGAGTCACTCACGGGCCGGAGATGCATTACGTCCTGGACACACTCTTTGGTGAGCCATCGCGCGGCTACAACTTCATCTTCCTTCGTCCCGGTGTTCCGGGACGTTTTACGTTTCTCCACTACGACCTGCCGTTCTTTTCTCGCGGAACAAAGAACGTCGTCACTGCATGGACGGCGATCGGCGACATTCCAACCACGGAAGGACCGCTGTTTGTTCTGGAGAATTCGCACCGCTTCGACGATCTGATCAAGCCAATTCAGACCATCGATTACAACTCGAAAGACTCGCCGCAGGTACAGATGATGGACGACGCGGTCGAGTTTGCCCGGAGTCGCGGTTCGCGGCTGCTGACAGCGAACTTCGAACCCGGCGACGTCATTCTGTTCGGCATGACGACCATGCACGGATCGTTCGATAACTGCTCGCCGATCAACCGGACTCGATTGTCGGTAGACGTCCGCTGGCAGCCGGCTTCGGAACCAATCGACGAACGCTACTTTGGCGCCAATCCCGCCGGCACAACAGGCATAGGCTATGCCGAACTGAACGGCGCCAAACCCCTGACCGAACCCTGGCATACTCGATAACTGGCATTGGAAGCGCGACCGAGCGTGTCTGCTGCTTTATGAAATGGCTGCTAAGACACATCGACGAGTGGATCGCCCAGGATCTCGAAACGTGGTTGTACTCCGAGGCCGGGAGCTGTCGATGCTGACATGCGACCGTTGATTCGCTGTGGAGCGCCGGCGGCGTTACTGACGGTGACGTAGCTGTTAAAGTCGGTCGATGTGAACAGGAAATCGGTCGGTGTGCTGTGAGCCAGGTGGGCGATCGCCGCGGTGGTGATGTCGCCTCCCCAGCTGTCTTCGATCGTCATCGCAATGCCCAGCGAAACGCACAGGTCACGCGCCTGACGAGCTCTGGTCAGACCTCCGAACTTGCTGATCTTAATGTTGACGACGTCAGCGGCCCGGTCGGAATGCAGCTTCAACAGAGCATCCACACCGTCAATCACCTCGTCCATCACAAACGGGTGATCGGTTCGCTCGCGAATGGAGAGGCACTCTTCATAGCTCACGCACGGTTGTTCGATGTAAACGTCGACGTCTTTGACGCCTCGTACCACCCGAGCGGCTTCGTGCATCAGCCAGCCGGTGTTGGCATCGGCGACCAGTTTGTCACCGGGCTGCAGAACTTCAGCCACAGCATGAATTCGAGCGATGTCTTCGTTGGGATCTCCGCCGACTTTCAACTGGAATCGGCGATACCCTTCTTCCCGGTACGAGGCAACATTCTTTGCCATCTCTTCCGGAGACTGCTGAGAGATCGCGCGGTAAAGAACAAAGTCGTCTCCCCAACGACCTCCAAGCAGCGTGCAAACAGGAACACCGGCCACCTGACCGAGGATATCCCAACAGGCGATGTCGATTCCCGACTTCACGTAGGGATGGCCCTTCATGGCAGCGTCCATGAGCTGGTTCAGCTTGCCAAGTTCCGTCGCCTCCTGACCAATCAGATGCGGAGCCAGTTCGGCGATTCCCGCTCGGACTCCAGCCGCGTAAGCCGGCAGGTAAAACGGACCAAGCGGGCAGACTTCACCGTGACCAACGACGCCGTCGTCGGTCTCAACCCGCACGATCGTACTGTCGAAAACGTCGACCGATTTTCCGCCCGACCATTTGTAGCTGCCTTCGTGCAGCGGAAGTTCGACTCGGTAGGCGGCAATGCGTGTAATCTTCATAGCTCAGCGACGTCCTGCTTCGACTACGGTGAATGCTTGACGAACGAGTTCGTCGACGCGGCATTCTGTCACGCTCGGACGCCGGCGCGAAGCCGCTCGAAACCGCTCACTCAGAACGGAACCGGCAGCAACAGGGCGTGATGTTCGAAAAGAATGCGCTTGCCGTGCTCACCGATCAGCGGCGTGAAGAAGAGCAGGAAGACGTACAGAGCCAGCAGCGGCACGGTCAGCGTTCGACTCAGCCAGCGCCAGCCGAACCACGACTCGGTTTCGCGATGCGTCGCCCGGTAAACGACCCAGCCAGTCAGGACTCGAGCGGGGTAGATCGTCACGATAAAGACGATTGTCACCAGCCACATGGCATCGCTGGGGAGCAGATAAACTTTAGGCAGATAGAGCGGCAGAGCCATCACGTACACGGTCGCCAGGGCGATGAACCAGGCCAGCGGAGTTCTGCGATACAGTTGCCTGATGGATTTCCGGTCGAACATGTCCCGCCATTCGCCCGTCATCGCAAACCGAGCCTGCAAAAACGGTAGCCAACTGAAAACAACAATCAGCCCCAACCCGCCTGCAATCGAGAGAAAAATTGTTCCACCATTGTCGGGTCTCGCCGCCGCGAACAAAGCCGTCGGAATCGCCAGCCAGATGAATGCCCCAGCGAAGCCACGGACTCCCAGCCAGAAGTGGTGCCGCAGTCTCAGCCTTAAGAGAATGTCCTGCACACCGGCTGTCGCGTGAGCCATGTAGTCGCCCGAGTGCCAACGTTTCAACAGCCAGCGGGCGTTCTTGATTGGTCGAAAGAAACAACTGAGACTGCCTCCCCGAGCCAATGCCAGACACAGATGCGTTGCCACCAGCGCGGCGAAGAACGGCGAGAAGGCATTGAGAAACCGTTCGGCATTTCCGCCTGGATCAAGAAACGCGACGTCTCCCCGCATGGTTGAGATCAGCCTGAGCGGAATCACCCACAACCAGATGCCCAGCGTGATCGCACCAAACCGAGGTGCCACATCCAGCAGCAGGAACGCATTTCGAAGCTTGCCCGTGCGAGCGACTCGGCCTTCGACTTCGAGCAGGTACCCAAGGGCCAGAAAGTTAACAACAGGAATCGCCGCAATGACGGCCAGCAGCAGGACCAGGCTGACAATGCCGAAACCGGCTCTCACGAACCAGAAGAATGCACGAATCGGATGCTTCAAAATCGCCGGGCGAGGCGGCAGGCGATACGACGTGACATCGACTCCATCGTGTTCGGCAATCAGTTCCGGTGGAGCTTCTTCGAACGATATTTCCGAACTGCCATCGTCCGGCGGATCATCGGGATTGGCAGGTGGGACTGTCTGCAACATTTCAGATTGCGCCACAACTTCGCTCCCGAGGGGCCACCGATTCTGATACCGCGAACCAGACACGATCCGCTCAGCAGAACAACGTACCCACATCGGGAGAACCAGGTTTCAGTCGTCACCCAATAAACACGCGACGGATTAAACAAGACCGCTGTGCCTCAGCAGCGGAATCGGGTCTGGTTCGCGGCCACGGAAATCCCGGAAAACGTCCATCGGATGCCGGCTGCCGCCAAGGGCCAGCACGGTATCACGGAATCGACGTCCCACTTTCGCAACCGCTTCTTCGTCGTCAAGTCCCGCTTCTTCAAAGGCACTGAACGCGTCGGCACTCAGAACTTCCGCCCATTTGTAACTGTAGTAACCGGCTGCGTATCCGCCGGAAAAAATGTGCGAGAACGAGCACAGCATGCGGTCTTCTTTGAGCATCGGCAGCACTGATGTTTTCTCGACAACTTTGCTCTGAACGTCGAAAACCGTTTCACCGGATGTGTCTCCGTCCTGAGGCGGCGCGAAGCCACCGTGCAGCAGCATGTCTGTTATTCCAAACGTGAGCTGCCTCAGCGTTGTTGAACCGGCTCGGAACGTTCGCGACGCTTTCAGTTTTTCGAACAGTTCATCAGGTAACGGTTCGCCTGTTTCGTAATGGCCGGAAATGCTCGCGACGGTCGGACGATGATAGCACCAGTTTTCCATGAACTGACTGGGCAACTCGACAGCATCCCACTCGACACCGCTGATTCCCGCCGCGTCGGCTTCGTCGATCGTCGTCAGCATGTGCTGCAATCCGTGGCCAAATTCATGGAACAACGTTTCGACTTCTCGAAACGTCATCAGTGATGGCTTGTCTCCAACGGGCGGCGTGCTGTTGCAAACGAGGTGAGCGACAGGAAGCTGCACATTGCCGGCGATCAGTTTTCGACCGAGGCAATCGTCCATCCAGGCACCGCCGCGTTTGTTCTCCGGGCGTGAGTACGGATCGAGATAAAACGCCGCGATGCTGGAGCCGTCGCTGTCGAGCACTTCGAAATAGCGAACGTCCTTGTGCCAGACCGGAGCGTCTTCTGCCTGTCGAACTTTGATCCCAAAAATTCGTTCGACCAGATCGAACATCCCCGCCAGAGCTTTCTCCAGCGGAAAGTACGGTCGCAATTCTTCGTCAGTATAGTCGAACTTCTTTTCACGCAGCCGTTCTGCCCAGAAGGCAACGTCCCAGTGTTTCAACTCGTCGGTGCAACCTTCTGACTTCGCCAACTCGCGGATCTCTTCCATGTCGGCGGCGGCGGCTTCCCAGGATGCCGAACGCAGCGTTTCGAACATCTCTTCAACGGCAGCGATACTCGGCGCCATTTTCTTTGCGAGGCTCATCTCCGCATAGTTTTCAAACCCAAGCAGTTCGGCTTTTTCCTGACGCAGCGTCAGGATGCGATTGATGTTCGATTCGTTGCTGAACTCACCTTCCGACGCGCGGGTGATAAACGCTCGATAAAGTTTCTCGCGAAGGTCGCTGCGGCGGCAGTGCTGCATGAACGGCAGAAAGCTCGGGCCATCGAGCGTAAATCGCCACGGCCCGGACGCCGCCGTTGCCTCGTCCACCGACTCCGGATCGCCACCGGTTTCTGCAAGACGTTCCGCCTGTTTCTGATTGAACGACTGAGCCGCCATCGCGAGTGCGCTATCGGGCAAACCATCGACGTCGCCTTTTTCGGTGAGAACCAGCTCGAACAGCTTCGTTGCGTCGAGCACGTTGTTCGAAAACGTCGTGCTTAACTTTGAGAGTTCCTGTGCAATCTCGTTGAAGCGTTCCCGCTGCGGACCTTCGAGACCGATGCCAGACAGCTCGACTGACTGGATCTTCTTTTCGACGATCCGTTGCCGAGTCGGCGAAAGTTTGTCCCAGTCGCTTCCGTCTCGAAGGGCAATACACGCCTCGTAGATCGGTCGACTTTGCGAAGCTCGCAACCCGAACTGAACGACGTCATCCAGCACTGCTTCGTAGGCTTCGCGAAGCTCGGGGCAATTTTTCACACCAAACAGGTGCGACACCGGACCCCAACCATATTCGAACGGACGGTCGATCTCTTCGAGCTTCGCGAAACAACCTTCCCATGTTGGCTCGATTGACCCTTCGAGTTCCGATAACGCCTGCTCGGCATCCGCCAGCAACTTGTTTACGGCAGGAACTACGTGCTCGGGTTTGATCTGGTCGAACTTTGGCAGCCCCTCCATGCACAGCAGAGGGTTATCGGTGAGGTCGGCAGTTGTTGCTTCACGCTGATCCGTCATGTTTGAGCATCCTTTTCTCGAAATTCACAATCCACTGATGGATTGAGTAGTCGGTGTTTACAAACTATTTGGCAGGGTGCGTCTCGACACACCACAACATCCCGCAAATTGCTGGTGCGTCAAGACGCACCCTACGGCAAGTTTGCGAGAGAGACATCGAACAACAAGCTGGATCGCTTTCCGAATTCGTTTTCAGTGTTCTGCAGGAGGGCCACAAAGGAAACAATGGCGATTCCGAGGGTCGGCTCCTGCACAGAAACTATGAAAATGGTTTAGTCGCGAAAGACGGCGATACTGGCTGTGTAACCGTGAATGTAATTCTTACCGCCGACCGGGCCGAGCTCTCCCTGAGCAAAGAAGCCGGTCAGCGGCACCTTGTCCAGTCGTTTCTGAATCGACCCGGCGTCGTGGTTCGCGCCGGGGAACAGCCGAGTGCCGCGTCCGTTGCAGCTGAACAGGAGCGCCGCTCCGGGTGCGACTTCAGAATTCTCGACGGACCTCGTCAAGAGCGCGTGCAGTTCTTCGTGAGCGGTTTGAGCATCCCGAACGTGAAACCGGACGGTCTGGCCGACTCGGACCCGATTGCCAATCGCGACCGCGCCGGATTCTTTGTCGACGCCAACGACGTTTGAGATGAGAAAATCACCCAGCTCGAACTTCTCCTGATACTCGTTCATGACGATGCCCAGGTGCGGACCCTGTTGAACAAGTTCCTGATCGCGTTCCGGCAGTTCGGCAAAGATTTCCTGCAGACGTTGCATCGCTGGCTTGCCGCCGAGTTCCTGCACGAGGTTGTCTTCTGCCTTTGTAACAATGAAGTTTGGCCCAATCGGTCGGCAACCTTGAGACACCACGGACTCGATTTGTGGCCCGCCCTGCACCATCACGCCAACGGCTCCGAAGCCGACGTGTTCGTTGTTCAGGAACAATCCATTTTCGCCTGGACCACGACCGCCACTGGCCATGCCCCCGATCAATGGCGTGCCGGGAAGATCGACACCCAGTCGCTCGATAATCGGCTCGATAGCCGTTGAAAATGGCTCACCGAGCAGGAAGACCGCTCGCACGTCGTCCTGCGGCGTTTCAAACGCCGGCGGCCAGCCGGACGAGACAATGCCATCCGGAGTTCGCTCAAACTCCAGATGAAACGGCAGCAGACTGGCACCCGGCAGAACCGCCGACCAGAGACTCATCGCCGGTTCGTTTTCGATTTCGAATTCACCACCGGCAACCGATTCAGCCGCGCAACCGAGCAGCACTTTCGAGTTCAGTCGCTGCTGGATTTTCTCTGCGAGTTCGTGGAACGAGCCTCGGTGGTGATGCGAAACAAAAACGAACGACAGGTCCGGAGTTTCACCGTTGAGTTGTTCAAGAACTTCCGAGCAGACGGATTCGATAGCGTCGGCGGTGGGTCCAAGTTGCGAGAGACTTGCGGCGTAAGGCATGAAAAGGCCGTTCGTGGTTCTGGATTTCGGAGATTAGCCACAGAGTTCACAGAGGGCACGGAGCATTGAAATCTTCTTATCTCCTGACTCAGTGTTTCCTGTGAATACGATCTGTTTCTGACTCGGTGTTTTCCGTGGAGAGCATGCAAAGCGGATTGGTCACTGTCAGCACCGTCGTCAGACGGTTAGCAGCCTGTTGAAAAACGGACGAGAAACCCGTCGTCGAGCGAATTCACTCATGCATCGACGTTGCCGACATGAGCGTGGTCGCGGAGGTGGTTTTCGCAATAGCACAAGGCACCTTCGCACTTGCTGCAGTATCGAAATTCGATCGTCGGGTCCGACTTGTCGGTGACCCCGCAAACGGTGCATTCGTGTTTGGGCTTCTTCGATTCTGCAGCGACCTTCGCCTTGTGTTGAATGCGGCGTCCCTTCGAATGCGTCCGCTGAATGATTTCCTGACCGAAGAACAGCAGAAAATTCGCGACCCCGGCCAGCACGAAAAGTCGCGTTTGCATATTCCCGACAATCAACGCGTAGATCAGACCAATCCATGTCAGCAGGGCCAGCCAGCGAACTTTCACTGGCAGAACAAACATGATGTAAAAGACGTAGTCGGGATAAAGCCAGGCAAACGCCAGAAAAACCGACGTGCCGATGAACATGTTTGTCGCCATCTGGTCCGGATAGACGAACGCAACGCCGACAGTTGCCAGATAGCCGCTGATCAGGAAGAGGTTGTAACGAACAGTGCCCCAGGTCTGCTCCAGAGCCGAACCCATCATGTGGAAAATCATCATCGCAAAAAAGAAGAACAGCAGATTCGTCATTGGAGGGACAAAACAGAAACTGCCCAGCCGCCAGACTTCACCTTCCATGACCAGTCGAGGGACCAGAACCATGCGTTCCAGAACCTGTGGATTCGACTGGTTGACGATATACGCCAGCACCTGCCCCATGATGATGACCAGGGTCAGATTTGGAACGGCATAGGGTCTCAGTTTCCGTTCCAGACGGTCCAGCAGTCGCATGGTTGAGCCTTGTTCTCAGACAGTTTCAGTCGACTGACTATCCTTCAATCAACCGTGATCAGTCGCAGTTCTTTGGGCAGCGGAAAGCTGACGTGCTCTTCCCGGACGACGATGCTTTCTACTTCAGCCCCGTATTTCTCAACCAGAGCGTCAACACAACCCTGCACGACAACTTCGGGAGCGCTGGCGCCGGCCGAAATCAGCACGGTGTCGTCCGCCGATAACGCGTCGTCGGGCAGTTCGTGGATTCCGTCGATCAGAAACGCCTTCGCTCCGTGCGACGCTCCGAGTTCCATCAGACGACGACTGTTCGAACTGTTCTGACTGCCCAGCACGATCACGGCATCCGCGTTCGTGGCGAGGGTGTCGATCGCTTCCTGCCGGTTGGTCGTGGCGTAGCAGATGTCGTCCTTCGGAGGGCAATGAATGTTCGGGAACCGTTGACGAAGTCTTTCGATGATGGCTTCGGCTTCGGAGACGCTCAGCGTCGTCTGAGTCAGGTAAGCGATCTTCGCATCGCCAGAAAACGGCAACTCGTCGACTGCGTCGGGAGTTTCGATCAGCGTGATGCTTTCCGGAGCCTCGCCCATTGTGCCGATCACTTCGTCGTGCCCTTCATGACCGATCAGCACGATGTTGTAGCCCTCTCTGGCATACTTGATCGCTTCGAGATGCACCTTTGTGACCAGCGGGCAGGTGGCATCGATCGTGTGCAGCTTTCGTTCTTTCGACTGCTGACGGACTTCCGGCGAGACACCGTGAGCACTGTAAAGCAGGATCGAACCTTCCGGCACTTCCTGAATCGTGTCGACAAAGGTGACTCCCTGCCGAGTGAATCGATCGACGACGTACCGGTTGTGGACGATTTCGTGGTACACGTAAATTTTCGTGCCGAACCGCTTGATCGCTTCGTCCAGACACTCAATCGCCATGTTCACGCCGGCACAGAATCCGCGAGGGTTGGCCAGGAGAATCTTCATGTTTGTGCCGCCTTATTCCCTGGGCGTTTCGTCTTGAGCAGCTTCGACTTTAGAAGTTTCCGGTTTGATCCGGGTCGCGTAAAAGCCAAGCTTCCGATCGGCCATCACCATAAAGCCAGCCATCGCCGATTTGTCTTTGGTCCATAAAAACGCGTCAATGGTCTGTGACGCGTTGGCAAGTTCGATATTCAACTTCGCGTTGTGAGGCAATGCGGCGATCTTCCCGGCGATCTCGTAAACACTTTTCGTTTCGTCTGAAATGAACCGACCGAAGATCCGGCGTTCTTCGACGTCAAGCTCCCAGACACCTTCCCAACGGCCGTCAATTCTGACTTTCCATGAGCCGGCAAAGTCGGTTGGAATCACTCCCGTGTGCGACGTCGGATCGGGACGTTCGGCCGGGTCGGGTTCTGGAGTCGCCGGACCGTCCAGGGCGAACAGTTTCGACTTCGCCGCAGGTTTGAGTACTCCATCATCAACGCAAACGATGTCTTCACCCTGCCCGGCAGGAACCACCTGACCAATGTCAAAGTTGAATCCAAAACCTGGAAACAGCATGACGTCCTTGCCGGCGGCCGTCGTGAGCGTCTGTCGGTCTCCGCGGTAGTTCACAAAGCGTTCGATCAGGACGACTGGAACCCGCTCGCCGTCGGTGCCTTTGCGGAATCCCCACGTGACCAGCGCCTTCGTCCAGTTGTCATCGTCCGTGTGAACGACAATGCACGGCGAACCGATGCCGCGACCGATCGACTTCAGCGAAAGTGAATCGCGCATCGCCAGCGATTCAAGCGGCTTCATTTCTGAAACACTTCGCCTCAGCCAGTACGACGTGTGATCATCAAAAACGTCGGCGCGTGCAGTGCACGTCACCGCGCAGGCGACCAGGACAACGACATGAAACGGGAGCCGAAAACCGTGCTGACAATACATCGGAATTTTCCTCGCAGTAGGAACAGTGCAGCGGGAATGCTAGCAAACGAGCCACCGCTTCACGACGACACCAGATTTCGAAGCGAGTATCTGCGTCTCTTCAGAAATCTGATGACCTGTCGGTGGCGAGAATGTTCGATGATTTCTTCCGCCGCCCGGCTGAAATACTGCACCTTTCCTGGCAATCGGTCGATCGATTTAAGTGACGCCGACGGAGTCGGTTGTCGGATCGTGCGGAAAAACGACTGAAATGCTCACGAAGAAATCGCCATATTGACACATTTTCCTGGCTGGTCGTAAATTCCCGCACCACTACATCACCCTGTCGCGAATGGAGTCGCTGATGGCCGGGGTCAATCCGTCGTCCTCAAACAAACCCGAACCTGTCCCATTTATCGATCTGAAAGCTCAGTTTCAGACGATTCGGCCCGAGATTAATGCCGCGGTCGAGCAGGTTTTCGAAAATCAGGCTTTCGTCCTTGGCGACGAAGTCGCCGAACTGGAATTCGAAATCGCCGAGTACTGCGACTCGCGAGACGCCATCGGATGCGCGTCCGGGTCGGACGCTCTGCTGCTTTCGCTGCTCGGAATGGACATCGGTCCGGGCGATGAAGTCATTACTTCGCCGTTCACATTCTTCGCAACGGCCGGAGCGATCTGCCGAACCGGGGCGACTCCCGTTTTTGTCGACATCCTGCCCGACACGTACAACATCGATCCGGCAGCCATCGAAGCGGCGATTACTCCAAAAACGCGAGCGATCATGCCGGTCCACATTTTCGGCCAGTGCGCCGACATGGACCCCATCTGGCGACTCGCCTTCAAGCACAACCTATTCGTCTTCGAAGACGCCTGCCAGGCCATCGGAGCGACCTACAATGGCCGCAAAGCAGGGGTCCTGGGCAGAACAGGCAGCTTCAGCTTCTTCCCAACCAAGAACCTGGGAGCCGCTGGCGATGGTGGAATCATCACGACTGACGATTCCGACCTTGCTGGCAAAATACGAAGACTGCGTGTCCACGGTGATCTCGGCGGGTATTCTCACAAAGAAATCGGCTTCAACAGCCGCCTCGATGCGCTGCAAGCGGCTGTTCTCCGAGTGAAACTTCGCCACCTTGAAAATTGGACAGAAGCCCGCATCGCCAACGCCGCTCGCTATGCAGAGTTGTGCGAGGCACAGAAACTGACTGACCAGATCGACATCCCGGTCTCGGATCCTGAGAATCGGCACGTTTACAACCAGTACACCATCCGAGTCGGCGATGGCCGCCGTGACGAAATTCTGAATTCGATGCGTGAGCAACAGATCGGCGCGGCGATCTACTACCCGACGCCGCTGCACCTCCAGGAATGCTTCGCCGGACTCGGTTACAAACAGGGCCAGTTGCCCGAAGCCGAACGAGCGTCTGCCGAAGTCCTGTCTCTGCCGATCTTTGCCGAACTGACCGAGGCTCAGCAGGACCGAGTCGTCGAGGGACTGGCAACCGCCCTCAACGTCGGCAACCCGGCCACCGTGTCCTACCCTTTCGGCATGCCTGATTCGAAAGCGGCCTGACGGGCCAGTTCGTGTACGAAGTCGAAGATTTCGAAAGCTCTCTAATTCCATCGGGCGTCGTTGCTACAACTGGCAGCGACGCCCGTTTTTTGGTGGCGAGCATCAATCAGGTAGAAGACTGAACCGAAATCATCACCGTCGCGTCATGATTTCCGACACTGACCTGGCCGGCTGAGACCAATTTCGGTCGAATCGCGGGTCTGTCCCTTTTGTTCGCCGGGTACTGCGATTATGACTCGCGCAGGGCGATTGAGGGGCAATTTGCCAGTTACGCATGTCCCGATGTCCACTTCACTCACCCAGTTAGATCAACAGTTTTCAGCACCATGAGCGATTCCAGACTCCGAGTTCTCATCACCGATAATCTGTCCGAAGCCGGCCTGGCCATCCTGCGGGAATCTCCGCAGCTGGAAATCGTGATGGGCTCGCCGGAAAACGTCCGCGAGCAACTGCAGGCCGTCGACGGCGTCATCATCCGCAGCGCGACCAAGCTGACTGCCGAAGTGCTGGCTGGTCAGCCTCGGCTGAAAGTCATCGTGCGTGCGGGAGTTGGCGTCGACAATGTCGACCTCGACGCAGCAACTCGCGAAGGCATCATCGTGATGAACACGCCGGCTGGAAACACCACCAGTACGGCGGAACTCGCTTTCGCTCTGATGGCTGCTTTGTCACGAAACATCCCTCAGGCCGCAGCCACGATGAAGGCTGGCGGCTGGGACCGCAAGAAGTTCACCGGCTCGCAGCTGGCGGGAAAAACGCTCGCCGTGATCGGTCTGGGACGAATCGGCCTGACACTGGCGAAGAGGGCACTCGCCTTCGAAATGAAGGTCATCGGCTACGACCCGTTCCTTTCCGAAGAACGCGCGCGTGAATTTGGCATCGAGCTGTTTCGCGAAGTCGACGACGTCATCGACAAGTGCGACTACATCTCCGTCCACACGCCGCTGACTCCCGAAACCAAAGGTCTGATCAACGCCGAGCGGATGAAAAAAATGCGACCGGGAGCACGCATCATCAACTGTGCTCGCGGCGGCATCGTTGACGAAGCTGACCTTGTCGAAGCCGTGAAAAACGGAACGATCGCCGGCGCCGGCCTGGACGTTTATCCGCAGGAACCTCCCGCCAAAGACGATCCAATCCGAGGCGTTGAGAACATCATCACGACTCCTCATCTGGGAGCGTCTACCGAAGAAGCTCAGGAAGCAGTCGCCGTCGAAGCGGCCGACATCATCACCGCATTTCTGGTCAACAACGAAGTTCGACACGCCATCAACATGGCACCGATTTCCGGCACGGAACTTCAGGAATCAAAAGCGTACCTCGATCTGGGATACCGGCTCGGCCTGCTGCAGACTCAGCTCCTGAAACAACGATTCAAATCGGCAGGAATTCAGGAAGCAAAGATCACATACCGTGGAGAAGTTTCGGAAAAGAAAACGCGGCTGATCACGTCAGCGTTCGTTGCCGGACTACTCAGTTCCGGAGCCGAAGAACCGGCCAACATCATCAACGCCGAATCAATCGCTCGCGAACGAGGCATCCAGATCACCGAGTCATCATCGCGAGAAGGCGGCGACTTCACCTCGCTCGTCAGCACGACGCTGGTCACCGACAACGGCGAGTTCAGCGTTTCCGGCACGATCTTCGGCGACCGCTTCCTGCGACTGGTCCGGCTAGACGGCTTCCACCTGGACGCTTACCTGGACGGCCAGCTTCTGATCTTCCGGCATGAAGACAAGCCTGGCCTGATCGGTTTCATCGGAACCGTCTGCGGTCAGCACGGCGTGAATATTTCACACATGTCTCTCGGCCGTGAAGACAACGGCGGAGACGCCCTGGCTGTGTTGAATCTCGACAGCGTTCCTTCTGAAGAGGCCGCCGCCGAAGTACTGACCCACGCCGCCGTCACTGGAGTCGACCTCGTAGCCCTCCCCCCCGCCGGCGAACCACTCCCGTGGCTGGACAGCGCGACGTAGAACCAATTTTGAAGACAGATTTCATTACCGGGTGGTCCGTCCCGAATGAGTGGGTCGCGGAGAGGCCGCTTTATCGTTCAGAAACGCTTTAGCTGAAATCGTTGTTTTCACCGTAAGCTGCGGTCGCGGCATACTGGACATGCGGCACCCGGTCATTCTGGTTGGGCCAACCTGTGAAGTCTCAATCTGAAACTGAACTCAAGTCAAAGCATCAAGATGGTAAACACTGAAGCTGGTGAGCGACTTTTGCAGACGGAAATGGGTTCGTCGGATCGAGCTTGTCAGTTTTATGATCGCCAGATGCGGAGTTCGCTGACCGAGAAAATGGTTTCGCTGATTTGTCGGCAGGAAATGGTTTTTGTGGCGACGGCTGATGCGAGTGGGAATTGCGACTGCTCGCCTCGGTTTGGAAATGCTGGCTTCGTGCTTGTGCTGGACGAAGCAACTCTGGCGTGGCCGGAGTACCGAGGGAACGGGGTTTACGCGAGCCTCGGGAACATCCTGGAAAATCCGCATGTGGGCCTGGTGTTTCTCGACATGTTCGACACGACCGTCGGCCTGCACGTCAACGGCGAAGCGCACAGCTATCCTGAATCAGAACTTCCCGAAATCCTCGCCGACCATATTGAGCAGCATGATCCGTCGATCGTCGCAACGGTCGAACGATGGGTTGTCGTAAAAATCGAGGAAGCCTACATCCATTGCTCGAAGCACGTTCCACGCGTGCAGCGAACGGCGAAGCAAATCGACTGGGGAACAGACGATCCCGCAGCCAAATCCAGCGAATTCTTCGTCGAATGAGGCAGGCTGCTCACGATTTTTCGCTGAATGACTCCGCCTGAATGACTCCGCCTGAATGACTCCGCCTGAATGACTCCGCCTGAATGACTGAAATGCAGAGCGCTTCATCGTCAGCTGAGGGCGGACCATCCTGCGCCTGCGGCACCCGACTCTTCTGGACGGACGACTCTGGTAGCCATTGTCGCCATGGTGACCGGTTATTGAATGGTCGGATCGAGCAAAGCGGCACTGGCCAACTGCGTCGTTACCATGCTGCAGCGATAAATCTACTGTCACCGAGAACGCCCCTGACCCGGGAAACCGAATCAGGGGCGTTTCTTCATTTTGAACGACAGTCGTCGTCGGCCAGGTCAGCTCAGTCGAGACACGACCTGAAACATCAGCCGCGGTGTTTTCTTTCGAGTAATCGCCGCCGCGACTTCAGCCCGCAACCGGCCGGACACATTTTCCAGCTTCTGCAGGATGAAACCGTTTTCGACGGCGTTCCCACCACTGCCCTCAGCACTGACAGTCACCAGAAGCTGTGACGCATTCGGCGCCGGCACGACCGACTCAACCAAAAGCGACTGTAACAGCTCGTCTGCAAAATCGCCGCTGAGAACCAGACTGAGCGTCTGTTCGACCTGTCGGCAAAGTTGCTGAGCTTTCCGGTCCCGCTTGCTGCTCACCCTGGACTGGCTATCGTAGAATCGACGCGGATCAAGACCGTCGTCTCCCTGAATCTCACCACAACACGCGAGCATTTGCTTGCGCTGACGTTGATTGAATGGCATGTTGCTCTCACGAAGAAATGGCGTTTTCTGACATCAGAAAAAGTGGGTGAGGCCCCGCCGCAAGAGCTGTGTCTGTCGCACGAAGGCGACGTTCAGAACTCCTCAACACAGAGATTTCCGCAACGCGGCGAAGCCAGAGAGAAATCGGAATATGTCATTGTCGACCTCCTTTCGTGGGGGAACAGTCTTTGAAAACGCTTCACTTTGAACGCGTGCTCCCATCGACATGGATTCCCACGAGACGGTTCGCGATTCCCGATATGCAGCTCTTTCCGCAACAGCGACTGGCATTTTTGCCTGTGCTACTCGAACATTGAGCCGGACCTCGATTCGAATTCGGGTTCACATGCGTCATGCTTTTAGCTGGCTGGTGATGACCGATTGACTGTCGACAGGATGGAGTCCGAAACAGCGGCTGCAATCGACATGTTGAGTCAGGTTTCCTGGTACGACGATTCACTCGCTCGCGCCTCGTACCGGCATCAGACTTTCCTGAACACAAACTCCGAAACGTTAAATGTTCTACCAGGCTACTGGCGGATTGACAGACGAATCACAAATTGAAACTGCCGACCATCGAGAGCCTGTTTTGACACAAAGTGCTACCACCATGATCCACCGCTTTTCCACCTTTGTTTTTCTGGCCGCTCTACTGAGTTCGGGGATTGCGCTGGCCGAGCCTTCCTTCGACAAGGATCTGCAACCCTATCTTCAGGCTCATTGCATCCGGTGCCATGGCGCACAGACGCAGGAGGGAGACTTCCGGATCGACACGTTATCGCGCGAAGTCGGGCTCAACGACACCTCGCACTGGGCCGAGGTCATCGAGCGCATCAACTCCGGCGAGATGCCTCCCGAAGAGGTGAAGCAGCGACCGTCGGCGGACGAGAGCGCGACGATCGTCGAATGGCTGGCGGCCCGCATCAAAGAGGGCGAAGCGATTCGGATGGCGCGGAGGGATCGAGTGTCGTACCACCGACTGACGCGTGACGAGTATGTCAATTCGGTGCGGGATCTCATCGGTGTCGAGTACGACGCAGCCGATCCTGGTGGCTTGCTCGAAGACCCCGAGTGGAACGGCTTCGAGCGACTGGGTTCGGTGCTGACACTGTCCGCAACACATATCGAAAAGTACATGACAGCTGCCGAAGTCGTTCTCGACGAGGCTTACCCGGAAAAGAAGGTCGAGTATCTCGACCTCAGCCGGCGAGCCGTCGAAATGCGGCCGGGACAGCCTCATTACGAGCGACTTGAGAAGGCAGGACTGCTTGACAAAGTGCGTTACCCGATGACAACCGCAGGTGAACTCTTTCGCGCATCGAGCCCCTTCCGCGGCCCAGGCCGCAGCTTTCCCGGACCTGGAGTTTATGAGATCAGTTACACCGTCTGCGGCTTACAACCCGAGGGACAGCGACCGCCTCGAATGCAGGTGTACGAGCACAAGCTGGATCGCGTTCTGTTCGAAAAGGACATCATCGCGCCCGAAGACAAGCCGATGACCGTGACGTTTCGAACCCATCTCGTGCGTCACCCCGAAATCCATGTCATCAACATCGCCGGTGGGCCCAGGCATCCGCGAAACAACTCGTCGAGCCGAATTCCCTTCATCACGACGGCGCATCCTCGCGCACCGTGGCAGATGAAAATCACCGATGAAGAGGGCTTCCCCAGAGTTCCCGTCCTGATCATCGATTCGATTTCCATGCGGGGCCCGATCGTGACCGAAGAAGAACACCGTCGCCGCGATGAATACATGGCAACAGACGAAGGCAACATGGATCAGGTCCGCACCGGTCTGGAGGCCATGGCAAAACGCGCATTTCGGCGACCGCTCAAGGCCGGGGAACTGGAGACGTACCTGAAAATCGTTGAAGGAGAAGTCGCCGCCGGTGAGAAGTTCGTTGACGCAGTCAAGTCGGCGATGACTGCCATCCTGTGCTCGAAGAGTTTTCTCTTTCTCGCGGAAGGCGACCAGAACGCGGACCGGCACACGTTGAACGATTGGGAGATCGCGTCGCGCTTGTCGTATCTCCTGTGGAGCACGATGCCGGACGACGAACTGCTCAACGCAGCGGAGCAGGGCCGGTTACACAACAAGCCCGAACTGCAGCGCCAACTGGCGCGAATGCTGGCCGATCCCCGATCAGATCGCTTCATCAGATCGTTCCCGACTCAATGGCTGCGGCTGCGGAAGGTCGGCATGTTCGCTCCGGACAGGAACATCTATCCCAATTACGACAGCCATCTTGAACAGAGCATGATTGAGGAACCGCTGGCATTCTTTGGTGAAGTGTTGAAAAAGGGCTTAACACTGCGTGAGTTCATCGATTCAGACTGGACGATGGTGAATCCTCGACTGGCCGGGTTTTATGGCCTGCCTGAATTTTCAGTCGACGAGTTTCAGCGAGTCTCACTCAAGCCCGAACATCATCGTGGAGGCCTGTTGACGCACGCAGCGATTCTCTCACTCACTTCGGACGGCACTCGGCATCGACCGGTCCATCGCGGCGTGTGGATGTCAGAATCAATCTTTGGCAGGACTCCACCGCCTCCACCGGCCAACGTAGACCCGATCGAGCCGAACCCGGTCGATGCTCCCAAAGCGACCATTCGGATGAAACTGCAGGCTCACATCCATGACCCGCGATGTGCGTCGTGCCACAGAAATATTGATCCGCTGGGCATGGCGTTCGACAATTACAACGCGATTGGCGAATGGCGAACTCACGAAAAAGTCGAAGGGACGGGAGACGATCCAGCGGTTGATGCCAGCGGTGTTCTGCCGGACGGAAGAAAATTCGCTGACGCCCGAGAGCTGAAACAGTTACTGATGTCGGACCTCGACCAGTTCAACAGGACGTTCATCGAAAAGCTGGCAACTTTTGGATTACGCCGCACAATGACATTTGAAGATCGGGAAGATTTAGACGAAATCGCCCGAGTCAGCCGGGAAAAGAATTACGCGGTGCGAGACATCGTCGAAGCGTTTGTGCTTTCAGACCTGTTTCAAATGAGGTGACGTTGATACTCCACGGGTAGCAAAACTCATCAAGTGTTTTGGCCGGTCCGATCTGACGACTTTCGCTACTACTGAATTTCAAACCCTGGCACTCGCTTCGTGCTCTTGAACGCTAAAGGCTCTTACCTGTGAATATTCAATCCAATAAATGGCTGCTAAACCGTCGTCACGTTCTAAGAGGGCTTGGTGCCAGCATCGCTCTACCAATGCTCAACTGCATGCAGTTGCCTGGCTTTGGTGCGACGGGTCTGCCCAGATCGACAACACCGAAACGCAGCGTATTTCTCTACATTCCGAATGGTGTTAACACTCTGACCTGGCAGATTGAAAAGGCGGGAGCTGATTATGAATTCAGCGCCCCGCTGCAGTCGCTCGAACGGCACCGCCACGAAGTGACACCTGTCAGTGGACTGCATCACCCGATGGTGATCGGCAAGGCTCATAACTGCGATCAGGTCTGGCTGACCGGCGCGAACGTTCCCAGCAGTGGTGGAGCCTTTCGAAACACAGTCTCGGCGGACCAGTTGATCGCCGAAGTGCAGGGCGAGTTCACTCGCTTCCCGTCGCTGGAGATGGCGATCGACGGTTTCTCGCTGGCCTGGTCCCGCGACGGAATTCAGATCCCGGCTGAACGAAATGTGAAGTCTATCTTTGAGCGAATGTTCGGCGAGGAAAGAGGTGGCAAAGAGGCAGTTCGTCGCCGCCTGAATCGACGCGGAAGCATTCTTGACGCCGTGCTCAGCGACGCACAAAGCGTGAACCGAAATCTGGGTTCTGAAGACCGCAACAAGCTGGACGAATATCTGACGGCGGTCCGTCAGGTCGAGCTGCGCACCGAAAAGGCTGAAGCCTGGCTCGATGTGCCGCGACCCTCGCTCGATGGTTCGGTGGTCGGTCGATTCACCCGACAGATGAATCGGGATCAGGTCCGCGAGTATCACCGACTGTTTTATGACCTGATGGTTCTGGCACTTCGCACCGACACGACGCGAGTCATCACCTGCATGATCGGCAGTGAAGCGAACGGCGGAGCGATTCCGGACATTGGTATCTCGCAGACTCGACACGGACTTTCCCACCACAACGGCGACCCGGAACAACTGCGTCGACTCACCCAAACCGACACGTTCCATGTCGAGCAGTTAAGTTACTTCCTCGACCAGCTTAAGGCCCATCAAGAGGACGATGGCAACCTGCTCGATACGACACAGGTGCTCTGGGGCAGCGGCATGTCCTACGGTCACAGCCACGGGAACGCAAACCTGCCAATCCTGTATGCCGGCGGAAAGAAACTCGGTGTGAAGCACGGTCGGCACGTCGACTTCAATCTACCAAAGATCGGAAAATACAACGTCGCCGCAGCCAGTGATCACTATAAAATCTGCGGTCGCCCGGTCGACGATCATGCACGACTCAGCAATCTGCTGCTGACAATGATGCATCGATGCGGTGTGGAAACCGAACAGTTCCAGGACAGCCTGGGCGTAATCTCAGAAGTGGTGGCGTAACCATGCAGAACATTGTCCCCTTGCTGTTCACCGTTGCTCTTGGTGCGTGTCTTGCAACTGCCGAATCAGCGGAACCTGAGTTCCGCACCGATGATGGTGTGGATCAGAAACTGCCCTGGTTCAAGCTCGTGAGTGGGCAGTTTCCACCGGAAGGATCCGCGCACTCGATCCAGGGTGAACTCATCCGGATGGATCATACCGAACGGCAATTGGTGATCCGCGTTGATCGCAACGATTCTCAGCAGCGAGGCGTCTGGGATCTGCCGCTGCCTCTGGACATGCTGCCTTACGGTTCCATCTACTACAACGGCGCTCCGGCTGCGTTGTGCGATATCCCGTTGGGCACTCATCTACACACCTGGTGCTACCTGAAAGACGACTCGGACGAACGTCCGCCGCTGGCCGTGTTCCACGATCGCATTTCGCCGGAAGCAGCGTTCCGGCGCTGCATCCGCGTTGAAGACGATTTCAGTTACCACACAAGGCAGCAGCAGATCTGGAAAATCGACAGCGTCGACCTGAAGACGATGAAGCTGACAGCCAGCCTTCTGCAGAACGGTAAAACGCTTGGAGAACCAAAGTCGTTCGATCTCCTGGGCCGCACGCGAGTCTTCAAAGAGCAGGGGTTCGGCACGCTCGAATCGCTGGCGAAGGATCAACGAGTGCAGTTCAACCTGACGTGGGTTGGGTTGTTTGGTCCCGGTCGAATCCTTGAGATCTATATTGACGAAGCCAGCCGCGAACTGGCGACCGATCAGCAGATGGCGCGTCACCAGTTGCACATTCGTGAACGCGGACTGCCCGCCTGGGTAGACGCTGTCGACGACAAAAAGCAGATCGTGACGTTCACGTTTTTTGACGGCGTCGATCCCGCTCTGTTCGACGAATTGACGATCATCAATCCCGAACCGCTCGGCTGGCCGGCCGCATTGTTCGGTAAAGGCGGCGCAAAAAATGATCTGGCACCCAAAGGTACGATTGCGGTCGCGCATGAGTCGCTCATGACTTACGACCCGACCAACGATCGCAAAGGGGGCAACATCCTGAAAATCAGTAAAGTGCCCGTCGCTCCTGGCTGCAGTGGCGTCCAGATCCAACTGGAATGCGGCATGCTTCTGGAAGGCTTCCGACCCACAAAGATCGTCCGCTTCTACCCGGCTTCCTGGGAGTTCGTGACACTGCCACGCGAAGAAAGCTACTTCGGTCGGGAATAGTCGTACGCCAATCGCGATTCCCCCCCAGCGCCGCTTGCGAGAGCATCGGACCAAACCGATTTCGCCATCCACAGCCTGGCGACGTTGGCTGCGGCAGGATCATTAACGACCAGTCAGTTTCGAAATGCTGAAACAAACCTCGAAAGTTTAACTATGAAGACAACTGTTTGTTCCCTGTCGATTGTCGCGATTCTGGCTGTATTGGCATTGCCGAATGCATTCGCGGATGACCAGAAGCCGAAAAAGGCCGTCCGTAAGATCACACCGGGACAGGTCATCGTTCCGTTCGAACGGATGAGGCGTATCTGGGGCGAGTTGCTAAGTGTCGATCTCGATACACGGAAAGGGACGTTTCGCGCTGAACACAATGATGAGGTCTTCCATTTCACGGCCATGCCGTACGCCGAGATGCTGCACCACGCAACGTTTGGCGATCTGAGTGATTTCAGGATTGGCGAACGGGCCATCTTCCGAATGCACGAAAACGAAGCTGGCGAGTGGGTCTGGCTGACGTACATTCAGGACGAGATGAATATGCTCAACGGTCACAAGGAGTACTACTTTGTGGACGCCATTGACGCAGAGAATCGCTCGCTGTCATTCACCTGGGCCAAAGGCGATAGAACCTTCACCCGGGAAACTGGTCTGATCCTGCAGACTGACAAGGACACTCAGTTCTGGGAGGCAGGCAAGCCCGCGACGTTTGCAGACATTAAAGTCGGCGACAGGCTGCGGGCCAGGACACGGAGTACAGGGAAAGGCCGCGGGCGAATCGCATGGCATGTGTTTCTGGATGACGAAAGTCTGCTGAAGTTTCAGACTGAACAAATGGCGATTCATCAGAAGAAGATGACGGTCGAAGGGCTGCCAGGCTATGTCGATGTCGTCACGGACAACAGCCTTGAACTCACTCTCTTTCAAGAGGCCAGTGTTCTTGCAGAGGATCTCAAACCTGGCCGAAAGATTCGAGCTGCCGCTGCCGGAGTGAACCGCAAATCGAAAGGCAACCCGATAGAGGCTGAACTGGTGAGTTGCAATCGAATCGGCAAGATCTACAAGGTTGCTTTGAAGACAAAAACTCGACCGGAAGACTTTGAGGTAACCGGTCTCGCTCGGGTCTGGACTATCGGGGAGCCAGCGGGCGACTGATGAGCATTCTGAGTTTTGACCTGGGACTGACCGGCTTCGTCGCAAGGACATCATCTTCGGTGAAGCGGGCCAGCAGAATTTCGCCGTCGGTCGATCGGTTGCGATCATACGAGATGTAGATCATGCCGTCGGGAGCCTGGAAACCGTCCGGGTACGAAATCCCTTTCCGTTCGTCGAGCACCAATCCACCGTTCCAGGACTTTCCGTCATCGTCGGACAACCACGCACTGAGCTGCACTCGCCCGGAGTGGCCGTCAATTCGGTCGCCGTGTTTAATCAAAAGCAACCGGCCCGAGGTGAGACGACGGATGTGAAACCGCGCGTTCGGGTGTTTGATCGCCGAGTCAGCGGGCATCGACCACGTCCGGCCATGGTCGGTCGACGTGCATTCCATGATCCCCTTCCTCGTACGAGCCAGCATCCAGAGCGAACCGTTCTGGCGTTCGACAATCATGTGCTCGTGCCAGTCGGGATTCGGAAACGTCGCCATGCCGCGTCGCTGCCACGTTGCTCCTTTGTCGACCGAGATGAACACGTTGGCTCCCCGCAGCGGATCAAGTTCGCCGAAGCAACCTTTGAACGGCCCAAACCCGCCGCGTTGATCCAGTGAGACAGGCAGCATCCACTCGCCAGTCGAAAGTACAGTCGGCTTGTTGAGCGTGACACCATGCCAGATGCGTCGCGGTGCTGACCACTCAGGCTGATCGGAATCCGGGTTTTCACAGATGGCAGCCCAGACTCCGGCGCGACCATCAAACATATCCATCGACTGGTCGAAGATCAGCCATAATCGCCCGAGCGGGTCCGTCCACAGATTGCCAACAAGAATGCTGCGGGGCCGAGGCAATTCGCTGGAGTGCGTATCGATAACCAGTCGCGGTGATGACCAGCTCTCTCCATCGTCATCACTTGTAGCCAGCACAAAGAATGCTTCCGGGCTATCACCACCGGCCACCCAGCAGGCCCACAAGCGACCGTTGGGTGTGCGTTCAATCCCGATCGTCATACCGTAGTCGAGCTTGTCGTAGTCGTAGTCCGGCAGCGGCGATGTGTTGAGCTTTGGCGGCACCATTGCGAAGTCCGCGATCTTCTCCATCTGCCGAATTCGTGCAGCTGTTTCCTCAGGCGACTCGGTCACGGGCTTGACCACTGCCACTTCTGTCCCTTCGCCAGGCACCATAAAGGCCAGCTTTCGGACACGTAGCCGCTCCCCCTTTTTGAGCATTTTCCGCCACGCGAAGACGCGGTTGATTTCCCCTGGAAAGAGCTGAAATTCAGGCGTGTCCACCTTCTCGAAACCCTGCTTCTGCAGCGTCTCACTCTGGTTGGCCGAGTGCGCCTTGCTGAGCGTCATGACAAAGACTTCGCCCGACTTCTGACACTCAACTTCGTAGCCCTCGATGCTGGTCCGTACGAAATGGCGCCCCATTAGAAAGGCGGGGGCTTCGGTCAGTGTGTAGTCACGATCGGTGAAGAGTTTAACGCCGACTTTCATTTCAGCTGCCTGTTGAGGTGGCTTCGGAATCGGCTGGCGTTGCCTGCCGGTTTGCGATGCGAACTCGCCCACCTGTTCCAGGCGGCCGAACGTGATCGACTCCTTGCGACTGGAAGAGGTGTCACCTTGAGTCACGCAGAGCCAGATCACTCCGCGGTGTTCGCGGAACGTCGGATACTGAAACGACCGAGTTGATTCGAAGCGATACTTCCTCTCCCAGCTCTTGCCGTCGCGTGAGACGTCAATGTTGAACACGCTCCGGTTGACGCCATGAATTCTGGTCGCCTCCTGCCAGCCGAGGTAGTACAGGTCACCAAACCGGTCGAACGTCGGCTTGGAATTCACACCGTTTGAAACAAACGGGAGCTCTTTGCCAACAGTCCAGGTTTTGCCGTCGCGGCTGGTTGTAAAGTGATAGTTGCCGCCATCGTTGCGGCAGATTGCCATCCAGGTTCCATCCGGCAGGCGATTAACGGCCGACTCACTCAAAGCTGCAGTTTGTGGCTCGTTGTAATGACCGAGAACTTCGAAAGTCACGAAGTCGTCATGCACAAGCGCCAGCGCATTCTGTTTGCCAGGAAAGTTGTTGATCGCCACATACGTCTGGCCATCGAATCGCTTGAATGAATCAAACAGGTAAAGCCCAAAGTCCCTTGCCGGCTTCGTAAACCCTCGAGCCACAGCGTCGCTGTGAAAGTGGCGAGGCTGCATGTCGAACGTTCCAGCGGACGTCTTCAGTCTGGCCTTGTGAATTGTCGTTGCGAACGTCTGTGTCGCGATGTTGAAGTCGCGATACCATGTTTGTGACTGCCGTTTTCCAGGCTGCTCGCTGGCGAAGTAGCACCGCAAAGTTTTTGTGTCGACCTGAAGAATCCTTGGCACAAAACAGGCTCCGATCGGCAGCGTTTCATTCTCAAACACCTGCTCAGACCGCGCGAACGGAATGACCTTCTCCACTTCCAGGGTGTCGAGGTTGACGATCGACATCGCGCAGTAAATCTCGGGCCATGCTGCGCTTTCGCCACCTTTCACATCGTTCACTTCGGCGACGACAAAGGCTTGTTTGTCGACGAATTCCATCTCCGCATCGTGAGCACCTTTGATCTGCGGAGCGGTAACCGTCACCAGCCGACTCATTACCTCATCACCAGCCAGAGCGGCGTCCCAATCTGGCGGCAGCAGACTTTGAGATTCGCTTGCCGCACAGATATCTGGCCCAATTTCCGGCAGGCTGATGACACAACCGACGAACACGGCAACCTGAGTCCATTTGAGCATTGTTCTCTCTTCCTTTGAGCAGTCTCATTCGGTTTGCGGGCATGGAGGTGGTAACCTTATCCAGACTCGCCCGCGTCGTCGAACTTCGCAACCTTGTATGTCGTATAGCCTGACTGCTCTATTGTCTGACTGAACGTGTCAACTTTGCTTTTGGAATGAATCCGGGATGACAAAACTCAATCAATGCTGTTGCGATATTTCGCTTTTGGTATTCCTGCTGTGTTTGCTGGTTCCTGAGACGTTCGGGCAGTCGAATCCGGAAAGCATTCTGAAACCGAATGGCAGCTTTGAAGTCGATCAGGACGGAGACAACTGGCCGGATGGATGGGCGACAGTGAATCCGGGTGGCGAGTGGGTTTCGGAGGACGGCAACCATTTTCTGCGGCTGACAAGCACGTCTCCCGGAAAGATGGTGATGCTCTATCAGGAGATCGCGATTCCGGCTGGTACTGAAGCGATCGAACTCGCGTTCCGACAGCGGATTACTGGACTGAAGGTCGGAAAGAACCCGTGGTTCGATGCTCGCATCCTGATGGAGTTCCTGGACGGCGATCGAAAGAAAATCGCGCCGACACCATCGGCTCCAGCTTCGCGGAAAGACTCAGGCGGTTGGGTCGAAAAACAGACGAGTTTCCTGGTGCCCAAGGGCGCAAAAACGCTGAAATTCATGCCCTGCCTGTTCGAGGTTACTGCCGGGACGTTTGATCTGGACGACATCGTACTGCGTGCCGTCGATGCTGGTCCGATCCGTGAAGCCGCAGAGACTGCGGCGGTCGCGAGGCTGGCGAAGCTGCAGGCGGATGCGAGAAAACGCCGCGACAAAGCTGCAGGCATTCTGCAGCAGCACGAGTCGCTGATTACCAACGGCAACTTTGAAACTGATGTGAAGAAGCAGGACGGATGGCCGGATGACTGGGGACGGCTTAAGGAGGGCGGGAGCTGGGAATCAGAGGATGGCAACCACTTTCTGCGGATGGTCTCGCCGAAACCCGGCGCGATGGTGATGGCCTATCGCACGTTCGACATTCCGACAGGGACGTCTGCTCTGGAACTAAGCTGGCGACAGCGTGTTACTGGTCTGAGAAAAGGCGCATCGCCCTGGTTCGACGCTCGCATCATGCTGGAATTTCACGGGATCGACGGGAAGAAGCTGACCAGCGGAAACCCGTCGTCGCCGTATTCGCAGAAAGACACAGACGGCTGGGTCAATCGCAGCACGCGGTTTCTGGTGCCGGACGATGCCCTGACACTCGTGCTGATGCCGAGTCTGTTCCAGGTCACTGCTGGCACGTTCGATGTCGACGACCTCGTGCTGCGACCGACTGATCCGGAAGTGCTCATCGCCGCAGCGAAACAACGCGAAGCAGAACTCAAAGCCCGCTATGTCCCGCCAGAAGAGCCAAAGCGTTCACGCTGGCCGAGTGAACTGCGCGTCGTCGGCAACCGGCTGCACGATTCACAGGGCAACGAGGTCTGGCTGCAGGGCGTGAATGCCGGAGGTCTCGAAACGCTGCCGCAGGACCGGCAGGTCATCAAATCGGTCGTCGTGGCAATCGATGAGTGGGAAGCCAACTGCGTGCGCGTACCGATGAACGAAGCCTTCTGGTACGGGAAGAGTGCGTATCAGAAAGACGGCGGGAAAGAGTATCGCGCGATCCTCGATCAAATTATCACGCTGGCGGCGAACCGCGGCGCGTACATCGCGATCGACCTGCACCGTTTCCGGGCTCCGAAAACTGAACACGCCGAGTTCTGGAAGGACTTCGCAAGGACGTACAAAGATCATCCCGCCGTACTGTTTGACGTGTTCAACGAGCCGCACGGTGTATCGTGGGAAGTCTGGCGAAACGGTGGCTGGATCGACGAAGCGAAAGGAAAAGACGAATCTGCGTTCCTCACTGAAGAGGAAAAGAAGAAGAACCGCGGCTTTCAGTCGGTCGGCATGCAGGGGCTGGTTAATGCGGTACGTTCAACGGGAGCTCGCAACATCATCATCGCGGGAGGAGTCTTCTGGTGTAATGATTTGTCCGGCATCGCCGACGGGTTCGCTTTGGAAGACCAAAGTGGCAACGGGATCATGTATTCGTGGCACACATACAACTGGCACACCGACTGGGAGAAGAAGGTGCTCGCCACCGCGGCGAAGTATCCGATCTTTGTGGGTGAGTGCGGAGCTGACACCAAAAAAATGGACTTCATTCCGCTGGCCGATCAGGAAGACCCATACACCTGGGTGCCGGACATGCTGGGCTTTATCCAGCAGCACCGACTCAACTGGACAGGCTGGTGTCTGCACCCGAAAGCGTCGCCCGTGATGATTTCCGACTGGAGCTACACGCCGACGCCGTACTGGGGAGCGTTCGCCAGACGAGCACTGGCTGGTGAGAAGTTTCCCCTCAAGAAAACACGATAAGCTGGAGCGGTCATGCGGCGACGTGAACTTCTTCAGTCCAGCCTGGCAACTTCGTTATCGGTACCGGGCGTGGAAGCCGCTGCGGGGAAGAAGCCTCCAACACTGCTGCGGGCTTTGTGGCAGTGGTCAACATCGGCGATATCACGCGCTCATCTGGTGTGCTGGCACTGGTCAAGAATCATCTTCCTGCTGCACAAATCGGGACCATCGCTGGTTGAACTGAAAAGTTGCCTCTTGAACCATCGTTTCTAAGAGCTACGAACGGTGAGTACTGTCAACCTGAACTGATTGCTGCGAGGTTTGTCATGGCGAGTCGAAAGCGAACTCAGATTACGGTCAACCCCCGAGCCAAGGTCTGGTTCGAGGTTGACGGCAACTATGTCTTCGGGTTGGGTATCTGTTCCATTCTGGAAGCTGTTGCGGAATCAGGATCAATCAAGGCGTCTGCCGAACTTGTTGGCAAGAGCTATCGGCATGTCTGGTCGCGAATTAAAGAGGCGGAAGAAGCGCTGGGAATCTCACTGGTCGAAACACAGGTTGGTGGCCCCGACGCACGACGCAGCTCCATAACCGAGGCAGCGGCCCAACTGGTGAAACGCTACCGACGACTCCGCGAGCAGGTCTTCTCTGTCGTGGAAAAAAAGTTCGCTGACGACATCCAGACGATTGTCAATGAAGCTGCAAACGCTCCGCACCCGACCGCACCCGACAATTGACACTCAACTTACGGTCGCTACGATCTCACACCAAATGGCACAGCCATGCAACCGGCACTGATATGCTATCAGGGGTGGATCGTGATCACTGGAATGAAATTAAACCCTGGGTTGCGGGGCGCATCGCGACTGCATGGTCTGACGCATGACAGCGACTCTGTAACGATGATGGAGTTGCTGACGCTGGTCGGAACAGGTGTGCTGGCCGCCGCCCTTTCGACACTCGTCGACCTGCATCTTCGAGTCCCCGGGCACGCGATCCTGAAAGTCGTCTTCCCGATTTCGGCAGGATTTGCACTGGTCCCTCGTCGTGGAGCAGGGACAGTCCTGTGCGGGTCGGCCCTGGCAACCGCTCTCTGTCTACGGGGTCTGGGGCTGGGTGGCTCAGGTCTGGGATTTGGAGCGTTGACCAGCCTCACAGCAATCGGCCCCCTTCTCGACTGGACACTCCGTCGTGCGAAGCCTGGGCGATCTGTCTACATCAGCGTCATGATTGCTGGATTGCTCGCCAATCTTGCCGCTTTAATCGTGAAGGCGTCGCAGAAAGGATTTGGTCTGGAACCCGCTGGTGGTCGGCCACTGTCAGTGTGGCTCAGCCAGGCCATTGTGACGTACACGGTGTGCGGACTCGTCGCGGGACTACTGAGCGCCCTGGTCTGGTTCGTGTCGCGTGCAAACAGTGTCGATGGAGATGTGCCGCAGTGATTCTAATCGGCATCGACGACACTGACGTCGCCGGCTCGCGAGGAACTAATCAGCTGGCCCGCCACATCGTGCGGTCGGTTGCCGCAGACTGGCAATGCCTGTGGATCGTGCGGCATCAGTTGCTTGATGATCCGCGTGTTCCCTGCACGACAAAGAACGGTTCTGCATCAATCGCGCTGGAACGTCGTTCCACATCAGACTCGTCTGGACCGGACACCCAGACTGAATCGGGCAAAGACATTACGCCCACTCAAATCAATGCGCTGCTGGCCAGCTGCCGGGATCTGATGCGTACCGAGTTTATTGATGGCAGCGATCCTGGACTCTGCCTTCTTTCCGGTACCTGCCCGCAAGAGGTGATGGACTGGGGAGTAAGGTGTCAGCACGAATTTGTCTCACGCGACGTTGCCTATCAGATCGCCAGAGACAACGACGTCCATCTGGAATCACTCGGTGGCACTGAGGATGGAGTGATCGGTGCCCTCGCCGCTGTGGGTCTTGCGTCATTAAGGAACGATGGCCGAATCGTTCAATGGCGTGAATGGCCGGATGACCTGTCGCACGAACAGAACGTCCAGGCTCTGGTGGAACGCGATGTGTGGATCTGCCATCGGAGCAGCGGCAACAAGATCAAACGCGGCACGGTCGATGTGGGCAAGCACCTCCGCCCCAACCTGCGAAGCGGTGCAGCGGTCCTGACCGTCGAGCCAGTCGAGAGCGCGACTCCGCACCATTATCGAGCCCTGAAACTTCCGTAGTGAGCGTCAGTGATGCAACTTTCTAAACGACAATCGGACCGACGTATTCGAAATGCTTTCACGTTGATCGAATTGCTGGTGGTTATCGCGATCATCGCCATTCTGGTGGCATTGCTTTTGCCGGCTGTTCAACAGGCGCGCGAGGCCGCGCGTCGCGCTCAGTGTAAAAGCAATATGCGACAGATTGGTCTGGCGCTGCACAACTACCAGGAAGCTCACACCGTATTTCCTTTCGGCGTCCTGGGAACACAGGGCGGCGGTTCTGCAGGGCATCTCCTGACCACGTGGGAAACGTTGATCCTGCCGTTTGTCGAGCAGGCAACGCTGCATTCTCAGTACGACTTTAATGTTCGTTTTGACCATAGCAACAACAGTGACACAGTGGAGCAGCCATTGGCCGTCTACATGTGTCCGACCCAGCCCGAAACGTCACCTGTCGACAACCTGTATGGCATCAGTCATTACGCCGCGAATGCAGGAACGACTCCGGGAGCCGACGACGGCATGCTGTTTCCACTGTCGGCGACGCGATTTCGGGATATTACAGACGGCACATCCAACACGATCGCTGCAGGAGAGATCGCGTTTGAATTCGGCGGCTGGGCTCGTGGTGCGATTAACTCCGGAGGTGGTGGAGGCGGTGGTGGCGGTCAGGGATTTGCGCGAGGTGTAATTCGCTGGTGGAAAGCGTCTCCCAACTGTGCTCAACCCGGAATGAATCTGCCTGCGACAAGCTGTTCGAACAGTAGCGAGCGACGATTCCAGTTCTCCAGCCCGCACGTTGGCGGCGCGCATTTTTCGCTGGGGGACGGAAGTGGGCGGTTCATCAGTGAGAATATCGACATCGACGTTTTTCGTGGCCTGGCGACGAGAAACGGCAGTGAAGTTTCGACTGACTACTGATTCCCAGTGAAAGGCTACGCAAGCGAAAGCCCCGCGTAACCGACCAGGAACGCCCGACGCCGCAGAACTGGATATCGTCGAGCCTGGGTCCGGTCCGAAGCCCCGCCGTCCAGAAGTCGACCACTGCGTCTGATGCTGTCTCGCTGCGCGAATCCTGGGCCGTGTTAATGAATACTTGCCGCACAACGGCTAATCTGGTGACGTCCTCAAGGACGCATTCAGTGGCCAGCCCACACCTCCTGCCGGGACGGCGATGAGCCTTCAGGAGGCAACTATGACAACAACAGAAAATGAGGCCGCGACGTGAAGGTTTCAAAATCAAGCATCGCAGGGTGGGTTCTGAGCAGTCTCCTCGCTGCGCTCCTCATCGTTGGAAGCGCCAGTGGAAAGTTCACCGAATGGGAAGGCAAGGCGGACATGTTTGCGAAGCTCGGCTGGTCCGCCGAAGTCATGTTCAGGATCGGTCTCGTCGAGGTCGCCTGCGCAATCCTGTTTCTGATCCCGCGGACGTCGTTCGTTGCGGCAATTCTATTGACAGGTTATCTGGGCGGAGCGACGGCGACTCATATTCGAGTCGGCGACCCATTCCATATGCCCGTCATCATTGGAGTCGTTGTCTGGACTTCCCTGGGCCTGAGAGATCCTCGCATATTTTCTGCGGCGTTTCAGAAACAACCGAGCCGCCGCACTACAAGTTCTGAGGAGTGATCGCGAGGATTTGCCATGATGCTTGAACTGCGCAGTGCAATTGATTCTCGGCGCGAAAAAGTGCGGCATCAACCGAAAATACCTGCCCAAGGTTACGCTGGGTGGTCGGTTCATCGAAGCGGAATCCGGCACGATCATCAACGTCGAACAACGCTGCTACGACATCAAATGGAGTGACAATGGCGTCCATTGGCGAGCCGTTTTCACCGTTCCGAAAGACGACGTGGGGCGGGACACGGCGGTCGTGGTCTATGAGAAAGTCAACGCTGTTCGTCAGTGATCAACTCCGCGTTTTACTTCATCACGATTCTGAATCTATTCTTCACAGGACTCGTCACAGCATGCAGATTCATCCGATCCGACTCATACTTCTGACACTCACCGTCACTGGAATTGCCTGGTGCGATGCGACCGTTGCCTCCGATCTGCCGCGAGCCACACCAGAGTCGCAGGGCATCTCGTCGGCCTCGATTCGGACGTTTGTCGAAGCGACCGACGAGCAGGTTCAGTCGATGCACAGCTTCATGCTGGTCCGACATGGCAAGGTCGTTGCCGAAGGCTGGTGGGCTCCGGAAGCCGCTGATAAGCCGCACATTCTGTGGTCGCTCAGCAAGAGCTTTACATCGACGGCGGTCGGGCTGGCCGTTGCCGAAGGGAAACTCGACATTGACGACAAGGTGCTCAGCTTCTTTCCGGAAGACGCTCCTGCCGAGCCGTCCGAAAACCTGAAGTCGATGCGCGTTCGCGATCTGCTGACCATGTCTGCCGGGCACGCTGCTGAACCGTGGTGGAGCGGCGATGACGTCTGGACGCAGCGGTTTCTCGCCGAGCCGGTCGTTCACCAGCCGGGCTCGACCTTCCGTTACAACACACCCGCGACGTACATGCAGTCGGCGATCGTGCAGAAGGTTTCTGGTCAAACGGTCGTCGATTATCTGACGCCACGACTGTTCAAGCCGCTGGGCATCGACAAGCCGACCTGGGACCAGAGTCCGCAGGGCATTTCGATCGGTGGCTATGGGCTGTATCTCAAGACCGAAGACATCGCGAAGTTCGGGCAGCTCTACCTACAGAAGGGGCAATGGAACGGGAAGCAGCTCATCCCGGCCGAATGGGTCGCCCTCGCCACCAGCAAACAGGTCGAGAACGACAAAGCTCCCAGTGCCGGCAATCCCGACTGGCGGCAGGGTTATGGTTTCCAGTTCTGGCAGTGCCGTCACGGAGCCTTTCGAGGCGACGGTAAGGACGGCCAGTTCTGCATCGTGCTGCCGAAACAGGACGCCGTCATCGCCATCACCGCAAAGACCGGAAACATGCAGAAGCAACTCGACCTCGTGTGGGAGCACCTGCTGCCCGCGTTCCAGGACGAACCTCTCGCTGAGGACGCCGCCGAAGCCGGCAAGCTGCACAGTACTCTGTCGAATCTGAAACTGGCCAACGCTTTTCTGGAAGCACCCGCTTACGTCGGCCCGCCAAAGTCGCCCGATCACGCAACGACGAACCGAGCGTTTCAGGGCATCCCAAGCATGGCCGTCTCACCGGGTGGGCGGCTGTGGGCGAACTGGTATGCCGGCGTGACTCCGGGCGAGGATCACAACAACTACGTCGCCGTTTCGACGAGCGACGATGACGGAAAGACGTGGCGAGAAGTGCTGGTCGTCGATCCCGACGGCCCCGGTCCGATCCGGACGTTCGACCCGGAACTGTGGGTTGCTCCGACGGGAAGACTGTTCGTTTTCTGGGCTCAGTCGCAAGGGCACGATGGCTCGGTCGCCGGAGTCTGGTGCGTCCACACCGACAACCCGGACGATGAAACGCCCGAATGGAGCCAGCCGCGCCGGCTCACCGACGGCATCATGATGTGCAAGCCGGTGGTGCTCAGTTCAGGCGAGTGGATTCTGCCCGCGTCGACCTGGCGGGCGACGGACAACAGCGCGAGGATGATTGTCTCGACGACGCTCGGTCGGAGCTGGTCACTGCGAGGAGCCTGTAACGTGCCGAAAGACGACCGGGCATTTGACGAACACCTCATCACCGAACGTCAGGACGGCTCGCTGTGGCTGCTCGCTCGCACAAAGTATGGCATCGGCGAGAGTATCTCGACCGACCGGGGCAAGACGTGGCCGGAACTGACACCGTCGAAGATCCCTCATCCAAGTGCCCGCTTTTTTATCCGGCGACTGAACTCCGGGAACCTGCTGCTGGTCAAACATGGCGGCATGGATCAGAAAACCGGTCGTTCGCACCTGACCGCGTTTGTCTCGAAAGACGACGGCCAGACCTGGACTGGAGGCCTGCTGCTGGACGAACGCAGCGGCGTGTCCTACCCCGACGGCCAGCAGACCGACGATGGCACAATCCGGATCATCTACGACTTCAGCCGTACGGGTTCACGGCACATCCTGATGGCGACGTTTCGCGAGGAAGATGCCGCCGCCGGGAAGCCTGTCAGCAACAACGTTAAACGGCGACAGCTCGTCGGCGAAGCCTCGGGCGGTCAGGAAAAGAAACCTGAACCCGTCCGCGACAACGCCGACGGTGAAGCACTGCGTCGAGCCAATACCGGCTCGTTCAGCTCCGTAAACTTTCAGGCGGACAAGTTCAGCAAAGACGCGAAGCTCTTTACTGACCGTCCCTACGTCGTCGAGGACGACCTCCCAGCCTTACGCGGCGCGAGCTTTCTCCGAATCCCGCTCGACGGCCGCAAGACGCTCACGTGTGAACGAGCCGGTACGGTCTGGTTCCTCACACCGGTTCCCGACCGCAACAAGGACTCGTGCAGCCAGGAGCTGACAAAACAGGGCTTCAAAACAGTCAGCGTTCCCGAAGTCCGACTGTTCAACCCAATGTCGACCGCCAACTTCTGCACGCTCTACCAGAAGGACTGCAAAGCCGGCGAAACCATCACCGTCGGTAAGTGGGCCGTCCCGCTGTTCATGCCGTGACTGCCCTCACTCAGAAAGCTGGCCCCGATGCCGCAATATTCCCAAGTGCAAGCGGCCATCGTCGTGAAGACGACTTTCTCATTGGATTTCGCCCCTCCCCCGCCTTTTTCTGTTGTGGCTCACGCCGAACATGAGCTCGATCACACTCTGCTGGCCCCTGTTTACCAGCCAGCCCCTGGGAAAAACTCGTGCGGCTACGCCGCCCCGGTTGCAAGCAACCGGGGATACCCTCAATTTCGGCAATCAACCGGCGTCATCCGTGCCAAGATGCACCCTACGTCACTTCACATTAGTTCCTTCGATGTTTTTCACGGTTGTCTCGACAGCGAAGCAACAGTACGCATACCGGATGCCATTCCTATGCGGATCGCAATTCGGGGTGATAGCCCAATTACGAGTACAACTTGTGGGGCATCCTTTGTCACAACCACGAGCCATTCTTCTTCGTCACACCTGCGAACTTGAACATACTCCACCGTGGTCAATTCCAAGTTGACTGCGGAACCGGTTGGATCTTCGGAAACGAATTGGACGTAATCGTCGCCTGGCTCAAGCGTTAAGGATACTCGTCCCGATGGCATTTCTGTTTGGAATAACACTCGGTTGTAACACCAAGGTGCTTCAGGATCGGTCAAGATCGGCTCGACGCAAAACAACGAGATTAACTCCCAGTTTTCCGATCGAATCTCCATGGTCCGGTCCTTATTTGCTCGCAGGTACTCTTGGTCCGCCATCGACTGCAAGTGGGCTTAGCTTGCCTTAAACACGAAATGCCCGATCTTCAGGCTCGTATCGAATACCAATTCAGGCGACCTGTTCGGAGCGGTCGCGGAACTCTTCCAGGATACTTTCCGAAGAGCGAGCGGGTTCGGCATCGCCTCCCATCCCGTTGGTGATATCGGCCAAAGCCAGGGTGGTGGTTTCTGACGTGCTGGTATTCGGCGGGGCGTTTTCGTAGCCGGTGTAAGTGGTCGAGCCGGTGCTCACGGTGATGGTGCATCCGCTACGACCGTCCGGCAGAGTGATCAGCGTTTCGGTGACCGAAATTGTGAACGTCACGGTGGTGAACGTCGCCATGCCGCTCGACAGGACACTGTGAAGATCATCCAGATGCGCAGACTGGACCGACAGTGGAAAAATACTGGCGGACTTCGATTCGTGAAGTCTCAAGCCCACCAGTACTCGCCATCAAACTTCACAACCTAGCTTGTGAAGTTGCCAGATCCGCCAAGACTAATGCCGCCACCGATTCCGAGACCTCCAAAAATGCCGCTGCCCAGGTACTCACCGGTACCGATTGTCTTGTGCTTATACCACCTCACCTCAATGCCACCAACGACGACAGACGCACTGCTCGCCCTGAAACTGACTTTATTGAGATCAAGCAACTCTTGCGGAGAAACATTGAATGTAGCCGTACCCGATCCCGCACCGGTCGCGCCAAGCCCAATGGAAGGTGCCTGTCCATCAAAATAAACCTTTGTGCCGTCTTCGAAAATCAATGTGCATGCAAGCTGCTCATAAACAAAAATAACCCCCACGGTCATGTCGTTACATGTAGCTTGCCAAGTGTCCGTTTTCTTAGAGAGTTCTCGATTTGCCTCGACAAAATCTGTGTAGTGCCTTGTCGTTGCCTCATGCAGTTGTTTGCTGTTCGTAAGTGGCATTTCGATCATATCCTTTTTGTCTGAAACACAAGCCGCTCCTGTTTAGGCGATACTCGCGCACTAAACGTTTCCATTCAGTAACGTACATTCACCACTGCTACGCGTCAACCTGGCTATACAGAATTCGTTTGTCGATTTGTGATCACATGAACCACAATATGACGATGCAACTTTCGACAAATTCCATGGGCAAGTACGCGCCTTGACCATCTGCCTTTTGAACTAGCGTGCGACCAGTTGCGCAGGCTGGGTCTCGACCCAGCTTTGGTCCGGCGGAGAATGCTGAGTCAACTTCAGAGCAGGAGTGTGGCTCTCTCCCAATAGCTGAGCCACACTCCAGCCAACGGCAATGGCAAAGCCAGTAGCACACGTTGCAGGCAGCGCAACCGGCGCACGCAGAAGCAGCAAGTCAGTTGCTTTTCAACAGCCTGCTAACGGCGTGGGCGCTTGTTGGACATCGGAAGAACGCCTGGCGGTCAATCGGTCACGGATTCGGCGGCGGCCAGACCATCGGAGAGGAGCAGGCCGTTCAGGTGGACGGCCTCCTGCCAGGCGACCCCCAGAGCGGCGATGTAGTCACGATACGTCTCCGCGTAACTGCGTTGAGCAGTCAGCAGGCGCAAGTAGTCGGTCTCGCCAGCTTCGTAGGCACCACGTGTCAGCTTCAGTGTTTCAGAAACGGTCGGCAGGACTTCGTCGCGGTACCGTTCGACCTGAACACGAGCATTCGCGAACTGTTGCCAGCGAGAAGCCAGATCACGCTGCAGCGACAGTCTCAGACGGCGAGTCTCGCGTGACGCCTGAATCCATTCCTGCTCGGCGGCGGCGATGTTGCCCTGGTTGCGATTGAAAACCGGGATCGGCAGCGTCGCCTGAATTCCGACGACGGTGTACTGCGTCGAGTCGTCGTACTGAATCGTGTTCTGCAGCGTGAGGTTGGGAATTGGTTCGACTTCGGCTCGGGCGTGCGCCGCCTGAGCGCGACCGATGCGGGCTTCGGCCAGACGAATCTGCGGACTGTTGCCTTCCAGTCGGGCGAGAAGTTGCTCAAACGTGATGTCTGGCAGACTCTCTGTTTCGAGGTGTCCGGTCAGTGGTTGAGGCTGCAGCGCGGGATCGCCGACGACAGCCAGCATTCGCTTCCAGGCGGCGGCAACGACGTTCTCGGATTGAGCGACTGTCACGGCGGCCCGCTGCTGTTCGCCGCGAGCCTGCAGTTCGTCGATGCGATTTCCTTCGCCACTTTCACGTCGCAGCTTTGCCAGAGCCGCTGCACTTTCGGCAACCTTCAGAAGCTGCCTGGCAATGTCGCGGCTGCGAGTCGCCGTCAGAATCGCGTAATACTCCAACCGCACGTTGTTGCGAACTCGCTGCTCCTGCAAAGCCAGTGCGTGATCTGCGGCTGTGCGTTCGGCGGCTCCGATATTCTGGCTCAGAGCCAGCTTGTTTCCGAAGACAAACTCCTGCTGAATGTAGCTGCCCTGCTGACCGGCCCGGCCATCATTACCGACTTCGGACGCGGCGTATCCCACTTCCGGATTGGGATAAAGTCCCGCTTGAACATAGCGACCGTACGCCTTCCAGGTCTCAGCCCGAGCCTGATCCAACGTCGGATTGTGCTCCAGAGCGAGCACTTCGAGACGCTCAAGACTAACTGCATCCGGGTCTTCCGTCTTCTGCCACGCGGCGGCTTGACTGGCCGGAGCCCGAGACGGTTCCTCTGCATCGCAGGCCCGAATCAGAAAACCAGAAAGTAGAACCACCAGCGCAGCAAGCAAGATAAAAGCGCGAGTCATCATTCATCCTTGAAACCGAGTGTCTGCCCGACATCTCCAGTATCGCCCACAGACGCTCGATACGATCACTACTAACAGCACAGCCCGCACAGATTCACTACTCTGCCTGACTAGCCCGCAATCTGATCGGTCCTTTGCGCATGGGAGCACATTTTCACAGATTCAGGGCACTCGGGACCGAGGACGATGATCGGATTCGAAAGCGCTTTTTGAATCGTTTCCAGTCGTCCGCCGAAGTCGACGACAAGACTGTGGTCAGCACCGCTGATCTTCGCGTCCGCCCGATTCGAATTTGCAGCGACTCAGTCAAATCAAAGACCAGCACCTGAGCGTTGTCAAAACAGGTCACGCCAGTTGCTTGCGGAACCGAAGCAGGCTGAGCGTCAGGATAACGGCCGTGCAGATCGACAGGCCGGTGATCGAGGGCAGCAGTTCCAGGAAACCAGCTCCGCGCAGGACGATGCCGCGCAGGATTTCAAGGAACCAGGTCACCGGAATTACGAACGTCAGTGTGTAGACCGGAGCGGGCATCTGGGCTCGCGGGAACATGAAGCCGGACAGCAGGACGCTCGGCAGCATGATAATAAATGCAAACTGAATCGCCTGAAGCTGTGTCTTCGCGATCGTCGAGACCAGCAGGCCCAGACCCAGAGCGCACAATAGAAACAGTGTGCTCAACAGAAGCAGCAACGCGAGATCGCCACGGATCGGCACGCCAAACACAAAAACCATCACGTTGATCACGATCAGCGTTTCGACAAATCCAAGCAGTGCGTACGGGATCAGTTTGCCGAGCAACAATCCTGCACGACTGACGGGTGTCACGAAGAGCTGTTCCAGCGTGCCGAGTTCCCGTTCCCGCACGACGGCGAACGACGTCAGAAACAGCGTCACCAGTTGCAGGATGATGCCGATAAGGCCTGGCACGAAGAAGTGAGAACTTTCGAGGTTCGGGTTGTAGAGCAGCCGAGCCCGCATTTCGACAGGTAGAGCCAGATCGCCGGTTTCGTCACGGGCCGGGGCGACGCTCAGTGACTCGGCAAGCACTCGGGCCTTGCGCGTCGAAAGCTGAAACGCCAGCAGGTTTGTCGTCGTCAACGCGGTGCTGGCGACCTGAGCATCGCTGCCATCAATAAGCACCTGCACGCGAGCCTGTTCGCGACCGAGCAGTCGTTCGCTGTACTCGGCGGGAATCTTGAGACCAACTTTCGCTTCACCGGAAGTCAGCGCTTGATGAAAGGCGTCTTCGCTATGAACCCGGTCGACGATGCAGAACGTGCGCGAATTCTCGAACGTGTCGGTCAGCTCCCTCGCAGCCGTGCGGCCATCAAGGTCGTAGACGACGGTCGGAATATCTTCAATCTGAGTGTCGATCGCGATGCCAAAGATGAAGGTCTGCAGCACCGGTACGACGAACGCGAAAACCAGCGTGCTCCGTTCGCGGCGGATGTGCGAAAGTTCTTTAAGGAACACCGCGACGAAGCCAGCAAGGGGATTCTTTAGAACTCCAACACGTTGTTGATCGGAAGCCTGCATCCGGGCCGGGGCAGCTGCCGAAGAATTGATGTCGGTTCGAACTACCTGTTTCTCACTGCCGCTTTGATCAGTGGCCAGTGGCGAAAACGTACCAGCAGTTCCGCTGCCGCTCAGCGTGACGAAGACATCTTCGAGCGACGGCGCGATCGGTCGTGCGTTTGCTTCGCCGTTATCAGCACCGGCAGCCGACGCTAGTAATGCCGGTGTGGCCGACTGATCAGCCAGTACGTGAATCATCTGCCCAAACAGCGTTGCATCGCGGATGCCATCGGCGCGTCTGAGCTTCTGCAGAGAGTCGGTCGGCGACGGCACATCGAGTTCCCAGCGGCGCGTCCCTTCAGGGGTCACCTGAGGCAGTTGTTTGAGGTCGCCGGGCTCGCCGCAGACCAGCAGCTTCGCGTTCTGGATATAGGCGACGCGCGAACACCGCTCGGCTTCGTCCATGTAATGCGTCGTCACAAACAACGTGACGCCGCGGCTGGCAAGTTCGAACAGCAGATCCCACAACTGTCGTCTCGCGACCGGATCGATGCCGGCCGTTGGCTCGTCAAGAAACACAACCCTAGGGTCGTGAATCAATGCCGCAGCCAGTGCCAGCCGTTGCTTCCAGCCGCCCGACAGCGTGCCAGCCAGTTGATCCAGTTGGTCGCCGATGCCTGTCAGTGTGACGACTTCATCCAATCGTTCTGCCAGCCGAGCCGCTGAGAGCCCGTAAATGCGACCGTAGAATTCCAGGTTTTCCCGAACACTCAGGTCGGTATACAGGCTGAACTTCTGCGACATGTAGCCGATGCGCTGCTTGACCGCTTCGGCCTCGCGAACGACATCAAAGCCCAGCACAGTCCCGGTTCCCGATGCCGGAGCCAGGACGCCGCAGAGCATGCGAATGATCGTCGACTTGCCACTGCCGTTCGGCCCGAGCAGCCCGAAGATGCTCCCCGCCGGAACGTCAAAACTGACGTCGTCTACGGCGGTCAGTTGACCGAACCTCCGTGTCAATCTTTCCACTCGGATTGCCGGATCAGAATCCGAAATCACGTTGCATCTCCATCAATGGACGACGCCGTCATGGCTCAGGCCTTCTTCACGAACTCCGATTTCAGCGCCATCGCTCCGATGCCATCGACCTTGCAGTCGATATTGTGATCGCCATCGACCAGCCGAATCTTCCTGACCTTCGTGCCACCCTTGATGACTGACGATGAACCTTTGAGTTTCAGGTCTTTGATGACAACCACGCTGTCGCCATTATGGAGCAACGTGCCATTGGAATCGCGAACGACCAGTTCATTCGAGTCAGCGGAATCCGTAGCGTCCGTGAAATCTGATTCGGTCGGCATCCATTCGTGCCCACATGACGGACACGCCAGCAGCGTGCCACTTTCATAGGTGAATTCCGAGTCACACTCGGGACAATTCGGCAGTTCGTTCATTTTTGACTTTCCATCATTAGTAATCCATTGGTTGATATCACATGTGGAGATTCTGGTGAGTGAACGATCAAGTCCTGACCGTTTCAAAATGCACGTCAGCGGCCATGCCGGGACGCAGCCGGTCGAGATCTGATTTCAATTCGACGCGGATGCGGAAGACCTGCTTTGATCGTTCTTCCGGAGTCTGCACGTTGCCGGGTGTGAATTCTGCCTGCCGCGCGACAAACGTCACTTCGCCGGAAAACCGTTCACCCGGAAAACTGTCGACGCTGATTTCGACCCGCTGACCAGTCTCGATGTTCAACCGATTCTCCGGCACGAACGCCCGCACGTAAAGCCGTCGTGTGTCGAGCAGCGCAACGACTGGCGCATTCGGCGGCACGATGTCGCCGGGCCGTAAATCAACCGCCTCGACGACTCCGTCAAACGGCGCTAACACGGTCAGCTCGTCAAGCTGCCGATCGATCACAGCCAGCGCGGCCCTCGCTGCGTCGCGTCGTGCCCGTGCTTCATCGACTTCCTCGCGGCGATACCCTGCCGTGCGCAGTGCGAACTGTTGATCCGCCTGCCGCAGTCGGGCATCTGCCTGTGCAATCATTTCTTTGCGAGTGCCGGCTTTGAGCAGATCAAGTTTTGCCTGCCGATCTTCGAACGTCGCCAGCGCGACGCTCAGCTTCGTGCTGGCTTCGTCGAGGTCGTTCTGATCAACGGCCTTCTGCCCAAACAGGGATTCAATGCGGTTGTAGTCGCGAGTGGCGTTCTTGAGTTCGGCCGCCGTCAGCCGAACCTGAGCTTCAGCGGCGGCAATTTCCTGTGAGCGCGGCCCGTTGCGCAACTCCTCCAGAGCCGCCGCCGCTTCGTCACGCATCGCCCGGCCCTGCTCGATTTCCTCGTCGCGGAAGCCGGTTGTGAGTTTCTTCAACTGAGCATCGGCTGCGGCCAGTGTCTGCTGGGCCTGAGCTTTACGTTCGCGCAGATCGAATGGCTGCAGTTCAACCAGCGGTTCACCAGCAGCCACGACCTGGCCCTCGTCGACATGCACGACGGCCACTCGTCCGCCAATCCGCGAGCCCACACGCACGTCATCAGCTTCAACTGTACCCGACACAATCAGCGGCTCGTCCCGTCGCTGATTGAGAACCAGCAGCGCCGTCAGTCCGGCAGCGAGGATAACGATGACGACAAGTCGTTTCATGGAATCTTTCAGTTGTTTCAATGCCTGGCCGCAGGATCGTCGAATCTGACCGCAATCGGCGAGCCGTGGTGTCGACAGATGGCAGCATCCATCATCACGATCGATGAAGAGCAGTGGTCAGCCGGAAAATGTCGTGAATCGATTTGCAACTTGCACGCCAGATGAACGCCAACTGCAATTTAATGGGCGAAGCCTGATTCAGATGGAACAAGTCGATCGCGCGCATCGGCACATGTGCTTCTGTCTGCGTGCGATGAGACACACAACCTTGTGATTCAATTCCTGTCGATGGCATACCAGAAGGGGCTGATTGCACCCTGTCGCACACATCATGTGCGGTTTGACGACCACCCATTTCCAGTTCGACTTGTTGTCGAAAAACAGGGTTGAATGGAATTGAAATTGCGGTATCGGCTGCTGGTGTGGTCTTCGACAACCAAACACGTACTGGAGGGAAGAGGCAATGAGCGTCACATTTCACGAAGTTGATTTTGCTGCATCAACGGAAACGAATGTCGTGGTCCTGCGAGTAAGCGGCAAATTAACGAAGGACGACTACGCGATTTTCGTTCCGGAACTGGAACAATGGATCGTACGCCACGGAAAGATTCGCATCCTTTTCGACATGGTCGATTTTCATGGCTGGACGGTCAGCGCCGCGTGGGAAGACTTGAAGCTGGGTATGAAACATTTCAGCGACATTGAGCGAGTCGCCATGATCGGCGACAAGACCTGGGAGCACGGCATGGCGACGTTCTGCCGTCCGTTCACCAGGGCGAAGGTTCGTTACTTCGACCGTGCCGACGCCGACAAGGCAGAAACGTGGATCTCCAGCGATGAGTAGAAATCAGAGTACTACTCGATGTCAGCGAAGTATGTCGCCAGCAGGACAATTTCGGCGCGGTCACTGGGTGAACTGACCTGCTTCAGGATCGAAGGCTCGAACGCGTGCCGTCTGGTCGTCGACAAGCCACGCGTGCAGGCTTAGCTGCCCGGTCGCCAGTTGTTTGCTGATAAATCGATGCGACTGGAGATTTTCGAGCTGCAGTAACATGTGTTCCTGGACAAGCAGTTCGAAGAATTCCCGGTCGGTGGCTTGCGGATAGTGTTGTTCGACAATGCTGAGCGTTCGGCAAACGCACAAGTCCCGACTCCGTCGCTGGGCGAGGTTGGCCAGAACGGAGCAACACGTGTGACCACAAAGAATGATGTGTTGGATCTCATGCACCGCCATGGCAAATTCGATGCTTCCCAGAAAGGCATCCGTCTCACCCGGGCGAGCCACGGAAGCAGCCAGGTTCTGCACCACGACGAACTGATCGGGATCGGCGAAAGAAATGCTGCCAGGCAATCCGCTCTGATCGGAACAAGCCAGCAGCAGAAAATCCTGCCGACCCGACCTTGCCGCCTCAATCAATTCGGACATGGTACCGAAGTGGCGCTCATCGAAGTGGTGAATTTCGGGTTGAAGTACGGTCATGAATAGTGGCTACGGTTGAATGGCGTTCAAAGTGACAGCGATCAGTGGCTGTGCGAAACCGCCAACTCATCATCCGGTGCAAAATGGCCGATGCTCATGACATCGACCGTTTCGACGCAGGCTGTCACGTGCTGATCGGGAAGAATGTCTTGGCGCAGTCGAACCATGATGTCGCTACAGACTTTCTCGGGAGCGATCACTTCAATTCGGATGTGCTGATTCTCGGGCAGAGAATCGTCGTACAGATTTCTGCGTCCGGCACCGGTACACGGCGTCAGCGTGTAGCCCGAAACGCCGCACTGTCGGAGTCGAATCAGCAGGTCATCCTTCAGCGAACGATCAGCCATAACCGTCAGGCGACGCACCCGGGCAAGGCCACGTTTGCGGGCGGAATGTGAGTCCGGTGAAAGAGGCTGCAGAGTATCGAGGCCACGAACCTCGAATGTCAGACCTTCGTGTTCGAAGTCGCGCTGCATTTCATCCAGCTTCTCCATCACGCTGTGATCGACAAGTTGTGCGTTCGAGACATCGACGATCAGGTTGCGATGCTGGATCAGCCCGATCTGTTCGATCTGACGTCGAAACGGAATCCAGTTGCTGAACACCGCTGATTCGCGAGCGATAATCACGCTGGTCTCTGCGTTGACCTCTTCGACTTCCAGGTACGGTTTAAACATCGATTTCAGAGGCACTCCGTTCGAGATGTGAATGACCATCTTCAGAATGATGCCGGCCGCGACCCCGATCAGCAGGTCTTCCACCAGCACAACGACCAGCGTCGTCAGGAAGATGGCCAGCTGTTCCTTGCCGATCCGGTAGACGTGAATGAATTCGTTCGGGTGAGCCAGGCGGGACCCCGTGTAAACCAGCATCGCGGCCAGAGCGGCCAGCGGAATTCGGTGCAGCACTGTCGGAATCAGCGCCACGCACAGCAGCAGGAAGATGCCGTGCCACATGTCGGCAAAGCGCGTTCGGGCTCCGTTGTCGATGTTGGCTTTCGATCGCACGATTTCGGAGATCATGGGTAGACCACCAACCATCGCCGCACACAGATTCGCCGTTCCCACCGCGATGATGTCGCGGTCCATGTTCGTCTTGCGTTTCCACGGATCGAGCAGATCGACGGCTTTGGCACTCAGCAGCGATTCCAGGCTGCCGATCAGGAAGAACATCATCACCCACTTCCAGGCAACGGGCTGAGTAAGTGCTGCGAAGTTCGGCAGCGTGATTTCGTCGAACATCCCGAAGACGCGGTCCGGCATGTTCACCAGGTACTGCTCGCTGAGCTGGTACTGATGGCCGGCAAGTTCATACGGATGCTTGTGCAGCAGGTCGAAGCCCATACCCATCGGCACAGCCACCAGCAGCACAATCATCGGAGCCGGGAGCACTTTCAGCGGGCCGACTTTGCTCTTGAACGAGGGCCACAGAAACATGATTAACAGGCTGACGACGCCGACCGCCGCGATGGCCGGGTTCGCCTCAGCGATGTAGTGCGGAATCTGCCGAACCATCTCCATCGGTGCCGCGCTGGGAGCACGACCAGTCGCCGGATCAATCACGCCCAGTGCAAACGGAATCTGCTTCACCAGAATGATGACACCGATCGCCGCCAGCATCCCGTGGACGGCGGCCGTCGGAAAGAACTCGCCAAGGATGCCCGCTCGAAACAGACCAAACAGAATCTGCAGGACGGCGGCGGCAACACCAACGGCCAACGCCGCTTTATAGGCATCCGGATTGCCGGCCCCGCCGAATTCATTGATACAGCCGACCGCGATCACGATCAGACCAGCGGCCGGACCCTTAATCGTCAGCTCGCTGTTACTGATAAACGTCGTGACGAGCGAGCCGATGATCGCTGTGAAGATTCCGGCGATCGGCGGATAGCCACTGGCAATCGAAATCCCCAGACACAGTGGCAGGGCGATCAGAAAAACCAGCAGGCCCGACGTCAGGTCCTGCTTCATGAACTTTTTAAAGCCAGCAATGTTGCCGTGTGGTGTGTCGCCGGATTGGTTGGCAGTGGATTCCGACATTGGTTGGGTCTCTGTTTCAGCAAGGATGGATACAGGGGAAGGCTGTTACAGCGGCGAGGCCTGGTCCAAAGGGTCGCCGGATTCGTAAGTCGTTGGACCGTACGAACTCTCATGAAGTCAACGACGCCAGCATCAGGACCGAACAAGTGCTATTGGGAGTGGTCAGAAGGTGGAGCGGGAGACGGCTCGGTGGACGGCTCCGTTTGTGTGGTATGGTCGACCACTTTGACGCCACGATGGTCCATCAGGGCGACGGCGGCGTGGTAGCGTGAGGAGACTCCAGGTTGCGGATACAGGCCACCGCCAAGGATCAGGGCGGTCAGAACCAGAATCGCGACACGTTCGCTCTTCCGGCATTTCAACGAGATCGAGGCCGTGTGGCGCGTGCCGGTGAAGACACGGAAGTAGGCCAGCACAACAGCCACGCCGTTCAACATCGCGGCCAGCACAACGGCCAGACCGACGAGTGGGTAAACTCCGATGGCTCCCTCAACCAGCAGTTCCGTCCCAATGAAACCCACGGTTCCGGGGAAACCGATCGAAGCCAGACCCGTCAGTAGAAACAGCCCGGCCAGGATCGGAGTGTGTTCATAGAGCCCGTGAAAACTGTCGAGCGACAGTCGGCCCGTACGCGATTCGACGCTGCGCAGTGTCAGGCCGAACCCCAGCAGTGAAATGCCGACGGACAGCCACACGCACAGGGCCCCCGTCAGTCCGATAGGTGTGACCATTTCGAGTCCGACCAGCACGAGCGACGAGTGGCTCAGGAAGACGTAGCAGAAAAAGCGGCGGGCTTCGTGCTGCACCAGAGCCATTCCGGCAGCATAGACGGCGGTAAACAGTGAGACGACGGCGATGCTCTGCAGAGCCCAGTCCGGAGCAATTGGCAGCACGAGCCGCATCACGACGTAAGCGCCGGTCATCGGCGTCACAAACAGTAGCGCGGTGCCCAGCGTGGCTTTCTCAAACAGGTCAGTCATCCAGCAGTGGACGGGAGCAACTCCGCTGCGCAGCAACGCTCCGGCCGCCAGTAGACATCCGCCAATGATCGGAGGATTAAGAGAAGATACATCATCCGGAACAAGCGCCTGACCAACACACATCAACGCCACGAACGCGCCCATGTGCAGGCTGTAGAAACGAGTCGACTGGTTCCGCGATCGCATCTCGATCCACGGCGGCACCGTTGCCAGCGACATCAGCGCGATGATGAGCCACGGTCCGCGACAGCTCAGCGTGGCCAGCAGGATCGCTTCGGAGAACAACGTCCAGCCAAACGAAAAGCGGTTCACCTTTGTCTTCAGCGTGGTCATGACGGTCATCAGGTAGAGCATCGCCCCCAGCGGAAGCAGCGGTGCGCTCAACTCGTCAATGACGAACACGTCTTTGTGAAAAACTTTCGTCAGCATGTCCCAGTGATCATGCGCCTCGAACGTGTGCAGCGAACTGAAGTCGATCCACTCGCCCGTCGCGCACAGCAGCGTCAAAGCGCAGATCACCGTGCTGTGGATTCTTGCGGTATCCCGGTTCTTCAGCAGCGAGACCCAGATCGCACCCAGTAGCGGCAACAGGACAGAGAGTTCCATCCAGGGCAGATGAAGTTCACGCATCAGACCACGTCCTCTAGAGAGTCGCCGTAAACAGAGACGCCATCGGATTCACGTTTCTCACCGCCCCCGGCGAAACTCGTCCAGCGGCGTTCCTGGAGATCGCACCAGCGAAACACGTTGACGAACGGTCGCACGATGTATTCGTTGAGAAAGCCGTCCAGATAACCACGCTCCAGCGCGAAGCGGTACAGCCACGCTCGCTGGGACTTCGGAATGATGCGCTGCCAGATGGAAGGACCGGTCGAGAGTCGTTCGCCGATCGCATTCTCCAGCGACTGGAAATCCTTCAGCACCGACGGAGCCCGCAGCAGTTGCAGCGTCCGCAGACAGGCATGACCGATCATGTGAATCAGCGCGATGTAGCGCAGGCCGCAACCGATCTCGACGGTGATGATTCCAACCTGAGTCAGCGACGCGAACGCCAGTGCGTTCTTCACGTCGCTCTGCACACGCGAGGCCAGTGTGCCGAAAATCGCCGACACCAGACCGAGCACCACAACTGCGATGCTCAACGGCAGCGATGCTTCCAGCAGCGGACTGACTCGCAGCAGCAGATAGGTTCCCAGGTGAACCGACAACGCTCCATAAAACACGGCACTGGATGGCGTGGGACCTTCCATCGCTCGCGGCAGCCAGCCGGAGAACGGCACCATGCCGGACTTGCCCGCCGCCGCGACGAGTAACAGCAGGCCGACGATCAAGGCATGCCAGGAGTCGATCGCGGCAACTCCTTCGGGCCACGGTCCTGTTCCCATCAGGCCATCAAAGTCGCCGGCTCCAGTCAGGTGATGCAGCGTCAATGCAGCCACCAGGAACGCCGCATCAGCAACTCGATACACGGTCCAGACACGATGTCCGTTCCGCACCGGGCCAGGTCGTTCGTGGAAATAGGCGATCAGCAGAGCCGACGAGAGCCCCACCAGTTCCCAGCCAAAGAAAAGCGTTTCGATCGTGCCGGCCAGTGACGAAACCATCATGCCCAGCAGAAACATTGCATAGAACAGAAAGAACCGCCGATAGCCGGCTTCGCGATGCAGATAGATGCTCGCGAACGCTCCTACGGTGCCGCACAGCACAAACGTCAGAATGGCAAACGGGACTGACAGTCGGTCAAACACGAACTTTAAATGGAAGTGAAAATGCTCCTGCGGAATCGACACCCAGTTACCGAACTCGATCGGGACATGTCGCGAGTCGAACGCCAGCATCAGCCCCAGAATGACGACAGCCGCGGACAGACCAGTCAGGACGGCAGCCTTTGTGAAGTTGGACTGAACGGACTCGCTGAGCGCCTTCCCGAGCAGCATTGGCAGACCAAGCACGACCAGCAGTACCGCCGGACTGGCGACCACGATCAGGCCGAGAAATTGAAATGTGGAATCGAGGGTCATGTGTGTTGAATCCGCAGACCTTTGCAAACTCCGAGACTCTCTGTGGCAGATTGAGGATGGCCTCACGACGACACAGAGCACGCAGGAGAATGGAAGTAGGTCTGCATGGTTAGTTTGTTACTTTGACATAATCCTGAGAGCGATTTCTGACCCCGGCACGACGTGCTGGCAGGCCGATCGCCGCTTCCGGAATTCACTCGTTGGCGCGTCGTACTGGTTTGAAGTCATGTCTGGCGGCGCGCGGCGTCGGACTCTTTGATCGAGCGGAATGGTCGGTGCTCGCGCGAACCTTCGTAACAGGCGAGTGAAGTTGCGACTTCCGGCAGTTCGTCGGTCGAAGGTTCGTACGGTCGGAACTGACCATTGTGGAACAGTTGCAGCTTCGAGGTCTCGGCATCAATCACGGCGATCTGCACCCAGCCGCCTCGACACAGCCGGCCAATGCCTGCGTGCCGATCCATGATCGACAGCATCGCTTCCGCAGTCGTCTCAATAACGAACAGCAGTCGGACCGGTTCGTGAATCTCAACCATCTGCTGATAGAGGCCGGTGCGGAGATCGCTCGCCGAACCTTCCATCACACCCAGCATCGAGATCAGGTTGTGCGGCAGTTTCGAGCCCGAGCCATACTTCACGTAATCCACGCACGAGAAGTAGTACTCCAGACTGATACCCGCACACACGGGAATCGCAGCACCAAGGATGCGGAACAGAATCGACGAGTCCTTGTCATCCTGCGCCGGGTCGTACGACGTGAGGAACGCTCGACGGTCGAGAAACAATCCGCGCGTCCATGCTCGACGGCCGACGACACACAGCGCGTTGGTAGCGTGGTTGTATTCCGGCCGAGCCTGCGCGAGATCCTGCGCACGGGCCTCGACATGTCGCAGCGCCCCGACTGGAGTCAGGGTTAACGGAGCCGACGCAAACCGCCGACAGCGCTCGTGAGCGTTGCGGGTGCGGGCTTCTTCGATCGCGCCACGGACAACGTCGAACTCCTTGCGATGCGATGCCGGCAGACGATCGAGGTCGAAGTACACCACCGAGTCGTCGCACGTGTTGTGGTACGAACCGACAAAAACCGTACTGTCCGGAATCAGCAGCCCTTCCTGAGCAACCCGCAACCGCACGCGATAGTCGTTGGCCATCTCAGCGAAAGCCCGGGCGTTCGGACCGCCGCGTTTTCCCGCGCAAGCTCCGCAGCAGTACGCGGACTCGTGCGGGTTGTTGAGACTCGATGAACCGTGCCCACAAATAATAAATAACCTCGAAAACGCATCTTTCTGCGTGAGACCAATATCCTGCAGCAGTCTGATGACGATGGCCGCCATTTCATCGAGCGTGTAACCGACGTGACCGTTTTCAGAACCGGGTTCGTCGAGATACCGATGCAACTGCAGACGCGTGACGGGCGGCGGCTGCAGCAGCGAACCAAAGCGGCTGCGGATGCGCGAAGTCAGACGCGGGAACAGGACACGAGCCACCAGCGGAGCCGTCGCCAGGGACCCCGCAATCCCGGCCACCATGCCGCCGAGAAACGTGCGACTGCGAGTGTGGAACAGGTACGTCGCTCGTCCGAGTCGGTTCCGCCGCTGAGCTCGCGTCTGATGCACCCCTTCGAACGTGTAGCCAACGTCTTCCTGCACGTAGTGATCTGGATCGATCACTGCTGGACACAGTGGCTTGAAGAAGCTGTCAGCGGCACCTTTGTATTTCATGGCGACCGCAAAGAAGCCGGCCGCGCCGAACGTCTCGCACGATGGCATCACTTCTTCGAGATGACGTCGGAACGATTCTTCCCGATCGTCGAGGCAGCACATCAATTGAAACGACGGTTGATTCGCTGGCGATGGTGCAGGCAATGCCGTGTCGTCCGCGCTGCGAGTCTCCACCGCATACCGTTGGCGAGTGTGATTTGCAAACGCGTCCAGCGCCGCCACGCGATACCGCCGCTCGTAGGCTTCGTGATAAACGCGACGCCGCTCGGTCGCATCGAACGCTTCGAATTCGCCGAGCAGTTCCGACCACTGCTGCCGGGTCAGCTTCAGCAGCGTTTCCGGCTGCCAGCCCAGCATCTGACCCACCTGAAACAGCAGAAAGGCTCGACGCTGGAAACTGGCCGGCTGCGACTTTGCAAGATGTTTCTGCGCGTCAGCCAGGACGCTCTGCAGCGAAGCGTTCGTCCCCGAAAACTCACGCCCGACATACGCTATGGCCTGCCGTTCCAAAATTAACTGCACGGCGAGGTACTCAATCAGCGACCCCTTTGCAGCAGGGCGGACCGTCCAGTCGGCGGCGGTCTCCATCTGCCAGACCATGCCGGCCCAGCCACGCAATGACAGCAGTGTCAGTGTGATGAATTCCTGTTGGTCGCTGTCGGCCACGCCGAGCAGTTCCAGCGACTCCTTGATCGACTCTTCCGGCGATGTCTGTTCCCGCTGTAGCGACAGCAGTTCTTCACGAAGCCCTCGGAGCCACTCGTCAGGCACACTGCGCTGCTTTGAGTACAACGACACGAACGCCTTGAACAGCCCTTCGTCCCGGTCCGGCAGCTCCCAGTGCGCGTAACCCTGATCGAGAAACGCACCGCAGAAACGAATCATAAGATCGTGGACGTAACGGTTGATGTCCTGCCCCGTGGCCTGCAGCAGCAAGTCGCGTGGATGCCGGATTGTCGGCATCGAGTTTTCCGACACAGGCACATCCTGCACGCCCTGCCGACAAATGCGCCACATCAGTTGTAACGTGGCTCTCTCCCACATTCGGTCACGCCAGTGCTCGGGATGTCGACCGAAGCGTTCCCGGAAATCTCCGATCAGTTCGGAGTGGCGGTCTGCAGATGCTTCCGTCCCTGCCAGCGTTTCCGTAACCCATTTCCGGGTTCCTTCGAGCAGCTTCTCACGTGTCCGGACCGGGACTTCCGGGCGGAATGTTTCCAGCGCGTCGGTCTCGGCCACGACCCAGCGAAGCTCGGCATCAGGACCGACTCGAAGCGGATGCCGCAGCATCGCCAGCCGAATCTGTCGACGCGTCCCAAGTCCGTCGATCTGTTCGGCATCGTGCTCGCCGAGATCTTCGTTGAGCACCGCTTCCAGATCGGCCACGATGATGCGACCGCTGTCGAGCAGTTCGCGGTACTTAGCTTCCGGAAAGTACGGATTCGCTCCGAAGCGTTCCTGAGCCGCCTTGACTGCTTCGTGAAACGTCAGGTCTTCAAACGCGTGCAGCGTGTTGTGATGAACGAAGACTTCGATCGGCCCCTGAGCCGGCAGAAAGTGGGCGGCATGTTCGACCAGATGCCGCAATTCGGCATGCTGGTCGGAGCTGGAGTGTGTTTCTTCTGTCTCGACGGTGCTGACCACGGTGACTTTCTGGTGACTGTGAATTCCTGACGACTGACTCGAAGGCCGATGGCTGGCGTTTTTTTGCTGCAACTGCGGAGTGGTCGTTTGCCCCGATTTAAACGTCCAGCCGCGCAAACTGTTGTAAGACGATTGTCTCAATCATTCCCGCGTCCGCACAGTCAGTAGAACGATTGGAACAATTGCTCTACCCATCTGTGCCTGCCCGCTGGTTCGGCTCGCTTCAGCAAGTTCGAACACCGCGCTCAGAGCCTGACAGCCCCCAGTGGCAAGGACTGTGCCAAAGTTCTCGCAAACCAAAACAGTCGCCTGAAGTGCGGCCCTCAGAGCCTGGTGATTGATTGCCACCGGCACTGCGGGCTGTTGATTTCCCGCCTGTGGGCTTGCTCGCTTCCTGCCGACGCGTCGCCCCGATACCAACCAAATCGGTATTGAATGCCCGCGTGGTTAATGGACAGCAGACCCTCGTCACAGAACCTGGCGGCCGCAAAAGTGCAGGTCTCTGCCGAGAGTCTGCAATTATTTGCAGATGCAACCGCGGTCAGGCTGCCAGCTGAACCTGGTACTGTCGCGTCTGGCCGTGCTGCTGACTTACCAGTGGCAGCACCTGCTGAAGGTCCAGCAGATTCAGACCGACCTGATCGAAGAAGTCACCGGCCACGGACCAGCCGGTGTGCAGAAAAAGCCAACGGGATGAGCATCGTCCTGTTCGGTCACGAAACTTTCTGCCCTTTGCGACCTGGTTTGATGCCAAGCGCTCGACCGATCATGAAAGCTGGTAAGGCAGCGAGGAAGCTGCCGAGAGCTCCCATCTTGACGGAGTCCTGAATCGCTCCCGGTTCCGGATACGCGGCCGACGACACGAACAGCGCGACCGTGAATCCGATTCCCGCCACCAGGCCCAGAGTGACGACGTGTCGATAGCTCATGCCCTCCGGTCGCTGGAAGCCAAACAGCCTCTCGCCGATCAGCGTCAGCAGCGTGATGCCAACCGGTTTGCCGATCACCAGGCCGCTCAACACCAGCCACGTTCCCGTACCCGCATTCGACAGCACGACTCCCGCGTTCACCAGACCAAACAATCCGAGAATCATTTCAACCGGATTTTTCCACCAGGCGGCGAACTGACTGAGGGTGTCTTCCTGAGTGTGCTCATCAGGATGAAACAGTCCTTTGTCCTCATGATGTCCGGGCATCGTCGGGATGATCGGGACCAGCCCCAGAGCCGCGTGAATACCAGCCTCGTAAAACGACCACCAGCTCAGCACGCCGGGAATCAACAGGTACCACCAGAAATTCTTCACACCCGCCCGACGCATCCCCAGTCCAGTACCGATCGCAGCGAGTGTCAGCAGCAGCAGCCACTCAGGATGCATCGCTTCCTGCGGATAGAAGGCTGCCAGAATCAGCAGCCCGGCCGCATCGTCTGCAATTGCCAGCAGAAGCAGGAAAACAATTGCAGGATGTTCATGGCCAAAGATCAGCCGGGCGACGAGATAGCTGAACGCGATATCCGTCGCGCAGGGAATCGCCCAGCCGCGACCGAGCGTTGTCTGCTCACCCAGCAGATGAACTCCCGCGAAGTAGATCAGCGCGGGAGCCAGCACACCTCCGGCTGTCGCCATCAGCGGAGTCGCGGCCGTCTTCGGATTCGACAGCGGTCCGCCCGGCAACAGAGCCTCCCAGACTTCCTTGGCGGCAATAGCGAAGAACAGAGCCATCGCGACGTCGTTGATCAGAAAATGCAGATCAATATGCCGCTCGGCAAGCATCGCGAATTCGTGATGTACAAAGTGGTGATACCCGTCCAGGTCGAGGTTGGCCCAGACCAGAGCCGCGACGGCACCGCCAATCAGGAAGAGCGAGTTCTCCATCAGAAACGCAATGGAACGCCAAACAGGTCCGGAATCTCCGGAAATCGTCATGATCGCCCTCACGTCCTGGGAACTGACATCAATGAAAATCCTGATCGCTCCCGGGACGCCCAGTAAGAATCGAAGCAGACAGCTCAGTAAGTGTGCCAGACAGCGAAAACCGTACCGACCATGTTGGTAACCTGATCGTCATTCGCCTGCCGGCTGCACTGTCGACGACCGTCTCAGATTGCTTTTCACTGAGATCTCAGTTAGATATTTACGACAGTCTCAGACATTGAAACATCCCCAAAGAACACACACATGACGACAACTATTCGCGATCGCAAGACGCGACGTTCAACAGCTCCCGGCGACAATCGGACAGCGGCAGACGCTCGCGTGCTGCTAAAAGACCGGGCCTATTCAGAGCTGAAGCAACTCATTCAGGATGTCACGTTCAAGCCGGGTGCCTTTCTTTCCGAACGGCAACTGGCCGGACAACTGGGGATGAGCAAGACGCCGGTCAAAGCGGCGCTCGAACGGCTGGAAATGGAGGGTTTCATTGCCGTCTCGCCGCAACAGGGCATCGTGGTGCGCGAGCTGTCGGTGCATGAAGTCGCTGATCAGTTTGAAATTCGTGTCGCTCTGGAATCGCATGTGCTGCGGTCGATCGCGGGACGTCTCACCGACAAACAGGCAGCCTTTCTGACCGCCAGTATCCGGCAGCAGAAGCAGGCGGCCAAAAGGCGGGATGTCGCGCAACTGGTCGCGCGGGATGCGGAGTTTCACATGCTGTTCTGCGAGTTTCACGGCAACCGCGAAATCACGCGGGTGATGAGTCAACTGCGGGAAAAGATTCATCGAGTGATCGGTCGAGTCTTTCAGCAACTGCCGGAGCGTCTCGGCTCGAGTTGCGACGAACATGCGGCGATCGTCGATGCAGTGCTGGCAGGAGACGCTGATCTCGCCGCTCGACGCATGGAAGAACATCTTGATTACGGTCGGCAGTTTCTGCTCGCCCCACGCGGGAGGTGAGTGTGATGTCCATTCTTCGAACATACGGTTTTCTCATCGCCGTGATCGCGATCAACCACGCGGCCATCGGTCACGCAGCCGACTCCCCGGCGACGTTTCTGCGCGGACTGAATCTCAACGGCCCGGTGGTCACGATCGATGGCAATCGCTGGGACGGCAAAGACGCGAAGCAGTACGTTTGTAAAGACAAAGCGTTCGACAGTCAGCGCATCGAACTGCTTCCGCCGACCGATGCCGATCGCTCGAAGATGCTGCGATCCAGTCGCTGGGGCGGGAACCGCGTCGAGCTGTCGGGGATTCCGAACGGTCGCTGCACGGTGTTCCTCTACGTGTGGGAAGACAATCAGCCGGAGACGTACACGGTGTCGCTGAACGGTCGCGAAGTTCAGCGGCAGTACCGCAGCGGGCCGGCGGGGAAGTGGGATCGGCTCGGTCCGTGGTTTGTGGATGTCACTGATGAAAAGATCGTGCTCACCAGTCAGGGCGGAGCCGCGAACTTTTCCGGCGTCGAAATCTGGCGCGGCGAGCACGATGGCCATGTCGTACTTCCGGAAGAGCAGCTCGCATTCTTCGAGAAACGCATCCGGCCGCTGCTGATTGCGAAGTGCTATGAATGCCACAGTCAGGAGTCGGATGAAGTCGCCGGTCGATTGCTGGTTGATTCCGCTCCGACGATGCGGCGCGGCGGTGACACCGGTCCGGCGATCATGCCGGGTAACCTCGATAGGAGTCTCTTGATTGAGGCCGTGCGGTACGGCAACAAAGACCTGCAGATGCCGCCCGACGAGCAGTTGTCGGCGACCGATATCCGGGATCTCGAAGAGTGGGTCCGCATGGGGGCTCCCGATCCGCGGCACACCGCGACGAAAATTCCGCGACGCACGATCGACGTCGCGAAAGCCCGCGAATTCTGGTCGTTTCGGCCGGTCACCGATCCCGCTCCGCCCGAGGTTCAAGATGCCGAGTGGCCGTTGAGCGAAATCGACCGCTTCATTCTTGCGAAACTCGAACAGGCGAAATTGAAACCCGTCGGCCCGGCTGACAAACGGACTCTGATCCGCCGCGCGACGTACGATCTGACCGGTCTGCCGCCGAGTCCTCAGGACATCGCCGCGTTCCTGGCCGACGATTCACGAGAGGCGTTTTCGCGAGTCGTTGATCGGCTGCTCGACTCGCCGCAGTACGGCGAGCGCTGGGGCCGGCACTGGATGGACCTCGTCCGCTACGCCGACACAGCGGGCGAGAATTCGGACTACCCGATCCCGCAGGCGTACCTTTACCGCAACTACATCATCGACTCGTTCAACGCCGACAAGCCGTACGACGAGTTCATTCGCGAACAGATCGCCGGCGACCTGCTGCCGGCCGCCAGCGACGCAGAACGCAACGAACACATCATCGCGACCGGCTACATCGCGATCTCGCGGCGCTTCGGTTCCGTGATTCAGGATTACCCGCAGCACCTCACGATTGAAGACACGATCGACAATCTCGGTCGCGTGTTTCAGGGGCTGACGCTGTCGTGCTCACGCTGTCACGATCACAAATTCGATCCAGTACTACAGACCGACTATTACGCGCTGTACGGGATCTTTAACAGCACACAGTACCCGTTCCCCGGCATCGAACTTGACAAGAAGCCACGCGACTTCGCACCGCTGTACGAGAACGGTAAGCCTGGTAAGTCGCTGGCGTATGCCGTGTCGGAAGCCCGCGCCGCCGACGCCGCTCTGCAGATTCGCGGCGAACCGAAGAAACCGGGAGAGGTCGTGCCACGCGGCTTTGTGGAACTGCTCGGCGGGCAATCGCTGTCCGACGACGAAGCAAAGCAGAGCGGTCGACGACAGCTCGCAGACTGGCTGACCGATCGCAGAAACCCGTTGACGGCCCGTGTCATGGTCAACCGCATCTGGCAGTTCCACTTCGGATCAGGGCTGGTGCCGACTCCGAGCGACTTCGGTCACCGAGGTCAGCCGCCGAGCCACCCGGAACTGCTCGACTGGCTGGCAACGCGTTTCCTGAAGGACGGCTGGTCGATTAAGTCGATGCACCGACTGATTATGAATTCGCGCGTGTACCAGTTGGATTCGAAAGCTGTCGCTGACGGTCAGGCCGCGTTGCTGGATCCCGACAATCGGTTGCGCTGGCGATTCAATCGGCATCGGCTCGACGCGGAGTCGCTGCGTGACACGCTGCTGCTGCTGAGCGGCGAACTTGACTCGTCGATGATGACTGAACCGCATCCGTTTCCACCGGTCGATAAGTGGCAGTTCACTCAGCATCACCCGTTCCGGGACAGCTACGAGAGCAACCGTCGCAGCGTTTACCTGATGACCGCGCGGCTGAACACTCGCCCGTTCTTCACAACGTTTGATGGTGCTGACCGGAATGCGTCGACAGCGGTCCGGGACAGTTCCGTCACAACCGTGCAATCACTGTTTCTGTTGAACAATGAATTCACCCATCAACGGGCGGACAAGTTCGCCGTTCGTCTACTCAGCGAAGCATCCTCGGACACCGACCGCTTGAAACTCGCTTTTGAACTGGCCACCGGACGACTTCCAACTACCAACGAACAAGCCGCAACCGGTGAGTATTTTCAACGCCTCAAACGAGTGCTTGAGTCATCACAACCAACTGCTCAAAACATCGACCACGAACTGTGGAGCAGCTTTGCGCGATCGCTGTTTCGTACCAACGAGTTTCTCTATGTGGATTAGAGGTCGATGATTATGAATCCGTCTCACTTCGATTTTTCACGGCGATCACTGATCCGGTCCATGGTCGGCAGCTCGATGTTGCTGCCGGGGATTCTTTCCGAACTGCTGGCTGAGGATGCGGCGCGGGCGTCGTCGAGCGATCCGCTAGCCGAGAAACCGGCTCAGTTTCCGCCGAAAGCGAAGCGAGTGATCTTCGTGTTTGCGACCGGAGGCGTGTCGCATATCGACTCGTTCGATCCGAAATCGTCGAAGAACGGTCGCGATGGAAACGGCAAAGACAAGCTGATGGGCAGCGTGTTTCCTTACAGCGCCAACAAACGCTGCGGGACCGAGGTCACCGATCTGTTCCCGCACCTGCGCGACTCGATGGAAGATATTTGTGTGATTCGCTCGATGAAGTCGGCTCACTTCGATCACACGGAAGCCGCCGTCGGGATGCACACCGGGTCGCCGACGTTTGCTCGGCCCAGCATGGGTTCGTGGCTCAGTTACGGGCTCGGCACGGTGAACCAGAATCTGCCGTCGTTCATCGTCATCGCTCCGCACTTGCCGTACGGCGGGACTCAGGTTTACGCCAGCGATTTTCTGCCGGCCTACCATCAGGGCACGCGCGTCATTCCCGGCGAGCAGCCGATCGAAAATCTTGTCGCAAGAACTCAGCAGCGACAGATTCAGGAACTGGAACTCGGACTGACGGCGACTCTGAATCGAGGGCACCTTCAGTTGCGGCAGGATGACTCGACGCTCGCAGCCAGAATGAAATCGTTCGAGACGGCGTTTCAGATGCAGACGGCCGGGCCGGAAGCGTTTGACGTCGCCAGCGAAGACGAGCGCACGCACGAGATGTACGGGCTCAAGAGAGGTGACACAAAAAGCTTTGCGTGGCAGTGTGTCGTCGCTCGTCGACTGGCAGAACGCGGAGTGCGGTTTATTGAGTTGGTCGATACCGGCTCGCGCCCGAACTGGGATTCGCACGGCGAAATGAACGAGCACGTCCCACTGGCAAAGGCCGTCGACCAGCCACTCGCCGCCTTGATCCGCGACTTGAAACAGCGCGCCATGTTCGACGAAACGCTGATCGTGTGGGCGACAGAATTCGGTCGCACGCCGGGTAAAGAGGGAAAGCATGGACGCGGCCATCACGGCGACTGCTTTTCCGTCTGGCTGGCCGGCGGCGGGATCAAAGGCGGCATTGTGCACGGCGAGACGGACGATATTGGCAAGTCGATCGCACGGGACAAAGTCGATGTTCACGACCTGCACGCGACGATTCTGCATCTGATGGGCATCGACCATACGAAGCTGACCTATCGCCACTCAGGTCGCGACTTTCGGCTGACCGACGTGCATGGCCATGTCGTGCAGCAGGTTCTGGCGTAAGGCAACACAACAATTCGCACTCCGGCAGGATCGGCAACCGCAGCGTTAACACGATCCGAGGACAACGTTCAAAAATCGACCTGAGCCCGCATCGCCACAATGTCAGCGTCGCTATCGCCCACGCCGGCAGTCTTCAGGAAGGCGTGCACATAGTTGATCTGAAATTTTGCGTAACGGTTGAGGTACCAGTTAAACCCCGCCGTCAGGTCGTGCAGCTGTCCGCCGTTAATACCACCATCATTCAGATCGAGATACGACCAGCGGGCTGCAATCTCCCACGCGCCGCTGTGACCACCGCCAAAGTTCTGATCAGGCGTAATGCGACCCAGGACTCCGTTCTTGCGGTCGTACGGTCGGTGTTCCCCCGTGAGAATCCAGCCGGTCTGAATCGACGCTCCCGAGAACGTCGCCGAGCCGGCGGCTTTGCGATCCACAAACGCGTAGATGACTTCGCCCTGAGCATGCCACGGCCCCGACGTCGCAGCAAGTTCGCCGCCAAACAAGCTCACCGTGTTCGTCGAAATGCCCAGCGTATCGACGAAAAACGGAGTCGCTCCCAGAACCGAATCCGAGACAAAGAATTCTGGCTGATTACGGTATTCGACGGTGTCAGTGGACGGGTCGATCAAACTGTAGGCGCCGCCGACGTGCACGACCGAGTCGGCTCCGTGTTCGGTCAGCACACCAGTGAGACGCGTTGCCAGACCATAGCCGCCGTTGTCTCCGACGTTCCCGGAAAAGGCGTCGACCGGAGCTCGGAAGCCGGAGAACCACCACGTCATGTCTTCCTGCTCGCTCATCCCGTGAGCCATCACGCCAATTTGCCGGAACGGAAGAAATGCAAACGGCAATCCACGTTCAAGAAACGTCAGCTCTTTGACGCTCGTCAATCCGTCGAGCCCGAACGGCTGTCGGTACTGGCCGAAGCGGACGTTCTGTAACACGTCCAGATTGCGAACCTCGCCCCACACATCCATGAAGTTCGGTCGTCCCGGAAACGCGAAATCCATTTCGAGCATGTAGCCGACATTCTCAGCGACGTTGCCGGTTGCAGCCAGACGGGCTCGACGGAAATCGGCTCCATCGTGGAGGTCTCCGACGACCGTCTGATTGAGATTGCTCTGCGATGCCCAGCCGACGTCGGCCTGAAAGAAGCCAGTGAGCTTTGCCGTGGGATAATCAGGAGCCTCACAGCCGGAAGCACCGTTCAAATGCCAGGTCGCAAACGATGCGTGCTCGATGGCGCCGGCATCGTCGGGGTCACTATGTCGCAACTGGTCAACCAGCGATTCAAGCCGATCGATGCGCGACCTCAATTCCTGGTTCTCACGAGCAAACGGGTCAGGGTCCTGAGCAGTCAGACTCGCTGGCAGCAGACACAAAGTCGCGGCTGCAATCGCAATGGCAGAAACAGGGAACTTGAACATGTTGGGCATCCTTACCGAACAGGCCAGAATCACCGCACCCGGTGCCACCGTCACCACAGCCAGCTGCAAAAACAGCTCCGCCTGGCCCACAACTCATGCAGAAGCTATGGCGAGCATGGCCAGAAGGCGCGATGAAATCAGTGTTTTCTGGAGTAAACGAAGGTGGGCTGACACACGTCGCATCAGACATTGAAGTGACTGTCACGAGCAATTGTCGGACGACGGGAACGGGAGTCTGCGGACGCTCAAACATCACGTCAATACGCATAGTTTTGCGTTGCAGAACTGCAGAATGTTGCAGCAATTCAAGGTACCGCGCGGGCTCTGTCCACAGGCTGGGCCACCGCACTGGTGACCGATCACGAAACTGGACAGACCCCAGGCAAAGCAGAAAGTCAGCAGCCGAATGCAGCGAGGCCCTTGCCTCAGCATGACTGGAGGATTGTGGCCGCCATTCTTCAATCCGCTGTTTAAGCCTTGTACGATCAGGCGGATCACCTGCAAACAACTGCATGTACCGTGCATTAATCTGCGTAAAAGCAGTGATCCTATTTCTGAACTGACGGGAAACAGAAAAAATTCCCGACTGGCAGAAGATTTGCATGAGTTGTTTCCAGTTGGTCTTTGCAAGTCCAACGTTCGTCGACTGTCACGGAAACTGGCGAGCCTGCATGTTCCGCGTTGAATCTGAAGAATCAGGTCGAAGGTATCGCCTGGCGATCGCAGGACTCCTCGTCCTGAGCGTGGCCGCGTTTTTCGTGACCGTGTGGGTCATGGTCGATTTTCTACGCGAGCAGGAAATTGTGCACGCCTTAATTGATCAGTTACCGCCGGATGCGGCACTGGCTGCTGAGGAACTGGAAGGCGAACTGCGCTGGCAGTTTCGACTGTCGATTCTGGTCGTGCTCAATCTTGTCGTGACCGCGCTGGCGGTGGTGCTGCTGTCTCGGGCGTATGGGACATCACAGGCGTCGCTGCGGGACATCAAAGCTAAAGCCAGCGACATTCTCAGCAGCATGGACCTGGCCGTGATCACAACCGATCGGGCCGGCATCGTCACCAGCATTAACCGTCGCGGAATTGAACTGCTGGCACTCGACGGGGACTACGTCGGACGCACTGTGTCGGAACTCACCGATCAGATTCCGCTTGAAGAGTTCCGCCAGAACGCTCAGGCCGAGTCCCGTGACGTGAAACCTCAGGATTATTCACTCACTGACGGCGGCACATCGCGTGTGCTGCGAACCTTCTGTCAGCCGATGAAAAACTTCGAACTGGAAGACATCGGCAGCATCATTCAGCTCCGCGAGGTCACCGAGCGGGTCCTGATGGAAGAACGTCTGCGACGGATGGAACGCTACATGGGACTCGGTTCGCTCGCCGCCGGCCTGCATCACGAGATCAAGAACCCGCTGGCCGCTTTGTCACTGCATGTTCAATTACTCGAAGAGGAACTTGACGATTCCGAAGTGACTGACGACGTCCTGCAGATGCTGAGTGTGATCAAGACCGAGGTCACGCGCATCGGTAGCGTGCTGGAAAACTTCCGCGACTTTGCTTCGATGGCACGGCTGAATACCGGCACCGTTGACCTCGCCGCCCTGATTGAACGGCAGGTCCGACTGATTGCCCCGCAAGCCAACCAGCAGCACATCGAGGTTCATGTTGACTGCGATGCGGACCTGCCGCCAATCGACTCAGACCGCGTACGACTCGAACAGGTGCTGCTCAATCTGCTCGTGAACTCCATGGAAGCCATGCCCGACGGTGGGACTCTTACGGTGCGGGCCGGGCGAAAGAATTCGTCGAACGGCACGTCGGTGAGCATACGCGTGATCGATACCGGCCCGGGAATTGCGGAAAGCATCCGCGATCGAATCTTCGACCCGTACTTCACAACCAGGAGCCAGGGCACCGGCATGGGACTTGCCTTGTGCGATAAGATCATGCGGCAACATGACGGAAGCCTCGAATTTCAGCTCACCGAGAACGAGACCGTGTTCGAGATGACGCTGCCGATTGGCTGAGCCCCGATTCAAAGAAAGTCCCCTGACGCCGTGAACAGTGAATTCCATATTCTGATCGTCGATGACGAACCCAATATTCGTTCGGGACTGGCCAAAGGTCTGGAGAAACTCGCCGACGTCATCGAGACCGCTGGTACCGTGAACGAAGCACTGGACAAATTCGACGCGGGTAATTTTCAACTGGTGATCGTCGATGTACGACTGCCAGGTGACCGCGACGGCCTCGACTTCGTGTCGCTTGTCCATGAACGGAAACCTGAAACGACGGTTATCGTTATCACCGCACATGGCACAATGGAAACCGCTGTCGACGCCATGCGGCGAGGCGCCTTTGACTTCATCACCAAACCCGTCGATCTCAATCTGATTCGTCAACAGGTCGGCAAGGCGCTCGAACATCACCGACTGCGTGCCGAGAACCGGGAACTCAAAGACCGACTGGCCAACGCCGGTGAGATCTCCGGCATCATTGGCAACTGCGCCGCGATGCAGGATGTGTTCCAGCAGATTCGCCAGGTCGCCGACACCGACGCGACAGTCTTCATTCAGGGTGAAAGCGGAACCGGCAAAGAACTCATCGCCCGCGCGCTGCATGACCTGAGCGTTCGCAGCAGTGGCCCGTTCATCGCCGTGAATCTTGGAGCCCTGCCGGAAACGCTTCTCGAAAGTGAACTGTTTGGTCATGAAAAAGGTTCGTTCACGGGAGCCACTCGTCAGAAGCCCGGCTGCTTCGAACAGTCCCGCCACGGAACACTGTTCCTGGACGAGATCACCGAAATCCCTGCGAAGAGCCAGGTCGACCTGCTGCGAGTTCTCGAAACCGGTCAGTTCATGCGCGTCGGCGGTGAGAACCTGCTGGAATCAGATGCCCGCATCGTTTCAGCCACAAACAAAGAAGTGCAGCACCTGATCGACGATGGCACGTTTCGCGACGATCTCTACTACCGACTCAACATTGTGCCGATTCAGATTCCGGCGCTGCGGGAGCGCCGTGAAGACATCCCGCTGCTGGTAGAACACTTTCTGAACCACTTCTGCCAGCGCCACAACCGTCCTGCCAAACGAGTTGCCGACGAAGCCATGCACGTCCTCACTGCAGCCACCTGGCCGGGCAATGTCCGTCAACTCCGCAACGTCATGGAACGTCTGGTCGTGACAATTAGCGACGACGTCATTACTGCCGAACGTCTCCCAAGCGAGCTGCATCCAGCCAACCATGCGGCAGCCGGAAGCATCCGCCAACTGTCCGATGCCACCGAAGCAGCCGAAAAAGATGCCATCCAGGCCGCACTCGCCGCGTCGAACTGCCACCGCGAAGAAACAGCCAAAGCTTTGGGCATCAGCATCCGAACGCTGCACTACAAAATGAACCGTTACGGTCTGCACTGATCGCTGCTGCATCGGCAGAAAAGCGTTTGCAACGGAAGCAAAACCAGCAGGACACCGATCCTGATCGCGTTGTTCTTATCGACGAAGCGTGCATTGTTCCAATTCTTAAGAACTCCATTTGGGTACTCTCATTACGAATGAGCAACCATCGAATCGGTCGTTCAGCCAGTACACCGGCAGTTCAGAAACCTCTGGCAGGTTGCTGCAACGGGTATCGGATTCGGCAGATCGAAGTCTCGCTGGATCCGTACTGCACGTTTCTATTCAACTGACTATTGCTGTACCGACTAACTTTGCGGCACGCTGATTTCTGCCAGCAGGTTGATTTCTTCCTTTTGAAATCGAGCCTGCCCGCGTTGCAGGATGTCTTCCCAGTCGACTCCACTGCGTTTGCAGATGTGCATGATGTCGGTCACCAGCCAGGACATTGCCTCATCAACCGGTTCACCACCAAGCCCCTGTGGTAGCCATGTGTAATGTCTGGATCGAATAATCTCATCGACGTGCTCCAGCCAGTGATCTCGTTGAACGCTCATCGTTTGTCCTCCTGTCTGAAAAACAAATGGTCTGGAGCAGTCGCCTCAGCAGCAGCTTTCGGTGACTGCGGCGTCATTGTCATTCTATTTCTGAAACTGCTCGTCCACTGGAGTGTCAATCAGCGCGTTGGTGTAATTACTCAACGTTTTCAACGAGACACCCAGTATGACCTCCAGAGCCGACTGCCTGGAGTAGCCAGCGTCGATGAATGTCTGCAGCTGATTCTCCGGTACGTTGCCTCGTCGCTCGACAATGGCAATTGTGAATTGTCTCAATGCTTCGAATCTTCCATCGCTGATCGCTTCGCCAGACGTCAACGCGGCAAGATCCTCGTCAGACAGGCCTGCCTGTTTCGCCAGCGGAGAGTGAGCGGGGATGCAATAGTGGCACTCGTTAACCGTACTGGCTGTCAGCAGGACGATCTGTTGTTCGAGATCGCTCAGTGATGACTTCGCCAGAAACTCGGTGACCTTGAGATACGTCTCCAGCACTGCCGGCGCTTCGGCCATCGCTTTAAGTAGATTGGGGACGAACCCGAACTGTTCCTCAGCGGCCTGCATCAATGTTTGAGCTGCTTCAGGAGCAGTTTCCGTGGCGTGTAATTCGAAACCGTATCTCATGACATTTCTCTTGAAGTGTGAATCTGAGGTGAATTCGCTGGAAGTTCAGGCTGATCGTCAGACCTGTCTCCTGAAGAGCCAAACCTTCGCGAGCATGTAGCGAATCCTGTTCCACAACCTCCGGGCAACGATGGCAGGCCGACTGAACAGCTTCTGCCAGCAGACGGGTTCAATAGAAGTTATGCCAGGCCCGAGGGATCCCTCTGATATTTTCCTGGCTGATGACGATTCATTTCGATCCGGTATCGACCAGACAGATTGCTGAAAAGACAGATGCAGACAGGGCGGTCGAGTATTCAATGCCCAGACAACACCGGCGCGCCGATTGCTCTCTCAGTAAAACCCCATTCATTCGTCACTTCTTTGAGAGGAACTCAGCCATGAGCACGACCCCAACCGTGGACTATCCCATCAGGGCTGCTGTCTTTGAAACAACGCTCGGCGCGGCGCGGGCCGTGAAAGATCTGAGGGCTGCCGGATTCTCGGCCGATCAGATCAGCGTGATCTGCTCGCGTGAGCACGCTCACAAGCACTTTGGAGAATACCGCGAAACGACGACCGGCGAGCAGACATCTCACACGATCGACCCGTCGGCGGTGGCGGCACTTGGAATCGGAAGAACGGCCTTCGCCTCGGCGGTTGTTCTTTCAGGAGGTAGAGCGTTGATCGCACTTGGAGCGTTTGCCAGCGTCACGCTGACAGGGACTCTGGCATCGATTTTCGCATCGCGTGGAGTTGAAAAAGATGCCATCGACTTTCACGAACAGTCACTTCACGCAGGTGATTTGCTCGTTGCTGTCGAAGGTCACGATGACGACGCTGAACAATGGCTTGATCACGCAGACCAGGTCTTCGCTGACGCCGGCGCCAAACCACTGTCACTGCCTGAAGGGTAATCAGCCGGCAGGCCAACTGACGAAACAGATTTTGCCATGGCAGAACATCAGGTCGATCGAACATGAGTCTATCCGAGATGTGAGGCTCCCGCTTCAGGAATTTGACCGTGCTGACGAGGCGGACTGGGGGGACCTTCGCGAGCTCACGGAAACCGAGTGGAATCACCTCACTGAAATCCTCGACAAGACAGAGCAGTAGATTCGCCACGCTGAGGACGAGATAAAACTGCATACCCGATCGATCAAGACGGTCGCTTCTCGAGAAAGCTGGAACCGACAGCAGTTACAACAGCTCCTGTCACGATTTCCGGCAGACGGTAGTGCTTCGCCAGTTGCAGACTCGATGACTCCAGACGGTCACTGGCCAGCTACGTGATGACCGTGCCGGCGCCCAGTACCAGAATGGCGAATAGAACGGTCAACGTTTTCTCCCGCGACGACATCAAAAGAAAGAGGCACCGGTGTCTGATACCAGAACACCGATGCCTTTTTCGAGATCACTCTTTCTTCGCAAGCAGTTGCTGATTATTTCAACCCGGGAACTGAAGGAATCAATCCGCCAGATTTTCCTTTCGGTTTGCCACCGCCTCGTTTTCCTCCACTGCTTTTCTTCGGTTTCTGGACGTCAGGGACGGTGGGTTTTGGTGCAGGGTCTACTTTCGGCCGAGGTACTGGAGCCGGCTTCGGATCAGGTTTCGGATCCACCTTTGGTTGCGGCTTCGGTTTTGCAACTGGCTTAGTTTTCTGCTCAGTCTTTGGCTGTCCCGGATCCTTCGTTCCAATCACGGAACCAACTCCGTCAGGAATGACGCCTTTAGTTTTGCTTTTACTATTCCCACTTCCTTTTCTGTCAGTTTCTCCGAGGACTCCTTTCACAGCGTCTCGAACGGTGTCTTTCACGTTTCCTTTACCACGATTATTTTTCTGGCCATTACCGTTGCCACGATTGTCGTTCGGGCGTTGGTCGACTCGATTTCCAGGTCGATCGTTGGTAACGCCTGGCAGTTCCGGAATTTTCGAAGGCTTTGCATCAGGTGACTGATTGCCGGGGAGAATTCGGCTAGCTACCTTCGGAAGCGTGAGCGTTCCTGCTGGTTCGGTTGCTCGCCCCTGCACGTCGACTCGTCCCTGAACTGTTGCCGAATCCCGGTTACTACGGTTACCGGTAGACGCACGGCCTCGACCGCGCGACTCGACATCCAAACGCTGGTCAGCCAGTGACAGCAATGCCCCCGCTGTTCTCATCACCGAATCGCGTTCCGAGCGGCTGACATCGACAACCCGGCGTCCGAACAGTTCAGAACCGACCGCTCCTGTGATCGCTCGGGCGATATTGACCTGAGCGGCCACTTCTCGATTCGTATTGCGACTCAAGAACTGGCGCTGAGCATTCAGCGTCCGTCGCGGACGGAAGTCCTGATTTTGAGTGAAGTATGTATTCCATCCTGTCAGACGGTTTCGATAATCAGGTCCGTGGCGCCACGAATTGTAAGAGTAAATCGGATCGTAGCCAGACCGTGAACCATGCCAGGTGTACCACGGACGGTAAGCATCACGACCGTAGTAGTCTCCGAAGTAGTAATTGCCCGTTCGATTTCCAACGAACAGGTGTAGCATCAAATGCGGCACGTCAAGCACCGTGCGTGGTGTGTAGTTCGTAATGTGGCGTCCCTGATAACGGTACGGGGCGTAGATGAGACCTCGTCGATCGATGTCGTAGTCCCAGTAGCCATCGCAATAAACATACCCGTTCGGAGTCCAGTCATAATGAGCTGGTACCCACACCCAGTCGTGCTGATGAGGTGCCCAGTAGCCCGGTCGCCAGCCGTAATCACGATCGCGATACTCCCAACAGCCGGGAATCCAAAAGTGGTCATTACTCGGAGCGGCACTCGACGGGCCTCGCTCCTGACTTCGAGGCGGCTCAGGTAGATAGCTCAAAGTCTCTCGCTCGGCACCAATCCATTCACCCGGTGTCCAGAGAAATCCACCATCAACCTGCGACCAGTATCCGGGAACCCAACGACGTCCCGGCGGCACGTCGCGCCATAGTCCACTTATCCAGAGAAACTCATCTTCCGCGTCTTCGAAACTCCAGTAACCGGGAATCCAGATGACGTTGTCACCATCCGGTCGATATTCCGGCGGGACTTCTTCGATCGGTCTGGGCGGCTCTCTCTTGATGGCGGACTGACGGACCGGATCGTGGCTGACTGGTCTCGCAAAAGCTTCATGCAGAGGCCCCCACAGTGCGACATCATCTTCGACGGAAGCCTCCGCTGAAGCTGACGCGCGTTGTTCGTTTGATTGCTGTTCCTGAGTCCGGGTTTCTGCCTGCGCGTTCAACTGTCCCGATGCCGACGCTCCGTCTGACGGAGGAGCTGGCGGTGGTGGCGGCGCAGCGATTAACGGAGTCGTTGCTAACGCGCCGAACAACGCCAGAGATTTGATTCGAATATCCATCGTAAAAACTCCTGAGTGAGATACGGGCGGCTTAAATCCTGTCTCGTCCTGACATAGCGTGCTGGCTGCGGCAGGAGTCCTGATCAAAAGATGCACTCGCCAATGGTCACTTCTTCAACGTGCTCGCTTCGTTTGAGCATTGCCCACTGGCAGCCATCGATGGAGATGTAGCTGTGGTCTTCCCATCTGTCGTGAAGCTGCTGCACACTGCGTCTGAAACATCGCAGGCTTCGTTGTCGTCGTCCGAGTAGTTGTCCTTGAATTCGTCGTACGCCTCGCTGCATGTCGTTCGCAGATCTTCCCAGGCATTCTCCATGCCTTCCCGAAATTTCTCCCACGCGTCTGCGCTGTCGTCGGAAAACTGGCTGGCCTTATGACTTCCTGCAGCCGCTCGTTCTTTCAGCGTTTTAACTTTCTCGCGGAACGTTTTCGCAGCGGCGTCTCTGGCTTCCAGCGTGCGGAACTTTGCATTCAGCGTCTTCAACTCAAGATCGGACATCTCCTGCTCAAGCTGTCCGTAACGCTTCTGCAGTTCTTCCTTCGCGGTTCTTATGATCGACATGGCATCCTCCGTTGAGTCTCTGCATTGACTGAAGCCGCCTCACGCTGGCAACTCACCAGCCGCGGCCTGTTGAGTTAGTGAATCGAAAGAACCGGTTCGCAATGCGTGTGCCGAAAGTCTCCGACGAACTGATACATACTGGGAACGCATGACCTGCGACTGAATGTCGGTTGGCGACCGATCAGGCCGCGTTCTGTGCGGCCAGACTGGCAATGTTTCGTACAACGGATTTGCTGATCGCGTTGATCGTCCAATTCCATCTTCTCCGCGAAGACCCCGGCGCTGAGTCGTGAGAAACGCCACTCAAGCCCGCAAAATTTAAGTCCATGAGCTAATTGCTTATTTCATGTGTGCAGGTCGTCGAAACGCCCTTTGGCACACAGTTCGCTCCATCAACGACCCAGCAAACACCGTTGCGAGCCTGTTCAGGACTGCGTTCGAAACTGGCTCGTGAGTTCCCACCTGATCCTGCGATTTCGGAGGAGAATCATCGTGAAATCACTTAGTGCGAAGCTCATTGCCGGAGTTCTGGTTGCTCTGACTGCTGGCCTGTCCGGTTGCGGAGATGCTCTGCCGCCAGCATCGATTCCAAATCCAAACTCGACCATTCCAACCACTGAAGAGAAGGCGACAACTGACGAGGAGTCGATCACCTCAACTGACGTCGAACGTGAAGTGGACGAGGCTGTCGACGCGGCATCCAGGTACGCAGGACAGACGAAAGATGAGTATCAGGCATCAATGCAGAAAAAGCTGGACGAACTCGATGCAAAGATCGACGAGTTGCAGACCAGAACGGCTGCCGCTTCGAAAGAAGCAAAGGAAGATGCAAAACGCGAGTACGAAAAGGCAATGGCCACACTGAAAGAGAAGCGTCAGGCCATGTCTGACAAATTTACTGAGATTCAAGAAGCTTCCGGAGACGCGTGGCGAGACATTGCCAACGGCGCAGATGCTGCCTGGGATGATCTGAGCGCGGCCTTCAGTTCCGCCATGAGCCGGTTTGAAAACGCGGAACAGGAAGCAGAGATCCGCGACCCGGACATCGGGAAATCCAAAGGGTAATCAGATCAGTGGATCATCCAAAGCTGGTCGCCTGCCTGAAGAAGGAGCAAGTCAGCCATGAAGATTTCAATCATCGCTATCTTCGGCGGAGCTGCCATGGCCGGAATCCTGACCATGCACAACCCCGCCTCGTCAGAAGTTACCGACCAGCGTTTCGCAACAGACAGCCCTGCCATCGTCGACCCCGACGACGTCCCGGACATCGATCCGGATGTTGAAGTTGCGCAAGCTATCGAGGTCAGCGGAACTGTTCTGGACGTCGGCGCAGCATCCATCGTTATCAACGGAGCAGGAGTAACACCGGTAACGATCGCCGTTCCGCCAACTGCTGAGATTATTCGTGACGGCCAGAAAGCCGAACTGTCCGATCTCATGCCCGGCGACCTCGCCGATGTCGACGCCGTCCGTAAAAACGGCAAACTAACTGCCACCACCGTGGATGCCCACACGCTCCTTTGATGCCGGAAACATCTTCCGGTGCATCAATGCAATGGCTCTTCGAACCGCGGTTCGGACGCTGGTGCCAAGAGATTCGGCGGCACGAGGCGGTTGCCCTGAAAGTGCTTCAGGGCCTGTTGGATGGCTTCTCGTTCGACGTTGTCGAGAGTTGCGTCTCGTGGAAGTTCCAGTTCGGGCTCTTCAGTTAAACACGGAAGACGGTCCTTTTAGATTTCGGATCATTGACTTCATCCGTCTGACTTCCGTCACGATATTCCCTGACTGTCTCTCCGCAAAACTCGGTTCAATTCGCCACTAAGCCGGGCAATTCAAGTCAGAACACAAAGCCCGTTCGTCGATGTAAACTTTTTGCTGTCGACAAACTTTCAAATCAAAGACAACACGCGACATGGAATGCGCGTTTTTCGATGAATTCGCAGCGGGATTCGACATACCTGCCCATAGGGACTCGAAATCACATTCCGATACTGAATGCACCCTCAAGCGTTTCAAACTCTGTGTCTCGTAGACTCAAGGTTTGTGTCTCCCACCAACAGATGGTGGGAGACATAAAGGTTGAAACGCGGCGCGTTACTCCGAAAGGACTTACGTCGACGCGAGACACAAACCCTGCAACGGTTGAGACACAAAGTTTGAGCTGTTCCGCTATTTGAGACACAAAGTTTGAGCCGCCAATCGGACTCGTCAGAATGAAGCCCGGAAGGAGTCGGCGTCTTGAGATCACGTGTAAGTGAGTGCGAGTTCGGATTCTGAAATTTCGCAGGTCACTGATACCGCATTCGTAAGTTCATTGCCTTGGGGCTCCAAGGCATCCGCTGGCTGGGGCGGGGCTTTTGGAGTCGCCCATGACAGAGCAAACAACGGACTCCTGGTTGCACGGATTACAGCTTCCTGATGCTCTCTTTGTCGGCGTTCGGTGCGGATGGACTGCTGAAGTACCGCGAGTTGCTGCCGATCACGCGGATCATGTTTTCTTTGAGATTGGCCAATTTCCCGGTCAATGCGGTATTGATATCGTTCTTCAGCGAATTCGGCTCGGCGTTCTGCGAGCGAGTGTTCTCGGAGGTCTTGTTCGCATCGATGGCGAAATTTTTCGCGCTCGAATTCAAGCCGCTGTTTGGATTGTTCGTAGTCGAGAAGCATACCGGTGAATTTCGCAGATTGAGCCGGGTCGACAATTGGCATGTCCATGGCTGCTCGCGATTTAAGATGCAGCGACTGTTCAAGTGACTGAAGTCTCGCAGTTTCATCGTTGAAGTTCGGCCCGGTGGACGAGGCCAGGACGGATGCAACTATCGGTCCGCCCGAATATGCCGTTGCGTATCGAGCCGCCTGCTCAAACCTGCCGGCACTACGCTCCGGGGCCATAACTTGAGCATCGATCCATGAGCTGGCATTGCGATTTTCTTCGATATCAAAGAACAACTCGCGTGTGAGTCGAACAACCTCGATATCAATGGCCGTCTGTTCGACGATCGATTTATCACTGCTGCCACCGAGCACGAGAATGATGAATGATTCTCGAAGCGGGCTCGTCAGCCAGAAAGATTCCGATGTTGCAACTAACCGATGTCGTTCTGACGCGATCTCTGGACCAGACTCCATACAGGCTGCAAGGAAACGCACCGCTGCATGGACGCTCTCATCAGCAATCTTGCGCATCCAACGAAGTGGGGCTTCCTGAATTGCAGTCGCAAGACGCCAACGCCATGCAGGGCCATTGAGAGTTCTATGCAGCGACCGGGCCTGCTCCACGCCTGCTTCGTCAGACAATCCACTCGGTGACATGGTCACGTTTCACCTCTTGTGATGATTTACTTCATTGCCTCAGAGACATTCGTCTGCGGACGAGCCGACTGCCAGCCACGGATTTCAGCTCCCTGAATCCGCAGCCCGACAGCCGCCAGTTGATCGTGAAGTTGTCGCCGCGTCTTTCTGAGTTCTGACCGGACCGCTTTCCGACACTCGGATATAGATTCCTGTCGACGAAGTTCCTGCTGCACAAGTTGCAGTGTCTCTCGTACCAGTGACACTCCAGCCTGATCACTTCCGAGATAGATCGATCTCTGTTTACTGCCAGACCGATAGACCAGCCGATAGTAAGGCCCCAGTCGGCGGCCTTTGTAAGACCGCCAGGATTCCTGGACGCTGCCTTGATGGCTGAAAACATCAGCCTGTTGGCGAATCAGACTGACGGCATCGATTATTTTTTGGTCAACAGATTCGAGTTTTTCCAGGATCTCTTCGTCGGCTGAATGCGGCATGTTCATTCCGCTCCCGAAAATTCACGCTGGATCGGATCATATCCTCCCGGAAGAACTCCGTGCCGTTCACGGAAATCCTGCAGACGGACCCAGAACGCACTTGCCTTACCCTTGGCAGCAACAACTCTCAACAGTCGCGACACTTTAGTGTCTCTCTCCTGACGTGAATCGGGACTGCTATCTGTGTGCAGAAAGTCGCGACCGATTTCGAACATTTCAAGGACTTCGAGCCACAGCAACTGGACGATGGTGACGCCGGTCGATTGTTCAATTCCGGGCTTAGCGCGAAGCACGAGTTCCTCATAGGCAGGATTCACGAGTGCCAGAATGCCCGTTCGTAAATCCGATGGCAAGCTGTCAAAGTCGACGCCCTCGGGCATCCAGTACGGTCGAATTGCCGCTGGCCCTGCGGCATGATTTGTTTTCGTGTCCATGTCTTCTTGTTCCTGAATCATGAAATTGAAGTTCGTGCAGCAACGGAGACATCTGGTGGGGCTCGGCGTCCCCCCACGTCTGTGTCTGCCTGCACGGGTATCAGATTGCTGTTTCTTCGGAATGGCCGGTTGAAGTGCCCCACTGCATAGCTGAAACCGCTCGCGTCACTTAACCGGTGCGCTGGCTTGCAGCTTCGCCCAGTCGAACGTCCAGGCGTGCAAGACGTTCGGTCATCTGAACGGTTTTCAGATAAACCTGGAGACCCGGCATGAGGGTTCGCAGCCGGTCCGAACGTCCGGCATCGACTTCCAGGCTGTCGTCGATCGCCAGTTTCAGATCGTGACACATTTCGAGAAGATCGCTTGCAACAGGACCGAGGCACGCTCGAAGCGAGTCGGGTGAATCGAGCGATGCCTCCAGGTGTTTCTGGATTCGAGCTTTTCTCTTCTCGGCCAACTGGTTGCCTCCGACCGTTTGTTGGCTGATCGGTGGCATTGGTCCTTCGGATGGCAGAATTGCCTGATCTCTGTTCGTACTGTCCGTCGTCATTCTCTTTTCCCTCCGTGTCGATGAATCCGCCGGTCATGACGCTCGTGCCGGCACGTTTCAAATTAACTTCGTCAGAATCAACACCAGGCATCGATGCCTGGTGTTGTCGAATCTCAGCACCATGAAAGTGGTAGCCAAGTACCTCAAGAATCGGACTCAACTGCTGACGCGACTCACGCAGCAACTCTTTCGCTCGCAACATGAGCCGATTCAGTTTCCGCCACGCCTCTGTCCGTTTTTGCAACTGTTTGAGTTCTTGCTGGGCCTGTGCAGCACGTTTGGATGACTTTCCCAGTCCTCGGACGACCTGGCAGCCGTCCCTGCGAAAACGCAGTTTGAAGTATGTTCCGGAAGGTCGGATTTCGGCCGATACGAATCCCTGCCGTGATAACGACTCCAGGTCGGACTCTGTCAGATTCAAGGACGCAAGCAGCGGAAATGCGTGTAGAGCCCGTTGCGATCGGCATGATCCGAACGGTAGCGAACAATCCGGAGATCCACAGATTCTGCTACTGCTGCAAGAGCACTGAGAGGTTTCGGCAATACTTAACATGGTCGTGAAAACTCCCGATAAACTTGCAGAATCTGACCGACAAGCAGCTGCAGATTGCGTGCGTCACCAAAATCTGGCTGCCGTTCACGCCGGCGCCCCTCGATCACCCAGCGTGCCTCCCGGACAACTCTGCTTTCGGCATGACAACGCGTCATCAATTCAGCGACATTGATGAGCAACGCGCTGCGCAGAGGGTCTCGATCACTCGTGGCCGCATCACGAATGCGCTGGATGACCTCCTGGTCGTAGAGTAGATTCAGTCGGTCGAGTTTCGCCGTCAGCGATCGCTCCTGACCTCTCACCGACTCTGCGCGGCGAAGATCAGTAGTGATTTCATGCCTCACTTCCGCGTAGTTACCCGGTGCTCCCGATACCGTAGGCGGCGCGGCTGCTGGGCACACGGAATCAGCGATGCTTTGGCGAAGGAATCGACGAACGAGGTCTTTGTCCTGCAGATCCACCGCCGTGCGAATTTCGTTCAGGTCACTTGAAGCGGGCTGCCAGGCAAACATCAAATCTGTGTCAAAACCAAGGACGGAATCCGCTCGATAGATCAACCGGCGAATCGAAACCATCTCTTCAGATACTTCATTCCTGATCGATGATAGATTCCAGCCGGCAAGAACGATTTGAGTCGGGTTTCGGGCTATATCCGCTCGTTGTTTTCCTCCCGGTTCACCGCTGCGAATTTCTGCTGGGCGTCCAAACAACAACCGCAGTTGAGGGCCTTTCATGGCAGCAAGGCCAGCGGCCAACGTAGCAGGAATTCCAAGCGTCCGAAGAACTGCCAGATCGCTTAAGCTGAACGCAGCGACAACCTTTTTCCTCAGCGAAATTGACGCCGACTTTGTCGTCGAGTCGCTCAATGCCCTGAACACCGCTGGCTCTTGAGAAACTGGCAGAACACCATTGGCCATCACCAGTTCGAGCGGCAAGTCGACGCTTTCATCGAATGATGCCGCGAATTGAGCCTCTGACCTGTTCAAAAGCGGATGAAGGTCTACGTTTTCACCCACTCGGACACACACGCCCGACTGAATTAAGGTTGCGACATCAAATTCACTGTGAAGCGCATCACGAAGATCAGCGGGATCGCATGTCAGACGTCTGACGCTCGAATCAGCACCGAGAAACTCCCAGCATACAGGAAGTGAAAGAGGCTCGGTCTGAGCAAATACGAATTGGAGAACTGATTCGATAGCCAAGTCGTCCATGATACCTTCCCTGGCAACAAGTAACCTGTCGTGTTAGTTTTTATGTTACTTGCTGACCTGTTCGTGTCAAGCATGATGCTGCCACCACACTTTCCCGAGAGCTTTCATGCCCGAATCCAATTCAGAACTCACCCGACAACGCTTCCAACAGTTACTCAATGACCTTTCTGAAATGGGACTAACGCAGCGAGAGATCGCGGACAGGGTCAACATCCCGCCTCAATACGTTTCGAATCTGAAGACCGGCCAGCGAGAGATGAAGGAGCTGGTGGCGCGGCGATTTGGAACCGTCTTTGGATATAACTACGAGTGGCTGCTCGGAAACTCAGACAAGAGGAATGCACTGACGATCGCGTCGACTCTCACGGAGTCATTGAGCCGGAAGTTCCCGGTGCTGGATCTTCTGATTGAAGGCGATCCTCAATCGAATGAAGACTGGGACGGTACATTCGCTGAATTGAGCGGCGCGGCAGCGGTGCGAGTCCGAAGCTGTCATACTCCATACGTGCTGAGATGCTCCATTGACGATCTCCAAGGAAGAATTCGACAGCGCGATCTACTTCTCATTTCGCAGGAAGCGCGTGAGGACGCCGAAATCCATGTTGTTCGCCATCGAAAACGACTCGTACTCGCCCGTGCAGGAGCGGAAGGACGCTACCAGCGAGTCAGCGATGGGCAGGAACTGACTGCAGAATGCACCGTGGTCGCACATTGCGTGGGGATCGTCTGGGCATCGCTGGTCGGTAGTTGAGTTGCCTCTCACTTCGTTGAAGTCAGGCCGCCCCAACCGTTCGTCGGCGAGAATCCCGGGGAAACTCACAGCACATGTCCGCTTAAACAACTTTGACGGGCCTCAATACGTAAAAAACCTGAATAAACGCGAAAAACGGGGCATAATGAAGTAGTGAGGCTCCGGTTAGATCTCACACCTCAGGTATTCGAGCCTGCAGCTCACATGGGTACGTCGACTTCGTCTTCCCGACTTACGGTTGAAGACTGATGTCTGCCACGTGCTTCAACACCTCGCTCTCGAAGGAGACCAGCATGAAACGATTGCGGAAGAAGTGCGCGCCGATTGAGAATGCGTCCGACTTTTCAGAGTCGTCGCCGGCGGCCTCGCGCGCCGCGTGGACTGGTTGTCTCAGGATTGGAGCCATCATCGCGCACGTGCGTGCTTATCCATCCGCGAAGGATGATGATGGACCTGAACTGCACCAGTTTCACCGAGGCTGCGGTAAGCGGATTCAGTGTCCCCGGATGTGCCCGAAGCACGGAACTCTCGCCAGTGAAGATATCGTCAAAGGCATTGAGTCCGCGAATGGAAAACCGATTCTTATGGATGAAGACTCTCTGCGACGTCTTCGTCCGCCAAAGGATGAAGAACTTGTACTCGAACGATTCGTCGCTGCGGCAGACATTGATCCAGTGATGTATTCGGGCCGGCACCTCTACATAGCCCCGGCTTCGAAAGTGGCTGCCGCGCCGTTTGGCTTGATGGCCGGGACTCTCTCCAGACTCGGGAAGCTGGGAGTCGGACAACTCACCGTAAACGGACGAAAGAGTCTGGTTGCCGTGATGACTCGGGCTCAGCGATTGACGCTTCATTTTCTCCATTACCCAGGACAGATTCGCTCAGTCCCAGCCTTCGATGTGGTGACTGAGGATGCGAGCTTCGGTGCGCCGCTGGTTGAACAGTTTGTCAACGAGCGAAACAGCCACGTTGACTGGTCGGGCTATCAGGACCCTGTCCCTGGAATCGTGGACGAACTGATCAACACCCACAGCTCAACGCGTCGAGGTCGGCGAAAGTCGACACCACGGGCGACCGCCACCAAGTCGGACAAGTGCAACCCGACGAAGGCGACTACCTCAAGTCTGACCGGCAGGAAGTCGTCTGTTCGTAGAAACAGCCGATGAAAGAAACGTCTCCACCCACTCCCGCGTTATCCCTGACGCCATCAACCTTTCGCCTGAGACGAAGAACACCAGGCTCTTTTCTGCTGATTCCATCGGTCCGTGAAGGACGTTGCATTCGCTGTCAGGGACAACTTGAAGGAAAGGCCGCACTGATTTTGGCCGCATGCCCATCCGTGACGTTGCTGCAGGAGCAACCAGGCCAAATCTGGTACGAATGGGATACGACTTCCAACGATGTGATCCGACTCTTTGACGAACCTCAACGGTTGAGTCGCCGTAAGTGTCGCCTGCGAACCAGCTACATCGTTCCCGACTTTCTTGTCGAAACTCGACGGCACAAACGACTGATTGAAGTCAAACCATCCAGGCGGCTGCACAAACCGGACACTGTGCGCAAGCTTTCGGTCGCTCGACTCTATGCGCAACAGAACGAAATGACATTTCACGTCCTGACTGAGCGGCATCTGTCGCGTCAGCCTCTGCTGGACAACGTCCGACAGCTCAGTCGCTACTCCAGATTTGAATCCGACCACTGTCTCGTGAGGGCAATCATCGACGGCGTTTCCCGTGATGGAACGTCGACCCGCCAGTTGGTGACACAACTTGATCAGCCTGATTCAGTCCTGACGTGGCACATCCTCTTCCTGCTGGCAACCCACGAGGTAAGCACCGACCTGATTCAGCACTCGTTGAATACTGACTATCACCTCTATCCGAAAGGAGTTCTTGAATGGGATCCGTTCGAATCAGTGTGGGCACCGAATGGCTCGCTGACGGACGGGTCTGGCGAGTTGTTCGACAACCCAGCCCTGAAGTGCTGATCGCCAAGGAACACAAATCAGCCACGGAAATGGAATTGCATCTCGATGAAGTCCTTCGTGAATTCACGAGCGGGAGACTGAGTCTTCTCGACACCACTCCAGACAGCTCGACGAGCGTGGTGTCCAGAACCCGCGACATTCGTGATCTTCCGGTGAAACAGCGTGAGATTGTGGAACAGCGCTGGAACATGATCGAGCCCCTTACAACGATGGAATGCAGTCCGACCAATACAGACTTTGAAGTCAGGGCCACGCAACTGCGGCAGGAAGGAATCAACACGTCCCGAGCATCACTCCGACGATACTACTCGGCATGGAAGGATTCAGGTGGAGATCCACGAGCAATTACTCCCCGCCTGGGACGATGCGGAGGACGTGGCCGGTCGCGACGGGACAGTCAACTGGCTCAGTATCCAATGCTCAATCGATTCGTTGAGAACAGCATCCGTGATGTCTATCTCACCACGGCACGGCGTCCAATCTCAGCGGCGGTCCGACGAGTTCTGGAAGACGTTCAGCGACTGAATTCACGATTGCCTTCGGACAAAGCGTTACCGGTTCCACGGGAGCGGTCACTCTCTCGGGCCATTGCTCGAAGGATCGAGCGGATGGATCCGTGGGAAGTCGACCGGCAGCGGTGGGGAAAGCGGATCGCTGATCAACGACACGCGCCTCGGACTCCCCAGTCCATGGCTCGCCGGATTCTGGAGCGGGTCGAGGTCGACCATTCGCCGCTGAAGGTTGTCGTTGGCACGCAGGCCGGTCCGATTGGGCAACCGTGGCTGACCGTACTGATTGACTACTACAGCCGGATGATTGTCGGCTTCTGTCTCGGGTTTGATCCGCCCTCGTACGCTGTGCTGATGGAATCCTTACGCCACTCCATTCTCCCAAAGACTGAGGCCGCCTCAACTTATCCATCAGTAAAAGGCAGCTGGCCGTGTTTCGGAATTCCCGAGATGATCGTTTGTGACCGGGGAACGGACCTGACAAGTAACGATCTGGAAAATGCCGCGTTTCAACTGGGCATCGTGCTCGACTTCAACCCGCCGCGCACGCCGCATATGAAGGGATGCGTCGAATCATTCTTTGGAGGACTGAACGACCAGTTGATCTCTGCACTGCCGGGGCGAACATTTCGCAGCTGGGAGAAACGGGCCGACTACAACGCTGACGACGGGCCGTTGCTGCCCTATGAATCGCTGCTGGAAATCATCCACGTCTATCTCATCGACGTCTACGCCCTGTCGAAACATCCGACCATTCCACAGACCCGACTTGAGGTTTGGCAGGACAGTGCCGCCGAGTATCCGCCGTTTTTGCCGGGTTCGCCAGAAGACCTCGTCGTGCTGCTGTCGAAGCGGGCCGAGCGGACACTTTCGACACGCGGCATCGAACTCGGTGGCATGTTCTATATCAGCGACGATCTGATGGCACTACGCGCCGATCTCGCAGCAAACAATCTCAGCTCAGACCGCATGACGGTGCGGTACAACCCCTGGAACCTTGGCTCGATCCGTGTGCTGAATCCAATTGACGGTTCGTACATTCGCGCGAACGCTGTGGATGAGACTCTCGAAGGAATGACGGAGTTTCAGTGGAAAGTTCTGAAGCGTGCAGTGAGGGAGCGATTCGATTCGCCGGATTACCAGATGTCACTGGCCGAGGGTCGGAACGTCATCCGTGACATCGCCGAAACCACAATGAAGAAACCGTCGAAACGAAGGCGAACGAAGGCCGCCCGTTTTCTGGGCGAATCGCGTTCGGCCAACATGGATGATACGACTGCTACCTCTCAGATCGTCGCGGCTTCGTCAGCATCAGACACTGCCAGCAAAATTCTAACCAAGCCGGACGCTGTGACTTCACAGCCTGCCGACGCCGACACGGATTGCGAATTTGATGACCTTGATCTCGACAACTGGGAGGTTGATACGACCAGCACCTGACACTTCGTCCTAACAGGAAAACAGCCATGGCCACATCGCCTGACCGAAAGAAATGGAAGACGATGGCGGCTGAGGATCGGATCGCCGCCGTCAATACGCTGCTGGTGCTGCATCCGCGCTTCCGAGATGCGGTCGATCTCCTGAAACGCTGCCACGAAGACAGTCGGCGATCTGCAGAGCCAGTCTGCGGAGCATTGCTCGGAGCCTCGGGTGTCGGCAAGACCACGGTGATTGACCACTACCGGCGGTCATTCCCGGTGGAAGAAACCGAAACTGCCACGCTTCAACGCGTACTGAAAGTGACACTCCAACCCAATGCGAAGCCGAAAGGCATTGCTGCCGACATTCTTTTCGCATTGCGGGACCCGGCATGGAGTTCCGGCACGGTCCAGACGCTGACCAACCGCGCGGTTCACCTCCTTGAACACTGCGGCGTTGAACTGATCATTCTCGATGAGTTCCACCACCTGTTCGATTCCGAACGTTCGCGCGTAATGACTCAGGCCGCTCAGTGGCTGAAAGTGCTGATCGTCAACACGCGAATTCCGGTGGTCGTGTCGGGGATGCCGGAAGCGACCTACGTGCTCAATGCGGAACACACAGAACGTCGCTTCAAGGATCGGCTGACATTCCGTTGTTTCAACTGGCGGACTCAGCCGGGGCGGCGTGAATTCTGCGGGATGCTCAAGAAACTGGACGACACCATTCCACTGGCGAAGGTATCCGGGCTGGCGGTACCGGACCTGGCGGGTCGTATCTATTTGGCCTGCCGAGGGATTCCCGACTACCTCATGACCCTGATTCGCGGTGCGGTTTGCGAAGCGATTGAACGCGGTGCTGAAGCGATCGAGATGTCCGACCTGGCACGCGTCTACGAGTCTCGACTGACTCACCAGCGCATTATCTCAGAACAAGACAACCCGTTTATTGGCAGTCTTGACCAAAGTGCACTGGATCGTGTCCAGCCAGCCGATGGCGTGCGCGTCGCTACCACTGGACTGACTCCTCGCGCCGCGCATCGCAGGAAGCGCGAGCTTCAGGCGGCTGACGTTCTCTGAATGACCAACCGCAAGATAACCAGGGAGTTGAGCATGTCCGTTATTCCGGCAAGAGCGCCGCCTGTCGAGGGTGAATCGCTGTTGAGTGTCATTCGTCGCACGACACAGGCGATGGGATACGAAAGCACAAGCCGTATCCTCAAGCTGATCAGCCAGGCGGGTGCTGTCCCGTTCTGGCTGAATGAGATCCAGGCAGGCAGCGTCAGCGAACGACTGGCAGATCTGCTGGGGAGGACCTCCAGTGACGTGATGCGGCACACGATTCACCGCTACTCGCAATCACTGGTCCTGACTGACGGTGAAGGTCCAGCTCCGCAGGTGTGCGACAACAAAACCAGGCTTCGTTACTTCGACCCGCAGGCACGCGTTTGCCCGCAGTGCCTCGGTGATTCGTCAAATCCGTTCGAAAGACTGATCTGGTCATTCCGCCCGGCGCCAGTATGCGTCGACCATGGAACGCTGCTGCTGTCCCGTTGCTCAGCCTGCAGTAAGCCGATTCCCAACGCTCGGCCATGCAATGCAGAATGCCGCTGTGGGCACCGTCTGGATCAACTCTGCGTTGAGCAACCAGACGACGAGCTCGTCCGGCCGATCCGAATGCTCCTCGCTGCTTTGGACACCGGCCAGCGAATGATTCCCAACGCGTCGTTGCCAGCGGCGTTCTTCTGGCTCGAACGGATGACTCGGGCAGTCGACCAATGCGCTGCCTGGAAGCAACAACTGCGAACCACGTGGAATCTCGGCAGTGCTTACACGGATGAAACGATTTCCTGGCTGGCTGCCGCGAGCATCATCGAGCGCTGGCCTGATGGTCTGTTCGAATTCCTCGATACCTACGTTCGCCAACCAAAATACTGCCAGACGGCAACCGGACTGGGAAGAAGACTCGGACGGCTGCATCACCACGCCAGTGAGCTTGAGGGACTTGGTCACAGCGGGCCGGCTGACGCGATGCGTGAGTATCTCTCACAGCGATACTCGGCCGGGCATATCAATGGAAAGGTTTGTCTCTTTCAAGGACTCGGTACGCCGTTGCTGGCCGATCAGGACTGGATGACCAGGACTCTGGCTGCAGCGGAACTGAAGGTCAGTGTCGCGGCTGTTTCTCGACTGGTCACTGATGGTGTTCTGAACGGTGAGATTCACATGGCCGGCCACAACGGAAAGTCCATCGGAGTGGTCGCTCGCGCTTCACTGGATCGACTGAAACGACAACTCGTTTCGTCAATCACCTCGACGGAAGCGGCGACGCGTCTGGGAATCCATCGGCACCGAGTCGCCGAACTGATTCGTACTGATGTCCTGAAAGGAGCCGTGCGTGTTAAAGGAAGCTGGCATATCCCGATGCAGTCACTCGATGACGTCCTGCGGCTGATCTCAGACCTGCACCCCATACGGCGACTTCGACCGCCATACCTGTCACTCCGTGAGGCAACTCGACGCTTTGGCAAGCGAGGATTCACACTCGCAGTGGCGATCCAGTTGATCAGCGACGGACTGCTGCCTGCGAAACGAGCCGTCGATGGCGACTCACTGGCTGCCGTCATCGTCAACGCGGACGACATCGAACAATGCCGGGCTGAGATTCAACGCATGCGGGACGACCGCAAAGGCATTCCACTCAACCGTCTTGCCCAAACGCTGCTTCCCGGTCGGCCCACTAAAGAACGTGTCCTGAAGAAGTGGATCGAGACCGGACTGTTGAACGCTGATCGTTCCAGGCGTGAATCGAGTGTGACTCGCGCTGAGGTGGAACGTTTCCGGTCGACCTATTGCCTGGCAGCCGAAGCCTGCCAGATTCTGGGACTCCACCGGCGAACGCTGGGGGCCTGGGAAACCGCCGGGCATCTCACGCCGGTCTACGGACCACGCGTCACGCCCGGCGCTGGGTTCACGGTTTACCTACGCACCGACATTGAACGGCTCAAGGATACAAGGCCGATGCGACGTCACCCGTCCGCTCAATCCAACAACAAAAATCAATCCAACCAACATCGAAAGGAGGACGCTTGCACCTGACTCTGATCTGCTTTCTATCTGTTGCAGTGCTGTTCGCCGTCACGGCGTTCCTGAGGGAGCGTCGTCTGCGGCTGGCTCTGCAGAAACTCATTCGCTGTCTGTTCTCCAGACGGAGGTCCAGTGAATTCACAAAGAGCACTAACGATGATTCTGCTGGCGATGGCACTCACGCTTCAGACGGGCTGTCAGTCTGAAAGTGATCGTATCGCGGCGCTGTCACAGGAACACACGCGACTGCAGGCTGAGCAATCCCTGCGAATGGCTCAATTGCAGGAACACGTCGCGAACGGTTCCCGAGCACTTGTCGAAGCTGATGCTACCGCGAGGGGAGAAATCATCGGCCTGCAGCGTGACATCCAGTCTGAGCGGGCCGAGATCGATCATCAGCGCGACAGGCTCGAAGCCGAGCGAAAACAGATCGCCGACGAACGCCGGAGCACTCCGGTCATCTCTGCCGCAATTACCAGCATCGGCCTGCTGCTGGCCTGCCTGCTGCCACTTCTGGTGTGCCTCAAACTGCTTTCCGGCCCAGACAATCCCGTTGATGATCAGGCCGTCTTGCAGGTGCTGCTCGACGAAGGCGGTTCGCACACAAACTTGTTGACGCACTCGAACGCAGAAGGCACCGAGCGGATCGGTGACGATCCCCGACGTGCCCTCGATCAGCAACAGACCACGGAATCCGATACCCCACACGAGGAGCCTGAATGTCCCACATCGTGACCATCACCACCGAAATTCGAGACGGCACGGCACTCTCCGCCGCGTGTCGCCGCCTGCAGATTGAACAGCCTCGACACGAAACCGTGCGTTTATTCAGCCGGGAAGTCACCGGCACAACAGTCCGGCTTCCGGAGTGGCGGTATCCGGTCGTGTGCCACCTCGCCACCGGCCAGATCGACTATGACAATTTCGAGGGCCGCTGGGGCGACAACCATCACTTGAACCGGCTCCGGCAGTCATACGCCGTTGAGAAAACCCGCATCGAAGCGAGGCGCACGGGGCACACGGTCACGGAACAGCAACTCGCCGATGGATCAATCCGTCTCTCCGTGTGCGCAGGAGCAGCTTCATGAAACGCATCGAAATCACCATCGCCCTGGACGGCAGCTCAACCGTCGAAACGAAGGGATTCACCGGATCAACATGCCGCACAGCCAGTCAATGGATTGAACGAGCCCTTGGGAAAACGGCCTGCGAACAACTGACACACGAGTTTCATGCCACTACGGAATCGCACCACACCGAGCATCGGCAGGATTGCGGAGGACATGATTGAATCGAACGCCTCCCTGGCCGAGACACGACATCGGCCCGTGATTGTTGTCGTCGAAGGTCAGTTTGATATCGAGTTCCTCCGACGCATCTCGCGCACGCTCCATGCCGCCGATTCAGCGGTTCCGAATCTGGCCACCGAAGAGACTGACGGTAACGTGATTCTGGTGCCATTCGGTGGCGGCGGTCATGCGGAGTGGATTTCTCGATTCCAGTCCCTGCAACTGCCTGAGTTTCACCTCTTCGATCGCGAAACATCTCCGGAAACGGAAAACCGCCTCGCCACCGCTGCTGCGATTAACGCCAGGCCAGGCTGCCATGCTGTCGTCATGCGACGTCGAAGTCTCGAAAACTATCTGCATTCTGATGCGGTCGCTGAAGCCTTCGGCGTAACCATCGACATCACTCCGCAATGCTCCGTCGTCCAACGGCTGGCGACGGAGCTGCACAGGTCTGGCAGCTTCGCGATTCCGTGGCACGAACTTTCCCGCAAAGGGCGACACCGACTCTTCAATCGACTGAAACGCCGACTGAATACCGCCGCCGCAGATTACATGACCGTCGAGAGAATCCAGCAGGCGGACTCTGCCTTCGAGATTCGTTTTTGGCTGCAATCCATCACCACTCTCGGCAACGACTGACGCTTTCCCTAATCGCTTCGTTTTCCGTGGAGGAACAGTGCAACTTTCAGAAACAATCACCAACTACGTACGTGCCTGCTTTGCCGGCATCTGGATTGAGAGCCACGAGCACGATGATGCCATCGCCGACATCGCGAAGATGTGTGAAAACGAAAACTGGTCGCTGGCCACGTGGGACCTCGACGCCGGGTTAACCGTTCCTGGTTCAACTAATCCGGAAGAATCAGGTTCGACTGATCCCATTGCGGCGCTGCGATCGATTAACGGCCTTGCCTCTGATGACGGGGCTGCATTGCTTGTGCTGAAGAACTTCCATCGACTGCTGGGGTCACCGGAAATTATTCAGGCGGTCGCCCGGCAGATCAGCCTGGGTAAGCAGAACCGTACGTTTCTCATTGTCCTGGCACCTGTGGTGCAGATTCCGATCGAGCTGGAGAAGCAGTTCGTGGTCCTGTCACACGAACTGCCCGACCGCGTTCAACTCGAACAGATCGCCCGCGACATCGCGACCGAAGAAAACGAATTGCCGACTGGCAACGAACTTGACCGTGTGCTTGATTCGGCTGCCGGTTTGACCCGGTACGAAGCTGAGGGGGCATTCTCACTGTCACTCGTTCAACACGGTTGCGTGGTACCGGATGTGATCTGGGGTCTGAAGTCACAGACGTTGCGTAAGAGTGGACTGCTGGGACTGCACCGTGGGGAGGAACGATTCGATCAACTCGGCGGACTCGACAATCTCAAAGCCTTCTGCCGTCGTGCACTGGCTCGATCGAATACAAAATCAAAACATCGGCCGCGTGGCGTGCTGCTGCTCTCGCCACCGGGTTGCGGCAAGAGTCAGTTCGCCAAAAGTCTCGGCAACGAATCTGGTCGGCCGACTCTGACGCTCGATATCGGCAGTCTGATGGGCAGTCTTGTCGGTCAGAGCGAGCAGAACATCCGCCACGCTCTGCAGATTGCTGACGCCATGGCACCGGCAATTCTGTTCTGCGATGAGATCGAAAAGGGACTCGCCGGATCAGGCGGCAGCGGCCAGGCCGATTCCGGGGTGACCGCACGCGTCTTCGGTAACCTGCTGACCTGGCTCAACGATCACACTTCCGATGTCTTTGTTGTGGCCACCTGCAATGACATCAGCCGGTTGCCACCAGAGTTTTCACGAGCCGAGCGTTTCGATGGCGTGTTCTTTGTCGATCTTCCCACTCGTGAACAGCGAGACGCCATCTGGCAAATCTATATCAACGAGTTCGAACTCGACGCAGATCAGCAGCGACCTGACGACGAACACTGGACCGGTGCGGAGATCCGTGCCTGTTGCCGGCTTTCTGCGTTACTCGATGTACCACTGGCTCAGGCCGCCACCAACATCGTCCCGGTCGCCAGCACGTCGGCAGAGTCGGTCGACACGCTAAGAACCTGGGCCAGTGGCCGATGCCTGTCGGCAGACGCACCCAGTGTATTCACATGCAACTCGAAGAGGCGTCGGCGTAGACGTCGTGCCGTTCAGGGCAATCCCTTGAACAACTGATAAATTCATCCAGCCACAAGCCAAACGAGGATGCGTAGCCTATGACACAATCCACGGCAACACTGCCCGACTCGACAGATGTTGGGAAACAACTCCGAGACTCGATGGCTGCGGTTCGACTCAGCTTCACCTGGCTCGGAGTGCGTCGAACTTTGACGCCTCAGCAGAAATCCACTGCGGCAGGAACCTTTGGCGCTGAAGGTGACTATCTGTCAGCCGGCAAGAAGTTGCTCAACACGAAGCACCCTAAATTCAAAGCCGTAACGACCGTTCGCGGTGAAGCGGTCGCTTTCTGGAAGAACATCAGCGTGCCCTGGCCGGAACCCGGTATTCGGCTGATGCGGCAGGATGGAATTCGGTCGTTCGATCAGCGTCTGCGATTGCTGTCAGAGCAACTTGATGAGGCGGTCGCAGAGCTCGACCATCACTTTGATGAGCTGAAGGAATCGGCACGTGACCGGCTGGGTAGCCTGTTCAACGAAGCTGATTACCCGAGTACGCTTCGGGGCGCGTTCGGCATTGCATGGGACTTTCCGGCTGTCGAACCGCCAAACTATCTGCGACAGCTCAATCCCGAACTCTATGAACAGGAATGCGACCGAGTGCGGACGCGGTTTGCCGAGGCTGCCAGGCTCGCCGAAGAAGCATTCATTGCCGAGCTGTCAGAAATCGTTTCACACTTATGCGAACGGCTGAGCGGTGAGCAGGATGCTCGGCCGAAAATCTTTCGCGATTCGGCCATCAACAATCTCACTGATTTCTTTGCACGGTTCCGTTCACTCAACGTCGGCTCGAACGACGAACTGGAACGTCTCGTCGATCAGGCACAAAACGTCCTGCACGGTGTCCGTCCACAGGCGTTGCGGACAAGTGGCGAACTCCGGCAGCATGTCGCCACGCAACTGTCCGGAGTGCAATCTGTGCTGGATGGTCTCATGGTCGATCGGCCTCGCAGGAACATCCTTCGACACAGCCGGCCAGAGGCGGAGGCTGCCGGATGATCCTCATCGCAGAATCCGATGGACTTATGCGCTGCGTCTACGATGAAGCGATCGATGTAGGACAGCTTGGCTCGATCACGATCGAACGCGCCAGTCATGTCGAACCGAAGTGCGACAGAACGTGGACAGCCGACCTGACGCCAGTCGGCGGCCCTCTGCTGACTGGCTTTGAACGACGCAGCAAAGCACTCGCTGCTGAAATTGACTGGCTGAATAAAAACTGGCTGAGCGGCTGAAGTCGCTGATGGATTACGATCTGGTCACGGAAGGACCTCAACAACGTTTCCAGGCCGTGTAGCGAATTGTTCGCCGCACGGCTTTTTCTATGCGCCCTGTTTCACAACTTGAGGATGCCTTCCCATGACAGACAACGACCTGAACCGAGCCGTCGCTCGTGCCACCGGTGAAACCGTCAGCGAAATTCGTTCACGCGGATTCTCGCTGGTGACTCCCGATTCCGAAACCTTCGAACCACCTCACAACAAGCGAGTGACAAGACCGCGACATCACAACGACCACCCGAGCAAAGGGGTATCGGCTGAGCCCGCCCTGGGCTCGCACGCGTAGATCGAACGACGACTCATCACATCAACTGACAACCTCTATTCGTAAGACAGGAAGCACTCTTGAAAATCCTTGTAATCAATAACGATGGTGGCGGCTTCGCTGACTATGTGAACGTCGCTGATGACACCACAGTCGAGCAACTCTTCAAGTCACATTGCCCGTCAGCGGATGCGTCGAGTTACCTAATCAGAGTTAATCGTCAGCCCTGCGCCAGTGACCAGCGACTCAGCGAAGGTGATCGCATCAGCATTACGCCCACTAAAATCGAAGGTGCCGCAACGTTTCGCCGCAGTAGCTCTGCCGTTCGGCCCAGAGTGCCCCGGCATTATCACAGTGGTTGAGTGATCGTCGGCCGACTCATGAATTCAGTTGTTTTGCGGCGGTAGCGACTGTTGCTGCCGCCGCAAAACTTTTCTTCATCAGGTGAATTATGGTCTCACGAACATGCTGTTCAATCCTCGCTGCGGCAATGATTCATGCTCGACTGGCCGAGCCGCCACCGAACGCGCCCGCCGCCGAACTGCCTGTTGCGGGCTGGCAGGAGTCTGCTCGTCTGATCCGGCTAATTCAGAAAGCTCAACAAGCATGTCTCTATCGAGCCGAGCGGAAATTACAGACTGCACTTTGGAGTTCGATTCAGCGACTCAATCTGAAAATCGCTGAAGTTCTGCGGACACTGGAAACACAGCCGCAGAACAAGGTGGTGACATCGGCCCAAAGTATTCTCGCCGATCTTCGTGCGCTGGAAACGGAATTTGAAACCGTAGACATCAACGTGCCGAAACAGACGGTTGCCGTTGAAACGGATGCCATTTGCCTGGAGGGCCGTGAGCTTGGTCGATTTCAGATCGTTTTGAACTGGCGTCTTTTGGGAGGAACCGGAGCATACAAAGTGATTGCCCTTGATGCCAACGCCGCTGCCACGGACGACGACACGCCTCATCCGCATGTGCAATCCAATTCGTTGTGCGAAGGTGAAGGACGAGTTCCGATTCGCAAGGCACTTGCCGATGGTCGGTTGTTCGACTTTTTCATTCTCATTCGCCAAATCCTTCAGACCTACAACTCGTCGAGTGCTTACGTGAGGCTGGACGAGTGGGATGGTTTTCAATGCCCTGACTGTGGTTCAACCTCGAACGAGGACGACAGCAGTCTCTGTGAAGGCTGTTCGACTCGCACCTGCTGCGAATGCTCTTTTCGCTGCCACGACTGCGAATACTTTGTTTGTTCAGACTGCATCCAAACCTGTACCGGATGCGACAACGATACCTGCTCGTCGTGTCGGTCTGCCTGTGCAGAGTGCGGCGACGGCTTCTGTGGAGAATGCCTCAATGACAACCACTGCCCACTCTGTCGCGAAAAAGAAGAGGAAGAAACGACACAGTCAGAACTCACGACGACGATCGCGCCATCCGTCTCGTCGCCCGACCATTCGATTCACACCGTATGCGTGGGCGAAACTGCTTTACCTGCGGGATGCCGGTGACACCGAAATCGGCGGCTTTGCCGTGACATCACCGGACGATCTGCTGATGGTCGAAGATGTCAGGCTTGTGCGTCAACGATGTACGGCGGTTACGGTCGCCTTCGACGACTCATCCGTCGCGGACTACTTCGACGAACAAGTTGATGCGGACCTGAAGCCGGAACAGTTCGGACGCATCTGGCTCCATACTCATCCTGGCGACTCCGCCGAACCGAGTACGGTCGATGAAGAGACTTTCGATCGGTGCTTCGGCAACTCAGATTGGTCGGTGATGTTCATTCTGGCTCAGGACGGAGCAACGTACGCACGGCTGCGTTTCAACGTTGGTCCCACAACAACTCGAACCATGAAAGTTGAGATTGACTACTCAATGCCGTTCGCTGCGGCAGATGGCGAGGCGTGGCAGGCTGAGTACGACAGCAACGTTATGACTCAATCGCCTTCGTACTGTCTCGAAGGCGAGGCATGGGAAGACGAAGGATTGTCTTCACGCCCCTGCATCGACCAGCGGATGATCGAACACGACTGGTTCGAACGTTTCGATGCCGAACCACTTTTCCCAGAACATGAGGAGACTCGATGGCTTGCAGCGCTCGACTGATCCGACAAACAGATCTTGTTCCAGAACGACGGCTTACAGAGGTAACAGCGACGGTCATCGGAGTCGGAGCCATCGGTCGGCAGGTGGCTCTGCAGCTGGTGTCGCTCGGTGTGCCGTCAATTCAGTTGATCGATTTTGACTCGGTCGACAACACCAATGTCACCACACAGGGATACTCGACGTACGATATCGGTGAACGGAAAGTCGAAGCAACGGCAGCGGCGATCGCCAGAATTGATCCCGATGCGGATGTCACCGCAGTCGTCGATCGGTTTCGTCCTCGTTGTGATATTGGTGACGCGGTCTTCTGCTGCGTCGATTCTATTTCTGCTCGCACTGCCATCTGGCGATCAGCTCAACACGGATGCCGATTCTGGAGCGACGGTCGCATGCTGGGCGAGACGATTCGAGTGGTCTCCGTCAGCGAAGACATCGGTCGATCATCTTACCCCACAACCTTGTTTCGTCAGTCCGAAGCTCAGACCGGCGCCTGCACTGCTCGGAGCACAATCTACTCAGCCAGCGTCGCCGCCGGACTGATGCTCCACCAATTCACCCGCTGGCTGCGCAATCAGCCGATCGATACTGACCTGTCATTGAACCTGCTGGCCAGCGAAATGACGGTGGCCTGACACAAGTCCCGACGGTCTGAACCTTTCACATATCTTGAAAAGGGGGACCGCATGGACTCACTGTTGGGAACACTGATCCTGGCTGGCTTCATCTATTGGGCGTACAAACACGGAAAAAGAACCGGCAGCCGCAAAGGCTACAACGTCGGCTTCTCCCGAGGTCGCAACCGCCACTTCCGCCGCTGAAGCCGAACTCACGGGGCCGCTTCCGGGCGGCCCCGTCCCGGCTTTTGTTTAGCTATCAGAACTACGAACGCCCAACAGGTTTGCCTACATGAAGATAGGAATTAGCAGGGCGTGGCGCACTTAGTGGCAGACCAGAAATTGATTGATGTAGGTCTCGTGGGGTATGTTTCAGGACAACGACTGGCTTTACCTGACAAATCTGGCCGAGCAGGGATGGAACTACTGCACTGTTCTGGCCGAGATTCAGGGGCGTGGCGGCCAGACCGTGCATAACGTCCACTTCGTCGAACACTGGGCGCCCGGGGCGACTCTGAGGGACAAATACTCGACCGGGACGCACGTTCCACAGATCGACCATACGCTGGGAGCATCCACCGTTACAGACATGTCGTCGGTAAAGGTGTCTGTCTGGTGCAAAGAGTTCGCACAAGCCGACAACAGGTTGGCGTATTGGGGCAACGTCAGAGACAAGGTGATCGTCGGATCTTATCGGGAACTGAAAGTTAAGTCGCGGTTTGTCCCCCGGTAAAAGGTATTGTCTGGGACACACAGCGGGGCGTTCAGGCAACACACCGGTGTCCCCGGTCTGCCACCATCGACCGTGACAATCCGCTTTACGAACGGAACGCAACAGCATTCACAGTTATGGCAGTGCGAAGCGTGGAATCGCGGCGAAGAAAAGACCTCTGATACCTCCAGAAACTGCAGTGGGCTCCGACCAGCTACGACATCGAAATCCACTTTCCCGACACAGGTTTTGTGTTTCACAGCGTTTTGCACAACGAAGAAAGCTAACGAGCGAGTCACAGCCTAAACTGACCACCGGCTCATCGTGAACTGAACACGCAATTCACCAGGCGCATGCTGTGACGAATGTTGAAGCTGGGCCAGATAGGGTTGATCATCGCTGCTCAACGGGCTCACGCGCCGCTCGGACGTTTGGCCCAGTGCACATGGCAGACACGCACTCGATCTCCGTCGATCGTCTGACTCGGCCACTTCGCAGCCCAGTGACGTCCATCTCGTGCCCGAACAGGATGTGATTTACCTCGGCCTGAATCAGCTCCGCGGATTGCTTGTACATTCCACCGCGTGGTCCGGCGAACTGGCAGGTCCACGCCGCCAGAGACTGACCAAACCTGAGGGCTTCCTCGACATTGATCTGTGTCAGCTTTGCTGAATCTGGTCGACCGAGTTGCTGAAGCAGGTGAACGAGACCTGCAGTGCACCAGTCACCCGCGCCTGCGGTGTCGAGTACAGACGGCGCTGGGCACTGAGGCAGCGACTTCCACGCAGCACGTTTTGACCGCTGGCTCGCGAGTCGGTACCGCAGCCCGTCTGCTCCCTGTGTTTCAACCTGTAGCAGCGGGCGATTTGTCCCGGTCAGTCCGCTCATCTCGTTCATGCGTTCGTCCGAGTACTTGAGGACGTGGACGTACTGCAATGCTTCACGGAATTGTTTGGGGTTCGCGTTCGCTGACGGCTCGAAGACTACCCAGGAACCGTTTTCGTGATACCACTTAGCGAGATTGACAGCAGCCCTTGAGACACGGTCGAAGAAATAGACGTCCGCGGCGGGAACGGCTTCCGTAACGGTGTCGACACATGAACCAACGACAGCTTTGTATCCCGGCAACCACGCCCCACATCCCGGGCAGGTCCACACGAATCGATGTACGGACTCGCCCGATGGCTTTCGCTTGATCCTCTCGACAACGACGGGCGTGGTAGCGCGTGGAGTCAGTGAGGCCAGACTCGTGTTCACGCCCCAACGTCGCATGTCACGAAGAATGGTCTGCCCAGCGCGATCGTCTTCCAGCCGCGCCACCGGAAAGGCATCCCATCCGAGCCACGCCATGATTGTCATGACATTGCCACACGTACCGCCCGCAAAAAGCCGCTGATGCTCGGGGCTCACGTCGTCGATCACAACATCGAGAGCCGTCAGACCGGTGCCGACGATGGTGGGTGTTGAACGTGACTTGCGGAACGGGTCATTTGCACTCATTGATCTGCTTCCTTGCTGTTGTCCTGCGGGTACGCCTCACCGTGAAGCCAGAGATGTACCATCCTGACCTGCTCGGCATCATCAATCTTGTCCTGATCCATTCTGTAGCCGACGGCCTCTGATCGTACGACGGGGAAGTCTCGATCGATTGCTGCGAGCATTGCTCCGATGGCCAGCATCTTCCGGCCGAATGGAGACAGAATGGTCATCGAACCGCCTACGTCGCGGAACACCTGTTGCCGAATGTCATCAATCCTGAGAATCGTACGATACAGGTCAAGAGGGTAGCTGTCGTGGGCATAGACGATGTCACGCGAGTCCACCTGCCACGTGCTCTCAAATTCGTCTCGAAATGCCCAGATCAGATCGTCCCCAAGTCGCGGCCGAGAAGGCGCGAACGGGATGACCGGGCAGACGGCGTCCGGTTCGAGCCAGTTGTAGACTCGCCCCAATACCTCGGGGACACTTTCACCGAGTCCAAGTTGAGGCAACCACAGCTTCGCCGCTCCGCGACTGGCATCGAGTCCCAGCTGCCCGCCGAAACCATGAACCGGCGTGGCTCGATCGGAAGCGATCGACGTAATGGCTCCGTCAGTCAGTGGTTCATCGATTGCAAACAGATGCAGGTTGACGGTTTGGCCGCCCGGCTTCTGTTCCGCATATTCCAATAAGAGCCGTACGAGAGGAAATGCCACACCGATCGACATCGCACTGAAATCGACGATCAGGTCGGTTGTGCCCGATTCAAGATGCTTCTGAACGCGTTGAACTGCCGTGCGTCCGCCGGTAACGGCCTGGTCACCCGACACCATGTTGATCCGCTCCACCTGATGGTTATCGAAGCGGGCCTGAATTGCATTCGTGTTGTCGTCAGCACGCTTGACAAGAGTATCGTCCGTCAGCGGAACATCTTCTCGCAGAATCACGCAGTGCGTGTCTTTCGCACACGCGTCTGCGACATGATCGGCAACGATGCGTGATCGTGGATCGAAGCCTCCACCGCAAACCAGGATGACCTTCCTATCTGCGTCAGTAAAGAAGTCCTGAACGAAGGCGATGGCAGCATCACCCCAATGCTGCACACAGTCGTCCCAGCGTCCACGGTTCCGCATCATGGTTTCTCCTCAACGATGCGGGCCAGTTCAGCGATCGAGCCTTCAATAAAATTCCCCTGACTGAGGGAAAGACCATGCTTCAGAATGGCTACGCCACCAAGTTCCAGAATGCACCAGAGTCGGTCTTTGCATTTGTACTTCGGCCGAATGTCAAAGGCGTTCCAGGCAATGCCGAACTTCAACACTGATCGCAGGTCCTGCCGACTCGCAGTGAGTTTGTCGTACTCTTCCTGGGGTACTCCGTAGGAATTGGGACGTAGCCACCCATTCGGCTGCAGAGTTGTCTCGCGACACCGTTTTCCAAGAGCGTCGACGAGATGCCTGACCTGCGGGTGCCACGGGAAGTTCCATTCCCGCATGATCCGGTCCGCCTCATCCCGCAGAATGTGGTTCTGGTCGCGCGGTTTGAGAAGCCCTGGCTTTCCCCGGGTTAATTGTGTTGCGCTTCGCTCAACCAGCTCGCCGGCAAGGCGCAGGAATGTCTCTGCATTCTCCGTGGCGACGTCGGCGATCCGGTCGATCCCGTAGTAGTAAGGCCGCTTGTTCCTGTGGAGAAGCACGAGATTCGCCGACTCGAACACTTCCGCATTGGCAGCCACGGGCCGACTTGGCTCCGGGTCATCCACTTCTGGAAACAGACTCGGCCCTTTCGTCCGCTTTCGATACCGGTACATCAGAATTTGCAACATCGCGTGGAACACATCTGTGTTCCGTTCAAGGTCAGAGTCTGGTTGCCGGCTCGACTGCAGGTAGTTGTTGACTGACTGCTCCAGCGACTGACGTCGCGAATCGGACACGTTCAGTCGTCGCTGAACCTTGGCCGATTCATCCTCTAATTGACGTACGGTCGCGTCACTGACCGTTGGTAACTCATGCTCAAGCAGGCTGACGAACGAAGTAATACCCCGCTGCTGGAACACCGAAATGTGGCGCAAGTAGCGGTCTGCCATGCTGCGTGCCATGCCGCGAAACTTGCGTTTCTCTCTTCCTTCTTTTCCCTGAAGTCGAACGAACAGAAGTTCGCGTCTTGTCTTCATCCCGGTGTGTGGCTGCGTAGCCTCTGGATCAGTCGAAGCTGCGCTCAACACTTCGTCCGGGCTCAGTACATCCAGCCGCGTCAGCAACCACCGCGCTACTCGAATTTCCCGACGCGTCAGCCAACGTGTCAGTTCCTTGTATTGCTCCTGATGTAGCTCGTGAGCATCGTCGAAGATGGCCAGAGGGCGTAAGTTAAACTCGACTCCGTCGTCTCCTCGAACACGAAAGGCTTCAATGACATCGAATGGCTGGTAGGCCTTCGTTGCATCTTCTTCGAGTTGCTCCACCGGAGGCGGCAGCAGTGCCGCAACAATCGAGTAGAGAGCGGACTCGACCTCGCATGCACGTTTGAGCAGTTGCGCTGCAGCAGTTCCGCCTATTGAGGCGACTGTCGCCTCAGCGTCCTGCCTGGCAACAGCCTGAACGTCATCCAGCGAATAACCTGCTTCTTCAAGTTGTCTCAACCAGGCAATGACAGATCGCGCCTGAAGCAGCGATGTCATGAGCCCAGCCTTCAGGCTTTCGGGGTAAGGGCACTCCCAGAAGTCGCGGTAGTCAGACTCCAGTTGAAGCCGGCACCCTAGTATCAGCGGTCTGTCGTCAGCGAGGACTCCACAGTTTGCGAGCGCGGCCACAAGTTCCGTGTAGTCTTTCTCGCGGTTGCCACGCATCTGCAATAGCGTCTGCACGGAACGGAACGAAAACGTTCTGCCAATGGTCGTCTTGCCGCTCCCTGGAGTACCGCAAATAACAACAGGTCGATCGTAGAGGTCGCTGTTCTGCGCATGCTTCTCCAGGAATCGCGTGATCGGTTCTGGCGCAACGACGGATAGAAACGCCACGTCGTCTCGAAAATGTTCCGTTGTACGTTTTTTGAACGGATTATCCATTCAGCACCTGTCCCTGCTTATCCAGGGAATCATCAAGCACGTCGTGCCGCTGTCTTCTGGGAAAGAGCGGCCGCATCTGATGCACGTCCTGATTCCCTGAACTTGTCGCCCACAGAAGAGGAATCGTGTTGTTCGGAGTGTTGTGGTCGAGAATGACGGGCAGTCGGCTGTCGCCGTAGCCAAACATCATTGATTCGCAACCACTTTCACGCACATGCTTCTCTGGCGCGATGGATGCGTCGAAGTGCCTCGAAATCAGATCGAGCACGTCGGCATTCTCTGTTTCTTCCATCCGAATGGACTGCGGCAGCACCATCCCGAACGTGAATTCGGCATCGAACCAGTTGCCCTCAGCGGCACGTTCTGCATGTCTCTGCAATACTGCCTCTCGTGCACGCTGAGTGGCCAGATAATGATGGACGTGAATTCTGACGTCGTCGGAAAGGTGGCTTCCTGCAAACTGCCGCGACTCGTCCCAGAAACGGCGCAGCTTCCCCTTCCACTTCCCATCCACGAAACGCAACAGGCTGGTTCCGCTTGCGGTAAAGTCGTCAAGTAGAAAGACGAATTCAAAGCGAGCCTCGGCGTCTCCCAGCTCGTCTTGAAGGTCCTTGAGCAGGTCGTCCCACTTTTCTCTATTAAAACGTGACGTGGTGACAATCTGCTCGTTCGAGATGGTGCCAGGATTCGCTCGCCGAAACACATCGATGCGCGCACCATCGCTCAGTTCGATAAAGAGGCACTTTCTTTGCAATTTTCCCAATGCATTGCTGGCCTCTTGATGAACACGAACCTGGTAGTCTGCGATGCCATAACTGTCTGCAACAAACCGTAAGATTTCCGGTCGAAAAAACTCAGGCCAGCTCAGCCCAATCAGGTGGTGCATCTCTGCTGTGCTGATGAAGATGAGCTGATCGCGAACGAAGCGGTAAGCCGTTTTACGGTCTTCAAGTGCTCCGAATTGTTGAACCCAATCCAGCAACCGCTCTGAAAAGCGGGCACCGGCAAGGAAATCCTGATAGCCGTCGTACTTCATCCGCGACATCAGTTCGATACGCGCAAATTCAGCTTGAGCCGTGTCGTCGTCCCACGACATGACCTCAGCCAGCTTACGGAGAACGTATTGAAGGTTCATGGTCGCGGCTTTCGCTTGAGTCGGTTCACATCAATTCGAAATCGGCCGTCCTTTGCGATCATGGCATTCAAATATACGACTGCTGCCTGCGGTCCCAGGTATCCGGCAGGCGCTACGTTCCAGCCCGAGGCCGAGTCCGGAGACACCTGTGCGACACTGAGAGAATATGGTTCCGCAAGCAGTTCAAAGTCGTTACCGGGGGCGCACCCGAGGTCACCCACCGTCAATACTGGCTCGTCATCACCCCACCCATGATTCGCGCTCAGAGCCTCAAGGACAGCCAGCTTAGATACGCCCGAGGCCAGAATGTCGACCGAGTGTGTTGACCAGAGAACTCTCACACCCGGCACAGCAGCTCCTCTCACGATATCTTCAGCGATTGCTCGAAGTACCGGCGGCGGCGTGCTCGGTTTAGCCTGTAGCGAAATCTGACGTCCCCGGGTATCGATCTTCGTGACACATGACTTCAGCTGGGGGTCTCGTCGAATGCATCGTTCGATTTCCCGCAATTCGGGACAGGCCTGTTCGTGAGCCGGGTCGTGTTTTTCTTCCAGACTGACAACGACACTCCCGTTGTAGTATCCGAGCAGTACTTGCGACCATCGATCTGCGGGCACGAACGCCTGCAGGTCTCGACGGACTGACCCCCCGCGTCCCGTTGCGATACCGATCTGGATGCCTGCATCGAGGAGAGAGCAGATGCCACTTCGAATCGCATCGGACGGGCCAGTCGTCTTTTCGAACCGACCGCACAACGTTCCGTCATAATCGAACACGACTGCACGGAAACGCTGCTTGCGAAGTCGACTGAGGAATCCGTCCAACGCAGGCTGTAGAGAATTCGAATCGCCACACTGGGCACCGGCGCGATGCTTGCGCAACATGGAAATTGCTGGCTGAGCAACGTCAGCAGCAGCAGCCCGGCCTGGTCGCAGGTTGTAGAGCTTTCGACCGAACCCGGGTACGCCTGGACGCCCCGGGTCGATGCCGCGGGCTCGACCGGCCGATCCGGCAATGTGCATCGCCAGCACAATCCCCGCAATGCTGACCTCTGCAAGATTCCCATCAATATTCAGTGTCACGCACGGTACATCTTCCGGGATCAGGGCTGATGTGCGTCGTGCCAGTTCCTGATCCTCATCGGCAACGAGAATCAGTACGGCAGCGTCATCGCCTCGTTTGGCGAGCCAGTGATGTCTTCCGTGAGCAAAATGTCGAAAGTCGCCGAATTGAAGATTACCGAGCGCAGCCTCTGTGAACTTGGACTCAAGGTCCCAGGCAGCCGGCAGTAGCGACGTTGAATGAATCACGATCAGATTGCTGCGTTCCCACAATGGCTGACACAGCACATCGAGTTTTCGCTCCCATCGCCGACCGAGTGAACGAAGAGCAGGCAATCGCGTAATGGTACTGGGAAGCCGCGTCCGGGGAGCGAAAACTTCGAGCCATGCCCTCGTGATTAGTACGGAGAAGGCAAGGAGTGAATTCGTTGCGAGGAAGCCATCGCGACCCGCCGGAAAGTCGCATTCCAGCAGATCAACGTACTGATGGTTCCCGGAACGATCGGCCAGCTTGCTATCGGGCCGACCGACGATCGCAGAGAGTGCATCGGGCTCGCGTACGACAAGATGACGGAAGACATCAAGAATGTCCCCGTTCCCACCACCTGCACTCAGCAGGAGATACGCCGTTTCGCGGAGGACATCATCGTCCTGTCGAACGTCCAGTGGCGTCGCGGCCCTGGCGTTTCTGGACGCGAGCCGGCGATGCAACAGAGCCGCAAGATGCGCCGCAGAGAGCGATCCCCCGGAGCCGATGGCCACGAGCGACTTATCAGCAGTCGCCGCGACCGCCGAAACGAACCGGTCCAGGTCAAACGAATGGGACCAAGCGTAGGTGTCGCCGAGTAATGCAAGTTCCGTCTCGTATGGTTTTCCCAATTCGATGCGCCTCCCTGGCAGATTTGGTCGGTTTCACAGAGACGCGAGCAGCAATCGTCGGCCCCTCGTTTCAAGGCCCGGATTCTACGGACGGTTGGTATTCTGCGTTATCGATCCCGACTGAAGTGTACTGTCTTATACATTACGACTCCAGCAGCCAGGACTGAATCGGGCTCGCATTCCGCCCAATAGTGTCAGCGAGTACCGACACGATAAGCCGCGAATCGAAGAACCGATTCTCTGGATGCGAGTCGGCGGTTGACCTGGGGACGGCGGTTGACAAGTTGCTGTTCTGCATCGCGCGGCGTGAGGTTCTGTGAGTGGATCAGCCATGCGAGGGCGATGGTCGCGCTGCGGCCTCGGCCAGCTTTGCAGTGGCAGTAAACGCGTCTGCCTTGTTCGGCGAAGCGGGCGATGAAGTCGACGCCGTCTCGAACGGCGTTGATATCCGGGGAATTATAGTCCAGAGTCGGCAGATACAGTTGATCAATCTCGGAGTCATCGTAGTGGGAAGTGTGTCCGTTCCATTCGGCGCACATGTTGATCACACCGCGCACATTCATCTCGTTGAAGCGAGACAGCTCTCGACGCATCGGCAACGCGCCGAGGATCAGCGTGTCGTCGATTTCAGTCCAGTGTTCTTCCAGCTTCAGACCGCGAGTTTTCAGCAATGTCCAGTAGAGCGTCGGGCGAAAAAGGAGCCGGCTCGCCATGGGCATTAGTTTCATTCGAATGTCTCCTTTCGTCTCATAATCTCGTCGACTCGCCTCGATTATGTATCTGCCGATGCCCGTTCCGTACGATCGCCGCCTGAAGACAAGTCGTTTGATGCCTGACTGGCGCCAGGTAGCAAAGCATCACTGGGGCCGAGATCGAGTAGCAACGTGTTGCCTCGTTCTTCCAGCACTGTGAATTGACTTCGCAATTCGGTTTCAAAACCGGGAACATGATTAAGGTAGGATCGCTCGGCTACGAAGTATCTGGCCCCGCGTTGCTTGTAGTCCTGGATTTGCTCCATCGACTGATATTCGTCGTTCAGGATGAATCCTTTGCGATTCATCCAGAAAAAGAAATACGGGCAATCCGACGCTCGCAGAAGCCCGTGTTGATCGACCTTGCTGTCGCCACCAACAATGATTAGCCCGGCAGCATTCGTGCGTTCGGAGAATGAAACGGCCATCTCGTAGGTCTTTGCAAAGTCACGAGGGTTCGCATCACGCTGAATTACGAAAATCTGTGCTCCGATTACTGCGAGAAAACATGCGAGAAACAACTTCCGACACGGGACGAGCAACCCAGGTCGTACTCCAGACCAACCAGACTTCAAAGAATCTTCGAATTCGATAAACAGTCCGGCTGTGGCAGCGACTGCCCCGATCAGCAGCGCGATTCGTGACAGCGGCCCGATCATGCCTGCGTTGACTTCACCCGCCACGAAGGCCAGGCCGGCTGCTGCAACTACACAGACACACATACGCCGCGTTATCCGCATGTGTGTGCAACACACGGCGTGATAGCCCAGGCCGATCAGTATGGCTGCCAGTGGGGTACTGACGATGTGGTAGTACGCGGCCCAGTTCTCACCGGTTGTTCGTCCAGTCACAACGAAAAACGCAGCGAGGGCCACAAACCAGTACACCAACGGTCGTGACGGTTCCGACTTCCGAGCGTCCCTCAGACCAAGCATCCCGAAGAATAATCCAGCGCCCAGCCAGATGTGCGCTGACTGTATCGAAATCACACCGGGAATGGTCTCCCAGAGCGTCATCAGGAAGTTGCCAGTCGAGATTCGTTCGTAAGCTTCATTCGAAATGCCCAGCGAATTGCCATACTGAAGCCAGAGCGTGTGGGCATGCGAGTACCACGCCAGTGGAAGACCGAGTGAAATGATACCAAACAGCCAGATTTCTCGGCGTCGAAAGACGCTCATTCCAAACTTCTGGAAGCACAGGCACGCGAACAGAATTCCTACGTGTGCCGCTGGCACTTTCGCGAGGATCGCCAGCGTTGTGGCCAACAAAGCAACCACGTAGTCGCTTCGGATGCCATGATCGATCCAGCGAATGAAGGCGTCGATTGCCAGCAGGTAGGCGAAGAACATTAAAGGCTCTGGTTGAACTGCAGACGCCAGCTGCACGGCCATCGGACTGAGCGCGAAGATCGTCCACGCCGGTATCACTGCTGCTCGCGGCAGAAGCCGTTTCGCCAGCCGCAGGAATATCAGGCAGCTTGCCAGAGACAGCACGTACGACAGGACACGCAGTATCTCTTCGTGGTAACCGAAAACGTGGTAGAGACACGCTGCCGTCCACGGGAAGAGAGGAAATTCCGACTCGACGTATCCCGGACCATCGCCTCGCCAGTCGATGCGAGGCATGAAGATGTTCATGTCCTCGTGATAGTAGTTTCTAGCGATCGCTCCAGTGTCCGTTTCTCGCCACGACTGTCGGACAGAGCCATCAATGGGTCGCCAGACGTCAATCGCCCGCACACAAGCGGCGACGACGAACAGAGCGATGATTACTCTGCGAAACCAGGGGTTGTTGTTTTCCTCTGTGGCGACACGCGATGCGTTCTGTTTCGATTCATCAGTCATCACTTACGGCCCTCAGCCAGCAAAAATACGGAGATTGGAAGCTTGTAGATCACTAATGGATTTGGAGCGCCCACCAGGGCAGCCAATCGGTCGGCGCGTAGACGATGGCACAGATAGAAAATGCCCACAGGGCTCCGTTAATCAGCGTTGGGCGATCGGTCACAAACAGCTTCGACGGATCGCCGCCTTCGGTGCGAAGATGGACCAGGTAAAAGAATCGAAAGATGCCGTACATCACGAACGGCGTAGTCGCCATCAGCAGTTGCGTTTCGAAACGCGTTACCGTCTGGTCAGCGACGGTGTAGAGCGCGTAGCTGACAAGGGCGGATGCACCAGACACGGCCATCATCAGATCGAGGAACTGCTGCGAGTATCCGGCCAGGCAACTGCGATGCTTTGTGGCGTCGTCACTGAGTGAGACCAGTTCATGGCGGCGTTTGCCGAATCCGACAAAGACGGCCAGTGTCATCGTGCAGAGCACGATCCACGGTGACGGAACGGTCGCAATGACGATCGTTCCGGCGACGGCCCGCAGTACGAATCCACTGGCAATGCACATCACATCCAGAATCGGCTGCTGCTTAAGCGAGAACGTGTAGGCCACGTTGAGAGTCAGGTAAATTGAAATGAGGAGTCCGAACGAGATGCCAAGATGAAATCCGCCAGCGACGACTATGACCACTAGAGCCAGCATCGCAGTGACAGCCAACCGCGGACTCAGGTCTCCGGACGCCAGGGGTCGCAGACGTTTCTTCGGATGCTGCCGATCGTTCTCGATGTCGCGCAGGTCATTCAGAAGATAGACGGCACTCGACGCAAAGCAAAACAGGAAGAATCCCTGAATCGAGAGAAGAAGCAGGCTGAAATCGAACAGTGACCTGGAAAAGATCAGCCCACCGAACAACAGGAGGTTTTTAACCCACTGATGCGGACGCATGGCTCGGGCGAGAGCACGTGTGGCCGGGATCATCTTTGAGCCAGCCGATGCCTGAATGGTTTGTGTGCTCATTGCAGCGAATCCAACCTACGCTTCCGAAATGACAGGTATCTCCGACTTGGCCGGACTGACCACACAATGGAGCGTCATCCCTTCAGGGACGTCAATGTGAAGGTAGGTCTCAACAGTCTGAGTGGTGCGCGACCGGCTGCTCACAAGTGAAGAATCTGCCGCCCAGCGCCAGCGTGTGCCTCGAATACAGGTATTACGGGCGCGCAAATCCTGAATCAGACAGAAGACGGGCGAATTCGCCCGTCTTCAAACGCGAAAATCTGGACGACCAATGACTTTCAGAATTGTTGTCAGGTTTCGGGCGTGGGCCGAGTCTAATATTCCGTGTCATGGAACAGGGAACTGACAACACGACTACGCTCGTGCCGACGTCGAGCGGTGATAGCAACGCTGGTCTCGTTGCGCAATTTCAGGCGGGAGAAGCTGAGGCATTCGAAGAACTGGTCACTGCGAATCACACGTGGCTCATGCGACTAATCAATCGGCTGATCGATTCGACGGTCGAGGGCGAGGATGTGTTAGTTGCTGTGTTTCAGGGCTTGCCGCGATTCCGTCAGCAGTCAAGTTTCGCAACGTGGGTCACGACAATCGCCGTCAACAAATGTCGCACTCATCGCCGGCGTTCGACACGTCGGAAGTGGTTCAGTGCGTATCTGTTGCGTGGGGGAACGCTCGACTCGTATGAAACCGATGACACGTCGTCTGATGATGCAGAGGAAGTTCGGCGTGCCGTGCGCGGTCTACCGGAAAAGTATCGTGAGCCAGTTGTCCTGCACTATTTCGAGCACATGAACATGGTTGAAGTTGCAGGCGTGCTGCGGCTCAAGACTAACACAGTTGAGGTGCGGCTCAGCCGTGCCCGCCGCCTGTTGCGAACGGTACTCAATAGTCGAATTGACGGAGATCACGAATGAACGACGAGCATCTTGAATCGTTGCTGCGACAAGCGGTTGAGTCCGAAGAACAACCGCGCGAACCGTCGTATCACCTTACTGCAAACGTGCTGACCACTGTTGCACGACGTCAGAGGCGGCGGCGGCAGCTACTGATGACATCGAGCGTTGCCGGAGCCTATCTGGCCGGAATGCTGACAATGTGGTTCTGTCTTCCCGCCAAAGACACTGCACAGGGAGTACCACGTCAGCAACAAATCGTCTCGCAAACTGATCGTCAGCCGTCACAAGACCCGACTCAACAACAGGAACCGGGGCTGGGCGAAATCTCAACACCCCAGGTCGACGAGCCAACTCAGGCCGTCGTTGTTGCGACGGAGCCACCGAGTCCTGTGAAAAGCGTTTATCAACTCTTTCGAGACCTGGGAGACGCAAGCCACGCACGGGGCGATGTGACTTCGTCCATTCGCTACTACCGACTGGCGCTGGAATCTGCTTCCAAACATGAACTACAACCGGCCGGCGCATCAGACAATCTTCTACTTCTTTCTCTCAAGCAGGATCGAATTGCAGCCACTCAACTCACGACTCATGGAGAATCTTTATGAGCTTTCCACGCTGGAATACGTCGTCCCCGCTGTTCTCAGTGGTGTCCCTTTTGCTTCTGCTGGCGGTCTCTGTGCCAGGGATGGGACAGGATACGAAGCCCGCGTCAGCGAAACCGGTCACCAGCAAGTCCACTGACAAAGCTGTCAAAGCATGGACATGCCCGATGTGTCCTCAGATTCATCAGCCGTCAGGAGGTTACTGCCCAATTTGCTCGATGCGGCTTGTCTCGGCTTCTCTTGATGGTGGAGAATCGCCGCTCAGTCTGGACGAGATGCTGACCATCGCCCTTCAACACAACCCCGACGTCCGCGCGGCTCGGGCCAAACTGCTGGCGGCCGAGGCAGAGCTGGATCGGACCCGGCTGACGGTCCTGCAACAAATCATCGCATACCGGGAACGATGGAGTGCTCACAAGGCAGCTCTCACAGCCGCGACTGAGGAAGTCCGAACAGCACAATCGACTGCCACTCCGGGCGATCTGTCGGAGGCTCAAAAGACTGCAATGGCGAGACTGCTGGCGACGGCACGCAGGAAGCTGGCCTTCGAACAGGCACGCCTCAAGGAAGTCGAAGCGCAACAGCCGTTTCTACTCGGAAGTCAAGGTGGCCACGCAGGCCATGACAACAGCGACGCCGAGACAGCAGTCATCAAGGACCGGCTGATTCCGATGATCGAACAACTCATCAAGGTGACAACCGAAGACTATCAAAAAGGGCAGGCGGAATTGTCAGACACGATCTCCTGGTCACGGCGGCTGGCCGAATTGAAAGTTCAGACCGTCACTACCAAGACTGAACAGAGCGAGATTGTGCAGGCTCACATCATCCTGCTGAAAGACATGCAGGAAATGGCAGCTCAACGCTACAAGGCTGGTGCCGCAACAATGAAAGACGTCCTTGCCGCTCAGATTCAAGTCGCCGAGGCGGAACTGTGGCTGGCGAAAGTCAAGAACGACGCGCCGTGATGAATTCTGCCCTGATCCACCTGGACGACTAAGAGTTCGAAATTCTGCTCGTGTCAAACGTCGCATACGCGTGCTGCAGGAACGCCCTAACGTGTGAGTCTCACTGCCAGCCTGGCAAACACCTTGAATGCCAGGCCAGCATTCTGGTCTTCAGAAATAGCGATTTGGATCAAGCAGGCTTATGCCGACACCGCCGCGAATTTCTGGCTTCGCCACACCGGCAGGGGTACAGCAGATGGCTGTGGCTTTTCAGCCTGACGAAGGCGGAAACGTAGATTATCCAGCAAGCGTGAAAGAACTCCCTGATACTCGATGACGGTCGAAACGCCGGAAAACTTCCGCCAATGATCCTGCGCATAGGGGAGTTTCGGCATGTAAAGCCACGTCAAGCATTCGGGCGACTGCATGTGGAGTTTTGCACTGATCAGCCACGCACTCTCCTGAGGCATGCTGCCACTGATCAGAACAAGATCCGGTCGCGTCCGAGAAGCAGTGTTTGACGTGTCGGCGGCGCATTCGACTCGGATCACATGGACGCCGAAACTTTCGAACAGCGTTTTCAATGAAGCAAATACTTCATCCCGGAACTCGACAATGAGCACGCGACGCCAGGGAAGTCGCGGGCCGTCATGACTCCGGCCGGGTGCTTCAGTAGCTGCGGCACATGAACGGACGAAGCCAGCAAAAACGTGTAGTTGTGATTGAAATGTGGACATGGTGAATTCCTTTAGAGTCTTTCTGCGAAACATACGCGTACTTTGCGCGCATCATTCGGTGAGGTCTACGGACACTCTTTGGTTGTGGCAGACCAGCCACGCTGGGGAACTGCGCAAATTGATAGCGCGAGGTCGATGAAGAGGGCGGCCGTACGAGAATCTGTGTGCGTTCCGAGTCCCTTCAGAAGCACATCGGACGCGGGCCGCAAAATGGACTGTGACAGCAGGACAGTCCGGCCTGACAATCGGAGCATGTCAGGCAATCATCGAGTCAGGCGCGAAAGGAGCACGCAACGTTCCAGCGCAGTCAATGGCTGGCGGACGCGAGGAATGGCATTCAAAACCGGAACACGAGATGGCGCCGCGGCCAGAAACTCGGACGCTGTCGAATACTCAGACAGCACCTGACTGCGCCACCCATCACCAGTTTCCAGATATGCTTGAATCGTGGTCTGGTGCGAATGCTCACAGCAGCAACCGGACTCGTCAGCGGCAACCAGACTCGCCGGAAGCAACGAAGAGCAGCACGACACATGTTCGCCGGAATGATCGCCCGCCTGGCCAGAGCAGCAGCCTGCTCCTGAAGAATCAGATTCCGAACTGTAAGACGACGAACAGCACTGGCACGGGTCACCAGCCTCACAGCAGGAAGAGCCCGGTAGCGTCGAGACGAGGATCATCAAAACCAGCACGCTGTGCAGAGCACGCGTTACCTGATGTCGAATGATCTGTCGTCTTGTGCCAGTCACAATTCCACGTCCTGTGTGGTGAGAAGAGTTCACAATGCTGACCGTCATTATCGACTGAGAAGTCAACGCGACTTCAAGACAATCAGCCGCAGATCACACAACGTTTGTCAGAGCCAGCGGATATATCCATAAGCCTTACCAACCCGTCAAGATTGATTTTCAAACCCGCCCATCCATCAGACTGACACCAGGAATCGCATGGTTCCTGGGCGATCGCGTCACACTTCTGGGGCTAATTCGCCCCGTCGTGTTCACTCGCTGCGAGAAATGCCACGTGAGAGAAGAATCGCTTGAAAGGATTCAGTGGAAACAGCGCACGCATTCAAATGCAACGCTAACCATGAACAAGGCAGGGCGTCACAGGATGCACCAGCTCTGTCGTGTCTTAGCCGGTTCCCGTCAAGGGAAGCGGATTTTCGACATGGGCGTTGCTGACGCAGTTCGCTTTCAGCTGGCACGACTTGTGCTTAACAGACTGGCCGAGTGTCGCGGTTGGCGACACAGACATCACACTGAGACCTTTAATTCATGCCAGGGAGGGCCGATCATGTTTCGATCAGCACGTTTCACCATCGTCGCGGTTATTTCGATCTTTGCAGCCGGTACCGCTTTGGAAAGCCTCTCAGCCGAAGATCTGAAAGCATCCGCGGCTGCGAATTCCGCCGCCCAGGCAGCACGAAAGACGACGTCGCTGGCCGAGGGTCTGACATTGCGGTTCAACTCGGCAGTGAAAGCGTTCGAAGACGGACGAATGATCGCGGCGGAACTCGACATCCGAGCTGCCGCGACCCTCGTTGAGCAGGAAGCAAAAAAGGCGACCGGGGAAAGTCATAAACGGCTGAAAGCGACTGCCGACACATTGACTCAGATTGCAGAGCAAATCAGAAACAGCACTCTGACGTCGGAGAGACAGTTGCGTGAATCGCTGGCCAACGTCCATTTCAGCATGGCGGTTCATCACACGACCGAATGTCGGCACTGTCTTAAGGACACGGACACCCGGCAGCCGGCGATGCGCAGTCGTTTGGCGGTCGGTCTTGACTCCGGGCTGCTCCATTTTGAGGAAGCGACGAAACTGGCTGGTCGAAAGCTCAACAAGGCAACTCGACACGGATTGATGCAGTCGCGAGACACCGTGGAACTGATTGCCGAGGGATCGCGAGACACTGTCGCGGATACCGGGCGAGCGGTGTCGTGGCTGACGCGAGAACTGAAGGACATGGTTCGCAATGGGCGGATCGGTATCGGAAATGCTTTCGAAGAGAATGACCTTGTTCCTTCACTCAATCGTTAGATTGAGCGAAATTGACACTGACCAGCGTGGCAGGTTTAGTACAGGTGAGCCGAACTCGCCGTCTGCGTAAGGAACTGCGATGACTCGTAACACCGAACGTTCCATCGCCTATTTCTCAATGGAGATTGCGCTCTCGCCGGACATCCCGACGTACAGTGGCGGCCTGGGCGTTCTGGCTGGCGACACAATTCGTTCTGCCGCCGACCTGTCCGTGCCGATGATCGCGGTCACGCTGCTTCATCGTCGAGGGTATTTCACCCAACAACTCGATCGTTCGGGCGGCCAGACGGAACTGCCGGTCGAATGGAACGTGAGTGAGTTTCTTGAGGAGTTGCCGGCGCGGGCCACAGTGACGATCGAAGGCCGTACGGTTCACGTTCGAGCCTGGAAGTTTCGTGTCGATGGCTCAGGCGGCAGTTTCGTTCCCGTCATTCTACTCGACACAGATCTCCCGGAGAACTCGCCAGAAGACCGGCACCTGACGGACTGTCTCTATGGAGGTGACACGACTTACCGTCTGTGTCAGGAAGTCATTCTTGGCATTGGTGGAATCCGGATGTTGCGGCAACTGGGATTCGGCGAGATCCAACGATTTCATATGAATGAAGGTCATTCGAGTCTGCTGACACTCGAATTGCTGGACGAGTCCGCTGCGCGGCACGGGCGCAGTGCTGCCAACCTGGAAGATGTGGATGTCGTACGAAGCCAGTGTGTGTTCACGACCCACACCCCCGTGCCTGCGGGACACGACCAGTTCCCGATGGATCTCGTCGGGCGCATTCTGGGGAACCGCGATGTGTACAGCATGCATTCGGTGTTCTGTTGCGAAGGCGTGCTCAATCTGACCTTCCTCGCGATGAACCTCAGCCATTACATCAATGGAGTCGCGAAGCGACATGGTGAGGTGTCGAGAGGCATGTTTGCCCGATACCAGATTGACTCAATTACAAATGGCGTGCATGCGGCAACCTGGGCGTCTGACCCGCTGCTGCACCTCTTCGACCGTCACATTCCAGGCTGGCGTGCGGACAACTTCAGTCTGCGGTACGCACTCGGGATTCCGGCAGGCGAGATCCGCAACGCCCACGCTGCAGCGAAGACAGAATTGCTTCAGCACGTTGGGCAACTGACAGGAGTCGAACTCGACGGAGACGTCTTTACAATCGGGTTCGCTCGCCGGGCGACCGCCTATAAGCGGCCCGACCTGCTGTTTCATGACCTGAACCGACTGAGACACATTGCGGAACGTACTGGCCCGTTGCAGGTGATCTACGCGGGCAAAGCTCATCCGCATGATGAAACGGGCAAGCAACTGATTCGCCGTGTGTTTGACGCGGCCAATGCACTGGGTGACTGCATCCAAATCGTCTACCTGCCCGACTACGGCATGCAGCTCGGACGGCTCATGACGTCCGGCGTGGACCTCTGGCTGAACACGCCAGAGCCGCCCCTGGAAGCCTCCGGCACGAGCGGTATGAAAGCCGCCGTCAATGGAGTTCCGTCGCTGAGTATTCTGGACGGCTGGTGGATTGAAGGCTGCATCGAAGGTGTCACCGGCTGGGCCATCGGCGAAGACGGACACTCTGAGCAGCCGTCCGACGAGCGACCGTCCGATCGTGAGCGGGATGCCGCGTCACTCTACGACAAGCTCGAAGACTCCATCCTGCCGTTGTTTCTGAATGATGTCAGTGGATACGTCGATGTCATGCGGCACGCCATCGCGCTCAATGGTTCGTTTTTCAATACACAGCGAATGATGCAACAGTACGTGCTCCGAGCGTATTTCTCGTAATTCGCGGCGATTAGGCTCACACTCGCGGACCAATCTCAGACGAGATATCAATTGCCTGATACGAAGCCGTCACGCAGGTCGGAGCCTCATGAATCACACTCATCCAGAATGCCAGTCCGCTGATCCTGAGCAGATAGGTGCCCACGATCTGCTGTTTGGGAAATTCTCGCTGCTGCTGATTTCACTGGCTGTGTTACTGGCTGCCGCATCGTTTTCTGACGGTGGAACGACCTCGCGAATACTGTTCTGCCTGCTGCTGACCGGCATACTCCTTGTCGCGTCAGTGACTGTTTGCCGCCGGCATCATAACCTGGTCCCCGGTCTCGCTCTGGCGATCCCTACCGTCGTCATGAACTGGGTTGCCGTGTTCTCGGAGCATCAGCTCGCCCATGTGCTCCACAACGTGCTGGTCATGACTTTCTTCGCGTTTGTCGGCTTTCACGTGCTGTATGCGGTCCTCAATGACCGACGTGTGACACTGGACACAATTCGCGGAGCAGTCTGTGTTTACGTGCTTGCCGGAATCGGTTGGGCGTACCTTTACGAAACGCTGCTGTCTGTCGATGCAGACTCGCTCCGGTTTCCGTCAAGTTCAGCGATGGTCGAAGAAAGCCGCAACGCATCCCTGGCAGACACGGCGTATTTCTCATTCGTGACACTCTCAACTCTGGGCTACGGCGACATGGTGCCGCAAACTCGGCCGGCAAAGCTCGCTACGTGTTTCGAGGCGGTGTTTGGCCAATTCTACCTGGCCGTACTCGTCGCGAGGCTCGTCTCGCTCCATCTGAAATCGGATGATTGAACTATCGGTCGAGACTCAACCACGAGATTTCGCCCAAATATAGAATCCGCGGATTGGTCCGTCAGATGTCTATCTTCTGATTCGCCTGGGCAACCTCCGCGTTACAGCCTCGTTCGCGCAGCGTGTTGCAGAAAGCGTCGGAGGATTCAGGCTCGCCGTGCACCAGATAGATGCGTTCCGGCGGGCGAATGAACCCGTCGACCCAGCGGAGCAGTTCGCTTCGATCGGCATGAGCCGAGAGTCCGTGGATTTGCTCGATGTGTGCATTGACCGGGATTTCCCGTCCAAACATTCGCACCATCCTTACGCCGTCCTGCAGTGATCGACCGCGTGTACCAATGGCCTGAAACCCGACGAGCAGAACCGTCGTCTTCTTATTCGGCAATCGCCGCTCCAGGTGATGCACGACGCGTCCGTTCGTGGCCATGCCACTTGCTGAAATGATAATGAGTGGCCCCTTCTTGTGGTTCAGGGCCTTCGATTCTGCAGGTGATCGTGTGAACGTCGGCGGCCGACAGCAGAGCGGACAGCGATGCTCATCCATCAGCAGCTTCATATCGATGTCGTGATCCTCTGGATGTCGGCAAAACACTTCGGTCGCGCTGGTTGCCATGGGGCTGTCGACATAGATCGGAAGTTTCGGAATGCGGCCTGCTTCTTCGAGTTCGTTCAGGTACCACAACAACTCCTGAGTCCGGCCGACCGCAAACGCGGGGATGAGAATCGCTCCTTTCCGACCTGCCGCCTCGTTGACGATTCGCGCCAGTTCGTTGCGAGCATTTTCCAGAGGATGGTCGCGATTTCCGTAAGTTGACTCCATCACTAACACATCGGCATCAAGCGCAAGTTCCGGATCCCGCAGCATCGGTCGCCCCCAGCGACCAAGGTCACCAGAGAAGACCAGTTTCTTTGGACGGTCTCCAATCTGCAGTTCCACCGTCGCCGAACCCAGGATGTGACCGGCCCGACGCAGCAGCACCTGGACCTCATCAGTCACCGGAAACAGTTCTCCGTACGTCCGCGTCTTGAGCAACTGCAGCGCCTGCTGCGCGTCGCGGGCTGTGTAGAGCGGCTCCGCGGGGTGATGCTTCGAGAAACCCTTGCGATTCGCATAGGCCGCCTGCTCTTCCTGAATGTGAGCGGAATCCGGCAACAGAATCTGCAACAGCGACTTCGTCCCTGGAGTACAGTAAACCGGACCGCGAAATCCCTTGCGCACCAGCAGTGGTAGATAGCCCGTGTGGTCGATATGGGCATGACTGAGCACGACGGCATCCAGCGTCGACGGTTCCACAGGAAAGTGGTTCCAGTTCCGCTGCCGCAGTTCCTTCAGTCCCTGAAACAGTCCGCAGTCCAACAGAACTTTGCGGTGACCGATCTGCAGCAGGTGTTTCGATCCTGTGACGGTTCCGGCTGCACCAAGAAATTGAAGTGTGGCTGTCGTCATGTGGGAGCCCCTTTCTGCAGTTACATCACTACCCAGAATCACAATCCGGCACGCACGAACAACCGCTACTTAGTGGTGCTTGTACCAGCCGGCTCCGAGGATATCGTTCCAGGACGTGGTCTGATGGCATTGCTGGCACTGGTGGACTTTCGCGTGCGGCTTCCCGGCGACTTTCGCAGAGATCATGTTGAAGTGCATCATGTAATGACTTGGCGGTGCCTGGTGGCACTGCGCACAGTCAGTCGATGACGGCGATGGATGCTGAAATTCCGGAATCGTCCAGCGATCAGTCGCGTGGCACTGAGCGCAGTCATTCCCGAAGAGCGTGAAATGACGATCGTCATTCAGGTGACATGTCGCGCAGTTCAATACCAGTTCGTCGGATGTGATGTGCGCGTGCGGCAGGCTGTTTTCCAGTGGTGCGCCTCGCAGCCAGTCCTTCAAACTCGCTGAAGTCAGACGGGATTCGGTGTCCGGCGAGTCATCGGCCGTCAGTTGCCGGAGCCCGATTCGCACGAGCGCGGAATGATCCATGTTTGTGGGTCGCTCACCGGGACCACGGTGCTCCAGGTGACATTCCGTGCAACTGCTGACACTCGCGTGAAACGACGTTGGCTGGCGCTGCAGAATCGATTCATCATTCGCGTGGCAGACGATGCACTTTGCCGTCTCGACGCCCGTCACCGACGTGTGACAGGCAGCGCAATTGTTCTCCAGATGCGCATGCGCGGACGACAGTCGGCCGGGTTCAGTCAGACGCTGCCACGTGGACGGCTGTTTGAAACTCGAATCCGCCGGAGAAAGCCACCAGCCGGCAACGAGTGCCAGAGCGACACATCCCGTCACGACAAGTTGTTTCGTTCGTCGGGTCATTGTTCAGTCCAGTGTCCAGTGCTGAGAGTCCAGAGAAGTGGAAAGCCGTGGGCTCTCGACTCTGGACACTCGACCCTCGACTCAATCAAACCAGCGGAGTCCGAAGTGAATCGCCGCCCAGATGTGCAATGCCATCAGTCCGTAGAGCACGACTGAGATCCAGATGTGGAAATTCAGCCATTTTCCAAACCACGTCTTGAATTCTTCATGCGTTTTGATCGCGTATTCGACATCGGCGATCGATTCGGAGAGACGGAGCAGCGTTGCCGCGTCGGACATCGCGGATTGCGAGCCAGCGGTGACTGTCGCACTTTCGTGGACGAACAGACCAGCCAGCAGCCGACTGAAGAATCCGGAAAATGGTCGCAGCAGGCGAGCGTGTTGCGGGTCAACAGACAGTTCATCGGCCGCCTGTTGATAGGATGTCTGCAGCGTGGTGAGCATGGCCTTTTTCTCGCGGATCTCCTGAGAGAACTGGTTCATCAGGTAGCGGCCCACAAAACCGCTGATCACAACCAGCAGCGTCATTGCGATCAGCGCGATTCCCAGCGGACTTTCGTATTTGTGGCCACTGTGAATCACGACCAGAACCGGCCCCAGCACGCCGGCATATATATGCCAGGCCAGCAGCGTCCGCATTGAAACCCACTTCGAGACATACTTCTTCAAACGCTTGTTGCGTTTTACCACCATGTAGGCGAGCGGAACGAGCATCAACACTGCGCCGACCACTCCCAGAATGCCACCCCACAAACTGCCCGCAAAGCGTGGAGACTGGTGAAAGGGAAACCCCAGCCAGAGCACGAGCATCAGGACGACGAGGCCACTGATAATCAGGCGTTCTTTCTCTTTCACGTCAGGCCTCCACCGTCACATCGCCGGTCGACTTCGCCTGACAGGCCAGAATCATCCCGGCGGCTTTGTCCTCCGGTTCCAGACCGTCTTCGATTTCCATCGCCACGTCGCCGGACAACAGTTTGACAGTGCAGACTCCACACATACCGACTCGGCATGAGTTGTCGATATCGACACCTGCCCGGTCTGCAGCATCCAGTACGGTGTCATCGGGATCGAGTGTTGCTGTCTTTCCGGACGTCTGAAACGTGACCGTGGCCGCCGTAGACTTTTCGGATTGAGTCGGTACTTCCGCCTCAGCCTCTTCGCGCTGCAAGGCTTTCACATGCGGTTTATGCTGCGAACCGAAATTCTCGGTATGAATGTGGTCAGTCGGTACGTCGACCTCCGCCAGCATCTGCTTGACGGCATCCATCATGGGCGGCGCGCCGCACAGGTGAATCCAATGTGCCGCGATGTCCGGGACCCACTCGACCAGCAGTTCTTTCGTCAGCCGTCCTCGTGTATAGCCGTTCGCGTCCTGATCGTCCTGAAGGCGGCTCATGGCCACATGCACATGCAGGTTCGAGTGGCGTTGCTGCAGAGATCTCAATTCGTCGGCAAAGATGAAATGCTCGGGATCCTGGCATCCGGCAATAAAGTGAATGTTGCCTGACCACCCCATATCCGTAAGGGCACGCGTGATGCTCATCATCGGAGTGATACCGACTCCGCCAGCGATCAGAACGACGCTATCCGATTCCTGCCCGGTGAAGGTGAATTTACCGCTCGGAGCCTGGACCTCCAGCATGTCTCCTTCGGTCAACACGTCGTGGAGGTAGCGAGAGCCCGCTCCCTGTTCTTCGCGTTTGACGGTGATTTCACAGTAGTAACCCTGCGTCGGTGATGACGAGATCGTGTAACTGCGGCGAATCGGTTTGTCACCAACCGGAAGCGTCAGAGTGAGGAACTGGCCGGGCAGATAGCTGAACGGCAATGCTCCGCCATGACAGGCCACCAGACGAAAGGTCTTGACGTCAGAGGTTTCCTGATATGTTCGCGCGACACGCAGACGGCACAGTTTGCGTTTCGCCACGCGGAGCAGACCCTGCGAGATGCCCGCGTCGTCAGACGATCCCGTCTCGTCCGCACAGGCAACTGCTGAATCGCCGCAGCAGTCGGCCATACCGTTGGAAGCAGTGTCAGCCTTTTCTGCTGCAGGTGCAGTTGACGCAGAAGTGCTCTTCACCGGCAAGCTGGCCGAAGAAGTCTCGGCTGCATTCCCACCTGTTGATGATGCCGGTTTTCCGGCAGACGGAGCTGAACCAGTTGCTGTTCCGTCGGCGAGGGCCAGCTTCTGCATCAGCTCAGTAGCCCGTCGCATTTTGAAGAAGTACATCCAGATCATGACGGCTGCGAAGACGACCAGAACTGCCATCACCAATGTGTGAAAGGCCGACATGCCGAACAGGTGAAACCCGCCAGACGCCGTCGTGGGCGGCAGAAGATTCATTTCCCGTTTGAACCACTGCAGCGCGACGTTACGCGGTGCTTTGCCCTCGGCGATCGCTCGATGCGCCGCCAGGCCGCTTTCAAAACGAGCCAGACCTTCGCGGAGATTCGCTGTGGCCGCCTGCATCGCCGCGAAGTCGTTGCCGGGTGCTGCCGCGGTGAGCTGATCGAACCCGTCGCTCATCAACGCAGTTCCTTCGAGCATTCGCTGATGCGCTTCGGCTTCGATCTGCGCCCGCTCTTCCATCGGCAGATCAGGCAGGTCCATCAGCCGCGGGTACATCTCTTTCGGCTTCGGGGCTCCCATCTTCTCCATCATCCCGCCCATGCCGCCGCCCATCATGCCCCCGCCTTTTCCGCCTCCCATCATGCCGCCGCCACCCATCATCCCGCCGCCGCCTTCCTGTGTGCCGCCACCCTGGCCGGCTCCAGCCTGTTCGGGATGATGTTTCGCGTGTTCCTCCGGTGACACCTGAGCCCATGCACTTCCCACGGCGACCCAGCACACCAGCATCGCGACCAGTACCTCATTGACCACATGGCGTGGAACGAAGCCTCTTTGACCATTCAGCAACGCTGAAGTCGATGACCTGTTCCATGAGGTCGGCTCGTTACCAGCCTGTCGAATTCTGTTCTCAGCGGTCATCGGTGCGATCCGGGTGTGAGACTGTTTGTGTCGTTAATCTGTCAGGGTGTGAATTCGACTCTCAGCTAACTGCTAACTGTCGCCGCTTCCACGTCGTTGGATGGCGTCTCGTCACCCGCAACAGCGTGAGCAACACCGTTCGAGAAGTATCGGCTGGTTCCCTGACACGAGACCGCCTCACCAAGTCGACCAAGAGCGTGCGCATACGCGGCCGTTCGCATGTCGATTTGTTCTCGCGTCATCAGATCGTGGATCGCGTTGAACTCGCGGGCCATGATTGTGTGCAGTCGCGTCTGCACTTCCTCTTCGGTCCAGTAGTAACCGGCTCGATTCTGCGTCCATTCGAAATAGCTGACCGTGACTCCACCGGCATTGGCCAGAATGTCGGGCACGACCAGCGTCCCGCGATGGTTCAGGATTTCATCCGCCGTGCCGGTCACCGGTCCGTTGGCGACCTCAACGATGACCGGAGCCTGAATGCGCTCGGCATTGTCCGCGGTGATCTGATTCTCGAGGGCAGACGGGATCAGGATGTCGACATCGAGTTCCAGCAGTTGCCCATTGGAGATGATCTCACTGCGCTCACCACGACCGTCGCCGCAGTGACAGTCCTCGCACTGACACTCGGGCGAGCCGCAGACCGGACAATCACACACGGACGACTCGCTGTAGACAGAACTTTCCAGACTGCGTGTCCGGTTCTTGATATCGATCAGACAGGGAATCGTATGTCCTGCTTTCTGATACACGCCGCCACGGGAATCGCTGACAGCCACAATCCGATACCCATCGTCATACAGCAATCGCGCGACATGCTGTCCTGCGTTGCCGAATCCCTGGACGGCGACACGGATATCGGCGGGATTCCAGCCGCGAATGCGCTCCAGTTCTTTAATGCAGTAGTAAGCGCCGCGACCAGTGGCATCATCGCGGCCCAGGCTGCCGCCGAGCGGTATGGGTTTGCCGGTGATCACCGCCGGAGTGCGCTGACGACGAATCTTCGAGTATTCGTCCATCATCCAGCCCATGATCATCGCGTTGGTATAAACATCCGGAGCCGGCACGTCGGTTTCCGGGCCGATGAAGTCGGCAATGCGTTCGATGAAGCCGCGACTGAGTCGTTCCAGTTCCAGCCGGGAAAGCTGCTTCGGGTCGACAATCACACCACCCTTGCCACCGCCGAAGGGAATCCCGACGACGGCACACTTGCACGTCATCCAGAACGCCAGTGCTTTGACCTCTCCCAGATGCACATTGGGATGAAACCGGATTCCACCCTTGGTGGGTCCCCGGGTATCGTCATGACGGACGCGGTAGCCGTGAAACACCTGCAGCGACCCGTCATCCATACGGACCGGGATCGACACTTCCAGCACCTGCTTCGGTGACTTCAACCGCAGCAACGCTTCCTCGTCGAGGTCCGCATACGCAGCCGCTCTGTCCAGTCGCTTGATGGCATCTGCAAAAATGTCGGCATCCTTGTCGTGTGTCATGTCGAACTCGCTTTCTGATCCGCCGCAGATTCCGCCGATGTCCGGCAACAAAAGGGCAACTCTTTGATCTGTTTGTGCTCCGGGAGATGAGTCGTCATTTCTGTCGGCTTAGTGCGACCGCCGTACCAGCGGGCGAAGGGAACGGCAGTCAAACCATGAGCGAAAACGCTCAAGAGCACCACTGTCATGACGGCAATGAAAATCTCATGCCGAAGTGGAACGCGACTGTCCTGAATCACCAGCAGTGCAAACACAACCGATGCCGTTCCGCGAGGACCGAACCACCCGAGAAACAGCACCGATTTCGGTTGCAATCCACTACCCAGCAGGCTGATCGCGACAGGTATCATTCTTGTCGCCGTGAGGCTGAGCACCGCAAAGGCCACAGTCGGCAGGGCAATTGCGTCAATGACCTGAGTCGCCATCAGAGCCCCAACCGCGAGAAAAACCAGCAGTGTCAGAAGTTGTCCTTCGGCCTCTCCAAATTCATGCACCCTTTGGCACACTCCAGGGGCGATATGGCCCATTACGAGCCCGCCGCAGAACGCTGCAATAAAGCCGTTTCCACCGATGAGTTCTGCCAGGCCGAAGGCGACTCCTGCCAACGCCAGCGCTGCAAGATCGACAAAGGAACTGGCAGTCCACTCGCGCGATGTCGCCATCTTCAGCAACCGAGCGCCGACATAGCCAACACCGACACCAGTCAGCGGACCCAGCGTGATCTGCATAGCCGCGAACTGAAACCAATAGGCGGGATCGGCGTCGTGGCCGGTGGATCGAGCACCACACAGAAACAGCAGCACCAGTGGCACACAGATGCCGTCGTTCAAGCCGCTCTCGACGCTAAGCGTTTGCCGAATGCGAACAGGCACGATTCTGTTGCCGACCACAGGGTGTGCGAGCGACGCATCCGTCGGTGCAACAATTGCCGCCAGCAATGCAGCGTGCCAGATGGAGAACTCGGGGAAGCAGCCCATCGCGGCAACGGTTCCAGCAGCAATCGTGAGCGGCAATCCGATCAGCAGCAGACGCACCGGCAGATTGTGCTCGCGCCATAGAAGACGAAGATTGATTCGCGATGCGTCGGTAAACAGAACGACGACGAGTGTCAGTTCCGCCAGGACGTGAACTGCAATCGACTCAGGTTCACCTCGCACCCAACCCAGGCCCTGCGAACCAATGGCAATCCCGATCGCAACAAACGCCATTGGTGGCGTAATGAAACTCCGCTGAGCACGAGCGGAAACCAGACTATAGCTGACAATGGCCAGTGTGATCGCCGTCAACGCGACAGTGTCCATCGCCCACTTTCTCCGTGCCCAGCGCGCACTCCCGGCCCCCTGAACAGACAGGCCACAGTCATCCCGGAACTCGACGCCTCGACAAAACGCCTTGCGACGAGGAAACGAAACGACCGGAAGCGACAAGAGCGACGACGGATCGTGCCCTCTCGCCTCCGGCCAGTTTCGATACTGCTCAACGCGAGCCAGAACTCGAACGCCTCATCAGGAAGACTCCGACGACTCCCCTGCTACTTCTTCGCCTCGCCATGCTTGTGATCGCCGTGCTTGTCATCGCCATGATGCCCGCCGTGTTCCCCGGCTTTCTTGAGCTTCTCCACCTGAGCCAGCGTCGCGGCGGGATTTGCCTGAGCCTTTGCTGTGCAACCTTTGCAGCAGACGAACGCCGGCTTGCCCTTCAGGTCCAGCTTGATGGGAGCGCCCATCGAACCCAGAAAGCTGCCCTCAGCAATCGCACAATACTTCTGAGCTTCCGCCGCCGCGCGATCCTCGGCCGACAGTTTCGCCAGCACGGCCGACGCCTTCGTCAGTTTCTCTGCCGTTGCCAGAGTGTCTTTGCCACCTTTTTCCGCACCTTTGACACACCCTTTGCAGCAGACAAAGACAGGTTTGCCTTCCACCATCACCTTCAGCGGCGCACCGTCGGCACCGAGCCGGCTGTAGGTCATCATCGGGCAGAACCGCTGCGCCGTCGCCAGCTTCTGGTCGGCAACTGACAGCTTCTTCAGCGTGTCAGCAATCTTTTTCTCCACTTTCATCTGATCATGATCATGCTTGTCTCCGTGCTTATGCCCCGGGCCATCGTCCGCCACGGCGAATCCGGTCGCCAGGCCACCAACAAGCAGACCTGCAGTCAATGCTCCGAAACAGCTCCATCGTCGTACGCTCATTCGAGTAATCCTTCAAAAAGCAGACAGGTGAAACGTGAAACCGACATGGCTCACGTTGTTACTACGTTAGATGCCGCCCAGGTGTTGATTCTTCAATCGAATTCAACTATTTATCCGTCGTCGCCGTACGTGGTCGAGCGCCTCTTTGGTATCCAGTTCCGGTGTCGAGTTCCCGGTGCGCACGAAGTAGCGTGCTTTCCCATCGTGTTCGACGTACACAGGCCGGTCTGATGGTTCGATCATCACACGACACACGTCCCGACCGTCAACGTCGTGAAAGACAACATGCAGCAGCGTGCAGACGTCTCCGCCGAGCTTGTCCTTGACGAGCCTCATCAACAGCAATTCGAAACCGTCGCGGTCTTTCTTCCGCAAAGTTTCATAATCCTCGAGGAGCCCAACCACGGTGCCGTCGTCAGACACTCCGATCAGCAAGTCACCACCGTTGTGGTTCAGGAAGCCCGCGATTGTTTTGACAATGACGGTCTCCAGTTGTTTGTTGCACTTGCCATGCACGTGATCCCATCTCAGTGAAGACTTGAACTCGACAGTGGCACTTTCGCCCGCAGTGATCAGCGAACGAATCGCCATTCCGAATCGACGGTCCAGATGCGAGACGAGCAGCACCTTCCGGGTGATCGACCGTGAATAGAGTCCCGACCACAGTCCCAGCAAAGTCCCGATGCCGCCAAAGGCCACTGTCATCGGCCACATCTGGGCGGAAAACGCATTGCTCATCCGAGTCGCCACAACCTGCCAGATCGTGGAGTCGGCGAACCGGGGATGAAATTCAATGCAGTAGATGACCATCGTTACCGGGTGCAGCACGACGATCCCGAGAACTGATCCGGCCAGTGTGTGAACTGGCAGGATCCATCTGAGCCAGTCGCGGCGATGCTCGCTGCGACTGGCCGCATCACCTTCGGCACACTGATCCCATTCCGAGACCCGTGCGCCGACATTGTCGGCGAGACCGGCAACCGCTGTTGCCGGTTCGCCCTGTATGGCTGTCTGGTTGGCAGGCACTCTGTCGAATTCCTTTCCTGAGTCGTCTCGTTCAACGAGATGTCTTACTTCTTGCTGTGCTCATGCTGATGCTTCGCACCCGAACCAGGTTTAGTCGCACACACGAACATGGCGTCGTCCCCGCAGTTCGAGCAGACGTGGTTCACTTTCTCGTTCTTCCCTTTGCCCTTGCCGGTACCGACGACCGTGACGGTGCCGCCGCAGACGCATTTATGCTTTTCTCCAATGGTCATCAGCTTGACGTGGGCGTTGTCCCTGGTCACATGCTGAACCATGACGTGCTTACACATGCTGCACGCCATCGCGAGCGCGTCTCCCGGCTTCAGTGCTTCGGCCTCGGCCTGCGTCGTGATGTGACTCATTTGCACCACTTGATGGCCTTGGTGCGCATCATGTTTTTCGTCTGCGGCCTGGGCCGCAACAGACCACCACGCCGCCAGCGCCAAGGTGAGTGCGAGTCCGGAAGTAAGGCTGATTCTGCTGACGAGTCTGGTGTTCCTGGTCATGACTGGATCCTTTGTTTGTAGTGGAGGTTTCAAAGCTGTAACGAAGGTGAAGTTGCGAAACTTCAGGCTGGCTCAACTCGTGCGAGTCCAGCGACGGCAACTGATCACGACATCAACTCGATCTTCAATCTCGATGACGGTTTCACATTGTCGAAAAGCGTTTCTCATGTCGCCTTTAAGATCGTGTCGGGAAGAAGTCAGGCGACATCGACGAAGCGATTCATTGTGCCGAACTCGTTCGGAACGCACTTGGGACATTCGCCCGATGCATGACAGTTTGGCTCGCAGCACCACTGGCCATCGACAACAAACTTGAATTCATAGCGGCCGGGAACGAGGTCCAGTTCAACGCTCCACTTACCGGACTCGTCTTTTTCCATCGGCGTGGCGTCCGGCTGCCAGTCGTTGAATGTGCCCGCCAGGAAGACGGCCTGGGCCTCTTCCGCGTGACACTGAAATGCCGTTCCCGTTGTTGTTGACTCGGTCATGTCACACCTCCTGATGTTTCTCTCTAATGTTGGTGAGCGCTGCTGTCTGATCCAGCGCCCTGGTTTTGACTCGCATGATCGGGCGGCAGGTATCCGATCAGAATCTTCCGCTGCTCGTCCGTGAGCACCCCGGCGGCTTCTCCCACCGCTCGGATGAACGCGATCCGTTTCTCCGCCGAGAGTTTCGCGATTTCGCCGACGCGAGCTTCAACCGCTGTCGCGTCCGGACTGTCGGCTGACGTCAGCACCCAGAGCTGCTGCTCAGCTTCTTCGATCTGCCGGTCGTAACTGCTTTGGGCCAGCAGGGCCGCTTCCTTCAGCTTGTTGAGCTGCGTCTGCTGTTCCGGCGTGAGCGTGATGTGTTGCGAGTGATCCAGAAAGAAGCTGGTCGCGCCGATGTGATAAATGTGCGAGGCCCCCGGGAAGCCGGGCAGCGACGACGCCATCTGCATCTGCCCCATGCCTTTCATGCGGCCCATCATTCCCATGCCCATTCCACCGGATCCCATCATGCCCATGCCACCGGATCCCATCATCCCCATGCCCATGCCGGACATGCCGCCCATACCAGAACTGCCGCCGCCCATGCTCATGCCCGACATGTCCGAACTGTTGCCACTGCCCATGTTCATGCCGCCCATCATGCCCATGCCCTTCATCATGCCGCCGCCCATGCCCTGCATCCCCATTCCGGACATGCCTTTCATCATGCCGCCCCCCATTTTCATACCACCCATGCCCATCTTCGAATCGGACGACATCCCACTCATTCCCTGCATTCCGCCCGTCGGGTCTGACTGCCCGGTGTGGTTCTGCTTGAGCGCCGCTTCCAGCCGCGCCACTTTGTCCTGCAGTTTCCGCAACTGATCGGCAAGTGATGGTTGCGTAGCCGAGTGATCTGCGTGGTCCGTCGCGCTGGATGCCGCGGGTTTTGACGGCCCCGACTGCGCTGCAACCTGCGCCGAACCGGAGTGCGGGGCAGACACGGCAATGACGGTTACCACAGCGGCAACCGTCATCAGAGCGAATCGAGGGGCTGGAAGAGTCATCAGATTTCTCCTGAACGTGATTTATCGTGGTCCAGCAGTCGGGACCCGTGAGTGAAACCAGACAGCCCGATGTCGGGAATCGGTCGGCTGCTCGCGACTGCCATTCGTGACCTGGGTCACCAGGCCCAACTTTGTCGCCGACAAATTCGTGACGATCACGACCTGCATCAGATACCTCTCCGCGAACATCGTGCCAGGAAACCGAACACGCCGGGAATTGAACTGACCGTCGAGGATTCAGGGATTTCGGATACGCGCGAGAGCGATCGTGAGCCGTAATGGCTCAACACCAAGGGCGGTTTCGCCCTTCGGTTTCAAGTATCCGTTCGGGATGGCGAGCGGAGACTGTCCGACAGGCGCGTCGCCGGTCGCACCACGATGCAGTCTGAATCACTCGAATCTGATCTGCTCAGAAACGGCACTGGCTACAATCCCAAAGGAACGTGCAGAATTTCAGTGTGCGTTCATGAACGAAGACTGGCGGCTCGCAGGAAGCAGGTCTGGTTGGCACGCAGTCTGCCCTGTTGCACTCGGAGACTTGCCGCTACTGCGGTATTCGTCGCGCTGAGTCCTCGTGACCTCTGCCGCGGCCTGTCGTCTGCTTTCCAGGAGTGGCGCTGTGTCTGATTCAACCAGATTTCTGTTCCTTGCTCAGCAGGATGTTGCTGGGCTGAACTCGGGACTGAGCCAAGCGGACGGTGGTAACGCTGTTCTGCTGTGGTGGTTGTTCAGTCTGGCCTGCTCGATTGTCGCACTCGGCTTCGCTCGCTGGTTCTTCCAGTGGATGGTGGCTCAGGAGGACGGCGATGAGTTGATGGTAAAAATCGCTGGTCATGTTCGTGACGCTGCCGGTGTCTACCTGCGTCAGCAATACAAAGTGGTTGCATGCTTTTTTGTGGTCACCTCCGCGGCGCTGGCTGTTGTGGCTTTCGGGTTTCACGCGCTTTCCGGTTGGGTTCCCTTTGCTCTCCTGACGGGTGGGTTCTTTTCCGCACTTGCGGGCTGGTTCGGAATGGACACCGCCACAATGGCAAGTTCGCGCACGGCTCAAGCGGTGAAGACGTCGCTGAACGCCGGGTTGCAGGTCGCGTTGCGAAGCGGTGCCGTCATGGGGCTGACGGTTGTCGGACTTGGGTTATTGAACATCTGCGTGTGGTTCGCCGTGCTGTACTGGGGTGTCGGCATGGAACTTGTTGAGCTGACGGTGACGTTGCTGTGCTTCGGCATGGGAGCCAGTGGCCAGGCATTATTTGCAAGAGTCGGCGGCGGAATCTTTACGAAGGCGGCCGACGTAGGGGCAGACCTGGTTGGCAAAGTCGAGGCCGGTATCCCGGAAGATGATCCACGCAACCCGGCAACGATTGCGGACAACGTGGGCGATAATGTCGGAGACGTCGCCGGAATGGGAGCGGACCTTTACGAATCCTACTGCGGATCAATCGTCGCCAGTGCGGCCCTGGGAGTCGCAGCATTTAGCGGAGTGCCTCACATGCAGGCGATGTCGTTGTTGCTGCCAATGGCTCTAGCGGGATGTGGCATTGGCCTGTCGATCATCGGTGTGTTTCAGGTTCGGATGCAAGATGACCAGTCGCAGAAAAGTCTGCTGGCTGCACTGTCGCGAGGAATCAATATCAGCAGTGGCGGCGTGCTGGTCGTCAGCCTGCTGCTCGTCTGGGTGATGCTCGTTCTGCCGTCGCGAGACGTGGCGGACGCTCTGATCGAACGCGGCTTACCGTTCGGGAACGCGATGTTCGGTGTGTTCGCGTCGATCGCGACCGGTTTGATCGCTGGAGTGATCATCGGCCAGTGGACTGCCTACGCGACAAGCGAAGACTCCGCGCCCACACGCCGGATCGCCGAGCAATCAGAGAGCGGCCCCGCCACGGTGATCATCGCCGGGCTGACCGAGGGATTCTCCAGCGCGTGGGTCCCGATTGTTGTCGTCGGAGCGGCGATCCTTCTTGCCTTTGGATTCTGCACGGGCTTCGATTTCCAGGAGCCGGCGAGTTTTGCGATTGGACTGTATGGCATAGCCATCGCGGCAGTCGGCATGTTGAGCACGCTGGGGATCACTCTGGCTACCGACGCGTACGGTCCCATCGCTGACAACGCTGGTGGGAACGCTGAAATGAGTCATCAGGATGCCAGCGTCCGAGAAAGAACTGACGCCCTGGACAAACTGGGAAACACCACCGCTGCGACCGGTAAGGGATTCGCCGTGGGATCGGCCGCGCTGACAGCGCTGGCACTACTCGCATCCTACACCGAAGTTGTTCGAACGGGATTCGATCGGTGGGTCGAACAAACTCCGGTCGTGTCGGATATCCAAGACGGTGATCCCCATTCAGTGCCCGTGCTGAAAATCAACAACAGTCTGATCGCCGCCCGTGACTCGAAGGATCAGCAGAAGAACTCGGGTTATCTGATCTTTCCGGGCAAGCGACGGACTGGTGGCCTGGAGCTGCAAAAAGTGTTCAATGCGGGAAGGGGCGACGTCGTCAGGGTCAATCTGGCAACGCTCGAAGAAAACGATCGGCTGGTGTCCGTTCAGAAGGCCACGATCCCGGACTTCGTTCGCTATTTCGACGTCACGGTCATGAATCCGAAAGTGCTAGTGGGCATGTTCATGGGAGTCCTGATCACGTTCCTGTTCTGCTCGATGACCATGAAGGCGGTTGGCAATGCGGCGGGCGCGATCGTGACTGAAGTAAGGCGACAGTTTCGCGAAAGCCCCGGCATCATGCAGGGCACCGTGGACCCGGACTATGCGTCGTGCGTCAGGATCAGCACTGCTGCTGCTCAGAAGGCGATGATCGGCCCGGCCTTGCTCGGCCTGATTGTGCCCCTCGGCGTGGGTCTGGTGCTGGGAGTCGCTGGCGTGATGGGTATGCTGGCATCAGCACTGACCGCGGGTTTTGGCATGGCTGTGATGATGTCCAACGCGGGCGCTGCCTGGGACAACGCCAAGAAGTTCATCGAAGGTGGCGCGCTCGGTGGAAAAGGGTCTGAGGCCCACAAGGCGTCCGTCGTCGGTGACACTGTCGGAGATCCATTCAAAGACACCAGCGGCCCCAGTCTGAATATCCTCATCAAGCTAATCAGCATGGTGTCGGTCGTCTTTGCAGGACTCGTCGTGCGCTACAGCCTGCAGGCCCTGGAACTGTTCTGAGCTGGCGTGCTCAACACCTTCCGGACGGCAACGTTGGAGTGACGGGAATGAAGAAAGTCATCCTCTGGATTACCGTCATACTGCTGGCCCTGGTTATCGTCTGTCACGACTCAGTCAGGCTTCCGTGGGTTTTGGAGTCGGCTGACGGCACAGCGCCCGACGCATCAGCCACATCACAACCGGCGGCACCACAGTCCACTGCAACAGAGGACTGAGTCCGAAGCCGAATAGCTGCGGCATGGATTCCGTGTAGGTCCATGTCTCACGGACGGCCGTGTTGAACCACTCGCTGAAGAGCGTGTAGCTGAACCCGCCAATGACAAACAGTACTTTCGGCCACAGCCTCTCCGCAGTCGCCCACCTGCGGGAACGTGCCAGCAGTGACACAACCCAGAATGTGATCACCAGAATCATCACGTCACCGCCCGTACAATGCAGTCGAGTCCACACGACGTACCACAGGCCACGCACATGATCGGTGTAGAGCGACGAATGCGCGAACTCCCAGATCGCGTTGAGCAGCCCGCCCCACACGGCGAATTGCACTTCCGGAATCCGCCATGCCCTCATCGAGATGGCACCTATGGTGCTCCCTTCGCGGGTGATAGCTTCGACGACGCAGATACACTGCGTCTCCCGAGTCGCACTTCAGCCTCCCTTCGTGAATTTCATATAACCCCAATTCATCTCCCGAGCCCCACCCTCACGTAGTCGAGGCGACTCCGGAAACTCCTCAGCCAGCAAATCGGTCATTGACAGCCATCGTCCGCCTTCAATCGTGCGGTGGCCGTCCGCCAAGTCAGAAGCGTCCAGCAGGATGTATGTAATCCGCCCCTTGAGCGAATCCTCGATTCTACGCACGACGTCTTCTGGGAATTTCTCGACCTGTGCTGCAAGCACGACGAGGTTCCCGTCACAGTCAATTGCAACTCTGGCCAGTTCCAGAAACTGGTCCACGACCTTCGTCCAGACGGCAGCATCCGATGGAGTATCAACAAGCGTCTTACACTCGGCAAACACCAGGTACCCGTCACAGCACGCGACGATGTCGGCGTCCCCGCCCTGTCCATCCTTTATGTACTTCACTCCGGGGAGCCAGAAGAACCCGCGACTGGTCAGACTGCGAAGAAATCGTCCGGCAAGAACGATAGGAACGATGCCCTCATTTAATGAGCGCTGAACGGGAGGTGACAGCGAGTAACCGATCGGAACTTTCTCCGAAAGCAGCACGCGATTGCCACAATTGGGACAAATGACTGGCTTCTGAATACTGAGTTCTTGAGAAAACCAGGACTGTCCGCAGCGTCCGCATGGGCCAATCCGCCAACTCCGTACAAGAATTGAACGATCAGTCCAGTGCTCCAGATAGGAGCCTAGCGTAAGTTGCTCGGGAATCTCCCCGCTCGCGTGTTCCGCAAATCGCCGATGAACGAGTCTCCTTGTGCGTTCCGAACGGCGAAGGTTCAGCTTGTCCACGCGTCCCAGGTAGTCGTCGATGGGGAGATCACCACCGCCGAGTTTGCAGATGCCCCTAATCTGACCAGGGAGTAGCGTTTTCCCCGAAAATGCCTGAATGATTTCTCCCGATTTACCTGACAAGGCGTTGGCAGCCCCAAGGATGCCACCGAAGCGTTCAACCGTCGGGTTGTAGCTACTCCGCTTTTCGTCGCGAATGGGCTCGTAGCCACCCTCCCGAATGAGTTCCTCAAGGACTTCTTCCGATTCCGGAACATAGAATCGAACAATGTCTTTGCTGAAACTGCAGCGTGCGTTGATGGAATCGACACCAGCACCGAACCGGTTAACGACCGCATGCTCAAAGTTTGGAGGGCACGGCCCATTAAGAATCTCTGGAATCACCGGCGATGACGGTAGCTGCATTTCACCGATCGCACGGTGACTGCCTGCCTCATGGACAAGATCAACGTACCAGCAATCGGACTGATTCAGAGTCGGAAGGGCCTCTGGCTTCGGGGGAACAAACGCGATTTTCTGGTCATCGCGTTTGACGGACCATATTATCTGCGACTCGTAGGGGACGACGCGTGGAATACGGTTTCGCGGAGTCTCAAAGTCGACGTACTCAATCGAAGTCTCACTAAGAGCCTCCTTCAGGCTGTCAGCAAACGCCGTACATTCAGATTCGCTAACTGTCAAAGAGGTGACAACGCAGTAGTTTGACACGTTATCGAAGCGGCTCAGCCAACGGGCTGCAGCTTCAGCGAGTTGCACGGTGCCTGACTGACCGTGCGGAACGGGAAGAATTCGCGATGTTTCGTCCGGGTCACCGACGCTGCGAAGATTCCAGAAAAGCGAAAGGTCAGAAACGCTGTCTCCCACGAGTACGACAGTCGGCTCTGGTGACGGCGTCTGAATCTGGTAGCTGGAAAGTCCAAAAGCGTTGGCATCCAGCCATGTCTGGTTGTCGTTCTTCCAGAAGTCCGTGCACAGATCGACAAAGGCGACTGCGTCATCAGACTCGAAGTCGAGGATATCGTCTCGGAAATCTTCGCGAAGCTGTGGCGGATGTACTCCGAACATCGCAGCGCAGTACGGAGCCAGCGCAAATGACCGATCGACAGAGACGGTAATCAACGGACGCCTGAACCGCGATCGCTCATGCCGGGCTTTGAACATGGCGTAAACAGCGTGATCACCATGTATGAAACCAGCCTGATTTGCCGTACGAATGTCCTCCGCGATGTCCGAGTCCAGCGAGCAAAACTGACGAGGTTGACAGGCTTTGCTGACGGTCTGCCCCCACTCCTTTACGGAGATTCCGACTCCGTAAACACAATCAGGACGCCAGTACCCAAGCCGAAACTTCGTGAGTGCATCGGGAGAATCAGCGTTGACGGGCAGAATCAGGCTGTAGCGTCCTCCCCAGAGTTGACTCAAGAATCGCATCACTCTGATGAGGTCCTCAGAATCCGCTGACGAATTGATCAGGACCACGACTCGAACTGGGCGGACGCGTAAGCTGATAGGGAAATTCATGACTTCGCCATCTCTCTTAATGAAAAGCGAGAAATTCGAGTAACGTCAGAAACGAGCGAACACGGGGAACGCAAGAAGTGTTCCGTGGTATGAGGAATTTGACCAGTACAACTGGCGATCCGGCTGGAGTGGGTCTCAAGTCTCGCACCCTTGCAGTGACCGCGTCAGCAACGGCGGGGCGGCGAGAGTTGTGACCATCATGGTGGCCACGAGGGCCGAGTAGGTCGACGTGTTGAGGAGCGGCTCGCCGTTGATCGTCAGTGCCAGGCCGATGCCGGCGAAGATCAGGCCGACTTCGCCTCGCGGGATCATTCCCAGGCCCACGGTCAGACGGTTCACTCCGTTAGAGCGGACACCCAGGCCGCAGACGAGTTTTCCTGCGATGGCCACGGCTGACAGGATCGCTGTCAGGCCGAGGACTCCCGGATCGCCGAAGCTGGACAGCTCGACTCGGAAGCCGGTCATGACGAAGAAGATCGGGGTGATGAAGTCGGTCAGCGGACGGAGCAGTTCGTGCAGGGGCTGTTCGCCGTGTTCGCTCAGCTCGCGGTACTGGGCGGACTCCAGGATGAGCCCGGCGGCGAAGGCTCCGATTAGAGGAGCCAGACCGGCGTAACTTGAGGCCCAGGAGAAGCCGAAACACATCGCCAGGGCCGTGCAGATCAAGAGGCCGTGTCCGTGAAGAAGGCTCGCCGTGTGGAACAACTGACGGCTGATCCACGGGCCGAGCAGGATCGCCAGTGTTAGAAACCCACCGGCCTTCACCGTGATCAACAGCAGGGCTCCGAAACCGCTCGCGGCGTCGGACGAGCCGGAGGACGTGATCAACGCCTGGACTACGCTCAGGACAATCAGTGCGAGGACGTCGTCGATGACGGCTGCTCCCAGCACAATTTGCGACTCGGCGGAATCAGCTCGACCGAGGTCCTCAAACACGCGGGCTGTGATACCGACGCTGGTCGCGCACAACGCGGCTCCGAGAAAGACGTGCAGAGGCCAGCCAGCATCCGGCAGCAAAAGATGAGCGCTGCCCCAGCCGATCAGGAACGGCGCGATCACGCCCAGCGTTGCCACGAAGCACGCGGAGATACCGACGCGACGCATCCGCGTGGCGGAGTTCTCCAGACCAACCTGAAACATCAGCAGCAGGACACCGATCCGAGCGAGAGCATCGATCACGATGCCGGCACAGTGTTCGACATCGGCAAGGTGCAGCCGGCCATCCTGTGGCCAGTCGACGCGGAGGAACTCCAACCCGGTGAAACCGGTCAGCGCGAGGTTGCCCAGCAAGACTCCCACAATCAGTTCACCCAGTACGGACGGCTGCCCGAGTGACTCGAAGATCGATCCGCCGATCCGTGCCGCCAGCACGATCACGACGATGGCCAGTAGAACTCCAGCAATGGGGGAATGAGACGAGAGCCCAGTGTCCAGAGTCGAGAGCAGTGAGACATCGGCACTCATCACAAACCTCCGTCCGCGTCCCGCCGAAGCCCCCGTGAACTCTCAACTCTCGACCCTCAACTCACAAATACGGGCAGTGGATGCCGAGCGACTCGTAGAACGCATGCGGGACGGGCGTCAGGATGAGCAACAGGATGACGAACGAGACGACTCCCAGTGCCTTGCGTCCCGGATCGAGCTGGATGAGATCGTTAGCTGAGGCGATCCCTTTGCCGCCGGCCATGAAGAACGCGATTAGCGCCCACATCAGCAGTCCGCTCCACACGAACAGCCCGAGGAAGAACAGGCATGCCAGTGCGACTGTGCTGATGCTGGCACTGCGGCGGATGCCGAACATTGCGTCGGCGATGTGTCCGCCGTCGAGCTGGCCGATCGGCAGCAGATTCAACGCCGTCACGATCAGGCCGAGCCAGCCGGCGAACGCCAGCGGGTGCAGAATGAGTTGATGTCCCTGCGAGATCGCCTCTCCGAGTGACAGCTTCGCCAGGAACGCCAGCAGCACCGAAGAACCGACTCCCGTTCCGTGATGGTGCATAATGCCGACATTCGCCGCAGCGTCTCCCGCCGCTTCGACAATCTGCGACTGACCGAGACCAATCAGAAGTGCCGGGACCGCGAAGACAAGTCCGGCCAGCGGTCCGGCGACAGCCACATCAAACAGAGCCTTGCGATTCGGCGGCAGCGACTTCATGCGAATGAACGCCCCGAATGTGCCGAGGGCGAACGGGACTGGAATGAAGTACGGCAACGTCACGTTGACTCCATGATGCCGCGCCGCGAAGTAGTGGCCGAGTTCGTGGGCTCCCAGGATCAGCATCAGCGTCAGCGAGTACGGCAGCCCGGCGGTGAATCTGCCGGGCTCTTCCAGCAGGTTGATGCCCTGATGCAGGGCTCCGGCCCAGGTGGTCGTGGCGATGGCGGCGATGAACAGCAGCAGGTGCAGCATGGGTCCACTGCCGGGACGCGGGTCATCGAGTCGGCCGGGAACAATGACCAGTCGTGGCTGACCGAATTCATCCTCCTGGAGCAGCGGTGTGGCATTGCGATCCGCCAGCCGTTCGCGCATCTGCTCGTAGACGGCCTGAGGGTCTCCGTTGATGAACTCCCCGTCGATGACTTTCGCATCACCAACCCATCGCTGATGCGAGGACTCGAATACGGAACTCGTATCAAAGTCATCATCCGCGTTGGCATCAGTGACATCAGACCCCGTCGGCTGTGAAGACCGTCGATCCTGGTCGGCGTGACAGTCCGACATCAGATGCGACGACATGGCCATCCAGCACAACAGCATCATGAGGAGCAACAGCACCGGGCTGATCATGATACCCGCGGCGGCGAGTCCGTAAATAATAAGGATTGGCAGCAGGCAGCAGATCACCATCCAGAACGCCGCTGATACTTGATGACTCGATGATCGCTGACTCACAGACACACTCCTCAGACAGGGGGACAACGTGCCGTTCCGTGGACTTCACGCAGCCCACAAGGGACGGGACCACCGCAACCCGGTCGACCTCATCGACCGGGTTGCAAGGCAGGGCAATTCCATCCACACGACACTACTTCTTCTTCGTTTTCGGCGAGCCGGGATGCTGACGCTGCATCACTCGGCTGTAGGTTTTCTTCGCCTTCTGCAGTTCGGTGGTGATGATCTGACAGCAGTGCATCACCATCTTGCCATCCACAGAATCCTTCTTGCAGGCTTCCATGCACGCGGCATGCTGGTCCGCGGCGGTGGAAAGACCCTTACTGATGCTGTCGAGGTCCTTGACTGTCTCGGCGTCCTTGTCGGTTCCGGCCTGCTTTTTCGCATCAGCCACCCGCTTCTGAGCTGCCGAAAGGTTGCGGCCAAGTTCTTCCGCATGCAGTTTCGCTTCCGCTGGATCGATCGACTCAGCTTCTTCGGCGTACTGCCGCAAATCCTGTGAGTAATCCAGGGCGTGATCGATTCGCCGCTGAGCCGCTCGATGGGTCCAGTACGGCAGGTTGCGGAACTTTCTCTCTGCAATTGAAGGCTTCTTCTGGGCGGACAGCGTCCCGGCTCCCAGGATCAGACTGCCGCTTGCCACACACGCTCCCAACACAAATTCCCGTCGTTTCATTTTGCACTCTCCTGACATAACGCTCTCTTCAGAGCAAGGAACCACTTTCAGGCAGTTAACCGAGCACTCCCACGAGACGCGATAGTCTGCCAGGAATCTGCCGGAGCCGAACACACGTCGGCAGGTCCATGTGAAAGCACTTTCTGTACCAACAGTTTTTACGCCGTGATTCGAGTTCCACGTGCGGCCCGGACTGACGAGCAACGAGCCAACTCGCTCATCTGCTTGGGCGATTTCGCCCCGCGCGAGTCCCGATTAGCGACGCTCGGTGTTCGAGTGCCTGAGTGAAACAGTCCATTCACGCTCAACGAACGATGTCAGTCGACCGTGCTCCGGGTATCCTCTGCGTGATGATTTCGGCATGGCCTGTGCGGTGAGGAGTTCGCAAGAGACTTCTCGGGACTCACACGATGGAAAGAAGCTGATGGCAAAAGACCCAATCTGTGGCATGACGGTCGATGAGGCAACGGCGCTGTCGTTCGAGCTGGAGCGACAGATCTTCTACTTCTGCAGTGAGCACTGCCTGACGAAGTTCATGACCAGTCCGGAGCTGGAATCGGCCGATGCTGTCGCTGAAGTTTCTGAGCAGTCCAACAATGAACCGGGAAATTCCTGCTGTCACCACACAGAGGCCGAAGACCATCAGCAGCGCGCGGCACCGGAATCTCACGCCATGACTGGCGACTCCCCCCACTACACCTGCCCGATGCATCCGGAGGTCGAGCAGGATCACCCCGGAGCCTGCCCAAAGTGCGGCATGGACCTCGAACCGAAGTCGGTGACGGCGGCGGCTACCAATGAGGACGAGTCTGAGCTGACGGCGATGGCGCGACGATTCTGGATCGGTCTGGCCCTGACTCTGCCGGTGTTTCTGCTGGCAATGCTGCCGATGATCGGTGTGCCGCTGGAACGTTGGGTCTCAGTGACAGTCTCGCGATGGCTGCAGTTCGTGCTTAGCACGCCGGTCGTGCTGTGGGCCGGATGGCCGTTCTTTGTCCGGGCGGGACGTTCCCTGACGACCTTCAACCTCAACATGTTCACGCTGATCGCGCTCGGGACAGGAGCCGCGTTTCTTTACAGCGTCGTGGCCGTGCTGGCCCCCGGTATCTTTCCCGAGTCATTCCGTCACGACGGCTCGGTCGAGCTGTACTTTGAGGCCGCGGCAATGATCACCGTGCTGGTGCTGCTCGGGCAGATGCTTGAACTTCGAGCACGACGCCGGACCAGTAGCGCCATCCGTGAATTACTCTCACTGGCTCCGCCGACCGCTCGTTTGGTGCGCAACGGTGAGGAGACTGAGATTCCCCTCGAACACGTTCATCGCAGTGACCTGCTGCGGGTCAGGCCAGGCGAAAAGGTCCCGGTCGATGGCAAACTTGTCGAAGGCAGCAGCTCTGTCGACGAGTCGATGATTACCGGTGAACCACTGCCGGTCCGCAAGGAGTCCGGCGACAGTGTCATCGGGGCGACAGTTAATCAGACCGGGTCGTTCCTCATGCGAGCCGATCGTGTTGGCAGCGACACGCTGCTGTCGAAGATCGTGAACATGGTGGCTGAGGCTCAGCGCAGCCGGGCTCCAATTCAACGAGTCGCTGATCTGGTTGCGGCCTGGTTCGTGCCGGCCGTCGTCCTGGTGGCGGTCGTGACCTTCATCGCCTGGGCTACGATCGGGCCTGAACCTCGTTTCGCGTACGCACTCGTCAACGCCGTCGCCGTGCTGATCATCGCGTGTCCGTGTGCCCTGGGACTGGCGACTCCCATGTCGATCATGGTCGGCGTCGGTCGCGGTGCGAAAGAGGGAGTGCTGATCCGCGACGCTCAGGTGCTGGAAGTCATGGAGAAGGTCGACACACTGGTTGTCGACAAGACGGGAACTCTGACCGAAGGCCGGCCACGGCTGACCGAGTGTGTCCCGGCGGACTCATTCACCGAGACTGAACTACTCCGCCTGGCAGCAGCGGTGGAACGTCACAGCGAACACCCGCTCGCATCGGCCATCGTGTCCGGAGCCACGGAACGCGGAGTCGATCTATCCGATGTGACTGACTTTCAATCGGTCACCGGATCGGGAGTGTCCGGCGACGTTGACGGCATCTGTGTCTTTGTCGGTCGCCAGTCGTTTGTGACAGCGAACGGTTGCGCTGTCTCCGATGAGATGGCTTCTCGCGCCGACGAACTGCGTTCGCTTGGAAGAACCGTGATGTTCGTTGGAGTCGACGGACAGTTCGCGGGACTCGTGGCTGTCGCCGATCCCGTCAAAGAATCGACACCGGATGCCATCCGTCAACTCCACGCGCTGGGACTGCGAGTCATCATGCTCACCGGCGACAACGAGCGCACGGCACGCACCGTCGCCGACCAGCTCGGCATCGACGTCGTGGAAGCCGGCGTGCGTCCGGAAGACAAACACGACCGCGTCAAGGCTCTGCGAGCGTCCGGCCACATCGTGGCAATGGCCGGCGACGGGATTAACGACGCACCGGCCCTCTCTGAGGCCGATGCGGGCATCGCGATGGGCACCGGCACGGACGTCGCTATGGAAAGTGCTGGCGTAACGCTGGTCAGAGGCGACCTGCGAGGCATCGTACGGGCGGTCGCACTAAGCCGGGCAGTGATGCGGAACATTCGCCAGAACCTGTTCTTCGCTTTCGGCTACAACGCTCTGGGAGTCCCCGTCGCGGCCGGAGTCCTCGTCCCAATCTTCGGCCTGAAAGCCCTGCTCAACCCCATGATCGCTGCCGCCGCAATGAGTTTCAGCTCGATCTCCGTCGTGGGCAACGCGTTAAGGCTCCGCAAGAACGAAAAAGAAGCTGCCGGACAAGGGTAGCTGCATTATCACGCCGACTCGGGACCGGCGATGGCTACTTCTGTCGCCGAGCGCAAATGGGCGAAATCGCCCGTTTCGACTCCGGATGGGCAGTCTGTGTGAAGATATAGTGATCTGAGTTTGTCCGTTGGCTGGCTTTGCGACATCCAGGAATGACGCTGCTCATGTTCGTGGCGGAATCCGTCGATTCGACAGTGACCAGTTTTTGCACGGGCGGACTGGACGCTCCGACCGTGCGCGATTTGCTGTCAACATGAGCAATGGCGTGTCAGGGATGACTGTGATGGAATATCGCTCGCAGGGATGTTGTGTTCGGACACGGGTGCGGAAGACGACCTGTCCAATTCTGCTTCTCGCGATGCTGGCCGGTTGCGCCACGACGACTCGCGATCGCGCGGTGACTCAGGTGACCAGTGCTCGCCGTGACCAGTCCGCGAATGCGCCGGACTCAGTGAAGGACGTTGCCCGACGGACTGGTGAGTCCTCTGTTTCTGAAGCAGACAGCACTGTGCTCGTTTCGTTTCAGGAAGAAGCCGACAGTGCGGCTGCGAAGTCTCCTGCGGGAGCGAAACCAGATCACTCGAAACATTCCACAGCGCCGCCGGCGCCGGCTCCTGCTGCGGAGACAGCCGAACCACACGGTCAGCACGCTCCGCAGCACGGAGGTCACCCGACAGCGGCTCCGATGGATCATGAGATGCACGGGGACGGCCCGATGGAGCACGGGGCAGGCCCGATGCACGCTGCCGAGGCTCGCAGCCTCACTCTGGGAGAACTCGAATCACTGGCGCTCTCGAACAACCCGACGCTGACTCAGGCGGAGGCTCAGATTCGCGCGGCCTGTGGAGCGGCGCAGCAGGCCGGTTTGTATCTCAACCCCGTGCTCGGCTATTCGGGACAGTACGATCAGGTTGGCAGTGGGCGCGATGAGAACTGGAATGGCGGTTTCATCGCGCAGGAGTTCGTGACCGGCGGGAAGCTGGAACTGAGCCAGCAGAAATGGACTCAGCGCGTCCGGATTGCGGAAACAAATTACCACGCACAGCGGCAGCGGGTCCTGAACGATCTGCATGTCGCGTACTTCCGCACGCTGGCCGCGGAGCAGCTTGTCGCCGTCCAGCGCGAGCTGGTTTCCAATGGCGAGGACAATCTGCAGACGACTCGCGAAATGCTGAATCTCGGCCAGACCGGCCAGTCGTCCGTGCTGACGGCGGAAGTCGAACTGCAGCGAGACCGGCTCGATCTGATGCAGTCGGAGAAAGAGTATCTGCACGCGTGGCGGATGCTCACGTCGCTGGCAGGAATTCCGGAACTGAATCCGCAGCCGCTGGCTGGAACACTCTCTGCGACAGACGAACCGCTCGGATGGGACACCGCTCTTTCACAACTGCTGTCGAACAGCCCCGAACTGCACGCGGCGTGGCAGAAGATCGAACACGACCGCATCACGGTTTCGCGGGAAGAAGCGGAACCAATTCCCAACGTGCTGGTGGACGTCTCAACGATTCACACTCCCGTCACGAACACCACGCAGACGACGCTGAATGTGGGACTTCCGCTGCCGATTTTCGACCGCAATCAGGGCACCGTCGAACAGGCTCAGGCCGACCTCTCGCAGTCGCATGCGGAAGCACGGCGGCTGGAACTCGAACTGCGGAATCGACTGGCGACTCAGTTCCGCGACTACGAAACCTCACGGCAGCGCATGGTGGAGTTTGACGCGGCCATGCTGCCCAAAGCGAAGCTGGCCTACGACATGCTGGCGAAGAGCTACGAAGAACGCCGCGCTCCGTGGACCGAAGTGCTGACGGCTCAGCGAATGTATCTGTCGCTGCGAGCCGAACAGGTCAGAAATGAGTTGACCTATCGGGAAAATGACGTGGCGGTCCGCGGACTGCTCCTCAGCGGAGGCCTGATGAGCCCGTCCGCTCCCGCCGCGGCCGGACACATCGATGCGATTGCCAAGCCGAGGTAACTTCAACGCGACGCCGCCCGGCGTTGATGAGACGCGCCATCCCATCGCACCAAAACGCGACAGAATTCTGACCGGAAAACGAACATGACGAATCCAGAAGATCGACGCAGATTTCTTGCCCGCGGAGCCGCGGCGACAGGCCTGTTCGTTGCCGGTTCCGCAGCAGCGCAGGACACGGTTCCAAAGCAAAGTCCCCCAGCAACCAGATCGCCACACGCGGGACATGCTGCCCCGGGCGGCCATGCGGGACATACCGGCCACGTGATGGCAGCCAAATTTCCGCGCACTCAACCGGGAGTCGGCGGTCCGGTTGGCAGCCCGGAAGACCGCGGCCGACTCGTGCCCGGCCTGCGTGCGGCGGACCAACCTCCCGTTCCGATTCACGCTCCCGACCTGAAACGTCTGGATTGGAAACTGGTCGATGGCGTCAAGGAATTTCATCTGACGCCCGAACCGGTGCGGCGTGAACTGCTGCCGGGCTTCTGGATCGACACCTACGGTTTCAACGGGGACATGCCGGGGCCAACCATCGAGATCAATCAGGGAGATCGCGTTCGGATCATTGTCCAGAACAGACTTCCCGAACCGACGTCCATGCACTGGCACGGACTGGAAGTCCCATTTGAAATGGATGGCGTCCCGCATCTGGTTCAGGACCTGATCCCTCCCGGCGGCAGGTTCGTCTACGAATTCACCGTCCATCAGGAAGGGACGTTCTTTTACCACTCGCACGTTGGCATGCAGGAAACGATGGGCATGGTCGGACTGTTCATCGTGCATCCGCCAAAGGCTCATCAGCCGGTCGTGGATCGCGACTTCGCGCTGATCGCTCAGGAGTTCCAGATTCGCCCGAACTCCACCGTGCCCGACACGCTGGCGATGGAGTGGAATTATCTCACGTTCAACGGTCGCTGCGGCCCGCTGACAACGCCGCTGCTTTGCAAACTGGGCGAACGAGTTCGTATCCGATTCGTCAATTTCAGTGTCATCGACCATCACCCGCTGCATCTGCACGGAGTGACGTTCTGGATCACGGGAACAGAGGGCGGACGCATGCCCGAACCATCGTGGTACCCCAGTAATAACGTGTTGGTCGGTGTCGCTCAGGTCCGTGAGATCGAGTTTATCGCGAACAATCCGGGCGACTGGATCATGCACTGTCACATGTTCCACCACATGATGAACTCGATGACGTCGCAGGCCGGTCCGCTGGTCCGCCGCTACTCCACCCCCGAGCAGATGCGTGTCCGAGGTTATCCGCAGGTCATGCTCGGTATGGAAATGCCCGAGATGAAAAGCATGCCGGACATGAAAGACATGCCGGCCAGAGGGCCGGCGATGAAACACGACATGAAACACAACAAACCCGCCGATCCCATCCCGAACGGAAAAGCTGCACCACCATCTGGAGGCGGTCACGACCAGCACAAGACACAGCACGGAAATCACACGGAGGCCGCGCCCGATCCGGCCGCATCGTCAGGGCACGGAGATCACTACGGCATGGCGGCAATGTCCCGTGTGGAGGGCCGCCGGGAAGCAATCGGCATGCGTCCCGGCTGGTCAATGGGCGTTGAAGGACTGACCACCGTAGTTCGCATTCTGCCGCCAGAAACCTACAACAAAATCATGGGCAGCACCGGCCACGAAGGCCATCAGATGCACGACATGAAGAAGTGAGAAGCCAGAATCCCTGTAACGTCACAGCAGACCATCTCTAACTGCGACAACTGGACTGGCGGGTTTCGTGCTGCGGATCACAGTCGATTCAGAGTACTTCTACGGTGTGACATTGGTATCCGCCTAACGGAATCGAATCCACAGCATCAACGTGGGTGACGGGGCGACTGAACAGGATGGTTCGGCCCAGCCTGACCGTCAGACAGAGCGGGATGAATCCGGCTCGTGTAATGCCGGTTTCGGAAGAATGATTGAATGGCGAGCAGTCGACGAAAACCGGCCGCGTGTGCATGTTGATGTCTGGGTCACGTGACGTCGCGATGTGTTGCAGTGCCCATCGGTAGAGTCCCAGGCCCCGGTATTCATATCGGGTGAAGCAGCGTTCGATGATGCCTGGCCGCATACCGTTCGATGTTTCGTCCGGAGCGTGCGCCATCCTCGATGGCATATCCCCGTCATCGCACAACCGGAACCAGCACACACTCGCCAGGTCGCCCTGGTCCGTGCGAACAATCAGACATCGTTGCCCGGCATCCAGTCGCGCCAGAAACGTCGACTCTTCGCCGTAACTCCGCAGAAAGTCCCGGTCCCGCGGCGTCAGGTCCTCTGGTCGACACGCGACCGCCGCTTCGAATCCACCCGAGAGGAAACCGGGAGAACGGCCTGCCGTACTGCTGAATGCGAACCGGCAGGATATCCGCAGGCCGCACCTCTCCCCCAGCACGACAAACACGAGATAGGAAAACGTCTTCCACAACCCCAGGCGTCGAAGTCGAGTCCGGAACCGCCGCAGGGCGGATGAGGATGAGTTCCCCAGACATTCTGTACGAGGCCGGGCTTCGCAGCCCTCATGGGGTGCAGTCGTCATCAAGGTATCAGTAGCCATAGATCGTCAGTCCTTCATCAGCCAACCAGGCGAGTTCTGATACAGAGTCAGCAAAGAGGCCTGGCGCCCTGTGTCACACACGACACTGCGGTTGCCCTATACAGCGAAATCCAGAAAGCCATCTCCAGTCGGCGACGAACTCGGCAGTTTGATATCTCCCGCCTGCGATCTGCCCGCATCAATCCTCAACCGATCGAGCACCGCGCGAGATTCAAAAGGCGAGTTACAACCTGAGTCTACACCGTGGCCGAACAGTGCGAGGTGATAACGTGCTTCACATGACGGAGGAATCGAGCACGTCATTTGCCTGTGCCACGATGTCAGGTCGCTCGCGCCGGGAATCGCCCATCACGTCAGACAGCAGTGGGAATGCGAGCGACACCGCTCATTAAAGATCGCTCGAAGGGCGTTTTCGCCTCAACAGCAGGTCGCGTTTCTGGACGCCGTTTGACCAGGCGGAGCAGACCAACATCCACCGGAACGGCTTCCGTGCCAAGTGGGAGAGCATTGCGCAGCGGTACCACGCGACGCCGGAAGACCTACAGGTCCAGGTCTGCACCGCTGAGGTACCAGCGCTGGACATCGAACAACTCCGGATCGGCGTCGCGAAGCGTCTCGGCATCTCCGTAGACGAAAGTCTGCGACCGTTCCGGACGAGACTTGAAGCCGAATCTCTGCAGCCGCTGTGCGATCAGGTCCGTGCCGAAATACATCCAGGTGATTGCTGTCGGGCGGCTCTCGTGCTTTCGCATGTGGCAGAGGAATTCGCTCAACACGCAATCCAGAGCCGCCGTGCCGTCGAACATGACGTCGGCGACTTCGATACTCGAATTACCAAGAATCTCGAAGACGATGTAGCCAATGAGTTCTCCCTGCGCATCGGCCAACCAGAAGGTCTGAAAGGTCGACTCTTGGCCTCCGTAGAATCGCCACGTCAGGTACTCGGATGTCCGTTGTGTTGCGATAGGGAATCGCGAGCGAACTCGTTCCCAGAATCGGTCAAAACGGGAATCGTAAGTGTGTTCGAAACCGACGGTCACTTCGGCTGACCGGCGAGAATATGTTTCCCGGGAACTCAGCAGCAGCCCGGCATCGACCAGTGGAGCCGCGACTTTGGTCAACGCCGTCGACCGCAACCGTTTTCGGAGTTGGGATTCTGACCTGAGTATTTTCACCCAGCGCTGTGCGGTCCCGACGGACTTGCAACGCGTACGCCGCAAAAGAGCAATCGCGTCTTCCGTCACTCCCAGCAGGAGCGTTCTGTTACTTTCCTTGAGTGAACCAAGTAACGCGCGCTGCATCCGAACGGCCGGCCCGGCAGTGCGATACTCACTGTCCACAGCGAGGTTTCCAATCTGCCCGATATTATGGACCTGCCCGCCAAGGTTCAGTCTCTGAGCGTGAAGCCCGAATGCACCGCGTATTGCGTCACCGTCCGGTCGGTAGACCCAAATCTTCGCGACTTCGTAGGGGTTGGTGAGGTAATTATCAAACCGCTTATGAGCATCACCAAAAGCCCGGCACCAGACCGCTTCGATTTCTGCCCGGTCGCGGTTCATGTCCGCAATTTCGATTGTCTCGCCAGACACCGAGGGCGACGGTTTCTCTATGACAGCCTGCCTCATTGCAGCGGTATCCTTAGCCAGATTGGTTTCACATTCGCAACTTCGGGCTCACGACTCCAACACGCGCTCGATCAGTTCCGGGGAGCGGTGCAGGTAGTTCGTCGCTTTTCGTTTCGAGGCGATGTCGCTGTAGACGAACTTCACCTGATCCACACTCAGGCCGATCCCGGCGGCAACGTCCTCGGCGTCGAAGCCGTGATTCAGACCGAACAGGCAGCAGTCGAGCTGGTCGTACGGAACACTGAAGAAGAATTCTTCCTGACTCTGCGGCAGTGAGTACGTGTCAGTTGTCGGCGGACGCATCCGAATCACTTCGGGGACGTCGAGGTATTCAGCCAGTTGATAGACCTGTGTTTTATAGAGGTGTGCAATGGGCTTAATGTCGGCAGCCCCGTCGCCCTGCTTGACGAAGAACCCCTGATCGTATTCGAGCCGGTTCGGAGTCCCGACGACGGCGTAGCGCAGCCGATCGGCGTGGTAGTATTCCATCATCTTGCGACAGCGCTGCTTGAAGTTCGTCGCGGCGACGATCGTCTGATACGCGTCGAGCGTCAGCCGGGCCTGCTTGCGTTCGCCGGCCGGCGACTGCACGACGACACTCGACAGACTGAACCGTTCTCCCTGCAGCAGAGGCGGCAGCACGAGTTTGCTTTTCCAGTCCGGTTGATATTCCGGGATGACGCTCTGAATCGCGGCGTCCCGGCGTTGATAACAACCGGCTCCGTCCAGCATCGGCGTGATGTCTTCCGTTATGGAGTTCACCCCCAGCGAATCTGCCAGCAGTTCGCCCAGCGCAAGGCTGTCGTCTTCGGAGTCCCGCTCCGGCATCATGATCCCGAAGACCCGCTGTGGACCGAGCGCCCGCACCGCCAGGGCTGCACACACGGTCGAGTCAATTCCGCCCGACAGGCCGAGCACCAGCCCTTTGCGTTTGAAGTCGACGGCGACAGTTTCACGCATCCAGTCGCAGATGCGATCGACCTCGGCTGCAGCGTCAAGTTTCAGAAACTCACGTGAAAAAAAGGCGTGTGTCGCGACAGTCATTATTGTTGTCTCCAAATACACCTGGCGTTCTACACCAGGACTTTCTTATCAATTTTGCCATTGGCGGTTCTGGGCAGGGCATCCCGAAACTCGACCTGCTGCGGAACCATGAAATCTTCCAGGAACGAACGGCAGTGAGACTGCACGTCGCGAACACTCACCTCGGCGTCGGACTGCAGCCGCACAACGGCTCGCACGGCCTGGCCAAGAACTTCGTCTTCCACTCCGATGACTGCGGCTTCAGCGATCTGCGGATGCTGATGCAGCACGTCTTCGACCTCTCGGGGACTGACCTTCTCGCCGCGGCTTTTGATGATGTCGTCCTTGCGACCAACCCAGTAAAGAAAGCCGTCCTCGTCCGATCGGAACAGGTCGCCGGTTGAGAGCCACATTTCGTGTGGAATCCTGCCGGGCCTCAAACGCTGGGCTGTAAGTTCAGGTGCTTCCCAGTACCCCTTCATCACGTTCGAGCCACGCACGACCAGTTCGCCGAGTTCGTTCGGCCCGAGTTCGTTGCCGTCGTCGTCGAGGATCATCGTTTCGCAGTTTGGCATCGCGATGCCCACGGAGTCGGTCCGCCGGTCGATTTCTTCCGGCGGCAGGTAGCTGACCCGCTTGCACTCGGTCAGACCGTACATCGAGTAGATCCCCACATCGGGCAGAAGTTTTCGCAGCGTGGTGATGTGCTCGACCGGGAATGCGGCTCCGGTGTTGCTGAAGTAACGCAGCTTCGACAGGTCGTACTTCTTCAGGTCCATCTGCAGCAGGATGGCCACGATGGTCGGCACGATCGGGAATCCGGTGACTCCAAGATTTACAATTCTTTCGAGAACTGCGTGCGGATAAGTGAACGACTTTTCGAGGACCAGTGTGCCGCCGAAGTTGCAGCACATCAGCCATTGATACAGTCCGTAGTCGAAGCTGAGTGGCAGGACATTGAGCACAATATCGCCGGGAGTATTACACAGGTACGTTGTAATTGACCTGTTCGCCGCGACCATATTTGCATGAGCCAGCATCACACCTTTGGGGTTGCCTGTTGACCCTGAGGTATAAACCAGTGCGGCCAGGTCGACGTCGATGCAGCGCTTCGCGGGCGGTGTGACGTTGTCGCTGTGCTCGTCGACGAGATCACTCCAGCCCGTCAGGGGATGCATGCAGTCGGCAACGTCCTCCGGGGCACCAACGACAACGACATTTCGCAGATGCGGTGTCTCTGACCAGATGGACTCGCAGCTACGCAGCCGTTTGCTCTGTCCAATAATGCAGACAGCTCGCGAGTTATTGAGCAGATACGTCAGCTTGTCGGGCTTCGTCGTGGGATTGGCCATGACGAACACTGCCCCGGCCTTGAGTACGGCCCACACACCGACTGCGGCCTCAACACAATTGTCGAGAAACAGCACGACGCGATCGCCACGCTGCACACCACGCGCGATCAGACCGTGGGCGAGTTGATTCGCTTCGGTTTCGATCTCGCGGTACGTGAGCTGGCGGTCGCCAACGATCAGCGCGACCTTGTCCGGAGTCCGCGCCGCCGTCTGTTCGAGAAACTCTTCAAGTTGCATGTGTTGTGTTCCATATTGGAAACCGAAGTCCGCCTGTAGTAGCCACGTTCGCCAGAGCGTGATCGGGCTCCACCGTCCGGCGACGGTGGCTACGTTGTGATCCCTATTTGGCTTCTTCCACCTTGGCCTCAATGAAAGTGATCAGGCGGTTGATCGAGTCGAGGTTGTCCGGCACGAGTTCTTCGTCTTCGACTGTGACGTCGAACTTGTCCTCAATGAACGTGACCAGTTCGAGCACGCCGGTTGAGTCGATGAGACCTTCTTCCAGCAGCGAGTCATCGCCGTCCAGCGACACGTTGGTGCGGCCAAAGAGGAAGTTGTCGGTCACGAACTCACGAACGTCGTTTTCAATCGCGGGCATGTTGTTGTTCTTTCCTGATAGTAGATTGGTTAGTCACACGGGGACCGTGTCCGGCACATCGACCGGCCGTCCCTTTACAAACTGTTCCACAACAAGCTGAGTCGACAGCACGCCGACCAGCGCCATGTTGTCTTTCGTGCCGATCGCGGCTCCGCGGCGAGCCTTCTCCACCAGCTTGCTGACGACGCCCGGATCGAAAAGCCCAGCCTCTTCAATGGCAGACTGCGAGAGCATCGCGTCGACATATTCGAAGCGGGCCATTCCAGAGTCGGTGTCGAAGAAGCTGTGCGCATCCGGTGCCCGGTACGGTTGCTTGGCACGCTGCCGGATCGAATCCGGGACGAGATGTTTCGTGGCGTTCTTGAGAATGTGTTTCTCGTCGAGGCCCGCCATCTTGAGTCGCGACGGCAGCTTTGCACCGAACTCGACCAGACGGTGATCGAGGAACGGGAACCGACCCTCGATGCTGTTGGCCATCGTCATGCGATCACCCTGCGACGACAGGATGTAACCCGGCATCAGTCCGCGCGTTTCCAGGTACTGTGCCTGCTCGAAGGAATCCCATTGTCGAAACGCAGCCGGCAGTTGTGCCTCGGCCTCGGTCACAGGATCGTGGTCGAATGTGGCTGCGAGCACGTCTGGCGTGAAGAACGCTTTCAACTTGCCGGTCAGTTCGAATCGCGGCAGGTGCGAGAAGAACGGATTCCCAGTCGTTTCCGGCTTCACACCGAAGAACGCTCGCAGATACGCCGGTGGCTGCGACTGAATGTTTTTCATGTACGGGTACAGCCGCTGGAGCAGCAGCGGTCGCACCCGCGACTCCGGCAACCGAGACCAGAAACGACGTAGCTTCGCCTCTTTGAATATGTCGTAGCCGCCGAATGCCTCGTCCGCTCCTTCGCCGGTCAGGACCACCTTGATGCCCGCATCACGCACGAGTCTCGATAATAGAAACATCGGAGCCGGCGCCGTTCGCAGGATCGGCGTCTCGGTGTGACGAATGACCTGTGGGAAGATTCTGCCGATGTCGTCGTGCGAACAGCGGACCGTGTGATGCTCGGTGCCGAGCCGCCGGGCGACTTCCTGTTGAAAGGTGCTCTCGTCGAACTCTGGATTCTCAAATTCGACGGAAAACGTGCTGAGTCGCTCGCGGTTTAGGTCTTTGGCCAGAGCGGAGGTGATCGATGAGTCGAGCCCGCCGGAGAGATACGCTCCGACCGGTACATCGCTGCGCAGCCGCAGCCGCGTCGCATCTGTGAGCAGGTCGAGCAATTGGTCTTCGAGTTCGCGGGACGAGATATTGTCGAAGGTCTCAGAGAAGTCGACATCCCAATACCGGGACACCGTGATCTTGCCCTCTTGGACAGTCAGCGAGTGACTCGGCGGCAAAAGGTTGATGCCTTCAAAAATCGTCCTCGGAGACTGCGGTGACCAGAATGTGCAGAGCTGATCGAGACCCACCGGATCGATGGCTCTGCTGACGCCTGGATGTGCGAAGATCGCCTTCACCTCGGAAGCGAACAGAAACGTCTGGCCGCTGGTGGTGTAATACAGTGGCCGGATTCCAAGCCGGTCGCGCGAGAGGAACAGCTTTTTCTGACTGGCGTCCTGGATCGCGAAAGCCCACTGGCCGTTGAGGTGTCTGACGCAGTCCTCGCCCCATTCGGCGTACGCCTGCATAACGACTTCGGTATCGGACGTCGTCGTGAATCTTCGGCCGCGGCCGATCAGTTCCTGCCGCAGCTCGATGTAATTGAAAATTTCGCCGTTGAACGTGATGACCAGGTCAGCGTTATGGTCTTTGAACGTCATCGGCTGCACGCCGCCGGCGAGATCGATGATGCTCAACCGTGTATGGCCGAGGGCGACCGACCCGCGCAGTTCAACCCCGTGTGCATCCGGACCGCGGTGATCCAGCGTCGCGACCATGTCCTCGACCGCTTCCTGTCGCACGGGCTGCCCGTCGAGTCTCTGGATGCCTGCAATTCCACACATATTCGATGCCCCAGTCCGACCTGAAAGCCTCGACAAACCGGAGGCCGCACAGAATTCGATTCACTCTCGACTGACTCTAGGTCGAGACGATCGAGCATGCAGACGCGATGCGGTGCAGGTGACCAGGAAATCGAAGACGAGGCCATCTGCGCGAAGATGCCGGATTGCGCACCCCGCAAATCGCCCATCCTCTGAACTGGAACTTTCAAATGGGCGAAATCGCCCCTTTCATACTTACGGACGGGCGATGCAGCCCTACGTCATGTTGGCGCTTCCGAGCGAGGCGAGACCAGGAAAACGTCGCGGTGTTTACAATGACCGATGCCTTTGCGCATTGTTGTAAAGCGACCGGAGTGTTACGCCAGGACGTTCTACATCCGGCATTCTGTCGGTTTCGTTATTGGAGAGTTGAAGTGAAACAGGCCATCAATCTGCTCGCTTTCACGGTTGTCCCACTGTGCCTGGCATCGTGCAGTCATGAGCCCAGCCCGGATGAGACGTCACACGAGCAGCATTCCGTCTCATCAGATACGCATGCGGTGGCTCAGTCGAATGACACCAGTCACACGACGCACAGCTCACACGATGGGCACGGTCAGAATCAACATGCTCACGGCGAGCACGGAAACAACCAGCACTCAGTCAGCGATCACGGCCATGCCTCACATGGGCACGCAGACACTTCGCATGGAGAACACGACGCCGCTCACAGTCGTAACTCCGCGCAGGGTGATAAAGCAGCACATCGGCATCACGGGGTAGATGAAGGGCACTCGAAACACGGCCACACGGCACACGCAAAGGACAAAGACGGTCACGACAGTCATGGACACGGCCAGGGAGATGCTCAGCGAAAAGATGACAAGCCGCGTTCGACGACCGACGTGGGCAACGCGGAGACCGAACGACTCGCAGCCGAACTCGCGGACGCTGATGCCGCGACCATTTTCTCCAGCCGCATTCTGCCGATCCTGAAATCGGACAGTGCTTCAAGCTGCACCGAGTGCCACTTCGTCGGTGTGGAACTGCGTGACTTCATTCTCGAAGACCAGGCGAAGACGTTCGCGTCGCTGAAGTCCACCGGCATGATCGACGTCGATCAACCGGATAAGTCAAAGATTCTGCGGTTCATCAGTCGCAAGCAGGAGAAGTCCGATCCGCTTATTGAGAAAGTCCGCTCGACGGAACTCGTTGCGTTCCGGGCATGGATTCGCGCTGCCGTTCACGAGCCGGAGCTGCTCAAGGCAACGTCAGACGTCGAGGTCGGCACAAGTCTGCCGCCCGCGGTCATCCGGCATGCCCGTCGCGACCGAGTGCTGTCGTCGTTTATCGACAACATCTGGAGCGAGATGGGCCGTTGCATCAACTGCCACGACCCGGAACGCAACCGCCAGAAGATTGGTCGCAACGGTTTGACGAAAGAGGACGTCGATGCCATCTCGTGGATCGTCCCGCGTGACCCGGCCGGCACACTGCTTGAACTCGTCGACTCGGGCAACATCGACGTGGACGATCCGGCCGCGAGCCTGGTACTCACCAAACCGGCGGGACTCGACGACCACGGCGGCGGGCCAAAGTTCTTTCCTGGCAGCCCAACGTACCGCAACTTCCTTGCGTTCCTGACGGACTACGTCGACATCAAGAACGGGGAGTACGCAACACCCAGCGACCTGCCTGAAGCACAGGAAGAAATCTCGCTGCTGAGCGAACAGCAGCTTCGCGTTACCGACATACCCGCCGCCTTCAGCGACCTACCGCTGCAGGTTGACATCTACCGCCGCATCCCCCGCACGGGCAAGTGGTCGGAGCACCGCTGGGCGACCGGTTTCAGTCGAGTGAACGGCAAACGCCACGTCTGGCAGAACCCGATCCTCGTCACGGCTCCGGCGGACTCACCTTTGGCGAAAGAATTTCGTGAACGCAAACTCCTGCCGTCTGGCGAATACCGCATCCGCATCCTTATCGACCGGGAGCGTAAGACCGTGAAAGACCCGACGTACGAACTCGCCGAAGCGGAGTTCGTCGCCGAGGTCCAGATCAGCGGAACCTGGAAACCCGGCTATCAGCCTCCGAAGGAAGTGCGTTTCCCGCCTGCCCGCGATTGACTGCTGCCGCGACGGCCTCGCTGATATCCTGCAGTGACCGGTGCGTTGAAACCGGGCAACGAACATGGCAGGTGTCCGGCCGGGATGAATCAGGCTGTGGGAAAACGAAAAGCGGGATTCACACTCATCGAGCTGCTGCTTGTCATCAGCATCATTGCCGTGCTGGTCGCATTGCTGCTGCCCGCTGTTCAGCAGGCCCGTGAGGCTGCTCGAAGGACGCTGTGCCGAAACCATCTGAAGCAGATTGGGCTGGCGCTGCACAACTATCAGTCGCTGAACGGGAAGTTTCCGCCCAGCTTCTGTGCCGACCCGGATACCGACGGTGGCGAGTGGTCCATCCACGCGCGACTGCTGCCGTATCTCGAACACGCCAGTCTGCATGACCTGATTGATTTCGCGGATACATACGGCAGCGGTGATTCTGCCACGATTGCCATCCGCACGACCCGGGTCGCTCCGTATCTGTGCCCCAGCGAAGTGAAGGATCAGGCTCGGACAGACAGCACCGGAACGGCGACCGACTATCCTGTGAACTACGGATTCAACTGCGGCACCTGGCGGGTGTGGGATAACACGACAAAGACTCCAGGCGATGGGGCATTCGCTCCAAACAGTGCCCTCGCCCCGGCCGCTATCACGGATGGTCTCAGTAATACTCTGGCGGCCGCCGAAGTCGCAGCCTTTACCCATTACCTGCGCGATGGCAGCGGCGGCTCGGCCACCGCGCCGCCGGCATTCCTGATAGGCACACGTGGCGGAGACTTCAAACACACCGGTCACACCGAGTGGGTTGATGGCCGAGTACATCAGACAGGTTTTACGACGACGTTCACGCCAAACACGAAAGTCCACCACGTTGTGGGTGGAGTTGCTTACGACATCGACTTCACTTCATGTCGCGAGGACAAGCCTGCTTCGGTCTGCACGGGACCTACTTACGCTTCCGTCACCTCGCGCAGTTACCACACGGGACTGGTCCATGTGCTGCTCATGGACGGCTCGGTGCGATCTGTCTCCGACTCGATCAACGCCACAATCTGGCAACGACTGGGCTCCAGGAATGACGGAGAGTCACTTGGCGAATTCTGATCGCCCTGACCGAGTTCGTCATTGCAGTCCAGATTCTCTGGCAACTGGCACCCAGTCGCCAAAGATCATCCGGTTCCGAAGCAGTGTGACCGACTTTGAAACGAAATGTCTACGAGCGGGCTGAGTCTTAATCCTCAATTCCACATTATCAGCCGATTGATGACTCTGCCGTTGAAACTTCATTGAGCCTCCAGCTCGATGTGAGGCATCTTCAAGAAGCTCATTGATACGGGAGTACGGGGCGTAAACTGTCTTCAGGTGAACGAGACAAGGCGACTTCAACGCACAGCATTCGCTTGCCAACCGATGCAGTTGGTGAAATGGGAGCGGCGTTGAAGTCGAGACGGTTCGCTTCGACAAACGCAAAAGTCTGCTCGCCATGCCAAAGTGGATATCGGTACGACACCATCGACCGGCTGCTGTTAATTCGATAGGCGAAAGAACTCAGCTTCACTCCCGCAGCAATCAATGGACTACTCTCGTTGAGTGTTGACGAGGCCGCGAAGCGCACCAATGCCCAAAATCAGGCGCAATCAAATATTGCAGACATCGAAAACTGCATTCGCTCATTGCGGAGTCGTAGTCGATACCGATGGAGTAGCTTCTCCGCTATCGACTACGAGTTGATCAACTCCTAGCGCTGCTTCTCGACATTTCTGAGGATGGTCGAAGCCGATGCGTCCATGGCGTGGCACAGCCGAAGCAGCATGTCAACGGTTGGAGATTTCCGATCGTTCTCCAGCATCGAAATATAGGTCCTGTCGACCTGGGCGCGATGCGCCAGCTCTTCCTGTGTCAGTCCCGCAGCTTCACGGGCGGTGCGTAATTCGAATCCCAGCATGGCCAGAAGTTACCTGGCCGGCACCCGAATGACTGTTGACTATAGTCAACAGTCATTCGGCAGGATAGCATGGCCTGGAAAGCCTCAGGCTGACTCAGAATCAAGCGATTTGCAGCACCTGTGCCCACACCGACTCAGGGCCTGACTCCTCACCAGTTCTCTTCAAGAGAGGAAGATATGCGTCATTTCGACACCCGAACCGCCGCTGCGTTTTTCGCCGTCGCGCTGTTGGCCACTGGCGGTTGCTCGCAGCCGAAGTCCGGAACGTACTTCGAGCCGGAGATCACAGCACGTCACGGCGGATTCTTTTCGTACGACATCAAGTTCACGCTGAACGCCATCAACCAGATCGACTGGATTCGTGACGCCGACAACCAGGTGACGAATACCAGCACACCAGTCAGCACTGATTTGCGCGAAGTCGAGTTGAATGTGACCGTTCACTACTCGCAGGGGGCAACACATGAGACGCAGGCGTTTGACGCGAGATGGCAGTTCGGCGAGCAACTGATCGTCAATGTCCCGGCGACAGCGGCAATTCAGGGGTACGACGTTAAGGGCACCGGCTACGTCTTCGACGAATCCGGTGCGTACCTCGCCACGGTACCGATCGACTCCAGCTTTCGAACGACTTCGGAATGACCGACCGCGGCTGCGGGCTGTCCGTTGGGCGGCCCGCCGAGCGCCTTCTCTTTATCTATCAGAGCCGGAAGCAAATCCTGGGGAGTCTCAACAAATGTCCCGACGCAAACACACGACGGTTTACAAAGGTCTCTTCGGTGAAAAGCACATTGTCACAAAATATGACGATCCCAATGGCGACAGTGGCTGTCTCATGTGGATTGTGCTCGGAATTATCTTGTTCGCCCTCGCCCGCGGATGTTCATGAGTGACTGACGAAGGGTTGTCAATATCCGCCCGTCCAGTATTGTGTTCGTCAGTTTACTTTTTGCTTGTCGATTCGGAATGGAGTGTGTGATGGAGATCATCATTACTGACCTGACGCGATTCAAGAAACGGGACAACGTCTGTACGGCTGGTGTGACCCTCGATGGGGCCGTTGTCCGCCCCTGGCCCTATCTTCGTTTTGACAACCTGGAAAAACTGGGTATTCACCCTGGAGGAGTTCTCCAGGGTGAATTTCAGAACCTGGAGAAGTCCGCGCCGCACACAGAAGATGCCTCTTACGGGAAACTGGTATTCAAAGGCCCTGCGACGAAACAGGCTTTCCGCCAGGTACTGGAACAGACTCTTTTTCCGGGACTGTGTGCAGGATTTGAAACGGAACTGACGAGCGGCGAGAAGTGCATTCCGGTAGACACTCCGCCTCCGCGATCGCTGATCACGATCAGGATGGACCCCAAGGCATTTTCGATCGAACAGGATTCGTATGACGTCAGTCGCCTGCGGGCACATTTCACCGATGAGACGGGGATGCGGATGGCGTATGTCGGTGTCACCGATCTTGGCTTTTTCGATTACGCGCAGGAACACGCAGCAAGCCCGGCAGATATCGCGAAGCTGGAGGAGTTCATTCAGTCGCAGGATGAACTCTTCCTGCGAGTCGGGTTGAGTCGCGTCCACAAAGCGCCCGACGGGCGCCACGGCTATTGGATTCAACTGAACGGCATTTATACTTTTCCCAATTACCTTGAGTACATTCGCTGCTACGAGTGATGCGTCAGGTTTTCGGATCGTCATGAACGCGGACACGCTGTTTACCATTGGACATTCAAATCGGCAGCTGGATGAATTCATCGAGTTGCTGCAGTTACAGCAGATTACGGCCATCGCCGATGTCCGTTCGCATCCCAGCAGCAGATTCGCACCGCACTTTAATCAGGAAGCATTACAGGCAGCGCTCCGAGAAAATCAGATTGAATACGTGTTCCTCGGCAAGGAACTGGGAGCGCGTCGTGACGAGGCCGGTTGCTATGTCGATGGAGTTGCCCGATACGACCTCATCGAGCAGGCGCCGCTGTTCAGAGCGGGCCTCGACCGAATTCGCAAAGGGGCCGCAAAATTCAGAATCGCCCTGATGTGTTCCGAAAGAGACCCGCTGACGTGTCATCGGTCGATTCTGATCGCCAGATCATTGCGGTGTGATTTCCAGATTCGACACATCGTTTCGAATGACGAACCCGAAAGTCACGAGGATGCAGAGCAACGGTTGCTGGCGATCTGGGGGCTACCTGCGCGAGCACTCTTCCACGACGAAAACGGATTGCTCGACGAAGCCTACGCCAGACAGGCCAGGGAGATTGCCTGGGCCACTCACAAATCAGATCAGACCACTGAAGGCGAAATGTGACCTCGAATATTCAGACATACACAATCGGTTTTACAAAAAAGTCAGCCGAGGACTTCTTTTCGTTGCTTGCTGAAGCTGGTGTCAAACGACTGTTGGATGTTCGATTGAACAACAGTTCGCAACTGGCGGGCTTCGCGAAACGGGACGACCTGCGGTACTTCCTCAAGTCGATCTGCGGGATCGAATATGAACACGTACCCGATCTGGCACCGACGAAGGACATTCTCGATGCCTACAAGAAACATGGTGGGGACTGGGAAGTTTACGAACAGGAATTCCTGGAACTGATGGCACGACGAGGAATCGCATCGCAACTTCAACCGTCGCAATTCGACGGAGCCTGTCTGCTGTGCAGCGAACACCTGCCGAAGCTGTGCCATCGACGACTGGTGGTCGAATATCTCGACCAGGAATGGGGGCAGGTCTCTGTGAACCACCTCACGTAAGCAATCACCAGTCCGCCGTTCGATCGGCGAACGCGAGGGTCTGCTCACTGACCTGCCAAAAGTAGACGAGGGCGAAACACCGCCGATCAACTCATTGAGCGATAATCGTCGGTGGAATTGCGGCGTAGCGCCGCGGGCGTCTGTTTTCGCGTCACATTGCTCGTGATCGAGTAGACTCAGTCCGTATGACCCGATCCGTTCCAACACAACATGGACCACTGCCTCACCTCGACACGTTTTCAAAGGCGGCCGAGCTGGGTAGCTTTACGGCTGCTGGCCGTGAACTGGGGATTACGCAGGCGGCGGTCAGTCAGCGCGTGCAGGCTCTGGAGCGATCCCTTGACGTGGCGCTTTTTGAGCGGAAAGGCGGTCGGGTCTCTCTGACAGAGTCGGGGACGCGGCTGTACGAGTACGCTCAGAGGATTCTGGATTTGCATCGTGAGGCTCGGGTAACAGTGACCGGGGCCGAGTTGCCGGTTGAGGGCGAACTATTGCTGGCGGCCAGTTCTATTCCCGGCGAGCACCTGTTGCCGGCCGCTTTGTCGATCTTTCGGAGTCGGCATCCGGGAATCTCGGTAAGGGCGTCGGTGGAAGACAGCATGGCCGTGCTGGGGCATGTTGAGTCTGGACGCGTACAACTCGGGCTCGTCGGCCGGCAGATTGAGAAGGCACATTTGCTTTTCCGGCCGTTTGCGTCTGATGAGTTGTTGCTGATTGTCGCGGCGGACAACCGTTGGAAACGACGGCGGAAGTTGCGTCTGTCGGATGTACTGCGGAGACCACTGATTCTCAGGGAACCCGGTTCCGGCAGTCGATGGTGCCTCGAACAGGCTCTGCTTCGAGTTGGACATAGCGTTGATGACCTCAATGTCGAACTTGAGCTGGGCAGCAACGAAGCGATCAAGGAAGCCGTTCTGAACGGAACTGGAGTCGCAGTGCTGTCACGATTCGCTGTGCAACGTGAGCTGGATGACGGGCGACTTCACAGCGTGAAGATCGACGATCTGGAACTGTCACGCAGGTTGTACGTTGTCTCGGATTCCCGGCGTGCGTTGCCTCGGCCCGCGCGAGCGTTTCTGCAGTTCGTGCTGGCACGCTGCGACCAGTTTCTGATGCCGGAATGAGTATCCGCGGCGGGCACTCGTGCCGTCGCGCCAAGCCATAAGTTCAGCTTATGCAGTGCTCGCGGGTATCACCATGCGCGACTCACGGGAGACACGAAGGCGGCGTTAGGCTTCTCGGCCCACCAATGCCAGACTCTCGTTCGATGAACTGAACTCCATGACAGTTTTCATGCTCGCGGTGGAATCACTTGCGACTGACGCCGGCTGGCTGCCGCAGCTTGTCAGTATTCGGCTGACGCTGCCAATTGTCATGCTGGCGGCGCTCTGGGTGTGGGAAACCGCGAGTCCGTTCTTCGAGCTGTAAAAACAACGCGGTCGGCACGCAATACGAAATCTGTCGATGGCGACAATGAATGCCGCCGTGATCGGGCTGCTGTTTGGGACGGCTACGGTTGTCGTATCAAGCTGGGTTGTTGAAAACCGTTGCGGGCTGCTGCAGTTCTCGGACGGTTTTGCTGAGGGCCGGTTTTTCGCGGGACTGCTCCTGCTCGATGGCTGGATGTACGTGTGGCACTGGCTGAACCACCGCGTTCCGCTGCTCTGGCGTTTTCACCGGGTGCATCACAGCGACCCGAACATGGACGTCACGACCGCGACACGATTTCATCTCGGCGAGCACATGATTTCGGCCAGCCTGAGACTGATGCTGATCCCGCTTCTGGGCCTGAGCATCTGGCAGATCGTCGTTTACGAAATGGCCGTCGTCGCAATGACGCACTTCCATCACGCGAATATCTCGGTTGGACGAGCCGATCGCTGGTTGCGTTGTCTGGTGGTCACGCCGGACATGCACAAGGTCCACCACTCGCGATGGCAACCGGAGACGGATTCCAATTACGCAGTCGTTTTATCAATCTGGGACCACCTTGCCCAGACGTTTCGGCTGTGTCCCAATCCCCACCGCATCAATTTCGGGCTTGATGAGTTCTCTGATGACCGATGGCAGTCGATTCGAGGCATGCTCAAGACACCACTGGCCAACACGCCTGATTCGCGGAGTACGGAATCGACAGAGTAAGCCTCAGGAACCCGGTCGTAGAAACGCCAGGTTTGCCGGCACCTACAGTCACTGTTCTCGATTTTCAAAAGAAAGCCTTGACTCCGTAGTGTGGTACGGAGTGCTGTCTCAGGTACAGGAGACAGTGATATGACAACTGGCAGCGGAAGTCTGTCGATCGGGCAGTTGGCAAAGCGGGCCGGGCGACGATTTCAGTTGGGACCAATCCCCTCGTTTAGAATGTAGGCAACAACGCTGGCGAGTGATACGTCGGCGGCATGCTTCTTTATCACGTCGCGTGTTTCAGACGTTAAGAGACCGAGACGAGACAAGGCCAGAAGGGCCGAAAACTGCTTGAGCCGTGAGTCGTCGGACAAAGCCAGGTCCTCCAGTTGTTTCCGGACGTCGGCGTTGACGCTTCCGGATTTGCCGAAGGCGACTGCAGCCTGAGCCGCCATCTCTGGTGAACCTGACCCCAACGCGCGCAGCAATCCGTGAGCTGCATCCTTGTTGGGAGGCTCGATGCGGTCGTCGTAACTGCGAAGCTGGCTCACAATCTCGTCCGCCGTCGAGGGCACGTTCTCGCCGTCTGTCGTGCAACCACTGACACCGGTCAGCGCGATCAATACCACCAGACCGGTTGCTGACTTGAGCAGCATTGATGGCGTCGTCGTCTGCCTGAGCGCGAACATCACCAGCACGGTCAGGCCGATCGTCGATCCAAGAAGAATCACGCCGGACAACACTGAACTGCTGAGCCACGGCTCGTCGAAGAATCTCATTGAGGCTGCGATTTCGATTCCAGTCCACGTGACGATCGCTCCGCTCACGCTGTAACGAAGGGCCTGTGCTGTCCCGGGCTGGCAGGCTGTTCTCCAGATCATGTAGGGCGTCGCGGCGAAGATGACCAGCATGACGGTCAACAGCGTGAATTCTCCAACTCTGCCCAGCATCGGGTCAGCCAGCCACAGCACGCTCGCATAACAGAACCAGACGGTCATGAAGTATTGAATCGTCGTCCGAGCGGCGTAGTTGTCGACACGGCCACTGGCTGCAGCGGATCGTGTGAGAGGCAGACGTCGACGAAACCATTGAAAGATCGCGCAGCGGTTCGACTCGTGCAGCGTCAATCCGATGAGCATCGGAATGAGAAACACGGCAGACATCTGAATGAGAATTCCTCCGCCATGCGTCCCCATGATTCGTCCGTTGACGACATCGAGGGCGCCTGCCAGTCCGATCCGCCGACCCACAGCATCCAAACCGAATTCGATCGCACCCAGCCAGAGGAAATGTCCGGTGAACAGGCCGATCAAAGATTGCATGCCATTGTCTTCGATCCATCGTCCCGACCACGCCATCAACGCGGCCAACCAAGTTAATCCCAGGACGACGGCCACCAGGAATGTGGAGACCGGCTGGGCGTGAAGTTGCCGATCGGTCTCGCTGACCTGGCCTTCCGCGATTCTGGACATGGCGTCTTCGGCGGTCCCATGTCCAACCCACACAAGCGGCGCACCGTCAGTCTGATACAGCGTCCTGGAAACGTGCCGATCGACCGACACAGTTGCCTTGTACAATCGGTGTCCAGCGGCGGTGAGCGTCAGACACAGTCCCCAGAACAGGCCACCGATCAAAAGCCGTTTCGCCAGAGCGGGTGAATCTGTTGCCCGAGGCACAGGAGAGTGTTCTTCCGTCTGGCCGGATTCAGTTTCGGACGGGTTCGCTTTGTCGTGCAATGTACTCATGTGGATGATTCCGCTGGAAGTGGCATGTGGTGCGACTCACGCGGAGCGAGTCTCCGGCAGACGTTGTCAGCTCAGAAAGCGCCGACCACTTCGCTTCCGTTTCGTGTACTGAGTGACCGCCAGACAGACAGGTCGATCGAGTCACCGATGAAGCGAACACTGCCATCGACAAATGCGACGTTTACTCCGCTGGTATGTCGGCTGCGCGCGGCCACCCAGCCGGGAGAAAACGAATAGTGAATGATGCAGTCAGAGCGTTCGCTGTTCGGCGGCAGGTACGTGTTGAAGAATCCGCTCATGTGACTGGCGGACGCCCACGTGTTGCCGCGGGTCACTCCGAAAGCGGTCGCGGACTGGCACGCGCTGTCAGACAGCGTCGAAGTCACCCACGGCATGAGCGCGGCCCAAGCATCTTCGGGATTCGCTGGTGGCGTCGACACGACGTAACCATCCATCGTCGGTCCACCAGGGCCGAGCGTTGTTTCGGAAAACGCGATCGTGTTGGAGAGACCATCCGTGACGTCGCGGGGCCTCATTCGAGAATTGGCGAAGAAGACTCCATCGGCGTCCCGATCTGTTCCTGCCGGCCGGTCGGGTGTCGCGACCCCGCTTCCAAGACAGGCGACGTAATTCACGGGCCGGTAACGCTGATCGAGCACCGTTTCACTGTCGCTCGGGCAGAGGTACATACTGACCGGCTTGTTCACGAGTTGCCGATGCTCGGGCAGGATTTGAAATGTCGGCGGCGCACCCAGCAGAGGTTTGTCGAGGTGCAGTTGATCATGCAGGTTGATCTGCTCGATGAACGGCAGCAGATTTGCAAACACACCCCAGGCCCAGTGGCCCTCTGACCACGTCGGCTGCAGGTCCCATTTCTGGCGGATCACGCCGGATGGGAACTCCTCCCGGCTGCTCTCGTGATTGTGCAGAGCGAGCCCTAACTGCTTGAGATTGTTCGTGCATTGCGAACGGCGTGCGGCCTCGCGAGCCGCCGGCATCAGCAGTGAGACCAGAATGCCGATGATCGCGATCGTCACGAGCAGTTCGATCAGTGTGAATCCACGGCGCTGCATTCCAAAGAGGGGGCCTGGCGTTGTTGCCACTGCGTCTGTCCTGATGCCGTGCAGCCTCTTCCCGTGATGACGCCTGTGCCGGAGTGTTTGATCTGCTGACACTGTTGTTCTCCCGCCTCAACCCTCGCGAGCCTTGATGTAGCTGGTGCTACATTCTCCGGCACAGAATGTAGCACGAGCTACATGGACGTCAACAGCTCGACGAGTTTTTTTCCGGCCTTGCCGCCGGGAATCTGAGGTGGTTCACTATCAGCCTCTAAATAGCCGAAATCCGGGATCACAATGGGACAGGCAGGCAATGGACGGTCGACAGCGGGGCAAGGAACTGCACGAACGCATTCGCGACGATCACGCGACGGAACTTGCAGAGGACTACGTCGAAGCGATCGCCGATCTCATTGAATCCGAGGGTGCGTGCCGGCTGATTGATCTGGCCGCCCATTTCGGCGTGACTCACGTCACGGCCAATCGCACGGTGGGACGACTGCAACGGGACGGCCTGGTCACGACCGAACCGTATGCCCCGATCGAACTTACGGCCGAAGGCTCCCGTCTGGCAAAAGCGTCCCGCCGCCGACATGAGATCGTGTACAAGTTCCTGCTGGCTCTCGGCGTGCGGAAGAAGACCGCCGCCGTCGACGCAGAAGGAATCGAACACCACGTCAGCCCGGAAACACTCCGAAAAATGCAGCAGTTCCTGAAGCAGTCTGCTGCGACGAGCCGAGAAAATTGAGACCGACCGCCTCGGTGAATCATCAATGCCACGGCATCAGCACGTTGAATGCAGACCTTCCACCACGTGACAGCAATCGGATTTCTTCTGCTGCCGGCATTGCTCCAGTGCTGACTTCAGAACTTTGCGAACGTGACGCAGGTCTTTCAGTCGCTCCTCGACATCGACCAGCCGGTCTTCGATCAGGCCCTGCACGGCTCCGCATTTGGGGGCCGATCCGGATTCGTCGGCCAGCAGGGCTCGCGTGTCTTCGAGCGTGAAACCGATTGCCTGAGCGGCTCGGACGAACTTGAGTTTTTCGAGTGACGCTCGACCGTAGAGCCGGTAATTGCCGGCACTGCGGTCTTCCGGTTCAACCAGTCCGATGCGTTCGTAATAACGAACCGTCGTCGTGGGAATGCCGGCCTTCTCGGCGAGCTGGCTGATCGTCAAGTGGCTGCCGGTGCTCATCTTTCAGGGCTCCTCCGGAACTGTTTCAGGCCCGTTTCGTATGACATTCAAAAAACTTCAGAATCCCGCTTGACCTTACACTTACGTGCAACGTCGATAATAGAGATCGTTGAGGACTCGAACAAGACGGTCGACAGCACGGCGAGGAGTTGAGCGATGACGGACGTGGCCACCAAAACTGACATGAACACAGCGGTGAAGACTGTCTGCCCGGTCTGCAGTAGCAAGGCGAAACGGGTCAGCAGCGTGACGCTGCGGGCATTACTGAAGGAAGACGTTGCAGCACAGATTGCCGGAGCCGATTCGCACTCGTGCTGTGAGACGACCGGCTCCGACGCAGCGGGGTGTCAGCCCGTTGCTGAGGACACAGGCTGGAGGTTCTGCGACTCGCCCGACTGCGACGTCGTCTACTTCTCGGAGCAGGACGACACGACGTTTACGAAGCCGCAACTCCGAGTTGACGTCGGCATCAAAGAAGCCGCCGGTGAGCGACCGCTGTGTTACTGCTTTGGACATTCGGTCGAAAGCATGAAGTCCGAACTGCGAACATCCGGCAGCAGCGAAGCGCTGGCAGACATCCGGGCGAAAATGAAAGACCCCGGTTGCCGGTGTGAAACCGAGAACCCGTCCGGTTCGTGCTGTCTCGGCAGTGTGGCCAGGGGCTTGAAGGTCGCTCAACTGGAAATCGGTGTGAGCGACGACGAACTGCCACCTGCTTCGATCGATGGGGACGCGAAGAAGTCGACGACGGGCCGCGGTGAAAAGATCGCCACGGCCGGGACGTTGATTTCAGCGTTCATGGCGTCGAGCTGTTGCTGGCTGCCGCTGGTGCTGTTGGCCGTAGGAGTTTCTGGAGCCGGGATCGCTGCAACACTGGAAGAGTTCCGACCGTATTTCATGGTCGTGACATTCGGCTTCCTCGGAGCAGCCTTCTACTTCACCTACCGCCCGAAGAAACTCGCGGCGGATGGCGGTCAGGACTGTTGTGCTCCACAGGCGACGACCACGGCCGACTGCTGCACACCGTCTTCAGGACGCCGCTTCAGCATGATGGCATTGAACAAGGCGATGCTGTGGGGAGTCACAGTGCTGGCCGTCGCGTTCCTGTTCTTTCCAGGTTACGTCGGCGCATTTCTCGGCGGTGATGGAAAAACAGTGACGGAAGACATGAATCGGGCCGTCATCCAACTCGACGGCATGACCTGCGAAACCTGCGCAGCGAATGTCATAAACGCTGTTCGCAAAGTTCCCGGTGTGCTTGCCGTCGAAGTCGACTACGCCAAAAGCGAAGCGGTCGTCGGCAGCGAGTTCTGCTGCCCGATTCCGAAGGAGCAGATTCTGACCGCCATTAAGAACGCAGGCTTCAGTGCTACCGTTATCAGAGAATTGCCATCCCGGCTGACGACGGGTTCAGTCCGACCAGCGGAACGCCCGGCATTCGCGAAAATTACACCGTCGCTCCATGAGCTTCCCAGCGACGCGAGCGAGTTCCGACAGATGTTCAAGTGGGAGCCGCAGAAGCCTTCGGACACCTCGACTGCAGAAGTCAGACTTTCCAGTTCGAGATGGATGGCATCTGACGCGTCAATCTGTCGTCAATGTTCCATCTTCAATCAGCCGCTCAGCGGCAAATTCAATGACCTTCAGCAAAGTTCGACCGGCAGGTTGCTGGAGCAGATTCAAACCGGCGAATGTATGATCGGCCGGTGCGTGAACAACGCCCGCTGAGTCCTTCCACGGATATTCACAGTTGTCCGGTCGCTGACCATCCGCGTCGAGGTTGGGATGGAGGTACTCGATTTCCTGAGCCAGCAGTTTGATGTTCCGCAGACGTTCATCGTATTTGGCCGGTTGCTTGCCGGTACGAATGGCGAACTGATGACGTGCGATCACAGGAAGATTCTTCGCGACGTAGGCGTGGCTGCTTTGAATCTCGTCCGGGTCCGATCCAGACGAACACAAATGTGCCTTGGTCAGCTTTTCGCAAGCCATCTGCAACATGTGCAGTTTTTCACACGCTGCGACATCTGATGCAGCTTCGAGATGCTGCCATGCCTTATAATCGGCCTGCGACTGCCGGGCGAACGCGACCTGCCATTTACGGGCATTCTCCTTATCCGGCACCGGCGGCTCCGTTGTCCTCACGCGGAAACTCTTCTCCGAGCGACCAGCCTTCAGGCAGCGGGAGGGAGTGAGCCTGAATCGCTTCGTATTCAAGTGGCGTCACTTCAACGATCACTGACGGATAGGGAATGCCACTTCCGAGATCAGGACCGAATTGCAGAGGCATAATTCCGGACGGGATGGTTGTGTTGTTGATTTCCAGCAGCTTGATGGGTTCGTTCGGCTGAAACTCGACGTCGGCGCTGCCACGAATACGCACGATCATTGATACGTCCGGCTCAAACCGATAATGCGCCTGCGCCAGTGACTGGGCAACTTCGTCTTTACTCGGCTCTGGCATTTTCCCTCCTGCGACATTCCTGAAAACGACCGTTATTGAAGACTTCATTGTCGGCTCCACGCCACCATCCGTCCAGACCATCGTTGAAGTTGACATCGCTTCAGTTGCGACTGTTTTCAACAAATTTGTGCCAGACAGCAGAGTGGATGTATTCAACGCTGCGGAGCACCACAGTTGAACGTGACTTCGGCGGGGTCGTAGACGAGTTGGATCGTGCTGTGCTGGATATTGAAGTGGGTACGGCAG
>CAXBME010000010.1:0-236057 GCA_963976765.1 uncultured Planctomycetaceae bacterium
ACTCAGATTCATCCATTCCGTGGAACCCGAACTTTGCCCTCTGACGAAGCACTAGGGTCGCTGTTTGTGGCCAACCACTGCGCCAACTGGGCTCGCTCTTCCGGTGTCCACCAGTTATGGGCCAACGCAGCGTCCGACTACTCGTCCGGAGTGGGGTTGCAGGATGCAATTCCGATTGTGAACTCCTATTGCATTCGAATAAAAGACTTGGCGTTCTACGACCTTTCTTGAATTAACACCGAGCAAGCTTCCGATTTCCGGCGGATTATTCTGCAGCGTGGCCCGCTTGCCAATGCGATTGAGTGCGTATCGCTGGTGGTCGTCGATGATAAAAACCGCCGTCACCTTCTGAAAACAGCGACAGGTGCTGCGTTACCCCGGCGCTGGCTCATTTCGCGGTTTCGATGGGTTCGTACTGATCGTTCAGACGTTCCAGGGCGTCGGCGGGGTTCATGTTGAAGAGGGCTCGTCCGCCGGTTCCCCAGCTGCCGTCTTTGTAGTGGAATAAGGCCGCTGCATCACGAACAGTGCTGACGGCGGCGACGTCTTCCATGTCGCCGCCTTCGACGGCTTCAAAGCGAATCTCGACGGCGGCAAAGGCCGTGAGTAATCCGCTTTCCACTTCGCGACCAAAGGTCACGCGGTCCAGCCAGTCGCAATCGAGCCAGCGGAGATCCCGCGGTTTACCCAGTCGGCTGGCGATGTCGAAAAACTTTGCTTCAAGCTGCTCACGCTGAGTTCGGAACTTCTGAATGGCTGTTTCTGCTTCGCGTTTCTGCAGAGCCTTTAACAGCGGCTGTCCGACGACAAGGATCAGAACGATAGCGGCGATCAGGATTCCGAGACCGATTAAGAAATACGTCATTTGGCTTGTGCCTGTTAAAGATCAGCTTCGTCCAGAGCTTCGATAAACGGGAGGTGACGGTAGTCGTCGTTGTAGTCCAGTCCGTAGCCAACGACGAACGCGTCCGGAATCCTGAAACCGAAAAAGTCCGGCTTCATTTCGACTTCGGACCGCCCTTCTTTCACGAGAAGCGCGGCAGTCCGAACGCTGGCCGGTTCGCGACTGTGGAGAGCGGAAACCAGTTTCTCCATCGTGTTTCCGGTGTCGAAAATGTCGTCGATCATCAGGACATCGCGCCCCCGAATATCCGGCAGCAATCCCAGCTCGACAGTCAATTCTCCCGGCCTTGTCGTCGCGCCTCGATAGCTGGATGCCTGAACGACTCCGATGCGATGCGGCACGTCGATGGCTCGAACAAGGTCCGCCATAAACAGCATGCATCCGGTGAGAGCACCAATCACGGTCAGATCCTTCCCTCGATAGAGGTTGGAAATCTCGGTGCCCAGCGCATGAACACGCTGCTGGATTTCGTGCTGTTCGATCAGACGGCGCATCACACCCGCTCGTTAAAACTGCCCGGAACTGAGTAGCGGGAAAGAATACCCGGATCACGGCCGCGAATCACCCACGACAAGGCAAGTCCTGTGATCGTCCAGCCGGTACTGCTTCGACAGGTTTTGACCGGTCCGCTAATCTCCGTCGATCGATAATTGCGGGACGGCTCCGCCGGACATTCATTCAGCTGTTGAGTACCCACGATGCGAATTGCTGACGTTTACAGAGAACTGCCTTTCGGTCTTTCAATCGAAATTTTCCCGCCCAAGACTCCCGCTGGCGACGAGGCTCTGTTCGCGACGCTCGAACAGGCATCGCATTGGAATCCTGCTTTTATTTCCTGTACCTATGGAGCTGGCGGCAGCACTCGACACCGCACGATCGATCTGTGTTCGAAAATTCAGAACGATTTCGACATTCCGGCGACAGCCCATTTCACCTGTGTGGGTTCCACGCGGGAAGAGTTGCTGGAGTGGCTGGAGCAGGCCCATTCGTCGGGAATCAGTAACATCATGGCACTGCGAGGCGACCCGCCGGCTGGCGAAGAACAGTTCGTCAAGGTCGATGGCGGGCTGCAATATGCGAATGAACTTGTAACGCTGATCACCGAGAATTTTCCGGACCTGGGCATTGGTGTCGCCGGGTATCCCGAAAAGCACCCGGAAGCACGTAACCTGGAAGTGGACCTTGAGAACCTGAAACGAAAGGTCAACGCAGGGGCCGACGCGGTGTTCACGCAGCTCTTCTACGATAACGACAGCTTTCTGCGATTCCGCGAAGACTGCGAAGAAGTCGGAATTGAAGTGCCAATCATCCCAGGCATCATGCCAATCACCGAGTTCACACGAATCAAGCGGATCACGTCCATGTGCGGTTCTGAGATTCCTCCGGAACTGTTCTCGAAGCTGGAAGCCGCGCAGGACGACAGCGATGCGCAGTTCAGGATCGGTGTCGAATTCGCCATCCAGCAATGTCAGGATCTGATTTACGAGGGCGTGCCGGGGATCCACTTTTACGTGCTGAACCGGATGGATGCCTGCGATCAGATTCTCGAAGGCCTCGACCTGCCGACCGATGCCTGAGCCATTGGACCAACCACTGCACAACGTTGATCACGAGAGACAATGTCGATCACGACGAAAATCACTGTGTAACGTCGACGGAACTGATTGTCGGCCAGTGTGAAAAACCAACCAGCTCGTTGCCCGTTTTGACGATGAAATGGTCCGCCTGGATATCGATATCATCGACGTCGACGGGCGAGTCGAACCGAAGACGTTGAATCAGTTCACCAGTCGCAGCATCGAGAACGGCAATCGTTGAAGACGCCGGTGCGTTGGCCCCGCGGTTCTGATTGGCTGATGACCGAATGCAGATCAATCTGCCGCCCGAGTGTTTGAGAGTCCATTCTTCTGACCCCAGATACCGCTCCCAGTTCATCGCTCCGTCATCCAGTGAGAACGACCGAACGACTCGGTCGGACGCTACGAACAGCGTGTCGGAAACCATTTCGGTTCTCTGAGGAATTCGGACCAACGGCGTCGCGCTAACAGGGCGACGCCATAAGGGAGCACCGGTTTCTGAGTTGATCCGCGTCGCGAACTGACGACCGTCAACGACCACCACCGCTGAGCCATTGGTCAGAATTTCCTGCTCCCCTGGCGAGGTTGCTGACGCTTTGTACGTCCACTGAATGCCGAGTTCCGCCAACTGAGTCGCTCGCACACGATATTCAGAATCCACTCCGGCTATCACAGTTCTGGATGGAATTCCGTCGGAAGGATGTTCCAGCAGTGACGCTGCGGTGAAGGGCAGGGAGCCTTGACGAATCAATCGCCCATCGGCCAGATCAAGCAGGCCATAGTCAGGTGATCCTGCCGGGCGAAACAGTAACCGACTAAATCCAAACGTCGACGCAGCGGGAAATCGCACGGCGGCTGGTCCTGCGGCGGCTCTGGCCGTCGACGGCCAGCTCCACAATGCCTCGCCGGATCCAGAATGCAGCGCAACGACGTGTGAATCGTTCATTGCCAGAAAGCGATCACTGCCTTCGACCGTTCGAATGTGAACCTCACCAGAATCTTCATCGCCAGAGACGTGACGCCAGGCCAGCCGACCATCTTGAAGATTCCGAGCGACAATTCCCGACAATCCAGCGAACGCGAGCACGTTTCCAGAAACTGTAACCTCACTGAATGGCTCGGAAATGCTGACAGACCATCGCTCGCCCCCACTGCCGGAGTCGATTAACTGTAAAACAGATGCGTTAATGACCACCGTTCCTGTCGTCTGCGTGCGCGACGTTCGATCGGGAAACCAGACGGTCGAGCCACTCGGCAATGCTGTTCGCCAAGCTCGCCGAACAGGCCAGAGGTCGGGCGAATCCATTTGAGAGGGTGTTGCCTGCAAGGAAACCTGCAGAAGAGGTCGCGGTGCAGCGTCTGCTTTTTTCTGGTGAAAGGCGACGCGTTCAATGTTGGCAGACAGGGCGGCAGTGGCAATCGGAGCGAGGCGGAAGTTATCAGCACGATCGATCGTCACCCCTGCCTTGTCCGTCGATGGCAGAGTCTGCGGCGAGGTTAACATGTCGCTTGAGGGGAAACCGTCGAAACTCGCACTACCCGGCAACGTGCCTGAAGGCTGGACTGGTTGTTTCACTCTTTCGTTCAAGCTGCTGGCCGCTCCCAGCACGACGAGGCCGTCCGGCTGAGCAATCAACAACCTTCCGTCAGCGACGACCAGGTTACCGCCGAGCTGCTGAAAGTCTTCGCGCAGTCGAATTCGACCGACGACGTTTCCCCGCCGATGATCAATGCGAAGAATTTCGTCGCGAGTTGGCCAGTAAAGAAAATCATGAGTCAGGGCGGGACGGCCGTAACCTCTTCCCGCCGGATCGGCAAAACCGATGCGTTGCGGCCAGGCAGCTGCGCCCGTTCCGGCGTCGACAGCCCAGATCGATTGCCCGCAGAGAATCAGTCGACCGTCGACAACCCCAACGATGTGCAGGATCTGATCGGGATACTGTTGCCTCCAGACCGGTTGACCGGTCGCCGCGTCGAGGGCGTAAACCAGATTGGAATCGTCCGGCGCAGCGTAGACAACGCCTTGATGATAGACACACGGGACGAGTCCGTGCCGACGCGGGTCGCTGAGTTCGTGCGGCGTGTCGACGCCCGTCGACTGGTAAGTGATCACCCACAGAATTCGCCCGGTTGTCGCATTGAGCGCCGCCACCGCACCGGTGCCCGTTGCCAGAAAGAGTCGACCGTCGCCAAGCGTCAGCAGGTTCTGCCCGATCAGATTGAAACGGTCGCTGGCGACTTTCAAACTCGCGCAGACTTTGCGTTTCCAGAGCAACCGACTTGAGTTGGCATCGAAGCAGGCAACCAGCGTTTCGTCTTCCGGGAACCCTTTTCGGGCACTGACATAAACTCGGCCATCGGAAACAAGCGGCGATCCTTCGAAACTCCACGACGTCGCTTCTGGAGATTCCGCCTCTGTATCGAGCACGTCTGACGTCACATGAAAGACCAGTTCTCCTTCTCGCTGAGCGACGTCCAGGCCGACGATCTCAGAAAACGAGTTGCCTTCATTACGCGATCGGCGCATGACTGGCGGCCCCATCCGCGCGTAAAGCCGCCCTTCGCTCAGGCAAAGCGAGTACCACGCCATCCCGGCTGACGGAAGGTGAGGAGTGATCGGTCGCTCCAGAATGTTCGAGTAGATCGCCCCATCATCGCTTTCGTCGATAGCCCATTTCGGGCGACCGCTCGACAGTTCGAAAGCAAAAACAGAGTCCGTTCCGCAAACGAAAACGGCATCATGATCCACCAGCGGAAAGAACGGCGGTGAATCATCAGCATTCAAAGACGCGCGCGACGGCGGACCCTGAAACCGGTTTCGCGGAATGCTCTGTCGCCAGATCAGCTGCTCGGCTCGTGGAACCGGTCCCGGCTGACCACTTCGGTTCAGACTCCCTCCGGGCACGGTCCTGGCCGGAGCGAACCGTTCCTCATCAGCCCATCGCGCCGACTCTTGCAGAACCTCGGCAAGGATTTCGACGAGAAGACCCGAGCGACCGGCCAGTGTTCCCTGAGCGTTGGCAATCTCGGCTCGGCACACAGCCAGTTCGTTTTCTGCGCGAACGTTGTCGCCTTCAAAAATCGAACACAGAACCAGCCGCGACAGAACGTCGCCTCGACTTGCTGAGGGATCCGGGTGTGCCAGGTAACTCGGTGGTGGAAGCGCTGCCGAGCGGTCTTCAACGGTTGCGCCATTAGCAGAGTTCAGCTTCGGGGCGACCGACGGCACCAGCAGTGACCAGTAATGCCTGGCCAGAGCAAAACGCCCCTGCTCGAAAGCCAGTTCCCCCAGCAGCCACAACGCATCGTCCCCAACGGAGCTGTTAAAAGCCGAATTAACGATTCGCAGCAGCGGCGTTTCATCAAGTGACTGTTGTCCGGCGGCCAGCCATTCTTTCGCCTGAGCGTCTACGCGGTTGCGATATGCGGTCAGACCGATGTTGGGAAACTGAGAGATTAACAGGTGGCAGTAGTCAGCCGTGTTGGAATACCGACCCGGCTCGATCGGAATCAGCGTGTCGCCGCTGGAATCGATCAGCTCCTGCAGAATCGAAGCCGCCGTTTCCCACTGCCCCTCAATGATGTGCTCGCGAGCGGTTTCCAGCCTCTTGACGACCTGCGTTTCGACGTCGACAGAAACTGCTTCACGAAACGTCGAGGAAAGTCCTTGAGCCGTGGCGATGGATAATTCGTCAGCCTGGAAAACAAGCAACATTGACCACGCCATCGCGACGTTTCGGCAATGATTCAATTTGCCTCGTCGAGTTTCCGACTCATGCCTTCTCACGAAGTTGGGTTCCAATCCAGAACACAGCGAAACCGATCACCGTACAAACCGGCATGACAATCAGTCTGAATCCAAAATTCAGTTGATACAGAATAATCAGCGGGAGAAACGCCATCGCGCAGATCTGAAGCAGAATACCAAGGTGATGCAGCATTGTCAGAAGTTCCGCGTCAAGTTCATGAAGACTCGTGAAAACAGGAACTGGCCACAGGCTCTGCGTGCCGGTCCGGGTAACATTCTGGTCGTTTGGCGGACAAATTATCGACAGATTAACCGAGAATTAGTGTTCGACAGCTTTTCTGATCTGACGCAAAGCCGCACAGAAGCGACGTTTCGCAAAGGAATTACGAGCCAATCTTTGCAAACCTCTGCGGCGTAGAGACTTTGCCTCCGACTTGTCACTCAGGCACTATTCTGCGAGACGATTGCCAAGGTGTTTCGCAAAAAAACGTTCGACAAGTTCGATCCGATTTGCATCGTAAAACTGAGGACCGCCGTGAGCACCTCCGTGAACGACTTCGAGGTCCGCCGTTAACCCCAGTTCTTTGTAACGACCGTGCAGTTCGTGTGACTGATTGATTGGAACCTGCGGATCCTGATCGCCATGAATCATCAACAGCGGCGGATCGTCCCTGTCGACATGAAAAACCGGGCTGGCCAGTTTAGCGAGTACCATGTTCTCTTCCGGCTGCGAACCCAGCAGAAGCTGTAACGCCGGGACGCGAACGCTCAGTCCATGCGGAGTGGACTGTTTGAGAATCGTCAGAAAGTTTGTGGGGCCGTAGTAGTCGACGACTGCCTGCACCGAGGACGACTGATCAGGATGCTCGCCGACCGCCCCTTCGAGTTTGGGATGTCCGTTCGTGACGCCGATTTCAGCGACGAGATGCCCGCCAGCTGACGAGCCGGCGAGGCCAATCCGCAACGCGTCGTATCCGTACTGTTTTCCGTTGGCTCGTAGAAATCGAATCGCCGCTTTGCAATCGTGAACCTGCGCGGGAAATCTGGCCACCGGCGAGAGCCGATAATCCACACTGGCGATCGCAAAGCCGCGATGGACAAGCTCGCCAAGCGGCATACTGTCTTTCGAACCAGCCCGCCACGCTCCACCATGAATCCAGACGACCAGCGACGGAGAAGTCGCACCGACCGGTTGATACAGATCAAGTTTGAGCGAGTGGCCATCCACTTTCGCAAACTCAATGTCGCGAGCGATCTGAATCTCGAAACGATCTTCCGCGATTGCAGCGGACGATGCAGCAATGGTGAGAGACAAAACGGTGAGACTCCACAGGCACAACCGCATGGCGTGGCTCCTCTTGAACGTACAGCTTCCGCACAGTCCTACGACGATCGACGAACCCGTTTTCGATCCGACTCGCGAAGCAGAATCTTTCGCAGACGAATCACTTTCGGCGTAATTTCGACGTACTCATCACCCTCGATATATTCCAGAGCTGCCTCGAGAGACATATCGCGAGGCGCCTTCAACACGATGTTTTCGTCCGTGCTGGTGGTTCGGATGTTCGTCAGTTTTTTCTCTTTGATCGGGTTAACGACCATGTCGTTATCGCGAGCGTTTTCGCCGACGATCATCCCCTCATAAACGTCGTCGCCGGGTGCGACAAACAGTTCCGATCGCTCCTGCAGTTTGAACAGGGCGAAGCCGACAACACGACCGTCTTCCTGAGAAACAAGAACTCCATTGGCTCGCCTCGGAACGTCGCCTTCGATGCGCTGGTAACTGTCAAATCGGTGATGAATGATAGCCTCACCCTTGGTTGCGTTGAGCAATCGAGTTCGCAGACCAATCAAACCTCGAGCTGGAATCGAGAATTCAAGATGTGTCATGCCGGAGTCGGTGGCCGTCATTTCGAGGACGACGCCTTTGCGGGCACAGGCTGGTTCCATCACAGCGCCGACGAGTTCGGCAGGCACGTCGACTTCGAGCAATTCGAACGGCTCGTGCCACTTGCCATCAATTTCCTTGCGAATGACTTCAGGTTTACCGACACACAGCTCGTAGCCCTCGCGCCGCATCGATTCGATCAGAACTGACAGGTGAAGAATTCCTCGACCGGAAACTTTGAACTTATCTTTGTCGTCCGTTTCTTCGACTCGCAGCGCGACGTTGGATTCCAGTTCCCGCATGAGGCGATCACGAAGATGTCGAGTCGTGACGAACTTGCCATCACGACCGGAGAGCGGACCATCGTTAATCGTAAACGTCATCGAAAGAGTCGGGTTGTCGACTTCGATGCGTGGCAGCGCGACCGGGTTATTGACACAGGCGATCGTGTCACCAATGTCCGGGTCGGGCAGACCGATCAGCGCGACCAGATCACCGGCCTGCGCCTCAGACGCGTCGGTTCGACCAAGCTTGTCGAACACCTGAAGGTTGTCGAGTTTCGCGTTGACTGTCGTCCCGTCGGCCCGCATCAACGCGACACGGTCTCCAGGGTGCAACTTACCGCTGGCCAGCCGCCCGACAGCAATGCGGCCGAGGTAGTTCGAATACTCAAGCGTTGTGACCATCATCTGAACGGGATCGTCCGGCTTGACGAGTGGCCCTGGAATCTTTTCCAGAATCATGTCGAGCAGTTGGCTGATGTTGTCAGTCGTCACGTCCGGGTCGCTGGTTGCATATCCCTGGCGGGCACTGGCAAAGATGTAGGGAAAGTCGAGCGTTTCATCGTTCGCTCCAAGTTCCACAAACAGGTCAAAGGTTTCGTCAACGACTGCGTGAGGTCGGCAGTCCTGACGGTCGATCTTGTTAACGACGACGATCGGCTGAAGACCGACTTCGAGCGCTTTTTTCAAAACGTAACGGGTTTGCGGTCGCGGCCCTTCGAAGGCATCGACAAGGACCAGTGCCCCGTCGGCCATTTGCAGGACGCGTTCAACCTCGCCGCCAAAGTCGGCATGGCCTGGCGTGTCGATAATGTTGATCTTCACGCCCTTCCACATCACGGCGATGTTTTTGGCGAGAATGGTGATGCCGCGTTCGCGCTCCTGGTCGTTGGAGTCGAGAATGCAGTCCTGCGCGAGTTCCGAGTCACGGAACTGACCGCTCTGTTTGAGCAGGCAGTCGACGAGAGTCGTCTTGCCGTGATCGACGTGCGCAATGATGGCGATGTTTCGGATGTCCTGGCGTCGCATGGGCGGAAGGTGGGCGTCTTTGAGGAAAGGGAGACCTCGCCACGTAGGCAAGAGTCGGAGAGAGTGGTTGCGGCCTGTCTCGATCAATTCGTTTGGTCGAGTCGAGCAGGGTGACTCTCAAAAGAAAAACAGCTCAGGTCCGCAGACCAGAGCTGTCGGCAAGACAGGCAGTCTATCAATCCCCTTCGCTGCTAAAAAGTGCCCTTTGCAAATTCCCGGAAGTTACAAGCGACTTCCCCGCCGCGCGACAACACCCTCGGACACCGGCGAGATGTCGTTTAATTCGCTCTTCTCTTCTGCGAACATCTGCGACTTTTTGATCAACTTTTGAGCGGCTGTCAGTTGATCCGGCGTGAATTCCGGGATGTCCGGCAGGCTGCCCAGACGACGGAACTTCATACCGGCAAGCTGTTTCCAGCTTTTCTCGCTGGCCATATGCCACGCTGCGGCCTGCGCGACTTTCTGAGAATGCTCTCCTGCGGCAACGGCAGTCAATAGTACTCGCAATGCCGGATCCCTGCTGAATCGTTCGACCGGGAAGATTCGGTATTCCATTCGTGACGACGGAGTCGGTCGCCCATGTTCGAGGCAGACTGTTTTGACCGAAATTCTCACGATCTTTCCCGGGGGCACTGAAAAGATTGGGCCCCCCGACTGGCTGCCGGTCGATGCTCCGCCGCCGGTTACCTGACCACCCTGACTCTGACCGTTGCCCTGGCCATTCTGGTTTCCAAACGGACTGTTGCCATTTCCATTGTTCGGCCCGAAAAAGCCCTGGTTCAGCACGTGAACACCGACAAACGCTTCCGGCAACTGCACATTGAGCGGCTTTTCACTCTTGTTTTCGATCAACAGGTTTCCGCTGGCTTCGTCTTTGTGAACAAGTTTCACATCGACCAGCTTCGCTTCCATCGTCTCGAAAAGTGGCACTGCCGGCAGACCTTCAACTGCCTTCTGAGCCGGAATTGCCGGCTGGCCTGCCTCGGAAACAGCCGCCCAGGCCGCCAGCATCAGGCCGACGGACAACATTTGAAAATGCAGAACACGAGCAAGCGTCATCTGAAACTCTCCCGAAACGAGCCCTGAAATTCATATCCGACCGAATTCGAAAGAACCCGGCGTCGAAACATGGTTGCCCGGACGAAACCCGCGCACCGTCAGTGTTGCGCCGAGTTTCGTCCTCACAACTCAATCACGAATTCCCGAGCCCCCTCTCCACGAGCATTTCCCGAAAAAACGGACGCATCTCTGGCCGCGTTCGATTCAGCGATCGAGATCCAGCATCGCCAGGTGCAGGTCGCGAATCCGATCTCCGACGACAGCGAAGTCAGTGACTGGCCAGTCCGGAGCGGCAATCGTCAGCTCAAACTTTGCTGACGATGTGGCGAGGCCAGCCGGGAACGGAATCTGCCAGAGCGGCCGTTCGCCCAGTTTGATCAGGTCATTCGAAATCGGAATCGCTCGACCGGCGGCGGTAAGTGTGACGCCTTCGAGTGAACGCGGCTCAGCCAATCGGAAGACGCAGTGGCTGTAATCAAACTGCGTGTGGAACATTCCGCCGAACGCGATCGTTGCTGGCTCGTCGCCGATTTTTCGGTGTCGAGACAAACCCTTGCCAATCGGTTCTGACCAGCCGGTCAGTTTCCAGGCGGATTCTTCGTCAGGATTACCAACGTCGCAGGTGATGTGCCGCCCGCCGCGTTCGCGGAGCATCTTTGTAAACGCTCCAAGCTTCGGTCGACCTTCGATACGAGTCGGTGGAGAAATTGGTTCCGGAAGCGACTTGCCGCCGAGCAAATCGTAAATCGGTTCGCCAAGCGCCAGTCGGTGAGGCCGGTTGAGTCGGTCATAAACTTCGTCGTCGGGTTGAAAACCGAGCAGGTGATAGATCGTCGCGGCGATGTCGTCCTGCGTCACTTTGTTGGCAATTGGGTATGCCGCCTGCGGATCGGACGCTCCGTAGACCTGCCCGCCTGGGACTCCGCCACCGGCCATGACGACCGAGTTGCACGCTCCCCAGTGATCTCGCCCCGCTCGACCGTTGACCTTGGGAGTGCGGCCAAATTCGCTGTTCCACACAACGAGCGTGTCTTCGAGCATTCCGCTTTGGGCAAGGTCTTCGAGCAACGCAGCAATGGGCCGATCGACCGACGGCATCAGCCGCAGCTTGAGTTCCTGAAAATTCAGCGAGTGCGTGTCCCAGGTCGAATCGATCGTTTTTTTTTCGCGATGCCAGTAGACGGTAACAAGCTGCACGCCAGCTTCAGCCAGCCGCTTCGCCATCAGCACACTTTGCCCGAACGTGTGATAGCCGTACCGCATCCGCTCGGCCAGTGAAACGCTCGCCAGATCAAACGCGTTCCGCACGTTTGGAGCCAGCACCATGTCGAGCGCCTGCTCGTAGTAACCGCTCAGCGTTTTTGTCTGGGCAGACCGGCTCGCAATCCTCGCCGCATGATCCATCTGATTGAGCAATCCGCGTCGAGTTTCCAACCGGCTTAATCCGACTGATTCTGGCAGCCTCAAAGATTCAATCGAGAAATCCGGATCGTCGGGATGCTGCGTGATTCGAAATGGGTCGAACTTTCGGCCAATCAGACCTCCGCCCTGTCCGGGCGTCACAGCACCATTGGTTGTCGAGATAATTTCCGGCAGCGACACAAACGTCGGCAGCCCTGAACTGTTGGGCCGCAGCGCCGAGAGTACCGATCCGAAGTGAGGAAAATCCGTCTGACGCGCACCAAAGCTTTCGGCTTTAAGTTCGTGTCGTCGACCTGTCAGGCCCGCATGCGCCCCTGTCGAATGATTATTGTCTTCCTGCCCGACCGACCGGATCACCGCCAGCTTCTCGGCGTGTTGCGCGAGTAATGGAAAGTGTTCCGAAACATGCAGTCCGGGGACGTTCGTCGCGATTGGTAGAAACTCGCCGCGGCTTTCGACGGGACCATCCGGCTTCAAATCCCACGTATCCTGGTGAGCTGGCCCTCCCCACATAAACAGCAGGATGATCCGTTTGGCGTTGCCGAAAACGCTGCTCGTTTCAATCCGTCCCGGTCGAGCTTCGGCCTTTTGCGAGAGTAGTTGAGGGAGCGACAACCCCATCGTCCCCAGTGAGCCAGCCTGCAACATCGTCCGACGATCGAGGCGATCGCAGAAGGACACCTGCTGATTGTTGAAGAGTTCGAGCATGGGCTCGTTCCGTGGTTCGACGTTGGTTACGCGAGGATGTCGTGCACCACTTCCCCGTAAACGTCGGTCAGTCGGAAGTCTCGACCGGCGTATTTGTACGTCAGTTTTTCGTGGTCGATCCCGAGCAGATGGAGCATGGTGGAGTGCAGGTCGTGCATGTGAACCCGGTTTTCGACCGCGTAGTAGCCATACTCGTCTGTGTTGCCATACGCCATACCCGGTTTCACGCCGCCACCTGCCAGCCAGGTGGTGAAGCCCTGTGGGTTATGGTCTCGACCGTTGGTTCCCTGAGCAATCGGCGTTCGACCAAACTCACCGCCCCAGACGACGAGCGTGTCTTCCAGCATGCCTCGCGATTTGAGATCCGCCAGCAGCGCGGCAATCGGCTGATCGGTCAGCAGCGCGTTTTTCTGATGTCCTGACTTCAGGTTGCCGTGCTGGTCCCACTTGTTGCCGGTTGAAACTTCGATGTACCTGACGCCAGCTTCAGCCAGTCTTCGCGCCAGCAGACACTGCCGACCGAAGTTGTCCGTTTCTTTCTGGCCAACGCCGTACGCATCTTTGACGTGCTTCGGTTCGCGAGCGATGTCCAGAACGTCCGGGGCGGCATTCTGCATGCGGTAAGCAAGGTCGACCGATTGAATCGCGCCTTCTACCCGTTCGTCTTTTCGGAGTCGTTTCAGATGATCCTGATTCATGGCCTGCAGAAGCTTGATTTGCCGCTGCTGCTCATCGGACGACAACCTTGAATTGCCAAGATGTTCGATCTTTGCGTCACCGAGCGTTCCTGAACGCCCGACGGTTGTTGCCTGATGGATCGCTGGCAGGAACGCGCAGCCATAATTTCGCGGCCCGCCGTGTCCACTGGCCGGGCTGATTGAAACAAACGATGGCAGGTCCGGGTTGTCTGTCCCGAGTCCGTACGAAACCCATGCTCCCACCGAGGGGCGGACCAGGTTGTCGCTCCCGGTGTGCAGCATCGAAACAGCCTGACCGTGCGACTGACCTCGGCTGTGCATCGAGCGAATGATGCACAGATCGTCGACGTGTCTGGCGGTGTGCGGCAGCAGTTCCGACACCCACTGACCGCACTCGCCATGCCGGGCGAACTTCCAGGGCGACTTCAGCAGCTTCGGCGTGGCATCAATCCTCGCTGCTTTTTCGAAGGGAAGATCTTTGCCGTCATCGCGAACGAGCAGTGGCTTATGGTCAAATGTGTCCACCTGACTTGGGCCGCCGTGCATAAACAGAAAAATGACGCGGCGAGCTTTCGGTTCGTGATGCGGAGTCTGCGGCGCCAGTGAATTTTGACCAGCATTTGCAAATGCGCCGGTCAGGCCGTTCAAGGCCAGCCCACCCAGGCCAAGGGCAGAAACATTTAAAGCGTCACGGCGGGAGAAGCGTGTTGTCATGGCGGGACCGCTGGAGGAGTTAAGGCTGGACGTATTCTGTGTGGTGGGCACCGCCCACCACAAGAACGATGTCAACGGGAAGTGGTGGGGAATGCCCACCCTACCGGTTCATTCCAGCATACGGAATTCAGCCGAAGCGAACAAAGTGTGAATCAGCTGGCCGAGTGCCGACATGACCTTCGGGTCGCCCTTTACGTTATCGGTCGCAGCATCGTCCGACCGTGTTGCTGCTTCCAGAAATTCTTCAGCTCGATCGATCTCAATACTCGTTGGGCGACGGGACAGAACCAGCTCGTAAGTTTGCTCAATGATGGTTCGCGCGTCGGTCGAGTCACCGTCATTCTTCTTTGCGACGGAAGAACGGACTCGATCCGCCGCGATCTCAGCCTGCTCCATAACAAACGGGCTGTTCAAGAGGAGCAGCGCCTGAGCAGGCACGTTGGTGACCGGACGCCGACCAACTACCAGGTCCGGGTCAGCAAAGTCAAACACGACCAGCATCGGCGGAAGCTGAGACCGAATGATTGGCAGATAGACGCTGCGATGCAGAGTCTCCTTCCGTTCGATCTGTTTCTCGTCCGCCACATTCTGAGTCACGAGCGTTCCGAGGCCTTCGACCGGTGAACCATCGGGCGACAGATCCAGCTGGCCACTGATGGAAAGAATCGAATCGCGAATTGACTCAGCCGGAACCCCACGGCGGTGAGCACGCCACAGCAGCAGGTTTTCCGGATCGGCATTCCAGGAAGCTTCGTTGTATTGACTGCTCAACTGATAGGTTCGACTGAGCACAATCTGCCGAACCATTTTCCTGGTCGACCAACCGTCCCGCATGAAGTCAGCAGCCAGCCGATCGAGCAGTTCCGGATGCGTGGGTTGATCGCCGAGCCTGCCGAAATTGTCGACACTGGCAACGATGCCCTGCCCGATCAGGTGGTGCCAGATCCGATTGACGAAGACTCGCGAGGTCAGAGGGTGCTCTGGACTGGCAATCCAGTCAGCAAGCTCAAGCCGGCCGCTGTTCTGCTCGTCAATCTTCAGAGTCGGTCCTGAGTAGGCGACCTGTAGGAACCCTCGCGGAGCCTTCGGACCGAGGTTGCGATGTTCGCCGCGAATGTTGATTTCGCAATCGCCGATTTCCTTCGCCTCCGCGACGGCGATCGCTTCAGGCAACGGAGGTGGAGAGTTCTTATCAAGCTGCTTGAGGTCATCCTCGAACTGTTCGAGTTGTTTTTTGGCGGATTCCAGTTCCGACTCTGCTTTATTCAGCTCGTCGTTCTCTTCCGACACCTCATTGGCAACCGGATTACCCTTGTCGTCAACTTCAACCAGCCGGACGGCGTCGATGATGACGTAACCAATCGTCCCGCGAGTTGATACGGTGATGGTCGCCGGCTTGTCTGCATCAAACGGGAAGTGACCAAGCGACGCAAACAAGCCATCAATAGGACCTTTCTTCTCCTGATCGAGCGAAACTTCAACTTCGGCTTCCGCGTGTTTGATACTGATCGGAACATTGTCTGCGCGACCCGACGTTCCGGAGTATGCCAGCTGCACGTCGTACTTCGCCGTGCGGGGGATCCGGACGGTAAATTCGGCCCATTTTTCACCCTTTTCCGACTTGGCATCGTGAATATAGCCCTCGCCAATAAACGGTTTCGAGTAGGTTGACTTCGTCCATGATCCGGTCAGCCTGGCCTCGGAATCGTCAACCAGCAGCGAGTTTGTGTTTTTGCGGAGCAGCTCGACTTTTTTACCGAGTGTCGTCGTCTGGTTTTTCGCATCCTGGATTGAAGCCCGCAATTCTTTCTTCGCTAATTCAAATTTATTAACCGCAGCAACGTGTTCCTCTTCAGCCGGAAGTCGACGACGAGGCCAGGTGGAAACGTACTGCTGACTTTCTCCTTGCAGCGTGCGAGTGCTTTTTAGAATTCCGGCCAGCGCGTAGTAGTCCTTCGTCGGAATCGGGTCGAACTTGTGATCGTGGCAGCGTGCGCAGCCCAGAGTCACAGCCATGAAGGCCTGCCCGATCGTGTTGAGTTGCTCATCGACGACGTCCATCGTCAGTTTTTCTTTGTCGCGTTCGCTGAGCATCTTCGTGCCGAGCATCAGAAAACCGGTCGCGACAATTCCTTCGGCAAGCTGTTCATCGTTTTCGTGAGCCAGCAGATCGCCGGCAATCTGCTCGCGGACAAACTGGTCGAAAGGCTTGTCACGATTGAACGAGTCAATGACGTAGTCGCGATATTTCCAGGCGTTGTGGAAGGTCGCGTTGAAGTCAGCCCCGTTTGAATCGGCGTACCTCGCGACGTCGAGCCAGTGTCGCCCCCAGTGAACTCCGAACTGCGGAGACTCCAGCAGTCGATCAACAACCTTTTTCAAGGCGTCGTCGGAATCGTTCTGATGGTTCTCCAGAAATTCAGCAACTTCTTCGGGAGACGGCGGCAGTCCGATGAGGTCGAAGTAAACTCGGCGAATCAGGGTTCGCGGGTCAGCATCGCTGGCAGGTTTGAGCCCGGCTTCTTCAAGCTTCTGAAGCACGAACACGTCGATGTCCGACTTCGGCCACGACTTATCCGAAACATCCGGCCGCCTGTGATCGACAATCGGTCGGAATGCCCAGAACTGCCGGCCTGCTTCGAGATCGATGGTCCGCTGAGGTTTGATGACTCCCGGTGGCGGACTGTCCGTCCGAGGATCCGGCGAACCCATCTCGACCCAACGTTCAAAGTCCTTGATGACGTTGGCGGGAAGTCGGCCATCCGGCGGCATCTCGACGCCATCATATCGCAACGCTTCGATCAGCGGACTCTCGTCCGGCTTGCCGGCAATGATTGCGGGACCTGAATCACCGCCCAGCAATAAACCCGCTGCTGAGTCGACCAGCAGGCTACCTTTGACATCCTTCGACTTTGCCGAGTGACATTCGTAGCAATGCTTGATCAGAACGGGGCGAATTTTAGCCTCGAAGAATTCCAGCTTCGCAGGGTCGATCGCTTTTTGATCATCCGCGCGGATGTTCGTCGCAATTGCTGTAAGCATCAGCGCACAACAAAGTGCGGCCTGTCCGAATCGTCGAACGGCGATCCGTAACTTGAAAATAGTTCGGTCTGTTTGAAGTAGCTCGCCGCGCATTACTGTCTCCGAATCAACGAAAAACACTCGCTCCCGCAAAGTGTGCGAAAGCGAGTGTCCTGTCACAACGCATCTATTACGTTACACGCGAGGAATATCGAATCCTTCGCGACGTTCACGAGCGATGAACGATGCTGCCTGATCGTCTCCGATGATCTGTTCAGCCTTCGGATCCCATTTGATCTTACGACCAAGGCGTCCGGCAATAGCACTCAGGTGGCAGGCGCTCATAGCCTGAACATGCGAGAACACATCGGACACCGTCAGACCGCCTTCGGCGATGCAGCGGTAGAAATTGTTCTTGTGACCTTCTGCCGGTTTGCCTTTGTAAAGTTCGACAAGCTCCGCTTCGCCAAACTGATCCTTATCCCAGTTTTCTTCGATTGGCTTGCCGACGATTTTACCACGGTTCACAAAAATTCGGCCCTTTGTTCCTTCGAACGTGATGCCGTTATCGCCTCGGCTGGTAACGTCCATGACGACACCGTTGGCAAACGTGTTGATGACCGAGAAATCGTGCGACGTGTTGTAGCTGTCGTCGACGACGGCATAACCGTCTTTGTACTCGACCGGATGCTTGACGTCGGTGCCGTCGATTTCTACCGGCCCCTGGCCTTCACCGTTCTGACCGAGTGCCCACATCGCGATATCAACGTGGTGAGCACCCCAGTCGGTAAACTTGCCGCCCGAGTATTCGTACCACCAGCGGAATTCGTAGTGGCAACGTCTTTCGCGATACTCGACAGGCTGCACCTGGCCCTGCCACATATCCCAGTTAAGGTTTGCAGGAACTTCCGCGACAGGGAAGGGTCCGCCCTTAGGACTGCCGTTGATGCCAACGGTCACTTTGGTGATATCGCCCAGCAGCCCTTTCTGGACCATGTTGACGGCTCGGAGGAACTTGTCCTTCGTGCTTCGCTGCTGAGTTCCGACCAGGAACGCCTGCTTGGGGTACTTTTTGCAGGCGTTGCGGATCAACTGGTTTTCTTCGAGTGTCAGCGTCAGCGGCTTTTGACAGAAGACGTGCTTACCGGCCTGCAATGCTTCGATGGCGATCTTCACATGCCAGTGATCCGGCGTGACGACACTGACGACGTCGATGTCGTCCCGCTCCAGCACCTTGCGGTAGTCTCCGTAAGCATCGGCTTTTCCCTTGCCGATTTTGTCGTCGTTGCGTGCTCGATCAGCGTGTTTCGAGTCGACATCGCAAACCGCCAGAATGTCGCCGAAGCCGGCATGACCGCGAGCATCGCCGGTCCCCATGCTGCCAACGCCGATACAGCCGATTCCGGGTCGGGAATTGGCTTCGTTATTCGCGAAAGCGGGAGTACTCCACGGAAAGTAAGGAACCGAAGTCGCCGCAGCAGCGAGAGCAGACGTCTTCAGAAAGTCGCGACGATTGGCTGATGGTTTTGTCATCTTGCGTTTCTATCCTGGGAATGAACGATGAGGCGGGGACACGGCGACGCTGTTTGCAACCGCCGCCAGAGAGTCAAAACGAGCCACGAATTGTACCCTGAGCGGGGGTGCCGCTTCCAGGTGGTTGGCGGGTCGCCTCAATTTCCGGTCAGACTTTGCGGGATTACTGACGAACCGGTAGTCCGCCCTGAATCCGATCGAGGTCGACCTGTTTCAGATTCGGGTCGAGCTGCATTTGCCAGGTGGCGACCGGAATCGACGGATTCACCTCGATGTCGCCGATGGTCATCGTCATTTTTGAACCGGCTTCAGGGCAGTTCAATACGATCGTGCGAGGCAGCATGACTCCGGCGGATGGTTGGAAGTTACTCATCGACGCGCTGGTGATGAGCTTGCCGTTCGCGTCGGAGAGACTGTGTTCAACGATTTGTCCCAATACCAGATCGACGAGCATCACTCGTTGAACCTGTTGACCCTGGACATAGTCGGTGGAAACCAGTTTCGCCTGGTCGGGAGTTTCCGGATCTCGCAGAACCTGGACAGTCGACGGATCAATCGGGATGACGCCCAGAGCCTCCATCAGCCAGCCCGGCGGAAACGGAATCGGCACGGCCTGCTGTCGATCAAGGCCGTCGTGAGAACCGGTCAGCACGATGTCCGGCTCGTTGGCTCTCATCCAGAACCAGAACCGGTCGCTGTTTGATCCGAAGTCAACTTCTGTCCCGCGGATCGACCTTGCTGAAAAGCGAAGGTTCTTTGGACTTTCGACACTGACATTCGCTGAGAGGCTGGGAGCGATTGCCCCCGCGCCGCTGGCTTTGATGCGAACGTCAGTCGATCGCCAGGCAACAACCTGTGAACGCTGCCGATTGAGATGCTCGATGATGTCCTCGGGCGTCGCGTCAGTCATCAATGCTCGCGGCGGTGGCGAGGTCGTTTTTCGAACAACCCAGTCTTTGAAGGCGCAGCCTGGCAACCCGGCAAAGACGCAAACAGCGACAACAACCAAAGACAACCGAACTCGTCGCTCATGAGCAATCGGTCTTCGCGGTCGGGCGTCGGAGTCTGCATGACCGAATTCGGTTGCGATGTTACTGCGCCGTGTCATGTCAGCCCTTCCCTGGCCCGGTCTTCGATCAAGCGTCCATTTGATCGGCTAAGTCGTTCGTTAGCCTCGTTCTGCTAAATCAGCTCGGCTTCGAGCTGAGCGTTCAGTGTTGCCTGCAGATTGGCGATTTCCTGTTCGTCAAGATCCTGATCAGCAACCTCGTACGGTCCTTCACTCTTGCTGCCGATGACCTGCAGAAATTCGTTTCCGTCTTCGTCGGTTCGCTGTCCGTCAAGTCTGAGTCGCCGCTTCTGAAGCAGCAGTAACGCCAGCACGTAGTGCATCTGGTCGTGCGCCGGATTCGGGTCTTCACTGAGCTGCTCGAAGTACCGCATCAACGCTTCCGTATCAATGACCTTCGGTTTGGGAGCGTCGTCCGGCACGATCGCCAGCCACTCTCCCACGCTGTCTTCCGGCGGACCGTTCCAGCCAGCTTCCGAATAGTCCAGCCGAATCAACTCGCCATTCCGTTCAACCAGCACGCTATGACAAGTGCTGCCCGGTTCGAGCGTTTCACCCGTCCCGGCACACGTCTTGCCAATTGTTTTGAGATGATAATCCACGAACGAATTGCCAATGCAGGGTGGGTACCGCCCACCACATAAGAAACTGCTGGTGGGCGGTGCCCACTACGAACAGACCAGAATCGTATCTCAAGCGTAAAATCTGCCACAAGACGGACTTGAGTCACGCCTGGCAGCGAGAAACGCTGCAGGTTCGTCACTCAGACGCGGTCGGAGACTGGTCGGGAACCTGCCGGAAAGTGGTTCGAATCAGGCGAAATCCGAGTGAACGGTACAGCTCAACGGCCGGAGCGTTCTCGGCGGTGGCTTCCAGAAAGACGCGCCGCAGACCCGCTGCCTGAAAACCGATCAGCGATTGCAGGACCAGGGCGCGCCCGAGCCCCAGTCCTCGGTGATTCGGGCAAACGCCGACATTCTGCACCGAGCCAGCGTCGCGGCCGTTGGCCAGGCCCTGAATGGTTCCGCAGTCAACCGGTTCCGGATTCGAACCTTCGTCGTTGCGACAGATCAGCCAGGTGGCCTGTGGGAGAAACGTCCGCTGGCTGGCGATTTCCAGCATCAGCCGCCGGCAGCCGTCCAGCGTTGCCAGAGACGGAAACACCTGAGAATCCAGCTCGTTCTGAAAGCAGGCGAACTTGGTGAGGGCGTGGCGGTCAAGATCTTCCGGTTTCCAGCAGACGAAGCGGTATCCGGCCGGCAGTTCCGGATCAGGAACGTCGTGCTCGGAAAAATTGAATTCCATTCGGAATCGACGGAAATACCGCATGACCGCTCACGACAACATCTTGAGATGCAACTTCATTGAGCTGAACCGACTGCTCATCAGGGCTCAATATACAGAACCACGGAAAGCACGGAACTCAATTTCGTTGGCGGCGTCGAGTTCGTTCGATGCGGATCCGGCATCCAATCGGGACCGTCTCGCGAACTTCCGGCAGCATGCCGGCCAGCGCGGCGGCGACAGCTTCATCAACATAGCGGCGTTTGACCTTGTCGGCGTTCGGGCTGTCGTCCATCGCCCCCATGTAGACAACCTTTCGATCTTTGTTCAGCACAAAGAATTCTGGAGTGAACCCGGCTCCGTAGTCTTTGGCAATCTGCTGCGTTTCGTCGAACAGGTACGGAAACCTGAACCCTTTCGCCTCGGCCTTTTCTTTCATCTTCAGAGGCAGGTCTTCGTCGACCTTGTTCACGTTGACCGCGACGAGCGAAACCCTGCTGTCCTTCCCTGAGTACTTTTTCGCCAACTCGACCAGCCGATTTTCGTAGTCGACGGCGTACGGACAACTGTTGCAGATAAAGGCCAGAACGACGACCTCCCTCTGCTTAAGATCGCTCAGCGAGTACTTCTTCCCGTCAACGCCCGGCAGATCCTTCCACTCCGGAACCTTGTCGCCGATGCTGAGTACAGGGTTGTACTCACCCGAAACGGCAGGCTGAGAAAAACCGCCGCCCACCGTGACAACAGTGGCCAGAAAGCAAAGAACCTGAATTCGGACGAAGCAGTTGAGCAAATCAGACATTCAGAGTTCTCACTATTGAAATCGCTGATCGAGCGAGGTTAGAGACGATGTTCAGGTTCCGAAGCGGCGATTAGAGTCCCCCCCTAATCACAGATTCTGTCATCCATACGGATCCGGGCCACCAATCATGAATCTGATTCGCCAGTGTCCGCAACCGATTTGCGAATCTCGCTGTGAACAGGTGCGTCGATAATCGACTCAAAGGAAAATGACATTCATGAGCACTGCTCGAATTCTGGCTTTTGCCGGAAGCACTCGCCAGGCATCGTTTAATAAGAAGCTCGTCGCAGCTGCCGCAAAGTCGGCTCGAGCAGCCGGAGCCGAAGTCACATTGATCGACCTCGCCGACTTCTCGCTTCCGCTGTTTGACGAGGACTACGAAGCCGAGCACGGCATGCCCGAAAACGCAGCGAAGCTGAAGCAACTCTTCATTGAGCACAACGCTTTGCTCATTGCATCGCCCGAGTACAACAGCTCGGTCAGCGCCGTGCTCAAGAATGCCATCGACTGGATTTCCCGCCGAGCCGAGGGCGAACCTATGAAAGCGGCGTTTCTTGGAAAAACTGCGGCGATCATGGCAGCATCGCCTGGTGGCCTCGGCGGAATCCGCGGGCTGGTTCATCTGAGATCGATCCTTCAGAACATCGGCGTGCTGGTGATGCCCGACCAGATCACACTCTCAGAAGCGCACTCAGCGTTCGGCGATGACGGATCGCTGAGCAACGAACGCAAACAGGCGAGCGTCGATGCCCTTGCCGAAGAACTCGTCGAGACCGTTCAGAAGCTGCACGCATAAACCGTCAAGGTACTTCTCTTAAATTTTGCCACTGATATCACAGAGTCCGCAGAGAACTATCCTCACGAACAACTCCATGGCCTCTGTGGCTGATTTCGTCACTCTTCACTGACAACCGCCTGACCGAAACTTCATGCTCACTCAATTTGCCATTCGACTGATCTGCGGGATGAGCCTGGTGTGGTGTGTCATGCCTCGCTCTGAAGTGACTTCGGGGTTCTTCCGAATTCAGAACCTCGTCACGCTGGGACTATCGGTTCTGGCGTTCATGGCGATCGGCCCGGCTCCCGTTGCCGAAGGTGCCGAACCCATGCTGTCTGCCGGGGTCGTCCGCTGGATCTCAATCGGTCTGGCGACGATGTCGTTCCTCGGGTCGGTCATGTGGACACTCGAACGCCGCGCAGCGGGCACGCGATTCGCCTTCGGTATTGCCGCGGTGTCGCTGGTCACGGTTATTCTGAGCAGCGTCCCGAGCGACGGATTTCTGACGCTCAAAGGAAACCTGACCTGGCTGACCGAACTGGCGGTCGCTGCCGTTTCCGGAGCCACCGTCGGAGGGATGTTGCTCGGACACTGGTATCTGACCACGCCAACGATGTCGACCACGCCACTAAACCGAGTCAACTGGTTTCTCGCATGTGTTGCTGGTAACCGTTTGATCTTTGGCGTGATCGCACTATGGATGTTCTGGCCGTTCGGTACGGAAGGGGCGATCGCAGCCAGAGCGACCAGCTGGACATCGACCCACACCGTCTGGCTGTTGCTGGAATGGCTGGGCGGCATTCTAGGACCGCTGGCGGTATCTTTTATGGTCGTCCGAATTCTCAGGTACAAAAACACGCAATCGGCGACCGGCGTTCTGTTTGTCGGAGTCATTCTGGCGTTTATCGGCGAGATGACCGGCGCGCTGCTTCGTCACGAACTGCAACTGCCACTTTAATCACGTTGACCGTAGGGTGGGTACCACCCACCACGGCATTGTTAATTCTGGTGGGCAGTGCCCATCCTGCCTCTTTCTGACATCCGACGGCTCAACACTGAGCAACTTCGAAACGAGTTCCGGAAACATGCAGCTCATCTATCAATGTCCGAAGTGTGACGCGCCGAATATCGAAGTCGTCTCGGCTGAAACCAGCAGGCTTGCCTGTTCCTCTCAGGACTGGTCACGAGAGATCACAACCGCAGACATCGAAGACGATCGCCCCAAACACTGCCTGTGTTGTGGCAACGAAGACCTCTGGCGACAGAAAGATTTTCCGCAGGCTCTGGGCCTGCTGATGGTTATCACTGGCGGCGGCCTCAGCACGATTGCCTGGTGGTACGTCGAGCCAGTCTGGGCGTTAGGTATTCTGCTCGTCTTCGCCGCGATCGACATGGTTCTTTACGCAGTGATGAGCGACGTCCTGGTCTGTTACCGCTGCAGCGCCCGGCACCGCAAAGCCAATATCCACGACGATCACCCACGGTTCAACCTGGAACTCAACGAACGCTACCGTCAGGAAGAAATCCGTCTGGCCGAAACTCAAAAATCGTCCTGATCCATCGGCGAGGATGTTGGATGTCAGCTCCTGTTCCAATTCAGATTCCGGCGACGCTAAGATCGGAGTGCGGTGGACGGTCGCAGTTGATCGTGTCTGCAGCGACGGTCGGCGAAGCTCTGCAACAACTGGAGCAGAATCACCCAGCCGTTTACCGAAGCACCTGCGACGAAACCGGAGCTGTGCGGCGACACATTCATCTTTTTGTAAACAACGATCTGCTCAAAGGCGATAACAGTTTCGAAACACCGCTGGACTCCGGCGACACCCTTTTCATCATGCCCGCGGTTTCGGGAGGCTGAACCATCTTGATGGTTTTTCCGCAGGAGCTGGAACGCTGAAAGGTCTTTGTCTTTGTTTCCCCGGTGGTCTTCCTGCAGGACACCGAAATCTAATTCAGAGGTGACCTGAACATGGCTGAGCGACTCATCCTTTGCATCGGAACAAAAAAAGGTCTGTTCATCGCCGAGTCCGCAAAGACTCGCCGCAAGTTTGAACTGCGAGGCCCCTTCCGACCGGGTGTCGGCGTTTACTCGGCTCTGATCGATCAACGCGGCGCGAAGCCAACGATCTTCGCTTCAAGCTGCTGTCCGTTCTTCGGCATGAAAATCCTCCGCTCGACAGACCTCGGCCAGACGTTCAAAGAAACGAAGTCGGCTCCCGCTTTTCCGAAAGACGACGGGCGAGCACTGGCAAATATCTGGTCGCTCGAACCCGGCAGCGGCAAACGCGATCTACTTTGCGGAGTTGAACCGGCGTCGCTGTTCCGCAGTAAGGACGGCGGCAATTCCTGGGAACTGGTCCCCGGCATCAGCAACCACGAACACGCCAGACAGTGGCATCCGGGCAACGGCGGTTTGTGCATGCACACGATCGTTCGGGAAGGCAACCGGGTTCATCTTGGAATCTCAACCGGCGGGCATTATCTCAGCGAAGATGGCGGCAAGACCTTCAACGCTTCTAATAATGGCGTCGGCGCTGGCTTCGTTCCGGACCCTTATCCCGAGTTCGGTCAATGCGTTCACAAAATCGCCACTCACCCCGACGCTCCTGGCCGGCTTTACATGCAGAACCACGGTGGCTGGGAAGATCGGCCCGGCATCGGAGTCCTCCGCAGCGACGATCACGGTCACACCTGGCGATCCATCGCTGCCGGTTTGCCGTCCGACTTCGGCTTCCCTATCGTCGTCCATCCTCACGATCCGGACACTGTTTACGTCGTCCCGCTGGACCCTGCCACTCGCACCTGCCCCGACAACAAACCAGCCGTCTGGCGCAGCAACAACGGCGGCGACAAATGGCAACGCCTGTCAAAAGGTTTTCCAAAGAAAGAGAGCTACTTCACGATCCTCCGCGACGCGATGACGATCGACAATCTGAAATCGCCATCCCTCTACTTCGGTACAACCACTGGCCAACTCTGGATCGGTCGCGAAAGCGGAGACCAATGGGACTGCCTGTTCGACTCCCTCCCGCCCATCAACTGCGTCAAAGTCGCTGTCGTATGATTCCTTAAGATGTGACAAGCAGCCGGAATGGCATTGCGGTGTGCCGAGGCGGAGGCTCCGTGAGCGATCCTGCCAGGACACGGCGACGATAATTAAGTCCTTGTCGACATCAAGTTCCAGGGAACGCACTTTCGAACTAACCAGTCGACGACGCAGCGATTGGCTGTTCGAACCGAACGCTGGTACGATGGATCGAGCAACGCGGCGTTGAGCCGCATTTCTGGCGACTGTGATTTCATGAGGAGTTTTCAACGATGCCGCTCTACGTTTACCAGGTAATTCGCGAGGACGGACAACCCGGCGAACGATTCGAGATCATGCAGGGCATTCGAGACGCCGCCTTGACTGAGCACCCGGAAACCGGCGAACCCGTCAAGCGAGTCGTCGTCGCGCCGTTTGTCGCTGGCAGCCACTCGCAGACAGCGATCGAGCGAAAACTGAAAGACCCGCACCAGCTCGAAAACATGGGCTTCACGCGGTACGAAAAACAGGGCAGCACCTACGTCAAAACCGCCGGCAAAGGCCCCGATCAGATCCAACGTGATTAGCCAGGCCATCCCTTAGAATTGTGACTCGCTGGTCAGTACTTTTCCGATTGCGGCAGCCGCTGCCCCACCGACGATCATCATTAACGCAGCCAAACGCTTGTCGGACCGAGCCTTTGGAGTCTCAATTTGAGTCATTTCCAAAGTTGCTGAGTCAATTTCTGTTAGCGGTGCGAACCTGATCTGACTTCGCCAGACGACTCCGACAACAGCCACTGTTATGCCGATGGCAACAAGGCATTGGCCAGTTTTGCGATACCGATTCTGACGGTCTTCATGGCTCATTCGAGATTCTCGATTCTTGGGTCAGTTCGATCAACAGTTCGTTGGGACCATCTTCGGTGATCTCTTTCGAAAGGTCGCTTGTCAGGATGGACTGGTATTTAAACGGGATTGTCGAGGCGGGAAACTGGATAGCCTCTTCGTCTGATTCCTTTGCCGATCGATCTGGTCGGTAACCGGGGTCACCCTCGCCTGTCAGACTTTTCCCGTCGCGGCTGCCGCCGTTACTGGCTTGCGGAGAATGGCGTTGGGTTTCACTGGCGACTTCGGGTGACTCAGGATTCTGAGGAATGACCGCGATGCTGTACGTGCCCGGCTGCATGCCACCTTTCAGTGTGATGACTTCAAACGTGCCGTCAGATCCGGCGATGGCACTGGCTCCGAATCCGTTCTCCAGATTAGTGAACGAGATCGTTGCATTGGCGAGCGGTTTTCCGTTCAGAGTAACCCGCCCGGAAACCTCTGCTCCTTCGTAGGAAGGGAGCATCATCAGGACGGCGATGGCCAGCCCGGCAACGACCGTTACGACGATCAGCCAGCTCTTCAGAAGCGGCACACGACCAAGAACAGGCTCGAGCACCGAGTCATAAATGACGTCGAGCATCGTGTCCGATCGGCCAATTTTCGGTGTCGGCAGCGGCTGGTAAGGAGCCGGTCTAACGGCAACCCTTACAGGCGGTGGATCGGGTAGTGATCGAGCAACCGGCAGCGGTGGCAAAATGGTTTCCGTCTGACCAGGGAGCGATGGCTCAAGTGGTGCAACACGGGCTTCGTGTTCGGCTGGTGCATCGCCTGGACGCCACTCGTTTTTGTTTTCGTTGTCGTTGTCGGATTCGTCGCCAGTTTCCAGGTCAACAATCCTCGATTCAACGTCGATTTCCTCGCGATCGTCGATTGATGATTCCTCGGAGTCTTCGAGTGCCTGAAACTTTCCGGTCCACGACTGGTCGTCCTTGCCACCTTGCTCAGCCATTTTCCCATCGACAAATTTGCCGACCGGCTGAGCAGCAATGACGGGTAACGTTGCTGGTGCCGCCGGATTCTCAATTGGCTTCGCACCATTCGAGTCCGTATCAAACAGGCCGTCCGTCGTAGCCGCCGATCGCCACTGACGTTGCCTGCTCCAGCGAACTTCGTCGGACTCGGTCAGCTCACCTCGCTGAGCCATAAGCGAGAGTTCGGCCCAGGGCATCGGACCAAGCTCCATGCCGGCCAGACGAACGAACCAGTCGTTGCTGCAGGACAACTGCGAAGCATTCGGATGTCGTGGGTCACCTTCCATTAACACGCGAAACTTCAAGCGGGCAATCTCGAAAACGTCACCGTCGTACAGCACGCCTTCGTCTCGTTTTTGACCGTTAATGCGGATTCCGTTTCGGCCGCGGTTACGGACTCGCAGACAATTCTCGTCGACCTCGATCTCGCAATGCACGGCGGAGATCGATCGATCATCAATGCGAACATCGGATCGCCGCCGCGAACGCCCCACAACGATCGCGGGTCGATCGATGACGATGTTCCTGCAGTCGTCGTCGGCAATAAGAATGGGGACAGTGGACATTGCAAAGGCCCGCAAATGGCTGAACGTGCCGAAACGTGAATCGCCCATCATCAGCAAATGCAAGGTGCATCACAACCGGCAAAATGTCTGAAACCAGGCAGCAGTTGCACGGTGACAATCGGTTCTGCCGGCTGGCAGACGCAATTATCGCCCGACTGTTGCCCGTCAAATTCACGGTGAAAGACTACATTTCGGTAAGCTGGCCTGTGAATCTGCAAATCCCGGCGTCCTGAAGGTCACGGTTTCGAACCATTTCCTGTTGCAGCCTGTCATTGCCAAACTTCCCACCAGCGGTTTGAGTTTTTGAGGCGGCTCCGTTTTACTACCGCCCTCTTCGCCGCAGACGCTCGGCGTTTTCACTGTTAATTCCGGACTTCGTCCCAAACATACTCTGCAAGGACTTTTGACCATGGTTCAGGTCAACGACAACTTTCTGAAACTCAAGGCTGGATACCTGTTCCCTGAGATCGGTCGCCGCGTTAAAGCTTTCTGCGAAGCCAATCCGGACGCTGCCAGCCGAGTCATCAAACTCGGGATCGGTGACGTGACCGAACCACTGCCGCCAGCCATCGTCGAAGCCATTCATAAAGCGACGGACGAACTCGCTGACCGAACATCCTTCCGAGGCTACGGGCCGGAGCAGGGGTACGACTTCCTCCGCAACGCGATCTGCGACAACGATTACAAAGCTCGCGGCTGCGACATCTCAGCCGACGAGATCTTCGTTTCCGACGGATCAAAATGCGACACCGGCAACATTCTGGACATCTTCGGAGCCAACAACACCGTTGCGATCACCGATCCCGTCTACCCGGTTTACGTCGACACCAACGTCATGACAGGCCGCACAGGCGAAGCCGACGCAAACGGTCGTTACGCTGGCCTGGTTTACATTCCCGTCACGGCTGAGAACGATTTCACGCCGTCGCTGCCCGAAGGCAAAGTCGATCTGATCTACCTTTGCTTTCCGAACAACCCGACGGGAACGGTCGCCTCGAAAGAAACGCTCAAGCAGTGGGTCGACTACGCCAGAGCAAACGATTCGATCATTCTGTTCGACGCTGCTTATGAAGCCTTCATCACCGATCCGGAAATTCCACACTCGATCTACGAAGTGGAAGGTGCTCGTGACGTCGCCATCGAATTTCGCAGCTTCAGCAAGAACGCTGGCTTCACCGGAACGCGATGCGCCTTCACCGTTGTGCCAAAGAGTCTCAAAGGTACGACAGGCAGCGGCGAGACCGTCGACATTCATCCGCTGTGGAACCGTCGTCACTGCACGAAGTTCAACGGCGTGTCGTATCCGATCCAACGCGGAGCTGAAGCGGCATACAGCGAAGCGGGCAAGCAGCAGATCGGCGAACTGGTCGGCTTCTACCTGGAGAATGCTCGACTGTTGCGTGAAGGTCTGACGAAAGTCGGCATCGAAGTTTACGGCGGTGTCAACGCCCCTTACGTCTGGCTGAAAACTCCGGGCGGAGCGACCAGCTGGGAATTCTTCGACACACTGCTTGAAAAGGGTAACCTGGTCGGAACACCTGGCAGCGGCTTCGGAGCGGCTGGCGAAGGCTACTTCCGACTCAGCGCGTTCAACAGCCGAACCAACGTTGAAGAGGCTGTCGAACGATTCACGCAGTCACTCGGCTGAAGAGCGAAAGAATAGAAGCAGTAGGACTGCGGCCCGCGACACTCAATCCCGAACTGGTTCGGAAGCTTTTATGAGCGAAATCTCACGCGATATCATCGAGACTTTTGAAAATCCCTATCCGCAACGGGACTTTGAAATCGAGACGATCTGTCCCGAGTTTACGTCGATGTGCCCGAAGACCGGCCAGCCGGATTTCGGGACGCTGACAATTACCTACGTTGCAGATCAGAAATGTTTCGAGCTGAAATCGCTGAAGTTGTATCTGCAGCAGTTTCGAAACCACGGTGCGTTCTATGAGAACGTCACGAATCTGATCCTCGACGACCTGGTCGCCGTAACCAGCCCACGATGGATGAAAATCCGAGCTGAATTCACTCCGCGAGGCGGAATTCGGACCAACGTGACTGTCGAGTATCGCTCGGAAAACTGATCACGCACGTGTGGATGGCTCGGCTACGGCTGTTCGCAGGTCGTTATGCAGAAACGACTTCGATATTGTGAGCGGTTGAGCGTTGCTTTCCTTTCAAAAGCCGTTTGCTACGATGCTCAATCAACGGGCTACCGTGGTAAGTGGTGATCGTTGACTGCGCAGGCGGTACTGCGGGCCTGGTCAGCCTGAAGTGACTGGTCCTTCGTGTGTTGTCGTTTGTGCCGCGGGCTGGCATCGGAGTGGGGTCGCAGGAGTCTCCGGGGTGATTGAGGGTTACGCAGATCGCTGGGCTTTGGTTACCGGAGCGTCGTCCGGAATCGGGGCTGAATTTGCGCGGCAACTCGCCGCACGAGGCATGCACCTTGTGCTTGTTGCCCGGCGCGAAGATCGACTCAAAGCACTGGCAGAGGAACTCGACACACGGCATGGCACACGTTGCGAAGTCATCGTCGCTGATTTATCCGTTCCCGCAGAATCGCAACGATTGTTTGACGATGTCGCCAGTCGTGGAATTAAAGTCGAACTTCTGATTAACAATGCGGGTTTCGGCTTCGTCGGCACCGTCGACGACACGCAGCCTCAACGTATGATGGAAATGATTCGGCTGAATATCGCCTCGCTCACAGAGCTGACTTACCTGTTTCTACCGGCGATGCTCGAACGTCAGCACGGCGGCATTATCAACGTGGCATCGGTCGCTGCATTTCAGCCGGTCGCCTACATGCCGGTTTACTCGGCCAGCAAGGCGTTCGTTCTGCATTTCAGCGAAGCGTTGTGGGCCGAATGCCGAGACCGCAACGTCACCATTCAGGGACTCTGTCCTGGAACAACGGAAACTGAATTCTTTGACGTCGCTGGCGTCTCGGGGTGGCTCAAAAAGCAACGCTCACACTCTGCCGCGTACGTTGTCAGAAAGTCGATTCGAGGACTCGATAGACGGCGGCAGTATGTCGTTCCAGGATCCCTGAACCTGATACTGTCGCTCAGCGTTCGCCTGGCACGACGAAAGATGGTCGTTCTGCAATCCATGCGGTTCTTCCGCCCACGCCCGAAAGACAATTCAGACGATCAGAAGCCGACCAACTGATCAACCACTCGGCTTAAACAGTCACCGGTGCTCGGTCGACGCTCGCAACACCTGACGGTGCCGTTGCTGTTTTGGCCGCTACCGGTGCGGGATTCGAGGACGACTTAGAAAAGTAGTCTCCGTACGTTTCTTTGTAGCTGTAGCCTTCCGCAACCTCGCTGGTTGCGTTGCAGACAACCCCGATGACTCGAATGTTGTTGGTGTCAATCAGCTCGGTGACGCGCCGGGCAGCATTGCGTTTGTTTTTGCCCATCCGCAGTACAAGCACCAGGCCATCGGTATTCGGAGCCACGATGGATGGGTCACTGACTGCCAGCAGCGGCGGAGTATCCACCAGCACGATATCGAATTCCTGCGACGCATCTCTCAGCATTTTTGCGTAACGGGTTGAAGCCAGCAGTTCTGCCGGGTTCGATGGAAGATTTCCGCACGTCAGTACCGCCAGTCCGTCGACGACGGTTTGTTGAGCAGCGGTCAGCAGGTCGATCTCGCCCGACAGGACTTCCGTCACGCCGATATCCCGTCGCAATCCGAAAAGCGAGTGGATGGTCGGTCGACGAAGATCGCTGTCGATCAGCAGAACTCGCTTGCCAGATTGAGCCATCGCGATGGCCAGGTTGGCGGTGAGCGTGCTCTTCCCGTCTCCCGGTTCCGGACTTGTAACCTGAACGACCCGTTGACCTTCGCGCAGGGTGACGAGGAACGACGTTCGCAGCGACCGATAAGCTTCCGCCTCAGGAGAGCCCGGACGGTGGTAGTAGCACAGTGCCGTCTGCAAGGTGCTTCCTGTGATGCCGGGAGCCTTCGAGTTGAACGAAGGCACTGAACCCAGAATCGGCAATGGGATACTTGCTCGAATTTCTTCGACCGATTTCAGACTCGTGTCCGTCCATTCGCGCAGGAAGATCAGTCCGCAGACCAGCCCCATTACGGCAACGATGCCGGCGCCGTAAAGTTTGATGACTCGCTTCAGTGAAAGCTGATCCTTCGCAGGCGCGATCACCTTCAGAGAGTAACCAAGGTTCTCTTTCTCAATGTTCACTTTCGACGCCTGGACTTTGATCGATGCCCAGAGTCCATGGAGTCGATCGAGGTCGTCATTGTACTGCCGGTTCTCTTCCAGAAAGCCAGACAGTTCGCGAGCCCGGTTGAACTCATTCCTGTAGAGCCGTTCAATTTCCTGCTCACGAAGATTCAGCCCGTCTAGTTCCTGATTGAGCGACGCCAGATAGACATCGACAAGGTCGAGCCCGTTGGACGTTTTCGCCAGCGATTGTGGTGGCATCGGACGGCCAGATTGTCCGGGACGATAGACTGTGCCGGGCGTCGCATTTTTGGCGGAAGTACCAACGGCCCCGACGGCTCCCTGCTGCACGTAATACTGGCGGAGCGTCGCGATCTGAGCACGAACCGTCTGCACTTCCGGCCAGTCTTCGCCGAATTCAAGCAGAAGCTGCTTTTCTCGCAGAATCAGTGGCAGGAGCTGCCCATCGATCGAATTTCCTCCACCAGCGGCCGCCAGCGAAGCGGGAGCTTGAGCAGACTTGCTTTGTGGTACCGTAAAGAGCTGAATCATCGTCGCCAGTTCTTCGCGAGACTGCCCCTGAGCCAGGCCTTTCTGCATCGACTGAATTTTCGATTGAACTTCAGCCTTCTGAACGAGCAGACGCTGTTGTTCCAGTTCGAGTGCTGCCAGATTTTCCTGATGCACGTTCGTGGCCGAAGCAGTTCTCTCACCACCGGCACCGCGAGTTGTTGTCTTCATGTGAATCGGCGCAGTCTGCCGGAATTTTTCATATGCAGCCTCAGTGTCGTTGATCTGCTGCTTCAGGTCGCCCGTCGCCCGATTGACAAGTTTCAACAGCTCACCGGTATTTTCTTCGTGATTCTCACGCAGATAGACGTGGTAAGCGTCAATGACCGCGTGGCAGATTTTCTTCGCATCGTCGCGATTGGGATTCGTACAGGTCACATCGAGAATATTGAGGAACGAACGATCTTCACCCGCGCTGCGTTGAACTTTGATCGAATCCAGAACGTCCTCTGCCGGATCCTTCGACAGGGCCAGAGACGGCAGCTTGTCGAGTTCGTGAAGCTCGACGGCCTTTTCGACGATGAGCGGGCTCATGATCAGTGCGATATGTTCGGCGCGGTCGCCCCAGGTTTCCGCTTCGCTGTTTTCGCTGATCGGACCGGACATCCGCTTCGACACAAGCACCTTCGCCGTCGCCGTGTATTCAGGGCCGTATGCCCGAAAGATCATATGCCCGAGCAGAATGCCCGACACCATCCCGCAGACGAGCCACAAGGAGTAGCGTCTGACGAGACCGACGTAATCGATCGTGCCGCCTGACCAGACGACCTGGTTCCGATTTCGCGTGTCACGAAATGATGTTTGAACCGGCGCGATTGATGTGGGATCAGCAGAAGCCGGATCACGATACGGCAGATGACCAGCTGGAAGTTTTGTAATGTCGAACGGTTGTTCGTTTTGGTCGTCGCGAATACTCATGGTTGCCCTCTGAAGGCGAGGGGCTCCGTCCGACGATTAAGAGCGGCTCTCCTGGCCGCTTTTTCGTTGATGTCTGCTTCGAATTTCTTTGAACGGACCGCGTTAACCCACCGAACAGCCCGCCGCGTCGCGAGCGAGTTCGGCGTAGTAGTCAATGGTTGGCTTCAGACCTTCCCGCCAGCCGATTTTCGGCTCGTACCCCAGTACCTGCTTCGTAGAAGAAATATCTGCCCAGGAATGCTTCACATCTCCCTGTCGAACTTCCGCGAAGTTCGGTGCGTACTCGACGCCCAGTCGCTTGCAGATTTCCTGAAGCAGATCGATCAGGCTGAGCGACTCACCACACCCGACGTTGAAGACTTTGCCGGAAGCGCCTTCCGCCAGAGAAGCTCGAACATTGGCCTCAACGACGTTCTCAACGTAGGTAAAGTCTCGCGATTGCAGACCGTCGCCAAAAATCGTCGGCTGCCTGCCGTTAACCAGTGCCGAAACAAAAAGCGGAATAACGGCTGAGTAAGGACTCGCCGGATCCTGACGCGGACCAAAGATGTTGAAGTATCTAAGGCGGACCGTTTCGATGTCGTACGACGACGCGAATGCTTCGCAGTAAAGTTCTGAGGCCAGCTTCGCAGCAGCATAAGGAGACAGCACCTGCGGAAGCTGGTTTTCCCGCTTCGGCATTTCAGGATCGTTGCCGTAAGCGCTGCTTGACCCCGCGTAGACGACGCGCCGTACTTTTGCTTTAACACAGGCGTCGAGCAGATTAACCGTCGCGGTAACGCAGGCGCGGTGACAGTCCTGAGGGCGTTCGATACTCAGCGGCACCGATGCCAGAGCCGCCTGATGGAAGACAACTTCCACTCCATTGACCGCTCGCGTGCAGGCAATCGGGTCGGCGGCGTCTCCGTGAATGAATTCGAAGTGACCTTCGATGTGAGCGAGATTCTCGAGCGACCCGGTACACAGATTGTCGAGGACTCGGACATCGTGCCCCTCGTTGACGAGCCGCGTCACAATGTGCGAACCGATGAATCCGGCGCCGCCAGTTACCAGGTAGTTGGTCACAGTTTCGTCCTCAGCCAGTGAATACCATTTTCCCATTGGTCAGCCATCCGCTGACCTGCCGCGTCAGAAAAAGCGGGCATTGCAGTCCGCAACGCCCGTAATCCGACGGTCGAACTCTAGCATCCACAATCACTTCGCGAGGACACCAGTCTGGTATTCCGCGAAATCCTGCCGGACGAAATTCATCCGCTGTCCAATCCTGGCTGATATCGGGGCCACCATGCTCTGATCATTGGCGAATCAGACGTTGCGGACACAACAGCGGCGGCCAACCCGACTAAATTTGTAACACTCTTGCAGGTAATACTTTAAAGCTCCTCTTACGGTCTGTCGATTTGACCGGTCAGCCGAGCCAATGGCACACCGCAACTCGAAATGACCATTTGGATGGTTGCGCAAGTAAAGCTGATTGCAGCGGTTGCGCGGCAGGACTAGACTGAGACGCGTACGCAGGGCTGGGAAATTTTGCCGACACTAATGGCCCGTCATGTGAAGCCGTAAGGATTGGTTACACCGGTTTTGCAAAATATCCCAGCTGTCGCACAGTTTCTGCCGGGATAAGGGGCTGTGCGTTGACGACCAATCTAAAACAGGATGCCGCGCGATTTCGGGATGCAACTGTCGCTTCCGAATCCGGCAAACAGAGGCACTCGGTTGAGACATTCCGGCCTATCCCATGACGGCCAGCCGAGGCTTCACATTTCGGAAAATGGAGTTGCCAAGATGAGTTCAGTGACCTGGCTTCGGACGAAGCATGGGATGCTGCTTTCCCTGCTCGCTGCCGCGATTACTCTTGTGTGTGCCTCAAGCGGGCATCTTTCGCTGGCCGATGACGCAGAGCAGCCGTCCCAAGGACTACGGGGAATTCTTCCCGAATTCGTACCTCTGGGACTACTGGAGGATGACTTCCTGATACTGGGTGAGTCCTGGACAGCCTGGAGCAAGGACGCCGCTGCTGACGTCGCCGCCCTTTACGAACAGGAAGACCTCGACGTTGCCGGACAACGGGCGGCACTGGAAAAGCTCGAAAAACGAATCCGCACGATGGAGAAAGCGCTCGCCAACAAAGCTTACGCTGCGATTTTCGAGCCTCTCGCGACAATCAACGGTCGCCTGTCTCGCCGGGTTTCGGTGGCAACAGCGATTCTCGACACGCTGGAGATCAATCCGGAAACCGCTCACAAAGCAAAAGTCGACGCGGCAGGAGCGGAAGTCGCTCAGTCTGTCGAGTCATTGGGCAAGTACCTGTCGAAAATTAAAAACGGCGACGCCTGGCTGAAGTACATCCGTGCGGAAGAACTTCGCTCGGCCGTTAAATCGGCGGAGTCATCAGAGGTAGTCAGTGCCGTTTTCACGCGGCTGTCCGAGTCTGACAAGATGCAGAACGACGCTCAACGAAAGTTCGTGGAGCGTCCGCAGTTCCTCACGGTCAAGCAAACACTTGGTCAATATCTGGAACTTGCGTCTGCTGAAGCCCCTGCAAAAAACGATCAGTCTGAATTGCGGGGATCTCTCCGGAAACTGGTTTCTTCTCTGGAAGCCTATGAAGAAACACGCAGCCAGGTTTCGGCGACAGCCGCCCGTGACGCTTACGGTGAGGTTCGCAATCTGGCAGCAGACGGTGGCGACCACCTGGCTGACGTCCTGGCCGGTCAGTATTTCAACTACAACCTGCGAGTTGTGGCGACGGAATCGTTTCTCAACAAAGTCGCTGGCTACAAACACACAGATTCAGGCGTGGTCGACGACGTGGTTCTGGGAGCCAAAGTCGACGGTCACCAGACCACGACGGGCACCGTTGGAATCGACCTGAAACCAAATAACTCGGTCATCGAGTTTGACATGACTTTCAACGGCGTGACTCAAACAAACACGCAGGGAGTCACTGATCAGGCAACCATTTTTACTTCGGGCTATCACACTTTTGGTGCTCAGAAGAAAATCCACTTCGACGGTGATCGCTTCCAATCATTCCCAGCGACCATGTGGGTCAATGCAAACAATACGACAACAGGTGCCCGGACAGGGGTCAGTGGATTGCCGATTTTCGGGGGAATCGCAGACTCGTATGCTGTCGGCGTGGCGCGTGACAAGCGAGGTCAGTCAGAAGCCATCGCGGCTCAGAAACTGCGAAACCGTCTGATTCCAGAATTCAATCAGGAAGTAGACGCCGAATTCAGCAAGTCCAGCAAGCAACTGGAAGAAGAGGTCATTCCGAAACTTAAAGAGGCCGGGCTCTTCCCGTCAGCACGTACTTACCGATCAACGGGCGATGCATTGTGGATCGGTACTCGTTTGATGGACGACGATAATCTGGGTGGCGACGCCCCGTCATTCTCGACGCGCGTGGATGGCAGTGCAGCCATTCACCTTCACGAGACTCTGCTCAACAATTCGCTGGATAAGCTCCCAATCGCTGGGGGATCATTCACCGAGAAGGAACTCGGCGAGCAAATTGAAACCGCACTGAAAACATTGCTCGGCGACGATTTCAAATTGCCCGGCGGCGATACCGCAGAAGCCAGTGACGCTGAATCTGAAAAGGAAGATAATACGCGTTTCATTTTCCCCGATCAGGATGCCATTCGGATCAAAGCCCAGAACGGCAAGTTGACTCTCGTACTGCGAATGGGTCTGCAGCCGGAAGGCGAAGATGTCATTCCGACGCAGGAGATCACCGTTCCGCTGAGGTTCTCCATCGAGGGAACTGACATTGTCATCGAAGCAGACGCCGTCGGTGTGGCTCCTGTCGAAGCGGCCAGCCCAATCGTTCAGATTGCACGAGCCGGTATTGTCAAAGCGAAGATTCAGAAAGCTCTGCCGACTCGAAAAGTCGATCGGATGATCACGCTGAAACGCAAAACCGGCGGACCGGTTGACCTGGCAATTACCAGCGTCCGACCAAACGCTGGCTGGCTGACTATTACCATCAAGTAAACGTTTCAGAGTTGGCAATGTGCCAATAACGTAACCTGCTTCAGCAGACTCAAAGCTTCTGACGGCCCGGTTGAACAGTTCGTTCAACCGGGCCTTTTTGTTGCCAGGTAAAATCTCTGCCTGAGTGAGCGTAATCGCGATGCCTTACCAGCACGTAACGGCACCACGAAACGGCAATGCCACGAGCGTCAGTCGCGCATCGAGTTGTCAGCTGCTTTGGAGAATGAGAACGGATCGCCGTTGCTCGAACGGGTTGGATGGCCGCCGCCGATTACGCATGGTCATTCTGCAAATCATGGCAACGATAAATAATTCGGCAGTAACGAAAACGCCGGCTCTGATCGAGTCACCGGGGTCGGGACTATCCCGAAGCTGCGGATTGCCGTGACTGGCGCGACAGAAGTCTGGTTATGGGTTGCGAGACGCACCTTGACTTCCTGGTTTCGTGCTGGACAATCACGTGTTGGCTTTTCCTGCTGTGTGATCGAGAGTTACGTCGGGTCGCGGTGCATACCTTTTCCGATACCGACCTTCGCTCGAATCAAACAGCCTCCGCCGGTTGAGGCATTGCGATGCTCGCAAAGCTCATCTCGATTGATGGCGATCGCCCGATCGTCCTCACGAAAGATGTCACAGTCGTAGGACGCAAACGTGGCGTCTGCGATGTGTACATTGACCGGTCCAGCGTGTCGAAACTTCACTGTGTGATCGTAAAAACGGACGGCCTGCTTTTTATCCGCGATCTTGGCAGTACAAACGGCACCAAAGTCAACGGGCAGAGAGTGACTCGTGGAGCCTTGCTTCCTGGCGATGAACTCGCCTTCGCCAATGCCCGCTTCCGCGTCTACCTCGGCCCGGACGAACCGGAACCTGAGCGTCGATCAGATCGCACCGAGATGATGACTTCATTTCCAGACTCCGACATGGCGCATGATGACAGCTTTGACGATGAAGCTGTCGCGGGGCTTGGCAGTGACAGCGATGTTCGCCTGATCGGCGACGATTAACGGAGCTTCCGCGTTCAATGCCGGAACTGAAACCTGTCTCGGATGATGAATCTTTCGCGAGTTCTGACGCGTTACCGTTCCTGACAAACAGACCGGGAATCGGCGGGGTTCTCAAGCAGTCTCCCGACGACTTTTTCGTCGACGAAATTCCGGTCTACGAAGCCTGCGGCGAAGGAGACTTTCTCTTTCTGCACATTGAGAAGCGAGGCATTCCGACACCGGACCTGCTTCGACACATCGAACAGGTGCTCTCTCTAAACCAGACAGACGTTGGATGCGCGGGTCGAAAAGACGCTCAGGCGGTTACCAGACAGTACGTATCTGTACCCGCATCGGCGAGCGATCTGGTCGAGAAAATCAATTCCGATCAGATCAAAGTGCTCAGTGCCAGACGACACACCAACAAGTTGAAAACCGGCCATCTTCGAGGAAACCGGTTTCGGCTCGTCGTCCGGAAAGCGGTCACAAACGCAGAGCAACTTGCGGCAGAACTGGTCTCTGTAGTTCGGCAATCAGGATTCCCGAACTACTTCGGCGAGCAACGATTCGGTAATGCTGGAACAACTGACGAACTGGGCTTTCGTCTGTTGCGAGGCGAACGCGTCCGACGGTTGAGCCGCGACGGGTTAAGGTTCACTCTGTCGGCGGTCCAGTCAAGAATCTTCAACGCCTGGGTGGCCGACCGAATCTCTGATGGACTGAGCGCTCAGGTTCTGAAAGGTGACGTCATGCAGGTCACCACGTCGAAGGGGCCATTCGTCGTCACCGATGCTTCCGTCGAGCAAGCTCGGTATGACAGCCATGAAACGGTTCTGTCGGGACCGATCTTCGGACCGAAGATGAAACAACCCGAAGAAATTCCGGCAGAGCGGGAGCAGGCCATACTCGACCGGTTCGATCTTCCGCGAGAAGCATTCAGCAAGTTCAAGAAGCTCACTCTGGGAACACGTCGGCCAATGGTGATCTGGCCGGATGATCTGACTGTGCAGAACGTCGAGAACGGAATTGAGTTTTCGTTCTCACTCCCGTCGGGCGTCTACGCAACATGCCTGATGCGCGAACTGATGAAGGCTCCATGAACATCCGGGCGAGTTAACAGCCGGATGTTTCTGCGACTTCGACAGCATGCCGACAGATTCTCGCAGCACTTTTGCAGATCTGCCGCATCGCCTCGTTGCCTTCCATTAAGACCGGGTGATGGAGAATCAGCACGTGCTTGTCGCAAACGTCTGCATTCGGCAGTTCGCCGACAGTTCGAAATCGTCGTTTGCTGTGAATCCGGTGCAGACTTCGAAACCCTGGATCAACCGCCATATTTTCAGCACGCATCGCCTGTGAAAATTTATCTCGATTCAATCCGGTCGAGCATGTCAGATCAAACTGTAAACCAACCTTGAAAAACGCCGGACGATCGTCCTCACCCAGGGAACAGGAATCGACGAGTGGTCGCAGTATCTGATCGTCCTGTGATGACTTGAGTTGTCTCAGTTGGTTCGACAATTCTCGAACGGAGTCCCAGCGAAGTATGTTTCGTTCGTCCAGACGATTGACCTGAGGTCGCAGAACTGCCGCCTGCATTTCGGAAAGCGGGTACGCCTCATTGCCTCGCTGAGTGAACAGCCGGATGCGCTGCGCGACTTCCGGACGATCCGTCATGACTGCGCCGCCGCGACCAGACGTCAGAAGTTTGCTTCCGCCGAAACTCAGCACGCCGACGTGCCCTGCCGTGCCGGCGCGATACCCGTCAAAAACCGCGCCGGTCGCCTGACATGCGTCTTCGACAACCGAAACGCCATGCCGCTCTGCCAGTTCCATCACTGGCTGCATCGGCACGCATCCGCCGTGCAGATGAGAAACGATAATCGCTTTCGTCTTGTTTGAGATGGCCGCTTCGAGCTGCGACACATCCATCTGCCAGCTTGCCGGATCGATATCGATCAGAACCGGCGTCGCTCCGATGGTGAGAATATTCTGAAAGTTCGCTTTGAAATCGTACGCCGAGAGGATGACCTCGTCACCGGCTTCAACTCGAACACCTCGTAGTGCGAGTTCAACAGCGGCAGTCCCGCTGGCACACAGAATCGTCTCCGACACGTTGTGAAAGGCGTTGAGCTGCTCAGTCAGCGCTTCACAATTCGCACCGTGATACTTTCCCCATGAGCCGTCGCTCAGGCACGCGTTTAACGCGTCGATAACTTCCGGCCAGTCCTGTGGCCAGGCTGGTGGACCTTCCGGTCGAAGCGGAGTTCCGCCGAGAATTGCAGGGAGATCAGACACTGACATCGAATGTGCTCGGCAGAGGTCGCAACGGTGAGAACACGAAGGGCGACAACATACACCGGGGCATTCCCGGTTCGTAACTTCGTCAGGCCGAACCTGACCTACAGGAGGCCGGGGATAGGTTGCCACTCGCCAGCGACTCGCGCGACTTCAGGCGGGACTCCCTGAGCGATCCGCAGTTCGGCGACGTCAAACAACGTGTGCATGATTGTGGCGATTAAGTTTGAGTTTCGCATCGGAGTGGTCAATGGCTCACCCGCGTTGCGAGTCGACTGGCCGATCACCTGCCCTGAACTGATGCCGCCTCCGGCCAGCAACAGCGGTGACAGGTTGCCCCAGTGGTCACGTCCTCCGCGAGCGTTGATGCGCGGTGTGCGACCCATTTCGCCACAGCAGACCAATAGAATTTTGTCGCTGAGTCCGCGAGATTCGACGTCGTCCAGAAATGCCGACACAGCATGATCGAATGGCGAACCCATGTAACGCATGCCTTCTTCGACGCCTGCGTTGTTCACGTCCGAGTGCATATCCCACACGAAGTTTGTTGTCACCGTGACGAAGCCCGTTCCCGCTTCGCACAGTCGCCGAGCCATCAGCATCAGCTTGCCGAGTGCCTTTCCGTTGTCGACGTAGCGTTCGTAATTCTTCCAGTGTCGGCTGATATCTGAAGGCCGCATCAGCGAAGCCGTGTCATATCGCGCGACCGTCGCGGGGTCTTCTTTTGAAAGATCGAACGCGTCAGCGACCCCACCGAGTATTGTCGAGAAAGCCTGCTCGCGAACCTTCTCGATGCCACCAGCGCGACCAACGTTTTCAAGTGCCCATTTCACGTCGTCGAGATTCGTCAACAATGACCGACGATCTCCGAGCCGGTCGATTGGCAGATTGAGTTTGAGATTCTTCTGAGCGTCTCCGTCGGCGCCTGGTATGAATGGTGCGTAGACGCTGCCGAAGTTGCCGACCGATTCGAACTTCCCGAAGTTCGAGATGCGCGTCATCGTTGAATCGTCAACCGCCTTCGGAAACAGAGCGACGTTTGTCGGCATGCCATTGTCAGGTCGATTGGTCCCGGCAATGCGCGAATAGATCGTTCCGATGTTCGCGTCGAACGAATCCTTACCCACGATCGGTTTGATGTCGTGCCGGCTGTCACCCGTTTGAAACGAACGAACAATCGAGAACCTGTCGGCTCGCGCAGCCAGTTGCGGCATCGTTCCGCCGAATGTGATGCCCGGCAGCTTTGTAGAAAGTTCGCCGGTCGCGCTGCGGATTTCGGAAGGCGCTTCCATTTTTGGATCGAACGTCTCGATCTGACTCGGTCCGCCATGCATGAAGAGGAAGACAACCGACCGACCCGTTGTCAGTGGATTGCCGCCCGCAGCTTGCGCGTTCGTTCGCAGAAGATCGGCCAGCGAAAGACCGCCGAGCCCGAGCCCCCCAATGCGTAAGAACTCTCGTCTGCCAAATGGTTTGCTGAAATCGCCAACGCTGAGCATCTTCGAGACTCCTCACCAACCCGCGGTTAAAACGCTTTCCGCAACCACTCTTTCATATCGATCGGCACCGATCCAGACAACTGCCGAAATAGTCGATAAGAAACTTCAGATCCCTCTCACCCGCAGCTGAGATCACGACCTTTCCTCAAAGGAGAGAAGTACCAGGCAGGGTTGGCGATCGTGTTTGCCTGACTATTCGAGAGATTCATTCTCAAGCTGCTCCGCGATCTCCCGTTCTCTTGCAGCTTTCTCGTTTCGGCCTTCGTGATCGTGGAGCTTTGCGAGAATGCGGTGCGTTGCTGAATCGGTCACGTCGATCTGTAACGCTTCCTTCGCCCAGCGACCGGCCTCGACAACGTTGCCTTTGTCGTCGGCGAGCTGCGCCAGTTTCCTTCTGACGACGGGGTTGTCGCCGTCAAGATTCGCAATCGACACCAGCACGTCCTTCAGTTTGTCCTCTTCTTTAAGCTGGATGTAGGCAGCGGCCAGACCCTTGAGCCACTCTGCCGATTGCGGCAGATAAGATTGATCAATTTTGAATTTCTTTCGACCGAGTTCGTACAACCTGGCGGCTTCTTCCGGCTGAGCCTGTACGAGTCGAAGTTTCGCCAGCAGCCCGAGGACGTCAGTATTTGGCTGCTCTTCATCAAAGGCTGCTTCAAGAAACACAACGGCCTCGTCGACATTGCTGGCCAGCAGTTCCAGTTCGGCCAGCACGACGGCCGCCAGTGGTTCATGAGGATTCTTCTCGAAAGCCTGTTCGGCCAGTTCTCGCGCCTGCCGACGACGATTGGCCTTAAAAAGTGCCTGTGCGAACGCTGCCATCGTTGCTGGATTGTCGGGTTGGGCGTTGAATTCCTTCTCAAGATCGGCGATCGACTTTGGCGTTTCAGATACAGAGCCTCCAAGTTCTTCTTTGACAATTCGCTTCAGAAAGTCTCGATAGCCGGCGTCGAACTTTTCCACCGTCATGTCAAAGACCTGCGGGATCGCATCGTTCGTGCGGACGTTTTTGCGGTATAGATCGAGCATTCTGCTGATCGTTTCTTTGCCGAACTTTTCGATCATGTACTGCGCGTAAAGCCGGCTCTGGCAATAAGCGAACTGCCAGTCTGTCGGGGTTTCGGGTCGAACGAAAACGCCGGTCAGTTCATCGAGACTCCACAGCTCGCCGCGCGGAACCCGTTCCAGCAGCATGCGGTTCCACTCGGCTGGCCGTTCGATGCCTTCGCTGGTGACTGCCAGCGCTTCGGTGAACCAGTGCGGAATATTGAAATGCGTCTGCTGCAAAGTCAGTACATGGACGAACTCGTGCTTCACGACGCGAGCCCAGTTATACGGTTGCGGCGACGCGGTCGGCGACGCGAGCGCGACCATCATGCCGGTCGACGCTCCGATCGTCTGGATCCACGGCAGTCCGACCATTCTCGCGCTGAACCACTGATGCGCGGTGAGCCCTTTTGCGTTGTGGTAAATTTCGAAGACGCTGCGCTGAGGCGGTTCGTAGCCGTAAAGCTCAACCAGTTCGGGATAGACCTCTTCGAGATACTCGGCCATGTACTCGCCGAGAATTCTGTCTGCCTGCGAGTCGACTCGGATAACGAAGTGGTCGGTCGTGATGGTCTCGTAGCCGCTGAGCACGCCCAGCACTTTTCGCATATTGCTGACTCGGACATGGTACGGGTCGGCTTTGAAGGCGTCGTCAAGTAACGGCTCGGCTTGATCGGAACGACCGGTCTGCATGTAGAGCATGCCGAGTGACGTCTTCGGCTGAGAAAGCTGCGGCATGACTCGAATGGCGTGCTGATAAAGCTTCTCGGCCATTGAATACTTGCGGCGTGACTCCAGCGTGTCGGCAAAGGCGTTGAGAAAAACTCCCGGCTTCGAATTTCTCGTCGCGACATCGAGCATCAGCTTCTCCAGTCGAGATGGTTCTTTCACTTCGACCTGTTCGATGGAGTCGAGATTGGCGAGCAACTCCAGCAACCGCCGGTCTGCTTCACCGCCCGGTTGAACATCGAGCAGGTAGAACGTCGCCGCCAGCCGTCCGAGCGTTTCTGAGTCGAAGGGATTGGTCTTTCGGGCTTCTTCCAGAGCAAGCAGCGCGGCATCAGGCGATTGTCGATTCAACGCGATGTCAGCCATCAGCCGCAGCGTCGGCACGTAGTTGTCCTGAACTTTGAGAGCCTGCTCGGCGTATGTCAGCGCCGCTTCGACATCATGCTTCTGCAAGGCCGCTTCGCCCAGAGCCACGATCACCGCGACCGCTCGCGGATTGATCTCCAAAGCCTTCTTCAGGTCGGGCAGTGCCTGAGCGCGATTGTACTTTTCCAGCAGCAGAGAACCGGACACCAGATGCGTCTGCCAGGACAGCGGGTCATCTTTCAGCGCGTCGACGCAAAGCGTGTTGATAATAAAGTTGAAGATGCTGGAGTTGCTGTTCCACCGAGCGTATTCGCCGGCCCCCTCGGCGACGAGGAGTAACGTTTCAGCGTCGGTCGGCTGTTTGCGATTGTAAAAGCGAACGAACCATCGGAATTCCTCGTTGGCCTTTTTGAGATCACCAGCTTCGGTGGCCAGTCGGGCAAGTATCAGATGGGCCAACGGCTGATCGACGTCCGCCTTTAAAGCCGCTTCGCACGACGCCGCAGCTTCTTCGAAACGCCCGATCGAAAACTGAAGTCGTGCGGCCTCGGCCAGAACGACCGGCGATGACCTGGCGATTTCTGTCAGGCGAGCGAGCGCCTCTTTGTATTCTCCCTGGCTTTCCAGAGATCGGCTCAAGCCAATGGTCGCTGCTGATGTCGCATGCTCGTTCTTGCTCTTGAGGATTTCTGTGAAAGCCTCTGCCGCTTCTTCATACCGACCTCGTTGCAGATGCTCGGTCGCGTTGGCAAGGTTCGACGTTTCATCAGCATCAGCCAGCTCCACTGCAGAGAGCGAAGCAGCACCGACAGCAATAACGAGTGCGACGATACGAGTCTCACTCAGAAATCGTACGCCCATGAATGCTCTTCCTTTGAACGATCGCGAACTCAACATCGACTGGAACAGGTTCTAAGCAGCTCCGGAAATCCGACGGGATTTGACTCTGTGTTGCCGGAACTTCACAGGAATTGCTTCAGCTTACTGAACTGTTCAGCGGAAACATCGAAAATGATGACGCGTCGGTGATAGCCGCGAAACTGTGTTTCATACCGAAGTCGGATTATCCTTGCTGTCAGTCTGCGGGAGTGTTTCCGCAGAAGCTCTCAACGAAGAAAACCAATGGGTTTCCGCATGCAACAGAAGCACGATTTCTCCCAAGCCATCGCGCGACGAATGATTCTGCTGATTGCTGGTGCGAGCGCCATGAGCATCAGCAGTCTGGCTGCAAACGCCGCAGACAAAGTGGCGCCGGACTACCTCAAGCAGATCGCTCCCATCTTCCAGAAACATTGCGTTGGCTGTCACAACGCGGGCGACGCGGAAGGCAGGCTGTCGCTGGATTCGTACGCCGATCTGCAGAAGGGCGGAAAGCACGGACCGTCGTTTCAGCCGGGCGACGTGGCTTCCAGTCGGCTGCTCCAACTGGTGACCGGCAACGCCAAACCGGTCATGCCGCCCGGGGATGAAGAACGACTCACGAAGGAAGAGATCGCACTACTGACCGTATGGATTGAAACCGGGGCTCAAGGGCCCGACGGAAAAGAACCGGCTCGACACACGTTGATGGTTCCGAAAATCGCACCGGCTGCAACCAAAGAAGGCCCAATTGCTGCAGTGGCCATCTCACCTGACGGAAGCCGGATTGCGGTCGCGCGATTTGGCTCGGTCGAGATTCTTGACGCGGCCTCGATGAAAGTCGTGCGGAAGCTGACAGACTTTCCTGGCAAAGTGAACTCCGTCGAATTTTCAACGGACGGAGCGAGGATTATTGCCGGGTCGGGGATCGCGGGGTTGTACGGGCAGGCCAGCATCTGGACGGTTGCTGACGGTAAACGCACGGCGATGTTCGAAGGCCATCGCGACACCATGTACGATGCGGCGATGAATCGCGACCAGTCGATTCTGGCGACATGCAGCTACGACCGGAAAATTATTCTCTGGGACATGGCCTCCGGAAAAAAACTCCGCACACTGACCGGTCACAACGGCGCGGTCTTTGACCTCGACTTCAGCCCGGATGGAACGATCGTCGCCAGCGCGAGTGCCGATCAGACAGTCAAGCTGTGGCAGGTGACGACGGGCGAACGGCTCGACACGCTCAGCCAGCCGCTGAAAGATCAGTATGTCGTTCGGTTCTCACCAGATGGTCGGCACGTCATCGCTGGCGGTCTGGATAATCGCATCCGAGTGTGGAAAGTCATTTCGAAAACCAAGCCGCAGATCAACCCGCTGGTCTATTCAAGAATCGCCGCCGAGGGTTCGATCATTCAACTCGACTTCAGCCCGGACGGTTCCCGACTGGTTTCGATCGCCGACGACCAGACAATAAAGCTGTGGGACACAGCCGAGTACACGCAGCGGTTCGCCTTTGAAGCTCAACCGTCTGTGACCCCGGCACTGACGGTCGCTCCGAACGGCAAATCACTCGTCGTTGGCCGAATCGACGGCACCTTGCAGAAGTACAATTTCGACACTTCGTTAACCGGAGCGACGACCGATCGGCACTCACAGCTGGTCACCATCTTTCCAACAACGGATAAACCGTCACAAGCTGTCGACGAGATCGAGCCCAATGACAACGTCGCTCAGGCAGCAGTCGTTGAGATTCCCGCGACGATTAAAGGCGTCATCAATCCACAAGCTGGCAACTCACCGGCGGCGGCAGTTGATGTCGACATGTTCCGTTTCTCAGCCGGCGCTGGCGAGGCGTGGGTTTTTGAGGTCAACGCTGCCCGAAGCAAGTCGCCGCTGGATTCGAACATTGAAATCCTCGACGCCGACGGGAACCGCATCGAACGAGTCCGACTTCAGGCCGTGCGGGATTCATACATTACGTTTCGCGGTATTGATTCGAACACGCGAGACTGCCGGCTCCACAACTGGGAAGAGATGGACGTCAACCAGTTGCTGTATCTGAACGGCGAAGTCGTGCAGCTCTGGCTGTGGCCTCGAGGCCCCGATTCCGGGTTCCAGTTTTATCCTCAGAACGGTAACCGCACGACATTGTTCGACACGACGGCGAATTCGCACGCGCTCCAGGAGCCGTGTTACATCGTCGAGCCGCATCCGCCGGGCACCGAACTTATCCCAAACGGGCTGCCGACTTTTCCGATCTACTACGAAAACGACGACGATGCGTTGCGTCAACTGGGTAGCGATTCGCGGCTGACCTTCACCGCTCCAGCGAAGGGCGACTATTTCGTCCGCATTTCCGACGTGCGAGGCGCCAGTGGTGCAGACTTCAAGTACGAACTGACGGCGAGGCCGGCAAAGCTCGATTTCAACGTTCAGCTTCAGGGCGACAAGCCGTCGGTCCAGGCCGGCAGCGGCAAGGAATTCAAGTTGATGGCAAACCGCCTCGACGGCTTCGATGGCGAAATTCAGATTGCCGTTGAGCAGGTGCCGATCGGCTTTGAGATTTCGCAACCACTGGTCATCGAAGCCGGGCAGTTCTTCGCTTACGCAACGATCAATGCCGCTGCGGGTGCCAAAGAGCCAGCTCCGGAAGATGTCAGCAAGATCAGGTTCACTGCCACGGCAATGGTTAACGGTAAAGAAGTGACGAAAGACGCGGGCGGCTTTGCGGAAGTGAAGCTGGCAGCGGCTCCGAAAATTCTCGTCGCGATCGGGCCGGACAATGTCGACGCGGGCGATGTCGAAGTGCCTGAATTCGGGAAACCCAATCCACTGGAACTGACAATCGCTCCCGGAGAAACCATCACGGCGCGCGTCCACATCGAACGGAACAAGTACGACGGTCGAGTCGGTTTCGAAGCGATCGATCACAATCTTCCGCATGGAATCATCGTCGACAACATTGGACTAAGCGGGCTGTTGATCGTCGAAGGGAAGACTCAGCGGCAATTCTTCCTCACCGCTGCCAACTGGGTGCCTGAGCAGACGCGGGTGTTTCACCTGCGCAGTAAGGAAGAAGGCGGCCAGACTTCCTGGCCAATTACTCTGCATGTGCGACGCAAATAACGAACGGAATCGTTGATGACAAACCTGACAGAATCTCAGCAGCAACTTGTTGACCGCACCGCCGCTTTCGTACGCAGTCAGATGGAGGGCGATTCGTCCGGGCACGACTGGTGGCATGTCTGGCGAGTCTGGCAGAACTCGTTGTTTATCTCGCGCAACGAAAACGCGAATCGCTTCGTGACGGAACTCGCCGCGCTACTGCACGACATTGCCGACTGGAAGTTTCACGACGGAGACGATTCAGCCGGTCCCAAAGCGGCGCGAGCGTGGCTGAGCGAACAATCGATCGACGTGTCGGCGATTAATCACGTCTGCGACATCGTCGCGACCGTTTCGTTCAAAGGAGCTGGCGTCGAGACTCCCATGGCAACGCTCGAAGGAAAGATCGTCCAGGACGCCGACCGGCTGGAAGCGATTGGCGCGATCGGCATTGCCAGATGTTTCGCGTTTGGTGGTGCGAAAGGTCGGCTGATGCACGATCCGGAAGATCCGCCCGAACTGCACGCGTCGTTCGAGGACTACAAGAAGAAGTCCGGCCCGTCGATCAACCACTTCTACGAAAAGCTGTTGCTGCTGAAGGATCGGATGAATACAGAAACAGGTCGGACACTCGCCGCCCAGCGTCATCAGGTGCTGGAAGATTTCCTCAGGCAGTTTCACGCTGAGTGGAATATCGCCGCGACGTGATCGTCACTTGTTACCGGTTTTCTTCCTGGCTTCTGTGAAACGTTCACCGAGCGTCCAGGCCATTTTGGGAATCAGTTTTGACTCGGCGACTTTGATCACCGTTCCGACCCCTCGCTTTGGCGACCCGATGCATAGTCCATCGCAGTCTTCGTACGTCATCGCCCCGCTGATTGCCTCGTCAGTGACCAATGGTTGGGCCGCTCCCATTGCGACAATCAGGCCCTGCATCTGCATTGTTTTCCGAAGTTGCTGCTGAAGCTGATTTCCGGTCGGGGTGCCGCCCTTAAACTTCCAGGTCGCGTCACCAGTCATCAGAACGATGGAGAAGTAGTCTTCCTCGCGGGCTTCGGCCAGCGTCTGTTTGACGTAGACGGAGCCGTTCCTGCCAGACTTATCGTGACGGGATTGAAGCTTGCCGGATTGGTCAGATGTGATCGTTGCTTCGAAACCGTGCTTCTTCAGATGATCAAGAGTGATGTTGAGTTCGCTCTGGTCGTAGTTTTTGTCAGCCAGCACGACGAGCACTTTTCTGGGCAGTACGCTTCGGCCCGGTGTTGGTTTCTGCGATCGATACTCGGTCTGCGGCTTGTCGCTGCGAGTTGTTTCCGAGCTTTCTTTGTTTCCTGTCAGAGCTTCCGGAATTCCACCGACCGCTCCGATGAAGTTAAAGGTGGCGTCTTCACGCGAAGATTCTGTCTCTGAGACATTCCTGTCAGTGACTGGTTCTGCCGGAGCGGCTGTCACTGCAGCGTGGACAGCGAATCCAGCCATCAGAATGGCGGCAGCGGGGATCGAGGCCAATGCTGGTTTGGCTTTCACTCGATCAACCAGGTCCGACCACGGTGCAGCCTGTGCCGATGGGCGGCGACCAGCGATGCACGCATCCAGATCCTCACCCAACTGTTTCATGGTCTGATATCGGTCGTCTGGATTTCTCGCAACCATTTTCTGGAAAACAGCGTCGAGTCCAGCCGGCACCTCAGGAGCTTTTTCTCGAAGCTTCGGCACGGGTTGCTCGCGGTGCGCGATAATCTTTTCCATCAATGTCTCACCGGCAAACATCGTCGTACCGGTCAGCAGGAAGTACATTGTGCAGCCGAGACTGTAGATGTCTGACCGGGCGTCCGCATGTCGGCTGTTAAGAGCCTGCTCGGGCGACATGTAGTCGACCGTACCCATAATGACGCCGCTGGCTGTCATGGATGCTCGCGTCGTAGAGTCCGTCTGGCTATCGAGCAGCGGTTCGAATCGTGCGAGCCCCATGTCCAGAACTTTCAGTTGCCCGGCGTCGTCGCCGAATTCGGCAACCAACAGATTGTGCGGCTTGATATCACGGTGCGTGACACCCTGGTCATGGGCATATTCCAGAGCCGACGCCGTCTGCCGCATGATCTTCAGGGCATCCTTAACCGGAAGCGGCCCGTCTTCTTTCACACGTCGAGACAGGTCGCGACCGTGAACAAACTCCATGACCAGAAACTGAATGCCTTCCGCTTCGTCCGCATCGTGGGCGACGACAAAGTTCGGATGACTGAGTGCCGAGTGAGTCTTGATTTCCCGCCGAAACCGTTCCACGATTTCCGGCGACCGTCGACCCGATGACCGCAATACCTTCAGGCAAACCGTTCTACCCATGCGGTCATGGCGAGCTTTATAGACCTGCCCCATGCCACCTTTGCCGAGCTTTTCGACGATGACATAGTTGCCCAGAACCAGCCCCTTCCATCGTCCTCGTGAAAGCGCTCGAGCCTGGTACGCGGTCAGAGCATCCTGCTCGACCAGCTCTTTGGCGAACGAGTCCAGATCTTCAGCCTCGCTGGTGACGACGAGCCGGTGCAGTTCTCTCTCGCCGATCAGGCCGCTCTTTCGCAGACCGTCGATGAACGTTTCGAGATCCTTGCGTTTCGGTTTAGATCGAAGTGGCGAATCGTCCAGCGACTCGGCGTCAGCGAATTCCGGACTTGGCGAACTTCCAGCATTAAGCGCTTCGGTGATCAGTCGAGCGAGTTGTGGTTCATCGTTCTTCGAAGCGGCAACGGCTCCCCGACGAACAGCTCCGATCAGGCTGTCGGTTTCGTTGGCCATTTCGTCAGACCGCTGCTGACAACGATCACAAACGGCCAGATGTTCGGCGATTTCTTCGGCTTTGGATTCGTCCAAAGCGCCCGAAACATATCGATTCAAAGTGATGACATTGGGACAGGCGGGTCTCATGGAGACGCTCCCGGATACGACGTTGACGTGTGTGCTCAATCAGAATGGCACTGGTGACTTACGAACGCAACGCTATAACGCCGATTGGTTGTGGTGGAAATTTTGTCAACATTGTTCGAAGAGGCCGTTCATTGGGACTTGTCATCGGAATGGACGAAGCCGGGTACGGTCCAAATCTTGGACCGCTGGTGATTTCGGCAACGGTCTGGCGAGTTCCAGGCAATCCTCGACAGACAGATATCTGGAAGTCGCTCGACAGCGTCGTCAGCCAGTCTGCCACCAAAGATGCCGACAGAATCCACGTCGCGGACTCCAAAGAAGTTTACTCACCCTCGCGAGGCATCCAGCCGCTGGAACGGTCAATCCAAACGGTCTTCGGGCTCACGCAACGTGACAGCGGCACGTTCCGGAATCTTTGCGACTGGTTGATGGCGTCTGATTCTGCGAAGACTCCCACTGGAGAATTCCCGGAGCTGCTGCGACGACCGCCAGCCGGAGCGTTCCAGAACGGCCAGACCGATGCAGCCAGTGGAGACAGTTCGCTGGTCCCATCATTTCTCGATGTGGAACCGTGGTTCTCACAACAAGACCTGACGCTGCCCGTTTCAAACGAACAGGCCGAGGTCGATCGATTGAGTGCCCGGCTGAAGTCAGCCGCCGACAACGCCGGAATCCAACTCGTAAAAATCAGCAGCGATGTGGTTCTGACAGAGCGGTTTAATTCGGTGTCCGACTTCTACAAAAGCAAAGGCGCGGCGCTGTCCCGGTTCACACTGGGGCTTCTGCGAAGCGTCTGGAATCCGAACTCTGAAGAACCGACGTTGATTATTGGAGACAAACACGGAGGCCGCAGTCGTTATGACGAACTGCTCGACGAGCAACTCGACGGACAGATGATCTTTCGCCTTTGCGAAGGCCGACAAAGAAGCAGCTATCGAGTGGGTGCTGCTGAAATTCACTTTCAGACGAAGGCTGAAGAGCACTTCCCGGTAGCGGTCGCGTCGATGGTCTGCAAGTACGTCCGTGAATTATCGATGGAACTGTTCAACGATTTCTGGCGACAGCACGTCCCCAACCTCAAGCCAACCAAAGGCTACCCGGTCGACGCCAAACGCTTTCGCAAAGATATCACCGTAGCTCAGAAGAACCTCGACATCCCCAACGCAACACTCTGGCGCGAACGTTGATTCAATATACGATCAGAAAATACGAGTCCACGCCGGCTCAGCTCTTCAGCAGGTCCGGCAGCTCTTTCTGAAACTTCAACAGCTTGGGCGCAATGACGGCCTGACAGTAGGGCTGCCCCGAATTGAGCTCGAAGTAACCCTGGTGGTAATCCTCGGCGGGGAAAAATTCTTCGGCAGGGCTGATCTCAGTCACGATTGGCGACGAGAAGACACCAGCTGCGTTCAGCTGGTCGCGGTACGACTCGGCAAGTTCGCGTTGTGACTCGTCGTGAAAGTAAATTACCGATCGGTACTGAGTTCCCCGGTCAGCTCCCTGCTGGTTCAACGTGGTCGGGTCGTGCGTCCTGAAGAAAGCGTTGAGCAACTCCTGATAGGAAACGACGTCCGAGTCAAACGTGACCTGCACGCACTCGGCATGGCCGGTCGTTCCAGTGCAGACTGCCTTATAATCCGGAGAAAGTGTCTCGCCGCCGGAGTAACCAGAGACAGCTTTCTCCACACCGCGAATCTGCTGAAAAACGGCTTCGGTACACCAGAAGCAGCCGGAACCGAATGTCGCCAGTGACGTTACCATTTGATTTTTCTCTCATGAATCCGACGTCGAGCGACTGCTTGTCGCCACTTGAACCGGGTAGACCGAAATGAAACTGGCGAACAGGCACGCGCCCACCGAAACGCAATTGATGTATTTCGACCATTGGTGATACGTGAAAAAATCGGGATCGATGCGACCTTCGGGTTCCAGCATCATTTCCTCAAGCGGAAGGTAGATAAATCGATAGTCCGCGAACATCACGACCAGCGAGAATACCGCCAGCGCAAGTAGAATGATCTTTCGACGACGAACATCCCGGTTGAGCAGGATCAGTCCCAGAGTCGACATGGCCGCCGCGGCAACCAGCGTAAAACCAAACGCGTAGTAAGCCGGGAATCGAATTGCAGCCAGCACGTTCTTTGTCGCGGCATCGAAGTCGGTCATCGTGACTTCACGAACGCCCGTAACCACAAACAGCGTCGCCGCACCGACCCAGGCACACAACGAAAACCGCAACACGGTCCAGAGAAAACGATTCATCAGGCAGAGCAACCTTCATCAGGCAAACGGACTTTTCAAACCGCTTTTTATCAACCTTTGCCGTTCGATGCACCGCGCCGGACCAACAGCCTGCCGCAGAAACAGCTCGCCACATTTACCTGCCAGTGGAGTGCATCCCTTAAAATGTTTCGCATGTTATGAGTGTCTAATCTGCCCGTTTACAGGCCAGGAGACTTCCAATGACGAAGAAACAACGGAAGCGGCACACACCGGAACAGATTGTGTCTAAGCTTCGTGATGCGGATGCAATGCTGAACGCTGGTAAAGACGACGAATAATGCGCTGACTTCAGCGCGCCGGTGAGCCAACTCCACCTGATGCTTCGCCAGCTCCACCCGTCCGACGCACCGGCATTCAACGGTCGTACCGCAATATGACCTGAAGACATGCGGTAAAAGTTTTCGGATAAACTCCAGGTGCCGATCCGAGTAGATTAACCGCAGGCACGGAATCACTCGATTCTGGTTCTTTCCGCAGAATCTCCACCGGAAGTGTCCGCTGATTGCGTTGATACCAATGGCAACTGGTTGATGGCCTCCAGATTTCTCGTTCAGAAGAACACGTCATGTCTGCGGAATGTCCGACATCAAATGACCTGAAACGTCTGTTGCTGGATGAACCGGATACAGAGTCCGTGGCCGAGCATCTGAATTCGTGCAAGGCCTGTCAGCGGACGGCGGAATTTCTGACACGCAGCCTGGAACCGCTCGTTCAGGATTTACCATTGCTGCTTGAACCGCCGGAATGGTCAAGAAGAACCGCCGCGACCCGCGTCAAATCCGGCGAGAGCACTGTTGACGAGGCTGGCTCCGATTCCACTGACCAGGATTTCAAGAGCAGCAATTCGATTGACACAACCTTCGCACGACATCAGCTCCTCGGGCTGCTGGGTGCCGGAGGGATGGGCATTGTCTGTCTGGCCGAGCATCTTGACCTCGGGACAAAGCGAGCCATCAAGTTCCTCTCGGAGCCGAGAGTTTTCGACGTCGAAGCGATTCAGCGATTTCAGCGAGAGTGGCGGGCCATCGGTCAGATCGAGCATCCGCACCTGGCTCATGCACTCGACTGCGGCCAGGAGCGAGGTGTCCATTTTCTAGTTCTGGAGTACATCGACGGAGTGACTCTGGATGAAGTCATTCGTCAGGCAGGACCGCTTTCGACAAGCAACGCAGCTGAAATCGGACGGCAGATTGCTTCGGGCTTGGCCGCGCTTCATCGACATGGATTCGTCCACCGCGACGTAAAGCCGTCGAATGTTGTGCTTGGCAGGGATGGCCACGTTCGAGTTATCGACTTCGGGTTAGCCTGTCTCCATGAAGGTGTCGACCCCGGAGACGTGCTTACCGGACATCACCAGCTTGTCGGTTCCCCTGCCTACATGTCACCGGAACAGTTTCAGAATTCGCGGACAACCGACCCGCGCAGCGACCTGTATTCGCTCGGCTGTACGCTGTTCATGCTCCTGGCGGGTTCCCCTCCTTTTTCTGTTCGTGAACGCAGCATCTGGGACATCGCGACCGACCACTCGTCACCGGACATTCCGGATGTCCGCGAGCGGCGTCCGAATGTGCCGCCCGAGTTGGCTGAACTGATACGCCGGTTAATGCAGCCCGATCCAGTTAATCGAATCCCGAATGCCACCGAAACGGAGCAGCATCTGACTCGCTTTGCGACCGGGGCAGACCTGACTGGAATCGCGGCTCGACTGAACCCTTCCACAATTGCTGAGCTACCTTCAAACCTGCTCACGAGAATTCGGATGGCAGCCGACGATGCGACGACCGCGTTCACTCGCGCATCATCAGCAAATGACGCGGGGCATTCGGCCTGGAAGCGCTGGGGCATCACAATCGGCCTGGTCGGTTTGATTCTGGTGTGCGGGGTTCTGGTCTTCCTGCCGAATAAAACGAATACCAATTCTGTTACTCTCACTCCTGAATCGGCAGGAGAAACAGCTTCCTCTCCACCGTCGGTCGCTGCCGTTCCCACTGTGGCGAGGTCCATCTTTCCAGCGAGAGAACTTCCGGATCCTGTGCCGGAGAAGCACGACTGGAAACCAGGCGAGCCACTCAGCCCTGCTGCTCTGACCACTTCTCCGCGAGACGTGCCTGGCATTCTCTCGTGGACCTGGGAGACGAAGTCAGCCCGCGGCTGGATTTCTGCCATTCGAACGAGCCTCGATGGAACACGCGTGGCTTGCGGCAGTGCCGACGGAAGCCTCCGTCTATACGGGCTGCCCAAGCTGGACCTCAGGAAAATCCTGGTCGGACATGTTTCCATCACTTCGATCCGCTGGGTCACGAACTCTGTTATGATTGTCAGTGATGAAGGTGGAACCGTCCGACTCTGGGATGTCGATCAGGGAAAAGTTCTGCGAACCTGGACTAACCAGCAGGCACCTGCCTGGGACGCTGATGTCTCGGCGGACGGCAGTCAGATTGCCATCGCCGGAGCCGGCAACGGATGCCAGATTCGCAGTATGCGAGACGACCAGTCGCAGGTGTTGCAGCGGACCGGGCTGGCTCATGTGGCGACCTGGTCGCCGATAGAAACATTGCTGGCCACCACCAGCGAACAGAACTTTCGCTTGTTTGATCTGAAGAATTCACCAGCAGACAGGCGTTTCCGACACCTGTCGCGTCGAATCCGCAGCGCCGAGTGGAACGCGAATGGTCAGACGATTGCTGTCGTGCCTGAGTGGGGAGCTTCGTGCTTCCTGATCAACACAAAGGACGAACAGTCATCGAGTGAGATTCCACTGCAGGCTAACTCCGTGCAGATGTGCCGATGGTCTCCTGATAACGAACGTCTGGCAATTCTGACGCGGACCAGGGTAGTCCTGACGAATCGAAGTGGAAGCGTCCTTTCTGAAATTCCGCTGACGTCAGGCACCATGCTGACATTCGACTGGGTTGACAACGAATCAATACTTGCCAGCTCTAAATACAGCCAGGGAGTCGAGCGGATTCGGCTCGAAGAAAGTTCTTCGACAAGCCTGGGACTGCAATTCTACAGCCGCGGTGCAACCATTCGACCGGGTCTGGAGAGGACGGTGATAGCCTCTGGCCGTGGGCTGTTTCAGGTCAGGAAGGACGGCATCCGCGTCTTTAAATCAACTCCTGAACTTTCAGAGACGGCCTTGCTCGGTTTATGTGTCACGAAAGGTGGAAACGGAACAGTCCTTGTCCCCGATCGTGGACTGGTGCGATCGACCGACGCATCAACCGCCGAGTGGCGTTCCACTGATGGACCTGATTCCAAACCCGTCGATGCCGCAGGACACCCTGCAAACGACCAGGCAGCAGTCCTGTACGAGAACGGCGAAGTGTGGTTCTGGAACCAGGAAGCACCGCTGGCTTTTCAGCGAAAGCTGGACAACGTCACCTTCCACTCGCACATTGCCTGGTCGCCGGACGGGACTATGCTCGCCGCTGGTGTCAAAGATCGACTCGTCATCTGGGATCCAGCAAAGCCTGATGAGGTATTCAGGTTTGACTGGCAGACCGGGCCAGGCGGCGAACGCGCCGCCTGGTCGTCAGATTCACAATCCATTGCCACAGCCTCAGTGCAGGGGATCCGCGTCTTCTCACTGGCCACCGGCAAAGAAATCGCCTTGCTCAAAGGGCAAACGCACTACTCGAATCAAGGAATCTCCTGGTCGCCAGACGGGCTGCGAATAGCGGCCCAAACAGACTCCAGCATTCGAGTCTGGGAGACGGAAACATGGACACCTTCGCTGGTGATTCCCGTCAATCCCGCATTCGCCGGCTGTTCTCCGCTGGCCTGGCATCCGTCTCGAAACACGCTGCTCTTCGCCAGCGCCGATGGAGTCTACCGTGAATACGACGCAGCATCCGGCAAGTGCCAGTCAGGCAGTCTGCTCCTTGAGGCAACCCGCTTTGCAATCACGACTCCCACTGGAGAACTACAGCAATCCACCGGGCTGACTGACGAACTGGTTGTCGTGGTTGAAACCGCCGATGGGCAAGAAGTACTGATGGCTGACGAGTGGCGGAAACTACAGTGACCAGATCATGCGCCTCGATGTCCAGCCGTCATTCACAATGACCCAATGTGCGATGTGGTAACTGCCAGGCCTTACCAGTGCTGGCGGAAGTCTTCGATCAGCACGCGTGAACTGGACTGCCACTCGGCGGTCTTTCCAGGACTGTTGAAGTGTCCGTCGACGACAGACATCAGGTCTTTCAATACGTCAGCGAAGTCGAGTCCGATCTGACGGTACAGCTGAATCTGGTGCTCTTTGTGACTCGACTCAACTCGAAAAAGTCCAGCCCAGAACGTTCGTCCGATCAGTCGTTGCAGATCCTTCATTGAATCGCGAAGCTCGCAGATTTTCGTCAAATCGCTGGCAACGGCCTTGTCTCCAAACCGCATGGTCACGAATTCGAGCAGTTCAACCAGCAACGCCTTCCCGGCTTCGATCACGCCCTTAATGTCGTGCTGTTCAGATTTAGCGGCGACCTTTTCAAGCAGCAGCTGCAGTCGGCTGAGCAGAATCAGGCAGTCGTGCTCCAGACGCTGATCCCGGACCGCTGGATCGGCTGATCGATAACCTTCGAGCTGTTCGCTGAATTTTTTCAGGTCCATCGAAGCGACTTCAAGTTCTGAGGCCCAGGTAAAAGGCCTGTCTGATGTCCCGTTAATTTTCTGTGATCGACAACGCGGCAGTCTGGCCACGTCGCGAGCCGTTACTGCCTCGCTTGTAGAACGTTCTGTTCGACCACTTCGAGCAGTTCTTCCGGCGAGAACGGTTTAGCAATGCTGCCGGCACATCCGACGAGACGACCTCTTAGCCGATCGAACATGCCGTCCTTGCCTGTCAGCATGAGGACGGGGATCTCGCGTGTCGTTTCATGCTTCTTGACCAGTTTGCACAACTGATACCCGTCCAGCCGAGGCATGTTGACGTCCATCAGAATCAATGATGGACTGTGAGCGGCAATTTCCTTGATCGCAGCTACCCCGTCAAAAGCCGACACCACCTTGTAGCCACGTCTTTCCAGTGTGATCGCGACAAGCTTCCGCACAGTCGGACTATCGTCGACAACCAGCACCGTTTTTTGATCGAGCGACGTCGCCGTTGAAGGACCGCTGTTTGCCGCCTGTTCAATTCGAGGTTCGGCCTCGAAAAATTCTTCGGAGGCCGGCACCGAACTGACATTTACCGGCTGAGGAGAAATCGCTTTCGCGAAAGTCGACTTCTCAATCGCAGCCGTCTGCCAGACATCGTTGGCCGTAACGCGCGGCAGTGTGGACTGCGAGAAAACCGATGCCGGTGGTTGCTCCCTGGAATCCTGAACGCTCTTTTCCGGCGGCGCTGCGGGACTCTCCAGTGAGACTGCGAGGTCAGTCGATGATGGTGCCTGATCTGTCTCCGAGGAACCATCAACACTGAACCAGTCTGACTGGGCTTTTCGCCAGACGGGTGCGTTCGAAACTTCGGCGGTACTCTGTCCCAGCCATTGGTCTCCCTGGTTCAGCGACGGATTGACGCTGACGTTAATCGGCGACGGCTCCACGTGTTCATGATCAGGAAGTACGTCAGCTTCAAATTCTGTGTCCGAGCTGTCATCGTCGGAGAATGCGAAATCACTTTCGGACTCATCAATGATGTCTTCGGGAACCGTTGCCGTTTTCGGTTCAGACTCAGTCGCAATTTTTTCCGGTGAGAGACCAGGTGGAACTTCATCACCCGCTTCGTCGGCTGCTGGCTGCCATAGCTCCTTACTAAGAGGTTGCTCCTGACTATCCTCTTCCAATGTTGAAGACGCTTCATCGGCGATCTCATCAGCAGTTTGCCACAGCTCGTTTGCCGATCGCATCAGCTCAGCTTCAACGTCGGGTTCGGATTGCCATTCGGACTGCTGATATTCGGCGGCGGACACGTGATCATCCACGACACCGTGCGAAGGTTCTGATTCTGGCTCTCCGACATCAGGACTTTCGCAGGAAGCCTCAACAGTCGTAATTTCGGTGGTCTCAATCTCGACTGACGATTCAGTCGGCAGGCTGGCGGCTGGCTCGATCTCTTCAGAATCAACCGGCTGAACTTCATCATCCAACGGCACATCGTCAGTCACCACTTCAGCTATTTCATCGACCACTGCGTCGGCAGGTAGATCGTCGACGTCGTCCTTCTGCAGAGACTCCACAGCGGCAACGACCTCTTCGACGGCTTCAACAGGTCCCTTGATCTGATGTTTCTGCGGCGCGACTTCTGGATCCGATTCGTCGTCGTCAGCGTCCCTGACACTATTTTCCAGGAACTGATCAAGCTGGAAATCAGACAGTGCTCTTGAAAACTCGATTCCCGCTACAGCAATCTTTTCGAATCGCTTATCGGACCGGGCAATTTCGAGACACTGCACGGCATTCGCGGGAGAATCCGCCAGCCACCCCATCCACAGCCAGACGGCTGAATTTTCGGGGTCTTCTTCCGCCGCTTTCTGCAGCTGATTTTTTGCAACAGACGGATTGCCTGCTTTCGCCGCAGCGACCGCATGCCGAATCCACTGTGAATGTGACACCATCGTTTCTGACATCAAGCCACGCCCCTGAAGCCTTACGCTTCTTAGACCTCTTTCAGACCTTGATGAACGGACCATCGCTCGCCGATCAGCCATAAATCGCTAACGTCAAGCGCGCAGGCACCGCCCGGCTACGTGGCAAACTTAGTCCACTTCCCCGTCCTGGCTCGACGATTTCACGCCAGGCCGTTACAGCCGGACTGACGTCGCACCGGAAAACGCAGACACCAACGACCGTACCGCCTGTGATGATTCCAGCGAACGTAGCGGTATTCGCCGTCGCGATCGGAACGTTCGACAGAACCGTAGGGTGGGCGATGAAAGAACGACGTCACACCGGAGTGTTCGGCTCCTGAAAACCTTCAGGCTCGATCTGGATCGTGACATGGTCAATCGAAAACTGCTCGATCACGACGTCGCGTACACTCTGCAGTACTTCGTCATACGGTCGCGAGCCATCGGAAACGATGTGACACGACACCGAATCCATGCCGCTGGTAATCGTCCAGACGTGAAGGTCGTGAACGTCGACCACGCCTGGAGTTTCAGTCAACGCTGCTTTGAGCTCCGGAACGTCAACATGCGTCGGAGCTGCCTGCATCAGTACCCGGACGGAATCCAGAAGCAGTCGCCATGCCGAAACAACAACCAGCAGCGAGATCACCGCCGAGATGATCGGGTCGGCGATGTACCAGCCGAAATTCTGAATCAACAACCCGGCCACAATTGCCGCGACGCTGCCCAAAGCGTCAGACAGAACGTGCAGCCACGCTCCGCGAACATTGAGATTGTGATCTTTGCCGCCGTGCAGCACGGCGAGACCAATCAGATTGACGATCAGACCGCCGACGGCGATCCACATCATCAGCCCGCCCTGAACTTCGGGCGGATCACTGAACCGATGCCAGGCCTCGTACACAATAAAAAACGAAACAGCGACCAGCGTCGCTCCGTTCACCAGCGCAGCGAGAATCTCGGCACGGTAATACCCAAACGTTCGCTGCGAACCCGCCGGCCGATCAGCAATCCAGATCGCAAAAACGCTTAACGCCAACGAGGCCACATCCGAAAACATGTGCCCGGCATCGGCCTGCAACGCCAGCGAGTTGCTGATCAGCCCGCCGACAACCTCTGCGACCATGTAACCAGCGGCCAGAATCAGCGTCAGCAGCAGACGCTTTCGATTCGCCGTCGAGTGCGAATGCCCGTGGTGTCCGCAGTGGTCGTGCCCGTGAGAATGGCAGCTCAGCCTGGCTTTCGACGCCTCCGTCCTGGAGTCCCTGATCTCGATTCCGCTATCCCGCGAGCAGCTTATGGCCACTGCCCGTCAGAACCTGCAGACCAACAATCGTCAGCAGCAGAAATCCGCAGGCCCAGACCGTCAGCAGAGCAACCTGTTTTGCCGCGGCTCGCTTTGTGGACACCAGCCAGCAGAAAAGGCCCAGCATCACCAGCCAGCCAATTCCCGAGCCAATCACCAGCGGGTCGCCGAAGGAAAGCTGAGTCGCCGACCGTTTGGCGACGATTCCCAGCAGAACTCCAGCCGCCAGTCCCAGCGTGAGCGTCGGGACGGACACGACCACCGCCCACCAGTTCCAGCGGGCGAGTCGAGCCAGACTCGGCAGCGAGATATCCTGCTGCAAGCCCTGCTTATGTTTCAGTCGACGATGCTGAATGAGGTACATCGTCGCCAGAATCAGTCCCCCGATAACACCCACAATTCCGAAGATCAGCATCGAAACATGCAGCATCACCCAACCGCGGGTCGCTTGCGCAGAAAGTTCCTGAGCACTGATCAACTGGTTCGGCTCCGGGCTGATAAATCGCGAAGCGCTGACCAGAACCAGCACGACTGGCAGAACAAACGCCCCCAGCGGTAGCTGCCAGTCGAGCATCGTCAGGAACAGGTAGATCAGAACTGCAACCCAGGCAAGCACCAGCAGCCAGTCGTGTGACGATGCCATCAACGGTGGCAGATCAGCGTTGTGGCTTCGCTCAAGCAGGTAGATCGTATGAGCAGCCAGGCCAGCGAACGTCGCCCCAACCGTCAGCGAGTGGTTCAGCCGGCTCTGCCCTCGAAATCTCAGAAACGCGAACGCCGTAGCGACCACGTAGCTGGCGAGAAAACAGAAAACACTGACCTTCTCCATCAACCGTTTCTCCGAGGTTACTGCCTTAGGAACGTGTCGAGAATACATTCCCGAAAGTCGAGCAGGGTGGGTATTGCCCACCAATGTCGATGAACACTCAACCTGTTTTGCTGGTGGGCGATGCCCCCTGCTGGCAATGCAGACTCCGACAGCTAGCGACTCTCGGAATCCAGACCGTACTCAGTCACTTTTTTGTGCAGAGTGTTGCGGTTAATGCCCAGCCGTTCTGCCGCCTTGATCTGCACTCCCTGACACTGTCGCAACATCTGAGTCAACAGTTGCCGCTCAACCAGCCCCATCACTTTTTCGAATGGTTTCGCGTCGTCAGCGTACTCGGTGAGCCCCAGGGTGACCAGTTCTTCTGCTGTCTTCTCAGCGCCGCCAGTCCGATGCCGACCGATTCGAACTGGAGCCAGACCTCGAACATGCGGCGGCAGAAGATCCGGAGTGAATTCGCCACTTTGCAGAAGCACCAGGGCTCGCTCGGCGTAATTCTGCAGCTCACGGACATTCCCCGGCCACGAGTATGACTTCAGGGCTTCGATCGTTGCCTTGGCGATCGTCGGGATCGGACGTCGATTGATCTCGGCGTAGATCCTAACGAAGTGCTCAATCAGTTCCGGGATATCATCAGGACGCTCGCGAAGCGGCGGCAGATAAATCGGCACCACGTTCAGCCGGTAGTAAAGGTCTTCCCGAAACCGTCCGGCTTCAATCTCGTCTGGCAGGTCACGATTCGTGGCGGCCACGATGCGGCAATCGACACGGATTGTTTTCGTGTCGCCGACGCGTTCGAACTCCTGCTCCTGCAAAACCCGTAGCAGCTTGACCTGCAGCGTGTAGCTGACCGAATTGATCTCGTCGAGAAAAATCGTCCCACCGTGAGCAGCCTCGAACCGCCCCGTCCGATTTTCGTTGGCACTGGTGAATGCACCTTTCACGTGTCCGAACAGCTCGCTTTCGAGCAGGCTCTCGCTGAGAGCGCCGCAATTAACTCGGACAAAGGGACCGGACGCACGAGGGCTTAATTCGTGAACCGCCCGAGCTACCAGTTCTTTCCCAGTGCCCGTTTCACCTGTCAGCAGCACGGTCGTCGATGCCGGAGCCACCAGTCGCGAAAGTTCAAACACTTCGCGCATGGCCGGACTGTTTCCGATCATGCCGGCAATCGAATCTGTTGGACCGGAATTAGACGCGGATGTCATTTTGCGTCCTGAACTACTTTCAGGTAAGAGGATGTTACAGAACAATTCAATCGGCAGTGGAGCACAAGAGTTGAATTCTCAGCGACCGTGAGCACATGAATGTCTGAGAATCGGTCACATTCTGCGCGCATCGCGCGCAATCAGTCAAGCAGAGGCTTGACTGCTCGACATGTCGCCAGTCCGCCAGTCAGTTCGCCTCGAACCGGCAAACAACGGCTGCCTTTGTGGCGTGCAAAGCTCGCCCGACAAGCTTCGGCGGTTTCCTGCCCGTCCGGCCTATCAACCTGCGGCAAATTCGTCGACGACGGCGGTCACGTCGGCCTCAGGAATGTCCGCAAACGTTGTGACGTGCCCCATTTTTGTCGGAAGAATGAATCGAAGCTGCCCGCCGACGGTTTTCTTGTCGAGCCGCATTTTCGAGAGAATATCTTCCGTGGAGAATGCTGCAGGGTCGGGGAGCGCGGTCAAGGCGCCGATCTGCTCCAGCAGCTTTCGCTGGCGAGCCGTCATCGCAGCGTCAATCAGCCCGCGTTTCTCCGCGAGCCGACTGGCGTAGAGCATGCCGATCGAAACCGCCTCACCATGCAGCAACTCGCCGTATCCAGCCAGAGCCTCGAAGGCATGAGCGTAGGTATGGCCGTAGTTGAGTACCGCTCGCAGACCAGTCCGTTCGTACTCGTCTTCCTTAACAACCATCGCCTTCAGCTCACAGCTTCGTGCGATGATGTGACGCAGCACCGACGACTCTCGAGCGTTTATTCCGTCGACGTTCTGTTCGAGAAACTCGAAGAAGCCAGCGTCAAGGATGACGCCGTACTTAACAACTTCAGCCAGCCCGCTGCGGTAATCGCGATCCGGCAACGTCGCAAGCACGGACGTGTCGATGAAGACGCCGAGCGGCTGATAGAACGCTCCGATCAGATTCTTCGCCGCCGCCAGGTTGACCCCAACCTTGCCGCCAACCGAACTGTCGACATCAGACAGCAACGTGGTCGGAACCTGCACAAACGGCACGCCGCGGTTGTAAGTGGCAGCAAGAAACCCGGAGGCGTCACCGATCACTCCGCCACCGACGGCGACGACCACCGTACGGCGGTCGGCCTTCATCTCGACCATCCGCTCGTAAAGGCTGGATATTACCGGCAGCGATTTGGTTCTTTCGCCAGGCTCAAGCTCGGCCAGTTCAACTCGAAATCCGACAGCCTCAAGACTACTTCGCACAACGTTCGCATGAGCGAGCACGTTCCGATCCGTCACGACAAGTGCCGATTGCTGAGTCGAACTTGCACCAAGCCGTTTATCGAGCCACTCGGCTACCGAGCTTCCAACAGACGACAACTGGTCGCTGCAGATTCGAATGTCGTAGCTGCGTTCAGCCAGATCGACGTTCACGATAAGAGAGTCGGTGGATGACGTTTCGGATTGCTGAGGCATGAGATTTCGTTTCGTGGCTGAAATTCTCGAATCTGCGATAGTATCAATGCAGGACTATCAGGAGAGGCGGATGATAGACAACGCTGCTCACCACGTCTTCAGAGGAGAACTCCCCAATAGCCGTCCTGCACTGAGCCCTGTAACCTCGATGACGAGTCGGGTTACCTTATAACGGGGCGCTGCGCTTTGACTCACGTTCGCGCGAGCGCCCTTTCGAAATTCGTTTTCCGTGTTCTGCAAAAAGGCCACCAGGGAAACAAGGACTATCCCTTAGGCCAGTTCCTGCACAGAGACCATAAAAATGGTCTAGCGTTCTGACCGGGGTAATGCTGGTTTTAAAAATGCTCGCCAGAATGTAGCGCGGGGCTGCTGACGCGTTTGGGCAGCGAAGGGCTTCTGGTCGGTCGGTTCGTTGGGGTCGGGGTAGCTGACCATGCCGGCAAACGGGAGCGGATCGACTGTCTGGCCGAAGACCGTGTTGAGGTCGGCGTCTTTGTCCCAGCCAACATTGTGCAGGATAAAGTCGCGTTTCCAGCCGACAGGGAGATCGGTCGACGTTGCTTTGAAGCGAACTTCCATTTCGTCGCCCGCTCCCAGCAGTGCCTGACGATTATCGGTTGCGGCGATGAGCCCGGTGACGTCTCCGTAAGATGTCAGACGGCCTTCCATCGGCGGCCACTGCTGACAAGCGTTGAGCTGGTTGTAGTCGTAGCTTCCCGGGCCGAGGCCTGGATGAGGCACTTTCTTCGAGAATCCCCGGTAGTGCAGATCGGCTGCGACCAGCGGTTGCTCCGTTGTACGAATCTCGACAGGCTTTTCGTCGACGGTGAAGAAGGCGTGGTCCCAGTAGATTTCCATTGTTGTCGCAATGCGGACTCGGTAGTCGTCAGTGGGAAAGACGTCGGACAGATCGATCGCAATCGTCTTGGTCTTGCCGCCGGGAAAGCCCATGTACGGTCGGACTTTCTTCCAGTTTCCGTCGGCATCGGGAACATGGACTGACGGCGGCTGTGTTGACTCAAGATCCGGTCGCTGCGAGATCGCAACGTTGAGTGAAGTGTCCGTCGGTCGGATCCAGCCGGTCAGAAACAGCGTGATGTCCTGCGGGTCTTCGAGCTGCCCGAGGTCCAGCTCAAGGAAGTGCGGTTCAGTCAGTCCCTGTTTGAACCGGCGGTCGAAACACTGCAGAAAGTCTTCGTCACGAGCTTTGACCTTCGGCAGAACATCGCGGCCTTTCTGATCAACGGCAGCGACTGGCGTTCTGGAGTTTTGAACGGTGTGAACTTTGAACTGCGAAATGGACGGCGGACCGACTTTTTCGTTCGAGTAGATGTCGACGTCTGCCGGATGGTCGATCGCGAGCAGCCGGACCGAATCGAAGTAGCCGATCTCCCAGAGTTCCTCCGTCAGCTTCAAGACGTACTCGCCGTTCCTTTCCTGGAGCCGGTCGCCGTCGATCTTGAGGTACTCCCATTCGCGCGGCGGAGCGAGGACTCCTTCGGCCAGTTGCAGACCGATCGGCGCCGCCCAGAGACAGTCGGTGTAGAACGCAAACTTCTCGCCGTCCCACGTGTAGAGAAACGGGCACGAACCTTTCAGTTGCTGCTGCAGGCAGATTGGCTGACCGTGCTTCGGATTGACGATGTGCTCGGGAACGCCGTTCGTCCAGAGAACTCGTGCCGAATCAGCCTGCTTCTGCTTGCCAAGTCCGAAGTGCGTCGTTCGTCCTGTGACGACTTGAGGCTGGTAACTGTTGCCAGATCGAAGTTCGAGCAGGCTACCGACGCCGTGAATGTTGACTCGTTCGTTTGGTTTCTGAGCCTGCTTGGCATCTTCTGCTCGAATCGGGATATCGATCCAGTTGTTGGCGTTGCCACCTTCGTTGATCAGAACTTCGACCGAGTTTTCACAAACGACAACCAGGTCAACGTCGCCATCCGAGTCGATGTCTGCCGTTTCACAGGCCTTGAGCTGTGAATCGAAATCGTTCTTCGACCCATCAATCGCTTCGAAAACGGCATTCGGACCACCTCGATAAAAACCCAGCCGGTGATGATCCATCGCCCATTCCCAGGTGATTGCATCAAGGAAGCCGTCGTTGTCGAAGTCGCACGTTTCAAAGTCGTAAACTTTCGGCCCTCGAATCAGTCCTTCGTGTGTGAACCGCGTCACACCAGCATCTGCGTTGGATGTTCCGAACCAGGTGAGCTGTCCGCGCACATCCATTTTTTCAGTCCTGGTGACGGTCAACAGGTCCCAGGAGAAATTCGAATCTGCGTCGAGCAGTGCCACGGTCCGGTTTTCAAAAACGACATTTGATTCACGAGGAAACGGTTCCCATCGCAGTTGGCCATGCAGGATGTTTGTGAGCACTCCTCCGGACGTCCCTCCAAAAGCCAGCACGTCAATCGAAACGTTGCGGTCCCAGTCGACCGCGATCAGCTTGTGAATCTTTGAGTCGGCTGGCGGTAACGTTGAAAACTGTGAGTGGTCGACGAAGGTCGAATCGTCTCGGTTCAGCCAGACCGAGATCCCAGCCTCTGCAGAGACCACCAGATCCAGATCGCCGTCGTGGTCGAAGTCGACCGGCAACGCGGTGAGGACGTCTCTTACTGCCGCGAAGTCTTCACTTTGTTCGACCGGGGTTAAAACTCGCGTTCCGGCGTCGTCACCTTCAGTGAGCAGTTCGTTGCGAAGAATGACGAGGCCGTCTTTTCCGTACGCGAGAATGTCCAGGTCAGCATCGGCACACATCAGTTTTGTGTCGCCGGAAACGTGCTCGACAACGGCGGCGTCTCGATCAAGGTCAAACAGGCAAATGCCAGAAAGTTGCGAGGGCAGACCGGCCTCAGACATCGTTAACGAGACGGCTTGTGTCCAGGATGGTTTCTCAGCTTCGCTCTGAGTCCAGACGCTGATTCGGTCAGCCGCGACGATGACCACGTCCTGATTTTGATCAAGGTCAAAGTCAACGACGTGCGCCTGCCTGACACCTTTCAGTTTCTGAAACGGCGTTTCGATCGGCCCAAAACTGACGGGAATAGCTTCGGAAAATTCAGGTTTCGGAAGTGTGTGGCTGGCGTAGAAATCTTCGCCGAAGTCGTGGACGATGAATTCCAGCAGGTGCGGCGTCACTTTCTTCGCGTCGTTCTGGGTGGCCACTTCCGGGCGCAGCATGTTGCCAACGACAATCGCGCTGCGAGTGACTTTGCTCCAGTCATCATTCTCTCGCGCGGTGAGCCCTTCATCGATCAGGCTGTGAAGATTGACGTTGGTCAGGTTGTCGATTCGTTCGACGAATGGCGTCACGAGTTCTCGAGCCGCCTTCAGCGTTTCGCCAATGGTCGCGTCCCTGGCTCGAGCCTGAACGCTCAGCCATTCGCGCATCACGTAAAGATTGTTCGGCGCCAGTTCCCAGGCTTTGGCCAATCCTTCATTTGCCTGGGCGGTCAGCTTGTCGTCTCGTGAATATCGACCGGCATCGAAAATTCCAAACCAGATGGCTGCATCGTCGGGAGCCAGTTTCGCTGCTGCCTGCAACGCGGCAATCGCGCTGGCGTAATCTTCGGTGCGAAGAGCCAGCCGCGAGGCGATCACATGAACCCGCGCGTCGTTAGAAAACTGCTCCAGAAGCTGGTCGACTGTTTCTCGTGCCTTGGCCAGACCGGCATCGAACTCAGGCTGGTTCTCGGCCCGGTTGAGATTCTCCGGCGCAATCTTCAGGAGCTGTGTGATCGCCATGTTCTGCTGACCGAACCGTTCGTCCGGAAGCAGCGAGATCAGCTCTTCAAAACAGGACGCCGCATCCGACAGGTCGTTGTTTTCAAGGTGAGCGATGCTGAGGTTCTTCAGCTCGCCAACTCTTGTGAGATTCAGGGGATTTTCAGGCGGTGAATCATTGTCGGCGTCGTCAGGCGGAATCAGGAACAGGCCGCCAACAACGATCGCAACAATAGCGAGAACGACCAGGCCGACTTTGGGAACAGATGATGGCCGAGGAGCTTCAGGCATGGGTGACTCATCACAAAGAAGAAAGACCAGAAAATAAGGATGAATTTTCTCACGCGAAGACGCGAAGTTCCGGAAGACGGCGCCCAGCCTTCTTTTCTTTGCGTCTTCGCGACTTAGCGCGAGCCCTTTCAGAAGACATCCGCAGCAAACGATTGCGATATTCAGAACGGTCCGGCATGATCGAAGCCTTGGATTCTGCGGACGATGATAAACAGTGTCAAACCGCAGAATTCTGAGTATTTCGTATCGCCCGCCATACTCTGCCAGAAACGGCAGAAACCACGGCATTCCCGCCTTCCTGCCTCATCCCGCGCGGACTCATGTTTCTCACCCGGTTTGCTGTTTACCGCCCCGTTACCACGTCGATGGCGTGTCTGATTGTCGTCCTGCTTGGCTGGATGTCAGTCAGAAGTCTGCGCGTTGACCTGATGCCGGACATGACCTGGCCGATCATCACCGTCACCACGTTGTACCCTGGCGCCGGTCCGGAAGAAGTCGAAACGCTGATCACTCGACCGATGGAGCAAACGATTGGCTCGGTGCAGGGCGTCGAGCGGATGTCGAGTTCCAGCTACGAAGGCTCCAGCAGCGTGCGCGTTCAGTTTTCATGGGGCACCAATCTGGACCCGGCCATCGGCGACATCCGTGCTCGACTGGAACGCCTTCGCAACGACATGCCACCAGGCGTCGAGCCGCCCTATATCCGACGGTACGACTCGGCGGATTCGCCGATCATTTACCTGGGCCTGCGAACCGATCTTCCACCGGTTCAGGCGACTCAACTGGCCGAGAACTCCATCGCCCCGCGTCTGGAACAGGCGGCGGGGGTCGCGAGAATTCGCATCCGAGGCGGGACTCGGCGCGAGATTCAGGTCGACCTCGATCGGCAGAAAATCGAATCGCTCGACATGACCGTGAAGGAAGTGCTCGACGCGCTCGGTCGAGACAACATCAACCAGCCAGCCGGAGACCTTGACGAAGGGCACTTGCGAATGCTGGTTCGCAGTCGTGGCGAGTTCACCAGTATCGACCAGATTTCGGACACGGTCATCCGTCAGCGCGAAGGAGCTGTCGTCAGAATTCGCGACGTTGGCCGGGTAATCGATGGCGAAGAAGAACGCACGGAAGAGACTCGGGTCAACGGCGAAAACGGTCTGCTGATTTATGTCTACATGCAGTCCGGCGCCAACACCGTCGACGTCAGCGAGGCCATTAAAAAGAAGGTTGACGAGATCAACGAATCGACTCCGGACGGTGAACTGAGCATTCGAGTCGACAAGTCAGATTACATTCGGCAGGCGATTGCCAACGTACAGGATTCGGCCATGTACGGATCCGGCCTGGCGATCATTGTGCTGATCATCTTCCTGCGCAGCTTTCGCAGCACTCTGGTCATCGCGGCAACGATGCCGCTGTCCGTATTGGCGACCTTTGTGTTGATCTACTTTTACGGGCTGTCGCTGAACATGATTTCGTTCGGCGGGCTGGCGCTGGGAATCGGCCTGCTGGTTGATAATTCCATCGTCGTGCTGGAGAGCATCTTTCGAAAACGCGAGGAAGGCTTCGGTCGGATCGAGGCCGCGATCGAGGGTACGCAGGAAGTCGCGTCCGCCATCGTGGCCAGCACGTTGACGACGCTGGTCGTCTTTGTGCCGCTGCTGTTTATCGGCGACCAGACGGGGATCATGCTGCGTGAACTGGCGATCGTCGTGTCGTTCTCGCTGGTGTGTTCGCTGGTGGCCAGCCTGACTCTGACACCCATGCTGACGACGCATCTGCTGTCGGATTCCGAAGGTGTGCGAATCCGTTGGCTATCGGCGATCGTCAAAGTGTTTCACGGCATCAACGCAAAAGCCTTTGGTGCCGTCGAGTGGTGTTATGAGAAGCTTCTCGGAACGAGTCTGAAGTTTCCGTTGGCGGTCGCTTTCCTTTTGATTTTATGCCTGGCGACAGTGGCCGGGCTGAGTCCTCGCGTCGGAACCGAGTTTCTGCCAAAGACTGACGAGGGGCGGATCATCGTCTATACCGAAATGGCTCCGGGAATTCGGCTTGAACGCCTGTCGGAGAAAGCCGGCCTGGTCGAAGAGATTATTCATCGGTCGACGCCAGAATCGCAGACCACCGCATCGTTTATCGGTGATGATTCAGACGATGCCGAAGACTGGAACGACGCGTGGTTCAGTCTGCACCTTGCCTCGCGCGACGAACGAACCCGTACGGTCGAAGAGATTCGCAAGGACCTGTCCGAGAAAATCGGTACCGTGCCCGGAATGACGATCAACGTGAAGGTCCGCAACGACCTGTTCGGCAGCAGAATGTTCAACTCGAATGGCGACGGCATCGCTGTCGAGATCCGCGGGCACGATCAGGCGACAGCCGAGGACTTGTCTCAGCGTGTCACCAGGGCGATGGAGGCAGTTCCCGGTCTGATCAACATTGAGGCGTACCAGGCTGAACGTCAGCCGGAAGTGTCGGTCGAGATTGACCGAGCACGTTCCAGCGCTCTGGGAATCAGCGTCAGCGATATCACGCAGACTCTTGAAACGGCGATCCAGGGAAGCCGCACGACCGTCTTCCGCGAGAATGGCAACGAGTACAACGTGGTCGTCCGACTTCGAGAAAGCGACCGGGCCAGCATTCAGGACATCGGTCAGGTCGGCGTTCTTGCCCCCGGCGGCAAAGTAATTTCACTGAAGAATCTCGTGACGTTGAAATCCGGTGAGTCCGCCGTCGGAATCACGCGACTGGACCGTCAGCGGGTTCACTGGGTCGGCTGCAACGTGGAAGATCGAGACCTCGGACACGCCGTGAGAGACCTGCAGAAAGAGCTGAGAAAGATTCCTCCGGTCGACGGTTTTTCAATCAATGTCGCTGGTGACTGGGAAGACCAGCAGAAGAGTTTTAAGGCGTTAACCAATGGCTTCATTCTGGCCGTTATCCTGATGTACATGGTCATGGCTTCTCAGTTTGAGTCGATGGGGGCACCATTGCTGATTCTGCTCAGCCTGCCGCTCGCCGCGCTGGGCGTTGTGGCCATTCTGCTGACAACTGAGACGACCTTGAATGTGCAATCCTTCATCGGGCTGGTGATGCTGGCCGGGATTGTTGTGAACAATGCCATCGTTCTAATCGACTATATGATGCAACTCCGGCAGCGGAATCCAGAGCGTGCGGGGCTGGAGATCGTCAAACAGGCTGCCGTACGCCGATTCCGGCCAATTCTTATGACGACGCTGACAACCGTGCTGGCGATGATGCCTATTGCAATGGGCATTGGCGACGGCGGCGAGTTGCAGGCTCCAATGGCACGAGTCGTCATCGGTGGGCTGACGTCTGGAACATTGATCACTCTGATCGCGATTCCGCTGGCATGGTGCGCCGCGTTCGGTCGTCGTTCGCAAGCGGCGGTCAACTCGCAGGTCGAAAGCAACATTGAGACGCCGGTCCTGGCTGGAGGGAACGTGTGACGGATCAATCGTTGAGCAACATTCTGCAGCAGACGCTGGATGATCACCGCCTCACTCGAAGCGAACGACGCGCTCTTCGTGACACCCTTACGGACTTTATCAAAGACCAGGCGTCGCAAATAAAATGTCACCAGACCGCGTTCGAGCTGGCGAGAAACACCATTGACCAGGTGAACTCGTCAGCCGTTCTGGAATGGCTTGAAGACGTGTCTCAAGTGATTCGACAGGCGGCAGCTCCCGCTGAACCGAGTACCGACGCGGAAGTCGTCTTCAGTCCGGGCGATCATTGCTGGCAGCGAATTGCCAGCCTGCTGAAATCGTCCCGACACTCAGTCGACATCTGCGTCTTTACCATTACAGATGATCGAATCACGTCCGCGATTCTGGACGCTTACGATCGCAAAGTTTCGGTGCGAGTCATCACGGACAACGACAAAGCATTCGACAAAGGTTCTGACGTTGAACGACTTGCTCGTGCCGGTGTCGATGTCTGCGTTGACCAGACCGAGCACCATATGCACCACAAGTTTGCCATCTTTGATCGCAAACGTTTACTGACCGGCAGTTACAACTGGACGCGATCGGCGGCGGCGAGCAACGAAGAGAATTTTATCATCGTTGACGACGCTCGGCTGCGAACACAGTTTCAGAACGAGTTCGACCGGCTGTGGAAAGAGTTCTCGACGTATTGAGCGGCGAAGCACAGACTCAACGAGTTACGCATTCTTCAGCAGCCGCTTCATTCGCTTGAGCTGGATCATGGCGTTTGCGGCCAGCGTGCCTGTTCGAGTTGTCGTGAAGACTCCGGTCGTCAGGCGACGCTTCCACGGCCACACGTCTTCGACGTACGAACCGGGTTTCGAGCAACTGTCTGCCAGTCGGAAATCGGAAAGATTTTCTCGGCAGTTCTGCAGGAAGTTCAGCTCGTTGAGGATTCCGGGCGAGCCGCTGGCGAAGTCAGGGTTCCAGCCGATCTTGAAGCAGAAGAGGTCGTCAGCCGATCGCATGTTCAAGGCTGAAGCCACTGGCGACCCGTCGACAGAAAGTTGATAGATGACGAGTTGTTCATCCGCCGCAAATCGCGAGGCCATCTCTCGACAGAATTGTTCATGACCAGACGCTGACAGCAAGGCGGTACCTGCGTCGCTTTTCCAGCCCATTGCCTCAAGCTCCAGAAACGTCTGAACATGTTCGGTGGACGTATTTGCTCGGTCGAGGCAGGAAAAGCTGACCGCTCCGTGCGTGGCGAGTTGTTTCTCGGCTCGTTTGAAGTTGCGACGACGATTCTTTGAATACAACGATTGCAGGCAGTCCTCAGGGACTTCTTCGATAGGGATGATGGCCCGTTCGCGGAACCAGTCTTCAAACCACCGGGCTCCGCTGGCTGCGGCGGCGATTTCCAGCATGTCGTTCAGTTCGCCATCGGCGCTGCGGTCTGTAAAGGCGACTCCCTGCCACCGCCGCCCCTGACGACTCAACCAGTTGAAGAAGGTTGCCAGCGCCGCGGTGCCGAGTTGCTGATCGACCAGCAGGCCGTCAAACAAAGTGTGCTCACATCGCCAGCTTTGCAGATGGGTCAGCGGAAGCAGTCGGCTGCTTCTGGAAGTTTCGAACAGGCCGAGTGCCAACAATCTTGAGTCATCTTCGGATTCGACCGCCAGGATCAGTGGCTTCTGGTCGTACGCTCCTTCGAGATGCTCGACAGCCGGGATGACAAAGTGTGGCGACAGGAATGCGTTACCTTCGACCGAACGGGACTCCAGCTGAGCCCAGCGTGCGACGAACTCATCAGTCAAGTCTTCGTACGAAAGTTCAACAACGCGAAGCCCGGTTCCCACGACTTGTTCAGAGGCATTGTTTTCAATTGTTGATCCGGTCGCGAAAGTGGCCATCAGCACGTCCGTTATTTGAAGCATCGAGCGGGAGCATTGTGAGAATTCCTTCTCCTCAAGGTAGCTCGTCGATGCCCGCACGGAGTCAGTACGAAGCCGCGTCGCCACATTCATGACGTGGAACAAGCGTTACGATCCGCACTACGTACCGAATCAGAAACCTGCGAACTGCTCCGATCAGTCCTTCGTCGCCGCGACGCAGATTTCCCGACGGTTAAAAGCGAGTTGCCGTGAGCGAACGTTCTGGTAACCCCACGACCGGATCCGTTTGTGGTAAAGCGGGATTTCGTCGGCAAGCTTCCAGTCTGTGAATTTGAGCGTCAGGAGCAAACCCTCGATCTTGACCGACGAATGCGTCACGATGGCTTCGATGGTATCCAGTGAGTAGTTCGGTACGGCAGACGCGTCGCTCGCCAGCCAGCGGACGTTGGAGAAAAGTTTTCGCGGCAATTCTTTGGCACGACCTCGAACGTGCGTGAACTTCTCTTCTCCAAGCAGAGCCTCGTGCATTTCTGCCGGATCGATCCCGGTCACTTTCAAGCCAAGTTCCAGCAATGCCTGGCAGGAACCACCCGGCGAGCTGCCAATTTCGACGATGGAATCTCCGGCTTTGACAGGCAGCCCGGACCACATAAGCCCCTCGACCATTTTGAGCCACGTTCGAGAGACGGCGTGTTCGGGCAGTTCGATCTGCGGCGTGCCGCCGGGCCAGCAGGAAGACCCCTGACCGGCAATGTGCCAGCCGATCCACCACTCACCCGGTTCGACGAGCACACAGTCGATGACCAGTTCTCCTGGCTCGGGACTCTCGTTGACCTTTCGACTGATTATGCCGTCGTCGCTCGCCGGCTCCAGAATCCGCCCGACCTCTGACGCAAGTAGCGAGACTCCCGGTTCAAAGCCGCGCGAGCCCGGCATGAATCGATCTCGTTCCCAGACGTGCAGATGCCGGCAGGCGGCGAGTTGTTCTTCGGTGAGCTGCGCGGCGAGAAGTTCAGCATACTCACGTGCCATGGTCGCACCATCGGAACCAACTACCTTTCCGATGGAGTGTCCCCATGTCCGGGCAAAGACGGACCTCAAATCAAAATTGACAGCGAAGCCTCTTGTGTCAGGCGTCTTGAACGTGATGAAGCCGGGTCGGGAAAACGCCAGTCGCAGGTCCGGGTGACGCCGACTGATCTCATTTTTCAACGCAGCCTCAGCACCTGCCTGGCAGACAACAAAAACAAACGACATGGAATCACTTTCGGTGTGCTGTGTGAGGTAAAGCTATGGTGAGGGCGTCGGCGGGAGATTACCCGGCATGTTTCCGTCGACAAGCGACTTCTTCTTCAGAAGATGATGCCGGCAACGTTGCATGGACGCATCATGCTGCCGGGAGGCAACGTTAATTTGTTGACGTTGCGCGGCGAGGAATCTCGACACAGAATCTGCAAACCAAGCAAGGCAAACGGTTTGCAGAAAACTGTACAACTCTGTTTCGTTCTTTGAGCGCTATGGCATTGGATTTGTTTCTACGACCTGCATCTGACGAAATGAAACCCAGGCGTCCGGGAACTCTCATGAATAAACCTCTGATTATCGTACTGAGTGAACGACCTCGCTGGACAAGCGAGCTGCCGAACAGCGCTCGCGACGGTTTTGAGTTTGTCACGTGCTCGGACGTCGAAGCGCTGCCGAAGCTTGCTCAGGACAAGGCTGCCGCCGGAGTCCTTGCCGACCTGACTGACGTTTCAGGCGGCGGCCATCTTCAGGAGCGGGTGCTGGAGCTGCTGTGCGATCGGATGGCCGATCTGCCGGTCGCGATGGTTACGGACGAAGACTGTCCCGAGCCGCTCGAACGTCGAGCCCTCTACAGCGGCATCATGCACCTTCGTGGTGAAGTGACGGTTGACCGAGTACTTGACTGGCTGGCCGAACGCCTGCCGCCCAACGTGACGGACACAACTGCGGTTACTTCCGATGCCGAAAATCGATTCGAAGAAATCGAAGAAGGGGACACGAAGGACGAGCCGCTCGCAATCACCGCCAGTTCGCCGCGCCAATCAGGCAACGGAGATTCGTCCGCTGTCCTGTCTGGAATCACTCGACGCTTTGAAACCTATTCGCCAGAGATGAAGCGGATGCTGGAAGAGGTGGCGATCGCCGCCGACAAAGATGTCACGATGCTGCTGATCGGTGAAACCGGGTCGGGGAAGACCTACCTGTCGAATCTGATTCACGAAGTCTCGCCGCGTCGTGACCAGCCATTCATCACAGTTGCCTGTGGATCGTTGCCGGGTGACCTGATCGAAAGCGAAATGTTCGGCCACATGAAAGGGTCGTTTACGAGTGCTCACGTCGACAAAGAGGGCAAGTTCATTGCCGCGAAGAAAGGAACGATTCTACTCGACGAAATCGACGTCCTTGGTCTGGAGCAGCAGGTCAAGCTGCTTCGAGTCATCGAGACCGGCCAGTTTGAACCAGTTGGATCGAACCAGACAATGACGTCGCAGGCAAGGCTCGTTGTCGCGAGTAATCTTCCGCTCGAACCGCTGGTCGAGAAGGGTTTGTTCCGTCCAGACCTTTACTATCGACTCAGCATGTTGAAGTTTGAACTGGCACCACTGCGAAAACGGAAGCCGGACATCAAAACGCTGGCCAAGCGGTTCATCCAGGACAAGTCGTTGAAGCACGAAATGGGCATCGTGCGGATCGAGCAGGAGTTCTTCGACGCTCTGATCGCGTACCCCTGGCCGGGCAACGTTCGAGAACTTGAGTACGCCATTCAACGAGCAGTTATCTACTGCCGGGACGGCGTGCTGCGGGCAGAGCATCTTCCGGCCCATATCCTCGCGGGAGTCGCCGGCCCGACCAACGATCCGACCGTGAAGCTGGAAAACGCGAAGCCGAAAGAACTCTCGAAAGAACTCGGCAGCCAGATCGCGACAACCGAGCGAGACATCATCGAGCAGGCATTGATCCGAAATAACTACAACCGGACGCGCACCGCCAAAGAGCTGGGAGTCAGCCGGGTGACGCTTTACAACAAAATGAAACGGTACGACCTGAGCTGACCGACGTCGCCCGAACGCTCTCCCGCGTTCGACTTTTGGAAGCACATCGTTAGTACCGATTCAAGAGCCCGGCATCCTTCAATGTCGGGCTCTTTCTGTCTTGAGAGGAGCTTCAGGGCAGGCACCACCCACCAGAGGATTCTTCCATTGGTAGACCGTACCCACCGTACAGTTTCTTTACAGGTCTGCGTCACCCGGGAGGCAGAGCAATGCTGAAGCGTGTGCCTCGACCTGGGTCGCTTTCGCAGGTGATAGTGCCGTTGTGAGCTTCGACAATCTTCCGAACGGTTGGCAGTCCGAGTCCGCTGCCGTTGGGTTTGGTCGAGAAGAAGATCTGAAACAGCTTTGACCGAGTGGCTTCGTTCATCCCTTGACCGGTATCGATGAACTCAAGCCGTACGAATCCATCGCGGACAAACGTCTGGAGTTCCAGCAGTCCACCATCGGGCATCGCCTGTTGCGCGTTCCTGGCAAGGTTCATCAGAACCTGGCGAAACAGCGAACTGTCCAACCGGACCGGCGGCAGGTTCGATTCCAGATGCGGGCTTACGTCAATGCCTGACTCGTCGGCGGTCGGTTTGTAGAAGTCGACGAATTCGCGGACGGCGGCGTTGAGATCTGACTCGACCAGCTCCAGTTCGCCGACTCGTGCAAATTGCAGAAACGCGTTGAGGATCTCGTCCAGGTGTCCGCATTCCTGCTGAACCCGCTGAAGCTTGGCAAGCATTCGCTGGTCGCGAGCGGTGTCGCTTTCCTGCAACTCTTCGACGAGCAGTTCGAGATTCAAACTGATTGTCGACAGCGGGTTCCGAATCTCGTGCGCAAGACCGCCAGCAAGAGACGCGATCTCTGAATACTGAGCGAGCAGTCGTTGCCGTTCCTGATCTTCCACCGATGAATTTCCGTGAGATTTCGAGTGAACTTTGAATGCTGTCTGTTGCGCAAGCGGCTTTTAGCAAAGGTCTGAAGTTACCGAAACCTGTGATTCTCCTTCAGCAAAAACGAATGCAATAGCGAAGGGCGTTTTCGTTTCGGCGGACTCTGGAACATTCGGATCATCGCCAGGATTGCATCTCGAAGGTTGACAAGTTGTCAGAAGGAGATGTCTGCACGACAGTCTGCCGTTTCCTCGACAAAGTTCGAGACGTAAAAAACGGGATCGACACTCAGAGAGTACCGATCCCGTTTTGAAACAGATGTCCGACGCCAGGTGACGACCCTGGCCAGCGAATAGCTGACTACTCAGCAGCAGCTTCGCCTTCAGCTGGTGCAGCGCCTTCACCTTCAGCTGGTGCAGCGCCTTCGCCTTCAGCCGGTGCAGCGCCTTCGCCTTCAGCCGGTGCAGCGCCTTCACCTTCAGCTGGTGCAGCGCCTTCGCCTTCTTGAGATGGATCTGGAGCTGCTGAGTGCATCATGTCTGTTGTGGTTGAGCCGGTCTCAGCACCAGCGTCCGTAGCAGGAGCGCCACCACAGCCGACAACGAACAAAGCGATAGACAGGGCAGCGATACTCGATACGAAAGATTTCATCACGGATTCCTCTTTGTTGAATTTTCTGTCAGAAATTGACAAGCGGGTTTCTCGCCTGGAAGCACCTTTCCAGACGCTGGACCATTAGATGCGCCAGCGGCTCGGCATATTCCCGGTCGAGCAGAAATTCCGCAACTTTTGCAACCTCATGAAAACGACACGGCCTTCGATCAGTGCCGGGAAGGGCGGATTGGGTAGAATCAGTCCGGTTTTCGTTCCAGCAAATCGCCACCAGCGTTTGGAATTCGGACAAAACTGAACGTTCCCGAGGCAATCGCCACTCGAACGCCGCAGTCGGTTGCCATTTCGGCTTCAGCCACCGAAGTCGTCGCCCCGGTGTGCGAAACCTTTGCCGAGATTACCAGCCTTTCGCCATTCCAGCCGGGGCGGATGAAATGAACGTTGAGCTGACAGGTGACGGCAAAGCACCCGTCGGGCGTCTGTGTTGAAACAGCCACTCCCATAGCCGTGTCCAGGAGAGTCGCGATGACGCCGCCGTGAGCGATTCCACGGGTGCGAAGGTGCATATCCGAAAGATTCAGTGCGAGCGTGGCCGTGCCCTCGCCACGGCCGATCAATTCCGCCCCGAGCAGTGCCAGAAACGGCGACTCTTCGAACGGTTTTCGTCGTTCTGCTTCGTCGACCGCGGTCATCCTGGTGCCTTGTCTGGATCAAAGGGTGTGCTGAATGGCAGGCATTCGATCAGCCATTTGAACCTTAAAGGGGTTCGGCGATCGAGTATCTCGACAGAACATGGCAGGTTCGCGAAGTGTCCAGGCAAACGCAATAATCCGCTCCGATTCCGACCGAAGCGTTTGTCGGACGTCGCCGCGTTCACCCGACACTTTCAGGCAGAGATTTCCATGAGTCTGTTTCGACCCGACGTCGATCGAATCCAGGGCTACGTTCCAGGCGAGCAACCGCAGGAAACCGGCTGGATCAAGCTGAACACGAACGAGAATCCCTACCCGCCGTCGCCTGGTGTCACCGCGGCAGTCGCGGCGGCGTGTGCCGGCAGACTGAACGTTTATCCGGACCCGCTGGCGAGTCGTTTTCGCAAGGCGGCGGCTGAACTGTTCAACGTCGACCCGGAATGGATCCTTCCCGCGAACGGCAGCGACGAAAATCTGACGATCCTGAATCGCGCCTTCGTCGACCCCGGCGAGCTGGTCACGTTTCCGTACCCGAGTTACATCCTCTACGAAACACTCGCCGACATTCAGGGAGCGGCTCACGAGCGGCTGCAGCTCGAACCCGACTGGTCCTGGAATCTCGATCGTGTTCGACCTCAGATTGAACGAAGCAAACTCGTTCTGGTTCCGAACCCGAATTCGCCTTCAGGAAACTGCTGGGCCGACGAGGCGATTCAGGAACTCGTTCCGCCGAACGGAGTGTTTGTCCTCGACGAAGCGTACGGCGACTTTCGCGACGAACCTCACCGCGGTGAGATCCTTCACACGGCTGCAGGTCGCCGCATCGTGATGACCAGAACGCTCAGTAAGTCGTACTCGCTGGCCGGAATCCGATTCGGCTTCGCCGTGGCGCATCCGGATTTGATTTCCGGAATGAGAAAAGTCAAAGACAGCTACAACTGCGACACCCTGTCTCTTGCGGCAGCTTCGGCAGCCATCGAAGACCAGGACTGGATGCTGGAGAACCGGCGGAAGATTCTGGCGACACGTTCCCGACTGACAACGTCCTTACGGGAAATCGGCTTCAACGTTGTCAACAGCGAGGCCAACTTTGTCTGGGCAACGCACCCCGAGATCAGCCATCAGAAGATTTACGAAGCACTGAAAGCTCGCAAAGTCCTGATTCGATTCATGAAGTTTCTGGAATCGCTTGATGGTTCTGAGCTGACCGGGCTTCGCATTACCGTCGGAACCGACGACGAAACCGACGGCTTCCTGTCAATCCTCAGCGACATTCTGAGGTGACGCGCCCGCAAGGGTGGATGAACGCCGGAAGGCCGCAGAATGGATCGGCTCACGAAGCAACATCGCAGCTGGAATATGTCACGGATTCGCGGTGCGCATACGAAGCCGGAAATTCGAGTGCGTTCAATGCTTCACCGAATGGGTTACCGGTTCCGTCTTCACCGGAAAGACTTGCCCGGGAAGCCCGACATCGTGCTTCCGAAATATCAAACCGTCATCTTTGTGCATGGCTGCTTCTGGCACCGGCATCCTGGATGCCGGTTCGCGTACACTCCCAAAAGTCGAGTCGAATTCTGGTCAAAAAAGTTTGCCAGAAATGTCGAACGTCACAAAGAAGTCGAAGCAGAATTGTCCGAGCAGGACTGGCGAGTCGTCCTCGTGTGGGAATGTGAAACGAAAAACGAAGAAACGTTGTACGAAGTGCTGACCGAACGTCTGGAATAACCATGTCAGAATTGCCACACAGTCACGAGTTGTTGTCACGCGACGAAAGCCGTCTGCTGATTATCGATATGCAGGAGAAAATTCTGCCGGTGATCAACGGCCAGGAAGTCGTCCTGACAAACTGCCTCAAGCTGATCGAAGCAGCAAACATTCTGGAAGTGCCAGCGACGGCAACCGAGCAGTATCCGAAAGGGCTTGGGTCAACCGTTACGGAGATCGCCGAGCGTTTACCGAACCGGCCGGAGAAAATTGAATTCAGTTGCCTGAACTGTCTCGACTGGAACTCGTCGGCGTCAGACCCTGAAGGTCGATTCAAAGTCGTCGTAGCCGGGATCGAGTCGCACGTCTGTGTGCTTCAAACGGTGCTCGATCTGTTGTCCCAGGGATTCCGAGTGTTTGTTGCCGCCGACGCCGTTGGCAGCCGCAAACCACTCGACCGTGAAATCGCCCTGCAACGCATGGCGTCGTCCGGAGCCGTCATCACGACGACCGAGTCCGTCCTCTTCGAATGGTGTGAGCGGGCCGGGACGCCTGAGTTCAAGCAAATCAGCCGGCTGGTCAGAGATTAGCCAGCGTTCTATGCTCCGCCGCCTGTCACGATTTTCATTCTTCAAGAGACATTCACAGCGGGACTTTACGCATGGCGGCATACAACGTTTTTGGAGTAGGCAACGCTCTGGTCGATGTTCAGACGCAGGTTTCTGACAAGACGCTGATCGAACTCGATTTCGCAAAAGGCATCATGACGCTGGTCGACGAGCAGACTCAACAGCGAGTACTCAGCCGGCTGGAAGGCTCAAAACTCAACCGATGCGCGGGCGGTTCGGCCGCAAACACGATCATCGGCATCGCTGAGTTCGGCGGAACGACGGCCTACGCGGGCAAAGTCGCCAATGATGAAATCGGTGAATTCTTCCTGAAGGATCTGCGCGATCTGGGAGTGGCGATTGAGGTACCGCAAACCGACGGGCAAAGCGGAACCTGCGTCGTCCTGATTTCGGAAGACGCTCAGCGGACAATGCTCACCAACCTCGCCGTGTCGGGCACGCTTTCGCCGGACGATATTGACGAAGAAGAGATCCGCAAGTCCGAGTGGATTTACGTTGAGGGGTACCTCTTTGCCGGTGAATCATCAAGAGCGGCGGCACGGAAAGCGATCGATATCGCCGTTAAGCACGGCATCAAAGTTTCGCTGACGGTTTCCGATCCGTTCCTCATTGATATCTGCCGTGACGAATTCCAGGAACTGATTGAAGGTCCGGTTGACCTCCTGTTCTGCAATCTGGAAGAAGCTCGCAGCCTGACAAAGAAGCACGATCCCGCCGACTGCGCCCAAGAAATTCATCAGCACGCCGCCGCCGTTGCATTGACTCTGGGTGAAGACGGTTCACTTCTCATGGAAGGCAATCGTCTGATTCCAATCGAGGGTGTTTCGGTAAAGGCTGTCGATACCACCGGAGCCGGCGATATGTACGCTGCCGGAATCCTCTATGGCATTACGAATGGACTGTCCTGGAAACAGTCGGGGCATCTGGCGTCTCACGCGGCGGCACGAGTTGTCAGCCAGCTCGGCGCCCGCCTCGAAAAACCATTCACGGCTGAAGAAATTCAGTCACTGATTTCGTAACGAGCCACCAGTCTTTCTGGCGAGCACACCAGCGAACGCAGAGTTGATCGTTAAAAGATCGCTACAGCGGTCAAACTTCGCCGCGACCGAGCCACTTAACTCGGAACAAACGTTCCTTACGAGGAGTGTACCACAAGCGCCACGCCAGACAGACTGTATGGTCGTTTCGGTTCTCCACAATTCAAAAAAGTTTGAGTGAGAGACTGCAACACGGCACGTAATTCGGCAATACTACCCTCGCAGCCGGTCGCTTGTGCCGTTTTAAGCGTTGGCCCGCGCGCAAAGTGGCATTGGCCGGCTGCATTATCAAAAATCGCAAAAAGCCCGATCTGTAAAGGTCGGGCTTTTTTAATTTCCTGTCACTGAATGGCCAATCGCCTCGTCTCAGCGGGACGCGAATAGATTCAATTGGTACTGAGTCGACGAACCCGATGTGTCTCGCTGTCGCCGATGTAGACGTTTCCGTGACGATCAACAAAGACTCCATGCGGGCGAGCCGTTCGGCATTTGAGTGGATCGCCATCGGGGCCATCTCCTCGCTGTCCGTCTCCGACGAGAATTTCGAGCGTTCCAGTGGCCGCTCGAATAACGCGGATTGAATGGCTTTCGGTGTCTGCAAGAAAGACATCGCCATTTGGACCGATGGCAATTCCCTTAGGACCGGACAGTGTCGCCAGTTTCGCCGGACCGCCGTTTCCCGTGAAACCTTTCTTGCCAGTGCCGGCGAGGTGGTGCAGCGTCTGACTGCGAAGATCAATCCGGTAGACCGTGTTTCCTTCACGCAAGGCGAGATACAGGCTGGTCTTCCCATCGAAGTCCAGTGTTCGTGGCCCGTTCAACGGCGTTCCTTTCAATGATGCTCCGTCGGGAGTTGGCTTCCGCTCGCCAGTGCCAGCAAACGTTTCGATGAGCCCGGTCTCCAGATTCACGATTCGAACTCGATGATTCCCGATATCGCAGATGTAGAGATTGCCCTGATGATCAAGCGCGATCGAGTGCGGACGATTGAGCGTTGCCTTCGTCGCGGGGCCACCATCGCCAGAGAATCCCAACTCCCCAGTACCGGCAACGGTCGAGATGATTCCCGAATTCGCATCAACACGGCGGACGATGTTGTTTTTCATCTCGACGAAGAACATGTTCCCGGCGGCATCGAAACGAACTTCATAAGGCTCGTTGAGTTTCGCACCCGTTGCCGGTCCGCCATCGCCGGAGTATCCCTGCTTTCCGGTTCCCGCGACGATGCTGATCTTCCCGGTGACTTCGTCCAGGCGGCGGACGACGTGAGTGGCAATTTCGCAAATGTAGAGAGCGCCGTCCGGTCCTTTTGAAAGTCCATACGGTTCCCCGACCGGAGTCTGAGTGGCGATTCGCTCGCCAGGTTCAAGTCCAGACACGCCGGTTCCAGCAATCGTCACGACCTCAGCCGCAGAAGCGATCGTCGTCATCAGACCTGCCGAAACGACGACCGAAAGAATCCAGATTGGCACGAAATTGTGAGCATCAACGTGACCGTTGCGAAGTCTGGAGATTAGGCACAGCATCAGCGGGTTCCTTAAATGAGGGTCTGTATCGAGGACGCATCCTGAATCGCAACCGATAGTCTGATCGTTTAGCGTTAGACTGTCACTGCGATGAGCATTCGCGCTCAAACACTCGGGAGTCTCATTCGACTACTCAACGACGTGAACGAGCATGGCGTCGTGGCCTCGAGCGCTCCAGTGAGAACTTGCCACAATCACCACGGTGTCGCCGACTTTCAGAACGCACTCTTTAAGACCCCATGCCGTAGCGAATTCCGCCAGCTCGTCACCAGACTGAGACGACTGCTGCCACACGATCGGGGTAATTCCCCAGATAAGCGTCATCCTTCTGGCCGTTCGCCACGACTGGCAGATCGCCAGAACGGGCACCAGCCGGCGTTCTTTCGAGATGGCGACGGCAGCTCGTCCGGAAACGGTCGCCACGGCGATCAGGCTGGAATCGAGTCGGTCAGCGGTCGCCACCGCGCCGATGGCCACTGCTTCCGTAATGGCTTGAGCCTGAGCTGACGTCGCTGATAAATCCTGGCGAACGATCGGCTGCGACTCCAGCAGCCGCTCCGCATCGCGAATAATGCGGCTCATCATGGCGACGGCTTCGCGAGAGTAGTCTCCGATCGCACTCTCTCCGGAAAGCATGACAGCGTCCGAACCATCGAGTACAGCATTCGCAACGTCGCTGGTTTCGGCACGAGTCGGCAATTCGTTTTTCTGCATGCTGTCGAGCATTTGAGTGGCCGTAATAACAGGCACTCGCTTCTGATTGCAAAGTCGAATAATCCGCTTCTGAATGCCCGGCACGGTGACGATGTCAACCTCGACGCCCAGGTCTCCGCGAGCGACCATCACAGCATCGGATGCGTCGATGATCGCTTCCAGTTGCGCAACGGCTTCTCCTTTTTCGATCTTGGCGACGATCATCGGCGGCGTTGCAGTGCCGGATTCTTCGATGCACGACCGCAGCAGTCGGACGTCGTCGACGCTTCGTACGAAACTCAGGCCCACAAAGTCGATCTGGTTTTCGATCGCCCACTGAAGATCCACGCGATCTTTTTCAGTCAGCGACGGAGTGCTCAACGCGACGCCAGGCAGGTTGACCCCCTGTCGACTTCGAATGATTCCCGCGGCATCGACAACGCACCTGGCCCAGCCGGCTTCGGGATTGGTTTCTTCGACTCGCATTCCGACGGTACCGTCAGCAAGCAGAATTCGATCGCCGGCTTTCAGGTCATCGACCAACGGCTCGTAGGTGCAGGTAAGTTCTGAATTGTCTTCAGGCTGGCGCCCGCGAATGAACGTGAAGATGGCACCATCGGGGCAGAAAACGCTGTCGCCGTGTATCTCTCCGAGGCGAATCTTCGGCCCCGACAGATCCCCCAGCAGCCCGATTGGTTTATCAAGCTCTTCCGATAACGACCGGATGTGAGTGACGATTTCTGACAGCCACTCGTGCGATCCGTGAGCGAAGTTGAGTCGGAAGATGTCCACCCCTCGCCGGATCAGGGCTCGCAAAGCGTCACGCGTTTCGCACGCCGGGCCGACCGTCGCAATGATCTTCGTTCTGGCGAGAGGGTTCTCTCGGTAATCGCTTCCGAAGCTCATGAGCTGCCTCCTGCATTCTGAAAAGCTGCCTGGTCGAGCTTGCCCACAGCTTTAGTTCGTGGTAACCCCCGAACTCAGGCGGGCTGCCCGTGAAAACGCCGAACTTCCGAACGTGGTCGCTCGGAAAACGAAACGGGCGAGCACGGCCAGATGGAGTCTATCGAACAAATGCAAGAGACGAATCGTAATCCTCTGATTGATCGATTTTCGGTCGTGCTGGGAACAGGTTTCGGAATTGGCTTTGCGCCGGTTGCTCCGGGCACCTTCGGAAGTCTTCTCGGGCCGCCGCTCGTCTGGGGAGTTCTCCAGACGGAATTGCCCGTCATGGCGGTGCTGGCCATTGCGGCAGTGTTTATCGTCGTCGGAATTCCGATCTGCTCGGCGGCGGCAGCAGCGTTGGGCAGGCACGATCCAGGTCAGGTTGTCTACGACGAGATCGCCGCCTTCTGGATCGTCTTTCTGCCACACATTGTTCTGGGCAGGCCCGTCGGATGGCTCGCCGCAGTCGGCGGGTTCGCCTTCTTCCGCGTCTTTGACATCGCCAAACCGTGGCCAGTTTGCCGACTGGAGAAGTTGCCCGACGGGCTGGGAATCATGGCGGACGATCTGGCCGCCGGCGCTTACGCCGCAGTTTGCCTGTTCGCTCTGGAAGAAACCGTTGCTCGGGCTCTTTAGCCGCTTTTGGGGTCCGATCGAGTCTGACCGCTCGGTACGATGCCGACTCGAGCGCCCGTCCCGCGAATAACGGACTAAAGATCGAAATTCGCCGCAAAGGCGCTAAGCCGCAAAACTACGAAAAGAGTTGAACTGAAAGGCGGCCTGGACGATGAGTAGCGAAACAATCATTCGGACGCCAGCCGCGCTGGCAGCGATCTGTGCCTGGAGTGTCGTCCTGCTGGCAACGTCGGGTGCGAGTGCCGACATTGTCCATCTCAAAACCGGCGGCGTCCTGAGAGGTCTCATCGAGCCGTCGCGTGAGGACGCCGAGGCCCCCCGGAACTCGGTCACGATGAAACTTCTCTCTGGAGCTGAGGTCGAATTGCCGGTCGACCAGATCTCCAGTCGGCAGGTGCGTCCACTGAAATTCGAAGAGTACGAAGTCCGTGCCGAGTCGCTGCCGGACACACTGGCTGCTCACTGGGCACTCGCAGAATGGTGCCGCGAGCAGAAGCTCAACGAGCAACGAGAGATTCATCTGGAAATCGTGCTCGACATCGATCCCGACCATCGTCAGGCACACTACGGATTGCGACACACATTTTATCGTGATCAGTGGATGACTCGCGAAGAGTATGAGCAAACGCGAATCGCCGACGGCTTCGTCCAGTACAACGGCAAGTGGGTGCCGGCCGACAAGCTGGAGGCCATCAGGAATGAAGACGCAGCATCGAAGGCCGAGCGAGAGTGGTATGCCAAAGTTCGCGTGTGGCTGAACTGGGCAACGGGCAATCATGCCGCACGCGCGGCGGACGGACTCAACAATCTGCGAGGCATCGACAGTCCAGACGCACTTTCTGCACTCGTGCAGTTTCTCGGCAAGAGCCCGCGAGCAGACGTCCGGCGGCTGTTCATCGAAATCGTCGGAAAAATCAAAGGCCCCGGCCCCGTCGTTCCATTAGCAACGCTGGCTGTTCGCGAGGACGTCAGAGAACTTCGAGAGCTGGCTTTGTCGATGATCGACGAGGCGCATTACGATCAGGCAAGGCTGCTGGTGGTCGACGAGCTGCGCGATCGGAACAACGTCGTGGTTCGCCGCGCAGGAACCGTCCTGGCGAAGATTGGTGATGAAACGTCAGTGCCCGCGCTGATTCGCGCCCTCGTCACCACTCACAGTTACAAAGTGCGAGTGCCCGTGCAGGGTTACAGCTTCGGCGTCGATGGCTCCATTCCCGGCGGAACGGGGTTGCCGCCGGAAATCGAGGTTGGGCTTCGAACCGGAGTTTACGACAGCGTGCAGGTCGTGCCGCTGCTCGGTGCGGCCAGAGCGACAAAGCTGATCCCCGTGGCGGTTAATCGTGAGAACGAGGAAGTCCTGATGGCTCTGCGACAGATCACCGGGAACAACTTCGGCTTCGACGAAAATACCTGGCAACGCTGGTGGAACATCGACCGCAACCAGGCAACACTCGCCCCGGACCTCCCGTAAAAGTTGGGGCTGACGTTCGGCGAGAAGGCACAATCAACTGTCGGTGATGACCTGGCACTCGGGCAGGCTGGACAGAAACAGCCGACCGTACGGCTTCGTACGGACGCGCGGGTCGAGGATCACGACCTGGCCGGTGTCCTGGCTGGAGCGGATCAAACGTCCGAAGCCTTGCTTGAGTTTGATGATGGCTTCGGGAACCTGGTACTCCATGAACGGGTTGCCGCCGCGGGCGCGGATCGACTCAACGCGAGCTTCCAGCAGCGGTTGATCGGGCACGCTGAAAGGAAGCTTTGTGATGATGACGTTCTGAAGCGCGTCGCCTGGAACATCGACTCCCTGCCAGAAACTGTCGGCCCCAAACAAAACGGCGGCGGGTTCCTTGCGGAACTTGTCCAGCATCTGCGAACGCGGAAGACCATCGCCCTGGCAGTACATCGCGATGTTCTGCTCGGCGAACCACGAGCCCAGTCTGGCGGAGCAGTTTTTCAACGTGCGGTAACTGGTGAACAGAACAAACGCTCGGCCAGCGGTTTCCAGAACATGCTGCTTGATGGCCTGGCAAAGTGCCGTCTCAAAATCGGCTGGCTTCGCTGTCGGGTCGGGCATTCGATCGCGGACGATCAGCTTCACCTGTCGCTGATAATCGAATGGACTACCAAGTTTCTTCTCGATGGCTTTTGTCAGTCCCAGCCTGCTCTTAAAGAAATCAAAGTTCTCTTCGCCGATCGCCAGCGTCGCGCTGGCCAGGACGACAGTCTTTTTAACGTTGAACAGTTCGTCGCGCAGCACCGGACCAACTTCAATCGGGCACGAAACCAGCCGAGTCGATTCGCGTCGTCCGGAAGTGGCTTCGATCCAGAAAACGGAATTGTCTTCGGTCTGCGAAATCCACGAGTCAACCGCCATGGCCAGCATGCCGCAGCGTTCTGAGGCGGCCTTCAATTCGACTCGTTTTTCCTCGGCCTCAATCTCCTCAGATTCCTGCGCGAGACGAATGCCAAGCTTGCGGAGTGCGGGTGTCAGTTCGTTGGGGATCTCGACCGGACCTCGCACTCGACCATTTGTCGGACACTTTGCCTGACGCCAGTTCCGCATCGCTGCAAAGAAGTCGGCGTAGTATTCGCGCAGTCGGATGACAGCTTTCTGGCAATCGGTCAGGTTGTGCGCGACAAGTAGACCTTTGTTGGTACGGTCGTTGTAGAGCCGGTTGAGCAGATACTCGACCTGACCGCTCGACGCTGAAATCCCGAGGTGGTCGCCCGCGACGCCTTCGATGGTGTGCGCTTCATCGAGGATGGCGATGTCGTAGTCGGGCAGGATGGCTGCTCCATCACGCCGCAAAGCAAGATCAGAAAAAAACAGAGCATGATTAACGACCAGAATGTCCGCATTCCAGATGCGCCGTCTGGCCTGGAAGTAGTAGCAGTCTTCGTAGAAATCGCAGTGCTTGCCCAGACAGTTGCCGTGCTCACTCTGCACTTCTTCCCAGACAGTCGGCAGCGGGCGAAAGTCCATGTCAGAACGGCTGCCGTCCTTCGTGGTTTTGGACCATTCGACGATGTCTTCAAGCTGCCGAACTTCTTCCGGTCGAGCGTACAACGAATCGGAACGTTCAATCGCCCCGAACATCCGCCGGAGACTGATGTAATTAGATCGGCCTTTGACAAGCACCGACGAAAATTCGACCGGCAGCACAGAATTCAGAAACGGCAGGTCACGATGGAACAGCTGCTCCTGCAGACTGATCGTGTGCGTCGAGATGACGATTCGCTTTTTGGGCTGCTTGTCGTCCTTCCTTTCGCCCTGACCGCGAGTTGCGTGCAGGATCGCGGGGACCAGATACGCAAAGCTTTTGCCAACTCCAGTTCCAGCTTCAACGATCAGATGCGACTCTTCGGCAATGGCCTGCTCAACGGCGGCGGCCATTTCCAGTTGTTGCGGCCGACTTTCGTATTGCGTCAGTCGTTGCGCAATGCGGCCCTCGTCTCCAAGAATCGATCGCGAGTCGAGTTCCATGTTTACGGAACTCGCTGAAAAGCAACAATGCACAGGTCGTCGCTTTGTGAATGACCACCGGCAAATCGATTGACGTCATCGACCGTCGCTTTGACCAGCGCGTCGACTTCAAGAGGTCCGCTCTTGATAAATGCCTGCAGCCGTTTGCTGCCATATATTTCCCGATTCGGCTTCATCGCTTCCGTCACGCCGTCCGTGTAGAGCACCCATGTGTCGCCTTGCTTCAGTGGATGTACGGACTGGACGAAGGTTTGATCCGGAATAATTCCCAGCGGAAGACCTGTGTCGTCGCCCTCGATCTGTTCGACGTTGCCTTCCAGATCGCGAGCTATCGGCGGCAGATGCCCGGCACTAACGAGCACGATCTCGTGCTTTTTCGGTTCCAGCACTGCCATCGCGCAAGTGATAAATCGGTGCCCCAGTCCGCTGGTAGCGATTTCGGAATTCAGACCCGACATCGCCTCGGCCGGAGTCTCTTTAGTCAGCAGATGGTATCTCGCCGCCGAGTAAAGTCGCGCCATCAGCAAGGCTGCGGGAACGCCCTTTCCAGCGACGTCGGCGACCGTCACAGCAATGCGACCATCGGGAAGTTTGATGTAGTCGTAGTAGTCGCCACCCACGTGCTGAGCCGCTTCGTAATAGTCAGCAAAGTCGTAGTCTTTGACGTCGGGCGGCTTGTTCGGCAGAAAACCAATCTGCACCTGCATGGCGATTTCGAGATCGCGTTCCAGATTCTGCCGATTGAGCAGCGTCTGGTGCATGTTCGCATTCTCGATGGCAAGCGTGCATTGCGTTGCGATATTCACGAGCAGATCGAGGTCGTCTTCAGTGAACTTGGACCTCAAATCGAAAGTCGTAATCTGAATAACGCCGAGCCGTTGACCGGCCTGAGTGATCAGCGGAACGCACATCATCGAGCGAATCTGCAACCCGGCAAGGCTTTCGCTGCTGACGAATCGGCTGTCTTCGCTGGCGTCGGCACTGAGAATCGCTTCACCGGTTCTCATCGCGCGACTGACGATCGTCTTGCTGACAGACATGGAATCGTCGTCTTTGCGGCGATTTCGACAGGCTCGAATTCGAGGCTCTTCTTCCTGTTCTTCCTTCAGCAGGACAAATGCCTGGTCCGCCTGCGGAAAGATCTGAAACAGTGCATCAAGAATCGATGGCAGCACGTCGTCAATGTTAAGAACATTGCTGAGACGTTTGCCGATTTCGAGGATCGCTCGAAGCTTGACTTCAGGTTTGACGCTCAGTCGAACTCCTGAACCTGAGCGAGCATCGATTCGAGAGATAATCGACGAACGCTCGTCGCTGTCGCCTTCAGGATTGTCAGGATCAATCGGCACGTTGATGCTGGCGGTTGCCCGGATGGCGTCGTTGCTGACTTTCCTTTTACTCGGCTTGACGTAAGCCGTGTCGTCGCTGAGTTCGCCGTTGCTGCTGTCGTCATGAAACAGGTAGGTATACTCACAAACGCGGACGATGTCGCTTTCCTTCAGCAGCGTTGGTTCCGTCACGTCAGTTTCGTTGACCTGGGTACCGTTTCGGCTACGAAGATCCTTGACGTAGTAGCTGCCGTGCGACTGGACGATCTGAGCGTGTTGACGACTCACGGCGCCATCTTCGAGAATCACCGCGCAACTGGGATGTCGACCGAAAACAATTCGGTCGCCTTCCAGCGGGATGATCTTTCCCGCGTCTTCTCCAGTGAGAACCTTGAGGTGTGCCACAGCGGCCTCAACTTAGAACGTGCAAACCCATGCGCAATCCACGCGTGAAAACACTGCTCAGTCTAGTCAGGCAGCGGCAGTCCGGCAACGAGTCGAGCCCGTCGTAAGCGTCGTCCGTGACGAATGTTCGGTAGATGGTGCGTTCGTCACGGGAGGGGACGGAACCGGCATAGGCGGTCTTTTTCAGGACTACCGTACAGGACACAGGACTATCGGATCGGTTGAGGCTTGCGCGGAACCTTCATCTCGAATGTCAGCAGCTGGTCTTCTCGCCGGACGACCAGACGCAGCACATCCCCGGCTTCCAGACGTCCGAAAGCCGCTGTCAGCTCTTTGACTGATTGAATTAAGTCGTCATTCACAAACAGTACCAGGTCGTCTGGTTGAAGTTTCACTTCTTCAGCAGGAGCCCCTTCGACCAGTGTGTTGACGTAGGCCGGAGTTCTGAACAACACGTCCGGAATCATGACGATTCCGAAATCGATCGGAGAATATCGCAGCTCAGCGACGGGCTCGTCGAGCGGCTGACGCTGTGAACGAAAGCTGCCCGAGATAATTTCTTCGATCGCCGTCGTCAGCTCGGAAATTGGAATTGAGTAGTTCAGCCACGTATTGGTTTCGGCGTTGCGAACTTCTCGACCGATCATTCCAAGCAGTTTGCCTTCACGAGTCGCCAGTAAGCCTCCGGCCGCGCCCGAGTTGTTGGTGATCGCGTCGACAACGTACACGGCTCCATCGTAAGGAATCTCAAACGTGCCGCGGCGGGTTTTGAGTTTCGTTTTAGCCGCGACAACTCCGTGCAGTACAGAAACAGCTTCGTCACCGGTCGCGACTTTGAACATGTTGCTGAATCCAAGGATTCGCGTGCCTTCACTGGCCGAACCGATGCCGGAACTCAGATCGAAGTGCGGCAGATTGAGTTCCTGATCGAGGGCTTCGATTTTCAGGACGGCCAGTTCAAGCTGAGGCTCGGCTCCCAGTACCGTTGCGGTGAATCGTCGACCATCGTTCAGAACAACGATCACCTCGTTGGCGTCGAGGACGTGGCTCCAGACAGTGACGATGTGCCCTTCTTTCGAAACGAGAAATCCACTTCCGAAAGCAGCCAGACCCTGCAAGCCGCCCGCTCCGAAAATCTTCACCATGCGAGGGAGAACATAGTCAATCGTCTGGGAACTTGATCGACTACCAGCCCCGCAAACCGAACCTGGAATCATTCCGGTCGTGGCGGCGACCAGAGCCGCGACTAATGCAAATTTTCTGACTCGAAACATGGCAAACACTTTAAGAAAGTGGGATCCTCATCATGGCAGGCGACAATCGGAACGGTTTCGAACCGGCGAGTCAACTGCTGATCGGTATGTTTGCCCGCAGTCGGATTCTCGCCGCCGCCCGAGCAGCCCCATATTGAAGAGAAGTGGCTTTGGGAACGTTCGCCAGTTGGTCGAGTGCTTCGAGGCTTTCCGGCGAACCGATTTCGGTAAGCAGGTCAACGATCGATTTTTGAATTTTCGGGGTCGCCGTTGCCAGTTCAGCAACAAGCTGCCGTTCACCGTCAACGCCGACTCCGATCTTCTGCAGCGTCTGAGCCGCCATAAACTGAAGTTTCGAATCAGGATCGGCGAACAACTTCAACAGCCGAGGAATGCTGCGTTCGGTGGCTCGTTTCTGCAGAGCCATCATGCCCTGATGCTGAACAGCAAAGTTGGAATCGTCGAGCGTCTGGAGCAGTGCCTCTTCCAGCTCGTCGCGTTTGTAATCAGTCGGCGCACCGAGCTTCATCAGGGCACTCGTTCTGGCGTAACCGCTTGCGTCAGGCGGGTCGCTCATGGCTTTCAGGACGGCTTCGACTTTTTCTGCCAAAGGATCTGCGGATGCCTCGTTGCCACTTTCGGCGACAGCTTTTGCGGCAGCCACTCGAGCCTTAACACTGCCCAGCGATCGTTGGGCGTAACTTTTCCGCGAAGAGTCATTTCCAGCAACGATTGATTCCAGCGGTTCGACGGAAGCTTCTCCTCCAACATCTTTCAGGATGTCACAAGCCGCGTGGAAAACCTGCAGGTCTTTCTCGAAAAGCAGTCCAATCGTTGACTCTTCTGCAGCCGTTCCGAAATCAATCAACGCTTCTTTGGCGTAGTGCCGTGCGAGCTGGTTCTTTTGAACGATCTCAAGCAGCGGCGCAATGGCCTGCTCGTTTCGAAGTTTGCCCAGCGTTTTGATCGCCGACTGCACAACCGGGAACATGGAATGCTTCAGTTGAGCAATCACTGCCGGCACACAGTTCGGCGTTCCCCACGTAGCGAGCGCATCGAGCGAGGCGCGAACCGTCAAATACTGCTTCGATTCAAGCAGGTCGACCAGCGTTGCTTCAACTTCTGATTGTCGTTCGGGCAGAACGGCAAACTTCGCCAGCGAACTCAACGGCGACGATGGGTAGCCACCTTTGGCATTTTCTTCTTTCAGTTTGCTCAACAATGCATCAAGTTGTTCGCCGGCGGGAACGACCACCTTATTGGCCGCTTTCACGGCGTTGGCGTGTTCGGCTTTTGCCTGAGCGATCGCGGACTCCCGTTTTCGTTGAGCGACGACGACCGGGTCTTCGCGCACGACGATAATTTCAACCGGAATGCGGACGGTGTCGTCGCCATCATTTTTCTCGTAGTGGTGGTCAAACTCGAACGACTCAACCAGTCCGAGCTTGCGGCTGAAAACGACTTCGCCCTTGCCCGTAATGCGAAAGTAAGGTGCGTCGTCGTTGTCGAGCGTGGTCAACGTGAACGTTTTCTCAAGGACAACCCTGTCGTCGCTGTCTGAAACGATTCGGTATTGATGGACTTCCTGGGCTTCGAATTCTTTAATCGTTTCCGGAGCGAACGGGTTGCGGATTCGGCCTCCAAAATTTGGCAAACGCGGTGCAGGAATGCGCATTCGACCGAACGGAGAATTGTCCCGCTGAACCGAAACCTTGATTCGATCTCGTACGGTCCAACTGGTTCGGCCAGACGGGTCGAACTGATGAATCGTCAGCAGAGCCATCGGCCCGGCCAGGAACGGCAACTGGTTCGGTGACGAGAACGACTCAACATTCCCGTACGCATCAACATTGAGCGAACCCGAATCGAACGCAATATTCGGGAACGAGAAAACGGGGCGGGTGCGATTGCTGCTTTCAGTTTTTGTTCGGAAATTTCCGCTGGTCTGAATTCTGACCAGCTCGCCAGAAACCGCTTGACGACCAGTCGTCACGGAAATCAGTGCGACCGACGGAGCAACGGCTTCGACCAAAGCCGTTCCGCCAAGAACGTCGCCAGCCCCACGATCCGGTGTCGAAACTTTGTTGGCCTTCAACAGCGAAAGAACTCGCTCAGCCGGAACGCAAAAGCCAACTCGCGTCAGCTCGATTCCGATCAGCTTTGAACTGGCAACACCGAGCACCTGCCCGCGATCGTTCACGACGGGCCCGCCGCTGTTGCCAGGGTTCACTGCGGCGTCGATCTGGAATCGCTTCCCCATTTCACCATCGACAACGCCAGCAACGATTCCGCGAGTGACTTTAATACCGTTTCCCAAAACCGTCGAAAGCGGATACCCGATCGCCCTGACTTCTTCGCCGAGCTTCACCTTGTCGGACGCGGCCAGCGGCAGCGCGGCAAACCCTGCTGCGTCAATCTTCAGAAGTGCCAGGTCGTCGTCGGGTTCAACAGCCACCACAGTAGCTGAGTGATCCTTGCCATCAATCTTCACCTCGATCCTGTCTGCTCCCTGGACGACATGAGCGCAGGTAATCAGGTGCCCGTCGGCACTGACGAAGAAGCCGGTGCCAGTGCCAGTTTCTGGCTTTGTCTCTTTCTTCGCGGCCTTTGCAGCAATCTTCGGCGGTTGCTCGTCGCAAGTTAGCTCGACAGTTCCCGAGACGCTCTGTTTCTGACCATTAACCGTCGTCGCCATGTTCACGGAGTAACCCTGAATCTGGCCCGGACTCCACTGATAACTAAGTGGTGTCCCCTTGCTGGTACCTTTCGCGGGTTGCACTGTCTGTTCGGAGACGGTTCGCACTCCCGGAGCAGAAACAGGAGCCGCAGCAGCGACCTGAGATAGTGCCGATGGCTCCGGAGTGACGGCAGCAACTTCAGTGACGGCTGGTTCGGTATCGACCGGTTTGGTGTCAACCACTGGCGACGCAGAATTCTCGGTCGGCCTGTCTGGCAGAGCCGGCTCTGATACGGAACTCACTGGATCAGGGACGGTCGGAGCCGCCACTGAAGCAGCCGGCTCAACGACCAGTTGGTCCTCCGGGGCAAGTTCGGGTTCCGTCCCATTCAGCGCGACGACTTCCGATGTCGGGTCATCAAAAATGAGTCCAACGACAAAGAAACCGGCTGTCACAAGCAAACCACAAACAACTGCGGCGCTCACGGCCAGCAGGATCATGGTGCGACCGTCGTGGTTCTCTTCGAGCAATTCGTCATCGGGCCGTGACAGGTTTCTCTCTCGCATGCCTGAAACTCCTCATGCCTTGAGTTGGTGATTCTTTCGAAACAACGAAAAGCAACAGGCACTCTCCGTGTGTCGTATTCTCGAAAATCACAGGTTTCAGCCGGCAACAGGTGGACGGCACACGGAGTTCGACCGCGACAACAAAAAGCTCGCTGCCGAGTCCACAGTCAAAACCGATCGCTGGCCGAATCGCATACTACCGTCAAGCTTCTGTCGACGTCCCGTGAAAGCCGGAAGTTCCGCAAAGAAGTCTGAGTCGTAGCGATCTCGCAAAACCGAAGGATGACGGCCAGTGAGTCGCTGCCGGATGAGTGATTCATCGACCTACAAAAAAACGATCCGTCGAACCGCCTTCGTCAACGATCGGAATTCGCACCGGAGCGCAGCAACGCGGGCACCAGCCGACGAATGCATCTTTCGAAGCATTGGCGTACGCGCGAATGTAGACGTTGCAGCATTTCATATGAATGCCGACAAACGGTCGCGCGTTATTTGAATCAGGCTGAGCGTCTGATTGTGACGTCACGTGGAACCCTCCTGGTTCCCGAGCTGGTCCTCTTCACAAATTACACGCCGCAGGCCACGAGTGCGGCGGCTTGACCAAAAGCGGTGACGTTAACGGTCAGGAAGAGTTTATTGCTCGTTTTCAGAGGCTCGCCGTGGACGATGTTCAGCTTGCAGTTTTCGTCCGGCGTCGAGTAGTTCAGCGTGGCTGGAATGACTCCGTGTTGAAGCCCGATCAGCGATGCAGCCAGTTCGAGTGTTCCACAGGCGGCACCCGAGTTTCCGATCACACTCTTAAACGCGGTCACAGGAACGGTCGTTGCCGATGCACCAAAGACTTCATGGATCGCGTTGGCTTCGTCGACATCTGCCTGAGTACCACCCAGGCCATGAGCATTGATGTGGCCGATGTCGGACGGAGAAACTCCGGCGCGTTGAAGTGCCTTGCTGATCGCTCCAACCAGAGCGTCTTTAATTCCTGGAGTCCCGTCGACGTTGATGACACAGCAAGATGCCTGGCTGAGGACTGCCCCAAAGATGCTGGCGCCGCGAGCCTTCGCGTGCTCCTCTTCTTCGAACACGAACGTGCAGGCACCTTCGCCAGCAACCTGACCACGGCGAGATGCATCGAAAGGCCGCGACCAGGTGGCGGGATCATCGTCGTTGTAACTGGCCATCTCGTCCCACAAAGCAGCGTGCAGACACTTGGTCGGCTGAATCCGCGAACCGGTCGATCCAGCCAGCATCATGTCGGCTCGTCCGGTCGAAATGATTCCGAAGGCTTCACCCATGGCGCTGTTGCCGGAAGCTTCGGCCAGTGTCAGCGAATTGTTGGGGCCTCGCGCGTCGGCATGAATTCCGATGTGGCAGGCTGGCATGTTCGGCAGGTACTTGAGCAGCCACAATGGCTCCATTCCAGCCAGACCTTCGTCGCCCCAGCGGTCGAAGTTGAATTTCTTGTCTTCATCGCACCGGAAGACACCCTCGCTGAGAACGTCCGGAGTGCTGAACATTTGATTGGCGCCGAAGTCAACTCCCAAACGTTCATGATCGATCGTCGCGATGTCGAGTTCGCTGTTTGCCAGTGCCAGGTGTGCGGACGCGACTCCCAATTGAATCTCGCGGCACATCACCTTGATGCTTTTCCTCTGAGCAGTCAGGTATTGTTTCTTCGCGCTGGCGTCGGTGAAGTCCTTGCATTCTCCGGCGACGTGTCCGGGCAGTGCCGATCCCGACAGCAAGTCGATCTTCGACACGCCGGACTTCCCGGCAGCGATGCCGTTCCAGAATTCGTCTCGACCGATACCAATCGGAGAAACAATGCCAGCACCGGTAATGACCACTCGTTTTTTATCAGACATAGCCGTAACACTAGACCCAGAAAAGAGTTACAGGCCCATTCAGGCCGTTCAGAATTGATCGCCGTTCAGAATTGCTTGCAGAAGGCAGAGAAGCGTTGCATCTGTTGATTGAACGCGAGACCCAGCGTGCGTCCGATTTGACCCAACTTGCAAACAGCGATTGCTTTCAGCAGAGAGAATTTGAGGCAGGATGCATAGCAAACCCAAACCCGCACCAAAATTCAAGAGCGGAGTCGTAATCCTTAGTCAACTGTCGCAAAACAGATTGCGCAGTGCCTCAACTCGCCGCCGATTTGTGCCAAGGTCGGAGTAACCCACCTGCGAGGCAGATCGCATGTGAATCTGCCCGGCGGCCCGGTCCAGGCGGAACTCAAGCACGTCTTCGAAACGGAGAATTCGAGTTCGCACCCGAGCGTGGATGTAGTCTTCAGTCTGTTCGACGATCGTCGTCCGCGGCTGGTCATTCAGCATGCTGATGAGTCTTGCCCAGGCAGCCCCGGCGCCACCTGAAAAGTTCAGAGGCTCGATCGAATGATCCTTGCCGGGGTACTCGCTGCACACGCAGTTCGGCAAGTCGGGGCAGGGACGCAGTTTGCCGTCGGCCAGACCTGCATCCTCCGGTCTGCTGATGTCGCTCATGTGGGTTCCTGTGAATCCTGCGGAGAAATTGTGAGCCACAGAGATCACCGAGGACACGAAGGCGTTATCAAGAGAATTCCTCTTTTGTCTCTGTGCCTTCTGTAGCCTGGATCTTCCAGTGTTCAGATTGTGAGACGGCTTTTGGGGGACTTCTATCTGGCTGCGGCGTTCTGCTTTGCGAGGCGATGCACCGTCGAGACGATCTGATCTTCCAGGCCGGCCTTCCACTTTGAAGGCAGCTGGTAGACGATCATCGACGAGTCGCCTTCGTAGCCTCCCTCTTCGAGTACCCGTTCCGACGGGATGTAGGCCATGACATCGTTTGCGTAGCCGGTTACCCAGGTTGAGTTCTCTCCGAGTTCGCGTTTCAGTCGGAGCTGGTAATCAACGACCAGTTCTCCCCCCAGCGCCACCCAGTTAATCTCGTTACCCAGCTGCCAGACCTGGATTGGGTAGGGCCATGATGCTGGCAGCGAGCCATCGCGTTCCCACTCACTGAGCAGCAGCTTCGCTCGTCCGGCGGTGTAACGACTCGAATTCCTGAGGTCCGCCTGAAGCTGTTCTTTCGTGGGGAGCTGGTGGAACTCCAGTTCGACTTCTTCGAACGACGCTGCCAGTTCGCCCGTCACTTCATTCATTGGCTCGTCAAGAACCTGGTTCACCGACACGGCGAGCATCCGCCCATACTTCTGCGCGAGTTCGATCTTCCGCCTTGGCAGAGGATTCTGATCAGCCCCTCCGCCGGTAAAGAACATCGCCACAGAATCAGGATGGCGATCTTCCAGATAAAGCTGAGCGAACCCGGAGTAGTCGCCGCACCATTCGTAGAAGCCGAGCGTTGTGTTGTGGCAGGCGTAACCAAAGACAACACCTCGCAACGTTGATCCGTCCAGCGATTCAATTTTCAAAACCGGCACCTGGTGGTCGTACGGGCCGATGCCTTTCGGCGTTCGACGATTGGCAGCGAATCGGCAAACGCCACTGCCGGTCGAAAGGCGAGCCGGTTTCAGGTCGGCGATGGCGGCGTCGACCGTTTCGATCACGCGCTGGTTGAGCCAGACCTGATACTCGCGAACCTGCTTCCAGTCGGCCTCTTTCATGTCGAGCATGTAGCTTAGCCGGTCGTCGAGTGCCGGTCCGCAGTGAGTGTGCGAGCAGGCGATCATCAGGTTGCGTCGAGGCAGGCCGTGCTTCTTCTCAGCGGCGGCAGCAACCGTTATCGCCATCGTTTTCGGAACGCCGACCAGGTCGGTGGCGACAAAGACAACGGTCTCGCCTTTTGAATCCCGAATCGCAGTCGCGCGAGCGTACAGGTCGTGCACCTTGCCTTCCGCAGCGTGAGACCGGCCTCCGTAGCCGGACATCCACATAAACTCGGGAGGCGTGATGACAACTCGGGAAACTCCGGCCTGCCAGGCACCGGCCTTGCTGGAAGGTTCGGTTGCGGCGTCGGCAGCGTGAGCTGTCAAACCATCCGCCAGCGGAATCACAAGCAGCATCACCGTAAGCAGAGCCTGTCGCATGTTGAGTTCTCCATTGCAGGGAGGGACACCGTGGCTCAGCATAGCAGTCTGATTAAAAAGTGTGCCACTGGCTCCGCCACCGCTGTCTGGAATCGGTTGTTTCAGGGGACTCTGCCCTGGCAGAGCCAGTGGCGCACGCTGAGTGGCCAGCCCACCAGCCAGTTGTTCGTCCCTTGCGAAAGCTCAGCCCGCGTGACCGTTTCTCGAACCGAACTCGTCGCCATCCTGGTGATCACCGTGGCCGGCTTTGCTGCGCGATTTGCTTTCCTGAACGAGCTGGCGATCGAGCATTTTGACGAAGGCGTCTACGCATCGAACCTCTGGTTTCCCGACGAGGGTTACCAGTACCCCGACCGGTTCCTTTACGCGCCACCGTTGCTGCCGAGTCTGATCGAATGGTCGATGATCCTCGTCGGCGAGGCACGCTGGGTTCCGTTTCTGCCGTCGCTGATTCTGGGAAGCCTGACCGTTCCACTGGCGTGGTGGTCGGTTCGCCGCTGGTCTTCCGGCGCGTCCGGAGTTGCCGCCGCAGGGTTGCTCTCGCTCAACGACTTTCACATTTCGATGAGCCGCTCGGCGTTGACGGATGCGCCCATGGTTTTCTTCCTGCTGCTCGCCGTGTGGCTGGCGGTCGAGGCTCTTGCCGATCGTAACCTGAGACTTTCGGCGATGGCCGGCTTTGTGACAGGGCTGGCCTGGGCGACCAAATACAACGGCTGGCTGCCCGTTGCCATCGCGGTCAGTGGCAGCGCTGCCGCGTGCATCTTGTGGCCTCGTGCAAAGTCGCCGGACGAACTCAACGCAGGCAGGCTGTCGATCGGATCAATCATCGCCTGCCTGGCAGTGCTGACTCTGGCGGCGGCGGCTACCTGGTTCCCGGTGTGGTGGGATCTGCAACCGATCGGTGGCTATGCAAGAGTCGCAGACAACCATCGCAACTACGTCACAGGCTTCGCTGAATGGTGGTCGGCAGCGGTCAGACACGAAGCCGTGCAACGCCACTACGCAGGGTGGCCAACGTTGCTTTCCGGATGGCTGGCCGTAATCAGTTCGGCGTTGGTATTTCGTGTGGAACGTTCCACGTGGAACGAAACATCGCCACACCATGACAGCTCGGATGGTGGCTCGATCCATGCTGCAGAACCAGGCGTGAAACGTTCCACGTGGAACGAGTTCAACTTCATTAAGACGGTGGCGATGACTGCTGCGCTGGTCGGTGCCGTTGCTCTCAGCCCGGTCGTCGCACTCGGTATCTGGTCGTTGATTGAATTGATTGCGTCGGGCAAGTCAGTACGCCGGATTCACCAGCAACGTTTGGAATCCACGTCGAGCAGAACCACTGAGAACCAGCGACCGTCGAAGAGCCGATCGAAAAAAGCGACAGGCAGCGACGGCGCCTCAACGATCGAACGCGCGCATCGCAGCTGGTTCGGAGTATGGCTGCACCTCGCCTGGCTTTGCGGGCTTACTCTGACGACGCCGCTTTATCGCCCCTACCCGCGACTCATTCTGCCACTGCTTTGTGTCGGGTGTGTCGGCACCGGACTGGCGATCGTTCGACTGCTGCATGGCCGACTCTTCGCTGGCCGATCGTCAATGTCGGTTATCGATTCGCAGGACACTTCGCCGAAGAAGAGTGCAACGTCAATCGAGACTGCTGGCGACGTCGACCTGTCGAACGAACGACCTGCAGGTGCGGGATCAGATCGGCGACCGAATTCTCAAGCAGCCAGGCTGCGGACCATCTGGTTGTCGATTGTCGTCTGCCTTTGCGTCTGGCGAGCGAACGATCATCGCGCCCCGGCGTGGCAGAACCGCGCAGGTCTGGCAGACATCGCCGAGCAGGTGGTCGCTGCCGCTGCCGAAAACTGCAAAGGCTCGCAACCAATCAAAGACGAGTTTGCTTTCGTCATGTACTCCTACGGCGAGCCCGGACTCATGTTCCATATCGCCAGTACGGGAGCCCCGATCTTACCCATCATGGACCTGAGTTTTGCGAGACCTGGTTCTGACCATGCGCGGATTCCGACGTTCGTACTGGCTGGCCCTCACGCCTGGAAGAGTTCGCAGTTTGGCGACGAATTCAGGGCATTGCCCGAAGAAGCAATGATCGAGGTGGCCGAGTTTCCCTACCTGGTGAGTGATTTCGTCCTGCTCGATGACCACGCTCCGCGGCAGCTTTCCCGACACCGCAATGACATCGTGAAGCTTTACCGGGTGCAGTTCCGCTGAGCACAGGTCCCGCAAGCAGGAGACGGAATGGGGCAGCTTTTGGACTGACGGCAGCGCGTTGACTCAAAGGAGCAAAGCACAACAGAGTCGCGGCAGGTTTGAATGAACCACGGAGTTCACGAAATGACACGGAAGACGTGGGGCTGTCCAATAACAGGTCACGAGCTTTTTTTTGGGGGGACCTGTCCCAGCCGACTGCAATTTCATCGTGACGTTCGTGATCTCGCCCTGCTTAGAGCGGCTCTGCGTTAAGCGTCACGGTTCTGGTCACTCGACGCTTAACTTACGTTCGCTCCAGGCCGTCCATTGCCAGCGAGGCGTAAACATGCGGATTCTGGGAAGAATCGGGGTAGCTGTAGTCGGCCAGTGACGGGATCATTGGCTCGACTGGCGATGTGAAGCGGACTTCAGTCCGCGTCCGAGCCGAATACAGACAGTGGGGAAATAGCAGTTCAGAAGGATCTGGCTGCACGTGACGATTCGAATGTTCACATGCCAGGACACATCTTTGTCCAAACCGGACAAGGAAATAGAATCCCGCTTACATCACGAGATGACTACTGCAGAAGATGATCCAGGGAAGGATTAGCTCATGGCGCAGGATGGCGCACCAAAACGCCGGCTCGGTCGAGGACTTGACGCATTGCTCGGCGGCAGATCACAGGAGGCTCCAGCAGCCGTGCCGGTGGCCGTTGCGCAGCCGGAGCCCGTCACCGAACCGTCATCGCAACCGGCAACCCTTCTGCCTGTCGACCAGATTCGGCGAAACCCGTTTCAGCCTCGGACCGAATTCGATGAAGAATCGCTGAACGAACTGGCCAGGAGTATCGGACTTCACGGCGTGCTTCAGCCGGTCCTCGTCCGAAAAACGGAAAAGGGTTACCAGCTGATCGCGGGCGAGCGACGCTGGCTGGCTGCTCAGCGAGCTGGCCTGAAAGAGGTTCCCTGCCGAGTCATGGATCTGGCCGATCGCGAAGTCAGCGAAGCGGCGATGGAAGAAAACCTGAAGCGGAAGGATCTCAACGTGCTGGAAAAGGCGCAGGCCTTCCAGGATTACGTCGACCGCTTCGCCTGCACGATTGAGGAACTCGGCAAACGACTGTCGATGGACCGCTCGACCGTTTCCAACATGCTCCGGTTGCTCGAACTTCCCGAGCCAGTGCGGCGACTGCTTCACGAAGAGAAGATCACCGGCGGCCACGCCAAGGCCATGCTGCCTCTGGAAGAAGTCGACCAACTGGCCATCTGCGAGCGGATTCAGGCCGAGTCGCTTTCCGTCCGTAAGACGGAGCAGGCCGTCCGAGCGATCATGCGGGGCGAAGCGGCGAACACGATCCCGATCGAGTCCGTAAAGACGCCGAAGCAGCCACCCGAACGGACAACACACGTCGATTCGCTGGAGCAGCAACTCCGCGACACACTCGGTCTGAAAGTCCAGATCAAACTGAAAACCGCCGAATCCGGCCAGGTCATCATCGACTTCGGCACCAACGCCGACTTCGACCGCATCACCCGCCTGATCCGAAAAGCCGCGTGATTCTGCCGGGATGCTGAGCGTTCATGCGGCTCAGACACTATTCGCCAGATAAAAAAGCCAGCCGGGAATTGATCCCGGCTGGCTTTGTCTTTTTTACGGAAGTCCGTGCGGCGGATTAGTTGTCGTAGTCAACGACGACCCAACCGTTCTTGACGCGAATTTCGACACGGTATTTGCCGTAGTCATATTTCGTGTAAGCGCCGTTGTTCTTGCAGGTAACCTTCGGGCCGTGATCTTTCTCGCAGCCACAGGCTGGTTTCGGAGCACAGCAGCTTGGCTTTGGTGCACAGCAGGTGTGACAAGGCTGCTTCTTAGGAACACAAATCTTCACGTAGACGCAGCGAGGCTGCTGGCAGCAGGCACATGGATCCGGCTTCCAGCACGGATCGAGAACCTTGACGATCTTGACTTCGGCGCACGGAGCGATGTGGTCGAGATCTTCGTACTTCACGCACTCAAACAATTCAATCGCTTTGCCTTCAGCAACTGGCTCAGGAGCTTTGTCACCTTCGTGGTGATCGAAGCTTCCGACAAAAGTGCTCGGAAACAAAGGGCTGAAATCTGCTGCTGAAGCAACATTGGCTGCCGCGACGACGGCAACCGCACAAAACACACTAGCAAGCTTTCTCATGGCAATCTCTCCTGATGGCTGCCGCCCGATTGTTATTTCGGGCACGAAACAGAAACTGAAACTCATCAACCGCAGGGCATCCGAGCCCCCCGGCTCGCCCTGCGTTTTAAACATACAACATAAGATCAAATGCGAAAGGTGTCGCCGAGATGATCTTCAAGGTTTTCAGGGCACTCTGTGTCAGCTGTACCGAGTACGAATAATGGGTAAGACCTGGAGCAGCAAGGAAACGGCCTGTGTTTATTCAGTTATTATTGTAGATCGCTCAAACTTCCTGCCTGGCCCACTCGTCACCTTCCAGAAACGACAGCTCAAAGCACGTATTGCGCCAAAAGAAGACGCCAATTTGGCAGTCTCTCTATTAGGCGAGCTCATACTGCGTGCCGAGCGCAAATATGACAGTGCCTAAATGGCAGCAACACCTATAATGCGACAGGTCGCCTTTGACATTAGTTGTTTATCAGAAATCATTAACGATTAATTTACGGATCCCTTTTATTGATTGGCACGACGTCTGCTTTAAGGGAAAGTGCCCGACGGGATTCGGGACATCAGGCCTGAGAATTCGAGTTCACGCTTTCCAAACGTCACAATCAACTTGAAAGAGGAGTGTGCCATGCTGCCCGGAACCCCTACATTTTCACGCATTTGGAATTTGTCGCCCACCACTCTGGACGAGCTGCGCCGCGAGTTCGACATCGCGTTAGGTTCGGTAGGTGGAGCAGTTTCGCGGACATGCTCAGCCCAACCGCCAGTGACAATCTGGGAGAGTGACGAGCGTTTGGTCGTTGAGTTCGACGTTCCCGGCGTCCGTCAACCAGATCTGGAAGTTTCAGTCGAGGATGGAGTGCTGACTGTTTCAGGCGCTCGGAAATCGGCTGATCACCCTGGCGAGCAGAAACACGCCGACTTCCGTTGCGACAAATTCAGTCGCTCGATCAAACTTCATGAGTCCCTGGACCCGACGTCCGTTGAAGCCGAGCTGGATAGCGGCGTTCTGACATTGTCGGTCGGTCGGCGAGCGGAGGCTCAGCCTCGGACAATACCTGTCGTCGTAAAGAGTCGACCGGTTGCAGAGTTGCCGGAACCTGCGACTCAGGAATCGACATAGTCGGTTCCACAAGTGTGTCGTGGAGAAATCCTCACTGAATGTCAGAACCTGTTCGCCGCAGACGAAGTCAAGCCCGACAAGTCTGCGGCTTTTTTGTTCATGTCGGCGACCTTGCTCTTGAAGAACGAGCGGCTTCTGGCGGTTTGGGGCAACTGCTCGCATAATCCGGTTGAGTAATTCCGGCGACGAAATCGTGAAAAAAAGCAGGGAGTAGCGGATGGCAATCAGGTGGGGAATCATTGGATGCGGAGACGTCGCCAGAAAACGGGTAGCGGCAGCAATTCAGAGTGATCCAAACAGCGAACTTGTCGCAGTCTGCCGTCGTGATAAGGCAAAGCTCCGTAATTTTGCTGACGAATTCGGCGTCTCCATCGCGACAACTTCGGCGGATGAGGTGATTGCGTCGGCGGCGGTCGATGCGGTTTACATCGCGACTCCGGTTAATCTGCATGCTCCGCAGACGATCGCTGCAGCTGCCGCTGGCAAGCATGTGCTTGTCGAAAAGCCGATGGCCATGTCGACGGTCGAGTGCGACGCAATGATTGCGGCATGTGCAAAAGCTAACGTCCGCCTGGGCGTCGCGTATTACCGACCGTTTTACCCGGTCGTTCAGCGAATGCAGAAACTCGTTCAGTCGGGTGAGATCGGAAAGGTGCTTTCAGTTTCGGCCACGACCTGTACACCGTTTGCGATCGATCCAGGCGACGATGGCTACTGGCGAGTTCTGCCGGAAGCGGGCGGCGGAGGAGCATTGATGGACATCGGCAGCCACCGGCTGGATCTGTTTCTTCGCCTGTTTGGCCCCGTCTCCGACGTGAAGGCTCAGTGCGGAACAGTGGCTGCAAGTTATCAGGCCGACGATGTTGCGACGCTTGCATTGCGGTTTGAATCCGGCGTTCATGGAATCCTGCATTGTTGCTTCGGCTCGTCAACTGACCCCGATGAGTTCGCCATTCTTGGGACGCAAGGTCGACTTGTCAGCCGCCCGTTAAACGGTGGCGAGCTGATCATCGAGCACGGTCGCGACCACACATCCGAGCAGCATCTCCCGACGTCGAACTTCAATTCTCCCTTGATCGCGGATTTTTCCGCTGCCATTCTCGATGGTCGTCCACCACTCGTCAGTGGCGAGGTCGGTCGCGACGTGAATCGAGTGATGGAACTGGCCTATGCAAACTCGAAGCAGTAACGCCGATCACGCATTTCGTCACGACCTCAGCGAAACGAAACCGGCAAGGTGCCACTTCAATCAGGCCTGAGGAACTCAATGGGAGACTCGGATGACACAGATCAAATTCGCAATCGTGCTTATCGTACTCACGGCAGTTCTGGCGACGGGTGGTGCGTTCCTGGCTGCCTTTGCGCAGGATGCACCGAAACCAGACTACGCTGTGCGAGAGCAGCGAGAACGGCTTACCGAGGAGGTTGAAGATTTCGAGCGACACCTCGTCGCCAGTCGGCGGGAAATCCAGAAGCATGCTGAAGCCGGACGCCGCGAAGAGGCAGAGCGTCTGGAACGCAGGCTCCAAGACCAGATTCGCAAGTTTCATAGCAGACACGACGATCATCGCGACGAAGAAGAATTACATCAAAAACGCATGGAACAGGTTCGTCGAGCAGTAGACCTGCTTCGGGAAGCGGCTCGGCATCTGCACGAAGCAGGCATTCATGAACCCGCAGAAGAGATGATCGAGTTTTCAGAGAGAATCGCTCATGACGCGCCGCGTGAACTGGTGGAACGCCGATTCCACAAAGACGGTCGCCGAGACCACAAAGAGCGCGGTGACGAAGCGCGAAGGGAAGAAGATCGCACGAACGAAGCGCGAAGACTTACGGAGCGGGAACTCGACGACGAGCGTCGCGAACTGGATCACGTTCTGGAGTCTCACGAACACCGAATCAACAAACTGGAAGAACAGTTGAACGACGTTCGAGACGTTCTTGAGAAATTGTCGATGCGCCGGAAGAACGACCGCGATTAATGTTGCTGCCAGCTCCGCCCGCCATAAGCGTTCACAACGACCATGTGGTGGTCAGGCGATGGATCATTGAGCCGGGTTCGTCGGATTTTGACCAGGCGATGTTTGCGAGTCGGTATTGACCGACTTCATCAATCCGACGTGTAATCCGCAGACGGTGGGGCGCACCCGCGAGGAACTGCTGCGCGCAGATCAGACGTTTTGTCGACGACGAGCAAGGACGTTCGTGACACTTTTTGACCGACATCTACTGAAACGATTCTGGCATGTCTTTGCCATCGGTTTCGTGGCAACGTACGGCCTGTACGTTGTGTTCGACGCATTTTCGAACGCGGACGAGTTTCAATCCGGAGCGGCTGACGAATCGACAGCGACCGTTCTGGCAACGATGGCGACTCACTACTTCTTTCAGGCATTTCCGTTCTTCGACATGGTCGGACCGATTCTGATCGTGCTTGCCGTCGTTGGCGTTTTTGCGTTGCTGCAACGGTCTCGTGAGATCTACCCGGTACTTTCGGCTGGAGTCCCGTCGTGGAGACTGGCTGTCCCCATCGTCATCGGAGCGTCGACGATCGTGCTGGCCCTCACGGTAAACCAGGAAATCGTCATCCCAAACATTGCCGAAAGACTCCAGGCCAATCGTGGCGATGGCGGCGCCGCCACTCACGATGTGCAGCCTGCTCGCGACTATGTCACCAATATCGAAATTTCAGGCGATCGTCTGAGAATTGCGGAACGAAAAATCTTCAGTGCGAGGTTTCTGCTGCCGGTTCCTCTCCAGGTGATCGAACCGACGACGTTGAAAGCCGAAGAGGCGATTCAGATTCCTGCCAACGGAGACCGGCCAGCCGGCTGGCTGTTGCGAGAACCTCAGCCCACTTTTGAAGAACTGACACTCACCGCAGAAGGCAGTCGGAGAATTCTGAAAGCGCCGTCGAGTAGCGACCTGTTTGTCATTACCGATGTGACGATCGACCAGCTTCATAATCGAACCCGCAGTTTCAAGTACCTGTCAACATCTCAGCTGATTCATCGCATTCGGAATCCTGCCTACGGGAGAGTCACCATCCGCAGCCAGTCCGTACATCTACACGAACGGCTGGCGAGACCGTTTCTCATTCTGATTTCGGTCCTCATCGCGATCCCGCTGACGCTTCGCCGAGAGAGCTCCAGCCTGCTGGTAAACATCGCAGTCTGCACCATGACCCTGGGAGCATTATTCCTGCTGACTCAAGTCAGCATTCACCTTGGACGGTTGAACGTCGTCGACATCGAACTGGCTGCGTGGATCCCGATCGTCGTCTGTGGAACGTGTGCGGCCTGGTTGTCGGGGCTTGTGCAGACGTAACGACCTTCAGCGGAGCCGGGTTCGATCAGCGAATTCTGACCGGAGGCTTCTGGCCTTTGGGAATCAGCGATATGTATTTTCGGGCCGCCATACGCTGCTTCCAGTCCGCTTTCGCGGCCAGCACAAGCTCTGGCTTTTCGAGCAGGTCCAGCGCGCTGATGGCAAGAACTCGCGCTGCGTAGTCGATCCCTTTTTCGCCCATCGTCGATCCGATGCACGCGACATTCTGCCAGCTGTGACCGGGGCTTTCCGCAGCCATGCACGTTGTCCTGATACCGCCGGTCGGGACGTACCACGAAATGTCTCCAACGTCGGTCGAACCTTTGCTGGGCGTATTCGACTCTTTCAGAGTTTTGATTTCGTCGTCGATGGCCAGTGGAAATGTCTGCTTGAATTCTTCGACCAGTGGCTGCTGAATTCGTCTGGCGAAGGCACGTTCTTCGTCGGTGAATTTCGGCGCCCCAATCTGCTTCAGGTTTTCGTACAGAAGCTCGGACAACGGCGTATTCTGAATCAGCTCGTGGCAGTCGGTGTCGATCTGAACGCTGAGTTTGGTGCGGGTCATTTTCCGGGCACCTTCCGCAATCTCGCGCACCCATTGAAAGTAATACTCGACGTCTTCGTGCCTGTCTGCGCGGACAAAGTACCAGACCGTCGCGGTTGGAGGCACGACGTTCGGCGCGCCGCCGCCATTCGTGATGACGTAGTGAAGTCGAGCATCTTCCTTCGTGTGTTCGCGCATAAAGTTGACGCCAACGTTCATCAGCTCGACGGCGTCCAGCGCGCTGCGACCGTTCTCAGGACTTCCGGCAGCGTGCGCCGAAACACCGTCGAATGTGAACTTCGCAGAGATCAACGCTTTGGAGCTACCTGCCCAGACGTTGGTTTTCGTCGACGGGTGCCAGTGCAGACAGACGTCAAGATCGTCGAACTGCCCATCCAGCAACATGTAGACCTTGCCGATCACCGTTTCTTCGGCGGGAGTTCCGTAAAGGCGAATCGTGCCCTTAAGCTGGTGCTTTTCCATCGACGCTTTGACGGCAAGCGCCGCACCGAGCGCTCCAGTCCCCAGTCCGCTGTGTCCGCAGGCATGTCCCGCTGAACCTTCCTGGAAGGGCGATCGTTCCGGTTCGACTTTCTGAGACATGCCGGGCAGAGCGTCATACTCGGCAAGAATTCCGATGATCGGTTTGCCGGAACCGTAGCTTGCGACGAAGGCCGTCGGCATGTCCGACACGCCTCGCTTTACGTCGAAACCATTTTCCGTCAGTTTTGAAACGAGGAGACTGGCGGACTGATGTTCTTCCAGACCGACTTCGGCGAACTTCCAGATCGCCTGATTAACTGCGTTCAATTCGTCGCGGCGAGAGTCGACGTCGGCAACCGCCGTCTGCTGAGTTGAACGAAGGTTGTCCGCGCCGCGGGCGTTCGACCCCGAAAAACAGAGTAGAACTGTCGTCACCAGAACAAGAAGCGATCTCACGGCAAACTCCTTCTTCATGCGAGCCTTCAGGGGAAGAAACACGCGGAACACCAATTGCCGCTAATCTTCACCTATTTGTTGATTAGTGATCATTAGCGGAGCTCGGTGTTCCAATTTCTGATCAATAGGACCAGGTTGCCAGTGGCAGCACATTCCAAAGAAGCACCGCCACCGGCCCGGCGTAAAGGACGCTGTCGAGCAGGTCGAGCAGCCCACCGAAACCGGGCATCAGCACTGCCGAGTCTTTCCTGCCAACGTCGCGCTTGATCAACGATTCGGCAAGATCCCCGACCAGCCCCACAACGCCGATAGTCGCACCGTAAACCAGCGACCAGAAAGTGTCGCACGGGACTCCCTTGTCGAAGAAATATCCTGGAGCAAAATGAAGCCACGCCGTTACAGCAAGGCTCGATCCAAGAATTGCACCGACTCCACCCATCTGTGTTTTGCCGGGGCTTAAGGTCGGGACAAGTTTCTTTTTGCCGAACAGTCGTCCGAGTGTGTACCCGCCAATGTCTCCGCACTTGGCTCCAATGACCAGCGAGGCGAGCACGAGGTAACCCGCCTGCACGCCAGCCACCCAGCGAAGCTGCGCTGTCACGCTGAGCAGGACTCCCAGATACGCGATGCCCAGGATGTCTGCGCCAAGCGTTTCCATCGTCGTGCCGGGCTCGCGATACCTAATGGCACCGCGAAGAAACGCAGCAAGGATCGACAGCGCAAACACGACGAAAGAGAGATCGGAACCGGCAAGCCTGTCGAGCAATGAACTCCCCAGCCCAGAGAGCGCCAGATGAGGCAACCACGTCGCGGCAACGATCAGCGTCGAGCAACTACCGATCAGCACGAATGACGGACTGAAGGATCGCGTCTTCAGCAGGTCGCTGAACTCGTACGCCGCTCGCCAGACAAGCAATATCGACAGGCCAAACAGGTACGGGGCGGATTCACCGGCGCGATGATCAAGAACAAAGATCGCGATCAGCATCGGGATCAGGATCACCGAAATCAGAATTCGCCAGCCGAGCATGATCCATCAGCCTTTCAGTCCGCCATAGCGACGGTCTCGTGCCGCGAATGCCTGAAACGCTTCGACCAGATCAGGTCGGCGAAACTCCGGCCAGAACTTTTCAGTGACCCAGATTTCCGCGTAGCTGATCTGCCAGAGCAGGTAGTTGCTGATTCGTAACTCGCCCGCCGTTCGAATGAGCAGGTCCGGATCCGGCATTCCCGCCGTATAGAGGTTTTCAGAGACGGTGTTTTCGTCAATTTCGTCGAGCCTCAATTCCCCGGCCTGAACCTTCCGAGCGATTTCTGTGGCCGCGTCGGCAATCTCGCTGCGGGCGCCATAGTTGAGCGCCAGACAGAGTCGCATGCCGGTATTTTCACGGCTCATGCGGACGGTCTTATCGATTTCATGGAGCACTCCATCGCTCAAACCTTCTCGTCGGCCAATCGTCGCAAACCGAAGCCCTTCACGCATGATCGTCGAGCGTTCTTCGACCAGAAACTGCTCCAGCAGATTCATCAGACGACGGAGTTCGGACTCGGGGCGTTTCCAGTTCTCGCTGCTTAAGCAGTAGAGCGTGAGCTGCTCCAGCCCCAGATCGGCCCCGGCCTCGACCATTTCACGAACGCTCTTGACGCCTCGACGGTGGCCTTCGATTCGTGGCAGTCCGCGCCGCTGCGCCCAGCGCCCATTGCCGTCCATAATGATGGCGACATGGCGCGGAATAGTGTCAGGTAGTTGCTCGGGCTGACTCATTAAGAACCGTCGACAACAAACGTAAAACGGACGCACATCAAGGAAGCAGGATGACTGCAATGCTCGTCGTGCAGAACGCGAGTGTCAACGGTGCTGCCGTCGATATCGCTTGCGTCGTGCCGTTACTGCGCCGCTGCCGGAACGGGCTCATTCAGTCAGTTGGACTGAAGTTCGGCGTACTGGGGTTCCAGGTGGATCACTTCCTCGCGATAGGATGGTTCTTCGTTGGGCGATTCGATCGCCAGTCGAACAAAGTCATCTTTGAATTCGAGCACCGTGACGACAATTTCGTTACCGATGACGATAGATTCATTTTCGCGACGGGAAATGATTTGCATCGCTGCGCCTTGTGTTGAGAGAAGAGCCCACGCAGATAAAGCGGTCGAATGAACCAGTAGAGCGACAGTGAAATGAGCGACCATCGAGACCGAAAATTCATCCCAGCGATCGGGTCGACGCGCCTTCGTGGATCATGAATTGGCTGCTGATTGTAAACCTCGTCGTTACAACGGCAACTTGAAAAAAAACTTCTTTTTGAAGTCGCTTCGCTGCCGTCAACTTTGTTGACATCCGCGCGTTGGAAGTTCCCAGTGAATCCGAAAGCAGTTTGAAAAGCACCAGGAATAACTCTCGATACTTTCGCGCAGCATCACCTCTGCATCGGATCAGAACATTGGTCGAATATCCATTCTTGAATTTGCAACACGGTTATTCAGAAACCGGCCAGGCATGCGGAACAGTCCGCGTATTGCCTCAATCGGTTGCGGATCGCCGCGAGGCTCGCCATTCTTGAATCTACGTGGCCACACCGGATGGCACACCGAATAATCGCTCGTCCTGCCTCAAACATCACCTGCCGCCCCAGCGAGACTTTTCATGATGCTACGACCCTGGATGATCCTTCGATTCTCGACTCTGCTGGCTCTGCAAATCTCGCTGTTCGCAACGGTCGATTGCCGAGCCGCCGAACCAGAACTGCAACTCGCCAAAGGCGATAACGTTGCCTACATCGGCAATACTCTGGCCGATCGAATGCAGCATCACGGGTGGCTCGAAACTTACATTCAGGCCCTGTTTCCAGAACACAATCTTACTTTTCGAAACCTCGGTTACTCGGCCGATGAAGTGAAACGCCGGGACCGAGCCGACAACTTCGGAAACCCGGATCAGTGGCTGACGAAGGTCCAGGCCGACACGGTGTTCTGTTTCTTCGGGCGAAACGAAGCATTGAACGGCGACGCCGGTCTCGAAGGTTTCAAGAAGAACCTGGCTGAGATGATCGATGGGATGCGAGGGCAGAAATACAACGGCAAGTCCGCTCCCAGAATCGTCGTCTTCTCGCCGATCGCTCATGAAAACCTGAAGAGTCCGCATCTTCCCGACGGGTCGGTTCAGAACGTAAACCTCGAAAAATACACCGCAGCCATGCAGGCGGTCTGTGCGGACAAGGGCGTCCAGTTTGTCGACATTTTCACTCCGACAAAAAGCCTTTACGCGAACGCCAAAGAGCCGCTCACCATGAACGGCATCCACCTGCTGGATCATGGGAACAAGGCTCTGGCCGAAGTCATCGTCAGCAGATTATTTGACAAGAGTGCTCCTGCCGACGTCGTCAAACTACGTGAAGCAGTCCTCGATAAAAATCTGCACTGGTTCAATCGTTACCGGGTCGTTGATGAGTACAACGTTTTCGGTGGCCGTTCGAGGCTGAACTGGGATGGATTTTCTAATGCCGACGTCATGGGTCGCGAAATGGAGATTTTCGACGTCAAGACTGCCAACCGCGACAAGCGAATCTGGGCGATCGCCAATGGCGGTGACCTGGAAGTCAAAGACGATAACCTGCCACCCGAGGTGATTGTTCCGGCTAACAAACAAAGTCAGTTTCAGAAGGCTCTGGGCGAATACCTGGACGGCGAAGAAGCAATCTCGAAGATGACCATTCATAAAGGAATGAAGGTCAACCTGTTTGCCACCGAAAAGGATTTTCCGCGACTCGTCAACCCGGTGCAGATGGCCGTCGACACGGACAGTCGAGTCTGGGTTTCAGTCTGGCCGTCTTACCCGCACTGGAATCCGGTCGAGCCTCGCCGTGACGCGCTGCTGATCTTTCCGGATGAAGATCAGGATGGCAAAGCTGACGAGTGCATCGTATTTGCAGACGAGCTGAACTCCGTGACCGGTTTCGAATTCTGGGGCGGCGGCGTTCTTGTTGCCGCGCCGCCTGAAATCTGGTTTCTCAAAGACACCGACGGAGACGACAAAGCGGATGTCAAACTCCGAGTCCTGCAGGGAGTGTCCAGTGCCGACACGCATCACTCAGCCAACGCCGTGAACATCGGTCCGGACGGCTGGATGTACTGGTCGAGGGGGATCTTTAACGTCGCCAACTTTGAGACACCGACGAAGACGTTCCGCTCGGGAGCGTCCGGTGTTCACCGCTTCAACCCTCGAACGTTCGAGTTTGAATTTCACTTCCCGATCGGACCAAACCCGCACGGCGACGTCTTTGACCAGTGGGGTTACCAGTTTGCCAGCGACGGAACGAGCGGCACGGGCTCGTACGTCAACATCGGTAAAGGAATCGGCAATAAGAAGTGGTACGAAAAGAGAGTTCGACCGGTGCCGGCAACGGGCCTGCTGTCGAGTCCTCACTTTCCGCCGGAACTCGAAGGCAACTTTCTCATCTGCAACGCGATCGGAGTGCTCGGAGTTCTGCAGCACGAAGTCAAGTACAACGGTGCCGACATCACGGCAGAAGAAATTGAGCCGATCCTGATTTCGAGTGATCCGAACTTCCGCCCGAGCGACGTCGAAATCGGCGGCGACGGAGCATTGTACGTTGCCGACTGGCACAACGCTCTGATCGGCCACATGCAGCACAACATGCGGGATCCCAACCGCGACCACGAACATGGTCGAATTTATCGTGTAACTTACGAAGGTCGCGATCTGGTTAAGCCGGCAAAGATGAAGGGCAAACCAATCGCCGAAGTCTGTCAGAACTTCTTCGCCGCGACCGACAGCACGCGATATCGAGCCCGGCTGGAACTTTCCGGTCGAGGCCGCGACGAAATCGCTCGCGAAGTTGGAGCATTTGCTGATTCGCTCAACCCGAAGAAAGTATCCGCCGACCGCGACGAAGCTCAGGCTCTACTCGAATGCCTATGGGTTTTCGAGGAGCAAAGAATTCAAAACGTCGATCTTGCTGCGAAGGCCTTTCAGGCTGACGAGCCTCGCGTTCGCGCCGCGGCGATCAGAACACTCGGCCATTTTGGAGAAGTGAATCCGGCAGTCAGCGGCTGGCAGGAGATCCTTGCAGCCGCGTCACGAGACGAGTCGGCACTCGTTCGGGCTGAAGCCCTCAAAGCGGCTGTCGCATTTACCGGAGCTGACGCTGCCGAAGTTATCTTCGAAGTGGCAACGCGACCGACAGATCCGGAACTCGACACCGTCCTGAAATACGCCAAGGGCAAAATCAACGCCGACGCTCTGGTGCAGGATGCGATCGGGTCAGGCAAGCCACTCTCCAAAGCCGCCATGGCATATTCACTGCTCAACGCCAGCGTTTCAGACCTGCTCAAACTCGAACGATCTGAAGCGGTGTATGAGGCAATTCTCAGCCGGCAGAGTGTTCCCGCCTCAGCGTTGAATGATTCTTTGAACGGACTGGCCGGACTGCGGAAAGTAAAACCTCTGTCGCTCCTGCTGAATCTGATCGAGAGCCGGGACGCGGTTGGTCAGGTGTCAGGAATCGATGGTCTGCTCCAACTGCTGGTCGAGCAACCGTCAGCAGACCTGAAGAAATCCAGGGACCGCATCGAGAACCTCGCCCTGAAAGGCAAAGAAGTCGAGACGCGTCAGCTTGGTTATGCCGCTCTGATCCAAACCGACGGAGCTGGCAACGGAGCGTTGTTTACCGCTTCGAAGAGTAAAGAAAGTCTGCGAGACCTGCTGGCAGCGGTGCCGTCCATCGCTGACGAGAAACTGCGAGGCAGTCTCTATCCCGACGTTCGATCGCTGATGTTCGAACTTCCGCCGAACCTGGCAGCAGAGCAGGGCGGTGCCGGACTCATGCAGGCCGGAATTAAGGTCGACTACTTCTACCCAAGCGCTTCCAACGTTGCCATTGAAACGCTGGCCAAGATGACGCCACAGGTAACCGAGATCCGTCCCCAGGTTGACTTCTACGTTCCGAAAGGAAAATCAGCCGACAAGTTTGCGTTGCGGTTCACGGGTTCAATCGCGATCCCGAAGACCGGCAACTACAAATTCTTCATCACCTCGGATGATGGCTCACGACTTTATCTCGACGGAAAGCTGGTCATTAACCACGACGGGCTGCACGGGATGTCTGAGAAGAATGCGTCTGTCAACCTGACAGCAGGCTCGCACGACCTCGTCGTCACGTATTTCGACAATGGTGGCGGAGATGGTTTAAAGCTTGCCTGGTCAGGTCCGGGTCTGAAGAAGAAGCAGGCGATTGCCGCCGACCGATTTTCAGTCAGTGGCGGAACCGAGAATCTGCACGACGTCGCCATTCGCTCGCTGGCTTCAATTCCCGGCCACGAGTCGGAAAAATTTGCAGACCTGTCAAAGCTCATCCGAACCGGTCGCAACCGAACATCGGCCATCGACGGTCTGCGAGCGATCCCGGAAGAGCACTGGCCCGACAAAGGGCTCGGCGGGCTGATCGATAATCTGGTCGGCTACCTGAGTGCAATGCCCGCTCGACTAAGAACCGGTGGAGCCGCCCTGGATGCCATCGCTCTGACCCGATCGCTCTCGAAGAAGTTGCCTGCCGATGCGGCGAGGTCAGTCGAAGAGCGACTGCAGAATCTGGACGTTCGAGTCATCGCCATCGGCACAGTGATCGAACGAATGATTTACGACAAAGAAAAAATCGTCGTTCAGGCGGGTAAACCGGTCGAGTTCCGGTTTACCAACTCGGACAACATGGAGCACAACTTTGTCATTGTGCAGCCAGGTGCTCTGGCAGAAGTCGGCGAAGCGGCAGAGCGAACCGGTCGTGATCCAGACGCCAAAGCTCGTCACTACGTCCCGGTCTCCGACAAGATCCTGCTGAGCAGCCAGAGCCTCGACAAAGGCAAGAGTCAGGCCATTGCGTTTGAAGCTCCAACGACGCCGGGAGTTTACCCGTATGTCTGCACCTATCCCGGGCACTGGCGACGAATGTTCGGCGCGCTGTACGTCGTCGCGGACCTGGAGCAGTACCAGGCCGATCCGGAACAGTATCTCGCCGCCAATCCTCTGCCGTTCAAAGACGAACTGCTGAAATACACCACCCGAAATACGGAGTGGAAGTTTGAAGACCTCAACGGAGCCGTCGTAGAGATGATGCACGGTCGCTCGTTCGAAACCGCGAAGAATCTGTTCAAGGTGGCCAACTGCGTCGCCTGTCACAAGATGAATGGCGAAGGTTTTGAAGTCGGACCGGACCTCACGAAGATCGATCCGAAGAAACACTCGAAAGAACACATCCTGCAATCGCTGATCGAACCTTCGAAGGAGATCGCTGAGAAGTATCAGTCGAATACGTTCATTCTGGATTCGGGGAAGGTCGTCACCGGTATGGTTGTCGAAGAAACCGCAACTCAGGTACGCGTGCTGATCGACCCATTGGCCAAAGCCGCACCGCTCGTGATTGACAAAGACTCCATCGACGAACGAGTGAAGTCTCCGCTATCGATCATGCCGAAGGGGCTTTTGAACAAGCTGACAGAAGAAGAAATCCTGGACCTGGTCGCCTACATCTTTGCGAAAGGTGACCAGAAACACATGCTGTTCCACATGCACCACAACCATTGATTGGTTGTTTTTGACGTAGGGTGCGTCTTGACGCACCTTGTTTTGATCTGCGAATCATGGTGCGTCGAAACGCACCCTACGGAGTTTCACCATGAGAAAACTGTTCGGCATTTGTGTGATGGCTCTCGGCTTGGCGGCGGCAATCGGCAACACCGTCGTTGCTGAAAGCCTCGTCTTCGAAGGCAAAGACGGACCCGGCAAGGGCAAGAAGGTCGTCCTGATCAGCGGCGATGAGGAATACCGATCCGAAGAAGCATTGCCGATGCTGGGCAAGATTCTCAGTCAGCGACACGGTTTTACCTGTACCGTGCTGTTTCCAATTGATCCGGAAAAGGGGTACATCGATCCCAACAACCAGCAGAACATTCCCGGACTGGATGCACTTGATGATGCCGACCTGATGATCGTCGCGACGCGTTTCCGAACGCCCTCCGAAGAAGCAATGAAACCTTTCGACCGATATCTGGAAGCGGGCAAGCCGGTCATTGGACTTCGCACGGCGACTCACGGCTTTCAGGGCAAATGGAGTTTCTTTGGTCTACAGATTCTTGGAGAAAAATGGGTCGCTCATCACGGCGGTCACAAACGAGAAGGCTGTCGTGGGGTGATCGAAGAAGCGAACGCCGGGCATCCCGTTCTCAACAGCGTCAAAGATGTGTTCGCACCGTCCGACGTTTACACCGTCAGGAACCTCGACGAGAAGAAAGCGACTGTGCTGCTTCGCGGAGCCGTAACGGCGACACTCGATCCAGCGTCAGAAGCCATTGACGGACCGAAGAACAACCCACTGCAGGCACTGGCCTGGCTTCGCGAGTACACCGCCCCCAACGGCGTCAAAGGCTACGCCTTCTGTACAACAATGGGTGCAGCGGTCGACCTGGTAAGTGCTGATGCACGGCGACTGGTCGTCAACGCAGCGTACCATCTGACCGGGTTGGAAGTTCCCAAAGCGGCGAACGTTGACTTTGTCGATCCGTTCTACCCGAGCTTCTACGGCTTTGTTAAAGACAAACAGTTCTGGATCGATCGAAATCTCAAACCGCAGGATTTTGCACTGGGCAAGTCGCCTGTCGCCAAAGATCCCAATGGCAGCCCTGACTGGCCGTTCCGGAAAATGGGCCCGGCTGAGTAGAGCGGGTCATCAAAGACAATGACTTACGACTGATCGAATTTAAAACTCAAGCAATTGAAGCCGGCGCGGTTCTTCCGGGCCGGCTTCGCTGCTGGATGGTGATGAGCAACCTCGAACCGGACAACAAACCTCGCCCTTCGGTCCATGAACTCGGCAAAGTGACCGTGTTCTACGTGCCGTCGCATAAGCTCGATCACCCAAAACACGCTCGAGAATCGCTGACCGCGCGGCAGAACATCCACGAATTCCTGATGAGCCGGTACAACGCTTACACGCAGACACCGACTCCCGTGCGAGGCTACTGGGCCGCTCCCGACGGAGAAGTCTTTCACGACGTCATGGAGCGATTCGAAGTTTCATTCGGCAGCGAATCGGAATTTGATCGCCTGATCGAATTCCTCGCCGAACTCTGCGACCGCCTCGACGAACAAGCGATCTACGTCACTCGCGGCGAGCGAAGTTTCTTGGTCCAAAGACCGTAACGGCAAAACGGACTCAGGATTTCGCATCGAGCCAGTTGTCGCCGATGGCGATGTCGACGGTCAGAGGAACGTCAAGTGTGAAGGCTGATTCCATCCCGGACTTCACGAGCTGTTTCAGGGACTCGGCTTCGGACTCGGGGGTTTCGAAAACCAGTTCGTCGTGAATCTGCAGCAACATGTTTGCAGGATGGTTTTCTGCCTTGAGAGTCCGATGAATGTTAATCATCGCTGTCTTTATCAGGTCGGCAGCGGAACCCTGGATGACCGTGTTGACGGCAGTACGTTCGGGCATGTTGAGTTGCCCTTTGCGAGTTGATCGAATGCCGGTAATGGCTCGGCGGCGACCAAGAATGGTCTTTGCAAAGCCAGTTGCTTTGCATTCGTCGAGCGTCGTTTCCATGAAGTCAGCCACTCCGTTGTAACGATCGAAGTAGCTTTCGATGAAAGCCGCTGCCTCTTCGCGGCTGATTCCCAAAGCCGCTGCCAGGCCAAACGAACTTTGTCCGTAGATCACTCCGAAGTTGACGCCCTTCGCCATGCGGCGCTGATTGGAATCTACGTCTTCTGGAGCGATGCCGAATACTTCGGCGGCAACGGCTCGGTGAATGTCGATTCCGTCGGCGAAGGCTTTCTGCATGGCGACGTCGCCGCTGAAGTGAGCAAGAACTCGCAGTTCGATCTGTGAGTAGTCGGCACAGACCAGCTTCCAGCCAGGTTCTCCAGGAATGAAGGCTCGGCGGATTCGCTCCCCTTCGGGCGTTCGGATCGGGATGTTCTGCAGGTTCGGATTGCTGGAACTCAGCCGGCCGGTTGCGGCAACGACCTGATTGAATGATGCGTGGATTCGCCCCGTGTCCGCGTTGATCAGTTTTGGCAGAGCATCCAGGTAGGTGCCCTTCAGTTTGACAAGGTGCCGGTTCTCGATGATCTTTTTCGGAAGTTCGTGCATCTCGGCGAGTTGTTCGAGAACTTCCTGGTCGGTGCTTGCCCCGGTTTTTGTTTTCTTCAGGACTGGCAGACCGAGCTTGTCGAACAGGATCGCGCTCAACTGTTTCGGTGAGTCAACGTTGAACTCTTCGTCGGCGAGTTCGTGAATTTCGTTGATCAGTTCTTCGATGCGCGAACTGACTTCGGTGTTCTGTCGACTGAGTTCTTCAGCATCGACTTTGATGCCAGTGTGCTCAAGATCGGCCAGGACCGAGATCAGCGGGCGCTCCACGTCGTGGTAGAGATCCCAGAGTTCGTTCTTCTCCAACTCTTCGCGCATCTTTGCCCCGGTCCGAAGCATCAGGCACGCTTCGTCGGCGGAGTGTTGTGCCAGGTTCTCCGTTTTGAAACCGTCCACCGCTTCATCTTTTGGAGACAGACGCGAAAGGGGATCAACAGGCAATCCGAAATACCGTTCGACGAGCTGCGAGAGGCCGTGGCTTCTCGATCCCGAATAGAGAAGATAGTTACCGACCATCGTGTCCAGGCCGGGGTCAATGTTTGCGAGATTTGTTTCGGAATCTGACAGGTCAGCCGCTCGTCGCAGAGCGAGCAGTGTCCCCTTGATGTCGTGCCCCGAAATTGAAGTGTTTTTTGAGTTCAGCGCTGGCCCCAGGATATTCCAGACGATGGTTGGATCGAGCGGCTGCTCGGAAACAAGTTCGTGCAGTGGAACAAAGCTTGCTCGCCATTCGTCAGTCGCGATGGTCAAAGAAAGCACCGTTGAGCAAAGCGGATCGAGTCCGTCGAACTCGGGCCGGATCGTGACCGAATCGGCAGCCGAGATCTGTTGAGCAAGCTTTTTCAGACCGACTTCATCAGCGATGACTTGGACTGCTGGCTCACCGTCTGCAAACAGGGGGTCGGGTTCGGCGATTGATCCTTCAGGAACGAACTCGCGAATCTCGTCGATGAATCTTCGGAATCCGCATTCCCGAAACAATTCGGTGAGGCGGTCGGGGTTGACCTGGCCGGCGACTGCTTTGTCCCAGTCGAGGTCGAATTCAAGTTGCGTGTTCAGCTCGACAAGCTGGCGGCTGATGCGCGCCTGCTCGGCGTACGTCTTGAGATTCTCCTGAAGTTTCCTGCCCGGCGCTTTGTCAGCATTTGCCAGAACGTCCTCGAGCGTTCCGAACATGTTAAGCAGAGCACTGGCTTTCTTCGGACCGATCAGAGGCACTCCCGGGACGTTGTCAACTTTGTCGCCGACGAGCGCCTGGAAGTCGACCACCTGGTCAGGGCGGACCCCCCAGTCAGCGATGAGATCTGGCTCGTCCAGAAACGTGTCCTTGCGAACGTTGTACAGCCGGACCAGCGGGCTGATGAGCTGCCTGGCATCTTTGTCGCTCGTCACAATGTTGGCCTGGATCCCTGCCGCTTCGCAGCGGCGAGCAAGCGTCGCCAGGATATCGTCGGCTTCCCAGCCTTCAAGACCAATGACTGGAATACCAAACCCTTTAATGACCTCAACGATGACAGGTATCTGCGGACGCAGCTCATCGGGCATCTCGTCTCGGTTGGCTTTGTACTCCTGATAAATATCTTCGCGGATGCCACGTCCCGGCAAATCCATCGCGCAAATCATGTAGTCCGGTTTGCGCAGCCGGAGAATCGTCAGCAAATCCCGCGTAAACCCGAACACCGCGTTAGTCGGTTGACCAGACGTTCCCGTCATCGGCGGGATGGCGTGAAAGACCTGAAAGACCAGCGAGAAAACATCAATGGCGTAGAGGGTTTTGCTCATCGGATTGCGATACTGCCGTCGAAAGAGTGGCGGAGCGGGGTGGGTGGAGCATAGCTGCCCGGCAATCAGAAAACTGCGCACCGGAACTCGGTGGTTGTTACCGTCGGTCGGAGCATCATCCACGTTGCCAGAACTTTAACCGCCTTCCGTCAAAGCGATTTTATCGGTCAATTCCTTACAAACCCGCCGTCACGACAGGTCCTGCTTGAATGCTCCGACTCTTGCGGGCGTTACAGCCCACTGATCTGTGAGATCTTTCTTGACTCCAACCTGGCCAGTCATAGACTTGTGAACTTCATGGTCCCGCCTGTTTTGCGCACAAGAAGTGCGGACCATCCCCGAGGGCAATTCCACCTTCATTTCTACAGGGTGCGCGACTTCACGATCCGCTGAGCGGAACGGTCCCGCTTCTATTCCGACTCTGAACTTCTAACGTTTCACGCTGAACTCGAACGGTCAGAGTCTGAACTCAAAGGTGCTGGTATGGCTGCTTCAAACAAATCCGTCGGCTTGCAGATCACTCTTGCCATTTTTGCGATGCTGGCGGTAATCGGTTGGGTCGCCTTCTACATGCAGTTCCGCGAACTGGCCGATAATCAGACTCGATTCGCCACGGCAGCAGCTGATAAGCAGGCTGCGGAAAACGCCGCCCGAAAGGGTCTGGACGATGTGGAAACGTTCAAACGGGTCGCCGGGTATAACCAGTCTGAAGTCGGTGATGCCGACCAGAGCGTTGCCAACACCGTTGTTGGTGCCATCATGACGGACCTCGGAAAAGTCAATGCGGCTCATGGACCTCTTCCGACGACGAATCTTGCCGCCGCCATCGAGTTTCTCTCGCAGCGGGTGACGGACCTGACCAACGAACGCGAGCAGCTTCAGACCCAGCTCGCCACACGAAACACCGAACTCGCCGCGTTGCGTGGCCAGTATCAGCGGCAGGTCGACACTCATCAGACGGCTCGGCGGTCTGCCGAAACGGACCTGGCAAACCTTCGTGACACAACGAAAGAACAGCTCGACGCCAGGCAGCAACAGATCGAAGACCTGCGTCGAAACCTGAACGAAGTGCAGATCGAATTCGACGAAGCCACAGCCACCTGGACCGCCGAACGCAAGAATTATGTTGAGAACGAAGATCAGCTTGTGCTTCAGGTCGACGATCTGCGTGAGAAACTGAAAGCAGCCACGCGAGTCAGCTTTGAACGTCCGGACGGCCTGGTTCGCTGGATCGACAATACCGCTGGTCTGGTCTGGATCAACCTTGGCTCGCAGGACCGATTGCGGCTGCGAACGACGTTCTCTGTTTACCGCAAGGCTCATCACGGAGTCGCTCGCGGCGCGGAAGATATCAAAGGGCAGATCGAGGTGACTCGAATCATCGATAACCACACCGCAGAAGCCCGCATCCTGAACGACGACATTTACGATCCAATTTCAAAGGGCGATCCGGTTTACACTCCATTGTGGAGTCCGGGCCGAACAGAAACGTTCGCGATTGTCGGTCTGGTTGATCTTGATCAGGACGGCGTTCTTGACCGCGACCAGTTTCACGACATCGTGGAAGACGCCGGAGCACGACTGAACCACGAAGTTCTGGATGATGGCAACCGGATTCGCTACGAAGGGTTTCCCGATAAGTTTCTCAACTGGTCAGAAGACAGCCCCACGCTGGATTCAGATACGAAGTATCTGATCCTTGCCGATATTCCCGACCCGGCCCTCGCGATTCGAGAAGAAGATGTTGCCATTCGAAAAGCAATTTCTGCTCATCTTGATGCCATGCGGAAGGAAGCTCGCCTGAAGGGGATTGAAGAAATTCGCTTGAGTGATTTTCTGGAACACATTGGCTACCGGCCTCAACGCCGACTCTACATCCCAGGTCTCGTTGACCGCCCATTCAATCTTCGAGCTGGAGCCGCCAGCGTCGGGACCAACGAAGTCGTCGGCGATCGTACAGCGGCCGGAGCCGTGTCCGGAATTTACGGTCGCAGCAAGAAGCTGAAGCCGCAGTCTTCCGCTGGCCAGACTTCGGAGCTGTACCGAGGCGGTTCAGTCGGCAACTGATCCAACCGATCAACACCGTCCTGCACGGCTCTTTCAGAAATCCAATCGAAACGCCCGACTGTGAGTGCAGTCGGGCGTTTTGCATTCATCAGCCCGCGAACGCCTTACGTTGCATCAGCCACCGCTGTTACCAGCAAGAGCATGCCGATCAGCACCAGGCAGACATGGACGACTCGAATGAACTGCTCTGTCGACACTGACTTTGTGAGGCTACGTCCAACGAATGCGGCGACGATGGTCAGCGGCAAACACATCGCGCTCAGGCGAATGACATCAGCGGTAACGGCTCCGCGCGAAATATGCATCGCCAGAACCGTCGTGCCTCCCAGCAGAAAATAGCTTTGAAGGTTCGCTCGAAATTTCCCGGCTGGCCATTGCCGCAACGTTCCGAAGATCACAAGAGGCGGTCCAGCGGTGTTGTAGGCGCCACCGAGAATTCCGGCGGCGAGTCCGAATGCTGGAGCCCATCTGGCTGGCAGCACGCAGATGGCCTTCCGACTCGAAAGTGACCAGACAGCAAAACCGATGACAACTATGGCCAGCAGAACTTTGATCGCCGCCTCGCTACCTGCACTGAGTAACCAGATGCCGATGGGAATTCCCAATAGAGCGGCGATCGTTAACGTTCCCGTTTCGCGAAAACTGACCTGACGCCATTCCCTGGACAGGATCAGAATGGCGTTGAACGAAGAGACGACAGCAACGAGCGGTGCAGCCGTCTGAGACGGAATGACGAACGCCAGCAACGGCATGGCAATCAACGCCTCGCCAAAGCCAAGCGTCGATCTGACCAGAGATCCCACAAAGATGATTCCGCAGACGAATCCGACATCGAATGAATCCATGTGAGAACGCAACCTGAAATGAACAGTTGACCGATTTTCCGAACCGTTTGGCAAAGTGCGCCACAGGCTGCGCCGGTTCCTTTTGGTTTGGCAGCTGAAACGATTTCGCCGGGGAAAAACGGTGGCACATTTCAGGCTGTAACTGGCTTCTGATATGCCGAGTTTCGCAGGTCAGGCCGTCCACGGCGACTGTCGTGAACCACGTTTCCGATACAGAGCGAAGTTCGGCTGAACCGGTTACGGGGATTTGATGGGCCGTATTTTCGTTATCGGAGTCACGGCTCAGAGTGAGTCGCGCGATTCATGATTCAACGCATTTCTGCCTGGATGAGTGCCGGGCGAATGTCCGATTTCAATCATGCTCCGGCACCATTACGCGCCGACATACTGGTCAGAAGGGATCAATAGTCGACCGCCGCTTTGAAGCTGGTTGAGCCGGATTGATGCGCCCATTGGCAGAATTCAGAGTCACACCATGAACCGGACACCCGCCCTCAAAGTGCTCATCGCCAGTAATCATGCCGACACTCGTGTGGCCATTTCATGGATGCTTCGGCAGTCGTTTCCCGACGCCATCGTGACCAGAGCGGAAACCGCGGCAGAGACACGTCAGACCGCCAGTGCCGAACCCCCGGACTGTGTGATCGCCGATGTCTCGCTGCCTGACTTTGCGGCAGAACGGGTAGCCCTCGAAGATGAATTGCGTCCGCAACGAACTCCGCTCATCGTTATTCACGATGGGCAACACTCGTCAGCAAACGGCGGTCAATCTACCGCTTCGTTGCTCCGAGCCAGCATCAACGCCACCACGATTGAGCTGGCTGTCACCAAAGCAATCGGCGAGGTTCGGTTGTCTCGAAGAATCGACACTCTCGATCAGGAGCTTCAGGCGACGAAACAACAACTGGAATCAGCGAGAGCATCGGCAACCGTAGTCGCTGAATGTCACGACAGGGTAGAGGCCGCTGTGCCTGTGGGTAAGCAGCCTGCTCAGGAATTTCAAACTCCGTCGAGCCTTCCGGCAGATGCAACACCAGCCGCGACATACCCTGAGCGGCCACGACTGGTGACGTCGGGTCTGGATGTGTCAACCGATGACGAACGGGAACTGGCAGCGCGCGTGCAGAAAGATCTGATGCCTCCTGGTTCGCCGCTTATTGAAGGCTTCGACATCGCAGGACTTTCCATTCACGCAGAATCGACCGGCGGCGATTATTACGACTACCTGCCAATGGCTGACGATCTGCTTTGCATTTCGATCGGAGAATGTTCTGGTCGGGGACTCGCACCGGCGATGTTCATGGCCTCGCTGCGAGCCTACCTGCGGGTGATGGCTTTGCAGACCACCGACATCTCCGACGTCCTCAGTCGTGTCAACACATTTATCACTGAAGACATCGGCGATGAAGAATTCATCGTGACGCTGATGCTCTGCCAGATTGACGACCGCACCAGAACACTGCGATACGCCAGCGCGGGGCAGCAGGCGTTTCTCATCGACCGCGAAGGCAACGTCGACATTCTGCACAGCACGGGGATGCCGCTCGGACTGCGCGACGAAACGGTCATGCCCGAAGGCGAGCCCCGCAAGATCCGAGTCGGAGAAATCCTGCTGCTGGCTTCGGACGGTGTGCAGAAGATGACATCAGCTGGCGGTGAACAGTTTGGAGTCGACCGAATGCTGAATCTGGTCAAAGAGAACAGGAACCTACCGTCACGCATCATCGCCAACTATTTGCGAAAGACCTGCACGGAGTTCGCGAGCCCTCAGTTTCAACACGACGATGTCACCATCGTCATCGTAAAAGGCGACGACTCGTAAGCCGACAGTCAGAGTGGTATGCCGGCGCTGCGTTTGACGGGCCTTGCGAGGGAGAACGGCAGACTCATTATTCCTGGCTGGTCAGCAAACCGGCATCGCGGCACCAGCCAATGGCAGCCATCATGCCTGTGTCGTAGTCGACTTTGGGTTCGTAGCCGAGTTCTCGTTTCGCTTTCTCGATACTGAAGTCAAGGTTCAGTCCCAGGAATTTGATGCGGGCATTATTCAGCAGCGGTGCATCCTCTTTGTCGAGCAGCCGCCAGGTACTCTCCATCAGTTTGGCCAGAACTTTGGCCACACCCAGCGGTACGTTCTTTGTCGGTACGGGATACCCGGCAAGATTTGCTATGGTCGCAATGAAATGCCGTTTCGTGACCAGCGCCCCGTCGGTGATGTTGTAGACCTCGCCAATCTTGTCGTCCTGAGCGAGTGCCAGGAACACGGCGTCGACCAGGTTTCCGACATACGTGTTATTAAGCAGCGTCTGACCGGAACCGAGAAACTTGAACTGCTGGCTGCGCAGCTTTTCGAGAATTCTCGGCAGGACAGTACGGTCGCGCGGTCCGTAGATAAATCCGGGCCGAAGGATCGTTCCAGGCAGACCATCCTTGTCGATGAGATCCCGGACGAGCTGTTCCGACTCAGCCTTTGTCACGGTGTAACCGTCGATGCCTGACAGGCTGATCGGTGCAGACTCGTCAGTGCCATGATGGTCGCGAGCTTCGTAAACGCCCAGCGACGAAATGTGAACGACGCGTTTCAACGTGCCGTTGGATTTTGCGGCCTTGAGCAGGCTGTCGGTCCCAAGCAGGTTCACTCGGCGGTACCCGTCGATGGAGCCCCAGTCGCCGACTTTGGCAGCACAGTGTACGAGGGCAGTGACACCTTCCATTGCCTTGGCGTGTGAGTCATGGTCGGACAGGTCTCCGTAAGCCAGGTCAACCCGCCATTCGTTGAGCAGTTGTTTGTCGCTGGATTCCCGGACAAGTGCCCGTGTGCGAATTCCCATTTCGCGGGCGCGTTGAACAACATGACTACCGACCAGACCAGTTGCTCCGGTCACGAGCAGAAGGTCATCAGACTGAAACTCCACAGCAATTCTCCAACAATTTTATGGTCTGAACGTTCCTCAGTAAGAACGCTTCCGGGGGTTCGTTTTCGTCGCCTGATCAGCGAACGAGGACGGTAGCTCAGTGGGGCGCAAAAGAAAACGGCCAGCCGCTCGTGGCGAATGACCGTTTTGATTTGTCCGGGAAGATTTGTCCGGAAAACTGTTGCGCCGGAAGCTGTATCGGCAGCAGATTGTGCTACTTCGCGGAAGCAATCGTCAGATCGTTCTGTACCGAATAAACGCCGGGTTCCATTCGAAGAATGTTGCCGAGCAGCCGTGCGGCGTCATCGTCCGGGACGGATCCCGAAATGACGACAGCACCGGACCTGGCCAGATCGAATTTCACGGATGCGAATTCCGATCGACCGTCTGTGATTTTCGGCAATCGAGAACTCAAGGCGTTCAGCTGTTTATCGAGTGACTTCCGAAGATCCTCCGCCGGCCTCGGTTTCGGAGTGAACCCCAGCCGAAGCGACGGTCGAATTGTGCGCGTTCCTTGAGTGTTACCTCTGTTGCGATTCTGGTTCGTCCGACCGAACTGCTGATTCAGTCGCTGCAGATTTCGAACGTTGTTGATGGCGTTCTGCTGAGCCGTATTCGTGTTCCCACCAGCGGTCGGCTGATTAGCCAGACGGCTGGTTGTAAATCTTCCGTCGTTGTTGCCAATGTCTCCGACCGTGTCCGACGTGGAGGAAAACACGTTCTGGCTGGTCAACGTGCTGCCTGCTTCGCCAGCCGAAGCGTTTCCCGCAGCCCCTTGATTGTTACCAGAGGCGGCGTTTGTCTGAGCGTCGGCATTCGTCGTGAAGAATCCCGTTGCCGCGACAGTGATCGCAAGAGCAATGGTTCTCCGCAGGCCGAGCGGCCACTGGATAAATCGCGATGAGCACGTTGTCATGTTCAGAACTCCCGAAACAAACGAAGGCAGCTGCTGAGAGGATATCACTCTAAGCAGCTGCCCGCATGAGAATCCAGACGCCTGTCGTTTTTCAGTCCAGGATTGAGCCTCGCGACGACTCAGCAACTGCGGAGACAGCACCGCTCGTGCGACTGCTCTTCCTTACCGAAACCGGACGCCCTGCCTGTTTGCCATGATCGAATCGCTGAATCTGTCGCGGAGCAACGTGACGCTCAAGACGACGCTCGACCTGCCTCGACCGAGCGATATTTGACTCGATCTGAGTCTCTCGCTTCGGCTCGGTGGCAACTTGAATCTGCGTCAGGCCCAGAAAACCAAGGAACCCGATCAAACCAGTCTGAAGCACGATCAGGTCGACTCCCGGCGGCATTGTGGTGCCGAAGTAGAGGCCCACGAGAAACATGCTCAGCCCGAGAATCAGGCAATGAATCGACTGGACACGTTGCACTTTCGTTCGTTCTTGCATTTCAGTTCTCCGAGCGGCGGGAGACCGCGGCGAGGTGGTATTGCAGCTTGAGTAAATTCCAATTGAACCTAGGTCGAAAAATGATTGAGGCAAACGCCCTCCCGCAAACTTTGCCAATCCGGAGCGAAGTGGCAGACCTGATTCATTTGCTGCAAGAGATATCCGGACTTTGCCGATACTTCCGAAAGCTCCATCTCTGCGGATGGTGCGCGGTGAACTGTCTGCGTCCAACGCGGTCGTGGGCAACTCGAAGAATCTCGGACGTGGATGAAAGATTCATTCAAGCCAGACTTCTTGAGCATCGCTGATTACAGGGGTCGCTGGGTGGCTGCCGCCAGTGACCAGAGTCACAACCTCTCTCATTGGAGACGCTCGACGAGCTTCTTCCGATGGGGAGCGCCCCTGGAAAAGTCCCGGTTATTCCGGGCGTTGTCGGGCAGGGAGGCCTGAGAAGAATGAGACGTTCACGATTAGCTTCGTCGGTCATGTTCCGGAAAAAGTGCTGGGGACTGTCGCTCGCGACTGTCGCTCTGGGACTCTCATTGCACCCTGCCGAACAGGCGTGTGCGCAAAGCCGGTTCAGTTCCAGCCGACTCAGTCGGACCGGTTCGCAGAAGTCTGAGGCTCAGCCTGCGGCCAGTCAGGCCGAAGAAGGGATGACAAAACTCAACTTCTATTCGAAGACCTGGGAACAGGTTCTTCAGGAAGTGGCCGACGCCACCGGCGCCGTTCTGGTGGCGGACAAGATTCCACGCGGACGCTATTCGCGACAGGACTTCCGCAACTACACACGGTCCGAGGCCGTTCGGATCCTGAACGACGAACTAGAAAAGCAGGACTTCCGCATCCTCGAAAAGGGCAAGTACCTGGTGGTTCTCAACCTGCCTTCCGCCCGGCCCGAGTATTCCCGTTTGAAGATTGAATCTCCTGAGCAGGGCCCAACGACTCAGTCGGTCGGCACGGCCAGTCTTCAGGACAACCCCCGATCCACACAAAACTCTGAGAACTCGGTCGCTCAGCGTCCACAGTTCGTTCAGCCAGGTCAGTTTCAGCAGACTCCGCGTCAACGCGCGTTCGAACGCAGCAGTGTGACGATCAGCCCGAAGCAGTCGGTCGATAATCGCGACGTTTCCAGCGACTACTCGCCGCGCCCACAACGATCCCGACCAGGCGCGATCCGGCAACTCAACTACGAAAACTCCGGTGAAGGCGGTGCGTTTGCTCCTGAGCAGCAACCTCAAAAAACGATTCGGCAACTGTTTGAGCCTCGCAGCCGCACGGCGAGAAATCTGGCCGCCACACTTTACGGCGCGTTTCGCGAGCGAGCGGAAATCGTTGAAGAAGGTCCAGACGGACTGCCCGCCATGCGAGTCTACTCGACCGAGTCAAAAGAGAATCCTGGCCAATCAAAGGCAGTCGTTTTTACCGTTGCTGCGGACGTCGCCGCGAATGAGATCCTCGTCGAAGGACCAGCTGATCAGGTAGCCCGCGTCGTTCGACTGCTGGAGCGGCTGGACGTCGCACCGACGGCCAACGGCGAACAGACCCGGATCGTTCCCACTCAAACCAGCGCTGGAGACATTGCTGCGAACCTTCGACCAGCGGTCAATCGAATGGTCGCTCAAAACGACGGCGGGCCGATGCCACCGGACACTCCGAGTGGACAGACTCCAGGCGACGACAGCCTGCCGGATCTCGTCGGTGGCATTCGTGGGAACGTCGACGTCGAAGCGATGGATGAACTCGGCGTTTTGATCCTGAAAGGGAACACGTCCGACGTTGATTCGGTCATGGAGATCATCCGTCAGATCGAACTGTTGAGCGCCCGCTCAGCACCGGACATTCATCTGCGACTTCTCGAAAACGTCGACAGCGTGGCACTGGCCGAGTTGCTGACGCAGGTTTACGACGAGCTGAACCAGGCTCGCGGCCGAACTCAGACACAGTCTCCGCAGATTGGAATCATCGCCGTCGGACGCCCCAACGGAGTACTGATTCTCAGTCCGGAAGACGATCGGGAATCCATCGAAAAACTGATTGATGAACTAGATCAGCCGGTTCCGAATCAGGCAACGTTTGTCGTGGTTCGACTGAAAAACGGAATCGCCTCGTCGATCGCAGACATCATCGAACAAACGTGGCAGGAGCGGTTTGGTCTGGAAAATCGTCCGAGACTCTCTGCCGACGCGCGAACCAATTCGATCGTCGCGGTCGGTACCAAAGCGGATCTTCAGGAAGTCGTTCTGCTGATTGAAAAGCTTGACACTCAGGAATCCGGAGCGGTCAGCGAAGTTCAGGTTGTCGAACTCCGGCACTCCGTCGCGGAAGAACTGGCAACGACCGTCAACGAAATTCTGCAAAGCATTCTGAACCCGCCTCAGTTGGGACAGGGTCAGCTCGGCCAGGCGTTCCTCGGTTTTGGTGGAAACTCCAGTCAGGCGCTGCGGGAAGTTCGTTCCGCCGTGCTGGAATACCTTGTGGGGGAAGGGGAGCAGGCTCGCAAGGTTCGTTCGGGCATCCTGGCCGACATCCGCCTGACCGCCGACGCTCGTTCGAACACGGTGGTCGTTGCTTCGCCGCGGGAAAGTATGGAACTGGTGCTGGCACTGATTGCCCGGCTCGACCGGCCTGCTTCCAGCGTCGCGACAATCAAACACTTCAGCCTCAAAAACGCCGACGCCGAGTCGACTCGAACGCTGCTCGACGAACTCTTCGGCAACGAAACCACGGGCAACACTCAGGTCGGTGTGCAGCTTGCCGGTGCCGAAAAAGCCAGCAGCGTGGTACCTCTGAAATTCTCGGTCGACGCTCGAACCAACAGCATCGTCGCTGTGGGAACCGTCGAAGCGTTGCAGGTGGTCGAAGCGTTGATCTTCCGACTCGACGACAGCGATATTCGACAACGACAGACGACGATCATCCGCTTGAAGAACGCTCCAGCGGCTGACATCGCCACGGCCATCGACAGCTTCCTGGATTCGCAGATTGAACTTCTGGCCAACCAGGACGACCTGATCAGCGCCTTCGAACTGGTCGAGCGTGAAGTCATCGTCCAGGCGGAAACCTACACCAACAGCCTGCTGATCAGCGCGACCTCGCGCTACTTCGATCAGATTCGCGAAATGGTCCTGACGCTCGACCAGGAGCTTCCTCAGGTCATTATTCAGGCCATGCTGGTCGAAGTGACTCTTGAAGATTCAGATGAGTACGGCGTTGAACTTGGGTTTCAAAACTCTGCATTGTTTAATCGCGGAATCGTCGACTCAGTCGCAAATGCAATGCCCGGTTTCGGTTTCAACTCGAACGGATTGCCGAACGAGAATTTCCGGTCACGGTCGCTCGTGGCTGGACAGGCAACGACAAATTTTGGAGTTGGCAATAGTGGCGGATTTGTATTCGCAGCAGGATCTGATGAAGTAAGCATCCTTTTGCGTGCACTCGCAATGAACCGAGAGGTCGAGATCCTGAGTCGCCCACAGATTAGAACACTCGACAATCGTCCGGCTCTGATCCGCATGGTCCGAGAGCAGGCTCGTGTCAATGGCTTTCAGACTAACGCGAACAATGGAACCTTTAATCCGTTGGTTGAACAGGCCGAAGCGGGCATCATTTTGTCGGTTACTCCGACGATCAGCCCGGACGGCGACATCCTGATGAGCCTGACAGCTGAGAAGAGTCAGTTCGATGAACTTGGCACAGTTCTTGTCCCGCCCGGACCAGGCCAAGCCGAAATTCGTTCGACATCGAAAGACCTGACGCAAGCCGAAACGACTGTGGTGGTTGCAGATGAACAAACGATTGTGCTCGGGGGACTCATCACGAAGACCACTGAGAATACAACTTCGAAGGTCCCAATTCTCGGCGACATTCCCATCGTCGGTCACGCGTTTCGTTACGACCAACGTTCATACCGACGAACGGAACTGCTGATCTTCCTCACGCCTCGCATTGTCAAAGGACACTCGGGCAACGAGCTGATCAAGCAGGTTGAAAGTCAGCGGCTGCACTACTGCGAAGCCGACGCCGAAGAAATCCACGGACCGATTTACGGCATCCCGGCTTCGGCCAAGCCGTCGCAGTTTGAACCTTCGACTTTTCAAATGGCTCCGGCCATTCCAATGAACGAGTCGTCGCAGTTGCCTCTTCCACTACCAGCTCCTGGTTCGGAAGACGAATTCCCAATGACGTCGCAGAAGGCAACGAATGCTCGAAGTCGGAGCCCCTTCGCGGGAGCCTCGTTCGACCAGATTCGTCAGGTCGGATTTGACCAGCCGGAACCACGCTCATTGAAGAGAACTGAGCCTTCCGACAAAACCAAAAACCCGTTCCTCAACTTCGGGCGATCACTGAAACGCAAAGAGTAGAGCCGACACGCGAGTGACGGTTTCCGCAGGCTGCGTCCTTGACCTTACAATTCCTTCCCGCACGGAGCGATTCATCATGATCCGGATTCCGTGTCTACTGGCTGCCACATCGCTGTTCTTACTCTCTTCAACCGGCTGTTCGTCACTGAGCCTGCCGTTTGGTAGAAATTCACCAACGACCAGCGACAACGGAAAACCGGCACGGTGCCTTTGCCTGTGGCAACCGGTCAACGCCGAAGATTCAGCAGGTAGTCCAGTGCGAGGATTCGGCGGGCAGATTTACTTCTTCAATGCCGGATCGGAAGAGCCGATCGAAGTGGACGGCGACGTTCGCATCTTCGTGTTTGACGACGTCGGCACGCCCGAGCAGCAGGCACGTCCGAAAGACGTTCAGGACTTTGATTCTTTCGTCTGGAAGTCGTTCCTGAACAAATCGCAGTTCGGTACGAACTACACGGTGTTCGTGCCCTATTCCAAAGCGAGCAGGTACGAGTCAATCTGCTCGTTGCGGTTGCGACTTGATCGGCCAGATGGCTCGCAACTGTTTTCGGACATGGCAACCGTCAAACTCACGGGCGAACCGAGACTCGACAAGTCAATCCGCCAGCTCGTCAGTCCTCGCGAACATTCGATTCACCCGGACCGAAGTCGCGAACTTCGCGTTGATCTGGAACAACGCCAGAATGGATCGGGCCGTGCGGCAACGATTGGATCGATCAAAGAAGGCACTCTGTCGCTGTCTTCAAGCGTCGCCACCGACGATCAGACACTTGACGAACATGCCCGTTTGAAAATTCAACGGTACGAAGCCCGCTTCGCCGAAATGCATGCCGAATACGAACGAAGCAATCCCCCGGAACGTCGGCACTCGACGCGGAATCTTCGCGACGAGTTCTCTGATCTCATGCCTGCCATTCGCAAAGTTTCGCACGGCGAACAGCAGCAGCGTCAACGGGTTACTCCTGCGGCACTCGAAGTGTTCTCCGTCGAAGAGCCCTCGCCTGTTGAACATGCCGACTTCAACCACGCTCCAGCTCAGTCGTCGATCTGGAACAACGACCACATGCCTCGCCTGTCACGACAGCCAGACGCGTCGGGTTCGGCGACGAGGATTCGCAACTTCTCACGACCGCTGAATCGACATCGCGACCAGCCACGTACTCCAGCCTGGTCCGACGATGACCAGTTGCAAGCACTACGGCTCGCGAGAATTTCGGAATAGTCGTTGAGCAACCTTGCTGGCGACTCTCGAAGCAGTGAGCGGCGCATTAAAGTTCGAATTCGCTCGCATCAAGATCGCTGAGTTGGAAGCGCGTTCGTGTAATGTTCAGCCACCGTTCACGCAGCCCTCACGTGTTCGCGTCACCACTCTGGGCAACATTCGTCTTCCTGTCACGATAATGCTGTTTTCCCTGAGTTTTCGGCCAGAATTTGTTTGACCTTGAGAAACCACCACGATACTTTCTGCCCACGATAATGCAGGTGTGCAACGTTTCGGAATTATCGCCGGCATCATAAGTCGCCGAAAGCACACCTTCGCCTCGTGTGGGATTTCCTTCACGAGGCTTTTTTGTGCGCGGTCGCTTTGGCATGTCGCCATGTCAGGATTCCTCGAATCCGTCGCTCAACCATCGTTACGCCCCAACAGGACATCGAGCCTTTCCCACTGGAACTTTGCCCGAATGAATATCGCGATTCATATTTTCGACGAAGAAACAACCACCGATTCAACCGACGGGAATACCCACACGCATGCCTGCTCGATCAACGAGGCGGCACCGTTTTTTGCCGAATTGATCGCTTCCGATTCAGACGACATTTGCTGTCTGGCCTCAGCGGAACTTGTCCCCGACTGCAACCGGCTGGCAGCGGCGGTTGATCAGTTGAAGTCAGCCGGTGCCGCGATTGGAATTCTCCCCGACGACCGGCACGCAGATCTCGCCTTCACCTGGAAACGGCTGCCGTCAGCGTTGGCTGGTTTTGTCATGCCGCCTGAAAGTCGTGGGGCAATCCTGCTGGACACAAACCGAACGCTGCAGGCTCTCTCCGAAAACAGTGATCAGCCCCTTCAGGAATCAGTCATTCGTACGGCAATGCAGGATCCCGACGCGGTTACGCTGCTCGGTTCGCACGAGACAGCAGACGATTCACCACTTCCGAACGTGGATGCCGTTCTGCCGCAACTCGCTCCTCGACATCCAGACCGTCATCGAAGCTGGATGGCTCATCTTCTCAGTCAGTTGAACCCTCGGAAATACTTCGCTGGTGAAGGCGACAATTGTGAAGTCGAAGCCGTGCTCGCTGGCCTGCTTCAGATCAACGACTACCTCGACGAAAGCCACAACCGTTCGCAGAACATCGAAGGCGAGGGTCAGGACGTCAACGGCGACTACTGGCACGGAATTATGCACCGCCGCGAGCCCGATTACGGCAACGGCAAATACTGGTTCCGCCGAGTTAGCCATCACCCCTGTTTCGACCTGCTGGCGCCGCTGGCTGAGCAGGCATTTGATGAGTATCACTCTTCAGACGTGGCAAACTGGAAACATAAAGTCGTCGGGACAAACGGCTGGGACGCCGCAGCGTTCATCGACCTCTGCCAGGCAGCCGAACGCTCTTCCGATGCTGAGCTGACGACAGCCGCGAAGAGAATTCAATGGGCCGAGATGCTGCTCCTCCTGGATCATTCATTCCGGCAAGCATGTGGGCGATAGGACATTCTCGCTGTTGCACGCTGCTGATTGCCCAAACGACGTTCAACGTCGGCGGCCTATTCGCCGGTTAATCGCGGCGTCGGCAGCGATCAACAGTTTTCGCCAGGTCGGCAGGCTGACTCGGCGGCTGTAGACATCGAAGTCTCGTTTCGAAATTTCCTTGAGCAGCCCGCCGTAAATTCTGAGCATCGCTTTGAGAATCGGTTTACCCGGAGGCTCCAACCACTGAAACAGATCGTTCGCCTTCGAGTAGCAGGTCTCAGCCCGTTCAACCTGAAACGCCATCAGCTGGTGGAACCGATCATCTATCACTCGGTTGCCGATGTCGGCAGGGGTCATTTCGAAGCGAGCCAGATCTTCAGCCGGAAGGTAGACACGTCCGTTGTCGGCGTCTTCGCCAAGGTCGCGCAGTATGTTTGTCAGTTGAAAGGCCAGACCACAGTCGGCAGCAGAGTTCAACGCCGCTTCGTCGTTAAACCCCCAGATGTGGATGCAGCAAACGCCAACGACGCCAGCGACGTGGTAGCAGTACTCGGTGAGTTCCTCGAACGTCTGAAACTGACAGCGCAGCTCGGGCCTTTCTTCTGTCGAAGCAGGATCCGAAGCGGCTGACTCCAGATCCATCCTCACGCCGCTGATCACGTCCAGGAAACATTGAGAGGGGATCCTGTAGCGCGACGTCATGTCGATCAGCGCAGGAAAGACCAGACGAAACTCGTCGCGACCGGTGCCAAAATCGTGGCCTGGGGAATGTCCATCTTCAAGCGCGGCTCGCGTCGCTGCTTCCCACGCAGTCAGTCGCTCAGCCCGAACATCCAGCGGCACACTTTCGTCATCGCCGACGTCGTCGCAGAGTCGCATGTACGAATACAAAACGCACATGGCCTGAAACTGCTCAGGCGGCAGTCCGGTGAACGAGTAGTAAAAATTCTTCGCCGTCCGGCGCGCCAGCTTCTGGCAGCATGCGTAGGAATCGGCGAGTGTTTCAGACATCTCGTGGCGACTTTGGAAAGAGTCTGTGTTTCCGTCGCCGATGTGTCAGGCAAGGTTGGCGACGTTGAGCACTTCGATAATCAGTGGATCACGCAGAGTGTCCGCGATTCGGCAGGCATTTGAAAAGTCGTGGTACCGGCTGTGTTCATGCGGGACGGAAATCACAAAGGCTCCCGCTGCCGAAGCGGCGTTCGTTCCGGCTTCGCTGTCTTCGAAAACGAGCATCTCGCTCGGTTCGACTCCCAGCCGGGCCGCCGCCTTGAGATAGATCTCGGGATTGGGTTTTCCCTTTTCGACATTCTCGGCAGTCAGTGCAAATTCGAACCGCTCGATCAGTCCGTCGAAACGGCCCATCAGATTATTGAGAAACAGAATCGGCGACGACGTGGCGACCACCTTCGGAAGACCTCGTTCTTCGAGTTGCGTGAACATTTCAAAGACACCCGGCATCGGCTCCAGATGTTTGTCGAGCATTCCCAGGTACCGAGAGCTGCATTCTTCCTGTACGGCCTCGACCGAATCTTCAACACCGAGCGACTCTTTCAGAATCTGCATCCCTTCCGGCGGTCGACGCCCCATCATGCGACGAATCAGGTCGTCAGGCATCTTGCGGTTCCGATCTTCAAACAACTGCGCGGCTGCGAGTGCAAACACATGCTCTGTGTTGAAGATCAAACCGTCGAGGTCAAACGCGACAGCCCGAATTGGTCGAGCAGGAAGAGTAGCGGACATTCCGGGCAATCTGTGTGAGTTTGAAACAGCGAGGTGTGGGGTGGGCACTGCCCACCGGAATTGTCACACGGTTCGCGAAGCTGGTGGGCGGTGACCACCCTGCGGTCAGTGTTTGAAGTGGCGGCGACCGGTGAAGATCATGGCCATGCCGTGTTCGTTGCAGGCGGCGATGACTTCTTCATCCTTGACGGAACCGCCTGGCTGAATTGCAGCGGTGATGCCGGCTTTGGCGGCTTCGTCGATGCCATCTCGGAAAGGGAAGAAAGCGTCCGAGGCGACGATGCCGCCCTTACTGCGTTCTCCCGATTTTCGAGCGGCGATTTCTGCAGAGTCCAGTCGGCTCATTTGCCCCGCTCCGACGCCGACGGCCATGCCGTCCTTCGCGTAGAGAATCGCGTTTGATTTGACGTGTCGGCAGACCTGCCAGCCAAATTTCAGATCGCGGAGTTCTGCGTCGGTCGGCTGGCGTTCGGTGACGACCTTCCAGTTTTCCTGCGGGTCGGCCTGGTCATCTCGATCCTGCACAAGCAGCCCGCCGGCGACTCGTCGGAACTCCTGAGTTGTCGCGGCAACCGAACACATGCCCGGCAGCTTGAGCAGGCGGACGTTGTTCTTCCATTTCGGCTTGGTGGTCAGAGCTTCAAACGCGTCGTCGGCAAAGCCGGGGCAGATGATCGCTTCGACAAAGCGGCCCGGTTCGCAAAGCAGTTCGGCGGTGGCCAGATCGAGTTCCCGGTTAAAACTGATGATCGAGCCGAAAGCGCTGACCGGGTCACCGGCGTAGGCATTCGTAAAGGCTTCGGCGAGCGTCGGCGCGATCGCGCATCCACACGGGTTGTTGTGCTTAAGGACTGCCGCTGCTGGTTCTTCAAAATCCTTCACGATGGCGATGGCCGCGTCGAGATCCAGCAGGTTGTTGTAGGAAAGCTCTTTGCCGTTGAGCTGCTCGGCAGCTGCCAGTGACGAATCGGCGAACGATGGTTCCACGTAGAAAGAAGCTCGCTGATGCGGATTTTCGCCGTAGCGAAGTGACGATCGTTTTTCGAACGTCAGGGCGAGCGTCTTCGGGAAGTCATTCAGGTCTTCTGCTGATTCAGACTCGTCACTCTCGGCGGCTTCGCTGGCGACGAGTTTGTGCATGTAATTGGCGATGGCCCGGTCGTAACGAGCGGTCATCTCGAACGCGGCCGCTGTCAGTTCGCGGCGGAAGCTATCGCTGAGCTTTCCGTCGCCCTTCAACGATTCCAGAACCCGCTCGTACTGACACGGCGACGTGACAACACCGACGTAGGCGTGATTTTTCGCCGCCGAACGGACCATGCTGGGGCCGCCAATATCGATGTTCTCGATGGCGTCCGCGACGCTGACGCCTGGCTTCGCGATCGTCTGCTCAAACGGGTAGAGATTCACAACGACCAGCTCGAACGGAATGATACCGTGTTCGGCGATAGCTGCTGCGTCGTCTGCCAGATCAGGCCGCCCGAGAATCGCTCCGTGAACCTTCGGATGCAGCGTCTTGACGCGACCGTCCATGATCTCGGGGAAGTTCGTGTAACTCGAAATGTCCTGGACGGGAATCCCCGCAGCTTCGATCGCTTTGCGGGTTCCGCCAGTGGAAATAATCTCGAATCCCAGATCGACGAGGCCCTTCACGAAGGTATCGATGCCGGTTTTATCGCTGACGCTGACGAGTGCTCGCCTCGGAAATTGTTCGCTCATGACAACCTGAAAGTGTTCGGGGATTCCTGAAAAACCGCCAGAACGGCGGGTTCTGCGAGTTCTCGCAGATCGACTCGCCATTTTCCAGCAGGCTCGATTGAAGTCTGTCTCAGCGGCGGCATTCGTACTGGTCGTACCGGCTGGTTAAACTTTCGGGCTGTGCTGTTCGGAATTCTTCAACCACGAAAAAGACGAAATACACGAAATCATCTCTGAAAGAATTCTCTTTCGAGTATTTGGTGTCTTTCGTGGTTCATAATTTCTGAGCTGTTCGAGGCGTGTTGAATGCGTCTCTAAATGCGATCAACCAGGTAACGACTATGAAGAAGCTCACCGCTCTGATTCTATTCGCAGTCTTTTCCTTTGGTAGTTCGATCGTCGTCGCAGCCGCGCCAAAGCCCAACGTCCTGCTGATCATGGCGGACGATCTGGGGTTCTCGGATCTGGGCTGCTACGGCGGCGAGATCGCGACGCCGAATCTCGATTCCATCGCTCAGAACGGGCTGCGGTACGCTCGGTTTTACAATACGGCGAGGTGCTGGCCGACTCGCGGAGCATTACTGACCGGCTACTACGCTCAGCAGATTCGTCGCGACACGCTGCCAGGAATCCCGTCGGGCGGCGGTAATCGAGGCGTTCGTCCGGACTGGGCCGTACTGGCTCCGAAACTTTTGAAACCCGCCGGCTACCGGTCTTACCACACCGGCAAGTGGCACATCGACGGAATGCCGATTGAAAACGGTTTTGATCACTCTTACCTGCTGAGAGATCAGGGGCGATTCTTTAATCCCAACCGACATTGGAAAGATGATGTCGCGCTGCCGCCAGTCAAAAGAGACACCGACTTCTACGCGACGACGGCGCTGGCCGATCACGCAGTCGAAGTTCTGACCGAGCACGCCGAGCAGCACGCGGACTCGCCGTTCTTCCATTATCTGGCCTTTGCCGCGCCGCACTTTCCGTTGCACGCGTTGCCGGAAGACATCGCCGTTTACAAGGACACCTATACCGAAGGCTGGGATTCGATCCGGCAGAAACGCTGGCAGAAGATGCACAAACTCGGGCTGCTCGAAGCGGCGGATGTCAAAGAGCTGTCGCGTGTCGAACGCGACCTAGGTCCGCCGTACCACTTTCCCGACGCGTTCAGGATTCTCGGCAACGGCGAGGTTAACAAGCCGCTTCCGTGGAATAGTCTCACTGATGAGCAGAAGCAGTTTCAGGCGACAAAGATGGCCATCCACGCGGCAATGATTCATCGCATGGATATTGAAATCGGTCGAGTCTTCGAACAGATCCGCAAGATGGGTCAGTGGCAAAATACGCTGGTCATCTTTCTTTCTGACAACGGAGCCAGTGCGGAAATTATGGTCCGCGACGACGGACACGACCCGGCGCTGTCGCCTGGTTCTGCCGGGACATACCTGTGCCTCGGGCCGGGCTGGTCGACCACCTGCAACACGCCATTCCGTCGTCACAAGACGTGGACTCACGAAGGTGGTATCTCGACGCCGTTTCTCATGTCATGGCCAAAGGGAATTGCCGCTCGCGGTGAATTCCGTCGCAACATCGGTCACGTCATTGATGTCGTGCCGACGGTGCTTGAACTCGCCGGTGCGAAAACACTGGAAGAAGCACCGCCTGCGCCGGGTAAGAGTCTCGTTCCGACGTTTACCGAGGATCTGTCCGTCAAACATGATTCGTTGTGGTGGTTTCACGACGGCCACAAAGCCATTCGCATCGGCGACTGGAAAGCCGTTGCTCCGAATGGTGAACCGTGGGAACTTTACAACATCATCAACGATCGCGACGAATCGAACGACCTGTCGCTTCCGAAAGACGAACGTCTCAACGAACTTGTTGCAGAATGGGATCGACAGCTGGCCGAGTTCACCGAACTTGCATCACGGGATCTGCCACCAAATGTTCGGAAAAAAGTCGACGTTTCCAACAATCGCTCGCCAGCCATGAACGCCGCTCAGGCTGCCGCAGCACCGAAGCGGCACCAGGTGTTGCTCAACGGGGAAACCTTTCTGCTGAACGGTCGGCACACGTTTCTCATGGTGCCGGAGAAGCCGTTCGACGGTGCAGGCGGCAAACCCTGGATCTTCTACGGACCGACGCTCGCGGGAGTGCCCGACAAAGCTGAAAGCTGGATGCACCAGCAGTTTCTCGACGCTGGAATCGCCATCGCAGGCATCGACGTCGGAGAAGCGTACGGCAGCCCTCACGCGTTTCGTCACTTCGAGGTTCTGTATCAGCACATGGTGAAACAGGGTTATTCGAAACGCCCGACGCTGCTCGGTCGAAGCCGAGGCGGCTTGTGGGTGAGCAGCTGGGCGATCGAACATCCGGACCGGGTGGCCGGCATCGGCGGGATCTACCCGGTTTACGATTTCACGACTTACCCCGGGGCAAACCGAGCCGCAGCGGCGTACGGAGTCAGTCCCGAAGAACTGCTTGCTCAGCAGGACCAGCTGAATCCGATCAAGCGAGCAGCCACGCTGGCCAAAGCGAAGATTCCGGTCTTTATCATTCATGGAACCGACGACAAAGTCGTGCCGATCGAAGCGAATTCTGAGGCACTCGAAAAGGCGTATGCAGCAAACGATGCCGCCGACCTGATTCACGTCATCAAAGCCAATGGCCAGGGACACAGCTTCTGGGATGGATTTTTTACGTGTCAGGAACTGGTTGATTTTCTGATCGAGAAGTCGAAACAAGGATCGTATTAGCGAGCGTCAGAGTGCACAGCGTCTTCGGAATTCCGGAACTCAGCCACGATCATTTATGAGCCACGGATGGGCAAGGATTTTTAAGGATGACAAGGGATGCCGCATTAGAGCATTCGACTTTCATCTGTGTAATCCGTGGTTCTTGATGCTGTTACTTTGCGGCAGTCTTGCAGGTTCTGCGTTTTTTCCTTTGCGTCAAAGTGTCAGCATGATCAAGAACATGATTTCAAAAATCCTGCCACTGCTCGTGCTGTCTGCTGTGTTGAATGTTTCAGCTGTCGCGCATGCGGATGAGCCATCCGATGGCGAAAAGCTGTTCGCGTTGAAGGTGAAGTCTCTCTTCGCCAAAAAGTGCATTGCCTGCCACGGCGACGCCCCTGACGAAATCGCTGGCGGATTCGACATGCGCTCGCGCGAGGCCATGCTCAAAGGCGGCGAGAGCTTTTCAGAAAAAACGCTCGTTCCCGGCAAAGGTGAATCGAGTTTTCTTTACATCGCCACGACGCGCTCCGAAGAGGGTTACGAAATGCCTCCGAAAGAGGCCGAACGGCTCACTCAGGAACAGCAGTGGTGGATCCGCGACTGGATCACGGCGGGCGCTCCCTGGCCAGACGAAACCAGGGTCGCGGAAATTCAGAACAAATACGCAGAAGGAGTCATCGTCGAGACGTCGGGCGGGCTGAGCGACGACTGGACCAATCGCCGTTACAAACCGGAGCATCTCTGGGCTTACCAACCGCTCAACGTCGAAGAAGTTCCGAAGGATGCACACCCCGTCGACTGGTTCATCGACCGCAAGTTGAAAGAAACTGGCCTGAAACCGGCGCCGGTCGCTCAGCCGCGAGAACTGGCAAGAAGACTCAGTTTCGGAATCACCGGACTGCCGCCGCTGCCGATCGACGCTGCGCGCTTCGAAGCAACCGCCAGGCAGGATGTCAACGCGGCGGTGCTGGATTACTCCCGCAGGCTGATGACAACGCCTCACTATGGTGAGCATTTCGGAAGACACTGGCTCGACGTCGCGAGGTATGCGGACTCGGCTGGCTTTGCCAATGACTATTCACGGCCCAACGCCTGGCGATATCGCGACTACGTCATCCGATCGTTCAACACCGACAAGCCATACGACGAGTTTGTCCGCGAACAGATCGCAGGCGACGAGATGTTGAAGGATGAAGGCAAAGGGCAGAAGGATGAAGTCGCTCCGATGGACAATACCCATCCATCGGAATTGCTTGTCGCGACTGGTTTCCTGCGAATGGGGCCGTGGGAGCAGACGGCGATGAGCGTATTTCGGATCACTCGTCAGCAATGGCTCGATGACGTCACTGATTCCGTCGGGCAGACATTCCTGGGCCATGCTCTGCAATGTGCAAAGTGTCACGACCATAAGTTCGACCCCATCCCGACGCGCGACTACTACAGCATGATGGCGGTTTTCTCGACGACTCAATTTGTTGAGCGGGACGCTCCGTTCACGGCAGACGAAAACCTGACTGGTTTCAAGTCGGCGACTGAGTGGACCCAGGCCAAGATCGCGGCGTATTCAAAGGAGAGAAAAGAACTCAACGCACGAGTTGAACAGAATCGGAAAAAGGAAAGGGGAAACGCAAAAGTCGGCGACAACGGACTCGACCCCGGCGACGAAGCGTCGCTCGCTCGCATGGGCAAGAACATTTCCCGGCACAACTGGGAGTACGACAAGACCAGGCCCATTGCCTTCAGCGTTTACACTGGCCATACGATTCAGCGAGGAAACGTCGGCTCCCGAATCGCGATGCCCGACAATCCGTGGGGCAAAAAAGGATATCTCGAAGAAGATACTATCCTGACCGGCGGAGATGCTTACTCGCGCGGTGACGCCGTCAAACCAGGGTCGATCAGCGCTGCCGAAAAACTTGGCGGCATGGCCGTCGCAGCGTTTCCTGATGGGCAGAGCAATCGACGTCTCGCACTGGCCGAATGGATTGTCGACAAAAGAAATCCGTTAACCGCACGAGTTATCGTAAACCGAGTCTGGGCCTGGCACTTCGGCAAAGGACTCGCCGGCAACCCAAACAACTTCGGCGCAACCGGTAAGCTGCCCACTCATCCGGCGCTGCTCGATTACCTCGCGAACTGGTTCATGGACCACGACTGGTCGGTCAAAAGGCTGAACGAGCTGATTCTGACTTCGGCCACTTATCGAAGAAGCTCGCGGCATCCGGATCTTCAAATGCTGGGTGAAAAGGATCCGGCCCGAGACCTCTACTCCACCTTTCTCCCGCGTCGATTAACCGCCGAAGAGTTGCGAGATTCGATGCTGGCTGTCAGCGGCGAACTGAACCGTCAGGTCGGAGGAATTCCGTGCCGACCGGACATCAACCTCGAAGTCGCCATGCAGCCGCGTCAGATCATGGGCGGCACGGCTTCGGTTTATGAACCCGATCCGCTGCCGGAACAGCGTAACCGACGCAGCATCTACGCCGAAAAGATTCGCGGGCTTCGCGATCCGTTTCTGGAAGCCTTTAACCAGCCCGGTCCGGACAAGTCGTGCGAGCTTCGTGAAACGTCGACCGTAGCGCCGCAGGCGCTGACCCTGTTCAACGCGGACGAAGTACAGGATCGATCGCTGGCGATGGCCGCTCGTTTAACGAAAGAATTAAGCGACGATACCGCGATCGTGAAACGGGCCTTTGAACTGGCTCTGGGACGTGCACCAGCCAGCGATGAACTGAAATCCTGCCTCGCGCACTGGACGCAGGCCACGCAGGAAGAAACCAGCAAGCACTACGAACTGAAGAAGATTTCCAGCCACGTCAAACGCACCGTCATGGCCGAAAAAACGGGCGAACCATACGACTTCATCGAGTTCATGCCTGCTTATGAAAACTACGTTCCCGATCTCCAGCCCGCGCAAACGGATGCTCGTACTCGAGGCTTCGCAGCCGTCTGCCTGGTGATCTTCAATCTGAACGAATTTTCCTACATCGATTGATCATGAATACTCACCTCACACACACAGTAATGCCGAGTCGACGAGACTTTCTGTACGGTCTGGGAGCCGGTCTTGGCACCGTGGCTTTTTCGTCGATGCTGGCGGCGGATGAGCAGTCTTCGGTTGGCAAGTCTCAACCGCTGGCCAAAGCGAAGCGTTGTATCTTCCTCTTCATGGAGGGAGGACCATCTCACCTGGACACGTTCGATCCAAAAATTGAACTGACGAAACGGCATCTTCAGGAGTTCTCGCGGTCCGGCGAGCAGGAAAGCGCGATGTCCTCCGGCAAGCGATACTTCGTCAAGAGCCCCTTCAACTTTATCAAGGCGGGAGAAAGCGGGGCGGACATCTGCACCGAGTGGACGTATCTCAAAGACCAGGTCGACGACCTCTGTTTTTATCGAGGAGCGAAGGTCGAATCGGTCAACCATCCCACCGCGTGCTACCACATCAACACGGGAAATCAGTTTGGCGGCGACCCGGGAATCGGTGCCTGGGTTAACTACGGGCTGGGCACGGACAATCAGAACCTGCCGGGGTTCGTCGTGCTGCCCCGCGAGAGCTATCCGCAGGGCGGAGCTGCCAACTGGTCGAACGGTTTTCTGCCGGCGGAGTTTCAGGGCACGCCGCTTCGTCCAGCAGGCAGCCCGATCCTGGATCTGAATCCACCACCCGGAGTGACTCCCGAACGCCAGCGCAGCAATCTCGATCTACTCGCCACGTTGAACGGTAAACATCTCGAACAGCGTCCCGGCCGCAGCGATCTGGAAGCGAGGATGAGTTCTTACGAACTCGCCTACCGCATGCAGACCGAAGTACCCGGCGTCCTGGATATCGACGGCGAGACGAAAGAAACGCTCGATTTGTACGGCATCGGCGATTCAAAGACCGACGCGTTTGGGCGTAAGTGTCTGCTCGCTCGGCGGCTTGTCGAAAAGGGCGTCCGCTTTGTCCAGGCTTACGCCGGCAACTGGGACAGCCACGATTATATTGAGCGAGCGCACGGTTCGCTGATCCGCTCCGTCGATCGACCCATCGCCGCGCTACTGCGAGATCTCAAAGAGCGAGGTCTGCTCGACGATACGCTGGTTGTTTTCTGCGGCGAGTTCGGTCGCACACCGGACAACGGTTTGCGCGGCGGCGGGAAATCGTACGGGCGAGACCACAACGCCAAGGCGATGACCATGTGGTTTGCCGGTGGCGGCACGAACGCCGGTCACACCATCGGTGCAACCGACGATGTCGGAGCCGAAGCCGTTGAATGCGTGCATCACATCCGCGATGTCCACGTCACGCTGCTGCATCTGCTCGGCCTGGACGACAACCGCCTGACGTACTACCACGCCGGCCGATTCAAACAGCTCAGCCAGTTCGGCGGCAAAGTGATCAACGAATTGATTGCCTGACGCCTCCCCGACTGAGAACAACTCAGCCCTGACGCGCACATCATAATGAGAACGGTTGTTACGACAGTCCGTAAAGCGTTCCAAAGCGATTATTGAGATGCTTCATCAATGGCTCGTGAGACAACGGTTTGCCGGTGACGTGTTCGACCAGTTCGCCGGCTGAGTATTTCTTGCCGGGATGGTGAATCTTTTCGTTGAGCCACTTCTTGAGCGGCTGAAATTCTCCTCGCGCGAACTGGTCGTGCAGGCCGCCGAGTTCTTCATCAGCCGTGTCGAAGAACTGCGCCGCGTACATGTTGCCCAGTGCGTAGGTTGGGAAATAACCCAGCAGGCCGGCGCTCCAGTGAATGTCCTGCAGGCAACCGTGTGAATCGTCTTTCGGAGTAATGCCGAAGTAACGAGCGAACGTTTCGTTCCAGACGCCGGGCAGCTCAGCCGGTTTCAGATCACCGGAAAGCATCGCCTGCTCCAGTTCGAAACGCAGCATGATGTGCAGGTTGTAGGTGACCTCGTCCGCTTCGACTCGGATGAACGATGGTCGAACGTCGTTGACGGCCCAGTGGAATTCATCCTGTGTGACGTTCGAAAGTGCTGCGGAAAACGCGGTTTGTGCTTTCGGGAAGAAGTGCTGCCAGAACGCCGGACTGCGTCCAACGAGGTTCTCCCACATGCGGGATTGCGATTCGTGGATTCCCAGCGAAACGGTTTCTCCCATTGCCGTACCGAACGCGTCCTTGTCCAGCCCCTGCTCGTAAATGCCGTGGCCGGCTTCGTGAAGCGTGCCGAAGAAGGCTCCCGAAAAGTGATGCTCGTCGTACCGCGTCGTCAGGCGACAGTCGCCAGGTCCAAAACCGCTGCAGAACGGGTGGGTGGCGATGTCCAGTCGCCCGGAGTCAAAACAGAAACCAATAGCCGTTGCGGCATCGATGCCGAACTGTCGTTGCGCGTCGACCGGGTATGACCTGGTAATAATCGTGGTGTCAGGTTGCCGTCCGGATTCTCGAATTGCCGCGACCAGCGGAACCAGTTCGTCACGCAGCGGGGCAAAGGCTGCCTGGATGCTCGCCGCGGTCGCGCCAGGTTCGTACTCATCGAGCAAGGCGTCATACGGCTGGCCGTCACCATAGCCGAGTGCTTCTGCCTCTTCGCGTTTCAGGCCAAGCGTCCTGATGAGCCACGGTTCGAACGCCGAGTAATCTGATTTTTTGCGGGCTTCAACCCATGCCTGCTGAGCGAGCGTGGTAACTCGCGAAAGATCTTCGACCAGTTTCTGAGGCAGCTTCGTTGATCGGTCGAAGTATCGGCGCGCATGTTTCACGTTGATCTGAGCGTCAGAACCTTCGCCACCCAGATCAGTCGCGACTTCCAGTTCAGACAACAGCTCACCGATACGCGGATGAATCGCCAGTTCGTGAGTCATACCGGCCAGTAAGGCCAGTTGTTCCGCTCGATGTTCGCCGCCGGCAAGTGGCAGATTGACCTGCTCGTCCCAGCCCAGAACCGCCGAGCACGACCCCAGCAGTGCCGTTTTCTTCAGACGTCCGATGAGTTCTGAGTAGAGTTCCTGAGTCGCTGCCATGGTCGATCCTTCGGTGATGAAATATTAGTTCGCAGGTTTCCAGCCGGGCATGATTGCGAACCGAAGTGACTCTGACGAGTGAGCAAACTCTCGATTCGTTTTGCCGGCGCGGGAATGACAAAATACTCAGACCGTGCTCGAACTCGCGGTTCCGGCCCTCTTCCGCCAGGATACCAGCTCTGTGTTGATTCTCCATCTCACTCCGTGAACTCAGCTCGACGGAACGACATTCATGGCGAAATATCTGACGGCTCCTGATCCCAACGAAACCGGCTGGCCGAAAGGCGTCAAATACATCATCGGGAACGAGGGCTGCGAACGGTTCAGCTTCTACGGAATGAAGTCAATTCTGCAGGTCCATCTGACGACGCTTTTCGTCGCTGCTGGCATGTACAGGGAAATTGGCTCCGAGAACGCTCAGGAAATGGTCCATCTGTTTGTCGCGGGCGTGTACGCGTTTCCGATGATCGGAGCGATCATCGCTGACCGGCTACTTGGCAAATATCACACGATTATCTGGCTGTCGCTGGTCTACTGTCTGGGCCACTTCGTCCTGGCTATTGCCGAGAATTCCATCGGCGGCATGTGGCTCGGTCTGGGATTGATTGCGATCGGGTCTGGCGGAATTAAGCCGTGTGTTTCGGCTCACGTCGGAGACCAGTTTGGCAAGGGCAACTGGAAACTCGTCGACAAAGTCTTCCAGGCGTTTTACTTCATTATCAATTTCGGATCGTTCTTCTCGACACTGATGATTCCGTGGGTCAAAGAAGAGATTGGCACCAGCGTTGCGTTCGGTATTCCTGGCGTCCTGATGTTTCTCGCAACGATCATGTTCTGGATGGGTCGAAAGGTGTTTGTGCATGTGCCGCCGCACCCCGGCGGGCGAACCGGCCTGCTTGACGCGTTCGGAGCGACGCTGCTTTTCATGGGATTTATCGGGTTACCGCTGTTCGCCTGGGGAGTTCTGTCGTTTTCGGCAAACGTCTTCCTGACTGTCAGCAGCATTCTGATCGGGCTTTGGGTGTTCGAAGAGCGGCAGGCGATCAAGCAGGACGATGGCTTCCTCGCCGTGATGTTCTGCGCGGTCGAATCGTTGTTGAAAGGCGGCGGCCTGAAATCACGACAATCTCTGGACGCGAGCGTCCCAGCCGACTCGATGAAGCGTCACTGGTTCTTCGGTCCGGCGGCAATCAGGTTCGGAGAAGAAGCTGCCGAGGGGCCAAAGGCTGTCCTGAAGATTATCAGCGTATTCTTTCTGATCAGCGTTTTCTGGGCATTGTTCGATCAGCACGCGTCGAGTTGGGTTCGACAGGCTGAGTTGATGGATCTGAACCTTTACGCTCCGTGGACAGACTCTGTCCTCATGTCGTTTTATCCGAGCCAGATTTCCGCACTGAACCCGCTGATGGTCATGGCGTTGATTCCGTTCAATATGTTCTTCCTTTACCCGTTCATCACGAAGCGTGGCTGGGAGATGACTCCGCTTCGCAAGATGACAATCGGGATGGCAACAGCCAGCGTTGCTTTCGTGGTGGTGGCACTGATTCAGGCGAGAATCGAAGCTGCCGAAACGGCAAACTCTGTTTCTGTGCTCTGGCAGTTTTTCCCTTATCTCATAATGACCCAGGCGGAAGTCATGGTGTCGATTACGGGTTTGGAGTTTGCCTACACGCAGGCACCAACTCGGATGAAGTCAACAATCATGGGCTTCTGGCTGCTGAGCGTTTCACTGGGCAACAAGTTAACCGCAGTTGTGACCAAGCTGCCGGACATGGATCTGCTGACTTCATTCTGGGCTTTCGCCGGATTGATGGCCGCTGCCGCGTTGCTGTTTGCGTTGAGGTCGGCGTTCTACAAGTACCGGTATTACACGCAGTAAGCAGTTCTGGAGACTGGGTTTGGCCAGGAGTCATCGGAGGAAGCAGAGACACAGTTTGAAGCCTGACTCTGTTCTTACTGCTTTTCCCTGCTCAAGCAGTAGGAACTGTCATATCAGTCTGTATTTCGTAGGGTGGGCACTGCCCACCTGCTTCAATCCAGTGGTGGGCGATGCCCACTCTGCAGTTCCAGTGAATGTGGTGCGGAGTGGTCGATGACGATCGACGTTTATGAGTCGACCAGTTTCGAATCGTTGTGGCACGAGTTCGAACGCTCGATCGCTTCGCCGATGTCGTCGCCGCTGGCTGTTGAGACGATCGTTGTTCCGGCGCGAGGCTGGGAGAGCTGGTTCAGTCGGCGACTGGCCAATCAGCGAGGATGCTGGGCACAGTTTCGGTTTCTACTGCCAGGACAGTGGATTTCGGAGACGCTCGAAAACAGCCTGGACGCGGATCAGGCTCCAAACCGCGAGCAGGATGCGCTGACATGGATCATCGCTCACCTGCTGCCTGGACTGCTTGACGACGACGCTTTCGGAGCGGTCCGCAGTTACCTGTTTCAACCGGAAGGAGGAACGGACCCTCAGCGATTGATCGATCTCAGCCGTTGCATCTCCGACTTGTTCGACCGGTATTTGCTGCACAGACCGGAGCTGATCGAGGCATGGAACCAGGGAGTCGACTGGCCCGGTTGCGGCGTCCCCACTCCCCCGGCAGCCGCCTGGCAACGTCGACTCTGGCAGGCAATTACTCAGGACAAGCGTCGGCGGTATCGGTCTGTCTCGGCGATGGCCGACGACCTGAAAACGTCCCTTCAGCCAGGCAGTAATCACATTCCCGAACGGCTGAGTGTCTGGCTGTCAGGTAGCGTCGTACCCGCGCATCTTCGTTTTCTGGAGGCGGTTGGCGAGCATTCAAACGTCGGACTCTATGTGCTGACTCCGGCGTGCGAATACTGGGGAGACATGTATGGCAAGCGTCAGTTGCTGCGGAAGCTGCGCGAACATTCTCAATCGTTACGCCAGTTCTGCACCGAGCACCACGTTGACCTGCTGCACCCGCTGCTGGCTTCAATGGGCGAACTTTCGCGACAGCAGCAGATGCTGATGGTCGATCTCGATTCAGCTCCGTGGCGGATTCGAGACGTGACCGTCGACACATCAGACGAAGACGACGCGTCTGCCGACGAAGAGGCGACACTGCTTTACGAACTGCAAACCGACATTCATCTTGCGACAGAACCGGAGCGGCGAGAATTACCTCGTGACAACAGCGTGCGGATTCACAGTTGTCACAGCGCCATTCGCGAGGTGGAAGTTCTGCACGACCGGATTCGCGAGGCTCTTGAAGAGGATCCTGAACTGGCTCCCGAAGACATCGCGGTGTTCTGTCCGGACCTCGATAATTACGCGCCGCTGATTCAGGCGGTTTTCGGTCTGACTCGACCGGGAACCGGCGGGCACATTCCGTTTCAGGTGGCTGGTCGATCCGCTCGCCGAACACGACCGATGATTGATGCCTGGCTCAAGGTGCTGGCCGTTTTCGAAAGCCGAGTCTCAGCGACGGACGTTCTCGACCTGCTCAACACAGAAGTTATTCGCAATCGCGTCGGACTCGACCTGCCCGAAGTCGAAAAGATCGCAGAATGGCTCGATGATGCCGGTGTCCGCTGGGGGCTGGACGCTGAGCATCGGCAATCCGAGGATCTGCCGGGCACGGATTTGAACACCTGGGAATTCGGACTGGACCGACTGACGCTTGGATACGCGATGCCCCCGGCGAGTTCTCAGATCGTTGGTCAAGTGGCGACGCTCGATCGGGTCGAGGGGCTCTCCGGAGCGACGCTGGGACGGTTGTGGAGTCTGATTTCGCGGCTTCGACTTTGGCGAGACCGTATCGGTCAGGACAGGCCAATTGCCGACTGGCGCGAACCGCTCGGCAGAATCGCACGCGATTTTCTGGAGACGGAACTCGACGAAACGGGCTATCAGATCGTGCTGGATGCGATCGATAAAGTTACCACGCTGGCCGAAGCCGGAGACTTCGACACGCCGGTTTCATTCGCCGTCGCGGTTCGAGAAGTAACCCGGCAACTGGATTCCGCATCCGCCGCTTCGTTCCGGCATGGCGGAGTCGTGTTCTGCGATCCGGGTGCCATGCGGAGCCTTCCATACAAAGTCATCTGTTTGCTGGGCATGAATGATGGTTTGTTTCCTCGCGGTGATCGATCCGTCGGTTTTGACCTGATGAGGTTTCAGAGCGTCCTCGGCGACAACCGACCGCGCGACGAAGATCGTCATCTGTTTCTGGAAGCGATTCTTGCGGCGAGCGACCGCCTGATCATCACGTGTCAGGGCCAGGACGTGCGGGATCAGCGACCGAGGCCACCCTCAGTACCGGTTCAGGAACTGCTCGACGTTCTTGAGCAAACCGACAACGAAGAACGAATTCGCGACACTCTTTTCATCCGACATCCACTCCAGGCTTTTTCTCCGCAGTACTTCAACGAGGTTGGGAATGTTCCTGCGAGTTTCGACGCGGCGGCGCTGCAGGCCGCTCGGCGTCTGCAGGAACAGTCGGAACAGGCAGCCGTCTTTGCTGAAGCTCCGCTGACCACGATCGTGAGATCGAATGGCGGGTTACGGGAAGCGATCGACGAACCAGAAAGTGTGACCATCGGCGAGTTGCGAACGCTCCTGGAAAAACCGTGGCGACTGTTCCTACGGCGAGTTGGTGTCGGCGATATTTCAGTCGCCGAAGACGGTCAGGATCGAGAACCGCTTGTTCTGAACCGGCTCGAGAACTGGCAGGTCGGCGACGTCTGGCTCCGGCAGACACAGGCTGGCGTTTCGGAAGAAGTGATCGCTCAGCAATTAATCAGAACGGGAAACATCCCGGCAGGCAGCGCTGGTGAGTCTGTCGTACGATCACTCAGGCAGGACGCCGCCCGAATCATCTCGGCAATGCAGAAGGCAAAGCTGGTGACAAACGCCGGAGCACTGCCGGTCAATCTGCCCATCGCCGACATTGTTTTGACGGGTGAAGTCGGCGACTGGACCGGCGAGGCCATTCATCGCGGCATGTTCTCAAAAATGAAACCCAAATACGCAGCAAGACTGTGGATTGACCATCTGGTGGCGACGGCCAGCCACAAGCAGAGGCTTGAACCCGCCATACTCGTCGACCGCGAAGGGAAGTATTTGACGCTCGGTGAAATCCAGCCGGACCAGGCGATTGCTCATCTGGAGACACTGGTCGACATCTGGCGGACGGCCCGTTGTTTTCCGCTGCCGTTTTTCATCGACGAGAAAGTCGTGAGGCCAGTCTATGAGCGGAAAGTCGACTTCAACGATCCGCAATCGACGAAGATGTACCTCGCGGCTGCTCGCAATGCTTTCGTTCAGGGAACGCGCAACTGGAACAGTTCAGGAAACGACCAGCCCGCGCCGGCAGATGAACCTGACGCGCGCGCAGCCTTCGCCGGTCGGCAACCGTTTGAAATGCAATGCAACGTTGTGCCAGCGTTTGCCGAGCAAGGCGAGCGAAACCTCTTTGCCTGGCTGGCCGAAACGATTTGCGTACCGCTCACCGAGCACCTTGAAAACTTTCCCGGCTGGAAGCGTCAACAGTAGGGCGGGTACGACCACCAGATAACAACGCGGTGGTGGGCGGTGCCTACCTTACTGCAAACCCGGCAGCAGGTAGTTGTACGTCACGATGAAGTGACAGGCACAGCCGGCGGTCACTAGAAGATGCCAGACGCAGTGGAAGTACGGCACTTTGGTGTCGTTACACAGGAAGTAAGTGCCGCTGAGCAGACAGGCGGCTCCGGCGGCGATCCAGGCGATTCCGGCAGGAGGGAACCACGCCATCATCACAGGTGTAGCAAGAATCGGCATGCAGCCAATTAGAACGTAAAACCAGACGGGCACCATTTGAACGCCGGTCACAAACAGCTTCAGAAAGACTCCGGTGAAGGACAGAATCCACATCGCTATCGGAATCAGAAACCAGTAGCCCTTGTTGCAGACGGTCAGGCCGACGGGTGTGAACGCTCCCGAAATCAGCAGGAAAATCGAGACCTGATCGAGCGTGCGGAAGCTGTGTTTCCACTTGCCGCTGAGAAAGCTGTGCGACAGCGTCGAGGTCAGATACACCGCCGTAAGTGTAATGGCGTAAACGATGCAGGAAGCCGTGACGACAGGATCACCCATCGCAACTGCCTCACGAATCAGAAATGCCGACCCGGCGACTGAAAGAGCAGTGGCGAGCGCGTGCGTGACCTGGTTCGCCCGTTCCTCATTAACGAGGCGAGCCTTGCGCGTATTGAGAGGAGCGTGAGACCAAAGCAGGCCACTCATAAAACGACGTCCTTGTCGATGCCGAACACACGTACTCAAACGTCGCGGCGTTAGTGCGTAATACCGTGTTGAAAGTCTGGAACCGGGAACGCGATCCGGCGCCGGTTTACCTCGGCATCACATCGTTTCGCTCGTCTCCGCATCCGAAGTCGATCTCAGTCGTTCTTCAGACAAAGAGACAGATAACAGATCCGGCGAAATGCCGGAACACGTGATTCGATCAGCGAGACTTGCTGATGAACGATCAGGCCGCTTTGCGGAGCTGATCCAGAGCGTCCAGTGTCGCTCGGGCTTCTTCAAAACTGCCCAGTCTTTCGACAAACGACATCAGGGTTTCGAGATCCTGGTCGTCGTACTGTTCAAGCAGTTCGGCAAGTCTTTCTTCGTCCATGACAGCACATCCTTCGCAATTGGCACCGGGCGGAAACAGAGCGCTCGGCTGTTCCAGGCAGCGCTCGAAACTCTCATCGGCACCAAAGCGGCTGCCTCTTAACGTATTGACGCTTGTAGCGGTCAGGTCAGTAATCTGCGTTCTTAACGACCCGCAGAGTCAACCACGAATCCCGGGAACGTCCGATTTCAAACCCTGGCGTCGGTGCCGAAGTGCTGGCGGAGCTTCTGAATCGCCTTGTACTTTTCGTCGCTGATGCGTGCGGGGCTGAGTTTCAGCGACTCGGCGATGGCTGAAATTGATTCCCCGTCAGACCAGCGAGCCACGATTTCCCGCTGAGTCGGGCTGAGTCGCGAATTCTCAGCGTTTAATACATTTTTGACCTGAGCTAACGACTCCATTTTCGCTGGCCACGGATCGCGGTCTTCTGACTGACTTTCTGCAAACTCCAATGACGAATACCGCTTTTCACGTCGAGATCGTTGTGAAGTTGCCCAGATCGCTCGGTTCAGCTCGCGACGTTCAGGAGATTCGGCATCCTCGATCGCTATCAGTAATTTGTCTCGATCGACTCGTTCCAGCAGCCGGGCGAAGACCTGCTGCGTGCAGTCAGACCATTCCTGGTGACCGATTCCAGCGTTCTGCCAGCTTTTCGAACAGTATGCACGAATTTTTTTCAGAATGGTTGATTCCGAAATCTGGCTGACAGCAGCCGTTGCGGCGGCAGCCATTCCAGTCGCGGCCTGAGTGGACGATGGTTCGGCTGCCGAAGTGGCAACGACGAGAGCACAGGCTGCCAGAGAAAGCCGAATGGCAGACCTCGTATCGACGGTGTCTTTAGCAGTTTTTCCGGAGTCGGCGGGTGTCGCCATGTGCGTTGCCCTTTGTCGAAAAACCAAGTTCACGTCTGGAGTTACAACGATTCGTACCAGACTTTCGTCCTGCTGGAAAGATCTCCCCGCATCACGATGGACGGCTCAACGCACGAATCTCGTTGAGGCATCAGGAAAAATCGTGCCGATCGACCAGGAACGAGAAGGTAGCTGTGTGCGGGCGCGCTTTTAGTCGCCGCCGACTCACGCTGGCTCGACACCATTCTGATCATCATCGTCATCCGCCGCCCAGGACCATCGGATTTTGTCAGGAAGAACGGGTGGTTTGACGTCGTCACTGCTGTCCCAGCGGGCCGCCCAGACGCCCCACGGGAGCGGCGTCTGGCCAAACAGCAGACTTTCGGTTGTCAGTGTCGGCAGCAGAAAGTTTCGTGCGACAGCACGAGGGTACGGTCGAATGACCTGGTGATGCCAGAGGTTGTAAACGGCTTCTTCGGCGTATTCGCCATCAGGCCAGACAACCAGGCCTTCTTCCATGACGTCGTACGGGATTCGGCGGGGAGCGAAGCTCGCGGCGATCTGCTCGCGAACCATGTCGACGCCAGCAAGTTTGTAAAAACCGATCAAAGCAGCCAGCAGAATGTCACGCTGTGCTTCATCCAGCTTCCTGACCCAGCCTGTTTGAAGAGTGTTTGCAACGAGCCACCCGGATTGCTCTTCGAACACCATCATCAGCGTCTCATTCGACAGACTCGGACAAGCCAGTTCGATGCGAATGTTGTTTGAAGCGAGCCGGATTCTGGCAACCGAAATTCCGTCGACGTTCCAGCCGGGCGCTTCTTTCAGGAGTTGCAGAAATTCTCGAACGACAAAATGTTCGACTGCAACGTGGACGTGGTGAAGGTGGTCGAGGTACTTGCTACGCGCGAGACTGTGTTCCTCAGGTGAACGTCGGCGATCGATCCGGCGAAGTCGAAGAAACAGTTTGGGCAGCGTCCCCGAGTGGAAGCCGGGCTTCATCAGACGGATAAAAGTTTCACCGTGGCTGCCGACCAGAACCGGCTTCAGATTCTGTCCCCGGTTGGCCTTGTAGAGCTGCCAGTTCGATTTGAGTTCCCAGGCCATGAAACCGAAGACGCCCGGGATCAGAAACACCGTATTGATCGCAACCGTGTCTGAATACTCACCAAACAGCGGCTGTAATAATCGACTGAGTAGCCCACCCGGCAGCCCCAGTGGCAGGATGATCTTGTGCGAAACCGTGACCACCGGAAAGTGCTTGATCGGGTTGATCTGAGGCTCGATCAGCAGGTTGACGCAAAACCGTGCGAGGAACGTGAAGGCAGCCCAGAAAACCCCCAGCAACGCCTTTGTGCCAAGTGACAGCTTGGTTTCGCCACTCTTGAATCGCAGCCACTCGTCGACGGCATAAAGGATTCGATCGAAGCCTTCGAGCAAACGTTTGAAGAAGTCCATCACCAGATCGAACAGCGCGACCAGAATGTGAACGCGAATGCGAGTCCAGGTCGAATGCAGCCACTCCGCGCTTAACTCTTCGACATCGCGACCGACTCGCGAATTCAGGATCACGCTCATCGCACACAGGACAATCCCCCAGTTGGTCCAGGGTTGCTCGGGGATGTCATTGTAGAGCCTGGGCAGTGCCCAGCAGACAAGAGCCGTCGGAATCGATGGCCAGATCAGAAACTTCCGAATGAAGTAAATGGCCGAACTTTTGAGCATCCGGCGCACGACGGACAGCCGCAGAAATCGAGCTGGCCACTCGTAAAACGCTCGTCGCAGGCCGCTGAAAATATAGGCGCAGGTTCTCTTCAGAAACTGTCGGAAAGGCGCGACGTGGATGGTCAGCAGCAGCAATGTACCAAGTGCAAAAACAATCAACGGCATGTTCTGCTTGACGCTTAGAATGACCGGCGACTCCGGCCCCTGAATCGTCGTTGCAATACCGGTTACCGTGTCGATGACCTCTTCCGATTCCGGCGGATCAAATAGTTCGACGATATGGACAACCGCTTCGAAGGCGAGGTACGCAACGCCGTAAGGGATAAAAATAAACCGTGTCGAAAATCGTCCGAAGATCGTCCCGAAACTGACCGCACTGAGTCTCTGCAGCCAGCGAAGATAAACATCCCCTCGCTGATAGACACCGTCCAGAACTCGACTGAGTTGGCGGTCCGCCTGAAGAAGTTTGTCGCCGAGAAAAAACTCTTTCGGGCCGGAAAGGTCGCTGAGTTTCAGATTGCTGCGCGAAATGGCATCGCGAAGATCACCCATCGTCAGGAAGCCGCGATTGGCCACGCCGTCGAGCAGTTCTTCCACCATCTTCCCGAACGCAATTCGCTCGGGCACGTTCTGCGGTGTCAGATCGACTTCTTCCAGTGTCGATTCAACCAGCGGTCGCAGACGGGTTCTCATCTGATGTTCGGACGAGTGCGCTGCCTCGTGCAGAAGCCGTGAAAGGCGACGACGTTCCTGTCCGGTCAGACGCGATGCAACCAGACGGCGAGTCGCGCTGCGGAGGTGTTTGGACATCAGAACTTCGCGTTGATTTGGAAGCGCTCGCTTGATGGGCCGCCGCCCGAACGACGTGACGTATCCAAGCAGGTCGACGGTGTAGATGTCCTTTTCGTGGTCAACGCAGACTTTCTGCAGGTCGTACAACAATCGCTTGTCCGGATTCCAGAATCCCTGACCGGCTTGCAGCAGCAACCCAACCAGTGACTCGTACCAGTTTCTCGCGGCTGCCTGATCGAAGTTCAGCGCGTCCTGGAGTCGGCGGACCAGGCGCTGAAGGTCCGTCAACGCACCGCTGACCGCTTCGCTGACCAGTTCCGGAGTCGCATACTTTGCCGCGTGCATCTGATGCAGCGCGGCCGCGACAGCATTGCCGCGTGCGAAAGCTTTGTCCGCTCGACGAATCAAACGCCCGAAGGTCGCCAGATTCGGACGACGAGCCGGCTCGATTTTCGGCATCACCGCATCGAGCAACGCTGGAAACTTCGCTTCGTCAGTTTCGACAGACGGCTGGGCACGGGGGACCAGCGCGGCGCCGCGACCGGTCAGCGATTCCAGTTCCTCGTCAGTTTCGTCCTCAACTTCGTCACGGTTTGGAATCTCGGGATCAGGACTGCCATCAAGCCGCGTCGAGTGAAACAGGTCATCGATTTCCACATCCTGCTTCAGCAGACGATCGACCGCTTTAAAGTCTGTGAATGACGGGAAGTACGAACCCAGACAATGCGGAGCGAAATACTTGAACTCGCAGTAAACGGCCGCAAACTCAACGAACGCATGTGCTGGTGAGCTATCTGTCGGGATGAAATTTTCCCGCTTCAACATCGAGTAGATCTCATCGAATTCGACCTGCCCGATCTGGTCAATCCGCTGCCGAAAACCGGCGACCGTCAGCTCTCCATCATCCGCCAGTCGGTCGAACGCATCGTGAATCTTTGCGTGAAACAGCAGTCGCCAAACTCGAAGTTTGAGCTGCCCAAGACTCATTGATTCCAACTGTTTTTCGTCGGGACGCGCAATCAGAATGGCTCGATCAGGCAGCTCAGCGTTGGACTCCAGGCCAAGTTCGTCCCAGTCAACGAGTCGAATGACCGTGTTACGGGCGACGATTCGACTCTTACGGTGGGGCACCTGGATCGTCAGCGCCGGGAGATCCCATTCCTGCTTAATGACTCGACGTAACACGCGAGGCTGCACCAGGAACGCCGCCGGTTCAGCCTCACGCAAAGCGAGAATCGCCTGCTCCAGCATTGCGGCGACTGGACCACTCGTTTCCCGGTGGTCAGTGGCGGCAGCAGATTCCGATTGTGAGTCAGACATTTGACGAACAGCTTTAAATTAGCGACTTAGCAGACAGCGAATCTTGTTCGAAACATGTCGCGACACCACTGCTACTTCTTCGGTTGCCAGTTAATCCGAACACCAATTTCTTTCAACTCGGCGATCTGCTTGTCACGCAGAGCCGCGTCGATCGGATTACCGTCCGGATAAAGCTTCCAGTAGGGAGCGAATCGACGTTCGGCAGCAGCATCTTTCTTTGCCATTTCGATCAGTGGCGAAAAATCTTTGATCTGATTGTTCTGAAGAAACGTGAACCGCAGATCGGTCAGACTCGACAACGGAGCGACGTCGGCAACCTGGTTGTCCCGCAGGTCCAGATTCGCCAGCCATTTGAGGCCTGCGAGCGGCTTAACGTCTTTGACTTTGTTCTTACCCAGATAAAGCGAAGACAGCTTCGTCAGATCCTTCAGAGGCTCGACCGACTCAATGGCGTTTCGCGACAGATACAGTGCTGAAAGTTTCTTCAGTTCGGCCAGCGGCTTCAGATCAACAACCTTGTTGTCTTCAAGCTGGACATACTGAAGTCTGGCGAGTTTCTCCAGCGGCTTCAGATCAGCGACTGCGTTCTTCGAAACGTCCAGAGACTGAATGCTGGTCAGATCGGAGATTGGCGACAGATCTTCAATCTCGTTTCCGGCAAAATCGATCAGCACCATGTTCGGGCATTTTTCGAGGCCCTTCAGACTCTTGATTCCTTTGCCTCGCGCAGTGACCTGGTAAACGTTCCTGAGGTCCTCTTCCTTGATCTCATCTTTGCCCTGACGTCGCAGCACCTCTTTGATGGCTGCTTCCAGGTTCTCGTCTGGAAAGATGTTACCCGCGGTTGCCGAATGTGCTGACAGAAATGGCGCTGCGAGAAGGATCGCGACAGTAATTGAACGTCGAATGGTGCGAGTCGTCATTTGCGAAGTCCTTGTAGCTTTCAGTTATCTGACCGAAACGGCTTCGTCCACAACCGGGTTGGTCAATGCTCCAATCTGGTCGATTTCGATCGTGACAGAGTCGCCATCTTTCAGCAGCACTGGCGGCTTGCGAGCGGCTCCGACTCCGTGCGGCGTGCCGGTAAAGATCGCCGTCCCTGGAGCAAGCGTGGTGCTTCCACTGAGAAACTCGATCAGCGTCGGCACGTCGAAGATCATGTCGTCGGTGTTCCAGTCCTGCATGGTCTCGCCATTGAGGATTGTCCGAATGCCCAGCGAGTTGGGATTGGGAATTTCGTCGGCGGTAACCAGGCACGGTCCCATTGGAGCGAACGTGGCGAAGGTCTTGCCTCGACACCACTGACTGCCGCCCTTCTTAAGTTGCCAGTCTCGCGCGCTGACATCGTTACCGCAGGTATAGCCCAGGACGTAATCCAGGGCGTTCTCTTTGGAAACGTTGTGACATTCTTTGCCGATGATCACGACAAGTTCGCATTCATAGTCGACGGCGTCGCTGCGAAGTTGTCGCGGCAGCACGATCGGATCGTTCGGATTCTGAATGGCCGAACTGGTCTTCATGAAGAGGACCGGGTATTCGGGTATGTCGTTCTTTCCCTCAGCCGCGTGACGGCGATAGTTCAGACCGATGCAGAGAATGTCTGCCGGAGTCGTCGGCGCGAGCAACTTGCTGACCGTGGCTCCTGTGCCGGTGTCGCTGAATTCGCCGAAGATGTCTCCTTCGATCAGCGTGGTGGAACCATCGTCGTGCTGACTGCCGAACTGAACATGGCCGGATTCGTCCAGAAATCTGACGAGTTTCATAGTGTGTACCTTGTGTCGTGAAATGGCTGCCGGGTCTCAGATTGGGTTTTTATCGGAACCAGCATCGTCTTCCCACAGTCCAACGACTTTGCAGGTCAGATTCGAGATTCGCCTTTTTCGCTTAATTTTGTTGAAGATGTCGAAATTCGAGGTTAGTTTCTCGACCGTCTTTGAAAACATACGAATTCATGGCCGATCGCCTGTGCCGGGAGAAAGACCGTGCGTCACATCCTTTCAACGTTCACTGCCCTCTGTGTTGTTGCAACCTGTTCCACCGTTTCCGCTCAATCGCGAGTCTGGCGAGACGTTTACGGTAACGTCAGCACCGGAACATTTCAGAGATTTACCAAGGATAAAAAAGGGGAACCCGGAAGCGATCGCGTCGTCGTCCGAACTGGCGGTCGAGTCGTTGGCTTGAAATTCTGGGAGCTGATGCCGGACAGCCAGCAGTTTGTCATCGATCAACTGAGTGGTGACCCCGACGGCGACCACCTTGAAATCACAGACGTGCCACACGACTGGACCAGCCGATCTGGAGTCAAAGGAACCGGTCAGTTTCTGAAAGTCGAGAAGGACGGCCAGATCGCCGTTGTGATTGCATCCGAGAAAAAGCTGTTTAAGTTCGAAGAGTTTTCAGATCCCGATCAGGACTACATCCGATCGGTCCTCGCGCGAAGCGGCAAGGAAGACCTCGTCCCTGCAAAACCCGACGCTCCCGACTCACCAACCGGTACGCCGCCTTCGACTCCCGGTTCGCCGTTCACTCCGCCGCCGGGTTTTCCAACTCCTCCAACGATAAGTATTCCGGGGCAGCCGAACTTTCCGTCGTCGCCACCGCCCGGCTTCGGTGCACCGAACCCCACGTTCCCCGACTCGTCTGCTCCTTCATCGACCAACATCGGCGGAGGAGGATCGTTCACAACAAGTCTGCCTCCTTCGATTCCTTCGCCGTCCGTTCCAGACGCGACCTCAAGTATGCCGGAAATGTCGACACCTGATGTCAGCAATTTTCAGCCTCCCAGCCATCAGATGCCTGACTTTCCAACGCCGAATGTCCCAACCTTCGAAGAAGTGTATTCCTGCAGCCAGTGTGGAAAAGATGTCACTAAAGAAGCGACTCGCTGCCCGCACTGCAACGTCAGCTTTGACTATGTTGAGGACGAGTTTGGCAACAAGACAAACATTCCCGGCAGCAGTTCATCCACCAGCTTGAGCGGTCGCGGCCTGCGAGGTGTCATTAAACTCGGAGTCTTCATCGCGATCGGCGTCGGCGGATTCTTCATTAAACTTTTCACTGGCCGTTCATGACATTTTTTAGAACGACTCACAAACTAATTAGCAACCGCCAGACCGCTGATTGTTTCGGCTCGAACAACTGGCTGTGGGTTGTGGCTCTCATGTTTTCGCTGATTGCTGAGCCGACAAGAGCGGATGAGCCGTTCGCCAGCTTCGATCGGCGAATTGGAGATTTCATCAAGGAGCACGAGGTTCCTGGAGTCTCGATTGCTGTCACGAATCGAGGCCGCGTCGTCTTTGCCAAAGGGTATGGGTTCTCGGATGTCGCGATGGGGGAACCTGTTCGACCAGAAAGTCTGTTCCGCATCGCCAGTATTTCGAAACCGATTACCGCCGTCGCGATTCTGCAATTGATCGAGCAGAAGAAACTGAACCTCGATGATAAAGTGTTCGAGGTGCTCGACTTCGAGGACGACATCAAAGCCGCCGGAGACGACTTCGAAACGCGGCTGCGGGACATCACAATTCGGCATCTTCTGGAACATCGTAGCGGCTGGGATCGCGATCTTTCCTTCGACGCGATGTTTCAGTCGGTTCGCTTTGCGGAGCAGGTTGGAGTTCCCGCTCCGGCTGAACAGACGGTGATTATCAAATCAATGCTCACGCAGAAGCTCGACTTCGATCCGGGCGAACGGTATGCGTATTCCAACTTCGGCTACTGCCTGCTCGGGCGAGTGATCGAAAATCTCAGCGGCCAGACCTACGAAGCGTACGTCAAACAAAACGTGCTCGCCCCGCTTGGAGTGACCACAATGCGAATCGGCGCGACCAGGCTCGAAGGTCGAGCAGAAAACGAAGTCCGCTACTACCACCCCGGAAACGGGAAGTCAGTCTTCGAGAAAGATCTTGGTCAGGACGTACCGCATCCGTATGGAACGTGGAATCTGGAGGCGATGGATTCTCACGGCGGATGGATTGCATCGGCCACCGATCTGGCAAAGTTTGCAGCGGCGTTCGACGACCCTGGCAACTGTCCAATCCTCGGCCGAGAAAGTATCGAGCTGATGCATCGCCGCCCGCCGGGCCTCGCGGGTCACGAAAAAGACGGATCGAAGAAGGACGTGTATTACTCACTCGGCTGGTCGAATCGCGTCCTCAGCGGCGAAAGGCTTAATCACTGGCACACAGGTTCGTTGCCAGGAACTGCCACCATTCTCATTCGCCGGCACGATGGCCGAAATTTTGTTGCCTTGCTCAACAGTCGAGTCAGCCGGTCAGCGGACCACCTTGGACGAGCCATTGACAGTCTGCTTCACAAAGCCGCCGACGAAGTCACCGACTGGCCGAAGGAGTAAGCAATAGCGGTTTTCGTAACGTTCGCCGCTTTCTCGTTCAGGCACTGGCCGGTTTCGCCAGGATGACTTCGCGAAGAGAGGCAAAGTATTCGATTGGTTTCGCGAAGAATTGCTCGGGCAGCACGTCGTAGTTCCGTAAAGCCTGCTCGACGTTTTCCCAGCCGACATCGGCGGCGACCTTAAAGGCGGCCTGGCCTTTGGCGATTCGGTCTTCCTGATTTGCGAAATTTCGAAACATGAACGGTCGGCGAAAATAGGCAAAGCTGACCACCGGTCGCAGAGCGATGGTCCGAAGCAACGGCCAGTCGAACTCAGCGACGGCCTTTTCGATGGTGGGTCCGACGATGTGCTGCTGCTCGCTGAGAAAATGAGCGGTGAAGATTTCTCGCCGTTCGGCGTCGGTCAGCTCGACGCCCCTTTCGTTGGCAGTGTGAATTCGGTTGAGAGCCTGAAGCAGGTCGGCTGGAACGACCTTCGCCGCGTCAGGATGCCGACCGTAACGTTTCGTGAAATGAAAGTTTGCATAAACGTCGACGCAGACTCGACGATTGATATCTCGAAAGACGTTGGCGAACTCTTCGAGTTTCACCAGCTTGCTTCGACGAGCTTCAGCGTTAAACGCGTACTGCCACGAAAGAACCTTCCCCAGCTTCATGCCAAAGCTGAACCAGCTTCTGGCCCACAACGCTCCGTGAGCAGCGATCAACGGAAAGATGTGATTGCCGCCGGACTCTTTAAAGACGTGATGGTAAACGGTGGCTCGTTGGGAAAGGTCGTTCAATCCGCCAGCAAGGCGGAGTCCATCTGCGTGGAATCTTTCGAAAGCCTTCCGAAGTTCGTCGAGTGTGGTCGTTGCTGCTGTCATTTGCCTGGTCCTTCGCAAGGGCTGAAAGTTGTTGCGTTAGACAGCTGACCGCAGTCGACAAGGGCGATTAACCAGGAATGTGAAATTTGTTTCTCGCTCAGAGAATCAGGAGACTGAAACGTCGGCAGTTTGCCGTGTCATTCGAATCCGCACGACGTGACAAGTTGAATCTCGATCCATGCTGGCTCTGATGAGAATGCAGAATTCGTGCCCCAACACAAATTCGCCCGGAACCATATCGTAGGTTTGAAGGCGACTTTGCGAACGTCTTTAGAGTTGGAGTTCTAACGTGCCTCTACTTACCTGCCCGAGTTGCCACGGCAGCTTGAACGTCGAATCTCTTCAGGAAATTCCTGTCTGGTGCTCGAAATGCGGCGCCGATTTACCTCGAGATCCATCGGCATATTTCAAGGAAGAAACAGAACCATCGATGCCGGCGTTTCAGGAAGCACGGTCGCAGGTTCGATCGTTCGAAGAGATTTTTGCGGAACCTGAGTTGCTTCAGTCCATGCCGGGTAAACGAGGATCAAACCCCACTCCGGCGACAGAAGCCCCACCCGACCAGATTGCCTTGCAGGTGCAGGAGGTGCTTCGATCGGCAGGGCTGCCAGGTGCGACGACGCTGGCAAGCGATTCGAAGCACTCGATTAACAACGACGAAAGATTCTCGAAACACAACCTGCTGGCAGGACTGTTGCTGGCGTTCTGGGGCGTCGGAGCGAGCCTGTTTCTGGGAGCGGGCGGTGGGAGCGGTCATGAATCGATTGATTCCACAGCCGACTTTCTGCAAATGATGATCGTGATTTCCGGCATCGCGTTGTTCATCAGCGGCCTTGGAATCCGCGAAGGTGAGAAGTGGGGCTATCAACTCGCTCAGGTCTGTGCTGGTTTTCAGATTCTGTGCGGACTGTTTTTTATCGTCACCTGGCAACAGCTTCGCGCAGCATCTGTCACCGTTGAAGAAGCAGTGGCAGTAACGACGTTTGTTCGAGTAAATCTGGACCTGCTGATCGGACTCGTCGACGGAGCTGGGCTTGCCCTGTTTCTTTTAAGGCTCCACAGCAAAGAACGCGTTCAACAAAGCGAGCAACGGAGTCGGCAGCGCTTCACGGCAATCTTTCCTGAGCAGGCATGATCATTCTGGAGAATCGGTGTGCCACTGTCTTTGCCAGTGCCAGGTCACAGAAGACTCGAAAATGTATTTTCACTGGCGGAGCCAGTGGCACACTTTACGGATCAGACTTTCGGTGCCAGAGTTCTGAGAATGTCGTGATGCAGACTTTCTGTGTGACGCTACTGACAGAATTCTGATTGCTTTCGAAAGTTGACCATGCCGCTCGATCCTCAGGCGAAGGCGTTTCTTGAACAGTCTCCGCCAGCTCCGCCGTTTGCCCACGACATCGCATCGATCAATGAGATTCGTAAGCTCACTGCGCGACTGGAAGGCGATCCCGAACCCGTCATGAATGTTGAAGATCGCGTCGTGCCAGGTCAGGAAGGCGGTGTCGATGTTCCCGTCCGGATCTATTGGCCAGGCGGCACGGATGAGTCGGAGTCTCCCAAAGCGGGCCTGGTCTTCTTTCATGGTGGCGGTTGGGTGCTGGGAAATCTCGACGCCTACGATCACCTCTGCCATTCCCTGGCCAACGCCGGAGACTGCGTTGTGGTGTCGGTCGATTATCGGCTCGCCCCTGAAAACCGATTTCCCGCTGCGGCTGAAGATTGTTACGCGGCGACCGGCTGGACGGCTCAGCATGCCGACGAGCTGGGCATCGATCCAAAGCGGATTGTCGTTGGAGGCGACAGCGCCGGGGGGAATCTTGCCGCCGTCGTCAGCCTGATGGATCGTGACCGGGGAACATCCCACGTTGCGTATCAGGTTTTGATTTACCCGATCACCGACTCCAATCTGGAAACGCCTTCGTACCTCGAAAACGGCCAGGGTTACTTCCTCACCACCGAGCGGATGGCGTGGTTCTGGGATCTGTACTTGAACGACCCATCCGAGGCGTCCAACCCGTACGCGGCGCCGCTGCAGGCCGAATCGCTGGCAGGACTCCCGCCGGCTTATGTGATGACTGCCGAGTTTGATCCGCTGCTGTCCGAGGGCAATGCCTACGCTGAGCGGCTTGAGGCGGCGGGCGTCCCGGTCGAGCGGGAACTCTACGACGGGCAGATTCACGGTTTTGTGCGTCGTATCGATCTTTATGACCGAGCAACTGTCGCCATCAACCGGATCGGCCGATTGATCCGTAGATTGAGCGATCACGGCAACGATTGATCACACTCAGCCCGGTGGCGTGCCGAGAATCATATTGCCCCAACCCGGTAGCTGCTTTAAAGTTGGGACTTGTTTCAGGCGACACGACGATGCTGGCAAGGAAGCCTTATCTGTTTACGTGTCTCCAGTTGTGGGTGCATTTGCCGTGGCCCTTACCGAAATTGATCGAAGTCTGTTGAAGCGTTGCCTGGCTGAAGAGCCCGGTGCGTGGAAAGACTTTGTAGATCGATTCATCGGATTGTTCATTCACGTCATCAATCACACCGCCCATGCCCGCAGTGCTCAGCTCGTTCCGGACGATGTTGACGACCTGTGTGCTGAGGTCTTTGTGACGCTCCTGGCCGACGACATGGCGATTCTGAAACGCTTCCGTGGGAAGTCTTCACTGGCCACTTATCTGACGGTCATTTCGCGGCGGATCGTCGTTCGGCAAATCGCGCAAAGACGTCTGGCCAAAGAATTCGGGCACGTAGCTGCCCATCAGTCCTCAATCGACCAGGCCAAGGCCAACGCAAACTGGGGGGTGAAACGGATCGACGACAACGACCAGGTCGAACGAATGCTGCGGGATCTGCCTGAAAACGACGCGTCGATCGTCCGGCAATTCCATCTTGAAGGCCGCTCGTACCGCGAGATCAGTTCGAGACTCGGCGTGCCGGAAAACTCGATCGGACCAACCCTCAGCCGAGCCCGCGACCGCCTGAGAAACGAGACGTCGCCGAGCTGATCTCTCAAGAGTGGGTGTCTGACCGTGCCTTACGCGCGAATGTCAGGCGAAGCCTTACGCGCGAATGTCAGGCGAAATGCCGGCATCACCGACACGTCACTGCACGAAGGCGACATAGTAAAACCAAAGCCCCGTCACCGATGTCAGCGTCAGATCAATCACTGACGCCCAGCCGAGTTTCTTGTGCAACGGGCTGTGATCACTCGGAGCCGGCGGTTTCGGCATCCGCTTCAGGGCGAGCACAATCGTCACGGCCCAGAGAATCGGGCTGCTCACGGCAAACACCAGGTGAATCCACAGAACCTGTCGCACCGATTGAAGCTGCTCGGCGTTCAGCGGGACTTCCCGCTTGGCAACGACATTCTGCCAGCCACCCTGAATCATCTGCATATCGACTTCGAACGCTCCGACGGCAATCAATAGAACGACCGCCAGTCCGAGCTGCAGGTTCCGATGAGCGACGTACTTTGCTTTGAACTTGACCAGGTAAATGCTGAGCACGAGAGCCGGCACAACCGCCGCCAGCGCGCAGACCACGAAGTCCAGCATGAAGGACGTTCGAAAACCCAGAAACCCGTCAGCCATCAGAAGTCACTCCAGTAGCAAAAACCGTTCGTGCCACGAGATTCCGTAAGCACTCGCGGGTTGTAGAACGGAGCGGGTATCATTGCCAGACGGAAGTCGGTTACGGCTACGGACTCGCTCGTTCGATCAGCAGATTTTTGGCAGGATGCCCGTGGAAAACACCCAAGATCAATGTCCCGGACAGTCAGTAAGTCGATGTGTCACGCCCGCCGAGTGGCTGATCGTCGCGCTCGGAGCGGCGTTGCTGTTTTCGGCGACGCTGAATGCCCGGCAGTTGCAGAGTGCCAACGATCGATCGCGGTGGTGCACGGTGTGGTCGCTGGTTGAACGCGGCACGTACCAGATTGACGAGATCGACAAGAAGTCCGGCTGGACGACGATCGACAAAGTACTGCACGACGGGCATCTGTACTCGTCAAAGCCTCCGCTTCAGTCCACGGCTGTAGCTGGCGTTTACTGGATCGTGAAAAACACCTTCGGCCTTGATCTTCTCAAACAGACCGCCGACACGACGCGGCTGATTCTACTGATCGTCAGCTGGCTGCCGATGGTGCTTTCGTTCGTGGTTCTGGCGAGGCTGCTGGCGGGATCTTCGGAATGCCAAACCGCGAGATTGATCGCACTGGCAACGTTCTGCTGCGGATCGCTGGTGACTGGCTACGCGACGACACTGAACAATCACTCGGTCGCGGCCACGTGCCTGGTGTTCGCCCTGGCTCCGCTGCTGAGAATTCTCAACGACGAAAGCCGACGCGGTTCAGACTTCGCTCAAGTTGGATTCTGGGCGGCGATGGTTTGTTGCCATGAGCTGCCGGCCGCGCTGCTGGGTGTTGCGACGTTCGTTCTGCTTTGTCGAAAGTCCATTCCACAGACGGCGAAGTGGTTTGTCCCTGCCGCGTTGATTCCGCTGGGAGCCTACATCGTAACGAACTACCTGGCGACCGGCGGCTGGAAACCGTTTTACCTGTTCTACGGAACAGAGAAGTACCTCTACAAAATCGACGGAGTCAAGAGTTACTGGCACACACCACACGGCATGGATCAGAATCTGGATTCGCCGCTGACGTACTTCTTCCATTGCGTCTTCGGCCACCACGGCATCTTCAGCCTTTCGCCCATTTTTCTGCTGGCGATCGTTCCAGCGCTGCGCATGAAATGGCTGAGTGGTTCTCGCCTTCGCCCGGCCATCATTCTCGGCGGAATGTTGAGCGTCGCGGTGCTCGGCTTCTACCTCACGCGAACTGCCAACTACAATTACGGCGGCAACACGTTCGGTCTGCGCTGGATGATCTGGCTGACTCCATTCTGGGTACTGGCGATGGTGCCGACGCTTGAACGCATTGTCGCTCGACGATCGGGGCTTGTCGTTTCGTTACTGCTGCTCGGTGTGTCGGTCTACTCCGCCGAATCAGCAACCAGAAACCCGTGGAGTTCTTCCTGGCTCTTTCAGCAGATGGAGCAGGCTGGCTGGATCGACTACTCGGACCCGCCGCCGCAGTTTCCGTTCAAACGAAGTCTTCACACCTGGTTTGCCACGCTTCCCAACGAAAACGCCGACGGAGCCTGGATCGAATTCACCGCCGCTGGCAGTAGCGTTTCTGTCGGTGGAACGCGATCAGACACCCTGCGTCTCTCCAGTCAGGGACGAAAGATGATCGAAGACGACCTTGTTCAAACCATCAAAGTCGTCTGGAACGAAGGCCGCTTTGATGAGAAGTCAGCGACGTTCGATCTCGACGTACTCGCCTTCGAGGAAGGAAAAGCGGTTGCCGTTCAGGTTCCAGCCGACCGGGTCGCGCAGTCTGATTTTTCCCGGTTCGAACTGCTGACGCTGCTACGAGGGATCCCGACGGACCGAGATTACCGACCAGCCACTGAGCGGCACGTCAAAACGACCGTGCGGAACGACGCGTTCCGGTGTCAGCGAGCGGCAACTCAGGACTACCTCAACCAGAAATCGACCGGCCAACGCTTCCGCTATCGATGCGAATCCTGGCTGACGGACGAACTCCCGTTTGGTTGTGCTCAGTTTGTCGTTTCAGAATACGATGCCGCGACAGGCGAGATGTTCAAGCATCGCCGCTTCACGGTCACAGCGTTCGGTAGATGATCGACGAACGGCCCGCTACGCTGGCTGCCTCTGCTCGGGAAACCATCCGACATGACCTGCGGATACAAAGTGTGCCACTGGCTCTGCCAGTGCCTTTCCGTTTGAAGGAGTATTTCCCAGCCACTGGCGAAGCCAGTGGCACACAAGACTTCTATTACTTTTTTCACTGAGCCAACGTGCCGGACTTTCACACAACTTGGGAGATAAACATGAACCACTTCGCCTCACCCGTTTCACGACGACAGTTTCTGGCGACATCAGCAGTTGGAGCTGCCACGCTGGCCGGCATTTCTTCGGCATCCGCCGCCGACGCATACGGCGGATTCAAGATGGGAGTTCAGAGTTACTCGCTGCGAGGTTTCGATGCACCAACCGCACTGAAGCACACAAAAACGCTTGGCCTGAAATACTGGGAGGCTTACCCCAAACACGTTCCAATGGGCACACTGCCCGATCACGTTGCGAAACAGCGGAAGATGCTCGCCGACGCGGGAGTTCAGTTGATCGCGTACGGCGTACTTGGCTTCGACGGCAACGAAAATAAAGCTCGCGAAGCCTTCGACTTTGCCAAGGCCATGGGCATCGTCTCGCTGAGTGCGAACCCGAAGAAAGACAACAAGACCTTCGACATGCTCGACAAGCTGTGCGAGGAGTATCAGGTGGCCATCGCCATTCACAATCACGGGCCGAACGCGCTGTACGACAAGATCAGCGACACGGTCGACATGGTCAAAGACCGTCATCCGCTGATCGGCGGTTGCGTCGACACGGGGCATTATCTTCGCAGCGATGAATCACCGGTCGAAGCGATCGAGCGACTCGGCAAACGAACGTTCGGCGTCCATCTGAAAGATGTCAAAACCATTGTCGAAGACGGGAAAAGCAGGAAACACTTCAAGATTCTGGGTGAAGGCGATCTCGACGTGCTCGGCTGCCTGAAGACCCTGAGGAAGCTGAACTATCAGAACTGCCTGTCACTGGAATACGAAGAAAACCCCAGCAACCCACTGTCGGATATCGAAGTCTGCCTGAAGACCGTTCGCGACGCGGCTGCCAGGCTGTAGTCCGGTTGTCCGATTAAGTTGACACTTTACGTGAGCCGGGCTCGTTGAGCCCGGTTCTTTTTCGTGCCTGCCTCAACGTTGGTTAGTCATCATGCTGAAAATCAAAGAGAAACTCGCCAACAACGAAGTCGTCCGCATGATCGGCGTCGGTCGGTTGATGCATCACAACTTCCTGCAGATTCTCGGTGTGCAGGGCGGTTTCGACGGGGTCTGGTTTGATCATGAACATTGCGGATTCACGATCGAACAGCTGGAGATTTCGTCGCTAACGACAACCAGCGTGGGTCTCGAAAACTTTGTTCGTATCGCGCCGACGGATTACGCGCTGGTCACTCGTTGTATGGAAGCGGGTGGTGGCGGTGTGATGGCCGCTCAGATTTTTTCGGCGGAACAGGCCGAGCAGTTTGTGAAGTGGGCGAAGTTTGCTCCGCGCGGAAATCGCGGGCTGAACGTCGGCGGTCGAGATGGTGGCTTTGCTTCAACTCCGGCGGCTGAGTTCTGTGAACGAGCCAACCGCGACTCATTCGTCGCGATCCAGATTGAAACTTTGCAATCAGTGGAAGAAGTCGACGCCATCGCCGCGATCGACGGTGTCGATTTGCTGTTTGTCGGCCCCGCGGATCTCAGTCAGAGTCTCGGTGTAACCGGTCAGTTCTTTCACCCTGACTGCATCGCCGCTGTTGATCGAGTCTCAACGGCCTGCAAAAAACACGGCAAGTCCTGGGGAGCTGTCACGGTCAGCCCGGAACACACCGAGATGTATTACGAGAAAGGTTGCCGACTGATCTCGCCGACCAGCGACGCCAAGATCGTCAATGCCGGAATCGCCGCTCTGAAGCAGCAATACGAAGAGCTTTTCTCGATGTAGCGATGGTCGATCCAGACGGGACGCTCGTCTCGATGGTTGAAAAACTCTTCAACCGGGGTCGCCGAGGCAGGAATGACCAGCCCGGCACGCTGAATCTGATCACGCTGCGGGAACGGCAATCGCGATGAGTGCGACAACGACCGCCATTACAAGCGTGATGGCACACACCGGCAGCGCAATGCGCTCAAGGAATCGTCCGGGAATCGAAGTGGATGGAAACTCGGCACCAAGTCGTTCCCAGATTGTGTCGTCTGGCTTGATGGGTTGCTCGACCAGTAATGATGTCTTCCGCACGTAGACTCCCCACTCGCGGATACGTCGTTTGCAGATGCCGCTGATCTGAAGGATCATCACCAATGTAAAGGCGAACCAGGCGACTGATGCGCGACTGTCGACGACTTCGCGAACGATTCCCTCGACGGCCTGGGGCACCGCGATCAGAGACGCTTCCTTTAAGAGTGGCTGCAGAAGATAAGCAAGAAATGCCACGATGACCGACGTCACAGAAACACGGAACACACCCGGGGCTCTGACGCTCTGGGGAGTTTCCGCGTCGTGTCCCGCACAGACCATCCAGGCAGGTTTTAAGAGCGTGATCCAGAAAGTTTTTGCGAACGCAATCACCGTGACGAGGAACAGTGCGGCCAGCGTCAGAGTCAGGACACCCCCCACACGGTCACCGGGATTACCAGCAGGCCGAGCGTGAGCGGCGTGAAAACCGGGCAAAGCTGATCTCCATAGAGCAGGTCAAGTCGCTTAACGATCTGCTCGCCCATCTGTCTGCTCGCTACTGTCATGTCGAGAGAGTTTTCGCCTGCGGAAACGGGCATCGCGGAAGCGGCGAAAAACCCGACGCCTATAATCAGGAATGCCACTGCCCAGATGCAGAGAGCGTAGTAGCAACACAATCTGAGATCGCTGAGTTTGATTGCCTCCGCGCGTGCTGTTCGTCGAGCCTGGTTCTGCTCCTCCCGAGTATCTGCGGAGGACCAGCTGAGTTCATAATGCAGTTCCTCATCAGAACCGGCGGCATCCGTGTTCGAAATCAGCCGTTTCAATCGGTCCGGGACGTCATTCCACTCGTCAGTGGCTCCGGAATCCGGGATCTCGATATTTGGATTCTGGACTTCGATATATCGATTCGGCTCTGGCGGCCCGTACGGAGCATAAGAGGACGTTGACTGCTCAACGCGCCGCAGGACTGCTCGATGTAGTCGTGGCTTGCGTAGCAAGTCATCAGCGTTGCCGTGGATGCCAACTTCCCGGCTGATTTCCAGGATGCTCCGAGGCTGGTATCGATAAAACATCGAACCGCCGCTTCGCGAGTCGTACAGTTTTCCGAGTTCGTCGCGCCGCTGGTGATACTCGCTCCACGTCTCCGTGTCGAATTTGAGGCCCTCCCGACAAGCATGAAGCATCATCCACTGCAGAGGAACGTGTGCAGGATGATCCTTCGGATAACCGCCGCCCACGTTGGCATGAGCCCCGGCAAACCAGACCTGTTCCACCTTTTTGAGCAACGTATCGGGTCGTTTGGTCGTGTGAGTGTCGTCGCTCGTGAACTCGAGCCACATGACCGGGTGAAACGTCTTGCGTTCGTCATTAACGGCGATCGCGTGGCAGGCATTTTCAATGCAGGGGTGCAGATCATCGTCGGCACCCCATGACTTCCATTCGTTACAGGCAGGCTCTCTGCCAACACTTTTCTTCCGAAAGAACGGGATCGGGCGCACGAGATTCAACAGCATCTCTCCAGCGAACCAGCCGAGCAGTGGAAGTTCCATTTGAAATACCGCCAGCATTCCCAGTCCCGTCCGACAGCTCGACAATGTTTTTCGGCCCGGGTGCGCGAGTTGAGTCGCTGCCGACCTGGCCTGCTGACTGCAAGGAAGTGCTCGTATTGTCGACCCGATCATTTAAGATACGAACGTTAACCAGATCGTATACGGCACTAACACCTACCGAACAATCAAGACCTCCGGTTGGTGTTGCTGGCGGACAAGGTCGAATCTGCCAATCCCTGACTTCATCTGCGAGTCAGAATGGATCAGCGCTCGTACCGACGCCTGCGTGGTGCTGCCACAAGAGTGACGCGACGCTTCTGAAGATTGCATCGGTGGCAGTAGAATCGGAAACGCTGTGTGTTCACCCCTGCAAACACAACGGCTCTCTGCTGGACGGTCCAGATTGTTCAGCGTGACGCCCTCGCAAGACGGAGACCACCAACTCATGCGACAGTTCCTCTCTTTCGTTATCGGGACTCTGCTGATCATGCCCGCGACCACACATGCCGACGATCCGCTGATCTACGTTTCCGCTTTCGCAGCCGGCGAGAAGGGGGCAATCCACGCCTTTCGATTTGACTCGGAAACCGGAGCGTTGAAGCCTCAGCATCAGACGAGCGATGTCCAGCATCCGTTTTTTCTGGTGATCTCAGCGGATGGTCGTTTTCTCTACTCGATCGACACCGACAAGTTTGGCGGCGAAGAAAACGAATTTGTCGCCGCGTACTCGATTGAGAAGCAAACTGGAAAGCTCACACGACTGAATCGGCAATCGGCGAAAGGCTCGGCGTCATGCTATCTGGACATCGATTCGACAGGGAAGACTGTCGTCCTGGCCAACTACTCGTCGGGAAGTGTCGCCGCGTTGCCGGTGCGGGAGGATGGTTCTCTGGGAGAAGCGACTTCATTCGTGCAGCATGAAGGTTCGAGTATTAATCCCCGGCGGCAGAAAGCACCTTACGCACACAGCATTGTGATCAGTCCGGACAACCGCTTTGCACTCGCGGCTGATCTGGGCATTGATAAGGTGCTGAGCTACCACCTCGACGCGACCCGTTCGAAACTGACGGTCAACGATGCACAGCCTTCGGTTTCGGTCGATCCAGGTTCCGGCCCTCGGCACCTGACGTTTCATCCGAATGGCAAAAGCGTCTACCTGATCAACGAACTGAAGAACACGGTCACGTTCTTCAGCTTCGAGTCGGAGTCCGGCCAACTGAAATCTAAGCAGACGATTTCGACGTTGCCTGCCGATTTCGACGGAGTCACTCACACAGCCGATCTCAAAATCACGCCGGACGGAAAGTTCCTGTACGGCACAAACCGCGGGCACGACAGCATCGCCGCCTACCGAATCGACGACGACGGAATGCTGACTTTGATCAACATCGAACCGAGCCTTGGCAAAGGCCCGCAGAACCTGCTGATCACGCCCGACGGTAAATGGCTGCTCTGCGCCAACATGCCCGGCAACAACGTTGTGGTCTTCCAAATCGACTCCAAGTCGGGCGAACTGAAGGCAACCGGCGAACCAGTCACTGTACCGATGGCCTCGTGCATTCGCTGGCTGAAGTAATCGAGGATCCGGCAACGCGATCCGGCTTTGTCGCGAGGGTGTTCTTCCATTTTCAGGTTCCCGATAAACTTCCAGAGTCGTCCGCGTAAGCTGGTTCGATCGCATTTAGACTTCATGGCACGAAGTCTGAATGTACGAGTCCTTTCTTCGGTGGTGGTTTCGTATGTCGTTTGTTCGTCTCGTCGGAATTTTTTGCTGTGCTGTCGGCACGATGGTGGCTGTACCGACTCACGCCGCAGAATCGGCACCCGACTTCGAGACTGACATCGCTCCAATTCTGACAAGCAGGTGCGGAAAGTGTCATGGCGAGAAAGTTCGGAAGGGCGATCTCGATCTGTCGTCCATGCAAGGTCTGCGTCGCGGCGGCGAGTCCGGCGAACCGTCCATTACCGAATCGGTCGACGACAGCCTGCTGTGGATCATGATTGACGGTGGCGACATGCCTCCCGAAGGCCAGCCGCCGCTGAGCGATGACGAACGCTCGCTGATTCACGAATGGCTCAAGGCCGGAGCGAAATCGAACACTCCGGCAGAAACCGAAGAAAAGAAACTCAACCAGCACGACGTTCTTCCGATCGTGCTGCTTCGATGCACGACCTGCCACGGAGCGAGGATCAAACAGGGCGGAGTTGATCTACGAACGCCGGCGGCCATGAAGAAAGGCGGCAGGAACGGTCCGGCCATGATCCCCGGCGACCCGGCTGCCAGCCTGATGATGCAACGGATCGAGAGCGAAGCCTGCCCGCCTCGTGACCTGCTGCTGAAATTTTTTGTCAGGCGACCGCCAGCTTCCGAAGTGAAAGTTCTGCGAGACTGGATTGATGCCGGCGCTCCCGAAGAAGACATCCGTCCTGACGTAGCGACGACCGAACCCGATCTGCTGGTGACGGACGAGGACCGCCAGCACTGGGCCTTTCAACCGCCGGCCGTCTCGTCGGATGCCGAATCAATCGACGAGTTCATCCTGGCAAAGCTCCAGGAACAAGGACTGCCGTTCTCACCCGCAGCAAATCGGGACACACTGATTCGCCGCACGTATCTCGACCTGATCGGAATGCCGCCGAGCGTTGGCGACTGGAAAAAGTGGCATGGCAACGAGGATCCCAACTGGCATCAGCAACTGATCGACTACCTGCTCGCTTCGCCTCACTACGGAGAGCGTTGGGGGCGGTACTGGCTGGACCTGGCGGGCTATGCGGATTCGGAAGGCGGCACGTCGGCTGATCCTGTTCGAGAGGTTGCGTGGAAGTATCGCGACTATGTCATTCGAGCCTTCAACAATGACAAACCTTACGACCGGTTTCTGCTGGAGCAGATCGCCGGCGACGAACTGATCGACCACGAGAACGCCGAAGTTATCACGGAAGAGATCGTCGATAATCTGGTCGCGACGGGATTCCTGAGGATGGGCATCGACCAGACCGGCTCGCGAACGATGAACTTTGTGCCGGAACGAATCGGCGTTATCAGCGATGTCGTCACCGTGCTCGGTGAAGGACTGATGGGCCTGACGTTGGGCTGCGCAAGATGCCACTCGCACAAGTACGACCCCATTCCGCATCGCGACTACTATCGGTTCAAAGCCATCTTTCAGGGGGCGTTCGACGAGCACGACTGGCTGACGTTCAAGAATCGCAAGCTCAACGTTGACATTCCGGAACGGCGGAAGCAGTACGCGTCCGAAAATCCGCCGCTCGTTGCCAGGATTAAACAACTCCAGAACCAGCTGAAATCCAGTATGGCTTCGTTGCAGACCGAGCTGCTTCGTCAGCACTATCCAGAGCAGTCAGAAGCCGACCGGAAGGAAACTCTGCGAGCCCTGAAAATCGCCGACAACAACCGGTCGCAGCCTCAACGCATTCTGGTCGAGAAGCTTCAGGTTGTTTCCCTGCTGCCGGATTCTGAACAGCCGAAGTCCGTCGTCGATGCTCGCAAATCTGTTCGTAACATCGAAGACGAAATCGCCAGAACGAAGAAGCAGACGCCGCCACCACCGACGATTCGCGCAGTGTGGGACCGTGGTGAACCGTCACCGACTTACATCCTGCGACGTGGCGAGCACAACAAGCCCGGCCCGCTGGTCGGACCAGGCGTTCCGTCGGTGCTGACCGATGGCCGAACGCCGTTTAATGTCACTCCTCCGTTTCCAGATGGTGCTCTCAGGACCGGACGAAGACTCGCCTTTGCCAGGTGGCTGACTCAGCCCAAGCACCCGCTCACCGCGCGAGTCATGGTCAACCGGATTTGGTATCACCACTTCGGAACTGGACTGGTGAAGACGTTGGAGAACTTTGGAACGAAGGGCGAGCGACCGTCGCATCCGGAACTGCTGGACTGGCTGGCGGTGAAGTTTGTCGAGCACGACTGGAGTATCAAAAAACTGCACCGGTTCATGATGAATTCACAGACGTATCGGCAGTCAAGTCGCATCACCGAACAGTGTCGGGAACTTGATCCGCAAAACCGGCTGCTTTCGCGAATGTCATTGCGGCGGATGGATGCGGAAGCATTGCGGGACTCACTGCTGGCCGTTTCCGGTCGACTTGATGAAACACCAGGCGGACCACCGGACACCGTTTCCGTCGATCAGGATGGTCTGGTGAGTGTCGATCCGACCGACGATAACCGCTGGCGGCGCAGCATCTACGTGCAGTATCGCCGTACGGAAATCCCTTCGATGTTGGACACCTTCGACTATCCAGAAATGGGACCAAACTGTCTTGCACGCAGCGTGTCGACGGCCTCACCGCAGTCGTTGATGCTGATGAACAACCAGCACGTCCGAGAACTGGCCGCCTCGTTCGCTGCTCGCGTTGAAGCCGCGCAGCAGGATGGAAATTCAAACAACCCCGGCAGTCGCGTCGAGGCCGTTTATCAACTTGCGCTGAGCCGTTCACCGACTGACGAAGAACGAAAGCTCGGCATCAATGCCTTGAAGGAATTGGGTCAGGCCTGGCCCGATCACCCGAACGCGGCATTGGAGACTTATTGCCACGCAATTCTGAACTCGGGAGCGTTTCTTTACATCGATTGATTCCCGGAGCAGGTCATTTGTTATTTTGAACGCAGACGATGAATGAGGTCTCCCTTTTTCTCAGCGATCTCTGCGTTCCCCTTTCTGAAGAGCAAGTACCGTCGACATGACGAATCAATTGCCAACTCGAAACAGTCGTCGTGACTTCTTTGCTCGGACGAGCGATGGATTACTCGGCGCGGCGCTGACTCACCTGATGTGTGGCGACTTTTTCGGTGGGGCGTCCGCACTGGCTTCGAAGCATGAAGAGCCAGGACCGGCACCAATTTACAATCTCAAGCCAAAAAGGACTCATCATCCCGCAAAGGCGACGTCCGTTATTCAGCTTTTCATGAACGGCGGACCAAGTCAGATGGACCTGTTCGATCCAAAGCCGGAACTGCGACGGCTGGACGGAATGCCGTTTCCCGGCAACGTCGAAGAGATCGGTAACTCTGACGCCGAAGACATCGGCGTCATGATGGGCGGTCAGTACAGCTTCGCACGGCACGGAGAGTCAGGCATGTGGATGGCAGATGTCCTGCCGCACACGTCCCAATTTGCCGATGACATCTGCCTCGTCAATTCGATGTGGACCGACCATCCGAACCACGACAACGCTCTCTACAAGATTCACAGCGGTCGGTTGTTCATGGGCTATCCAACGCTCGGAGCGTGGACGGTCTACGGACTGGGGTCGGAGAATCAGAATCTCCCTGCGTACGTTGTCCTGAACGATCCGCTGGGACCACCGAAGAATGGAACGCGTAACTGGACGTCGGGATTTCTGCCACCGGTTTTTCAGGGAACCCGTTTCCGCCCGACTGGCTCGCCGATCCTGAATCTCAAACCGCAGTATCAACAACCATCGGCGGTGACAGAAGCTGCTCGCGGCTTGCTGAGCAAGCTGGACGGAATTCACCGGAAAGATCGTCCTTACTATCCGGAGCTTGATGCGAGGATCGAGTCGTACGGTCTGGCCGCAAGGATGCAGCTATCAGCGGGCGAAGCGCTCGACCTGTCGCGCGAGGAAAAACATACTCAGTCCATGTACGGCGTCGGCGAAGAGTGGACCGACTCGTTCGGGAAACGGTGTCTGCTCGCGCGGCGGCTGGTGGAGCGCGGCGTGCGGTTCGTACAGATTTTCCTGGAAGAACAGCCGTGGGACAGTCACGCCGATCTCGCCGCCAACCATCGCGGAGCGTGTCTGCGTACCGACAAACCTGTCGCCGGTTTGCTGCGGGATCTCAAACAGCGAGGCCTGCTGGATTCAACACTCGTCGTGTGGGGTGGCGAGTTCGGGCGAACTCCAACGACACAGAAATCGGCCAACGGATTCTCCGGCCGAGACCACAACATGCAGGCTTTCACATCCTGGATGGCGGGCGGCGGAATCAAGGGCGGAACAAGCTACGGAAAGACCGACGGCTTCGGCCACGCCGTCATCGAGAATCCAGTCAGCGTCCACGACTTTCACGCCACGATTCTGCACCTGCTCGGCCTGCATCATCAGGAATTGTTCTTTGAACGAAGCGGACTGGAAGAACGGCTGACCGGTTTCGAGCCACCTCGGGTCGTGCATGAAATTCTGAGCTGACAGACCCGGATTAGCTGGCGACGTGGCTCCCGCAGAATTCACTCAACCGGAACCAGACCTGATCGACCGCAAGCGGGCACACCGAGGACAAAACACTGGTGAAACACTCGCTGAGCGATCGTTTTTCCGAGAGCACAGCTACGCCGCAGTGGTGCTGAGGTTTCGCTGGATCTGCTCCAGGTCGGCGGCACTGCCGAGCACCAGGCAGACGTAAACCGTGTCGTGCTCGCGCCAGACAGCGGCGGTCAACTCTCGACCGGCTCGCGGAATGTATTGAGCATCCGTCTGAGAAAAGCTACCAGAACCCGGCAATGGCGCGACGCGACTGGCAGGAATGGCTGCCAGAATTCCGGCAATCGGAGCGTTTCTCGATCGGGAAAAGCGGAAGACAGTGACAGCCGCGTCGTGTCCAGCTTTGTCGTCCAGATCGACTCCGAGAATCTCAGAAGCAACTTTCACTTGTCGATTGCCGACCCACGGGCCGGGAAGTGCGAACTCGAAACCCGTATCGAACTTCATGTTTGCCGATAAATCGATCGGCAAACGCTCCAGCAGTTCTGCCTCGGTAAACTGAACCGGCTGAGACTGCCACAGCCAGCCGGCAACCCCGATCATCAACGCACTGACGACTGAAACCGCTGCCTTAATCATTCGCCGTCGCGAAACTCCAGAACTCAGCGTTCCGGATTCATTGTTTCCAGCAGGCGTGTCGTCGGTAGCGGCGCTGGCTTTCTGAGCAGAACGATCAAGTAGCGCTGAACGCAGTCCCGCTGGCACGTCGACATCCTGTACGACTTCGACGACCGCGCGATCGAAACTCTGCATCGACGCGAAGGCTTCCTGGCAGGCATCGCACGATTCCAGATGCGCACGAGCATCGGCCATCTCGGGCAGATCGAGATCGTCCGAGTCCGGCCTGACGCAATCCAGAAATTCAAGTGCGGTCTGACAGTCCATCGATGAAATGTTCCAGGTTCGAAGTTCCGGGCTCTTTGTTCCAACACGACGTGGAACACGGAACCTGGAACTTAAAAACTACGTTAATAACTCTCCGGGCTGATCCGTTCGCGAAGCTGCTTTTTTCCCCGCGACAGGCGGCTCATCACCGTGCCGATCGGGACGTCCAGTTGCTCGGCGATTTCCCGGTAACTCAACTCTCGAAAGTAAAACAGGAGAAGTACAGAACGGAATTCCTCGGGCAGCTCATTCAAGACCTGCTGCAAAGATTCACTGTCGAGCGTCTGCTCAACCCGTTCGTCGCTCCCTCGTTTTTGATCAACCGGATCGGCGAGCACTTCCAGAGCGACTTCTCCATGAGTCACCCTGTCGCGAATTCGTCGGCGGTAGAGGTTACGAACGATCATGAACAACCACGCTCGAACTTTGTCGGGATCACGCAACGTGTCGAGTTTGCGTTGAGCATCCAGAAACGCCTGCTGCGAAATATCTTCCGCCTCATGAGACGTTCCTGAAAGCCGATACGCAAATCGGAACACCGATTCGTAGTGCTGATCGACGAGTTGAGATATCTCCACGGTCGGCCTGCCCTGAAACCAAGTTCCGCCAGAGGGGATGCGTAAACGTTTCCGCATATTCCCGGAAATTTGCGAAGCCTAACGAATTTTCGCAGTTGCGCCACGATGTCGACGTCGCCCTGAGCGGAAACCTCATCCGCCCGACAGCTCAGGAGATTAGATCTTGTCTATTTCGAACATGTCCGAGACCGCTGCTTCGAACACTCCTCCGGCGTACACCAGGATATTGCCAAATGCTTGCCTCGGTTCGTCGATCCTCTTTGCCATCGTTTCGGTCGTGACGTGGATCTCGATCCTGACAATCTCCAGCTACAACGTGCTCATCGCGTTTGTGATCGGACTGCCCGTTTCGCTGGGCGGAAGCCTCTTTCTCGCATTGTTGCCGACGGTCATTCTCAGGATTTTCCTGAACGATCGACGAGTCACATGGTCACTCTGGATTTCCGGATCCGCGGCGGCAATCAATGCAGGGGTTAGCGTTTTCGTCGCCACGATGTGCTGAGTCAGCACTCCTAACGGAGAAGGTATCGACCATGACCGGACGACATCGACGGCTCATCACAATTCTTCTGGCCGGACTGGGATTGCTCGGCAGTGGCCAGTTCTATCGTCACTTCTGGCTGATCCATCCGGTCGGAAGCGGGCCGGCGGGACGATCGGTTAACCGCTCGCTGTTTGAAAAGCCCTGGACCGCTCGTTCAGTCGTGCTGCTCGGGATGGGCGACAGCGTGACCGATGGCTTTGGAGCATCCGGCGGGAAGTCCTACTTCGATCGGCTGGTGAAGAATCCGGCGGACGAATTCGACGACATGCTGGGCCTCAACCTGCGAGCAGTCATCCCGAATCTGGAAGCCCACAATGTGGCGATGTCCGGCACGACGTCGCAGGAACTGGTCGATTATCAGCTTCCTCGCCTGCCCGAAGTTGATGACGGCACGTTCGGGATTATCGTCATGACGACCGGCGGCAACGACATCATCCATAACTATGGGCAGACTCCGCCGCACGAAGGAGCGATGTACGGAGCGACTTTCGAACAGGCACAGCCGTGGATCGCGAACTTCGACGCCCGACTCGGAAGAATTCTCGACAAGGTGACCGAACACTTCCCCGGCGGTTGTGCGATCTTTCTGGCCAACATCTACGACCCGACAGACGGCATCGGCGACACGATCAACGCCGGACTGCCTCACTGGCCGGACGGCTTGAAGATTCACTCGGCCTACAACCAGATCATCGCCGACACCGCCGAGCACCGGGACAACGTTTTTCTCGTGAACATGCGGGGCGAATTCCTCGGGCACGGCATTCATTCGCGACAATTCTGGCAACCGTTCTACCAATCCGAAGATCCGGGATACTGGTACTTCGACAATCTCGAAGATCCGAACGACCGAGGCTACGATGCCCTGCGACGATTGTTTCTTCACCAGATGTCGCACACGCTGCCGGTCATCTTTGATCAGCCGCGACTTCCCACCCGGCAACCCGTTCGACAAGCCAGACCTCAGATTGATGCCGCAGCGCCTTCAGAAACTTAAAATAGACCTCGCCAGCGATGACGCGGAAGTCGTCGCGAAGGCTCTCGACGAGCTGGCGGGTTTGCGGACGGCTGAAGCTGCCGAGTTGCTTTTTGAAAAAGCCTGCGACGAAGCGTTTTCGGCAGCAAAGCTCGCCAGCAATACGTTTAGCGCGTTCGTCGCGGCTCATCCGAAAATCGCTTTGAGACACACCAGCAGCGATCTCAGGAAATCGGCGATTGCTCACCTGAGCAGTCAGAAAGTCATCGCCGCCGTTCCCGAGCTGGCTCGCGTGCTGAATTCAAAGATGTCTCTCGAAATTCGCTGCCTGAGCGCGACAGCGCTGGGAGCGATCGGCCAGACAGCCAGCGTGCCGGTTCTGGTCGAAGCTCGACAGGATCCAACGCCTGAAATTCGAGCGGCCGCTTTGCACGGCCTGCAGAACATCATGCAGGTCGCTGGCGAGAAAGCGGTCATCGGCTTTCTTGAGGATCACGACTGGGCTCTTCGGCTGGACGCGAAGGAGCATCTCGAAAGTACCGGCTGGGCTCCGAAGACGAACCGCGAGAAAGTTCTGTGGGGGATTGCGCTTGGCAGATTTGACGCAGCGGTTGCTCACGGCCAGGAGTCGGTCGACGCTCTTGTCGATGCCACTCTACACGTGAATGATGCGGAAGTTCGCCGCTGGTCAGCCGTCGCGTTGACACGGCTGAATTCCGACACGGCAGCGCGCCGACTTCGAAAAGCTCTCAAATCCCAAAACGCGGCGGAGCGCGAAGCCGCTTCCGCAGCGCTGGCAATTCTGGGCGTGCCAGACGACCAGGAAGGACCCGGTGAAGCGGAACAGTTGCTGGTTCTCACCCCGACGAACCCTCGTGAATCAGTCTTCGCCGCCGCAGCCAGAATGTTGACGCTGATCGGTCAGCCCTGAATCAAAAGTTACAGGGTGGGCACTGCCCATCCTATTATTGAGCCTTCCACGCTGTGGCTTGACGCTCGAAAGCGAGACATGCGGAATATTCGATTGACGATTGCGTACGATGGATCGAACTACGTGGGCTGGCAGGTTCAGCCAAATGGTCCGACCGTCCAGGTGGCCGTCGAAAAGGCAATTAAGATGCTGACCGGCTTCGACGCCAGCGTACTTTCCGCCGGTCGGACGGATTCGGGAGTGCACGCGCTCGGGCAGGTCGCCAGCTTTCAGACCGAGTCGACGATTCCGGTCGATGGATTCCGGAAAGCTCTGAATAAGTTTCTGCCTGACGACGTCATCGTCCGAGACGCTCAGGAAGTGCCGCTGGACTTTCACGCGACGTTCTCGGCAGTCCAGAAACGCTACCGTTACGTGATCCACAACTGCCGGACTCACAACCCGTTTCTGCGGAATTACGTCTGGCATTTTCATCAGGACATCGACTCGGCAGCGATGCACGAGGCTGCGCAGGAACTGGTTGGAAAGCACGATTTCCGCAGCTTCGAATCTCACTGGCCGAACAAGGCCAGCAGCGTCCGCACCGTCAAAGAGGTCACCGTGCGGCGGCAGAACTTCTGTCCGTTGTGGCTGGGCGACGCCGATCAGCAGCCGTCCGATAACAACTCAGGCGATTTCGTCTGGCTGGAAATCGTCGCGGACGGATTTCTCTACAACATGGTCCGGGCGATTGTCGGCACGCTGGTTCCCGTCGGTCGAGGCCGCTGGAACGGCGACGACATTCGCCGGATTCTGACCGCAATGACTCGGTCCGAAGCGGGCGACACGGCACCACCGAACGGGCTGTACCTGGTCCATGTGGACTACTGAAACCAGCCCTGAAGATCAGAAAAAAGCAGCGGTCTGGGCACAGATTGTCACGGATGATCGAGATGCTTCGTGGAGCCATCCGTGTTTATCCATGAAATCCGTGGCTGTCTATTCTGAGTATGAAAAAGATCAGACGGACCACGAAAAACACGGAAGAATGATGCTTTTTCTGTGCCCTTCCATGTGTTCGGTGGTTATTCGTTTTCCGAATTCTGGTTACTCCCGCCGACCGAAATTCGGCAATTCTCGAATAAATCCAAGTTTGATGACCATTTCCGCGAACCAGCCGTCGATTGTTCTGGTCAGAGCAGCCAGGAGACGGTACAGACTGTATCATCAGCAGCCTGTAATAAACGCTCCGCTTACGCCGCACGGTGCGGCGATCAAACTTCGCCGTCGATGGACACTGACACGCTCGACCTGACCACAGTTCGATCGTTGATTCCAGTCGACGGCAACCGGCTCTGAGCAAAATTCAGAAAGGTTTACAGAGCCAACATCCTTTGTCCGCGGGAAGACCCGCAAAGGTGCTCCGATGTTTAACGCACAGATCAACACGATTCAGCCGACCCAAATCAATGCCACGACAACTGGTATTCTGGTCAATGGCGTACGTGTCGAGCGCGTAGAACGTCGTTTGAAGCGCCAGGACTGCGCCTCGAAACGCTCGTCCGATGCCTCGCTAATGGCGTCAATGAGCGGTTCATGTGGCTGTCCGAGTATGTCCCATCTATCGGAACATTATTCGGAACTCTGGCAAGGAGCCTACCCGGCCCCCGCGGCCAGATCAGCCGCAGCCAGCGTGCCCGCCCCGATATGGGGACGGCTTGTCGTGTTGAAAGCTCTTTCGAGCTGAAGCAGTTGACCCAAACCTGCGAGTCACCTTTCGAGGCGTTTCGCAGAAATCAGGTCAAGGCAGGCTGAGGGGGCCCGATGGCTCAGTTCAGGCAGTTCGCTCACGCAACTGCTGAAGACTGAAACTTTCGAGCATCCTCACTTTCGGTCGTGCTGGTTCGAGCTCCATCTGAAATTTTCAGATCGGAACTTCGATCTCAGTCGGCTCTGCCCGTTTCATTGCCCGTCGAAGCTGCAGGCGTTTCTGCATGCATTCGCTTTTGCCACGCAACTGGCATTCGCAACTTCGACAGACAGTTGAAGCAGGCTCGAAAGAAGCCCGCCACGCGACGATCGGCCGAGGTCACCAGCTCGTCTGCCAGTTGGGAATTCACGTTTCCAGGCAGCGACCTGAGCATCAAAGGCCAGCTCACGATGATTCAACTTCAGGCAAACGATCCTTCAACACGCCTGACTTCTTCACAACCAAATGCCGCGGCGCATTGCGTCGAGGTTCAAATAAACAAGGTAGATCAAGATGGAAGACACTCGAATGATCGAGTTGGTTCGACTGGCTCAGGACCAGGACCGAGAGGCTTTCGGCCTGCTGGTTGAAGCGTTTGAGCCAACTGTTTACAGCATTGTTCTGCGACGACTGCGGGACAACTCCGAGGCTCTCGAGTTGACTCAGGAAATCTTCATCCGAGCGATGCGGAAGATTGGTCAGCTACGCGAGCCGGAACGGTTCGCTGGCTGGCTTCGGCAGATCGCCGTTCGAATGGCGATCAACCGGATCGTACGACGCCCGAAAGAAGCACTGGTCGAGTCAGGGACGTTTGACAGCTTTCGAGCGGACACGGTTTCCCCAGTGGACAAAGTGTTGAAGACCGAACAGGCTCAGCAGGTCTGGTCGGGACTGACGCGGCTGAAGGAGCTGGATCGTGACACGCTGGTCGCGTTCTACATCAACGGCCAGTCTCTACAGGAAATGAGTGACTCGTTCAGCAGCCCGATTGGAACGATCAAACGGCGACTGCACACCGCTCGAAACCGACTGAGAGAGGCCATGGGCGACTTTCAGCCCGTTTGACGACCCCGCGCCCGAGGAATTCTGAACAACAGAATTCAGACGAAGACTGAAAACTGCTGATAGCAGCAGCCTCAGCCAGCAATCACCCCGGCCGCGGAGTCACTTAATGCGACCCTCAAAAACAAAGCCTCATCCATAGCGAAATGGATGAGGCTTTTCTTATTTCTTAATCGCCGTCCGCAGCTCCGCAAAAGCCGACGGCTCAACAATCCTGGTCAATCAACTGCTTAGAGCGACGACCCGCTGCAAACGCCATCGCGCAGGTCAGAGAACTGTTGCAGTTGCTGAAGCTGAGCGGCGTCGAGACGCTGAATTACTCGCCCGGTCAGTTCCTGGTCAACAGCCTGCATCTGCTGAAACTGAATGTCGAGCTGAGCCTGCGAAACAGCTGCAGACTGCTGGGTGTAGCCTGAGCCCATCGTTCCTGACATACCAACAGCGGATCCCCCGCTACCGCTACGTCCACCGAACGATGTCTGGAACCCAGGGGCTGAGAAACTCTGGTCAAAGCCGCGAAACGCCTTGCCCATCTCACCAAGCTCGCTGTTGACAGCGGTCGCCATGGTACCGACGCCAGCCGTCATCGCCAGGACGCCCATCGTCCCCAGCATGACCGTCTCGGCCGACATCACGACCCCAACTTCATCCGCCCACAATCTCTTCAGAATCTTCATTGCCTGTCTCCTGGTATCTCTCTCACAAGATGTCTCTCTGCCGCAGCGACGAGCAAACGACAATGTGAATATAGGCAAAATAGAGATTATAGTCAATATCATAGTCGTGCCGATTGTCCGGGCTATCGGGATTCGACGCCGTCTCGGTCGGCTTCGGCATTTTGTGCCTGGACGCCCCATTCAAGAGGCATCATGACTTGCCGATGCGAATTTCAATCGCCATGATCGGAAACGAAACAAACTCTTCCGCCGAAGGCACTTGCGGAAGCGTTTTCCAGCTTTGAAGCTCAACTTGGTCCAGCCTCGGTCGTCGGGATGGCACCTCGATACAGTCGCACAAACAGCAACCATCAATACTCGCTTCTCTGAAGCATCAACGTAAAAAGGCAACGCTCATGCAGTCAAAATCGATGATCGCTCCTCGCCTGTCAGTAATGATGTTCCTGCAGTTCTTTGTCTGGGGCGGGTACTACGTGTCGATGACGGGCTTCTTTAAAGCCATGAACATGGGCGATGTTGGCGGAGCGGCCTATACCGTTGGCCCGATAGCCGCGATCATCGCTCCATTCTTTCTTGGCATGATCGCAGACAGATTCTTTGCGACGGAGCGCGTCCTGGGCGTACTTCACATCATTGGAGGATTGGCGCTTGTTGCTGCTCCGTCGGCGGCCCAGGCATTCAGTCTCCCGCAACCTCCTGCAGATGCATCGCTTTTTTACACGCTGATTCAGCACGATCTGCCAGCGTTTAAAGAGCCGCTCATCCTGCTCCTTTTGCTTCATATGCTGTGTTTCATGCCGACTTTGGGCCTGACGACGAGTTTGTCCTTTCAGAATCTCGACAACCAGGAAAAACAGTTTCCGATCATCCGAGTCGCGGGCACGATTGGTTGGATCGTCGGCAATATTGCAGTCAGTTTTCTGGACGGAAAAGACGCTTCAGCCGGACAGTTTTACATGTCAGGAGGGGCCGGCGTTCTACTCGGACTGTACTGCTTCACCCTGCCACACACGCCGCCACAGTCGAAAGGGACAAAACCATCGATCGGCCAGATTCTTGGCATCGACTCACTGCGACTCTTCAAAAGCCCATCCTATTCGGTCTTCATGCTCTGCTCGTTCCTGCTTTGCATCCCGCTGGCCGGTTACTACGCATCTGCCAGAAACTTCGTTGAGGCATCGAACGCAATTGTCAATGGCAGTGCCACATTCACGATGAGTTTCGGGCAGATGTCTGAAATCTTCTTCATGGTCACAATGCCCCTGTTTTTCGCCCGCCTGGGAGTCAAGTGGATGTTGATCGCTGGGATGGGAGCGTGGGTACTTCGGTATGGCCTGTTTGCATTCGGGGCCGATGATCAGGTTATGTGGATGATTCTTCTGGGCGTCGTCCTGCACGGAATCTGCTACGACTTCTTCTTCGTGACTGGCATGATCTATGTTGACAAGAAGGCCAACAGCAAGATCAGGAATCAAGCTCAAGGCTTCCTCGTTCTCGTCACCCAAGGCCTTGGGCTCGGGCTTGGTGCCAAACTGTTCTTTGCCCACGTTACGCAGAACACGGTTGACGGAGTGGTCAACTGGAAAGCTGTCTGGCAGACGCCCGCGTTGTTCGCCCTAGCAATCCTCGTAATCTTTTTCCTTTGCTTCTGGGATAAGCCAGAGGCGAAAGCTGCTGATGCAGCACCGTCAGCAGAGTAGTCCGGAAACGTTTACTACTGACGTTTGTTGGCGTGACGGTTCACGGGATCTGCTACGACTTCTTCTTCGTGACCGGCCAGATCTACACCGACCAGGTTGCCCCGAAGGCAATCCGCAGCCAGGCGCAGGGGCTGCTCGTTCTGTTTACGCTCGGCCTTGGGATGATGATCGGTGCTCAGGTCGCAGGGCGAGTCGAGGCCCACTACACGCCGCCAGAAACGGCAGAATTCAACGCAAAGGCGACAGCGCTGCTCGATACCATCACCGATGACATGCCCGCCGAAGAAAAGAAGCCTCTAGAGGACGAGGCCGCAGCGCTTCAATTGTCAGCTCTTCAGGCAATCGACTGGAAAGGAATCTGGACTATCCCCGCCGGAGCCGCAGCCGTCGTGATGGTGATCTTCTTTGTCTTCTTCAAGAAAGATCGCAACCAGTCCGATCCTGAAAACGCATCAACAGAAGAATCCGGGAAAGATTCGGCAGCCAGCTAGCCTCAATTCTTGAGCCGTCTGGTTCGTGTCAGAAGTGCTGCCAGACTGCAAGTGCAGTTTTGCGTCGCCTGATTCCCAGATTTGAGTGCTTCTCTCAGCGAAAATAACGACCTACGATTGAACTTCGCTGATTCCCGTTGTCGACACCCCAAAACGGCGCCGAACTGACACAGCGCCGAAGGTGTTTTCGAATAATTTTGACATCGCAAGTCATTTGTTTTAAGTGCTTTGTTGCATCGGCGCTTTTCGTCGGCGCCCTTTTGGCTCAGTTTGTGCTTTAGAGTCCCGGTCACCTCACCGTTTCCTTTCCGGGATGCACTGCTGATGAGCGATGAACTGTTACTTCTGGGTGATTCTGTCACCGTCGGCGCTGGCTTCAGCGGAGTCGATGACGACAGCTGTTACGTGTCGCTCCTTCGGTCTCAACTGAAGGATGCCGGGGCGCATTTGAACATTCGAGCCAGCGCGCTCGACGGAGCTGACACTGGCTACGCCCTGCGCAGATTTGACCGAATGGTCGCTCGGCTATCTCCCGATGTCATCGTGATTTCACTGGGACTGAACGACGCGCGACCACCGGGAAGCCGGCTTCGCAATTCACCAGATCGGTACGCGGAGAACCTGCAACAACTGACGGAGAAGGCTCTGGCGATTGACGTTCGACCGATTCTTTGCACGCCGCCGCCGCGTCTGGATGTCTGTGAAAACGGGCAACCAGCCTGGAAGACGATGCACCCCTACGCCGAAGCAGCCCGTGGCGTCGCCGAAAAGTACAACCTGCCACTCATCGAGCTGTACGACGAATTTGTCTCGCGGGAAGACCTGGAGTCGCTGCTGCCGGATCGCCTGCATCCTGGCCGGGCCGGCCACCAGATTATTGCTCGACAGTTTGCTCGAACGCTGGTTCCGTTCTGCACGGGTCGGGAACTTGAATCGCAACCGACTCGACGAGGCCCGAACTTCGAGTTCGTCACGGCCGACTAACTCTCAGGGTTCGCAAGCTTTGTCAGCCGTTTCAACAGCTTCGGCATGAGTCCGTAAGAAGCGGCCAGCAGCTTGATTGGGTGGACGGTTTCGATCGGCGAGTCCTGCTGCATCTGAAGTCGACAACTGCTGCACTCGGTCGCGCCGAGGATGAAGTCGGGCGTTCGCATTTCGTTGATCAGCGGCTGGCCGATTTCGAGGGAGAGTTCAAAATTGTCTCGTGTCAGCCCGAACGTTCCCGCCATGCCGGAGCACCCCTTGTCGAGCGTCAGGATGTCGAGTTTCGGAATCTGTTCGAGCAGTTTGCAGAGGGTATGGCCGTTGTTGAGCGCTCGCAGGTGGCAGGGTTCGTGGTAGCCGATCCTCAGCGGAAGTGGAGCAAAATCAGTCTTGAGCCGATTGTTCTGAAAAAGTTGCTGCAGGAACGCGCCGGCCTCGATGGCGAGTCCGGAAATCAGCCGAGTGTCAGGATGCTCGACCAGCATCGGATAGTCTTCCTTCAGACAGAGCGCCGCCGCAGGTTCCGTGCAGACGATGGGGAGCCCTTCCCTCGCCATTGATGCCAGCTCGCGAATGTTCGCTTCGGCGATTCGTCGAGCGGCATTCAGATCCCCGGTCGAAACCATCGCCATACCGGAACCGACCTGACCCGCCGGAACATGGACGCGAATTCCGTGATGGTGCATGACGGCGATGAACGCTTCGGCCAGCTCGGGGTCGTGAAAATTGGCAAAGTGATCGACGAAGTAAACGATAGCTTCCTGTCGCGGAGTTGGTGCCGAGTCGGTGACTTCTGTCGGCAGCGTTGAGAGGAAGGGGCGATGTGCGAACTCCGGCAGTTTGCGTTCGCGATGAATCTTGAACAGTTTTTCGATCAACCATCGAGTGGTTCGATTATGGAGAGCTTGATTCGTCAGCCACGAAGTCTTGCAGCCAAGAGCTCCGAAGAAGTGCGCTCGCGACAGGAGCCAGGTCGCACGGTCCGTACCGGATGCTTCAGCAGCCTGAGCCTTAGCTTCGATCATCAGATGAGGAATGCGCACGTTGGTCGGACATTCAATTTCGCACTGCCGACAGTTGAAGCAGAGCGATGCCAGTTTCTGAAATTCGACTGACGAACGAGTTGCCGGGTCAGTTGCGCCGCTGACCAGACTTCGCATCACGTTGGCTTTGGAGCGAGGGCTGGATTCTTCCGAGGGATCGTTTCGGAAGAACGGGCACATGCGCAGTTCTTCCTGCTGGGTTTTGCAGACTCCGCATCCGTTGCACGTTTCGGCAACGACAGAAAGTTCTTCGGGTGACCAGTTCAACTGAAGCTGGACCAGCCCGTTCGCGGGAATAAATCCATTCTTGTCGACCAGTTCCGGGCGAAATCTGGACGTCGGCAAAGTCTCGTCTTCGGTCACGATCTTGCCAGGATTCATCAGGTTGTGCGGATCAAAAATGTCTTTGACCTGACGAAACACTGAATACAACGGTCCGTACTGATCCTTCACATACGCCGATCGAGACAGCCCGTCGCCGTGTTCGCCGCTGATCGTTCCTCCGAGTGAAATTGCGACTTCGTTGAAGTCTCGAATCAACGCATCCAGTCGCGGACCGTCCTTCTGCTGAGGAAAGCTCATGAAGGGTCGCATGTGAATCTGGCCTGACGCGGCGTGCGAATACAAAGACGCCGTGACATCATGCTTGCGGAGAACCTGCTGGCTGCGAACGAAGAATTCCTGAAGTGCTTCAGGCGGCACAGAAACGTCTTCAATGAAAGGTAGCGGGCGGGTTCCGCCCCGCATGCGAGCCAGCAGGCTGACGACTCGGTGCGGCAGTTCCCAGAGAAACTCGACGCCATCAAAGTCCCAGGCTTCAATGGCGATTTCAACGTTCGGATGTTTCGCCAGAACTGCCGAGATGACCATGTTGATCCGGTCGCGAGCCTGCAGTTCGCTATAGCCGGTCTGTTCGATCAGCAATCCGGCTTCCGCTGTCGGCGGGATGAAATTCGCGAATCGTGAATCGTTCTCTCGACCGAGCATCAGCAGGCGACGGTCCAGCAGGTCGCACGCGCTGGGCTGTTGCGACGTGACGGTGAGTACGGAATCGATCGCGTCTTCCATCTTGCCGAAGAGAAGCAGCACGACACTGCGGAATTCCGGAAGCGGCGACGTGTGCAGCGTGATCTCGGTCATCAGGCCAAGGGTGCCTTCCGAACCGGCGACGAGTTGCGGTATGTTCAGGATGCCGTTGCTGTGGACGCCGCGCAGGTTGTATCCGCAGGTGTTTCTAAGCAGCGGCGGCTGATATTTACGGATGAGTTCCTGGTTATCTTCGAGAAGTTTGGAGAGGCGACTGACGAGCTCACGTTTCGCCGATGCGGCGGCCAGTGAACGGTCCTCTTTGCCGTTGTTTGGAGCGAGATTGCTGGCCGCAGCTCGTTGATCTGAAGATACCTCACGCTGGAAATCGAGCGACTCTTTCCCGAAGTACAGCAGGTGGCCACCAGCAACGGCCATTTCAAGGCTGATCACATGGTCGCGCGTTGAGCCGACTCGGACGGCTCGCGAACCGGCTGAATCGACTGACACCATGCCGCCGATTGTGGTGACTTCAGCCGTCGATGGATCCGGCGGAAAGTAGCGGCCCCGCTTTCGGAGTTCACGATTTAAACGCGACAGGACGATGCCGGGCTGAACGGTGACGGACGATTCGCCTTCCAGAACAATCTCATTCATGAATCGTGAGAAGTCGACAATTAACCCTGCGCCAAGCGCTGCTCCTGTTACGTTGGTGCCGGCTCCGCGAGCAATAAGTGGCAGATCCGTTTCGCTGGCATACCGAGTCAGCGTGGCAACATCAGAAGCGTCTCGCGGACAAGCAACGCCCAGCGGCCTGACTTCAAACAGGCTGGCATCCGACGCGTACATGGCGACGGCCACGTCGTCACAGCGCAGGTCGCCGCTGAAGTCCCCCGAGAGGTCTTCAATGATTCGCTGTTGTTGCTGCTGTTCGTCCAAAGCTGAAGTTCCTGCCAGAGCTGCTCAGGAAACGCGTTGAGGCCAGCATGCGAACTGGTCGCAGATGGGCGATTTGCTGGAATCCCTGTCGACTCTGAAGGCCGACCGAAGAATGGCGCATCTTGAGCGTCGCTATGGCGTTCCGCAAGCTGCCGGCAACTCGTCAAGCCTCGCGAGCACGCTCAGCGAATCCCCGCCAATCTGAAGCCGGCTCACCAGAACTGTCACAAGCTGTATCTACAAGCAGCTTCAGGCTTCGTCAGCAGAGACCAGCCTGCGAAAATACAGCCAACTTAGAGCTTGGTAGCGTAGGAAGGATGCTACGCGGCACGTCGCCACATGGCTCCCCCGGCCAGCAGACAGATCACCGATCCGGCGGCCAGCATTCCGCCACCGACCGAGTCCGATGGCGTAATTCCCTGACGAGGGTGGAGGCCAGGCAATTGATGCAGAGCCTTGAAACCGACTTCTTCCACCTTGTTTAACTGAAGTAGTGGCAGCGAGCGTTCGTGCGGATAGATCACGATCTTCTCAGTGAGCAGAACCGCTCCGCCGCAGAGCAGGACGGTCAAACCGAAAGAAAACGAGATCGAGTGGAGAAACCGAAGCATCCGCATGGCTGAATTCCTTCTCGGCCGGGTGGTCGATCGTTAGGTGTGTTGCTCAGAATGTCGCCGGGGCTGTCGGAGCAGAGCTGCCTGGATTCTTATCGAAAATCGTCCAGATCGTCGCCGTGTTATTCAGCTCTTTGATCACGTTCTGAGCAGCGTCGCGGCGGGCTTCTGACTGAAGCTTGTTGTTGATTTTGTCCTGGACCTCTTCGAATGGCACAAAGCCAGCGTCGCGGCGTTCGACAACTTTGACGAGCACAAACGCCGAGTCTGTCTCCAGAGGCTGACTGATCTTGCCGACAGGAATTTCAAACAATGCCCGTTCGACTTTTTCGTCCGCCAGGCTGCCCTGCTTCGTCCAGTCCCAGATTCCGCCCGTGTCACGTTTTGGCCCGTCGGAGAACTGCTTCGCGACAGCGCCGAACTCCGTACCGTTTCGCAAAGCGTCAATCGCCTGCTTCATCTTTGCAAATGCGGCTTCACGACCTCCGTCACCGGACGTATTGATCCGAATCTGCTGCCACTTCACGGCCGCTTCAATCGCGTACTGAGCTTTGTTTTGCTCGTACCAGTCCATCAGTTCCTGACGGCTCAGGCGAGTTACGTCTTTCGACTTCTGGCCGATGTAAAACATCGAAAGTTCTCGCGAGGCAAAGGCGTTATTCAGACTGTCCAGCGACGTTCCCTGCTCTTCCAGAATCTGCTCAAGCTCAATTTTGGTTTCGACGTTGTACCGTTCTTTCAGCTTGTCGACTTCCCGCTCGAACAGTCCGTCGACCTGCGTCGTTAAACGTTCGTACTGCTCTTCTTCAATGTCTTCGCGAAGCGCGGACATCAGCAGAGCTTTTTCGATGTGCTGAGGCAGTTCCTGCTGAATAATTTTGGCTCGGAGCCGGTTTAATTCTGCTGGTGATAGCTGTTCCGCCGCTTTCTCAAGATTCAAAGTATGCGGCTGCAGAACGTCGTCGGCAAAAATCGGCAGCGAGTTGACCGTTGCAACGACCGTTGCCCCGAACAATTCAGCAGGAGCAGAGTCTCCGGAGTAGTCTGTTAACTGAATGGACTCACCATCGTAGCTGGTTTCGCCCATGGGAATGCTGCTGGGAGCGTCGCTGGCAAACGTTGTTCGAGGCGGTGCTTTCTCGCCGGATCCCGACGTGGTTTTCGTCAGTTTTGAGACGAAGCCCGGCATTCTGGGCTTCTGGCAACCAACAAAAAGCGACAAACAAAGCACAACAGCCATGCGGAAAGACATGGTTCTGCATCCATTCAGAACGGGTCGAGACCAGTTTTTGCCGGGCGGATCAGGTGGGATTCTGAGAGCGCAGCACAGCCCGACAGGATTGATCAATGAGAAGGGACGCGGGTTATACCGTCAGTCAGAAAATGGCTGCAACATCTTTTTCAGTGTCTTCAGCAGCCGAGCCGGCGGCGCATCCGGGTTCTTCATCAGGTAGCAGGCCTGCTTCTCGTCGACAATGCGGAACCGCTGCCCGACTCGATTCTTCAGCAGGTTCATGTATCGCCGCTCTTCGTACGTCATCGTGATGAACCCTTCTTCGAGGTTGATTCTCACGATATGCCAGAGCCGGGCCAGAATCTGCACTTCCTGATGAGCGACCAGCAGCGCGGCTTCGGCGGGGATGGGACCAAAGCGGTCTCGCAGTTCGGCTTCGAAGTCTCGCAGCTTTTCGACCGTGTCAATCGCCGCGAGCCTTCGGTAGATCTCGATCTTCGCCTTGCCTGGCGGGACGTACGACGACGGGAAAAACATCGAACCGGGCAGTTCGAGCGTCACATGCTTCTTTCGCCGCAGCGGCTCTTTTTTCAGAGTCCGCACGGCATCTTCCAGGAGCTGGCAGTAAAGCTCGTACCCGACCGTCGCGATGTGGCCGCTTTGCTCGGTGCCCAGAATATTTCCCGCGCCGCGAATCTCCAGGTCGCGCATGGCGATCTTGAAACCGGCCCCCAGCTCGCTGAACTCCTCGATCGCCTTCATTCGTTTGGCGGCGGTGCTGGTCAGCGTTTTGCCCTCTTCGAGCAGCAGGTAACAGTACGCGCGGTGTTTGTAACGACCAACACGGCCTCGCAACTGATGTAGATCCGCCAGCCCGTAATTATCAGCCTGGTGAATGAACATGGTATTGGCATTGGGAATGTCGACGCCGCTTTCGACGATCGTTGTGCAGACCAGAACGTCGATCTCGCCCCGCACGAACCGCAGCATCGCGGCTTCCAGTTCGTGAGGCGTCATCTGGCCGTGAGCGACGTCGTACCGCGCTTCGGGGACGATCTGTTCCAGTCGCGCGGCAATTTCATGAATGTTGTAAACGCGGTTGTGAACGAAGAAGACCTGCCCGTTGCGGTTCAGCTCCCGGACGATCGCCTGTCGAATCAGGTCTGCGTCGAAACGGCAAATCCGAGTCGTCACCGCCACGCGTTCCTGTGGAGGCGTCGTCAGGTTTGAAATATCGCGAATACCCAGCAGCGAAAGATGCAGCGTTCGCGGAATCGGCGTCGCGCTGAGTGTCAGCACGTCAATTTCCAGTCGCAGATGTTTGAGCGCTTCCTTGACGTCGACGCCAAACCGCTGCTCTTCGTCAATGATGACCAGCCCCAGATCCTTGAACCCGACGTCCTGCGAAACCAGACGATGAGTCCCCACGACGATGTCGACCTTCCCGGCTTTCAGTTCCTGGATGACCTTTTTCTGCTGCCCCTTCGACTTGAACCGGGACAGCGACCGGATCGTGACCGGAAACTCGGCCATGCGTTCGCAGAGCGTTCGGTAGTGCTGCTCGGCGAGGACTGTCGTGGGAACCAGGATAGCGACCTGCCGGCCAGCATCGATCATCTTGAACGCCGCCCGCATCGCAACTTCGGTTTTTCCGTATCCGACATCTCCGCAGATCAGCCGGTCCATTGGCCGTTCGCGTTCGAAGTCCTGCTTGCACTCGATGACTGCCGTCGTCTGGTCCGGAGTCGGCGTGTAAGGAAATGCCGCTTCAAACTCTTTCTGCCAGTGAGAATCCGGCGGGCAGGCAAAGCCCGGTTTGGATGCTCGCGCGGCCTGCAGGCGGATCATGTCAGATGCCAGATCGATAATGGCTTCCGAAACTTTTTCTTTCTTCTTTGCCCACGACGTGCTGCCGACAAGAGACAACTGCGGCGCCGTCTTTGCACCGCCGACGTACTTCTGCACGAGATGAATCAGCGAGACCGGAACATAAACGCGCACGCCGTGTCGGAACTCGATTTCGAGGTGCTCTTCCAGCTGGTCGGCATTCTCCATCACCTTCATCGCGTGGTACTTGCCGATGCCATGCGTCAGGTGAACAACGAAGTCGCCTTCGTTCAACTCGATGAAGCTGTCGATCGCCCGACTTTCGAACTTCGACTTCTTCTTCGCGATGCGGCGGACGTCAGTCCGGTTGAACAGTTCGTGATCGCTGAGCACGACGACGCCCTGAGCCACCAGTCGAAACCCGCGCCCGACACGGCCGATGCACAACGACACTCGCTCGGCCAGGTCCGGGACGCCTTCGTTCAACAGTTCGGTGAGGCGGTTCTGCTCGCCCTCATTGTGACACGCGATCAGAACGCGTTCCTGCCGACCGACAACTTCCGCCAGCTCGTTGAGAACTTCAGCTCGCGGGCCGGTGAACCGCTCGATCGACTCAATCTGTAGATGACAGGACTTGTCGAAACCGTCGGCGGCGATCGGAGCTACCTCGATCGTTGGCTTCAGCGTCAGCTTCGCCATGATCGCGTCGACACTGAACAGCCCTCGCGGATCCTTCATTCGCTCAAGGTACTGCCGACCTTCTGACACCAGATCACTCAACTCGCTGAGCACCGACCACGTCGCGTCTGGCAGGAAGTCGCACAACGATTCCCCACCGAGATGGCTGTTCGCTGCCTGCTTACTCTGCGCGGTGATCGTTCTCGTTTCTGACCGGGTGTCGTCGTCAGATTCAGCGTCGACCGGCGAGACGATGGCGATGTCGACCGACTTCAGACTCTCGATGGTTCGCTGACTCTCGGCCTCGAACTTGCGGATCGACTCAACTTCGGTGTCGAAAAATTCGATGCGGATCGGGTCTTCCGAATCAGGTGGGTACAGATCGAGAATTCCGCCGCGTACAGCGAACTCGCCCGGAAGCTGGATTCCCGTGACGCGTTCAAAGCCTCGATCAACCAACCATTGCTGAAACGCTTTCTGGTCAAGTTCTTCGCCGACTCGGATCGTGCGTGTTCCGGCCTGAATTTCGGCTCGCGAAGGAGTCGGCTGAAGCATCGCCGCGATCGTCGTGACGACCAGCGATGGCGGATCGGCCCCCTGAAAGCGTCGCAGAATTCGAAGCCGGTGTCCGAACACCGAGTCGGTCACATCATGCTCGTCGGGGAGTGTTTCCCAGGCCGGAAAGATGCTGGGCATTTCCCCCAGGAAGGCTTCCAGGTCATCGACGTAGTCGTCCAGGTCGGCCTGACGGGGAAGCACCACCAGCAACGTTCCGGGGCACCGTTTGGACAACGCCGCCGAAGTCAGCGCGGACGCCGAGCCCCACGCTCCGTCAATTGTCCCGCTGTTGCCGGCTGTCAGAGCCGCCACCAGATCGTCGAAACCGGGAGTCCTTTCAAGGAGCGATACCAGAGCAGTCAGCTCCTGCGGAGCCGTGTCGATCGAAGTCGCCAACCTGAGTTAATCCTGCACTGTAAGCAGCCAACGTCTGTGTTTTCAGCGTGCATTCTCATTTACGAGCGGTCGCTCGAATTCGTTACGACCGGTGCCGCACCGCAAAATCGGCGCCGCCTGCAGGTTCGCCCGGCGGTGAGGCTTGTACGCACTGCCGAGTGAACTGACGGTAGCATCCTCGCTGTCTGCCATCGCCCGGAAGCGTCGTGACTGTCGACGAACCTGTCAATCCGAGCGGAACATGAATGTCCAATCCCAGACGCCCAATTTTCAGAGAATAATTGTCACCGATAAAACGCCAGCCTTCGACATTCCCTGTCGGACCTTCCGCGGCTCGGGCGACCTGAGCGGAATGACTCCGTGGCGACTGTGCTCTCCGTGGCTCAATAATCAGTAAGAAAAGCCATCTATAAAGCTTTCCGTGAAAGCCGTTTCGCCAGACGAGCCGTGTCAACCACGCAGCGGCGATGCACACCACGAGACAACAGGTCGGTCTCGTCGCGGGCTTCGACCTGAAACGTGACGTACGGAAGCTCGCAGTTAATTACCCGAGCCGTGCAGGTCACCGTGTGGCCCGGCAGCGTGCCGGCCAGATGCTCCACATCGACCTTCACGCCGAGGTTGGTTTCGCCCTCATCCATCAGCGGAGTAATGGCTTTACGAGCCGTCTGCTCCAGAAATCCAATCAGCGTCGGCGTGCTCAGCACAGCCGGCATCGGCGGCTCAGCAAACGTAATCGTGTGCTCGGAGCCGACGACAAATTTAATTTCAGCAGACTCGCCAATACGCGGAGGTCGTTTCATGAGTTGATCCTGAAAATCGCGGTGAATGATCAACAGCGTAAGAGTTGAGCGGCGACGAGAACAAGGCCCCGCAGATTGACAAGACAGCCGATCAGCAGCACGATTGATGCCTGTGTCGTTAAGAGCAAAGCTCATCGTGATCTAACGAAAAGTTGTCATCACGAAACCCGTTGGACGCTCAATTTCAATGGAAATCGTCAACCTTCCTGGTGCAGATTCGCCGAATTTCGACGCAGAATACCAGCGGCTTGCTAACTCCGATTCTGCGTATGACGCTCGCGTTGCCCGAATGATGCTCGACTTTCTGGCTGCGTTACGCCGCGAACCAATAGGACCACGTTTATTTGCGTCCCATATCTTGAATGAATTGTGGTTGCAATACTCTGCCCCTGGCGGTGCGTCAATTCTCGTTGCCGTGACAGTCGATAGCCCCGATTATGGTCCGCTCGACGATGGCTTACCGCAGTTTCATTACAGACTGTCATACAAACTTCGATCGTCAAACGATGAGGAGCAACTTCCCGTCGAAGAGCGGGCACGCAGTATCGAGTCCGCCTGTGAGTTCGTAGGCGTGGCTATTGCCGTGGCGAGGGACATCCCGTAGTCACGTCTGCTGGGGCGTGACCCAGCAGACGCATGCGAGACAATGCTGGGGCAAGACGAGCCTGCCTGACCGCATTCGTCGCAAGTTTCTGCACACCCATTTACGTCAGCACTTTCCACAGTGCATAGACCACTATCGTCGCCACAGCCCCGGAGACAGTTCGAGAGTAGCGTTTCCGGCTTTCAATGTAGCGACTAACGGGCGAGTCGCTGCCCGCATCGGGCAGTCCGGTGAATTGGAATTCACTCGCCGAGGACGGAGTATCCGTTTGAACTCGCGCCTCAGATGTTGTTGTTTCATCTGAAGAGTCGTAAATGCTTTGCTTCAATCGGTTGTCGATGCGTGCCTTTTCATCTGGTGTCAGAGTTGGTTGAAGACGTTCTGGTCCAAAGCCACCAATGCAGAAGAGGATTCCCGAACTGACCAATCCCAGCAACACGGATGAGATCATTAAGCCTTGTCTGAGACCGCGTGGCTCTGGCTCCAAATAGCTGACCGCAAACAGAGTCGCTCCACAAATACAAAGAATCCATCGCAGTCTATTTCGGAAAACCCGGGCACGTTGGTCGGCCCGAGCGTGAGCTTGAATTCGTTCACTGAGCTGGCGGGCACCGTCGTCAGCTGCCAGCTGGGCCATTGCTTCAAAGTCACAATGCTCTTCAACCATTCGATTCATCCTCCTCAGTCTACTGAACAATGCGAGTGAATATTCTGTACTCTGCACATTGAGTACTACTGATTCAAGTTGATCGCGGGTTGCAAGCAACCCTTGCCACCCTGAGGAAGATCACTCATCGCCGACGCTTTGGACTAGCGTTTTGAGTTTGGCCATGACTCGGCTGCGGGCGAGGTAGACGGCTCCGGTGGTCATACCGAGTTGCTCAGCGACTTCCGGACCGGGGCGGGCGGTGACGGCGGTGAGTTCGAAGGCTTGCCAGGTTTGGTCGGAGACCTGTTCACGGACCTGGGCGGCTGCCCAGTGGAAGACTCGGCGAGCGTAGTCCGCGTCCCAGTCGGCCTCGTCGGGGATGACGTCGGGTTGGGACTGCAGTGTGGCCTGGTGATCGTCGGCGCCGGAACCGTTGATTCGCCGAGCGGGGCTCGCCAGCCAGTTTCTCAGTCGGTTGCGAGCGATCGTAAACAGCCAGCCTCGGAAGGAGCCTCGCTGCGGATCGAACTCCCACTGCCGCATCTGCTGAGCGACCGACGTCAGCACATCCTGAGCGATGTCCGCCGCGTCGGCATCCTGCAGACCTTTCTTCCGAGCGAAGCCATACACCAGCGGCGCGTACAAACCGACAAACTGCTCCCACGCCAGCCGGTCGTGCGCATCGCGCAGCCGGACCAGCAGACTGAGTCTTGTCGTCGGCGATTCACTCATGCAGCGGGCTCCGGACAGCCAGTACAGGTCAGTGTGCGAATCCTTTCGCGAATTCTGAGACAAGTTCGCAATTTTTGAACACTGAGGACGGAGAGGGTGAAAAACGCAGAGGCCAGGGAGAGCCCACTTTCTGCTCCGCGTCGTCGGCAAGCTCTGAGTTCGGTTTTTCAGAATCTTTACCGCGGATTCAACGGACAAGCACAAATGGCCTCACAAGGCTGCCTTCAGGATCCGGATCAGACTCTGCAATGTAGCGTCTCCTGACAACTCTCCATCGGAAGACCAAACCGTACGGTATCGCGGTCGCTCAATGCGTCGGTGGACTGTGGCATCCAAAGAGGTCAGCAGAAACGGCCTGGAAGCTTTCGAGAAGTGCCTTCTGTAAGGCCGGCCATTCCTGAGGGCGGCTTTGTGGCCAGAGCTGATTGACCTCGACTTCGCAGCCGGTATAGCGATCGGCTGGGAACATCTCTCGCAGCGTCGTTGTTAGTCCGTCCGAGGTACCCTTATAGGGATAGTTCATGCGGACTCGCAGCGCGGGTGATGCGGCTTTCAATGACTTCCGCCAGGTCTGACACAGCTGGCGTTCGCCGGGACGGGCTGGATCGTAGAGGAAGCCAATATCGGCGTTCCGAACTTCATCGCGAAGTTCCGGAGTAAAACTGTGCATGCCGATATGAACGACTTGATCGCCCGCTTCGATGAAACCTCTGACTGTTGCTTCAACTCGCTCGCGGTGCGGTGTGTGATAGTGATCGAGAATCTCCTGCCGCATCTTGCGATCGAGCGTTCGAGTAAACTCAGAGAAGACGGTTCGATTCGTTGGCTTGCGATTCAGATCAACGAGTAGGCGCGTCACCGTTGCCGGGATGAGCGGAGCTTTCAGCCGGCGAGCGAACAGTTTCGCCAGGTCGAGCGATCCTGGATCCCAGCCGCGATGGGTGGCCAGCACGTCGTCCGCGTTTTTGAATAACGGTCGATAATTCGCCGGAACGTCGTTCCCGCCATGCTCTGCCGTGATGACGATCCGAGTGGTCATTTACGTGGCCTTAAAAACGCGACCGACAGCCAGGCAGTCGGCAAGGTCGCGATAAACGGTAAGCAGTTCTTTGCGTGATGGCTCGATCGTTAATCTATTAGTAAGTCGCCGTGCCAGCGGGCCGTGCTCAAGGATCGTCTGCAAGGGATCGGTGCCCGCCGAATCTTGAGCGACTGATACGCCGCACCGGCTGATGAGGTCGCTCCAGAGATCGATTGCTCTGACCGAATTCCCACCGTGCCATCCGAGTAGTTTCAAATAAGCGGTGTCGCTGATGACGGCTTCGTCAGCGTCGCGAAGTGTTGCCAGAAAAACATCATGCAGCGGTTCGACCGGCATGGATTGCTGATCGGTCAACGATGACCATTGCTCAGCGACCAGCGATTTCAGCACGGCCACCGTGGCCTGCGCAACAGCGAGATCGACAGCCGGGCACTCTTGAATATCGATCACTCGAATCTCGATCGAGCCGCGGCCGAATCGTGCGATGGCACCACGAGCGTTCAGAAATTCGTCACGCAGCACGCCGTCCGGGTCGTGCGGCGCGATTTCCTTGAACATCGGATCGAAGATTTGTCGCTGATAATCGTCGCGGGTGAAGACGGGTTCGGGGATAACGCGACCGACGACTGACTTCAGCCGGCGAGCGTTCGTCCGGTAGACCTCCAGACGATTGTCCATCAGCCCCGTGACTCGTCCGTCCATCATTGGCGAACTGGCCGCGATCGCCGGCAGCAGGGGCAGAACGAGCCGGATCGCCGCATGCAGTCGCCCGAATTCGTCGTTGGGTTTTGCGTCACCACAGAACGGCAGGTTGAGGTGCATGCTCTGAAGGTTGGCCCAGCCGTGTCCGCGACAGTCGAAGATGCGGTTAAACGCCGCGTAGATCTCGCTGTAATCGTGAGGCCAGAGATGCATCTCCTGGACCGGGTCCATCCACGGGTGCATGGCCGACGGAAGCAGTCGCGCACCGAGACCTTTGAGTTTTCCGTCGATCGTCTGCACGTGTTTCTGAAAAACCTCCGCAAGCCCATCCAGCGACGAGGCCGGTTGAGCGGTCTTCAGCTCAACAACGTGCGCCACCAGTTCGTTCGACCAGTCGATGTCGCCGTGCTCAATGTCCGAGACGATCTTGCCGGCAAAGCTTTCAAACAGACGATCGGTAATCGGACTCACGTTGAGCTGCTGGTCATCGACGATCATGTATTCAAGTTCGACGCCCACGGCATCAAACAAGTGGAGCGGTTGGTTGGCCATAACGGGTATTCTGTGGGGCGGTCTACTTATAGTGAGCCGAACGCGCCAGCGTCGGGCCGAATGTGGAAAAACGTCGAGAAACCAAGGTTCGCGGCTAGCGCCGTCGGCTCACAGTTCACAGTTAACGTCGAAAGGGACTGCCGGCCTGGCGGCGTTCTTCCATACGCTTCAGGAAGACTTCCATGACCCGGCGATATAGTTCGTCGCGCAGAACCATGTCTTCCACGCCAGCGTCGATGTTCGGATTATCGTTGATTTCGATGACGTAGAACTTGCCGTCCGATTCCTTGATATCAACTCCGTAGAGCCCGTCGCCGATCAGATTGGCCGCTTTGATCGCCAGTTTGACCGCCTGTCTTGGAGCGGTTTCCACCGGCATCGTTTCGTGCTTGCCGTAGCGACCTCGACCATGATTATCCTGCTTGATGATCTGCCAGTGTCCAGGAGCCATGTAGTACCGACAGGCAAACAGGGCGCGACCGTCGAGGACTCCGATACGCCAGTCGAACGACGTTGGTAGAAACTTTTGAGCCACCAGCAGGTCGGACTTACCGAAGAACTCGTCGAGCCGTTCGTCCAGTTCCTCTTCCGACTTCACTTTGACAACGCCGTTGGAGAATGAACTGTCCGGCTTCTTCAAGACGAACGGCACGCCGAGCCGCTCCAGAAGCTGTTGATGATTGTTGCGGTGAACGACGATCGTTTCCGGAACCGGAACTTTGTGGCGAGTCAGCAACTCGGCGAGAAACACTTTGTTGGTGCATCGCGAAATCGAATCAGGATCGTCGATCACGACCAGTCCTTCCGATGCAGCCTTTCTGGCAAACCGGTAAGTGTGCTCGTTGACGTACGTCGTTTCGCGAATGAAGAGACCATCGAATTCCAGAAGACGACCATAGTCGTCTTTGGTGATCAGCTCGGCTCGGATCTCGAGTTCGCGGGCAGCCTTAATGAACTTCTTCAAAGCCGCTTCGTCAGATGGTGAATTCTCCTTTTCCGCCGGGTCGTGCAGGATCGCCAGATCGAAACGCGTTCGCGACTTCTTCTTCGGACTGGTCGCTCGACCGGCAAAGTTTCGCTGCGCTGCTTCCGCGAGAAACTGACGATGCGATTCGGGAACTTCCGAAACCGCAATCGTCTTCACGCTGCGAAGCTGCCACCCATGATCCGTTTTCGTAAACCGAAATCGCAGTAGCGGAGCTTGAAACATGTTAAAGAGCTGCCGCGCCAGTCGTGTGTACCGCCTGGCCGTGTTGTGACCGAAGTAGACGCTCAGTGTGAACTCGTCGGACTGCAACGGTGCAAGGCTTGACTGAATCAGCTCCTCAAGTTCGTCCGGCAGTAACCGGAACAGCGACGGCGAGCGGATATCCTGCATCGTCGTCACGCTGGGCAGCGGCTTGTGACCTCGGGCTTCCGCCAGTAGTGACACGTAATAGCCGGTACTTTGATAGCTGTAGCGACGACAAAGATTGAACACCTTCAAGCCACGCTGCTGGCTGATCTTCGGATCGGTGAGGTAAGTCCAGGCGTCAATCATATCCACCCCCGAAATTTCAAACGGCCAGTCCTCGGGATGGCTGGTCACGATCAATATCGACATGTTTTTCCTTCAGAGGTCTTTCAGAAAACTTTGGGGGTTAACTCGAGCGGTCAGTTCGTTCGATGATCAGCATGTTGGCGTCGTACGTGACGACTCCGAGCAGAATCGCGCACATGACTCGTTCGAGCGGAATCTCATAGTGATGCCCGTCCGCATGCGGATTGGCTTCGTACGGATCGGCGACCAGAACCAGACGAGTCGCCGGGTCGTAACCACACAGCACAACAAAGTGTCCAACCGGCAATCCCCGAATGTCGTCGGGCTTGCATTCGGGCACTGTTTCGCGAGGGTCGCGGTACAGCCACGTGAGGCTTAGTCCTGTCAGGATCGGAATGCCTCGCCGCAGATAGCGTCGCAAGAGAGCTGGCGACATATCTTCCAGCCGAATCCTGCCACCCTTCAGCAGGAAATCGATATAGGCCTGCGACGCGGCCTGCAGTTTTGCATCCGGTTTGACGGCCATTTGAGCCCGCAACAGATCGACGAGCGGTTGATCAACGGGATCAAACCAGGTCGGGTCGAACACGTGCAGATTGCAGGTGTAAAGCGTCGCCTTGTAACCGCGATCGAGAGCGTGCTGCCCGAGCAGTGCTGCCAGCGTGCCACCAGTCTCGACGGTCTGAACTTCGGCGATCACCTGGTCAAGGGGCAGGTCATCCTCGTAGTAACCATAGACCGCGTGCAGCGAGGTCGGACCACAGGTTGAGTCTGTCGGCTGCGGCAGAATCGGAAATGTCAGTCGGTTTTCCACTTTGGTCCTGTTGGACGAATGCAACTGCGGATGTTTTCATTCGTGTCCGGAACACCTCCAGCTCGCGACGAAACCCGATGCATGGTTCTACCACAGACTGATTTGTCTCGTAAGAGCATCTGCCTGGCAATTCAAATCGACTCGGGAGTCGGAGCTTCACGCCCATCACAGTCAAACCGGAGAAGTTTTTAGCCAACCGCTTCCGCCACGACGGTTTCTGCAAGTTCTTCGGGGTTGTGGGCGAGTCCCAATTCGGCCCGTTTCATAAGTTCCAGAGCTGACTCACCCGAGCGAGCTGTAACGATACTCATGCCTGGTCGCCAGGATGGTTTGTCGCCGAATGCGGATTGAATTGCCGTCGCGAGGCGGCTGCAAAACTGGCGAGCGTCGACACTGCTACTGCCTGGCAGAACGATGGCGAGCGTGTCATCGAGATAGCGAGCAACCTGGTCCTGCGAACCAACATTTTCGGCGATGCATTCGGCAAGCAACCGCAGGTGTTCGTCGGCCGCTCCCTGCCCTTCATCCCGTCGCAGTTTCTGGTAACTGCTGGTCGTTGAGAGAATCAACGAGAGCGGTTCCTGTGTTCGCGAACTTCCTTCAAGCAATTGCCTGATGCTTCGATCCAGTTCTTTGCGGCTGGCGGCTCCCGTTGTTTCGTCCGGCGCCGGCTCTTTCAGATCGGCGATCTGCGACGTCTGTTCTCGGATTTGTGCTCGCGCATTGTCCAGTTGTGTCATCAGTTGAGTCACTGATGACGTCAGTTCATCAATTTCATTCACCAGCCCTTTAGCATTTCCGGTCTGGATGACCGTTTTGACTTCCTCGGGAAGTCGTAGAACGCGAGATTTCAGTTGGTCAGCGGTTTTCTCCATCAGGCTGCTTGTCGACTCCAGAACTTTGGCGCGATTGAAGCTGCTTTCTCTTGTCCGTGCGACCCGCCCCCAAAGGTGCAGACTGCAATGCAGGGTGAGGACCAGGTCCGTTGGCGTCAGTACGCCACAGAGTTTTCCCTGGTCGACGACGGGCAGGAATGAGAGGCCTCGTTCAATGAGCAGTGACACTGCAACGCCCAGAGTCGAATTTGGAGCGATGGAACCTGGCGATGGCGTCATGATCGCCTCGGCCGACGCCTCGGGATTGGCCTGATGATCGCTTGCATGCACTACCCCCAGCAGAACATCGTTATCCTTGCAAACAAGCAGACGGGCCACATCGTGTTTTGAAATCAGTTCGGCAATCTGTTTACCCGTAGTGGACGTTCTAATGGTGATGGGGCTGAATGTCATCACGTGACGCACCGCGATCTGGTTTTTCAACAGCAGATCATTATCCAACATCAGCAATTGCCAAAGAGCTTCCCGTTTCGCATTGAGACGGGTCAGCAACACTCTGGCATCAACAGGTTCCCGGCGTAGTACCGGCCGGTCTTTACAGGGTTTCGACGGGTGTCGCAGCACCAGCCAGGCAATGGCGACAACCGCGAGCGGTAGAGCTGCCATAAGAAAGTAGATCAGCGCACGTGGCACGCGAGCCTGAGCCACTTTGGGGCTGTCCTCTGAGTTCCACCTGGTGGTGCTGTTGCTGGATTTGGACTCCGTTCGATTGGCCCTGGCGGGTTCTGCCGTTTCCCCGGCTACTTTGGCAAATGTCCGCTCAACATTAGACCCAAGCATGGTGGCACCCGCGACAACGGAACCCACAATGGCGGCCAGCATCAGTGCGTAAGAAACGCTGGAGCTGCCCTGCGAGTCCCGTGTGAATCGGCAAATTGTACTTATCATCATCGTTGTAAGCTCAGTTGTTCCTGCTATGTGGAATGTATTCTTCTGGCCGCAACATGAAGTTTCGCCGGGCAGGCGAAAGAGCGTCCGCGAATCCGGATGAAATTGTGTCGAAATGGCTCGCAAACCATTTTGATTGACCGGACCGAAAATCACGCTGCGACGGTGTGCGCAGGTTTCGCAACGGACTCGCGAAAGTGAGATCGTAGCTCATCGCTTCGTGAAACAGTCGTTTGCTCAAAGCTACGGACGGAAATACAGGCATTTACCTGCAACTCGAAGGTGAGAAGTGAACGGACCGGATACCCACCGCCAGCCTGACGAGTCGGAATACCGTCTCTACAAATCGCCCTGGAGATCGAATGTCAGGACTAACTGCACTTCAGCTCGTACTGGCCGGGTAACACAGGTCGCCGATGATCTGAGTAAACACGGCTCCGAGTGAACATTCACCATCCTGAGCAGACGCTGTTCAACGTTACGAGTTCAGTTGCTGGCGAAACACGAAGAAGACGGCTCCCAGCAGGCACAGGCCTGCCCACAGATAGTCCCAGGACAGTTTCTCTTTGAGGTACAACACAGCGAACGGAACAAAGACCGCCAGCGTGATGACTTCCTGCAGAATCTTGAGCTGCCCGACGCTCATGACCTGATGCCCGATCCGGTTGGCAGGAACCTGCAGCAGGTATTCGAACAGGGCAATACCCCAACTGAACAAAGCCGCGATCACCCACGGCTTCTCCTTGAGATCCTTGAGGTGAGCGTACCAGGCAAACGTCATGAACACATTGCTGCATGTCAGCAGCAGGATTGTTTTCAGGTGTGGTGGCATGGATCGGTCTTTGAATAATCGGGCGTCACAATGGCCAGGCGTGTTCAGCAGCGGGCAATGACCGGTCAATAAGCAAGGATCAATCGCAACGTGCCAACCAGGGCGTCGGAAATGTCGTTGCGACCGTTCGGGTTCACAATGTGTTGCAGATCGAACACGACCAAAGCGAACTCCGAGGCGTGCACTGAGTAGAACAGCTCGGTCGAAAGTTCGAACGACTCGGCAAATCCGGCTCCTGGACGTTGCGACAAACCTGCCCACGACAGCCCCAGTCCGAGAGCATCCTGATCACGACCTGGAATCGCCCCCGTCCACGTGAAGCCTGTGCCAAGGTGGTGCGCAATCTGGCTGACATCCGGGTCAGCAAATCCGTATTGGGCGAACACTCCCAGACCCTGATTGTCTTCAGGATCGTCGGATTCGCGAAAGATCGTCTGGTCAACCAGGAGATAGACGCCGCCGGTTCCTGACTGCGTCGCCCCGTCGAACCGGTCAAACTGTCCATTGTGAAACCAGGCGCCCGCTGCGAAACGACCGGGCAGTGAGGCGGAATCATCTGCCAGCGCGACGCCGGCATTCCATCGCCAGCCGACTTTTCCAATCGCGAAAACGTCGGAGCCGCGAAACAAGTGGCCAACGCCCCGCGATCCGGTGCGGATCCCCTGAGCCAGTCACCCGTCGTAAATGCCGACTCCCGTGAAGAAGCCTTCGTCAGGTTCGTAAAAGACATTGGCACTGAAGGCCGGATCGGGATAGGTCGGCATCACAAAGATGGTCGGGCTGAACCCCATCGACGATTGCAGAAATGTCAGTCCGTTTTCGACAAACGCGAACTGAGTGTTTGCATCAACCTTGCCGACGAGAACGCGCCAGGGAGTGTCCTCCCAGACGTGCTCGTACCAGAGTTCCGATACCTGATTACGGCCATCGGCGTCGATGTTCGAGAAGACCTGCAGATCGCCGATCAGTGATGAAGCATCCAGCCCCGCCTGGCTCTGAAACGCTGCGTTCAGTGTCCCTCCTGACCAGCCAAACAGCGGCATGGTCGGAGCCGAAATCGCCATTTCAAATAAGTGACGGGTTGTACCGCGATGGACCGTCTGGCCACCCCGAAAACTCCGTGACGCGTCGACGATAAAAAACGCGTTCAGCTCGAATGGCGAAAGGAACGTGTTCGGAGGCTGCCCTGGAACTCGAAGCCTCTCAGCGCGATCAACATCGTCGACCTCGCGACCTGGTGAGAAACCTTCGGCATCTGCGGGGATAGAATCCGGAAACAACTCATCGCTGTACGCGCGAAGGGGCAGTACAACGACAGCAATGACCAGCACGTTTCGTGCGAGTTTTTTGATGTCCACAGTTCGTACGGTCACGAATTCAGCTCCATGCCGCCGGCACTGTCGACCAGAATGACCCGCGGCAGGTTTCCTACGAGGTGTTCGATGCCCGCGAAGAAGTCACTCTCGGTCCCTTCGTCGGGAGCCTCGAAACCAATCACAACCAGCGCTGAAGTCCGCGACCACATTTGAATTGTCGTTGGCACGTCGGTGTTTTCGGACGCAACGATCGCAACTGCTTCGGCTTCGATTCGGGATTCTTCCGATAGTTTCGCAAGGTGCTTTTCGACCTCTTCTCCGGCTGTCTCGTTATCCACAACGCGGAGAAGTCGCACGGTGCGGTGTCGCCATTCCGGGTTGAGAGTCAGCAGGTGAGCCAGCAGCAGCATCAACTGGCCGTTTTTCTGGCCGCGCCACCAGACGTCGATCGTGCCCGACGGAACTTTCCACGAGTCATCCCGTCCGGACTCTTCGTCCAGGTCATCAGTCCCGGTCAGATGTTTCAATCTGACGACAACGATGCTGCGGTCAAGCTGAGAAATCAGCCGCAGATTGGCTCCAAAGATTTCCGCCTTCGAAACATCGTTCGGCCAGCCAAGCATCACCGTATTCGGCCTCAAACCTCCAATACCGTGACACTGAACCAGCGACTCGATCCCCTCCGACACAAACGGAGCCACAACCACCGCCGGAAAGGCTTCGAGTTCCTGTTTCTCGATGAACGATCGCAAAAGTTTCTCGGCACTGGCACGTTGAGCCAGCCGATTCTCGACCTCTCCGCTGATGATCTGAGAAAGCGTCAGGATTCCGTGCCCCGCAGAAAGCCAGTGACCGTACACCGCCAGATGAGGCCGCGTCCACGCGCTGCCGCTGAGGGCAAGGATGATCGGACGCCAGTTTTTGGGATGGTAAATTTCAGCTTCGAGTTTCAGCAGGTTGCGCCGGGTTCGTTCGAACTTCAGGCCACTCTGCATGTCGCCCCAGCGAGCTTCGATCTCGCGAAGACTGACGTACCAGCAGAGGCTGGCCATCAGGATCAGCGAGACGATGGCCCAGACCCAGTCGATCAGAAACATGACCGCCAGACACGCGATCGCTCCCAGCAGCGAGGTCGACCAGTGGCTGAAACGGAACCGCGGTCGGTAACTGGGATTCTTCGTGATCGCCTCGTAGAACGTCGCCAGATTCAGCGTTCCGTAAGTAATCATGAAAAACATCGTGATGACCGGAGCGATGGCGTTCAGGTCGCCCAGCAGGATGCACGCTTGTGAAATCACAAACGTGACAACGGTGGCTCGTCGTGGCTCGGACGACTTGCCGGCTCCGCTGCCAAAGTATCGAAGCCAGGAAAACACGTTGTCACGGGACAGTGCCTGCAGAATCCGTGGCGAGCCCATCATGCTGCCCAACGCTGACGACAGCGTCGCCGCGAAGACTCCGGCCGTGATCAACCCGGCCGACCAGGCGATCTCCTTGATGATCAGATTATTTCCGATCAGATCCTGGCTGCTGCGAGAACCGCCCAGCAAAGCCGCCTGCAGCAGGTAGACCCCCGCCGTGACGGCGATCGCAGCAAGCGTTCCTTTTGGAATCGAACGTCCGGGGTCTTTGAGATCTCCCGACATGTTCGCTCCGGCCATGATCCCGGTGACTGCGGGAAAAAACAGAGCGAACATCGTGAAGAAGTTCTGGCCGTCCTGGAAATCCGGTCGAAGGTTTGACTGAAACAATGCCGGGTCGAAGTCAGCCGCCGCTCCCGCAAAGAATGACACCAGTGACGCAACCAGAATCGCCAGAATGAAATACTGAACTTTGATCGTCCAGCCAGCTCCGATGTACACGCAGACGAAGACAATTACGTTGGTAACAGTTGCAATTTGAACCGGCGATCCGAACGCAGGCCCGTACGAATCGGAAAATGCTTCCGAAAAACCGATGACATACATCGCGACGGAGATCGCCTGCGCAAGGAAGAACACAATTCCGATCGCGCCGCCGAATTCGACACCCAGACTGCGGCTGATCAGGAAGTAGGCTCCGCCACCTTTGACCTCTGTGTTCGTCGCGATGGCCGACAGCGACAGCGAAGTCAACGTGGTGATGACTTTCGAAACCGCGACAATGACCAGCGCATAAATCACGCCAGCCTGCCCGACCACCTGGCCGTATCGCAGAAACATGATGACGCCCAGAATCGTCAGCGTGCACGGAGTAAAAACCCCACCAAACGTGCCGAATCCCTGTGGCTTTTCGATTCCAGTTCTCTCAGTGCTCAATCCATTCTCCGCAATTCTATTTCAATTCGTGATTCGACCAGATGGCTGATTCCAACGTGTTCGGGTGATGCGTCGAGGCGCGTCCTGCGAGGCTTTAGTTTTTACGCTGGCCTCAATGCTCATTAAGAATTCACAGCCGGCGCGTTTCCATTCTCCAGCTTTGCATTCGCCAGTTGCAGAATGCCAGCATCGACCGATCGCAGGTGCAGATCGCGTTGCGGGAAGGCGATTTCGATGTTGTGTTTGCGGAAGGCCTGGTCGATGGCCATGTTGAGGCTGTGAGCGATCGTTCGGTAAAGCTGAGGCGTTGGCACGTGGCAACGAAGTTCGAAATCAAGCGAACTGGCTCCGAACGCCGCGAAGACGACCAGCGGCTCCGGCTCTTTGAGGACATTCGGATTGGCCGCCGCCACTTCGTACAGCAGTTTGGTGGCGAGTTGTGTGTCCGATCCGTAAGCAACTCCGACAGCCATGACTACTCGGAGATTCGAGTTGGACAGTGTCCAGTTCACAAGGTTGCCAGTCACGAAGTCGCGGTTAGGAACGATCAGTTCTTTGTTGTTCCATTCGAGAATCGTGGTGGCTCGAATTCTGATTCGCGTCACGGTGCCGGTAACATCATTGATTGTCACGGTGTCGCCCACTCGGATCGGACGTTCAAAGAGTAGAATAATGCCCGACACAAAGTTGGCGAAGATTTCCTGAAGTCCAAAGCCCAGCCCGACAGACATCGCGGCAATCAGCCACCCCACGCTGCTCCAGCCGACGCCGACCATCTGAAATGCGGTTACCAGTCCGACAACAAAGATGACGTAACGCATGATCGTGCTGGCGGCGTATCGGGCTCCAGCGTCGAGCGGCAGTCGCTGAAGGACGGCAATTTCCAGCAGGCCAGGCAGGTTGCGAGCGGCCACAAACGTAACAACAACGGTGATCAGACCCAGAGCAACGTCTGCCAGAGTGATGACGCCCGTGACACCGACACCAGGAGTCGTAAGTTCCCAACTCACTCGCTTCAGGATATTCAGCGCAGGCAGCACCTCCGCCCAGATCAACCAGACGCCTGTCAGTAGAGCCAGCAGACTGACGAGCCTGATCAGGCGGCTGGTCTGCACATTGAGATCGGAAAGTTGAATCTCCGGAACGGGCGCGATCTCGACGATATCGGACTGACCTTTGACGGCCTGTTCCCGCTGACTGGCCTCGCGGCGTTCGCGACTTCGCCGCATGGCCAGGGCTCTGTAACTCATCAAGAGCCATCGATCGATCAACGCTCGCAACACGAACAATCCCAGAACCAGACACACGGTGAGGATAATTCGAGCTCCAAGTTCCAGCGCGGTGTAGTAATAGCCGGACAGGGCGGCGATGCCCAGCACGAGCGGAGCCAGGATGGCAGCCAGCCCGCACAATGTCACGAGCCGGTTCTTCAACACTTCTTTCGCGTTGGTCAGCAGAGACTTCATCAGCACGCGACCTGGTCGTAGCAAATCAAACAGTATGATCGTCTGAAAGAGTGCCATCACCGCAAATGCAAATCGACCGGCAGTGCTGTGAAGTTGTGAGTCTCCCGAGAGCCAGCAGAATTCGATCACGACAAGTAGCGGCAAACTCACCACCAAAATGGCTCGCAACCGATGCCGAACGAAGATAGCCGTGTTGGTATCCCAGCCAAAATGTGCGACGGCCAGGCCGTTGGATCGAAAGACCTGGCGGAAAAATTCCATTGAAAAAAACAGCAGCGAGATCAGCTGCAACGACGTTCCAAAGGCACGCAGGACGGAGTTTGTGTACTGCATGTTGTTCAGCCGCCAGCCGAGAAACCACATCAAGGCCGGAGCGACCACTGCCAGACCGAAAGTCATCAGCAGGGCTGACAGTGTCGGTCGGAACTCTGTCGCGTTTGACTTGATCGCGACTTTGCCGATTTCCTTCAGCCGTCGACCAATTCGGGAGCGAACCACGGTAAGCACAAGCAGCGTGCCCAGACACACGATCCACGCAAAGAGATGTTTGCCGGCGTCGGACAGCAGCGCAAGACCAACCTGCTTCAATGGAAAAGAAGGAACGAGACGTCCTAATGCAGAAGCTGTCGCGACGGCGTCACCGGTTGAGATCGCCGTGGTTGAGCGAACCCACAAAACGTGTTCGGCGATGTAGTCGCCTTGACGATTCACTTCGGCAATCAATTGCCGCTCGTTACTGTCGAGCGCGACCAGAGTGCTGAGCAGATTGGCCATGTTCTGCGTCAGCGACGCCAGTACTTCCCGCTGGATGGTGAGCAGGCTCTTGACCTGCTCACGCACTTCATCGGGTGACGCGGTATCCGTCGAGACATCCTTCATCGCCGTATCGATGGCGGCCTCAAGATCGACCAGCGACCGACGCTCCCGCTCAAGATCAAGGTGCTGCAGATTCAGATCGGACATCGTCGGTTGCCGAGCTGCCAGACGGTCGTAGTACCGATCAAGAGACGGAAGTGTTGTGCGATGGCTACGCAGCAGAACGCCAATCGCATGTGTAAATTGTGCGGCTTCGGCTCTCTCCGTGAGCCTTTCAAAATCGCCGGACAAAGCTTCCATGCGCTGTTGAGTTTCGTCTTTTTCGCGTGTGGCGGCTTCCAGTTGGGCGACGGTTTCCTTGTTGAGCTGACTGAGTCTGCTATTCCGATTGGCCAGTTCCTGCATATCCGGGTCGGCGTTGACGGCGGCGATCCTCGCAGCGATCGCCTGTTGCTCGGCTTCTTTTCGAAGCGCTTTGGAAAGTAACAGTTTGCGGGCTTCGAGTCTTCGAGTCGCTTCGATTTCTGACCGGGCGGCAAGGTCGCGGCGGGCCGTCAGCAAACGCGCACTGGCTTCATAAAGCGGACCTTCCTGCTCGATTAAAGCCAGCTCTGCGGCAACCGCTTGACGCCTTGACCGCAAAGTCTGCTTCCGGACACTCGTGACAATTGCCGGTTCGCCTTCGGGCGGCTTCGCCTCTAACTGAGTGTTGATGTCGACCAGCGCCGCTCGCGATTGCGTGACCAGATCGGGCAGAGTGGCTCGGCGAGTGGCGCGGCGAGCAATCTCCACTTCCAAAGCCACTCTCTGCTGAGTGGCTTCGGACGCTTCAGTTTCCGCGCGAGTCACCTCGGCCTGCAGATTTTCTCTCGTCGCATCTGGCGGCAGGCTGGGGTTAAACTCAGCGGGCGATTGTGCCAGCAGTTGCTCAATGCGTGCCCGTTCTTCGACGGCAGTTTCTGCTTCCTGCTTCAGCTTCTGAAGAGTCTGCTGATATCGCTGTTCATTCTTCAGAGCAGCGGCGGCCGCATCCAATTGTTCCCCCGCAAGCTTTTTTGCATCAGCATCGAGCGATTCGTCTTCGGTAAGTGTTTTGCGCAAAGCTCCGAGTGAATCAGCACTGACCTGCTCAAGCCCCACCGATGGAGTGGCGGTGTCTGGTGGCGTTTGTGCAGCAACGACGCTGAATAACGCGCTGAAATGGAAGCTCAACACCGAGCAGGCAACGACCGCCAGTCGGTGAAGCTGTAATGACTTTTTGAGTCGTTTCATTTGAACTTTCTGCTTCCGCGATTTCTGCACCTTTTGTGATGAGTATCTCGCCGTGGAAGATTCGAAAACGGAAAATCTGAGAATCGCAAGCCGCTCTTACGTCCGCTCCGTTTCGTACTCTCCACAGTCTGCCATCCCAAAGATGAATCATCATAGAGCCGACCATGGAATCGGGCAGCGGCAAATAACCAGCACTCATGCCGTACGCCGCGAAAGGCCTGCATCAGTCAGGATGTAATACCGTGACCAGCCATCGCATGCGACAACTTCGCCAGGGAATCCGGCAGTTCAGTTGGCACCAGACCTGCGTCGATTCGAAGGCGTGCAGGGCCAGGTAAAACTGTTTTTCGGAGTGCAACAATGTCAGTACCGAGTCGACCCGCTCGGCGACCGCCTTCTTCTGGTCGATGTCGAGCAGCCCTACCGTGGTTTACTCGTCAATCGTAGCCAGCTGGACTGTTGGTAAGCGGATGATTCCACTTGCCACGATCGACCCTCTATTCCTGAGACGATTCACCTTCTGAACCACAACGTTGAAAAGAGCCCAAAGACGAATCCGACAAGCATGGCTCCGAACAGAAGAGCCGCCTGCGGCATGGTTACCGTGACGAAGAGAAGTCGTGTATCCACCGACTCTGAATTCTGCAGAACAATCACCGTGACACAGACCAGGACCGTCAACGCCAGAAGCATCCGGACTCGTCGGAGGATTCGTTGGCTGATCGTGCCCGCTGTACCGTCTGAAGCGTCATTCACATCGGCCTCCATCACAAACTGAAACTTGAAAGAATTGTGCGACTCCCCGGATACCGTTCTTCCTGAAGGCTGGAACTGTGGAACCAATCGGAAAACGAATCACCGTCCCTGACGCGTCGACCTGTATTGACCTCAATCTGCCTTTACCGATTGCTGGTGCCAATTGGCGTAAGGGCAATCGGGATGAGTTCTGCCGAACGCTCGTCCGACGGTGATTTCCCAGGCTGAACGAAATGGGCATAGACACAGGTGCCGTCTGCGTGGGTCGGATGAGTTATGTGTTCTTTTTCAAGATGTGAAGCCGTTCGGCATCCCACACACAAAGGAAGTAGCAGGAATAGCGGCAGAAGCAGACCTCGCATCTGATATTAATCCTGTTCACTAATGGCCAGTTATCGTGACTGACAGGCCGCCATGATAGCTTCAAGCTGAACGAGTACTGAGTTGACCTGCAGGTCATACCGGGAAACAACCCGCTCAAGCAGACGTTTGCGAGAGTTCTCTGGCATCTCGTTCAGAGATTGTCGATCGATCCCTTCAGTCGCTTCGTAGAGACTCAGCACAGAATCGGCGTCGTTGACATCGTCCGCCCGCTCCGCATGAATGAGAGCTGATTCTGTCGAACACTGGGTTCGGTACGCCACCGCGATGACCATGTCTTCACCGGCTTCACGATACACCGAGATATCATGCCAGCGACCACCGGACGAACCATCGGCGTCGTTGCCTGGTTCCTGCAAAAGGAGTTCGCCTTCGAACTCCAATGCCTCCTGATTCGTACGATTGAGTGAGATGCGATTCATGATTAAACCTTTGTGAAAATGCAGACGGAAAACTCCGGCCTCCTACGCCAGACAAATGGAAATTCCCCATTCAATCAGGAAGGCAACGATAAGTTGTGTCCCTGCGTGGATTGTTTTCAATTTTTTTGACTGCCCGCACATCAACCAACCTTCTGGAAAAACTGTTTCGTGTCAGATGCTTCACCTGGCCGCTGCATTTGCTGATCTCAAATCTCTGGCATGACTGGCACATTCCTGCGTTCTGTCCTAGCCACAGACGTTCCGAAAAAATGCAACCAGTCCGACCAGAGGGTATTCCGGTTTGAGCTTTCTGTTTCAGAAAGGCAAACCGACGATTGGTTGCTCAACGCGGAGACGAGAAGCAATTTCAGTGGTCGGTTGCCCCGGAATTCAATTGTTGGCCGCAAGTTTGAGCGGTCAACATAGCACTGATTAAGCACAAGTTGTGCCAGACCTTTCAGGGAATACGTAAAGCTATGCTATTTCATCACTTACCGATTTATGAAGATTTCAGACAATTACTCGTAAGGACAAACCAGCACTTCCATGCCGACATTATCGGCACCATAATGCCGATTTGTATTTCTCGGCATTTAAACTCCGAAAGTCGTAAATGATTTGCAGAATTCTGCTTATGACTCAGAGTGAAAGTCTGGCTTCGCGGCTGGTGACAGTCCTCGACCCTCTGGAAGACGTCTCTGTCAGGGCGGCGCCAACCCGTGGCAATTTCTGGGATCGGGTTAAGGAAGACCCCGCCGACCTGATTTTGATTCAACGAAGCGTCTTGCCAGTTCCAGCCAGCGAGGCCATTGAGTCAATCCGGTCGCTGACGGATGAGCCGGACGTGATCGTGATCTGGGACGAGGAAGATCCTGAAGAACGTGCCCGGCTACTGATCGCTGGCTGCTCAGCCGTACTCTATTCAGGCCTTTCCGACGACATCCTGCGCGAGACTGTCGGGACGCTGGTCGAGCGGCACCGGGAAGTTTCGGTCGACCGACTGCATCGCGAGCTGACCGAACCCGAGCACCGCCTGGCTGATTTCGACTCGGCAAGCCCGGCGATGCGAAATTTCATGCGAATGGTGAAGCGCGTCGTTGAGCCGGACAGTTCGCTGCTCATTCTCGGAGAAACCGGAGTCGGCAAAGAGCGACTCGCCCGCGCGATTCATGCCGAGTCGCCTCGTGGCAGCGAGCCATTCATCCCGGTCAATTGTGCGGCCTTCCCGGAAACGCTGCTGGAGGGTGAATTGTTTGGCTACGAAGAAGGTGCCTTTACCGGGGCAGTCGGCGATCGACGAGGATATTTCGAGCTGGCTCATGGTGGCACGATCTTCCTTGATGAGATCGGCGAGATGCCCCGGCATCTCCAGGTCACGCTGTTGCGAGTGCTTCAGGAGCGAACGATTCAACCACTGGGCAGTGAAAAAGAGATCGAGATCGACGTCCGTGTCATGGCGGCCACAAACCGGGACCTGGAAGACGAGATCAAAACGCGACGATTCAGGCGAGACCTGTATTATCGACTAAGCGTCGTCACACTCGAAATTCCATCGTTGCGGGATCGCCGGGAAGACATCCCACCTTTGCTGCATCGATATCTCGCCGAATTCTCAGTCCGCATGGGCCGAGCAGTAACTGAATTTTCTCCGGAAGCTGTCGAAGCGCTAGTCAGTTACTCATGGCCAGGCAACGTTCGAGAGCTGATCAACGTCGTCGAACGAGCGTTGATTCTTGTCGACGGCGACACAATTACGCTTAACGAATTACCGCCCGGGATGGGTCGCTCATTCGCAGCGGCGGACTTGTCGGTGTCACTCGTGCCGCAGGTGGCAAGCCTGTCGGACGACTGGCATGAAAAAACCTGGGATCAGGTAAAGGGCGAGGTACTCAGCCTGATCGAGGGCGAGTATCTCGTTCGCCATCTCACGGCCTGTCGCGGAAAGCTCGCAGATACGTCCGAAACTACCGGCATCAAGCCACGAAGTCTGTATCAGTCCATGAAGCGGCACGGACTAAAGAAAGAGGACTTCCGAAAGCCTCGCGGATAATCAAAATCAATTCAGGAATCGAACGCCGCCATGAGTCATCTTCGGCCACGCTGAGCACCTTGTGAACAGCTCCTGAGCAGCAAAATCCGACCAGACCGACAGTAACCAGAGAGTTCTTAGACCTCAGCAACGTCCGTCTTTGCGTTCCCGCTGGCTCTGGTCATATCGAGAAGTGGGAGCAAGGCGAGCGACAGGAGTGAGACCGCGCACAGCGAAAGCAGCGCCAACGGGTAGTCGTACTCGGAAATGATCCGACCCGAAGCCCAGGTCGACCACGACTCGCAGCCATTCGTCAAACCCATGAACGCGCTGAACTGAGTCGCCGCTACGGCTGGGTGAGTGATGTCCATGAACATCGCATACGACGCTGCCGTGAACAGGCCGATTCCGAACGCAGCACCACCCAGACAAACCAGTAATGCCCGGCTACGGTGTTGTTCAAACGTCAAATCGCAGACCGCCAGCATCACGACAGAAACGCAGATCAGGACCAGAGAACAAGCAACAAATCTTCGTCGTCCAAACCGGTCGGACAGAAAGCCGCCAGCGAGCGAACCGGCCACCATCAGAACGATCATCGGCAAGGCCGCGAACGCGCCTACTTCCGATTCCGTGAAGCCTCGATCAATCAGAAACGGCCCGTAAACGACTTCCAGGGCTTTGAATGCGGCTCCACCGGTCAGAGCAAACGCGAGACCGATCCACGTATTCCGCTCGCCAAACGCCTGGCAAACCGACCTGCCCACAGTGCGCAATCGGCTCTCAGCAGGCCCTGGTTCGCCGGAAGTCGATCGACTCTTCGGATCTTTGGCCATGAACAGAACCAGCAACATCGAAAAAGTGGTCACACCAATCAGCAGCGCAACGACTCCCTGATTGCCCACATACGGCGCGATCACCAGCGCTCCGCCGCCCAGCATCGCTCGCCCGAGTAACATGCCTGTCTGCATCCAGCCGTTGATTTCTCCGCGTTCAGCGGGCGATGTCACCGAGATGCAAAGTGCGTCGATTGCTACATCCTGAGTCGCTGCGGAAAACGCGTGAACCAGCAGAAACATCGACAACAGTTGAAAGTCGGACACGGGGTCAAGCACGAGCAGCGACAACAGCGTCAGCCCCATGACTGACTGCGCGGTGACAATCCAGCTCCGCAGCGACCAGCGGGAATTCTGCAGGAGATCGATCAGCGGTGCCCACGCAAACTTGAACGTCCAGGGAAGAACCAGCACAGCGGTCAGCCAGGTAATCTGCTCGATCGGCACTCCCGATGCTCTTAACCGGGTCGGCATCGCCAGCCACAGAAATCCGATCGGCGCTCCTTCGCTCAGATACAGACAGGTAAAAAGCAGCTTGCGCTTGGTATTCACACGAAAAGTTTCCCGATTGTGACAATTCCCGATGTAGATCCACTGTCAGACGCACGTCGGACCGTTTATACCACTGTGACGTTGATGCATCGGCCTCTTCCCGGCAACCTTCTTCATAAAGATAAGGCGATCGAGACTTCCACTATGGGACAGCTAGACCTTCAGGAATTTCAGTGGAGCGTTAAGGTCAGACAGTTAAGAATTGAAGACTTCGACGAACTGCTGGCGATGCAGCAGCGATGCTTCCCCGGTCTGACATCCTGGACTCGCGAACAGATCGAAAGCCAGCTTGCCATTTTCCCTGAAGGGCAAATCGTTATCGAAATCGATGGCGAACTGGCCGCGTCGTCGAGCAGCCTTTTGCTTCAGTATGAGTCGGGGATCGCCTGGCATGACTGGACAAAAATCGCCGACGGCGGATACATCCGAAACCATAACAAGAATGGTGACACGCTCTACGGAATCGAGATCATGGTCGATTCCAAATACCGCGGTATGAAACTGGCCCGCCGACTCTACGACGCCCGCAAGGAACTTTGCCGCGAACGGAATATCGACCGCATCATCATTGGTGGTCGGATCCCCGGCTACGGCCAGCATGCGGACAAGATGTCCGCCAGCGAGTACGTCGAGCAGGTCATGATGAAGGCTCTGCACGATCCGGTCCTGACCGCTCAACTTTCAAACGGCTTCGCACTGCAGGGACTGATCCCCAACTATTTTCCAAGCGACGAAGCGTCACGAGGCTACGCCACATTCCTCGAATGGCGAAACCTCGATTACCACCCGAAGGCGAAACGTCGGCATCAGCGACCCGTTGAACTCACCCGCCTGGCCGTAGTGCAGTACCAGATGAGGCGAGTTTCCAGCTTCGACGAGTTCGCTCAGAACTGCGAAGCGTTTGTCGATGTCGCCTCTGACTATTCGTGCGACTTTGTGATGTTTCCCGAGTTATTCACGACTCAGTTGCTGTCGTGCGTTAAACCGACTCGGCCAGGTCTTGCTGCACGGCAACTTTCCGAATTCACACCGCAGTATCTTGAGTTCTTCGCTGAGTGCGCCATCAAATACAACGTGAACCTTGTGGCGGGTTCGCACTTCGTCGTCGAGGACGAGACGCTGTACAACATCGCCTATTGTTTTGGGCGGGATGGCACGATTCACAAGCAGTACAAGCTGCACATCACACCCAGCGAACGAAAATGGTGGGGTGTCAGTCCTGGCGACAAGGTCAACGTCTTTGACACCGATGCTGGTCGAGTGGCTATGCTGATCTGCTATGACATTGAATTTCCCGAGCTGGTCCGTATCGCCACGGCCAAAGGCGCGCAGATTATCTTCGTGCCGTTCAACACCGATACGGTGGGAGCCTATCTTCGCATCCGCCATTGCGCTCAGGCACGGTGTATTGAAAACCAGATTTATGTGGCTATTTCCGGATGTACTGGCAATCTGCCATCGGTTGAAAACGCCGACATCCACTATGCCCAGTCTGCTATCCTGACTCCGTCCGACGTTGGATTCGCGAAAGGAGGCGTCGGAGCCGAGTGCAACCCGAATATCGAAACAGTCGTCATGGACGATGTTGACCTCGAACTTCTAAGGCGACATCGCCAGTCCGGCAGTGTCCAGAACTGGAACGACCGCCGAACGGACCTCTACCAGGTGAACTGGAACGAGGATGGAGAGTCGCACAAAGTTTGATTTGACCGCAGCGTGAATTGACTGGGGCGTGATATGACCGAGGCGACAACGCATCGAAGTCGGCGGCTGATTCAAATCTTCGGAATACGCCGCCGTGTGCCGTCTGCTCGATTCATTCAGTTTGTCAGCCACGAGCGGACACTGCTCTCACTTCACGATCGAAAAAGAGCGATCAGCCGTGCGGACCGGTTGGTTAGCCTGCGCACTTGCCCCGCAAATGGTACGGCGTTTGCATTTTCGCTTAAGGCAGCAGCACTACTCAGTTGACGGCAGGTGACCATGGACCTCTGCAACGGTGGGTGTGCGCGCGACGGAACCGGCACGACGATTAACCATTCTCGAAAACACACATCCGAACATAAAGGTTCGAAATGACTGATAGTTTGTCTTTCCTCAACTATAAAACTGAATCTTTCTACGATGAGTTCTTTGACGAGGAGGGCCAGCCAAAGAGCGAAGTAAAGATTCTGGTCGACCGAATTAACGCCCTGCCCGACTACGACCTGCAGGCTCGGCAGGAGGCTATAGAGCGCGCACTGATGCGCATGGGTATTACATTCGCCGTCTACGGCGATCAGCAGGGCAACGAAAAAATATTTCCGTTCGACATCGTGCCCCGGATTATTTCCGCGATCGAGTGGTCTCACATCGAAGCCGGATTGAAACAGCGAATTAAGGCCCTCAACCTGTTCATCAATGACATTTACCACGAGCAGGAAATCCTCAACGACGGTATTGTCCCACGAGAGCTACTGGAAGGGGCAGACTCCTACCGACCGGAATGCAAGGGGCTGAAACCGCCTCGCGGAGTCTGGTGCCACATCACGGGTACAGACCTGATCCGCCACAGCGACGGAGCAATCTACGTTCTGGAAGACAACCTGCGATGCCCGTCGGGCGTGTCCTACGTGCTGCAGAATCGCCAGGTGATGAAGCGCAGCTTCCCCCAGATCTTCTCGGAAACAAAGGTGCGTCCGGTTATCGACTATCCGATCCATCTTTACTACACACTCCAGTCGCTGGCTCCGGAAACGTCCGACCCAACGATCGTGGTACTGACGCCAGGGATTTACAACTCGGCGTACTACGAGCATTCGTTCCTTGCTCAGCAGATGGGTGTCGAACTTGTCGAAGGATCCGACCTGGTAGTTCGCGATGGCTTCGTCTTTATGCGAACGACCCGCGGCTACAAAAGGGTTCACGTTATCTATCGCCGTATCGACGACGATTTTATTGACCCGCTGTGCTTCCGTGAGGATTCAGCACTGGGCGTTCCGGGGCTGATGGATGCGTATCGAAACGGACGAGTCGCTCTGGCCAATGCTCCAGGCACCGGCGTTGCCGACGACAAGGTGATCTACGCTTACGTTCCAGAGATGATCCGTTACTACCTTGATGAAGAACCGATCCTGCCGAATGTGCAGACGTATGTCTGTCAGCGTGATGACGATCGGAAATACGTTCTGGAAAACATCGGCGATCTGGTGGTCAAAGCGGCGAATGAATCCGGAGGGTACGGCATGATCGTCGGACCTCACTCGACGAAGACCGAACAGGCCGAATTCGCGGAACGGATCAGGAAGAATCCGCGTAACTACATCGCTCAGCCAACGCTTTCGCTCTCGCGAGTGCCGACCGTTGTTGACGACCACTTCGAAGGCCGACACGTCGACCTCAGACCATACATTCTTTACGGCGAGGATATGTGGGTTCTGCCTGGCGGATTAACTCGTGTTGCCCTGAAGAAGGGCTCTCTCGTGGTGAACTCATCGCAGGGTGGCGGCAGTAAAGACACCTGGGTGATTGCCAGCGACGATTCCCAGCTTCAATCACAGACACAGTCGGAATAGGCGATTCTGGGACTGTTCCGTTTTTCATCGAACAATTCGTTCATAGCGACGACCGCCTTTCCTTCTGAGTCGTCGAATCGGAGACAATCATGCTAAGCCGCGTTGCGGATTCAATTTTCTGGATGGCTCGCTACGTTGAACGCGCCGAAAACCTGGCTCGCTTTATCGACGTGACGCTCAACCTTCAGATTGACATTCCAGGTTCAAGACACACTCAATGGGAACCACTCGTTCACGCCACCGGCGATGAAGAGGATTTCAAAGACCGTTATGGCGAATTCACCGAAAAGAACGTCATCAATTTTTTGACGTTCGATCGTGAAAATCCGAATTCCATCGTCGCCATTCTTCGAGCAGCCCGGGAGAATGCCCGGTCGATCCGTGAGACCATTTCGTCAGAAACCTGGGAGCAGCTCAACTCGTTCTACCATTTCGTACGAGATGCCGCCGATTCTGAAGAAGTTCAGAATTCGCCCGGCGACTTTTTTCTGGAAGTGAAGCATTACAGCCATCTGCTCAACGGTGTCACCGACGCAACAATGTCGCATAACGAAGGCTGGCACTTTTCAAACATGGGCCGACTGCTTGAACGAGCCGACAAAACATCACGAATCCTTGACGTCAAATACTTCACCCTGCTGCCACGACTTGAAGACGTCGGCAGTCCGGTTGACGACCTGCAATGGTCAGCAGTGCTGCGTTCGGTCAGCGGCTTCGAGATGTACCGCAAGCGCTATCACGGAATCACGGTCGAACGGATCGTTGAATTCCTGATTCTTGATCGTGAATTTCCGCGAGCCATCCGGTTTTGCCTCGACGAAGCAGACAACTCACTGCACGCCATCTCGGGCTCCGCACCGGGAAATTTCGTCAACCTGGCAGAGCAGCGGCTGGGCCGGCTTCGCGCGGAACTGGCGTTCTGCGACGTTAAAAGCATCATTAACCAGGGGCTGCATGAATTCGTCGATTCACTGCAAACTCAACTGAACCTGATTGGCGAGGGCATCAGCGAAACCTTTATCGACCCGAAACCTGTTGCGTAGCCCTGATTTCCTGCCCCCAGACCTTTGAACTTTGTCCGCTTAAACTGATCGAACAATCGGTATGACTATTCGCGTCGCGCTCAACCACGTTACCCATTATCAGTATGACCGGGTCGTTGGCATCGGCCCTCAGCTCGTCCGTCTTCGACCCGCGCCACATTGCCGAACGCCGATCAAGAGTTACTCGCTGAAGGTCACACCGACCGACCATTACGTGAACTGGCAGCAGGATCCGCACGGAAACTTTCAGGCTCGGTTTGTATTTTCCGACAAGGCACAGGAGCTGAAAGTCGAAGTCGATCTCGTCGCCGAAATGACCGTCATCAACCCGTTCGACTTCTTCGTGGAAGAATACGCGGACAAATTCCCCTTCACTTATGAAGAGTCACTCGCTCACGAGTTGCGGCCGTTTCTCGAAACGGCTCCGATCAAGCCGAAGCTGTCGGCCCTGGTGAGTTCGATCGACCGCTCCAAGGTCAGCATTGTCGACTTTCTGGTGGCGATCAACGGAAAGATTCAGAACCTTGTCGATTACACCGTGCGAATGGAACCCGGCGTCCAGACTCCGGAAGAAACGCTCACGCTGAAACGCGGCTCGTGTCGCGATTCCGCATGGTTGCTCGTCCAGCTTCTGCGACACCTGGGACTCGCGGCGCGTTTCGTGTCGGGTTATCTGATTCAGCTGACGCCAGACGTGAAGTCACTGGATGGTCCTTCCGGAACTGAAGTGGACTTCACCGACCTGCATGCCTGGACCGAAGTCTTTCTGCCCGGAGCCGGCTGGGTCGGTCTTGATCCAACTTCAGGTCTGTTCGCGGGCGAAGGCCACATTCCACTGGCATGCACTCCCGAGCCGTCAACGGCAGCGCCGATCAGTGGAGCTGTTGACAAGTGCGAAGCCGAATTCGACTTCAGCATGACCGTCACTCGAATTCATGAGGACCCGCGAGTCACAAAGCCGTACACCGATTCGCAATGGGCAGCGATTGAGCAGCTCGGACACGAGGTGGATGATCGACTCACTGCAGGCGACGTTCGACTGACCATGGGTGGTGAACCAACGTTCGTTTCGATCGACGATATGGACGGTGACGAGTGGAATTCCGCCGCCGTCGGCCCCATGAAACGTAAACTCGCCGGCGAGCTGCTGCACCGACTGCGAAAACACTTTGCTCCAGGAGGGCTGCTCCACTTTGGCCAAGGCAAGTGGTACCCTGGTGAATCGCTCCCACGCTGGGCACTGACAGTCTTCTGGCGAAAGGACGGCAAACCACTCTGGCATAACGCCGACCTGATCGCCGACGAACAGCACGACTACGGATTCGGCGCGAAGGAAGCGAAGCAGTTCAGCGCACATCTGGCAACAGTCCTGGGCGTCAAGGCCGACTGGATCGTGCCAGCGTTCGAAGACATCTACTACTACCTCTGGAAAGAGCAGCGGCTGCCGGAAAACATCGAACCGGGAGATCCGCGAATCAAAGACCCGGAAGAACGCGCACGACTGATGCGGGTCTTCGAAAAGGGATTGGGCGCCCCCACCGGGTTCATCATGCCGCTTCAGCGACAGTGGTGGCAGGCAAAGAAACGCTGGGTCAGTGGTCCCTGGCCCGTCCGTCCCGAAGCGATGTTTCTCCTGCCTGGCGACTCGCCTTTGGGACTGCGGCTGCCGCTGGATTCGCTGCCATATCTGGCGCCGTCACAGAAGCCGTTTTTCGCAGAAGCAGATCCGACGGCTCCGCATGGTGAACTGCCGACATTCACTCAACGCTCGCTTGCCGGTCATCCGGAAGCCGTTCCAATGTACGGTGTGTCCGAACAGAGTCTGAAAGAAGACTCGGGCGACGAAGATGAAGAGAAAGAAAAAAGCAAGTCGTTAGAGGAAGACGACGCTGTCGCACACAACGTCCGCACGGCGTTGTGTATCGAACCTCGCAGTGGACGACTGCACGTTTTCATGCCACCGTGCGAATCGGCCGATGACTATGTCGAACTGATTGCGGCGATCGAGCAGACCTGCTGCGAACTGAAAATGCCGATCATCGTCGAAGGCTACCTGCCACCCCATGACGACCGGCTGAATCTCATCAAAGTGACTCCGGACCCTGGTGTCATCGAAGTCAATGTTCATCCGACCGAGACATGGCCGGAACTGGTCGATCTGACAAACACGATCTACGACGAAGCCAGGCTGACGCGACTTGGTACCGAGAAGTTCGATCTCGACGGACAGCACACCGGTACCGGCGGCGGCAATCACATTGTGCTGGGTTCGTCGACGCCGCTGGACAGTCCGTTCCTCAGACGTCCGGACCTGTTGCGCAGCATGGTCGGCTACTGGAACAATCATCCGTCGCTGTCGTACCTCTTCAGCGGCAAGTTCATTGGCCCGACCTGCCAGGCACCGCGCGTCGACGAAGGCCGCTTCGATGCGATGTACGAAATGCAGATCGCGTTCGATCAGGTTCCGGACCGCGACGTCGCCACAATTCCGCCGTGGCTGGTCGATCGAATTTTCCGCAACCTGCTGGTCGACCTGACCGGCAACACGCACCGGGCCGAGTTCTGCATCGACAAGCTTTATTCTCCCGACTCATCCACCGGGCGACTGGGACTTGTGGAACTTCGCGGCTTTGAAATGCCACCTCACGCCCGCATGAGTCTCACGCAGCAGCTACTGATTCGTGCCATCGTCGCCATGTTCTGGGAACGGCCCTGCACCGAGAAGCTGGTCGAGTGGGGCACCGTGCTGCACGACCGATTCCTGCTTCCACACTTTACATGGAACGATTTCGGCACGGTCATCAGCGACCTGAATCGGGCCGGTTTCAACTTTGCTCACGAGTGGTTCGCGTCGCATCTCGAATTTCGGTTTCCGTTCATCGGAGAAATGTCGCGCCAGGATATTCGACTGGAACTTCGAACGGCGATTGAACCGTGGAACGTGCTGGGTGAAGAACCCGGTGGCGGCGGGACCGTTCGCTTCGTCGATTCGTCGCTTGAGAAAATTCAGGTTCTGGTCCAGGGCCTGACCGGTCAGCGGCACATTGTGACCTGTAACGGTCGCCGGTTGCCGCTTAAGCCGACGGGAACGCAGGGTGAGTTCATCGCTGCCGTCCGGTTCCGAGCGTGGCAGCCACCCAACTGTCTGCACCCGACGATCCCGGTTCACTCACCTTTGGTCTTCGACATTCTGGATACCTGGAGCGAGCGCTCGATCGGCGGTTGCACATACAATGTCTCGAATCCAACCGGACGCAATTCCGCAAGCTTTCCAGTCAACTCTTACGAAGCTGAATCGCGTCGAGCCGCGCGATTCTTCGAAACCGGCCACACGCCAGGCTCAATGCCAATTCCACCTCACGAAACCAACCCGGCGTTTCCGATGACGCTGGACCTCCGGCGTGGGTAACGAACGCGTCGGGGTTGGGTTACCAGAACCGCTATGCTTAACACATAGCCGCTCTATTCTCCAACCGGCTCAACATCGACGGAGACGTTCAGCGTGTGCTGGCCTCCGCCGGTGAACACGCCACGGATCGGGGCTACGTCTGAGTAGTCGCGCCCCCAGGCAATGGGGATGTGGTCCGTGCCGCAGACTTTATCGTTGGTCGGGTCGAGGTCGATCCAGCCGGCCTCGCCGCACCACACCGCGAACCAGGCGTGGGACGCATCGGCTCCGACGAGCCTCGGCTTTCCTTCCGGCGGAATCGTTCTCAGATAACCGCTGACATAGCGAGCTGGCAGGCCCAGCGATCTCAGACAACTGATCGCCACATGAGCAAAGTCCTGGCAAACACCATGCTTCTGCGCCAGTGATTCGCTCGGACGAGTAACGACCGTGGTGGCCCGCGGGTCGTACTTGAACTCGCGGAAGATCTTCGACATCAGCGCGGTGGCCCCGACAAGAATCCGTTGCCCGGCAGGAAAACAGTCGGCGGCATACTCGCGAAAAACCTCGTCATGAGAGGCGAGTGACGAGTCAAACAGGAACTCTGTCACATCAAACCAGTCATTGATGGTCTGACTGCGAACTCCGGTGGCAACATCTTCCCATTTCAAGGTCTGCTCGGGCGGAGGAATTGTTTGAGGCAACACAGTAACTCGGCTGGTGGCGGCCAGCAGAAGCCTGCGGTGACTTTCGTCGAGCGTAAACGACTGCACGATATTTCCGAACCAGTCCTTGCGTTTCGCGACGTTGCCAGGCATCGGACGAATCAACAGGCGATGAGAAGTACAGCGAGTGTAAGGCGTCTCGCGAGGGGTCAGTCGCAGATGGTTATGGCACACCGGCACCGGATCGGAATACTGGTACTCTGTAGAATGAACGATGCGGTATTTCAAAATCATCTTCTCTGTCTAAATGGATTCACGGTCAAACTGTCGAGGCAGTCCGGCATGGATGAGGTATCGCTGGCTGATCGCGGTGGACAGTTTCGGAATCTGGTCGAGCAGTCGTTGCATAAGTCGGTCAAGCGATCGCCGCTGACCATCGTCCGCGTGTGCCAGATCGCGCGGTTCAGACAGTCTGACTGAATTGTGCAGCGACATGGCCAACCGCTCGTCCTGCCCGAGAACAGCCTGCCCGGCCGATGGCAATCTGCCAACGTGGTCCTGGATTCGGTTCAGCTGAAAGACGAGCGATCGTGGATTCGTATCGTCCGTAACCAGCAGATCGATCGCTGCTTCCGCCTGAAGCGTCGACAGGTACCGGCCCCGGTAGGTCATAATGCTGTCGCAGGATTCAAGGACTACTTCAAGCACCATCGGTTCCGGAACGGAAACGTCTACGAGTGTTGATTGCAGAATCGTCGCTGTGTGCCAGACACGTTCAATCTGACGACCAAGTTCCAGAAAACGCCAGACCTGAGTTCGAGTCATACTTTCACTTGAAAGTCCGCTGAACTGTGCCGTGGCGTCGATGACTCGCTGAACAAGTTGCAGAAGGATCGTTGAGTCAATCTTCGACTGCCTTGCCGCCGATGGGTTCCATTCATCGCGAAGCTGGTGGAGCGTTTGCCAGGCATCAGTAGACAACCGGTCGCGCACGGAATTAACCAGCCGGGAGACACCATCCATCGTCGATTTCAGACTCAGTGTTTCCTGAGGATTAAAGACCGAAACGGGAAGACTTTCTTCAAAATTCGGCAACCCGTTTTTCAACCCGTCGACAGCGAGTCCTGGTTCAAGCTGCCCGAGCGCGGCAAGTGCACGAACCATCACAATATGCACGCCGTCAGACTCGTCATCCTCATTTGTCATTTCATGCTTCAGAAGAACCCGCAGGCTGCGCGCTGCCCCATCTGCACGTTCGATCATTCGCCCCAGCCAGAAAAGGTTTTCTGCATCGCGACTCGGAAGATCGTTGCCACTTCTCTTCAACACGAGAGGCACATTGGACGAACGCAGAAGAGAAATCGATTCTTCCGGGCCGTCGCTTTCGATCCAGACATCCTGAGCCCGTTCACCGGTGGCCATCGAACGGTCCAGTGCCAGTCGATCCGGAGAGGAGCGAGCCAGCCCGCCAGGCAGTGTCTGGAACGAGTCGCCATCGGCGGTGACAAAGAAGCGGAACGCCGAATGCCAGGGTTCAATCTTCGAACCCAACCAGACTGGAACTGTCGAACGAACAATTCGCTCTTGTGCGACAAAGTCGAATGGTCGCGTCTTCAAGCGGTGAATCAGCTCTTCCCGAGCAGTCGGAGTCAGTAGCGCCGCCTCGATTGGAGGAGCACTGTTGACGATGTACGCCGAACGGACGACCAGTTTGTCAAGATTGCTCAGGACGTAGGTCAACGCGGAAGGCTGACCACACCACCACGTCGCCGCTGAAGGCAGGCGGATTTCTTCGCCCAGCAGCAGGCGACACGCTGCCGGCAGGAACGGGACAAGAGCCGGCGTCTCGGCCAGGCGGCTACCAAGCGCGTTGGCAACCACCACTTCGTCGTTACGGACAACGTCAACGAGTCCACTGACACCGGTCAGAGATCCGGCCTTCAGCTCGACCGGGTCGCAGTCGTCGTCACTGACGCGGCGAAGAATGACTTCAACAGGCAGCAGACCTCCGAGCGTTTTCAACATGACTCGACCGTTACGAGTCGCCAGATCGCCGCCCTCGGCCAGTGTGTAACCCAGATATTTCGCCAGATAGACGTCTTCGAAATAGGTTGGCGAATCGGCTCCGCGAGAAAGCACGACGGTGCGAGGATTCTCGCGATAACGCGGCGCCATGTCGCGAAGTGTTTCTCGCAGCCGCATGAAGAATGGAGCGAGTCGGCGAGGGCGAGCTGTGCGAAAAATACCAGGCAGCACTCGGGAAGTCACGATGCGGTTTTCGAGAATGAACCCTAATCCGGACGGAGCACGCACCCGGTCACCTGTCACCCACCAGCGTCCATCCGGTGATCTGGCCAGGTCGGCCGCGTAGATCGTTATGCGGCGACGATTAGACGGTTGAAGACTGTGGTAAGCACGATGGAACCCTGGATGTGCCAGCAGAATTTCCGCTGGGATCACCTTTTCACGAAGTAAACGTTGCGGTCCCAGCAGGTCGTCAAGGATCGCTTCCAGCAGCGTCGCTCGCTGGATCAGACCTCTGTCGAGTACCTGAAAGTCAGCTTGCGACATCATGGCAGGGAGGATATCCAGGTTCCACGGTCGCGATGATTCGCCCGTTTCGTCGAACGAGTTGAACGTGACGCCGTTGTCTCGGATGAGTTTTTCTGCCTGGCGATACCGTCGATCCAGTTCGCCGCTGTTGAGCAGGCTCAGTTCGTCAAGCATCGGTTGACAGTGGGCACGGCATTGTCCGGTCGCCACAAACATTTCGTCATACACACCAGGTACTGGTGCATACGACTGAAACGATCCCGTTGGAGTAGCTGGCACAGCAGTTTCGGTCATGCAACTTCCAGATGGCTCATTCATCCGCGAAACTGTTTTCGCGGCGTGGACACTTACTTTTGACAAACAACGCCTGACCATCCTACGGCCATGCAGGACTTTGGAACAGGTTCGAAATAACTTCGGTGTTTCGACGTGAATTCATAACCTTAAGCATCAGCGAGGAAGCAAATATCCAATGCCCCTCTCACGCTTCGGGGTTGTGATGTCGTGCCAAATCCGAAAGTTATTTGGCCCCATGCCTTAATGGCAACAAGCAATCGCGTCATTGAATCAGTCAGAATGTAAGCCGCAACCATTCGATTCTCAGACGGACGAGTTGGTCGATTCCACTGCTTCACGGTTGGCTCTCTCGGAAACACCAAAGACCGGGCGTTCGAACGATCCTGCTGACGGACGAACGGCCAGCAGTCGCAATGTCAACGGCACCGACGTTGCGACTCGCTGCGGCAGCCCCACCAGCTGTACCAGTGGCAGCAGCCGAGCGGCTGACGACGCCGCAAACAACAACAGGTACGTTTCTGCATTCTCGCCAAGATGTTGCAGCGCGACCGCTCCGATGGCCGTCCCCACGCACATCGAGGCAGCGTTCGCAAAGTTGTAGAGCGAGAGCACCCGCGTGCGGTCCTCGCGAGGGATCGAATCGAAAAACAGCAGGAGCATTGCCAGTTCGTGCGCGGCCCAGGCCGCTCCCCCCAGAAGCTGCACGAACAGCAGCCAGCCGAGGTGATTCGACACAAGCCACATTGCCGGCAGCGGTACGATACCGATCGCTCCAAGCCACAGCAGCCGACTCGCTCCCCAGGTCCGGGCGAGCGTTCCCAGCTGGGGAAGCACAACCGCTTTGGCAGCAAACGACGCGGCAATCAGAATGACGAACTCGACATACGTCATTTGAAGATAATTCAGCATCCAGGCATTGAAGAACGGACCGGCAATAAAAACGGCTCCCTGCATCCCCAGCAGGTACGTCATCAGTTGTCCTTGAGAAACCCGGCCCTCACCGGTTCCTCGTGACGAGGTGGCGACCGTCTGCACCGCCAGCGATGTGCTCTGTGCAGGTTCACTTTGCGAAGCCAGCAACCGCGACGACCACAGACGCGCCAGACCGGCGACAACAAAAATCACTCCGTAGGCCCACAACTCGGCTCCTGATATGCGGCCGTACTCCAGAATCAGTCCACCACCAATCAGGCCGGCAAGAACTCCGAACTGAGCCAGTCGTGTCCGCCAGGCGAAGAACTTCGGTCGAACCCGGCCCGGCACCAGTATTTCGACCCACGCATTCCATGCAGCACCGGTTCCCAGTCCAGCACCCCAGTAGATCGTCGCGACGGCGAACAGGCCAACCACCGGGATGCTCCCCACGGATGCGGCAATCACCAGTGGCACAAACGAAACCGCCTGCGCGACGGCGCATAACACGACCCAGCGACGCAACGAACCGCACCACCGAACCCCACTCGGCGAAATAAGTTGCAGTACGGAACCGGCGAGCATCGGAACGGTCGCCATCAGTCCGCTGACCATTTCGCCCATACCAAGTGCCAGCGCGAACGCCGGCAGCCACGTCTCACCCAGGCCGACCATCACACTTTGTGCGATGCCATCGGAAGTGATCGCCCGCAGGTCTCGCCGAGTCGTCGACTCCCGTTTGTGTCCTGGAATCTCATCATCAACAAGGTTCTTAGTTGAATGAGCATCGCCGAATTCCGTCGACATAACTGTTACCTGGGTGCTGTCTCAATCGAGGCCTGTCACTACCAGTCACAGATCGACATACAGGGGCAAAATTGCACCATCTGAAATGGGATTTCGTCAGTTGACGGTGTTCGCGATAGAAGAATTCTGTTCTTCCTGCTTAAAACGAGCTGTCGCTTCTTCAAGGACCTTCTCCCACAACGTACCAGTGATGATGTCCCGCTGAGTGTTGAAAGTTGAAAATCCGGTGGCGGCTCCTTTGCC